>JAXDKG010000022.1:0-274742 GCA_034667225.1 Acidobacteriota bacterium
CCGCCACGGCCCCGCCGCTCGATCCCGAGCTCGAAAAGCAGCTCCGGGCGCTCGGATATCTCCAGTAACGTCGCAGAGATCCCTACCCATGTCGCAAAGACCTCGTGCGGAGTGGTTCAAATCGCGCACTATGTAGCATTTATCGGAGGGATTGCGACTTTCCCTCCGCACCGAGCTGCCAGCCTCACGATCATTCTCTGCCAACGATGCAGAATGTCGCAGAGTCTTCCTTGCTCCTGCCGTAGTGCCTGATCCATGCAGCACAGATCACGCATAACAGCTCAGAGTGCCAGGTATTTGTCGCATAGTTCTGCGTATTCGTCGCACGTATTGCGATCAATGTCCCAAGTATGTCCGTGTAAGGCGCGAAGCTTCTTGTAGCGAACCGCTCTGCCCTCTTCTTTGTCGCAATTGGCTGCTGACTCCTCGAAGGCCATGGTATCCTTGCGGAAAAGATCGTTGTCATCGCGACATGGAAGCTGATCTCTGCGACGCTTTGCGCGAGATTGGTGAAGGCGATAGGTCTTCTTGACGCAAGGAAGTCTGACACTGCGACAAAGGAGGGAGTCCGGATGGCTCTGAATGTGTCCATTGCCCAGATGCTCGCGAACCTGGAGACGAAGGTCGCGCTCCACAGGGAGCGGAAAGACTTCCATGCAGAGCAGGAGGCGATCCATCGCGATCAGACGGCGCTCCACACCGCCGAACTCGACAACGCGCTCGCGCGTCTGGAAGCCTTCCGGTCCGCTGCCGAGGCAGCCGGCGATCTTCTGGATCACGCCAAGCTGGCCGCGCTGCCTCCTCCGCGACCGGAGCTTGACGACGCCGACCTCATCAGGAAGAGATCGCTAAGCCGGATGGTCGCGCAAGTCGTGGAGGGCCTGTCCGCGGACCAGACCTTCGGAGCCCGCGCCGTCACCCGAGAGATCCAGGAGCGCTGGGGCGCGAAGCTCCGCCGCCGTCCCGACCCCCGAAGCGTCGCCGCCACCCTACGTCGCTGGGCGGTGGCAGGACGCATCCACCAGGTGCGGGAGGGGCGGTCGTACTACGAGTCGCTGTACCGGAAATCGCCATAGGCCACAGTCGGCAGGTCGGAAAACATCGCGTCGCGTCCGTCCAACGCAAGGGAGTTTCTAGCTCACCGTGTAGACTTCACACAAAGGAGGTCCCATGCCACTCATCGTCCGCGCGTTCCCCGTGCTCCCAGGCAAGGAAGAGGACATCTGGAAGATAGCCGCCGAGATGACGGGCCCGCGCCGCGAGGAGGCGCAGGAATTCTTCAGGCACTACGTTCGCTACCCGTAATCCTGGAGCAGCGTTTCTGCAAGTCGAGTGTTATTCTAACTATCCAGTGAAAAGGAGGGGCAGAATGAAACTCAAGTCCCGCGGTGAAAAGAGGCCCAAGTCCAGCAAGAAGCTCGTGCTCCATCGCGACACGCTGCGTGCGCTCGATCCTTCGATGCTCCACGCCGTCGCTGGCGCAACTGTCGGTGGATGTGACACGGGCAGGACCATTTGCTGGACCAATTGCGCCTCGAATTGCCTTTGCTGAGACAGTGACGCGGGTGCCTTAAGGGGCTCGTGTCCCAAGATCCCCTATTCCCGCGGCGGGATCGCGACCAGCAGGAGGCGGTCCCACTCCGGCTCGACCGAAGTGACAGCGGCGAGCAACGCCAAGCCAATACCGGCGGCGCCAGTCAGGAAACCGGGATCCACCGCCCAGCCCGCGATCCCACCTTCCGAATTGCGCATCTCGAGCCCCAGCCGATACCACAGGCGCGCGGCATCCGCGAACAGCTCGCCGCCGCCGGCCTGGTGGATGCGGTTGTACAGGTGGGCGAGCCCGAGAGCGCCGTGGCACAGCCCCACGTCCCGCACCCCGGCATCTTCCGGCGCGACGCTGGCGGCATGGGCGGCTATCGCCAGTGCCGTGCCCTCCCACTCCTCCACCCCGACGGCGCGGGCGGCGTAGAGCAGGGTCGCGGCAATCCCTGGATCACCGTAGCACCAGGCGAGCCGAGAGGGTCGCGCCTCGACGATGCCCGAGCCGACCCAGGAGGGGTAGCAGGCGACCCTGTGCCCTTCGAGATGCTGCGACGCCAGCCAGCGTACCGCGCCCTCGAGCAAGGGGCGCGCCCGGTCTTGCCGGACTCTCAGACGGCAGGCGTCGGCCAGCAGGGCGATGATGCCGGGGACACCGTGCGCCACCCCCAGGTCGTAATAGCCGTGGGGCGTGCGCTCCCGACTGGCACTGGGCAGAACCTCGGGGGGTCTGAACCAGGTGACCTCCTGCCCGTTCTTCTCGGCGCTCCCATCCAGCCGATCGATGATGACCTCCAGGCAGCGCACCGCCGATGGGCGGGGAAAGCGCTCCAGGGCATAGACGCCGAAACCGACGAGCCCGCTGATGAGGTCATAGTCGCCCACCCAGGAGAAGCGGTCGAGCGCCGTCAGGAGGGCCTGATCGATCTCCTCGTTCATGTCCTCGTCTTCGACTTCACCGTCCAGCAGGCGGCTCAAGTGCTCCGCGGCCCAGGCAACGCCCGTGAAGCCGGAGTAGAGCGCCGGGCGCAGCGGGGCCGTCGCGAGAGCCTCGATCGCCTCGTCCAGGAGCTGTTGCGCCCGCGCGGCATGGCGCTCGGCCCCCGCGGCCTTGGAGAGATAACCGTGGAAGAGAGCCTGGCCCGCCATGCCGCCATCCAAGGAGACAACGCGGTCCAACCAACCTTCGGCCTGATCGTCGCCGGGGTCGCCGGGAGACCAGGCTTCGAGGGCCTGGGCGATGGCGTTCACCGCCTCCCAGGCCTGGACCGCGAGGTCTCCTTCGAGCAACGGGCGCCAGAGCCTCGGCTTCACAGCCCTTTCGCGGGAGAGGGGATCAGCAGTTACAAGCCCAGGTCGGCGGCAGACTGCAGTCGCAGGAGGCGGCAGCCGTGAAGCCGTCACAAGTTCGGGCGGCGGTTGCCGCTCCAACCACTTCCTTCAGATCGCGCTCGGACAGATTGTGCAGGGTCTCTCGGTGGAGTTGGAGCTTCTTGATCTTCTTCTTCATTGGGCTCTCCTCGATTAAGAGTTGTGTGCGCCGGGCCATGCCTCGACTTGCACCGGCCCTGTGGAACGTGGTGTTTCCAGCTTAGCATGGACTTGAAATCGTCCCTCCGGCGCAGCAGGCTCTCTCTACGCCAGATCGATGTCGAGCATCTGCCGGCCGCGCCGGCTCTGCAACTCGACTCGCAGCCGCACCTCGTCCCCGGGCGCCACCGCGAGGCGGCCCGACAGCGGGCGCAGGAGCCGCCCCCAACTCGTCAGCGGCGCGAACGGCCCGGTGGCGAGTTGGATGTCCTCGTCCAGGTGAGCGCGGAAATAGATTGCGAGTGACCCCAGGGTCCCCGGACTATGGATGCGCAGGCGGGCCTCGGAGGGCTCACCGACAATGTCGAGGTCGTCGGTTCGCAGGTTGAGATCGACCAGCAGGCATTCTTCCGATAGGACCTTCGGTTTGAAGATCTTCGCGTCGGCGTCCTCGAACGGCGGTGCGATCAGGCGTGGATCGACCTGGGCAAGGAGCTCCATGAGGGGAGTCATGTCCAGACCGTAGAGCCTCTGGGCTTCCGCTGCCTCGGCGAGGATGT
The DNA here is from genome assembly GCA_034667225.1 of Acidobacteriota bacterium. Lineage (GTDB taxonomy): Bacteria > Acidobacteriota > Thermoanaerobaculia > Multivoradales > UBA5704 > DATMER01. The sequence goes on from JAXDKG010000022.1 coordinate 3,633, forward strand.
ATGCCTGATCGCGGTGCGGTTTCATCTCGACTTCGACTCCGAGGCAGAAAACCTGGACCCGCCAGGGCAGCAGCCGTCCGCCGGGCCGCAGGAGCCGTTTGCGCGCATCGAGCACGAATGGAAGGAGATTCTCGGCGAAGGGGTCGGTGCCCAGGATCTCGTGGATCAGCAGGTCGGCCGGCTCGTCGAGCTCCACGTCGCGGCTGTTGGCCCGCCGCAGCTCGACGATGCCGTCGCAGCCGTTGGCCCGGAACATCCGCTCGGCGAGGGTGGCGATCTCGCTCTCCTCGATGGCCACGACGCGGCGGGCCCCGGCGCGGGCGGCGAAGATGGAGAGAATTCCGCTCCCGCAACCGACCTCGACGACCGAGCAACCCCGGCTATGGCGAGCGATCGCGGCTTGATAGGCCATCACCCGCACGGTGTCCTGGAGCATGTTGTGGTGCGCCAGGACCGAGGCGAAGCCCTCCTGGGCGAGCGACACCGGGCTCTCCTGTCCGACCGGCACGAGGAACGCCTGGTCGATCAGGGCGGCCACGACGGTGGCGAACCCTTCGTCGTCGAGCTCCCATTCGACCTGCAGGCCAGCGAGCGCTTCGCGCGGGGTGGCTCCCGCCGCGAAGGCTATCAGTACCGGCAGGGCATCGAGATCCATGTCCTGGGCCGGACGCGAGATCGAGCTGGTTGCAGCGAGCCTGCCCGTGCGCAGGATCTCGAAGGTCAGGGAACGGGATACCACATGGGGAACGTCCCACTCCATAGCCACCCTCCTCCGGCGGTGGAGTATAGCTTCAAGGAAGTTAGGGGGCACTTATCTCGGAGCGCATCGATATACTGCCCCCGCCGGACGGCGGATTTTCCGCCTGTCGAGCCCCGGAGGCCCCCCTGTGATCACCCGCACCCTCGGTACCCACGGTCCCCGCGTCTCCGCCCTCGGCCTCGGCTGCATGGGCATGTCCGATCTCTATGGCCCCTCGGATGAGGCCGAGAGCATCGCCACGATCCATGCGGCGCTCGACGCCGGCATCAACCTGCTCGACACCGGCGACTTCTACGGCATGGGCCACAACGAAATGCTGATCCGCGAGGCTTTGCGGAGCCGCTCCCGCGAGCAGGTCCTGATCAGCGTCAAGTTCGGGGCCATGCGCGATGCGGCCGGCGGATGGGTCGGCGTCGACACGCGGCCCGCCGCGGTCAAGAACTTCCTCGCCTACACGCTGCGCCGGCTCGGGACAGACTACGTGGACATCTACCGCCCCGCCCGCGTCGATCCAGCCGTGCCCATCGAGGAGACGGTCGGCGCCATTTCGGAAATGGTCAAGGCCGGGTACGTCCGGCACATCGGACTCTCGGAGGCCGGCTCCGAGACGATCCGCCGGGCGCAGGCGGTGCACCCGATCGCAGACCTCCAGATCGAGTACTCGCTGTTCTCCCGCGGCATCGAGTCCGGCGTGCTGCCGACCTGCCGCGAGCTGGGCATCGGCATTACCGCCTATGGCGTGCTGTCCCGCGGCCTTCTGAGCGGCCACTGGTCCAAGGAGCGCACCGGAGGCGCCCGGGACTTCCGTGCCTACAGCCCCCGGTTCCAGGGCGAGAACCTCGACCGCAATCTCTCGCTCGTCGAGGCCCTCCGGTCCGTCGCGGAGTCGAAGGGCGTCACGGTCGCGCAGGCCGCGATCGCCTGGGTGCTGTCCCGCGGCTCGGACATCGTGCCGCTCGTCGGAGCGCGGCGGCGCGACCGCCTCGCCGAGTCGCTCGGCGCGCTCGACGTCGATCTCACGACAGATGACCTCGCCCGGATCGAGCAGGCGGTGCCCGCGGAAGCCGTGGCCGGCGACCGGTACAACGAGCACGCCATGGCCATGCTCGACAGCGAGCGCGGTTGAGCTGTCTAACTTACAAGGACGGGAATCCGGCAGTTCGCGGAAGGCCGATAGGTCACGTTTTCGGCGAGACCTTTGAGATCGACGCCGGCCCGGAGCAGCGCTTCGATTCCTGCCTGTGCAATGGTGATCGCCAGTGTCTCCCCCGGACAGCCATGGGGGCCGGCGCCGAAGGTAAAAAGCTGGCCCGCGGGATCCCGGTTGGCTGCTGCGAGGACGACCAGCACCACATCCCCCTCCTTCAAACTGCGGCCCGCCACGACACCATCCTGAGCCACGAAGCGGCGGGTGTTCTGGACGGGCGGGTCGTAGCGCAGCACGTTCAATAGGGTCTGATGCAGGTCGGCTTCGGGATGGGCGGCCAGCGCGAGCAGCGTGTTGCCGATCAGGCCGGCCGTCGAGTCGTAGGCCTGGAAGAGGAACCCGATCCGGTTGGCGACGATCGCGTCGTCCTCGCCGCGGAACATGTCGAGCAGTTGCCCTGCCGCCGCCCTGCCCCGCTCCACCTGCTCCGGCAGGCTCCCGGGCGCGAGGGCCGGCGCGAAGTCGTCGATCAGGTTTGCCAGCCTGGGTAGGTCGTCCACTCCGAGCATGCTGCCGATCACATAGGCCGGAAGGTGGAAGGCCATCTGGGCAGGCTCGGCCGGAAGGCGCCGCGCCCATTCGCGGCTCGGCCCGGCGGCGTCCATCGATCCCAACTCGGCGATCACCCTGCCCTTGAGAGCCTGTTGCCCCAGGCCATCGGTCATCCGGACGAGACGGCCGAAGATGTCCGCGGCTGACGATCCCAGGAGGGCTTTCGGCACGGGCTCGGCCGGCGGACGCACCCGGCAGATAGGGCTCGTCAACACGGCGGTCACGGCCTTGGCGCTCGCCGCGACCCAGAGCCCCAGCCGCTCGTCGCGCTCGAACGGCTTCTCCACCACGAGATGCTCGTAGTAGGGATAGGGATCCGGATGCGTCACCGCCGCGATCGGATCAGATGGAAATGCAGCCCTCAAGGCCAGTAGTCCTCGACCTCCAGCGGATAGGCGGCGTTGATTCCCGTTCCTCCTCCATCGGGAGTTGTCCAGAAGACAGTGCTCTCGAGCCGGTTGTTGACCAGCCGCTGCGCCCCGAAGGCACTCCCCAGAGCTTCCCGATCGGTGTTGGAGGTCGGGTAGTACGTCTCCGCGGCACTATAACGTCGGGCGAGACCGAGCGTGGAAAGAGTTGCATCGGCATCATCAAAGATACGTTTGACCAGAGTCGAGTAGCTGGCGGACGAACGCTGAGGATAGCAGGAGAAGTCGATCCGCTGCGGCAGGGGCAAGCCGCTGTTGCGCATGAAGAGCAGGCTGCGATAGATCCAATACATCGACCGATGGCCGTTGAGAACAGGGTACGCCGAATCCACGAAGCTGTTTTTCAGTACGTCGGCCTCGGACGAAAGGGCGAAAAAATACAAGGAGGGCTGCATGCCCGCGTTCCGCACCAGCTGGTGGAAGCCCGGGTAATGAGTCGTAAGGAACCACTTCTCATTAGGTCGGACGCCAACCATCACTTCGCCGTTGAAGTAGATGGTTTCTACGACGCGGCGTTGATCGGGCCGGAGCACGTCCTTGACGGCATTGACCACACTGCTTACCGTCTGGTTCGTGCGGCTGGTGAACTCGGCAGCAGACAGGTTTTCATAACCCAGGCCCGTCGAGGGAGTTCCGCGTTGGAAGTCGGCGACTCCCAACCACAGCAGCGTCAGATCGAGCTTCAGGCGTCTTCCATCCTGGGCTCGCGTGTTCGCCACATCCTGGGCGAAAGTGCGCAAGTTCGCCGTTTCCTGGCTGGAGATCGGGAAGTGAGAACGCCAAACCTCCCCGTAGTCCGGATTGCCTGGACTCGTCACCATCCAGATGCTGTGCTTGATCACCGATGCCCCTCGATTCGCCAGGTTCTGGAGCTGGCTGCGAACGGTGCTGCGCACCCCGGCCAGGTGGTAGCGCGTGAGAAAAGCGCTCGTATAGAAATCGGAGCCCGTGGCGTGATAATTGACGCCTACCTCGTAGGAAAGGTCGCCATAGACGCGTACGCTGTCGAGCATCTGGCTGTGCGAGGTGCCGGCGTAAACGTTGAAGCGGTAGTCATGGCCCGGCTGGATCCAGGGAGCGGATTGCGAGCCTGAGACCGCACGGGCGAAGAGCTGCTCCGGGCCTCCGTCCGTGCTCAACCAGACCTCCGAGGTGCTGAATCCCTGGGTCGCCCACTTGAGCGCTGCGGTGCCCGTGCCGCCGTACGGGGCACGAACGACAAATGGCGTACTGGTGATGGTCCCACCGGAAGGCGCCACTCCAAGAGCAAGGGCATTCGCGAGCGGAATCGTATGCGCGGTGCCGTCGAAGAGAGTGAACTTGTAAGCACGGCCGGGCAGGATCGAGGCGGATTTGGATCCTGTAGCGCCCTCCGCAAAAAGAGTATCGCCCATATCGTCGGTGCTGACCCAGACCTGCGCCTTGGATGCACCCGAAGTGGACCAGCTCACCACCGTGGTCGCGGCCTGGCCGCTCGGGACGACCAGCGTGGAGGCATTGGAAGAGATCGTCCCTGTCGCCGCATGGGCAGGCCCTGCCAGCATGGCCACGACGAGCGACATCCACCCGAAAGACTTTCGAATTGAAACCATACAGCGTACTCCTGGATTACTAGGGGGGATTCTAGACTCTATTCACAAGATATTTCAATATAGCACTTCTGCTCTATCTTGGGCAATAGGGGGGCGGGCGAGCTGAAGAAGATCGCCCAAGAGCTTATAAACCGGCTGATGGGAAAGCGGGAGGTGGGAGAAGGCCGGGGGGTTCTGAGCTAAGGCTGCAGGGTCGCGGACCAGAAGCCCCGCCTCCCGTTGCGCTCCACGGAGACCCCTTCGAGAGCCGTGCCGGACAGATTGCCCGCGTAGGAAGGCTCGCTGCCGCCGTGCACGGCGAAGACGACGAGGTCGCCTCTCCGGGCCCAGACTCCGTTGAAGCCGTCGCTGCTCGTGAACCTGCCGCCGCGGTTCACGGTCCAGATCACGTCGATGGCGATCCGGTCAGGCCACTGAAGCTGGACCTTCCATTTCCCAGTCAGCTCGTCGGCGCTGCCGGTTTTCGAGGAGAGCAAGGTCGCCGCGGTTCCGGCGGCCAGGACGAAGTGACGTCGGCTGAGCTTTTCAGACATTCGAGCCTCCATTTCCCGGTATACGCGAGCCGGGTTGGAGGCGTCTACTCAGCCCGCTTTCTCCTCCTGCACCTGGCGCATCTGGCCCACGACGTCCTGGCCGCTGTAGAACAGGGCCGAGAGCTCGTTCTCGCTCCCTCCCAGGGCCTGCCGGTTCGCCTCGGTCGTGAAGGTCCCTTTCGGGGTCAGGACGTAGAAGCGGACCTTCTCGGCCTCAGGCAACGGATGGGTGTCGGTCTTGATCATCCGGGGGAGCGCCTTGTGCGACAGGGCGATGAACTGCTTCGCGGCCCTGCGCACGGTTTCGTGGGAGCCGCCGCCCTTCATCCCTCCGCCCGTCTTGTAATAGATGCCGGCGTCGCCGTCCGCGAAGCAGGCCAGCGTCACGACCGAGTTGGGGATTCCCATCTCCATCAGCGCGCCGTAGGGCTCGTCGGCCTTCAGCCCGTCGGGCAGGAAAAGCTCCTGCGGATTCTTTCGGAGCGCAGCCTCGCGCAGGCTCATGTAGACGTCTTCCGGGGTTCTCTCTGACTTCGCCACCGCGGAGCGCGCCGCGGGGGGAGCATTCCCGGGCACTCCGGAAAGTGCCTTGCCGGAGCCCGGCTTCCGCTTCATGTACCAAAGGACGGCGGCGAGAAGGAGGACGAGGAAGATCTTGATCGGACTGATGTGTCTCATAGGTACGGATACCGCCCGCCGGGAGGCTCGACCTTCCGGATACTCCGCCCGGATGGCCGCGGCGTTGGTTATTAGAGCCTTTCTGCGGCCAAATCTTACCTTAGACTGAGTCCCTATGGACATCGAGGACACGGTGCGGGACCTGGTGCGCTCGCGAGCCCCCCTCGCCCGGGCTCATGCCGAGCTGGCAGACGACCTCCGGCTCGGGCCGGGAGGCCTCGGGATGGACTCGATCGTCCTTGTCGAGCTGCTGCTCGACTGTGAGGAGCGCTTCGGGTTCCGCCCCGGCTCCTGGAGGCCGGGCGAGCTTCTCGAAGGTCCACCGCTGACGGTCGGTCGTCTGGCCGCCCATGTGCGAGCCGTGGCCGGATCGTGATCCGGCGGCTCTTCGACGGGCTGGAAGGCCGGCTGATCGGGCTCGCTCTCCGGCATCCGCGGCATCGGCGCGTTGCCCTCTCCCTGGCCGGCGCGCTGGGATCGAGCCGGAACCGCCTCTCGCGCCGCTGGCCCGATCCGGAGCAGGTCCAAACCCTCTTCCCCGCGCTCTCGCGTTCCGAGGCGGCGCGCGTCGCCTGGCGGATCGCCGCGCTCGAAGCCCGCAACCGGCTTCTCGTCGGATGCATCCGGCGGGCGGGTGCCGGGCCGGTGCGGCCGCTCGTCGAGACGCCGGAGGCCTTCGCCGCCCTCCGCCCTCCCCTGCTCCTCGGGACGTTCCACGTCGGCGCCATCCACGCGCTCGAACCGGCGCTCGAAAAGCTGCCGGGGCCGGTCCTGGCGCTCCGGCAGGGCCGGCTGTACCCGGCAGACCTGCCAGTCGAGGTTTTGTCGACGGAGGGAAACGAGCAGAGCCGGGCAGCCGTGTTCCTGCGCGCTCTCGCCCATCTGCGGGCCGGCGGCTTCGTGGTGACGGCGCTCGACGTGGTATCGGGAACCGGGGGGGCGGGGCTGGCGGCTCCATGTCTGGGCCGCACCCTGGATGTGGCGCGCGGCCCCTTTACCCTGGCGCGGCTCGCGGGCGTTCCGATCGTGCCAATCGCCGCTCGTTGGCAGCAGGGACGTGTAAAAGTCGCCGTGGGCGAAGCGCTCACTTCCTCCGATGAGGCCGAGCTGGCCGGCGCCACGGCGCTCTGGCTGGAGCGCTATCTTCTGAAGTCTCCGGGCGAGCTCGGCCTGGGCCTTCTCCGCTCTCTGCTCAGCTCACGGCCAGCCCCGCACTGAACAGGACGGAGCGCTCGTCGAGGTTCCCCGCCAGGATCGCATCGCGCAGCACCGCGTGTCGGATCTTGCCGTTGGCAGTGCGCGGGATGGTCCGCGGCGCGAGGACGAGCACCCCGTCCGGAGCGAAGCCAAGTGCCTTCTCCAAGGCGGCTGACACGGCCCAGGCGAGTTGCGAAGGCTCGGCGTCGGGATCGGCTTCGACGGCGAGCACGATCTCCTCGGTGATGGCATCGGACGACGGCGGCAGCCCCATGGCGGCAGCCATCTTCACCCCGGGCACGCCTTCCGCGGTCTCCTCCAACTCGCGCGGCGCCAGCGTAGCGCCTCCCCTCTTGAGGAGCGCCCGCTTGCGGCCGAGCACGTAGAGGTGCCCGTCGGCGTCGAGCCTGCCCATGTCGCCGGTGTGGAGCCAGCCGCCGCGCAGAGCCTCCCGCGTCGCCTCCTCGGCTTCGAAGTAACCGGCGAAGACCGCCGGGCCGCGGACCAGGATTTCCCCCACCCCTCCGATACCTTCCTCGGTGCGGACCTCGACTCCCGGGAGCGGCCTGCCGCACGAGACGTTGCCCCGGGAATCCACGCGCAGCGGCTCACCCGGGAGCAGTCCGGTGACCCCGAGCGTCGCTTCCGCCAGTCCGTAGCCGGGCCGGATGACGCCCGGCATGCCGAAGCGCCGCTCGAAGGACTCGATCGTGCTCTGCCGCACCGGCTCGCCGCCGTTGGTGGCATAGCGGACCGACGAGAGATCGAGCCCGTCGGGATGCACGAGGCGCGCGGCCAGGCGCCAGGCGAAGTCCGGTGCGCCGAGGACGGTGGCGCGGACCTCCGACGCCGTCCGCAGCCAGAGAGGCAGCGTCCGGATCGCGGGGGGCACCAGGTGGCAGGGCGCTCCGAAGTAGATGGGACCGAGGACGAAACGGACCAGCCCGAGGTCGTGCCAGGGCGGCACCCAGCTCACCAGGACGTCGCCGGGTCCGAGGCCGACTGCCTCGCGGGAAATCCGCAGCGAGGCGATCGCATTGCGGTGCAGGACGACGGCAGCCCGCGGCTCTCCGGAGGTGCCCGAGGTGGGCTGCAGGAACGCGACGTCGTCCTCCTCAGGCCCCATTCCCTCCCATGACGGAAGGCGCGGCACGTCGTCCAGCTTCACCGCGCGCAGACCGTCTGGCGTCGGACCTGCGGCGAGCACCAGGGCCGGCCGCACCCGCGCGGCGCGGCGGGCGGCCATGGCCGGCGCTATCGAGGGATCGAGCGCGCACGGAATCGCCGCGAGCCGCTGGAGGGCGAAGAAGGCGCGGATGAAGTCGAGTCCGGCCGGGAGGAGGAGAACGACGCGGTCACCGCGGCGAACCCCGAGGCCGGCCAGTCCCGAGGCCAGCGCCTCCACCTCGACCCGGAGCCGGCCATACGTGAGCCTCTCTCCTCCCTCGGCAAACGCCAGCGCGTCGGGAGCGTACGCGGCCCGGTGGTCGAGCGCCGCGTCGAGCGTCCGGATCTCGGGGGGCAGGGGAGAGAGGTGATCCATGCGAAAACGACGGCCAGTGCAGATCTTAACACCTGGTCATTGACAGCATCCCTCCCGTGTTTTAGCCTGCTAAAGAAAGCGCTCGAAGTCCGGAAGGGAGGAATCCATGCAGCGGTCCGCTGAAATGCTCGATGCCTCGGACCGGCCCCATCCGGCCAATGCGATTCCGTTCCTCCTCGTCCACCTGGGGGCCTGCATCGGCGCCTTCCTGGTCCCGTTCGAGGGATGGTACGTGGGGCTCGCGGTTGGGCTCTACTACGTACGAATGTTCGGCGTCACGGCCGGCTACCACCGCTATTTCTCGCACCGCACCTACAAGACGAGCCGGGCCTTCCAGTTCCTGCTCGCCTGGCTGGCCATGTCGAGTGGGGAGAAAGGGGTGCTCTGGTGGGCGGCCCATCACCGCAAGCATCACCGGGAGGCGGATCAGCCGCCGGACGTCCATTCCCCGGTTCAACGGGGCGTCTGGTGGGCGCATGTGGGCTGGCTCCTCGCGGCGTGCAACAACACGACCGACCTCGAACGCGTCGCGGACCTCGCGCGATATCCGGAGCTGCGCTGGCTCGAAAGATGGCACATGGTGCCGGCCTTCACCCTCGCCGCCGGCCTCTTTCTCTGGGGCGGCCCGCCAGCCCTGGTCTGGGGATTCTTCGTCTCCACCATCCTGCTTTGGCACGGGACCTTCACGATCAACTCCCTCGCGCACATGTTCGGCAGCCGCCGCTACCCGACGCGGGACGACAGCCGCAACAATTGGCTCCTGGCTATCCTCACGCTGGGCGAGGGCTGGCACAACAACCATCATTTCTACAAGGGGGCCGCCAACCAGGGATTCTTCTGGTGGGAATTCGACCCGACCTTCTACGGGCTCAAGGTGCTCTCCTGGCTGGGACTGATCTGGGATCTGCGCACGCCGCCGCGGCATGTGCTGGAGGGCGGGACGCCTTGACTAAAAAAGGACGGGAAGCCGCCTGAGGTAGACGAGGGTAAACCCGCGGGCGGCCCCCGGAGGGAGTGTTACGACGACAGGCTATCTCGGGGAACGGTCGGGGGGCAGGGGGAGATTCACTCAGCCGGGGAGGGGGAAATCCCTCAGGCAATATCAGGCAATATCAGGCAATATCGAGGCAATATCAGGCAATGAGGCCATGGCGGGCGGCGTAGCGGACCAGCTCGGCAGCGTTGTGGACGCCGAGCTTCTCCATCAGGCGGTAGCGGTGGTTGTCGGCGGTCTTGACGCTGATCTCCAGGGCGCGGGCGATCTCCTTGGTGGTTTTCCCTTCGACCACCAGGTGGAAGACTTCGCGCTCGCGGGGCGAGAGCCCGCCATAGGGATCACCGGACACGCGTTCGGGATGGCGGTACTGCTCGGCGAGCACCCGCGCCGCGTGGGGACCGAAGTAGCCCTGGCCGGCGTAGAGCGCGCGTACCGCGGCCAGGAGCTCGGCCACCGCGCTGTCCTTGATCAGGTAGCCGGAGGCGCCGGCACGCACGAGGGGCAGGACATATTCCTCCTCCTCGTGCGCGGTGAGGACGAGCAGGCGGGTCTGCGGCAGCTCCTCATGAATGCGCCGCACCGCCTCCAGACCCGACAGGCGGGGCATGGAGAGGTCGAGGATCGCCACGTCCGGACGCATCGCATGCGCCTTCTCCACTGCCTCAAGCCCGTCCGCGGCCTCGGCGACAACCTCGCACTCGCCGCTGTCCATGAGCAGGCTCACCAACCCCTTGCGCACGAGGGTATGGTCGTCCGCGATCAATACGCGCACTCGCCCCATCACACCATCTCCAAGAGGGGGACCACGGCCGAGACGACCGTCCCTTGACCCGGAGCCGAAACGAGCTCCAGGCGCCCGTCGAATAGCTCGAGCCGGTCGCGCATGCCGCGCAGGCCGGAGCCCGCGGCCTCGCGCCCCGCAAAGGCGTCGTGAGCGTCGAAGCCGCTGCCGCGGTCGGAGATCCGCAGCTCGAGAAGCCCCGCGTTGCGCGCCACGACGACCGCCGCCTGGCGCACGCCGGAATGGCGGAGCACATTGGTCAGCGTTTCCTGGACGAGACGGAAGACGAGCGTCTCCAGCTCCGGATCGAGGCGCTCCTCGATGCCTTCGACCGTAAGCTCCACGTGCAGGTTCGTCCTCTGCTCCAGGGTACGGGCGAGCCAGGAGAGCGCCGCAGCGAGGCCGAGATCGTCGAGGACGGGAGGCCGGAGGAGGCGGGATAGCTCGCGGGTATCGTTGAGGGCCAGGCGCGCCATCTCGACCGAGTCGGCCAGCCCGGCCGCGAGCTGTTCACCGGAGCCCTGGTCTTCGAGCTTCCCCTGCAAGCGCTCGAGCTGGTTCGTCAGGGCCGTCAGGGTCTGGCCGAGCCCGTCGTGCAGCTCGCGCGCGAGCCGGCGGCGCTCGTCCTCCTGCACCTTCCAAACAGCTTTGGCGAGCCCGCGGAAGCGGCGCTCGCCCTCGATCAGCCGCGCAAAGAGCCGCTCGTTCTCGCGCGTGATGTGGCGCACGCGGTCGACGATGTCGTGCATCGGATCGGACGCTTCCGGCGAGATGCCCTGCGGCGACTCAGTCTTTTCTTCCGGCCGGCCGGCTGACTTCGATCGGGTCAAGCTCCTGTACCTCCGCAAGTCGAAGAAAGGATTCCCTCTGCCCGGGGGCAAGCTCGCGGCCCACCCGCGCGATCTCCGCGCGGGCACGCTCCCGCTCGGCCTCCGCTTCAGCCCTCCGGCCTCCGCGCTCGTGGGCTCGGGCCAGCAGCAGGTGAAGGCGCCAGGCGCCGGAGTACCCGCCGCAGGCGTCGGCTCTCTCCAGGCCCGCCTTGGCAGCCTGCTGGGCAAGCTCGGTATCACCTGCCCCGAGCGCCGCCCTGGTAACGGCCTCGGCAGCTCGCAGCCGCAGACGGGCATGGCCGAGCGCCTCGGCCTGACTTTGGAGCCGCTCCAGCTCGGCCAGCGGCGGGCGCTCCGACAGCCGGACGTCGAGCAGCTCGACGACGCTGTGGCTCTCCCTGGCATCGGCCACCGCGCGGCGCAGCACCGCCCGCGCCGCGTCACGCTCGCCGCGCAGCAGGTGGTGCTCGCCCCGGAGCCTTTCCAGCTCGGCCTGCTGCTCGCGGCTCTTCTCGGCGCTGAGCAGCTCCGCGGCTGCCTGCAGGTGCTGGCCGGCAGCCTTCTCCATCCCGAGCTCGATCTCGACTTCAGCTTGAGCGAGGGTGAACTCGGCGAGGCCGCGGTGGTCGTCGATCTCGCGCAGCACGGCGAGCGCCTCCGCGAACGAGGCGAGCGCGGCGGCCGGCCGGCCCTGGTACTGCGCCAGCCGGCCGAGATGGCCGAGCGAGGAGGCGGTCGCCTGCTTCATGTCCAGCTCGCGGCTCTTGCCCAGCGCTTCGAGGAACGACTTGACGGCCCGGTCCCAGTCCCCCTTCGCAAGCTCCAGCAAGCCCAGGTTCTGCGTCGCCAGGACGACGCCGGCCGGATCGCCGCTCTTCCTGGCCAGGTCGAGCCCCTGGCTCCAGTAGACCATGGCATCGTCGTAACGGCCCAGCAGGTAGCAGGCATAGCCGACGTTGGCGAAGCTTGTGGCGAATGCGACGTCGTTGCCCAGGTCGCGGCGGACGCGCAGGGCCTGTTGATAGCGGCTGAGCGCCTCCTCGTAGTGTCCGCGCTCCTCGGCCAGCACGCCGAACTCGTCCTGGAGGTCGGCGATGCCGAGCCCGTCGCCCAGGCGCTCGAGGATCGCCAGCGCCTCGCCGAGCTTGCGTTCGGCTGCCGCGTGCTCGCCGCGCACCGAGTCGAGGCTCGCCAGGTTGCGCAGGGTCGTGGCGTAGCCGCGCTCGTCGCCGATGCGCTTGCGGATCGCCGCCGCCTGCTCCCAGCTCTCCGCCGCCCGCTCCATCTCGCCGAGGTCGCGCCAGGCCACGCCGAACGCGTTGAGCACATCGGCCCGCCCCTCTTCGCTGCCGAGCTGGTTCTGCACCACGAGAGCGCGCACCAGGTAGTCGTCGATGGCGCGGCGGACGTCGCCGGCGAGGATCGAGTACTTGGCGAGGAGGAACCAGGCGCGCGGATGATGGGGCGCGAGGCGGACCACTTCACGCAGGGCCGCGATCGCGCGGTCCAGGCTCCCCTGCTCGCCGTAGGCTTCCGCCAGCTCCACCCGCGCCTCGGCGTCATCGGGGTAGCGCTCGACGAGCCGGGCGAGAAGCTCCTGCGCCTTCTCGGGATGGCCCAACAGCCGCGCCTCGACAGCCCGCGCCTCGTAGGCGCTCCGACCTTCCTCCTCTCCGAGGCTCGCCACGGCCCGCCGCGCCGCCTCGCGCGCCGCTTCGCGCCGGCCGAGCGACTCCCGGGCGCGGGCGAGCTGTACCCAGGCGGCGCCATAGCCAGGATCGCTCGCCACGGCCCGCTCCAGGTCGGTAGCCGCCGACAGGGCATCGCCGCGGTGCAGGCTCGCCGAGCCTTTGGCATAGGCGGAAAGCGCTGCCGGCGACCTGCTGGCGATCGCCGGCGCCAGCGGTGCCAGGGGAGGCGCCGCGAGCCGCTCGCGCAGGGTCGCCCCGAGCTGGTCGATGAGGTTGAACGCCTCGCGCGGCTCCGATTCGGCGCGGATCGTCTGCGCCGGCAGCCCGGGCAAGTCCGTCGCCACCAGGGACAGGTCGATCCGCAGCCGGTTGCCCGTGGCGCGGACCTGGCCGCTGACGAGGCGGTCCGCGTCGAGCAGCTCGGCCAGGCGGCGGGCCTCCCTCTCCGGCAGCGGTCCCGGCGCCAGCTTGAGGGCCTCCAGGGTGTCGAAAACCCGCTGGCTGTCCAGCACCCGCAGCCCGGGACCCTCGGCGAGGGATGCCGACAGCATCTCGGGCAGACCGGAAGCGACCCAGGCGAGATCCTCCCGGCCGGTCTGGTCGGCGAGAGGCAGCAATGCCACGGCGTGGCCGGCCGCGGCTGCGGGCGCTGCCGGCTCTTTCCGAACAAGCCGGATGCCCTGGTAAACCGCGAAGCCGAGGGCGGCCAGAGCGAGGATCGCCAGAGCGGCCCATCCAACCCGCCGCCAGGGAGATGGCTGGACATGCAGGTTCCCGAGCTCCTCGAGCACCTCCCCCGCGCTCGCAGGGCGGCGGTCCGGGTCGCGCTGCAGGAGCCGCCGGATGACCGCGGCGAGCTGCCTCGGCACCTCGGCCGGGAGGAGCTCCCTTGTGGAGCCGGTGAGCCGTTGCGCGAGCACCTCCGTCGCCGAGCCCCCGGCGAAGGGCAGCTCGCCGGTCAGCATCTCGTGGAGCAGGATGCCCAGAGCGTAGAGATCGGTCCGGCCGTCGATCTCCCCGCCTCGCGCCTGCTCCGGCGAGAGGTAATCGAGCGTGCCGACCACGGAGCCCGGGAGCGTCGCGCCGGGGCCTCCCAGCGAGCGCGCGATGCCGAAGTCGCTGATCGCGGCCCGGCCGGAATCGTCGATAAGGATGTTGCCCGGCTTGAGATCGCGATGAACGACGCCCGCGTCGTGGGCCGCCGCGAGCCCCGCGGCGACCTGCCTCGCGATGCCGACCGCCCTGTCCGCGGTGAGCGGCCCCTCCGCGGCGAGCAGCTCGCCCAGCGAACGGCCGGGGACGAAGTCCATGCTGAGGAAGACGAGATCGCCGTCGCTCCCGATGTCGTGGATGCGGACGACGTTGGGATGGCTCACCTGGCGCCCCAGCACCAGCTCCTGCTTGAAGCGCTCGATCCGCCGTCCATCCCGCGCCAGGTCGGGGCGCAGGACCTTGATGGCCACCGGGAGACCGAGCTGCTCGTCCTCGGCCTTGTAGACCATGCCCATGCCGCCGAGGCCCACCAGCTCGAGGATGCGGTAGCGGCCGGCGAGCCGCGCTCCTGCCGCGAGCCGTCCGATCGAGTCGTCGGCGGTGCGGGTCGGGGCGGGCGGGACACCATCCGCCGACGACTTCGGCGTCATGAACCGGTCCCGAGGGCCGCCGCCCACCTCTCCGGATGGAAGGCGGCCGGCCGGGCGACCTGCAGGGAGCGGTCGAGGACCGACGAGACCTCGCCGGAAAGGCGGGCGCGCAGCCCCGGATCGGCTCCCGGGGCTTCCGCGATGCGATCGGCAAGCCCCTTGAGCTCCGCGTCGAGGCGCGCCACCGCGATCGCGAGCCCCGCCTGGGCGGCCAGGGCTTCGAGGATCTCCAGATCGAGCTCGGTGAAAGCCGCTCCCGTCTTCCGGCTGTCGGCATACAGCACGCCGATCAACCGGTCGAGGGCGCGCACGGGCACGCAGAGCAGCGCGCGAATCCCCCAGCCGACGATGCTCGCCCTGCCGCCCAGCTCTGCGTCCAGGCGGGTGTCAGCGCTCACCACCGGTTCGCCGTAGGCCAGGACACGCTCGACGGCGCCGAGGCTGCCACCAAACTCCTGGGAGTGGAAGTCCTCCCACGTGGACCCCGAGCGGGCTGCCACCTCGAGATCGCCATCGGGACGCGCCAGGAGAAGGAATCCGCGCTCCGCGCCCGTCAGCTCGAGCATCGACGCGACCACGCGCGGCAGCAGCACGGCGAGCCCCTCCCCGGGATTCAGGCCGCGCTGCAGGTCGAGCGAGGTAGCGAAGCGCCGCAGCCGCTCCTCCTCCACCTTCTCGACCTTTTCGGTCTCCGTCAGGATTTCGAAGCGGGCGGCCAGGCCGCCGAAGCTGATCCAGCTCCGCTCCGCGAGGGAGCCCTCGGCGGCCGGCACGCCGTCGATCAGCATGCCGTTCTTGCTGGCAAGGTCGGTGATCGACCAGCCGGACCCGTTGCAGGCCAGCAGGGCATGGCGGCGCGAGATGCGGTCGTCGTCGAGCACCACGTCGCACTCGGGATCGCGGCCGACCACCACGTCCCGATCATCCGGCAGGAGGAGCGCTCGCGCCGGCCGCGACGGGAAATGGACGGTCAGCCGCGCCGGCATGGTCCCCCTCGCCTCACAGCCCCAGCAGCGTGCTCTTGAGCCCGAGGCTGAAGCGCAGCGTCAGGGCGGCGCCCCGCAGGTATCCGGCCACGTTCTGGACGTCGCGGGCCGAGCGCCAGACATCCGGGATGTCCGTGCCGCTGTGCTGCTCCACGACGGCGACGAAGCCGTCGATCTCCGCGATCGCCGCCTGCGCGGACCCGCCGGTGTAGTCGGCATGGGCAGCCGCCAGCCGCTCTTCCAGATCCTCGTACACCGAGCCGGACAGCGAGCCCTCGTACTGGCCCAGCAGCTCCTCCAGCCGGTCGAACTTGGCAGCGATGACCTGATTTCGCGATCTCAGGTCGGCGACGATGAGGAACTCCGAGAACCCGCCCTTGGTGGCGCGGGCCCGGTAGCTGCCCGCTCCCATGGCGGCGGTCACGTCCTCGAACTTCCCCCCGAGAGGAGCGGAGAAGAAGCGCAGCGGAGTGCCGACGGCGAAGAGCAGGTTGTGCGTGTGGATGTCGATGTCCGTCACGCCGCTGAAGGAGAGCCCGCCGCTGGCCGGGGGCTCGATGCGCAGGAGCAGCGGCAGGACGGGCAGGACGCCGTTGGGCAGCCGGGCGCGGAAGGCCGGGCTGAGCGTATTGGCCACCTGTGCCGACAGCCCGAGGTTCGCGAGGCTGAGCCCGGTCACCTCTTCGAAGCTGATGGAGACGTCGGCGCCAAGGCCGCCCGGCAGCGCGACCGTGATTTCGATCGAGTTTCCGCTGATCGTGGAGTTGACGATGCCCTGGCCGGCGGCCGGCAGGGCTGTACATAAAATCAGGGCCAGTATCGGCGCCAATACCGCGGGTATCCTCCGCATGGCTCACCTCCCAATGGGACCTGCATTTCGAGACCACCCCGACAGAGTCTGCACCTGCAATGTATGGACGAGGGCTGTAGTGATGATAGCGCGAGGCGGGGATTTACGCCAAGCTGCTGCCAGTCCCTCTTCATTTTAGCGAGGCCCACGGCGGCCGGCGCGCTCGCCACTGCAATTTCCTGCGCTCTTCCCTCACTCATCCCGGTAGGGGGAATGTTCCACCATGGACGACGAGCCGCGTGCCGGCATGACCTACACGGTGCGCCAGGGCGATGGCATGTCCTCGATCGCATCGCGGACGGGTCATTTCTGGCCAACCCTCTGGGACGATCCCGCCAATGCCGGGCTCAAGGCCCGGAGGCGCGATCCGGAGATCCTGCTGCCCGGCGACATGGTGGTCATCCCGCCCCTGCGCATCAAGACCGAGCGGCTGCAAACCGGTCATCGGTACCGATTCAGGCGCAAAGGCGTTCCGGTCCTCGTGCGCTTCTCCGTGCGGGACGTCCGTGGCCGGACGCTGGCCGGGCGCAAGTATCAGCTCGAGGTCGGGGAGAAGGTCTACGAGGGCGTCACCGACGAAGAGGGACGGCTGGAGCAATACGTGGCTCCCGTCGCGACCGAGGGCCGGCTCACGGTCCTCAACGACAGCCCCCTTTACCCCAGGCGCATGTCATGGACGCTGAGGATCGGATGCCTCGATCCCATCGACGCGCTCACCGGCGTGCAGGCGCGCCTGAGCAACCTGGGCTTCGATTGCGGTGACGAGCACGGAGCCGAGGGGCCGCGAACCCAGGCGGCGGTGCGTACGTTTCAAGCGCGCAACCGGCTCGAGCCGACCGGCCAGGTCGACGAGTCGACGCGCAAAGCCCTGCAGGAGGCTCACGGCTCGTGATCGACAACGACCTGGGATCGAACCTCCTGATGAGCGTCGAGAACCGGATGCCGGCGGTCGTGCCTCTGCTGATGGCCGGGATCTTTAAGGTCCAGGCTGCCCACGGTCACCCCGAATGGACCACCGAGGCCTCGATCAAGCTGCGCCGCCCGGGGGTGGTCCTGTTGCCGCAGCTGTTTCACTGGTCAGGAGCGACGAGGCAGGGCCGCTTCGAAGTCGCGCGGGATGGTGTCATCAGCGACCTTGGATTTGTATTTCGCCACTTCTATGATGACGACGAGCACGTCTTCAAGGTGATCGTGCCACCGCTGGCTCAGTGGCCGCCGGATGTCAGCGGTCTGTGGTTGAACGGATATCGGTTCTGGGCGTTCACGATTGACGAGGACGAAGGCCCGAGGACTGCGTTCAAGCTGCAAACTCCCGATGGATACATACCTCGCGGCAACAATCTCGAGGGCGAGGAATCCTTCTCGTCCGACGAAGAGCCGATCCAGGTGCTGCCGCCGTTTAAGAGTGAGCACGATGAAGATGAGCAGGCTGAACCGGACTATGGCGAGGAGAACGCGACCCTGCTGGATTGCAAGATCTTTTTCGATACCCCGGAGCTGACCGGATATCCTCCCCGTCCCCTGTCCGTGATGCCCCGCATCCCGCTCGCCTATCGTGGGCAGCTCCCCGAGGAGGATCGCGATCTCTATCTGGCGGCGCTCCCGAACGAGCTCTGGCTGTGTCTGGAGCACCGCAACGCCGCCCTCGAGGTGGTGGCGCATGACTCCGCCCTTTTCACGGTTGCACCCGTCATCTTCAGCTCCGACGTCGACCTGCCCTTGCGGCTGATCAGCGCGTTCCTCTGCGATTACGAGGTTGCGGCTTCGCAACGGGAGGACGGAGGGCTCGAGCCGCTTCCCGTCACCGGCAACTTCGGTTTCATCGGCGATCTCGTGCACGCGGCCAGCCAGGCGGGAGCTCCCTACACCCTGGTCAACGGTGCCGACATTCCCTTGAAACACACAGGGGACGTGGCCGATACCGATCTCTGGTGCCGGGACGTGTGCTGGTTCGGCCACTTCGTTGCGCCGCATGCGACTCGCCCGGTCATGGTCTCGACACCTCGCGCGGGTCCCTGGCTTTCGGTGAGCGGCGCCGCCTTCACGCCGGATGCCGATACCGCCGCCCTTCCCCATCTCTTCCTGGCGTCTCGCCAGGAAACCATCAACCCCTCCACGCTCGACTCCGGCGGCAACCTGGTCGTCTCGCCGCCGGTGCTGCACGCGACGGAGGCGTGCGCGAGCGTGCCCGCCCAGCCCATTGCCCCCTATGGCAAGCTGATCCTCGGCGACGATTGCAACGACAACCGGCCCACCGTCGAGCTACGCCGGTTCCTCGCGAACCAGCGCGTGCAGCCCCTGATCCCGCTCGACACCTCGTGGCTCAAGGTCAAGCACGCCGACGAGGTGGTCTCCTTCGCAAAGAGCGCAGTGCACACGGTGATGTTCATGCCGTGGCCCGATACCGCGGTCGAGCTCCTTTTGCCGCTGGCAGGGTTGGAGGGTGTACGGCCGATGCGGCGGCCGGCCCTCGCCAAGGAGACGAACCCGGGGCTCTATCTGGATCTGACCGTCGCTGCCCTCATCGCGAAGTTCACGCTCCAGGAAGGGAGCCTGGTGCGCATGGCCCATCCCTTCGCGCAGAAGCTCGACCAGGCCCATGCCTGCCTCTCCATCGCGTTGAACCTCGAGGAGGAGGGAATCGAGCTCGTGCGCCTGCCGGTGCTCTTCGACCCCGATCGAGCCGCGACGGAAGCGGTCCTGCCCAACATGGTAAACATGCTGCCGCTGGGAGATCACCTGCTGATCCCGAAGCCCTGGGGACCGCGCGTCTCCCTGGAGGTCGCGGCGACGTTGAACCTGACCGGCCTGCCGGCTTCGCTGCTGGTCGAGCGCTACTGGAAGAAGCCTTGTCAGGAGGTCCAGGACATCGTGGCCGCGCTCCAATGCCAGGTCGAAGACGTCACCGAAGCCAACGAAGGACGCCCTGAGGAATGGGCCGCGCTCCCCTACCGCTGGGACGCGGTGCCGGCAGGATGGCGGCTGCTCAAGCTCACGCACGCCACGGTCGACGTCTTCGAGGCCTACCTTCACAAGACGCTCACCCCCCTCGGCTTCACCCTGCACTTCATCGACGACTGGGACCGCTATCATGTCAACAGCGGCGAGGTCCACTGCGCCACCAACGTCAAGCGGGCTCCGCACGACCCGGGAGCCGACCTGCAGTGGTGGAACGTGTACGAAGACCTGGCGGCGTGCGAACCCTATCCAGGATGCTGCGGATGACATTGCAACAGTGGATCGAGCAGGCGGAGGCGACCGAAGGCGAACGCTACCTCGAAGCGCGGGCGCAAGTGGCGGCCGGGGGCGAGCCGGCGCTCGCGCTGCTTCATGAGCTCTGCTCGCCGGCGCAGCCCTGGCGGACGGCGCGCACGGCGGAGATGCTGATCTCCTTCCTCCAGGACGGGAAGCTGCGGCACACGCTGGAAGCGCGGCTGCGCGGACGGTTCGCTCCCGGAGTCGGGCCGCCGATCTCCGGTGCCTGGGACGCCACCGACCGCGGGCGCGAGATCGCAGCCCTGGGGGCCGGCGCCCTTCCACCCGTGCTGGAGGCGCTCACCAGGACGCATGCATTCCAGAACGAGGTCGAGCGCGAGGCGCTGTTCGCGGCCCTGCTCCATCTGGCGGACCCGCGCGCAGTGCCCCCCCTCCTTGAGATGCTGGGCAGCGACAGGCCCGAGCCGGTACGGTATCTGGCGGCGCACACGCTGGGGCGGCTACGCACGCGGGAGGCCGCCGCACCGCTCGCGGCGCTGGCTGCCGACGACGGCGCCGAGCTGGCGCTCCGGCGCAAGGCCCTGGTCGCGCTCCTCTGGATCGGCGACCGTGCCGCTCTGGAGCGGCTGCTCGAATCCTCTCCAGCCGACCTGCGGGCAGACGTCGCCGCGGCGCTCGACGTCCTCTGAGCCGGAGCTCAGTCCCTCTTCATCTTCGCCAGCACCGCATAGTCCGGGTTGAAGACCAGCGCCTTCGGCTTGCTCTCGAAGCTCAGCTCGAAGCTCTCCTCAGGCTCGTCCACCTTCACAAACCGCTCGACGGACGTGCCGTCAGCCATCTCGACGCGGACCGGAACGGACATGCGGAAGCCCGCCGGTACGTCGGTCTGGCGGACGCGCAGGGTGGCCGTGTTGCCCTGCATGCCGTAGCTCCAGCGGTAGGTGGGGATCTCGGCGCGCTCGACCCACTCCTCGAAGAACCAGGACCAGTCGCCCGGCGCGCGGCGGGCCACGGCGGCGGCCAGGTCGGAGGTAGAGGCTACGCCGCCCTGGTGCGTGCGCAGGAAATCGCGCAGGACGTCGACCAGGGCCTGATCGCTCCCCGTGGCCTCGCGCAGCAGGCCGCGCAGCATGTGCAGCACGAGCGCGCCCTTGCCGTAGACGAGCGACGAATAGGCGCTCGGCACCTCGCCCGTGCTCGCCCGCCAGCCGTGGCCGATCGGCCCGATGCGGTTGCCCCAGGCACGGTTGGCGAGGTTGATGTCGGCCCGGGCGAACTTGCTGAAGCCGCTCTTGATCGAGCCGTTCATCTCGTCCTGATAGGAGCGCAGGATCTCCTGGAAGAGCTTCGGGCCGTCCGGCACCGTGTCGGCCACGAACATCATGGCCGTGTACTCCGCGAAGGCCTCGCCCAGCCAGGCGTCGCGGTAGGTCGCGGCTCCCAGGCGGTGCCCCCACCATTGGTGCGCGGTCTCGTGGGCGCGGAACAGCTCGGCGATGCCGGGTCCGAGCAGGTCGAACGTCTGCTCGCCGAGATGGATGAAGCCGTCGAACGCCTGCCCGTGCCGGGCCGCGATGCTGGTCACGTAGATCGGATCCGGCGGCAGCGGTGAATCGAGCAGCTTCTGGAAGTACGCGAGGCTCTCCGCCACATCCTGTCCCACGTCCGCGAACCGCCCGCGGCGGCTCACCTCGACCTTGGAGCCGAAGCAGATGACCTCGGGCGTCCCGTCGAGCTTGATCTTCTCCTCGTGGAACTTCTCGGCGAACGAGAACGTGACCATCTTGACCGGATGGTCGATCACCCACACGCCGTGG
Organism: Acidobacteriota bacterium; assembly: GCA_034667225.1. Taxonomy (GTDB): domain Bacteria; phylum Acidobacteriota; class Thermoanaerobaculia; order Multivoradales; family UBA5704; genus DATMER01. The sequence continues at coordinate 24,934 of JAXDKG010000022.1, forward strand.
CTCTTTCCATCGGGTGGAGGCGGAGTCTCCTCGCGGCGGCCCATGGCGCGGATCTCGAACTTCTTGCGCGTCGTGAGATCGAGCCGGGCCGTGTGCGGATCGGTGAGGAAGGTCTCGTCCTCCTCCCCTTCCGGGTACCACACCCGGCTGTGAACATAGTTGGTCAGATCGACCTCGTACTCGAAATCGAGCCGCCGCGGCTCTCCCGGCACGATCGGACGGTTCAGCATCACGACCAGGGAGTCGTCGTAGATCCGGTTGTCGATGATCCCCCGCCGGCCGCCGATGTGGTCGCGGATGAACGGCGCGGGCTGCCCGTCCTCGGTCACCGCGGTCACTTTCGCCAACGGGTGCAGGTAGAGCTGCACGGCCTCCGCGCCCGCCTGGTTGCCGTTGAAACGGAGCCCTGCCTGAAAGCGCCCCTTGAACTGGTCCTTGTCGCGTCCGGGCTCGGTCAGGTCGGCGGTGATGTCGGCGTGCTCGACGTCGACCGCCAACTGGTGGCGGTGCGCCGGCCTCCCCTGCGGGTCGCGGTCGGCGGCGCGGTCGAGGCTCAGCCACAGCTCCGGGTAGGAATAGGCGGAGTTGAACATCTCCAGCCGGATCTCCTCCAGCCGTTGCCCGTCGTAATCGAACGTGAGCCAGCTCCAGCCCTGGGTCTTCACGTCCACCCGCAGAAAGCGGTCGCCGGGCGTCTTCTGCGCAGCGAGGACGCGCGAGTCCACGTCGAACAACCGCTGGGTGAGCCAGTGCTCTTGGCGCTCCCGGGCCAGCTTGTGCTCCTTGAAGCCGCCCGAGGGAGCCGCGACCTGAATCGGCAGCTCCCCTGCCGTGCGGAGCACCAGGGCCGTGAACGGCTCGTCGATCTCCTGAAGCTCCGGCTTCTGGGTGAAGCGCCGGAGCTGCGCCAGCTCGATCGGATCGGGCACGGCCATCCGGAAGCGGCCCTTCCCTTCGAAGACGAGGCCGGTGCCGGACTCGTCAACCCACAGCTTTCCGGATTCGAGGCTCCAGGAGGCGCCTTCCATCTCCCACTTCAGGTTTCCGACGGTCTGGGGGGTTGCCTGGTATTGCCAGCGCTGGAGGTCGAGGTACTCCTGCGGCGGGGGCGGAGGGTCCTTGGCGAGGACCGGAAGGGCAAAAAGGAGAAGGAGGAGCGAGGTACGTCTGATCATTACAGCGAAGCTCGAATCGTCCAGAGGTCAGGGAACAGGGCCTTGAACAGGGTCGTCTCCAGGTACTTGGCGCCGGGCGAGCCGCCCGTGCCCATCTTGACGCCGATGGTGCGCTGGACCATCTTCACATGGCGGTACCGCCACTCCTGGAGCCCCTCGTCGAGATCGACGAGCCGCTCGCAGACGTCGCGGTCCAGGGGATGGTTGCGGTAGATGTCGATGAGGACCTTCTGCACCCGCTCGTCCTCCGGGGGCGGCCCGACGGGATCCCGGGAGAGCACGTCCTCCGGAATGGAATGGCCGTTGAAGCTGAGGAAGCGCAGGAACGAGTCGTAGATGCTCGGCATCTTCTGGAGCTCTTCGAGCCGGCGGCGCGCCTCGCTGTCCTCGGGGATGTGGAAGAACGCGCCCGGGCGGCGATGGCCCAGGATGGTCTCGATCTCGCGGAACTGGGTCGACTGGAAGCCGCTCGCGGTGTCGAGCCTGTGCCGGAAGCTGGAGAAGGAGACCGGCGTCATGGTCTCCAGGATGTCCACCTGGGAGACGAGCGTCTTGAAGATGGTCAGGATGCGATGCAGCGTGGCGAGCGCCAGCGGCCGGTCGTTGTCTTCGAAGGCCTTCTGCAGCAGCGCGCACTCATGGAGGACCTGCTTGAACCAGAGCTCGTAGACCTGGTGGATGACGATGAACAGCGTCTCGTCATGCTCCTGCGGGTCCGAGGCCAGCGTCTGGAGATTGAGGAGCTCGTCGATGCGCAGATAGCTGTTATAGGTCCGGACCAAGGGTTTCCTCCCGCGGTGAGGCTAGTGAAACGGGGGGGCGGGGTCAACTGGAACATACAAACCTACTGTCTATCCTCCTCCCACTGTAGAGACGCCCCGTGGGGCGTCTCCTCCGGGCGGAATCGAGAAAGTCATGGCAACGGACATCGGATGAACCGCCGGCCGGTTGTGGCCTCTGGAAGGATGTCGCCGCTGCGGAGACGCCCCACGGGGCGTCTCTACATTGGGGGGAAGAGGTCTCGTTCCAGGATCTCCGCGATCCGCTCCCCCGCCCGGCCGTCGCCGTAGGGGTTGGGCGCGGGCAGCGGCCCCGTGTAGGGCTCCTCGGCCCAGGCTTCGGCGAGCGCCCGCGCCACCCTCTCCCGATCCCGGCCGACGAGCCTGTTCTTTCCGCTTTCGAGCGCCTCGGGCCGCTCCGTGGTCTCGCGGGCCACGAGCACGGTCTTGCCGAGGGACGGCCCCTCTTCCTGGATGCCGCCGGAGTCGGTGAGCACGATCCGGCATCCGGCGAGAGCGCGGGCGAACTCGGCATAGCCCATGGGAGGGACGAGGCGGACCCGGCCCACGCCGGCGAGCAGCTCCTCCGCCACCCGGGTCACATTCGGGTTGGGATGGACCGGCCATAGCGCCGTGGCCTCCGGCGTGCTTTCCAGGAAATCGCGGATCGCGCCGACCAGGGCGCGCAGCGGCTCGCCGAAGGACTCCCGCCGGTGGAGGGTCACCAGCAAGCCCGACTCCTGCTGTCCCGTGTCCCTCTCCAGGATCCAGAGCAGCGAGTCCACCGCCGTGTTGCCGGTGACGTGGACAGTGGCCGGATCGATCTTCTCCGCCAGCAGATGCTGCCGGGAGGTCTCGGTGGGGGCGAAGCACCAGCGGCAGATGCGGTCCACGAGCTGCCGGTTCGCCTCTTCCGGAAAGGGGTGGCGGTGGTCGTAGCTCCGCAGCCCTGCCTCGACGTGCCCGACCGGGATGTCCAGATGATAGGCGCAGAGGGCGGACGCCAAGGCGGTGGTGGTATCCCCCTGGACCAGCAGCGCCGCCGGCCGGACCTGCTCCAGCAAGGGAGCCAGCCGCTCCAATACCCGGGAGGCGATCTGGTTGAGGGTCTGCCCCGCTGTCATCACGGACAGCTCGTGGTCCGGGGTCAGCCCGAGAGGTCCGAAGGCGGTTTCGAGAAGCTCGCGGTGCTGTCCGGTCGAGATGAGGACGGGCTCCAGCCCCGCGGCCTTCAGCGCCCGGAAGACCGGCGCCATTTTCACCGCCTCCGGGCGGGTGCCGACGATGAGAACGATCTTGTGGCTCACGGGTTGCGTACCCTAGCACGCCCTCACCGGGAGCTGACCGTCCGTAACGGCGGCGCGGACGGTCCGGACCGCGGTACGAACGGTTCAGGCGACGGTATGAGCGGCTCGCACGACGATTTGAATGGCTCGGGCTGGCGTGCGGGCGGCTCTCCCCGTGGCACGAGCATCTGAAACCGCGGTACGGACGGTTCGAGTGGCCATCCGGGCAACTCTCCCCGCGGTACGGACGGTTCGAACGCACGTACGGACGGTTAAAACCTGTGTACGGACGGTTAAAACCTGTGTACGGACGGTTCGGGGAGCGGCACGGACGGTTCAACCCGGCTTACGGACGGTTGAAACCGGGGCATGAACGGTTGAAACCGGGGTATGGACGGTTGAAACCGGGGTATGGACGGGCACTGTCCTAGTTTGAATCCGTCTCGGTCGCGGGCCGGTTGAGCAGCTCGACCAGCTCCGCAACGGACCAGACATGAGCCGTGACACCGGCAGCCATCGCGGGAGTGCAGCGGATGGTCTGGTGAAGGCGGCAGAAGTTGTAGAAGCAGAGGAACAGCCCGAGAGCAGCGACATGGTTGCGGAGCTTCTTGGAATGGGCATTGGTCAGTCTGGTGTACCTACGCATTCCCATACGGAGGGTGAGATTGTGCCTCTCGACATAGGAGGTAGACACGTGCTTCCTGTCCGGGCACCCTACAACCGCGTGCTTCTGCGTTCCCAGGCACTCCGCGGGGCTGTAGCGATGATCCCCCGCCGGAGTCGGGCCGTAGACCTTGATGAGCTGGGCGAAGTCGATATCTCCGGCGAAGGCATCCTCTACCGCCGAGAGGTACATCTTGTGGCCGTCCGTCGTGAGCTGGACGCGGTTTACCAGACGGCCCGCAAGATCCTGCATGAACTCCGTGGCGCACCCCGCATCCCGCGAGCCGACCAGAAAGCAGGGGATCAGCTTGGTATCGGCGTCTACCGCAGTGAAGGCCCAGAGATCGCCGTAGCCGAAAACGCCCTTCTTCGCCTCCGGCACGTTCTTCGCCTTGGCGTGGCAGAACGCCCAGACTTCGTCAACCTGGAGCCGCTTGCAGGGGAGATTCCGAAGAGTCTCGTCCATGTACCGGATGCAGGCTTCCCCGAGTTCAAGCGAGAGCTTCGCGACGGTGTCTTTGGAAACGCCCATCATTCGCGCAGTTGCTCTTACGCTCATGCCTTCAACCAGGGCGGAGACGATCGCGGAGCGCTTTTGGGTGCTGAGGACGCTTGCCATACTAGACATTATGCTTGCCTTGCCTTACAAAGTCAAGCCTGTTCAGTGGTTCCGGATCAGTCCGGCACCGTCAACGAAGAGTGATATGCGATTTGAGGCTCAATTTGGGGCCAAAACGAGGGCAAAACAGGCCAAAAACAGGGGTAAAACATAGGGAATTCACGGCACTATAGAGGGTTTAAAGGTCTATACGGGGTGTATACTGTCCGTACGTGGAGGTGCCTTATGGCGCTAGAGAAAGAACTGACAACTTATAACAGCAAGTTACACGAGCTGAAGGCAGAGCACGAAGGCAAGTTCGTGTTGATTAAAGGTGAAGAGATTGTAGACACCTTCAGCAGCTATGACGATGCGATAAAGGCTGGATATACGAAGTTCCAGTTGGAGCCGTTCTTGGTGAAGCAGGTACGTGCCTTGGAGCAAGCTCAGTTTGTGTCCCGCTTTGTGGATCCTTGCACGTCTAGACGTGCGACAGCCTAGTGTCTCACTTCACGCTTCAAGTAGCTGCGGACGGTCCAATGCTTTCCGCGTTCGTTGCGGTTAGCGAGGCGAAGCTTGCAGCCCTGAAGGCCGCAGAGCAGCCGATCCCGGCTCCGGTTCCCGTTCGAGCGCTAGTAGACACAGGCGCGAGTTGTACGTGTATCGATCCCTCCGTCCTGTCGGCGCTGAATCTGACGCCGACAGGCAACGTGAGCCTAAACACGGCCTCCAGCGGGCAAACCCCACACTCTGCCGATCAATATGACGTAGGGTTTGTTATTCCGAATGGCAATACACCCTTGTTCCTGCGGACTATCCCTGTTGTGGCAACTGAGTTGCTTGCTGCTCAAGGATTTCATGCCCTGCTAGGAAGAGACATCCTGGCCCACTGCATCCTTGTCTACAATGGGGACATGGGCTTCTTCACGCTGGCGTTCTAGTCCTTCTTCCACCTAACCTTCGCAGCGTTCACGGCGATCTCCTGGCGTCGTTCAGGAGTCAGTGCTGTGGCTCGCTTCTCCCCGCCCTGTGCCGCGCCCTTTCGTTTAGCAACGGCGGCGGGGCTCGGGTCTGGCTCTGAGGGGACTTGGCGCGGAGCTTCCCCGATGATCTCCAAATACACTTGGTGCGCGGCCTGGACGGGATCGCGGGAACGTTTGGGACGCATCGGCATGCTCCTATGGTAACACTGGGAGCGGTCCCGGAATTGAGACCGCCCCCTTACAGCTAGGCTTGCTCTGAGACGTGCCGGGCTACTACGGGAGCCCCGGCCTGTTCATCTCGGGCAAGGATCGGCGCCAGCTCGGAAGCGAGCGCTTGGCACTGGCGAGCCGTCCGAAGCGTGGCGATGATTTGCCCCGTCCGAAGGTTGACCAGTGTCCGCGGGTGGCAGCGGTCGGCACCTTCGCCGTTGCCCTGGTAGTAGGCGAAGGGCGGGGACACCATGCCGCGGACGTGGACCTCCTGGTCGTCCAGGAGAACGCGGAAGACTCCCTTGTGCCAGGACAGCGGGATCGGCCTGCCTGCCCTGCTACGGGCTTGCAGGTAGGCGTCCAGGGCGCGAGCGGCCCAGCTCCCCACGCTCGCGAATCCCTCCTGCTCTGCGCCCTGCTTCCAGCGGACGGACTGCGTCATCGTGGCGCGCACGCTGAACGAAGTGACGTTCATTCCAGCGGCCTCACGTTCGGCCACGGCACCCAGGACTGCCCCTTGAGGCGTGCCCAGACGTTCCGCAGCTCTTGAAGATCCGGCCCGATGACTTCCTCCGGGATGCACGTCCACCAGTTCACGTCCAGGACGGCGAACTGCTCCGCCGCGTGCTTCGCGGTGTGCTGCATCTCCCTGTCGATGATCTTCGCCTGAGAGGGGAGATGGATCAGGGTAAAGGTGGAGCCGGGAGGATAGGCGTAGATGGCGAAGGGACCGGCCACAAGGCCCGTCACGGCCACGGCGGTCCTTCGGTCGATCATGCCTTGCGGCTCCAGGACGGCGAAGTGCCGCCGCTTCCAGGTGAGGGGGACGGGAACGCGGGGCATCTACTTCCGCTCCTTCTGGCGTCGCTGCCAATCGCGGATGAGGCGCTCCGGGGTTTCGGCCACGGCATCCCGGAGTAGGTTGTGCAGCGGGTCAACGTGGTCCGTTTGTGCGCATTCGATCGCTCCCAGGAGGGAGAAGCTCAGGACTTCCTGGATCTCTCCGGTGCCCATGGCTTCGGCATCGTCAGGGTACGCGAGCCGGGACTTGGCGAGATCGAGGAAGTGCTCGACAAACCAGAGCAGCTCCACGACGCGGCGTAGATCGCTCCTGGCGTCCTGCTCTTCGGGGGTGACGTGAGGGATGGGTGGCGGGGTAGACTTCCGAGTTAGGTCTGGCATGGGAGCTGGTCTCCTGTGCTGGGCTTAGGCTCGGCGGGGTGTGACGAGCACCTCGTCGGGCCGTCTCTGCTTTGTGGAGGGGAGAGCATTCCCCCCTTCCGCGTGCTAAGCTACAGGAAAACCAAGGGGTTATGAGGCGGGGGGCCGGGTTTCCTTCAAACTAGGACAGTGCCTATGGACGGTTGAAACCGGGGTACGGACGGTTCAACCCGCGGTGTGGACCGTTCCACCCTGCGTTCGAACCGTCCGCCCCGCGGTACCAACCGTCCGTACCTCGGTTCCGAAGGCTCCCCCCGACGTTTCAACCGTCCGTACCGCCGTTTGAACAGCTCCCAGCGCCGTCCGGAAGGCTCGAACGACCGCCCGACTCGCTCATACCGTTGTCCGAGTCGCTCCCGGCTTGCCCCGAGCCGTCCGTACTGGCATTCAGACAGCTCCAAGCGAGGCCCGGATGTCTCGTCCCCTCTCCCCGAAGAGGGCAAGCACGCTTTTCCCCCCTGGGACCGCTGGCGTCTCGCCGGCATTCCCTCCGGAGACTGGGCCGAAGGCCCGGCCTTCTTTCAGACAATTGTCGGCGTTCCGCCGATTTCTCCGGACAAGCCGGCGGGACGCCAGCGCTCCCAGGGAAGGCACGCCTCGGACCATCTTGGCGGTAGACCCGAGGGCAGATAGGATCAGACAGCAATGGCGAATCCCCTCCCTCCCCGCCCTGCGGGAAAGGCTCGGCCCTCCGGGAAGGCCAAAGCCGACCCGGAGGATCCAGAAGTCCTCCGCCGCCGTGGGATCTATGAGAAGGCCAAGACCTTCGAGAAAGAAGTGGCCCACCTGTTCTCGCTCCTTGGCTACCGTGCCACCGTCGACTACGCCCGGGACGACTTACAGTTCGACATCCGCTTGCAACTGAATGTGGGCGTCCTCCCGATCCATGTCCTCGTGGAGTGCAAGCACCTGGGAGGCCGCGTCACCCAGAAGCAGGTACGGGAATTCGCCGACAAGGTGAGGTATGCCGCTGGGGAGGACAAGCTCCCCTATCAGGCCATCCTCATCGCCCGCTCAGGTTTCGCCAACAACGCCCATGTGGTGGCAAAGAACCTCGGCGTCCATCTTCAGACGTACGAGGAGCTACTCCTCTCGCTCGTGGATCTCCGCCCCAATTTGGACGCAGCCGTCCGCGCCTTCCGGGATACCCCTCTCTCGGGGCTCTATGTGGAGCAGGATGTGGTTTTTGAGCAGGACATCAAGCCGGGCAAGAAGGTCGAGCGGAAGAGTCTCACCCAGGAGGTCCTCCGCTGGCTTGGTGAGCCTTCAGGTACGTTCCTCGCTCTGCTCGGCGATTTCGGTTGCGGCAAGTCCAGCTTTGCCAAGCGCTTAGCCTCAGAGCTTGCCCTCAAGGCTCAGGAGGAACTTTCAGATGGCCAGGAAAAGGCCCGTGTGCCGGTACTGATCGACCTTCGGGAGGGGGGATCCACAACCGTAACCTTGGAAAGCCTCCTCACCCAACACTTCCAGCGCCTATCCTCCCAATCATTCCATCCCGAGGCACTCTTCCAGCTCAACCGAAAAGGCTACCTCCTGCTCCTCTTTGACGGCTTCGACGAGACCATCGCCTATACCGAACCGGGCCGCTACGTGGACAATCTCCGCCAGATCCTGCGTGCGGCCGAGGGCAACGCCAAGGTGCTTCTCACCTGCCGCACCCATTACTTCCGTGATCGGCCCGAGGCTTTACGCCAGTTCGGCATGGTGCCGCAAGTTGTCACCACCGAAGGAGCCACGCGGCTGTACGAGGAGATCCGAGGCCACCCCGGAACCGGGGTCGGCTACATGTTGGAGTTTCAAGAGGAGCAGATCGAAGAATACCTGCAAAAAGCCTTTCCTCCTCCAGCCGACTGGAGGCCTTTCCGCGAGCAGATCCGGCAGACCTACAACCTTGAGAACCTCGCCGAGCGTCCCTTCCTACTGGAGATCATCGTCAAGACCCTTCCCCTCCTCGCCCAGAGGCAAGGGAACATCACGCTCGCAGACCTCTACGAGACCTACTGCGAGAGTTGGTTCAGCCACACCGATTTCCGCCTCAGCCTCACCCGGGACCGTAGGGTGGCTCTCGTCGAGTACCTGGCCCGCTTGGTCTGGGACTCACCTGAGAACCGCGTCCACTACGACCTGCTGTTCGAGAAGGCCACCGAGTTCTTCAAGGACCGTCCCCTGACGCTTCACGACAAGGAGCGGATCGACTACGAGGTGCGCACCGCGCTTTTCCTCCATCGGGATGCCGAGGGCTATTACTCGTTCATCCATCGCTCCTTCCTGGAGTTCTTCGTGGCGCGCACGCTCCGGGCCGGGCTCGAAAAAGGAGAGCCCGGGTGCCTCGCTCTCCGGCGAATCACGCGGGAAGTGGCCTTCTTCCTGGAGTTCTGGCCGGAGGCGAACCGGATTCCGGAGCTTGCCGGGAAGGTGCTTGCGGCGAGCTACCAGCCTGGGGTCTCCGAGAATGCCCTGCTCCTGCTCTACTTCCACGCCAGGGCGACGCTGGGACCGCTCGTCGGGGGTGGGCAGGACCCGGACGACTCGCAGATCCGGGAAGCCTTTTCGAAGATCCGCCCCACGACCCTGCGGCTCGAGAGGGCGGACCTCGAAGGCTCCGTGCTGCCTGGAATCGACCTCGCCGCCGCCGGGTTGGAGGGAGCCCGCCTGAGGCGGGCCGATCTTCGAGAGGCTTCGCTCGACGGCGCCAGCCTGATGCGCTCGGACCTCGCGTTCGCAGATTTCCGGAAGGGCACGGCCCAGGGCGCCGACCTCTCGGAGGCGGACCTCGACCACCTGGACGGCCAGGGCGCCTTCCTTGGAAACGCGATCCTGCGCAACGCCGATCTGAGCTTCGCGAGGCTGACCCGGGTGGACCTCGTGCACGCCGACCTGGAGGGCGCCCGGATGATCGGCACGGGCCTGTTCGAGGCAAGGGGTGTCGCCGGCCTTGCGCTCCCGGGTACCGCAGGGTGCGTCGAGCCCCGAAGCCTCGGTCTGCGCCTGCTGGCGGGGCATTCCGGTGCCATCAACAGTGTCGCCTGGAGTCCCGATGGGCGCTGCGTGGCGACCGGCTCCTCCGATGGAACGGTCACCCTCTGGGACGCAGAGAGCGGGCGAGCGATCAACTCCCTCGAAGGGCACGGGAGCTCGGTCAGCTCCGTGGCGTGGTCGCCGGACGGGCGGCGGCTCGCCTCGGGGTCCGAAGACAGCACGGTCAAGGTCTGGGACGCGGAGAACGGTCGAGCCCTCAACTCCCTTGAAGGACACGGGAGCTCGGTCAACTCCGTGGCGTGGTCGCCGGACGGGCGGCGGCTCGCCTCGGGGTCCTACGACAGCACGGTCAAGGTCTGGGATGCGGAGAGCGGCCGAGCGATCAACTCCCTCGAAGGGCACGGGAGCTCGGTCAAATCCGTGGCCTGGTCGCCGGACGGGCGGCGGCTCGCCTCGGGGTCCGAAGACAGCACGGTCAAGGTCTGGGACACGGAGAGCGGCCGAGCCCTCAACTCACTCGAAGGACACGGTGACAGGGTCTTCTCCGTGGCGTGGTCGCCGGACGGGCGGCGGCTCGCCTCGGGGTCCGAAGACAGCACGGTCAAGGTCTGGGACGCGGTGAGCGGCCGAGCCCTCAACTCACTCGAAGGGCACAGCAAAATGGTCAACTCCGTGGCTTGGTCACCGGACGGGAAGCGGCTCGCCTCGGGGTCCGACGACCTCACGGTCAAGGTCTGGGACGCGGTGAGCGGCCGAGCCCTCAACTCCCTCGAAGGGCACGGTAATTTCGTCTTAACCGTGGCCTGGTCGCCGGACGGGCGGCGGCTCGCCTCGGGCTCCTACGACCGCACGGTCCAGGTCTGGGACGCGGTTTCAGGAGAAGCACTGGGAGTGCTCGAAGTCGGCTACGGACCCAGGTCGCTCGCGTGGCACCCGGATGGACGGTGGCTTGCGATCGCCTCCGCTTCCGATTTCAGCGAGATCTGGGACCTCGAAGCCGATCCCCCCCATCCTCTTGCCCGGCTCTACCACGTGGGCGGCTTTGGCCTCGCCACTACCCCCGACGGCTACGTCTCCGGTCCCCCTGAAGCTCTTGAATGGGTCCGCTTCGGCGACGGCTGGGCCCTGTACGACCTCACCGACCTCCCCGAGCGCCTCTCCCCCGAGCGAGTCGCTGCCGCACTCACACCCGCACCACCACCGGAATCTCCCGTCTCCGGGCCGGCCCCCCGTCACCCCAGGTCACCTCGATCACGAAACGGCAAAGGTCCGGGGCGGCGTTCGGCCTGAGGCCGGTCCTCTTCACCACGACATTCACCCGGGGAGCGCCCTTGAGATCGACCGGCGCCCGGCCGGTCACGTTGCGGAAGGTGGCTCGGGCGTCGGGGAGCGGCCTGCCCTGCTCGTCCTGGGCGGCGATGCGGATGGTCACGTCGCTCCGGCGGTCGAGGGACTGGTCGTTGTCGGCGGCGGCGCAGACCCAGGGCTCGGGGGCCTTGCCGAGGAGCACCTGGTCGAAGAGCTCCTTGGTCGGCGGCGAGTCCCAGATCCTCGAATGCCGGCTGGGGACTCCCGAGGTGGGATAGACGCCGACCGGGAGGAAGAAGGTCCGCACTCCGGTTCCCCTCAGCCAGGCGGCCGAGACGGTCGGCACCGTGTTGTCGCCCTCGTCGCTGGTCACGATCTCAATCTTCCCGTCGCCGTCGATCACACACTGCGTGTCGGTCTCCACCCCCCAGCCCACCACGTTGGTCACCGGCGGCATGGCCGATTCGCTCGCGCGGCGGCCCAGGCGGGCGTCCGCGTCGCTGGCCATCACGCGCATGTAGTCCTTGGACGGACCGGACGGGATCCAGGAGAGGTCCACGAGCGGGCCGACCTGCTTGCCTGATTTATTGATGAACAGATTCAGGCGCTTGCCCGAGGCGCTCGTCAGGTCCGTCTTGGCCGGGTCGGGCGGAAAGAGGTCGTAGGCGGACTGGGAGTGGCTCATGACCTCGCGCACTTCCGTCGCCGAAAGGCTCGCGGTCAGGAACCCGAACTTCTCCCCCTTGGCCAGGAAGCGCACCGACTTGGGCGCGCCCGCCCAGGGGATGCCGAACGCGAAGACGTGCTCGATCCGCTCCGCGAGGTCGGGCCGCAGCTCGAGCAGGCGGCGGAAGACGAGGCCGCCCGTCGAGTGGATGAAGACGACGACCTTGGAACCGTTCGCGTCCGCCAGGCGGCGGATCGCGGCCGACGAGGCCTCCAGCACGAGGTGATGGTCGACGGCGAGCCGCCAGTCCCAGCCCACGGGCGCGAAGAACTGGTCCGGCTCGGCGGTCGAGTAGTTGTAGGTCCGCAGGATGTCGTAGAGCGACTCGGCCTGCTTGGAGATGTTCAGGATGCCGCGGATCGGCTCGCCCGCGACGATGTCGCCCGGCGGCTCGTCCGGCCCGGAGAGCAGGCGGACCAGCCGTTTCTTCTTGTCGCTGTCCAACAGGTCGCCGATGGACGGCGGGAAGATCACCCGGTTCTTGGACTTCTGGATGATCTGGCTGGCGATGAAGCCCGGGATGAAGACGACCGGCTTGAGTGGCATGGCCCCTCCTCCTTTTGGAGTTGGTGGAGTTGCTCTCTAAGCTAGCACAGCCTAGGATGCACCCCTTATGCAGCCCGGACGCGACCGCCAGCTCCTCACCGCCGCCATCCTCCTGGGAATGTTCCTGGCCGCCCTGGAGGCGACCGCGGTGGCCGCCGCCGTGCCGACCGCAGTCGGCGAGATGGGCGGCGTGGCCCGTTATAGCTGGGTGTTCTCAGCCTATCTCCTGGCCTCGACCACGACCGTGCCGCTCTACGGCAAGCTCGCCGACCTCTTCGGCCGGCGGCGGATCTATCACGTGGCCGTGGCGATTTTCCTGATCGGCTCGGCGCTCTCGGGCGTGTCACAATCCCTGGAGCAGCTCATCGTCTTCCGGTTCATTCAGGGCATCGGCGCGGGCGGGGTCACGCCGGTGGCGATCACGGTCTCGGGCGACATCTACACCCTGGAGGAGCGGGCGAAGATGCAGGGGCTGTTCTCGGCCGTCTGGGCGATCGCCAGCCTGGTCGGCCCGCTGCTCGGCGGCTGGATCACGGACGCGTTCTCCTGGCGCTGGATCTTCTATCTGAACGTGCCCTTCGGAATCGCCTCGGCGCTGATGGTGCAGCGCTACCTGCGGGAAGAGCCCCAACGCAGCGAGCACAAGCTGGACATCCTGGGCACGGTGAGCCTCACCGCCGGCGTCACGCTGCTGCTGGTGGGGCTGATCGAGGGGCCGAGCATCTGGGGCTGGGGCGATCCGCGCACTCTGGCGGTGTTCGCCGGCTCCATCGTATCGATCGCAGTTTTCTTCTGGCAGGAGATGCGCGCGCCCGAGCCGATGCTTCCCCTGAGCCTGTTCCGCGACCGGCTGATCGCCGTGTCGAGCGCCGGCAACGTCATCCTGGGCGCGCTGCTCTTCTCCATCACCGCCTACGTGCCGGTCTTCGCCCAGGGAGTGCTCGGCGGCACGGCCATGGACGCGGGCACGGTGCTCACTCCGATCCTGATCGGCTGGCCCCTCGCGAGCACGGTGGTCGGCAAGTACATGATGCGGTTCGGCTACCGTTCGTTCGCGATCGCAGGGAGCCTGATGCTGCTCACCGGGGGCGTGATGCTGGCGCTCGTCGACGCGGACACTACCCGCCTCGAGATCATGGCGAGCATGCTGATCATCGGAATGGGGTTGGGTTTCAACTCGATGCCCTACCTGCTGGCGGTGCAGAACGCGGTGCCCTGGAACCTGCGCGGCGTGGCGACGAGCTCGGTGCAGTTCTTCCGCTCGATCGGAGGGGCGATCGTGGTCGCCGCGCTCGGCGCGCTCTTCGGCGTGCGTCTGGCGCAGGAGGGCGCCGGAATCGATCCGAACACGGCGCTCGATCCGGCCCTGCGTGCCACGGCGACGCCGGAGACGCTGGCCACGCTGGGAACCGCCCTGCTTCATGCTCTGCAGTCGGTCTACGTGGTGCTGGCCGTGATCTGCGCTCTCAGCATCGCCGTTGCCCTGCTCTTCCCCCGAGGCTCGGCAGCCTCCTTCACCCACGCCGAGCGGGACAACGGCGGTTCCTGAGCCTTCCTCTAGTTCGCCCCCGCCAACCAGTTCTGCCTGACTTCGGTGCTCGTGAGCGCCCGGCTGTAGATCGCCACCAGGTGCAGCTCGCCTCGCCAGTAGCGCGTGCCCGAGAGCTCCCCGCCCAGGGCCAGGTTGTAGTTGGCCCAGGCCGAGAGGTTGCCGGTCAGGGTGGCGCTCGTCACCAGGGTGCCGTTCACGTAGATCCGCACGGCCCCGGTGCTGGAGCGCGTGTAGACCACGTGGGTCAGGTTGGTCGTCGCCACATTGTTGGCGCTGTGCTCGGTGCCGGCCTGGCCGGTGGTCGAGGTTTGGAGCTGGCCGTTATAGGCGGTGCCGCTCTGCCCGAGGGTTACGTCTCTCTTGTTCTGGTTCTGGCTCATGGTCACGATCGCAGCCGGCCCGGTCTGGGTCAGATTGAGCGGATCGACCCAGGCTTCGACCGTGACCTCGTTGCTCGCCTTGCTGGCGTTGATCACCTTGGTCGCCGTGCCCGCGGATTGCACCAGCGTGTTCGAGTTGATCGACAGCGCGCCCGGCAGCCAGGTGACCGCGGAGGCGCTGGCGACCGTGAGGTTGAGCGGCGTGCCGACTCCCGAGGTGTCGTTGACGGTCGTGCCGCTGCCCTCGTTGAAGGCGTAGAGGACCTGGATGTTCGTGCTCACCCGCGGCGGAGCCTGCACGGTGATGTTCACGGTCGCGGTGGCAGTGCCGCCCGCGCCGTCGGAGATCGTGTAGGTGAAGGTGTCGGGACCGACCCAGGCCGTGGCCGGGGTGTAGGTCACGCTCTGGCCGGCGTTGATGGCGACCGAGCCGTGCGCGCCCTGGGTGAAGGCGGTGACCGTCAGCGTGTTGCCCTCGACGTCGGTGTCGTTGGTCCGGACCAGGACCATGACGGGCGTCTCCGCCAGGGTAGTGGCCGAGTCGTTCACCGCGACCGGGGCGTCGTTGACCGCGGTCACGGTGACGTTGACGGTCGCGGTGGCGGTGCCGCCTGCTCCGTCGGAGATCGTGTAGGTGAAGGTGTCAGGGCCGTTGTAGTTGGCCGCCGGCGTGTAGGTCACTGGGTTGAGCGTCACCGTGCCGTGAGCCCCCTGGGTCCTGGCGGTCACGGTGAGCGTGTCATTGTCGAGGTCGGTGTCGTTCGTGAGCACGGCGACAGTCACCGAGCCGTCCTCCGCGACGGTCGCAGTGTCGTTGTTGGCGACCGGCGCGTCGTTGGCGGCGCCCACGGTCACGTTCACGGTAGCCGTGTCGGTGCCGCCGTGGCCGTCCGAAATCGTGTAGGTAAAGGTGTCGGGACCGTTGTAGTTGGCCGCCGGGGTGTAGGTCACTGGGTTGAGCGTCACTGTGCCGTGAGCCCCCTGGGTCCTGGCGGTTACGGTGAGCGTGTCGTTGTCCGCGTCGGTGTCGTTGGCGAGCACGGCGACAGTCACCGAGCCGTCCTCCGCGACCGAGGCCGGATCGTCATTGGCCACGGGCGCGTCGTTGACCGAAGAGATCGTGACCGTCACCGTGGCGGTGTCGGTGCCGCCGTTGCTGTCGCTCGCGGTGTAGGTGAACGAGTCGGCGCCGTGGAAGTTCGCGGCCGGCGTGTAGGTCACGGTGTTGTTCGCATTGATCACGACGGCGCCGTTGGTTCCCTGGGTGACCGAGGCCACGCTCAGAGTGTCGTTCTCCGGATCGGTGTCGTTGCCCAGGACGGTGACTGTCACCGGGTTGTCTTCCGAAGTCGAAGCGGAGTCGTTGCTCGCGATCGGAGCGTCATTGGCGGCGCCCACCGTCACGGTGACGGTCGCGGTGTCGTCGCTTTCACCGTCGCTGACGGTGTAGGTGAACGAGTCGGAACCGTTGTAGTCGGCCGCTGGGGTGTAGGTCACGGTGTCGTCCCCATTGATCACGACGGTTCCGTGGGTGCCCTGGGTGACGGAGGTCACGGATAGGAGATCGTCGTCGACATCGGCGTCGTTGCCCAGGACGGTGATGGCCACGGAGCCGTCCTCGACCACAGAGGCGGTGTCGTCGCCCGCGACCGGGGCGTCGTTGACTGGGGTGACGGTGATCGTCACGGTAGCCGAATCGGTGCCGCCGTTGCCGTCGCTCGCGGTGTAGGTGAACGAATCGGCGCCGTGGAAGTTTGCGTTCGGCGTGTAGGTCACCTGGCTTCCGACGATCGCGACGGAGCCGTTCGTGCCCTGCGTCACGGATTGGACGCTCAGCACGTCGTTCTCCGGATCGCTGTCGTTGCCCAGCACGGTGACTGTCACCGAGCCATCCTCGGCCACGGTCGCGCTGTCATCGTTCGCGGTGAGGTTGTCGTTGGACGGTGCGATCGTCACGGTCACGGTGGCTGTATCCATTCCCCCGTTGCCGTCGGCGATCGTATAGGTAAACGAGTCGGTGCCGAAGAAGTTCGGGCTCGGCGTGTAGGTGACCGGGTTGAGCGTCACCGTGCCGTGGGCGCCTTGGGTGACCGCGGTCACCGTGAGGGTGTCGTTGTCCGCGTCGCTGTCGTTGCCTAGGACGTTGACCGTTACGGAGTCGTCCTCGACCACGGAAGCCGTGTCATCGTTGGCGACCGGGGGATCATTGATGGGGCTAATGGTTATATTGACGGTAGCCGTATCGGTGCCGCCGTTGCCATCGCTGACCGTGTAGGTGAACGAATCCGTGCCATGGAAGTTGGCGTTCGGCGTGTAGGTGACCGGGTTGAGTGTCACGGAGCCGTTGGTTCCCTGCGTCACTGCTGTCACGTTAAGGGTGTCGTTATCGGCGTCGCTGTCGTTGCCGAGCACGTTCACGGTGACCGAGGAATCCTCGGCAACCGTGGCCGTGTCGTCATTGGCAATCGGCGCGTCGTTGGTCTCATTGATGGTTACGTTGACGGTAGCCGTGTCAGTCCCACCAACCCCGCCAGTACCGTCGCTCACCGTGTAGGTGAACGAGTCAGCGCCGTGGAAGTTGGCGGCCGGCGTGTAGGTGACAGGGTCGAGGGTCACCGTGCCGTGGGCGCCTTGCGTTACCGCAGTCACTTCGAGCGTGTCGTTCTCCGGGTCGGTGTCGTTGTCGAGCACGTTGACCGTGACCGAAGAATCCTCGTCGGTGGTGGCGGCATCGTCATTGGCGACCGGCGGGTCGTTGACCGGATTCACGGTGATGGTCACCGTTCCCAGGTCCGAGCCGCCGTTGCCGTCCGTCACGGAGTAGTCGAAGGTGACAGTGCCGTGGAAGCCCGCGGTCGGCGTGAAGGTGACGGTCTCGTTGGCGTTGACGACCGCGGCGCCGTTCGTGACGCCCGTGGTGTAGACGACGTCGAGCGTGTCGTTGTCGGGGTCGGTGTCGTTCGCGAGCACCGCGACCGTGACGGCCGTGTCCTCATCCGTCGTCGCGGTGTCGTCGACGGCGACGGGCGGGTCATTGGCCGGGGTCACGGTGACGTTCACCGTCGCCGTGTCGGTCCCGCCAACCCCGCCAGTACCGTCACTCACCGTGTAGGTGAACGAGTCGGCGCCGTGGAAGTTGGCGGCCGGCGTGTAGAGCACGGTGTCGTTGGCGTTGAGGACGACGGCGCCGTTCGTGCCCTGGGTGACCGCGGTCACGTCGAGCGCGTCGTTCTCGGGGTCGGTGTCGTTCGTCCGCACGGTCACGGTCACAGAGGAATCCTCGGCAACCGTGGCCGCGTCGTCATTGGCGACCGGCGGGTCGTTGACCGGCGTGATGAACACGGTCACCGCGCCGGTGGCGGTCTCCCCGTCCGGGTCCTCGATCTCGTACTGGAAGCCGTCGCTCCCGTTGAAGTTCGGGTTCGGGGTGTACGTGATCGTGTTGTCCGGCTCGATCGTGGCCTGGCCGGACATCGGTTGTACAGAGATGGCCACCACCGCCAGGGGATCGCCGTCCGGGTCGCTGTCGTTCGCCAGGACGTCGATGTTGACCGCCTGGTCCTCCTGCGTGCTCGCCAGGTCGAAGAGCGCGGCCGGCGGCTCGTTGCCCTGGATCACGGTCACGGTCACCGTGGCCCGCGACTCGCCGCCGCGCGGGTCGCTCGCGACGTAGGTGAAGCTGTCGGTGCCGATGAACCCTGCCTCGGGCGTGTAGACGATCCCCTCGGTTATCACGGAGACCATCCCGTGGGCAGCCTGCGTGGGCCAGCCAACGGTGAGCGCCTCCTGATCGGGGTCGCTGTCGTTGGCCAGCACGTCGATCGTCACCGGCTGTTCCTCTTCCGTCTGGGCCGCGTCGTCCACGGCCAGCGGAGCGAAGTTGCCGTTGAAGGCGACCTGCGCCGTGGTCGGGTTCGGCGTGTGCAGGTTCAGGTGCTCCGCCAAGGCCACGGTACCCGGACCGGCCGTGAGAGTGCCGTCCTGCAGATTGCCGGGACTGCCGGAGCTCGGCAGCGTGCCTTCGAAGATGCCGGTGTCGGCGCCGGTCTCGGTAAGGGCGATGCCCTCGGAGTCTCCCGGCGCGGTCGCCAGGGCCCACGTGGTGTCCACCTGGGACGGATCGTTGGCGTTCCGGTCTTGCACCCGGACCCGGATGTCGGCCCCCACGGCGTACTCCGTGACCGGCCAGTTCTCCGCATAGGCGTGGAACGTGATCCGCGAGGGCACAGTGACCGCGTGGCCCTCGGCGTCCAGGTAGGTGACGGTGAGCTCGTCCGGCAAGTACTCGGGCGAGCCGCTGTTGGAGGTCTCGAGCGTTCCGTTGCCCGGATTCCCTCCGCCCGGCGGCACGAAGGAGAGCTGGATCGTGCCCTCGAAGAAGTTGTCGATGGTGTGCGAGACCGAGACGGTCTCCTCGTCGCTGCCGTAGAGGCTCCGGACGATCACGGTGCCCCCCGGGCTCGGAGTGGTTGTGACGATCCGGATCCTGGCCACGCCGTTCTCGAGCACCTGGCCGTACACGGCCTGGCCGGCCTCGAAGATGATGGCCTCGGCCTCGCGGATCTCCGCCCGGTCGACGGATCGGCCCTGGCCATTCACTTCGGTGTGCTCCGCCTCGATCTCTTCACCCGGCATGGACTGCAGCTTGCCGTCACCGGGCACCGGAGTCGCCGTCCTCTCGAGCATCATGGAACCGTTGAAGAGCCCGCTGGTGCCCTCGTAAACCGAAACGGTCTCGACGTCTCCCGTGGTCAGGGAGCGCAGGGTCAACTGGGCGATGCCGGAGGCGGTGTGGTCCTCCACCTGGAAGTAGGCCGTCGAGCCCGCGGCGTAGCTGTCCGTGGGATTGCGCTGGAGATCGGTGAACCCGGTGCGCGAGCCGATCATGCCCACGGTGTCGGATACCGTGCCGGTGGCCGACGCGTATCTTGCCGTCAGGGTGTCGTACTCCGGCGGGAAGGAGATCCAGCCGGTTTCCAGCACGCCGTTGAGCGAGTTGGCGGAACCGGGCGCCGTCTGGATCGAGCCCTCGAAGACTCCCGTGGACGGACCCGTCTCGGTCAGCGTCAGGGATTCGCTGTCGCCCGCCAGGAAGGATTCCACCGTCACGGTGATCTGGTCGGCCGAGGGGCTGGAGTCGGCGAAGGTGTCGGAGACCCGAACGTAGGCCGGGGTGCTCTCGAAGAACGTCTCCGCGGGCCGGCCCTCGGTATCGATGAAGACCACCGAGCCGCCCGACATCGTGGCCCGGGCCACGGTCGCATTGGGCGTGTGCTGGTTCAGGCGCTCCGCCTCGATCATCTGGCCCGGCGTCAACTGGAGCTTGCCGTCGCCGGAGGCCACCGCCGCGTCCTCGGTCTCGATGCTCCCCTCGTAGACGTTGGTGTCATAGCCGGTCTCGATCAGGGTGACCGAGTTGGCGTCCCCCTGCCCGACGGCCCGCACGAGCACTTGGATCTGCTCCTTGAACTGCGGATCGTCGAGGTTGTGGTCCTCCACCCGCACTCCCACCCGCTCGCCCACGGCGAAGGTAGTGACCACCTGGCCGTAGCCGTCGACGAACTGCACCCGCGAGGGGATGGTGACGGCATGGCCGGCGCCGTCCTGGTACGTGAGGGTCAGCTCGTCGCCGAGATAATCGGGCGAGCCGCTGGTGGAGGTCTCCAGCAGGCTGTTGCCCGTGCCGCCGCCCGGAGGCACGAAGGAGAGCTGCACCGAGCCGTGGTAGACCTTGCTGCCGGGGAACGTCTCGAACAGCGTGACGGTCACCTGGTCCGCGGCGCGGCTGCTGGTGACGGACACGTCGACCGAGGAGCCCGGCGACGCGCTGGCGACGCGCAGGCGGGCCACGCCGTTCTCCAGGATCTCGCCCGTAGGCTCGCCGGCCTCGTCGATGAACTCGGCGGACGAGTAGCGGATGACCGCCTTGTCCGAGGAGATGCCATAGGCGGCCGGCTCGTGATAGACCGCCTCGATCTCTTCACCCGGCGCGGACTGGAGCCTGCCGTCGCCGGAGGGGCCGATGTCCGTGCCCAGGCTCATCGCGCCTTCGAAGATGCCGCTGTCACGGGTGGTTTCCATCAGGTACAGGGACTCGGTGTCCCCGGTCGCCAGAGAGTACAGGGTCACCTGCGCGTAGTCGTAGTAGGCCGGATTTCCACCGGCGACGTGGTCCTCCACCCGCACATGCGCCGTGGTGCCCGCGGTGTAGCTGTCCGCGAGGTTGCCGTAGGCGTCGACGAACCAGGTGCGCGAGCCGAGGGTGCCCGCGATGTCGGAGACCGTGCCGGCGATGGATTGATAGGTCGCCGTCAGGGTATCGAACTCGGTCGGCGGGCCGCCGTCCTGGGCGGTCTCCAGGATGCCATTGTTCTGAGTGGCGGAATTCAGGCTCAGCGGTATCGAGCCCTCGAACACGCCCGTGGACGGACCCGTCTCGGTCAGAGTCAGGGATTCGCTGTCGAGGCCGAAGATGGTGTGCAGCGTCACGGTGATGGAGTTGGCGGCGAAGGTGTCGGAGACCCGCACGTAGGCCCGGGTCCCCTCGTAGTACAGCTCGGCGGGCTGGCCCTGGGCATCGATGAAGAGCACCGAAGCGCCCGACATCGTGGCCCGGGTCCTGGTCGGATTGGGCGTGTGCTGATTCAGGCGCTCCGCCTCGATCACCCGGCCCGGCATCAACTGGAGCTTGCCGTCGCCGCCGGCCACCGGCGCGTCCTCGGTGGCGATGCTTCCCTCATAGACGTTGGTGTCGTAGCCGGTCTCGATCAGGGTGACCGAGTTGGCATCCCCCTGCCCGACCTCGCGCACCAGCACCTGGATCTGCTCCTTGTACTGCGGATCGTCGAGGTTGTGGTCCTCCACTCGCACGCCCACCTGCTCGCCCACCGCGAAGGTGGTGGTCACTCTGCCGTAGCTGTCGATGAACCGCACCCGTGAGGGGATGGTGACGGCATGGCCGACGCCGTCCTGGTACGTCACGGTCAGCTCGTCGCCGAGATAGTCGGGCGAGCCGCTGGTGGAGGTCTCCAGCAGGCTGTTGCCCATGCCGCCGCCCGGAGGCACGAAGGAGAGCTGCACCGAGCCTTCGTAGACCTTGCTGCCGGGGAACGTCTCCGCCAGCGTAGCAGTCACCTGGTCCGCGGCGCGGCTGCTGGTGACCGACACGTCGACCGTCGAGCCCGGAGAGGCGCTGGTGACGCGCAAGCGGGCGATGCCGTTCTCCAGCACCTCGCCCGTGGGCTCGCCGGCCTCGTCGATGAACTCCGCGAACGAGTAGCGGATCACCGCCTTGTCCGAGGAGTAGCCGCCGCCCGGACTGCTGTGGGCCACCTGGATCTCTTCGCCCGGCGCGGACTGGAGCCTGCCGTCGGCGGAGGAGGCGGTGCCCGTGCCCAGGCTCACCGGGCCTTCGAAGATGCCGCTGTCGCGGGTGGTCTCGCGCAGATACGTGGTCTCGGTGTCCCCGGTCGTCGGAGCGGTGAGGTTCACCTGCGCATAGTCGTAGTAGGCCGGATTCGATCCGTTGACGTGATCCTCCACCCTCACGTAGGCCGTGGTGCCCGCGGTGTAGCTGTCGGTCTCGTTGCCGTAGGCGTCGATGAACCACGTGCGCGAGCCGAGGGTGCCCACGGTGTCAGAGACCGTTCCCATGACCGACTGATAGCTCGCCGTCAGGATGTCGAATTCGGTCGGCGGGCCGATGTACTGGGCGGTCTCCAGGACGCCGTTGTTCTGAGCGGCGGAATTCAGGCCCAATGGGATCGAGCCTTCGAACACGCCCGTGGACGGACCCGTCTCGGTCAGGCTCACGGACTCGCTGTCGAGGCCGAAGAAGGTGTGCAGCGTGACGGTGATGGAGTTGGCCGCGAAGGTGTCGGAAACGCGCACGTAGGCCCGCGTCCCCTCGTAGTACAGCTCGGCGGGCTGGCCCTGGGCATCGATGAAGAGCACCGAAGCGCCCACCATCGTGGCCCGAGTCCTGGTCGGATTGGGCGTGTGCTGGTTCAGGCGCTCCGCCTCGATCACCTGGCCCGGCGCCAACTGCAGCTTGCCGTCGTCGAAAGCCACCGGCGCGTCTTCGGTGGCGATGCTCCCCTCGTAAACGTTGGTGTCGAAGCCGGTCTCGATCAGCGTGACCGAGTTGGCGTCCCCCTGCCCGACCTTACGCACGACCACCTGGATCTGCTCCTTGTACTGCGGATCGTCGAGGTTGTGGTCCTCCACCCGCACGCCCACCTGCTCGCCCACCGCGAAGGTGGTGGTCACCCTGCCGTAGCCGTCGATGAACCGTACCCGCGAGGGGATGGTGACGGCTCTACCCACGCCGTCCTGATACGTCACGGTCAGCTCGTCGCCCAGATAGTCGGGCGAGCCGCTGGTGGAGGTTTTCAGCAGGCTGTTGCCCATGCCGCCGCCCGGCGGCACGAACGAGAGCTGCACCGAGCCTTCGTAGACCTTGCTGCCGGGGAACGTCTCCGTCAGCGTGACGGTCACCTGGTCCGCGGCGCGGCTGCTGGTGACCGACGCGTCGACGGTGGAGCCCGGAGACGCGCTGGTGACACGGAGGCGGGCGACGCCGTTCTCGAGCACCTCGCCCGTGGGCTCGCCGGCCTCGTCGATGAACTCCGCGAACGAGTAGCGGATCGTTGCCTTGTCCGAGGAGCAGCCGTAGCCGATCGGATGGCCGTGGACCACCTGGATCTCTTCGCCCGGCGCGGACTGGAGCCTGCCGTCGCCGGAGGAGGCGGTGCCCGTGCCCAGGCTCACCGGGCCTTCGAAGATGCCGCTGTCGCGGGTGGTCTCCCGCAGGTACGTGGTCTCGCTGTCCCCGGTCGTCGGAGCGGTGAGGTTCACCTGCGCATAGTCGTAGTAGGCCGGATTCGATCCGTTGACGTGGTCCTCCACCCGCACGTAGGCCGTGGTGCCCGCGGTGTAGCTGTCGGTCTCGTTGCCGTAGGCGTCGACGAACCACGTGCGCGAGCCGAGGGTGCCCACGGTGCCGGAGACCGTTCCGGCGATGGATTGATAGGTCGCCGTCAGGACGTCGAATTCGGTCGGCGGGCCGCCGTACTGGGCTGTTTCCAGGACGCCGTTGTTCTGAGCGGCGGAATTCAGGCCCAGCTGGATCGAGCCCTCGAACACGCCCGTGGACGGACCCGTCTCGGTCAGAGTCAGGGACTCGCTGTCGAGGCCGAAGAAGGTCTGCAGCGTGACGGTGATGGAGTTGGCGGCGAAGGTGTCGGAAACGCGCACGTAGGCCCGCGTCCCCTCGTAGTACAGCTCGGCCGGCTGGCCCTGGGCATCGATGAAGAGAACCGAGGCGCCTGCCATCGTGGCCCGGGTCCTGGTCGGATAGGGCGTGTGCTGGTTCAGGCGCTCCGCTTCGATCACCCGGCCCGGCGCCAACTGCAGCTTGCCGTCATCGTAAGCAACCGGCCCGTCCTCGGTGGCGATGCTCCCCTCGTAGACGTTGGTGTCGTAGCCGGTCTCGATCAGCGTGACCGAGTTGGCGTCTCCCGGTCCGACCTCGCGCACGACCACCTGGATCTGCTCCTTGTACTGCGGATCGTCGAGGTTGTGATCCTCTACCCGCACTCCCACCCGCTCGCCCACCGCGAAGGTGGTGGTCACCCGGCCGTAGCTATCGATGAACCGTACCCGCGAGGGGATGGTCACGGCTCTGCCTAAGCCGTCCTGGTACGTCACGGCCAGCTCGTCGCCGAGATAATCGGGCGAGCCGCTGGTGGAGGTCTCCAGCAGGCTGTTGCCCATGCCGCCTCCCGGAGGCACGAAGGAGAGCTGCACCGAGCCTTCGTAGACCTTGCTGCCGGGGAACGTCTCCGTCAGCGTGACGGTCACCTGGTCCGCGGCGCGGCTGCTGGTGACCGACGCGTCGACCGTCGAGCCCGGAGACGTGCTGGTGACCCGGAGACGGGCGACGCCGTTCTCCAGCACCTCGCCCGTGGGCTCGCCGGCCTCGTCGATGAACTCCGCGGACGAATAGCGGATCATCGCCGTGTCCGAGGAGCCGCCGTTGCCGCCCTGCTCCTCGTGGACCACCTCGATCTCCTCGCCGGTCATGGCCTGGAGCCTGCCGTCGCCGGAGGAGGCGGTGCCGGTGACCAGGCTCACCGGGCCTTCGAAGATGCCGCTGTCGCGCGTGGTCTCCCGCAGATAGGTGGTCTCGCTGTCCCCGGTCATCGGGGCGGTCAGCGTCACCTGCGCGTAGTCGTAGTAGGCCGGATTCGAACCGCTGACGTGATCCTCCACCCGCACGTAGGCCGTGGTGCCCGCGGTATAGCTGTCCGTCTCGTTGCCGTAGGCGTCGATGAACCAGGTGCGCGAGCCGGTGATGCCCGCGGTGCCGGACACGGTCCCGGAGACCGACTGGTAGCTCGCCGTCAGGGTGTCGTATTCGACCGGCGGGCCGCCGTACCGGCTGGTCTCCAGGTAGCCGTTGTTCTGATTGGAAGAACCGCCCGCCAACAGGGGGATCGAGCCTTCGAACACGCCCGTGGACGAGCCCGTTTCGGCCAGGGTCAGGGATTCGCTGTCGAGGCCGAAGGAGGTCTGCAGCGTCACCGTGATGGAGTTGGCGGCAAAGGTGTCGGAAACCCGCACGTAGGCCCGGGTCCCCTCGTAGTACAGCTCGGCGGGCCGGCCCTCGGCGTCGACGAAGAGCACCGAGGCGCCCGACATCGTGGCCCGGGCCACGGTCGGATACGGCGTGTGCTGATTCAGGCGCTCCGCCTGGATCACCCGGCCGGGCGCCAGCTGCAGCTTGCCGTCATCGTAAACAACCGGCCCGTCCTCGGTGGCGATGCTCCCCTCGTAGACGTTGGTGTCGAAGCCGGTCTCGATCAGCGTGACCGAGTTGGCGTCTCCCGATCCGACCTCGTGCACGAGCACCTGGATCTGCTCCTTGTACTGCGGATCGTCGAGATTGTGATCCTCCACCCGCATTCCCACGCGCTCGCCCACCGCAAAGGTGGTCGTCACCCGGCCGTAGCCGTCGATGAACCGCACCCGCGAGGGGATGGTGACGGCCTGGCCCACGCCGTCCTGGTACATCACGGTCAGGTCGTCGCCCAGGTAGTCGGGCGAGCCGCTGGTGGAGGTCTCCAGCAGGCTGTTGCCCATGCCGCCGCCCGGCGGCACGAAGGAGAGCTGCACCGTGCCTTCGTAGATCTGGCTGCCGGGGAACGTCTGCGCCAGCGTGACGGTCACCTGGTCCGCGCCGCGGCTGCTGGTGACCGACGCGTCGACCGTCGAGCTCGCAGAAGCGCTGACGACCCGCAGACGGGCCACGCCGTTCTCCAGCACCTCGCCCGTGGGCTCGCCGGACTCGTCGATGAACTCCGCGGACGAGTAGCGGATCATCGCCTCGTCCGAGGAGCCGCCATTGCCGGCCTGCTCCTCGTAGACCACCTCGATCTCCTCGCCGGTCATGGCCTGGAGCCGGCCGTCACCGGAGGAGGCGGTACCCGTGCCTAGGCTCAACGCGCCCTCGAAGACGCCGCTGTCGCGGGTGGTCTCCCGCAGGTACGCGGTCTCGCTGTCGCCGGTCATCGGCGCGCTCACGGTCACCTGCGCGTAGTCGTAGTAGCCCGGCATCGAGCCGGCGACGTGGTCCTCCACCCGCATGTACGCCGAGGTGCCCGCGACATAGCCGTCCGTCTCGTTGCCGTAGGCGTCGATGAACCAGGTGCGCGAGCCGATCATGCCCGCGGTGCCGGACACGGTCCCGGAAACCGACTGGTAGCTCGCCGTCAGGGTGTCGTATTCGGCCGGCGGGCCGCCGTACTGGCTGGTCTCCAGGTAGCCGTTGTTCTGGTGGCCGGAACCGCCGCCGCCCGTCGACAGGGGAATCGAACCCTCGAACACGCCCGTGGACGGCCCCGTCTCGGTCAGGCTCAGGGACTCGCTGTCGAGCCCGAGGAAGGTTTGCAGCGTCACGGTGATGGAGCTGGAGGCGAACGTATCGGAAACCCGCACGTAGGCGCGGGTTCTCTCGAAGTAGAGATCCGCGGGCTTGCCCTCGGCATCGACGAAGACCACCGAGGCGCCGGCCATCGTGGCCTGGGCCACGGTCGGATGGGGCGTGTGCTGGTTCAGCCGCTCCGCCTCGATCACCTGGCCGGGCGACAACTGGAGCTTGCCGTCGCCGCCGGTGACCGGCGCGTCCTCGGTGGCGATGCTGCCCTCGTAGACGTTGGTGTCGAAGCCGGTCTCGATCAGCGTGACCGAGTTGGCATCCCCCGTGCCGGCCTCGCGCACCAGCACCTGGATCTGCTCCTTGTACTGCGGATCGTCAAGATTGTGATCCTCCACCCGCACTCCCACCCGCTCGCCCACGGCGAAGGTGGCGGTCACCCTGCCGTAGCCGTCGATGAATTGCACCCGCGAGGGGATCGTGACCGCCGTGCCCTCGGCATCCTGATAGGTCACGGTCAGCTCGTCGCCCGGGTAGTCGGGCCCGCCGCCGGTGGACGTCTCCAGCAGGTTGTTGCTCATCCCGCCGCCGGGAGGCACGAAGGAGAGCTGCACCGTGCCTTCGAAGACCTGGCTGCCGGGGAACGTCTCCGTAAGCAGGACACTCACCTGGTCCGCGGCTTGACTGCTGCTGACCGTCGCGGTCACCGACGAGGTCGGCGACGAGGTGACGACCCGCAGGCGAGCCAGGCTGTTCTCCAGCACCTCGAACGCGGGCTTGCCGTCCTCGTCGATGAACGTCGCGGATGAGTAACGGATCATCGCCTCATCCGAGAAATCCCCATAGACCGCCTCGATCTCCTCGCCCTGGACGCAATAGAGCCCGGCGTTCCAGCTCGGGCCGGACGCATCCAGGTCCACCGAGCCCTCGAAGATCCCGCTGTCGCGGGTGGTCTCCCGCAGGTACACGGTCTCGCTGTCGCCGCTGGTCGGGGAGCTCAGCGTCACCTGGACGAAGTCGTAGTGGGTCGGAAGCAGGTTCGCTTCGCCGTCCACCACCCGGACGTAGGCGGTCGTGCCCGCCGCGTAGCTGGTTGCCGAATTGCCGTAGGCGTCGCGGAACGTGACCGGAGAGTCCTCCTCCGGCGTCGTGGGCGCGGTCCCGCTCACGACGGCCTCGTCCCTGGCCTCCCTGGAGTCGTAGGGATGGGTCCAGTCCGCCAGGAGCCGGCTTCCGATCTCCACGTCGAGCGTGCCGTCGGACACGGGCGGCGAGGCGTTGAAGCGCAGCGGGAGCGAGCCCACGTAGACGCCCGTTTCGGTGCCGGTTTCGATCAGTTGCACAGTCTCGGCCTCGGGAGACCCGAACACCCGGACCTGCAGGGTCTCGGTCTGCTGCGCGTAGGGATCGTCCACACCCTGATCCTCGAGGCGCAGCCACACGGCCTCGCCGGGGCTGAACGTCGCCGCGTCACTGCCGTCGGCGTGGATGAAGCGCAGGGTGAAGGCCACGGCCGGCACTCTCGCGAAGTTGGGGCCGGCCGTGGCCGTGATCTCGTCGGCCAGGTATTCGGGGCTGCCGCTGTTCGAGATCTCCAGCACGCTGTTGTTGGACGACGATCCGAACGAGAAGGGCATGAAGATCTCGCCCAGGAACACGCCCGTGCCAGGCCCGGTCTCCGTCATCGGGATGACTTCCTCGTCACCCGTGATGCGGCTGGTGAGGACCACAAAGCAGCCGCTGTCCGAATAGGGAAAGCCGTGGCAGCCCAGCCACTCCAGGCGGACTCGGACCGTGCCGTTCTCCACCACCGAGCTGACGGGGCGGCCTTCCTCATCGACGAACTGGAGCCGCGAGGTGCGGACGCGGGCGAGGTCGCCGGACGCCGTCATTCCCAGGGCGTCGCCGTGCAGGGCGCGGAGCGTCTCGTCATCCTCGGCCTGGATACGGCCGTCCCCCTGCGTGCTGCCGTACCACGGCGGAAGCTCGATGGCGATCGAGCCGGCGAAGACGCCGGTGTCCTGCCCCGTCTCCGTCAGGATGACGCCTTCCGAGTCACCCGCGGTCAGGGACTCCACCGTGGCCTGGATCGTGTCCACGACGGCCGGCTGGTTGGAGTTGTGGTCCTCCACGCGGACCCAGGCCGGGAAGCCGACGGCGTAGGTCTCCACGTCCTTGCCTTCGGCATCCGTGAAGCGGGTCTCGGAAGCGTAGGTGGCCGCCGAGGCCCAGACGATGCCCGAGTAGTTGTAGTCGTCCTGGTAGGAGACGGACACCTCGTCGAAGCGGTGCGGCGGACCCAGGTCCTCGGCCGTGCGCAGCGTGCCGTCCCCGGTCTGCGTCGAGCCGAAGACGGTCATCGGGAGCGTGCCCTCGAAGATGCCCGTGACCGGTCCGGTCTCGGTGAGGAAGACCGTCTCCTGATCGCCGGTGAGCTGGGAGTGGGCCACGACATCCACGGTTTCGACGGTGGGATAGTCCGCCGCCGCGCGGTTGATCACGCGGAGCCGCAGCGGCGAGGACTCGGGTATCAGGGACGTGGATAGTCCGTCGCCGCCCAGGATCTCGACGCGGCTGCCTGCCAGCGGCACCGAGACCGCCAGGTCGTCCGCGTAGCCGGGCACGCCGTACCCGGCGCTGATCTGGTGGCCGGGGTATCCGCCCACGATGCCGTCGCTCGCCGGGGAGTTGGTGAAGAGATGCCGGATGCGGCCTTCGAAGACGCCGGTCCTCAGCGCGGTCTCGGTGAGCGGGACGGTCTCGACGTCTCCCATGTCCGGGTTCCGCACCTGGACGGACACGACATCGCGCATCCCGGGGTCGTCGGCGCGGACGTGGTCCTCGACCCGCACGTTGACCCAGTCGCCTCCGGTATAGGCCGTGGCCGGCCGGCCGTGATCGTCCAGGAGCTGGATGCGGGCGGCCGCCATCGCCGCCGTGTCCGTGGCCGCGCCATACTCTGCCGTCAAGGTTTCGAAGGCCGCGGGCGGGCCGACGCTGAAGCCGGTCTCCAGGATTCCCGCCTGGGAGGGCGTGGCGCCGCGGACCAGCTTGATCCTCCCCTCGAACACTCCCGAGTCGCGGTCCGTCTCCCTCAGCTCCAACACCTCCGAGTCCCCGGACAGGTCCGCGGTCAAGGTCACCTGCACCGTGTCGACATTCAACGGCGCGGGATCGGAGTCCGTGACGCGGACGCGCGCCTCGGTCTCCTCCAGGTAGGAGCTCGCCTCGGCGCCGGTGCCGTCGACGAACGAGACGGTCTGGGCCAGAATCGGCGTGGACGACAGGGACAGCGCACAAACCAACAACCCGAACAGGCGACGGATGGGCATCGCTCCTCCACACAGGATGAGATAAGACGGTCCAGCTCCAACGACGGTTGTCGAGAGAAGGACCCCACGGGGGGCAAAGACGTTTACTCCCCGACCTTCACTTGGGTATTGCTTCCCAGAGTGACCGCGGAGGAAAAAACGTTTCACCCCCCCACTCCCGGACTTGCAGCAAGGCTTGACTCTGAGTGTGCGCTCAAGCGCTCAAAGCGGGACACGTGGTAGAAAGGGAGCAAGGAGGCTCCATGGCAAAAGTGACCCGCTGCTGGTGGGCCGGGGACGATCCCCTCTACGTGGCGTATCACGACGAGGAATGGGGCGTGCCGGTGCACGACGACCGCCGGTTGTTCGAGATGCTGATCCTGGAGGGCGCGCAGGCGGGGCTCTCCTGGATCACGATCCTGCGCCGCCGCGAGGGCTACCGCCGCGCCTTCGACGGTTTCGATCCCGAGCGGATCGCGCGCTACGGAGAGGCCAGGAAGGCCGCGCTCCTCCAGGACGAGGGGATCATCCGCAACCGCGCCAAGGTCGACGCCGCGGTGCGCAATGCCCAGGCCTTCCTGGAGATCGAAAGCTTCGACCGCTTTCTCTGGGACTTCGTGGGCGGCAAGCCGAAGCAGAACCGCTGGAAGGAGCGCGGCGAGATCCCGCCGGAGACTCCGGAGTCCAAGGCCATGAGCAAGGAGCTGAAGCGCCGCGGTTTCAACTTCGTGGGGCCGACCATCTGCTACGCGTTCATGCAGGCGGTGGGGATGGTCAACGACCACCTGACCGGCTGCTTCCGCCACCGCCAGGTGAGGAAGCCGTGATGGACCGCGTGCGGAAGTTCCGCGAGGAGCACCCACTGAAGCGCACCGTGATTGGCGGTCAGGAGTGGGAGTACATCGCGGCCGGGGAGGGAGAGCGGGCGCTGCTGCTGCTTCCCGGCGTGCTCGCCGCGGCGGACTCCACGTGGATCACCCTCCCCCACTTCGAGGACCGTTTCCGGGTGATCGCGCCGACCTACGCGCCGGTCTCCACCATGGCCGAGCTGGTGGACGGCATCGCCGGCATCCTGGACCACGAAGGGATCCGGACGGCCGCGGTCTCGGGGGGCTCCTACGGCGGCATGGTGGCGCAAGCCTTCGTGCGGCGGCATCCGGAGCGGACCGAGCGGCTGATCCTCTCCCACACCGCTCTCCCCGACCCGTCCCGAGTCGGCGCGCTGAAGCGGGGAGTCAAGGTGATGGCATGGCTGCCGGAGGGGCTGCTGCGCTGGCTCTTCAAGAAGAGGCTGGCCGGGCTCCTCCCCCGCACGCCGGAAGCGGACGAGTTCCGCGCCTACACCGCGGAGCTCGCGGGGAGCGTCACCCGGGATGGGCTCCTAGCCCTCTACGACCGGGCGGCGGACTTCCTGGCCAACTATCGTCTGCGTCCCGACGACCTGGACGGCTGGCCCGGGAAGATCCAGCTCCTGATGTCCGACGACGACCCGGTCACTCCCGAGCCGGCCCGGGAGGCGATGAAAGCCATGTATCCCCGGGCCGAGGTGCACGTCTTCTCCGGCAGCGGGCACGCCACGGCGCTGCTGCAGCCGGAAAGGTACTTCGACGTGATGGACCGGTTCCTGGCTTGAATCCGCCTCACCGCCGCGCCCGCCAATTCTATTGGCCGCAGGCCGGATCGGGTATCTCCAGAAGGAAGGGCTGGCGAAACAGCGCCGCCACGGCATTGAGATCGGCCAGCCGCTGTTGTTCGGTGCCGGCCTCGAAGCGGCCGCGCGGGATTTCCATGGCCACTTTCCACTCCGAGCTTCCTGTCGTGCGCGCCGTGAGCCACGGAGCTCCGATCGGGCGCAGCTCGGGCGAGGCGGCCACCGACCATCCGGCAGGCAAGGACAAGGCGACCTCTCCTTGCAGGCAAATGGACTCTCCCTGGAAGCGCGGCTCGGCTTTCCAGGCGATCGGCCCGTCGCCTTTTTCCGGGACCGTGTCCCGCCTATAGCCAAGTGCCGGTACACCCAACGCCTGGCCCACCAGGACCGTTGGCGAGGTGAAGGTGAACAGCCCGCCGCCCAAAGCGAGAAGTGCCCGAGGGATCGTTCCATGGATTTCGAGCCACGCCGGATTCCGGCTCTGCTGGTCGGGACCGTGGAAGCTCGCTTCCTCGACTCCCGCTCCAGGCAGTACTTGACCCAAGGCCTGCTGGATATGTTGGCGGAAGGGCTTCGCGTCCCCTTTGCGGAGCTCGGGCTCGGCAAGCGGGCTGTTACCCACCGCCTTCAGGCCGAACCTGGCCTCGCCCGAACAGGCCACGTCGATGGCGAGCGCCACCTCGATGCGGCGGCATCCCGGTTGCCGCGTGTGGACAGGGAAGAGGCCGCTCCCTTGCGCTCCCAGCCAGAGGCAGGCTCTCCCCTCGAGATTGGCGGGCGGCAGGCCGAACACGGCCAGCGGATCCGTAGGGTCGAAAAGCAGCCAATCCTTCCCGGGGCCGTCCACGAGGGCTCCCGGCCAGGTTTCGGCTCCCGGCAGGCGGATCGCCAGCACCACGTGATTGAAGGCACGCAGGGTGGCCACGATCGGCTCGCCCTGGTAAGCGGGGTCAGCCTGGCACAGGACAGGGACGGATTGCACGGCCGCCTCGCTCAGCAGCGCCTGCAGCAACAAGGCCTTGCCTTTGCAGTCCGCGGAGCGGGTGCGCAGGGTCTCGCCGGGCGGCTCAGGCCGGTACGCTCCCTCACCCCAGGCGATATCCCGATAGGCGAGCGACTGCACGAAAGCGGCCATTTTCTGGGCAGCGCCGCCGCCGGCCGTGAAGCCGGCCGCCGCAGGCGCCCACCCATCGCGGGACTCGGCGGCGAGAGCGTCTCGGAAAAGCGCCGCCGCCTCGGCCGCCAGCGCCGGCCATTGCGGGCCGTCTTCCTGCCCGATCCGGATTACGATGTGCGGCAGGGAATCAAGCGGCGTCGCCAGCCACGGGTCGTCGCCATGCACGGCGGCCAAGGCCGGCAGCTCGTGGAGCACGAGCTCTTTTTCGTGGAGCGCTACCGTTCCCTTTCCCTCCCCGGGCTGCACCCAGAGGAGCCGCAGCTGAATGCCTGCGGACAAGGCAGGTGCCGCACGGACGACGAGCTGCGCCGCCGGGTAGACATCAAAAGGCCAGAGCACGTCGCCGCCCAGAAAGGGTTCGCGGTCGCTCACTTCCCACTCGAGAATCGCCCGCTCTTCCGGTTTGAGCTGCTCCGTACCGGCGAGCATCAGGCGCTGGCTGGTGCTGCCGGCGGAAAGCAAGCCCGGCAGGTCAATCGTGGATTCGTCGAGCTTGAGCCGTCTGGTTCCGTGCGGACCGCTGATCCACCCCTCCGGCGCCTTCAGCTCCTGGAGAACCGCGTCATAGGCGACTGAGAGCACCAGACTGCGCGCCTTCGCGCCTGCCGGAGCCAGCACCTGGCGGTAGGTGCGCTGCAGGCGGCCGGCCGGCCGGACCGCGAGCTCGATCTCGGAGTACAGAGCCACCCACTCGCTGTCACCCACGAATGCGCCCTCGGGAGTGGGT
This sequence comes from Acidobacteriota bacterium, assembly GCA_034667225.1. Taxonomy (GTDB): domain Bacteria; phylum Acidobacteriota; class Thermoanaerobaculia; order Multivoradales; family UBA5704; genus DATMER01. Next base: position 58,142 of record JAXDKG010000022.1, read on the forward strand.
TGGCCTAGGTAAGGCTTTGCCCATTCCGGCGCCGCGGCCCGCGCAGCCGTGGCCGACGTGAAAGCCGCCGCGAAAAGGGCGACCGCCAGCAAAACGGTCAGGATCGTGGATCGGCCGCGCACGTCAGCCTCCCATCTTGACCAGCAGGCGCGTTTCGGCGGCGCGTTGCAGGCCCTCGAAGAACCGCCTCGCCGCCGCGTATTCGGCCAGGGGGAGAAAGCGCGGCAGGTTCAGCAGCAGCCGGCTGGTCACGCGAGCCCGGCCCTCTCCAGCGGGCGGCTGGGGGACGACCTCCAGAGAATAGGCCAGGCCGCCGGGTCCCTCGCCTTGCGCCGGCGCCGGAGTGGCCGCGAGCTCGGCGCCGGCCGGCAGCTCCCACGACAGGATCACTTCATAGTTCCCGCCGGGCAGCCAAAGCGGGCTTTGCCGCGTCTCCTCCAGGAAAACGTTCTGGAAGAGGTCCGCCCGAGGCAGAGCCGGGATGAGAAGACGGTTGCCGGCCGGCTGCAAATCGGGCTGCCACGGCACCGTGAGAGCAAAGGAAAAAGGGCCCGCTGCCTGCTGCTCGGGATCGAGCACCGGCGGCTCGCCCGGAATCGGCACGTTCACCCACTCGTCGACCCAATTCCTGATCACCTCCTGGCGCCGCCTCCGCCGTTCGGAGGCCTCGACCCCTGCTCCCGATCGAAACGCGAGGTGAAAGCGGAATGCCCAGGCGGCATTCCCTTCGAGCGCGGTCTCCAGCGAGAGATCGCCTGCCTTGCCATCCGGTTGCAGCCGCGAGGAGAACGTCAAGCGGGTCGTTTCCAGCACGGGCAGCTCGGGCGGGATCTGGAACAACGACCAGTCGCCGCCGGGCTTGTCCGGTTGCCGGAAGCCGAGGCCGCCGAGAAAGCCGTCCGGCACCGTTGAGGAATCCGCGAAGCGGTCGCCGAGATAGAAGTAGCTGGGCGCTTCACCCCGCGGTCCGACTTCCACGAGGAAACGGGCACCGAAAGCCTCCAATCTCAGGTACGGCTGATAGGGGGAGAGTCTCCGGTTCAGCGCCAGAACCAGCCGGGAGGGGATCCCGGCGCGCTCCAACAAGATCCGGTAATAGAACGTGAGATCCTCGCTCGCGGCTCGTCCCTGCTTGAGGATCTCCTCGAGGCTCCAACCGGCGTTCTCGCCAGCGTCCACCCTGACACGGCGCCGCGCATGGTCGTAGAGCCGCCGGGCGCGTTCGCGCCAGGCGAGGTGCGGCGGCGCGAGCTGCGCCAGGTCCTTCTCATCCTCACCGCGGCGGGAGCGCCGGAAATTGCGGTCGAAATGACCATCGATGCCCTGGAGTATTTTCTGATGGTCCGCCAGCAGAGCCTGTTGCGCGGGCCACTCCGGAGGATCCTGGAGAGCAAGGCCGTTCAACTGAATGAGTGCCTGCGCCGGCGCCAGCTCGCGGTCGATCAGCTCTTTCTGCACATTCTCCGGAACGGCGCCCGGGGGCCCGAAGAGAATCAGGTTCTCATGCCAGTCGCGAGCGCTCCTTTTCGCCGTCAGGCCGAGAGCACGGGGCAGCAAGCCGAGGTAGTGCGCGGCGCGCACGTCCGGAGGTGCATACGGCTCCCTGCCGGCGGCCGGCAGATCCTCAACCTCCAATTCGAGGTTCAGTCCTTCGTCCAATCGGGCGCGAGCCCGCGCCGGCACGGGCCCCGCGAAGAACGGCACCCAGAAATAACTCTCTGTCGGGCCGCTGCCCAAAAAGGCCGCGCCAAGATTGGACTTCAGCAGCAACCCTTGGCTTTTGACCCGCAGTCTCCGGATCGGATAGGCCTCCTGCAGCGGAACAAGGAGGAAGGAGGGAAAATCCTTGGAGGTCACCGTCCAGGCGAGGTCCAGCACCGCTCCCGGCTCGACGTGCGGGAAGAAGACGGTTCGCACCGTGACCGCGGTCTTGCCCCGTGGCCCTTTGATGTCCAGGTTGCGCACGTCACGGTCAGGATCCAAGGGAAAGACTTGTCCTTGGGAAGTGATGGTGCGGCCGCGGATCTCCAGGACGGCATCGGTCTCCATGCCGAAGTAGGTGTGCTGCGCCAGTTGCGCCGCTCCCTTGGCGTCGAGCACGAGATAACGGACACGGCGGTGCTTGCGTGTCCAGGGGTCGTCTCCGTCCAGCTCGACATGACCGGAGACCTCCGTCACGTCTTCCAGGATGACGGCGCCGGCTTGCCGTTCCGCGTCGTTGCGAGCCACGAGCTCAGCCGCCCCTGGCAAGGGCGGAAATTTCTCCTGGGCGGAGGGCGCCGCGGCGGAAACGGTTGCGGCGGCCAGGAGCCACAAGACGACAGAAAGCGCGTAACAGAGCCCGGGCGCCCGGCCGGGCCTCCAGCGGTCATCGATCAGCATCGTTCCTGCCATTCTAACGTGGTTCGGTGTGCAGCGCGGCCCTTGTTCCTCTGTAACCAACCGGGCGCAAATTCGTAAGGAGGACAACATCCTTGCAGGAGGAGCCTGTCTATGCAAAAGAACTGTTCGATCCGAGCCGCCATCTTCGTCGCCCTGGCCTTGTCCTTCTCATGGGAGGCCCGCGCCGAATCGGGGAAGATCTACCGCTACACCTCGAGCCTGCCGGACGGCAGCGGCACGGGCGACGAGCTGCTCTTCGTGAGCGGGAGCCGGGCGGAGGTCCTCGCAAAACTGAAGAGCGACGACTACGCCAGGCTGCTGACCTTCGAGATGGACGGCCCCGGACTGGCGCCCAGGACGATGAAGCTTTGGCAGGTCTTCCCGGATCGCCGGTACTTCATGGGCTCGGTCGAGTCGCTGCCGGCCAGGAAGGCCGTCCTCGCCGAGATCTTCTTCTCCGGCCGGCCAGCCGAGACAGTCGCCGCCCCGGTCTTCCCTTGGACCATGTCCGACGCGCTCTCGACGATGAACCTCGCCTTCGCCGGCATGAAAGATCCCAAGGGGAGCTTCACCCTAGGCATGGTCGGCCTCAATTTCAAGCAGGGTGAGCCACCTGTCCGCTTCTCCGGCCCGATGAAGGTTTCCTACGTAGGCGATGAGGAGCACAGCGGAGCACCGACCCGCAAGTACCGCCTGGAAGGCGAGGGCGTCCCGAACGGGGGCGGCTTCGCCTGGGTCCACCGCGATGACAAGAGGATCGAGGCCCTGGAGACGGACGCCGCGGCAGCCGGCAAAGGCCCGGAAGGCATCAAGCTCCAATTCGTGAGCGCTCAGCCGCTGGACGCCGCGGCCTGGGAAGAGGCGAAGCGGGCGCAGCTCGGCACGCCGGCGCCCAGCGGTCCGGTCGAGGCGGCCGCGATCAAGCCCCACCCGTGCCGGGTGCCGAATTACGAAGAAGAGGTGCTGTGCGCCGCCTATGCCGTCTGGGAAAACCACGAGACACGGCAAGGGAGGAAGATCGGTCTGAACATCGTCATCCTCCCGGCCCTGGGACCGGACAAGCAGCCTGATCCGATCTTCGAGTTTGGTGGCGGCCCGGGAGAGGCGATCACGGGGGCCGCCGGCTGGCTGGCCCAGAGCCCGCTGCGCCAGAAGCGGGACATCGTGCTGATCGATCAACGCGGCACCGGTCGTTCGAACCCGCTCCAATGCGCCTTCTATGGCGAGCCGGTCGACTTTCGCCGCGCCGCCGGGGAGCTGTTCCCGGTCCCCGTGGTCGAAGCGTGCCGCGAGAAACTGGCGAAGGTCGCGGATCTGAGCCAATACACCACGGGTGCCTCCGCGGATGACCTGAACGAGGTCCGCCAATGGCTCGGCTACGGCAAGATCAACCTGAGCGGCGGCTCGTACGGCACTCGCATGGCCCAGACCTATTGGCGCAAGTACCCGGAGACGGTGCGGACCGTGGTGATCACCGGCGTTCTGCCGCAGAGCTCCCACATCCCGATAGGGCACGCCTACGCCGGCCAGCGGTCGCTCGATCTCCTGCTTGCCGAATGCGCCTCGCAGCCCGATTGCCGGGCCGCTTTCCCCGACACCCAGGCGGAGCTGAAGGCGATCAAGGAGCGGATCGACAAGGGCACCAACGTGACCGTCACCAATACGCGCACAGGCGAGAAGCAGGAAGTGCGGCCGACCTGGGGCCTGGTGGCCGAGGGCATACGCTTCCTGAGCTACGGCCAGGCGGCGGCGAGCCTGCCGCTCCAGATCCACAAGGCCGCCCAGGGCGACCTCGCGCCGCTCATCCAGATGTCGATCGAACGCCGGCTGAACATTACCGAAGCACTCGACTGGGGTATGGACTTCTCGGTCACGTGCGCCGAGGATCTGCCCTTCATCACGGAAGAGATGATCCGCAAGCGGACCCCGGGTACGTACCTGGCCGACTACCGCATCCGCCAGCAGAAAGCTGTCTGCGAGGTCTGGCCGCGGGGCAAGGTGCCGGCGAACGTCCACGAGCCGGTCCGCTCGGACGTGCCCGTGCTGTTGATCTCCGGCGAGCGCGACCCGGTCACCCCGCCGGAGTTCGCGCAAGAGGCGGCGCGCTTCATGACCAACCACCTGCACGTGGTCGTCCCGCGCGGCAGCCATGGCGCCGCCGGAGAGTGCACGGACAACCTGATCCGCGATCTGATCGATCGCGGCTCGATCCAGGGGCTCGACCCCTCGTGTGCCGCGGCCGTCTATGGTCCGACGCAGTTCATGAAGCCGTAAGTTGATTACGCGGTCACCGCTCCTTGACGAACCGGATGTCCCGCACGCCCCGCACGCCGCCCCCGGACGCCGAGAATCCCTTGATCTCCCCGCCCGGCCCTCGCTCGAAGCGGAGGAAGAGGCCTTCTGCATTGAAGACGTCCACGAAGGCCGGCGTGAGCTCCTCGTCCTCGAACTTGTGTCGCTGGAGGAACAGCTTGCCGTCCCGGCCGACCAACGTGTAGGCCGTTGCCAGCTCGTCGCTGTTGTAAGTGCCGGCATAGCGAGCCAGGCTTGCAGGATCCGTTGCGGCCGGGCTGACCGCCTGGAAATTCGAGGGTGGTGCGCCTTCGGCGAGGACCGCCATCCGGGCGGGCGCGCCGTCCGGGCCGGGCTCGAAGGTCACCTCCACCCGAACGGGCAGGCCCACCATGAAGAAGCGGCACGGGGCGAGCGGCGCCAGCTCGGTCTCGTTCTGCGGGGTGCGCTGATAGATGAGCTTGCCGTCCCGCACCAGGATCCGCCGCACCAGGTTGTCTGACGGCTCGTAGTAGAGGCCGGCGGGCCAGGCGAGATCCTGTGCGGAGAGGGTGACGGCCTGGGGTGGAGCGGCGGCCGGCGGCGCGGAGGGTGGCTCCGCGGTGTAACGATCGGCGAGATAGAGGTCGGCCACCTTCAGCGCCAGCATGTCCGAGTCGACATCGCCATGGTTGCAGAGCAGGGCCACCGAGAGGTGCTGCTCCGGATAGCGCATCAGCATGGCGCGATAGCCGGCCAGTGCGCCGTTGTGCCAGACCCGCCGCAATCCCCGGTACTGGTCCACAACGAGGCCGAAGGCGTAGTTCATCGCAGCGCCGCTGTTCAGCCGTCCGGGGGTCTCGACCTGCTCGATGAGCGCCTTGCCGCCGATACCGCCGAGCTTGCCGGTGTAGAAGCTCTCGTCCCACAGCGCCAGGTCTTCGATCGTGGTGTAGACACTGCCACTGCCGACGGTGTTCACGTTCGGCACATCGAGCCGGAAGCCACCCCCCTCGCGCGGCGCGTAGGCGCTCGCCTTGCGGAGGATGACCCGGTTGCGGTCGTCATTGAAGAGGGTGTCCTTCATGCCAAGCGGGCCGAAGATCTGCTCCTGGGCATACTCCCGCAGCGAGGTGCCGGTGACCCGCTGGACCAGCATCGCCAGCAGATCGTAGCCCGTGTTGCTGTAGAGGTGCTCGTCCCCGGGCTTGATATTGAGATTCTTCTGACGGCGGGCGAGGTCGAGCACGTCCTGAAGGGTCACGACGTCGCCGTCCCGCCAGCCGGCCAGTTCGAGAAGCACCCACTTCTCGCGCAGGCCGCTGGTGTGGTGGATCAGGTGTCGGATCGTGATCGGGGTGCCATAGTCCGGCAGTTCAGGGATGTATTTCCGCACGTCGTCGTCCAGCGAGATCTTGCCCTGTTTCGCCAGGAGCGCCACGGCGAAGGCCGTGAACTGCTTCGAGACCGAGCCGATATAGAGGACCGTCTTCGGCGTGATCGGGACCCCGTTTTCCAGGCTGGCCATCCCGTAGCCGCGGGAGTAGGCGATCCGGCCATCCTTGTAGACCCCCAGGGCGCACCCGGGCGAGTCGGGCTTCGCGTAGTCCGCAAAGACCGCATCGACATTCGCCGCCGGAGGATCAGAGGCCGCGGCGGCCGGACGGAAAGCGAAAAGGGTGAGGACGAGCGCCAGGACGACACGGCAGGACAAGGATCCGCTCATGGGCTCATACTACATGCGGGACCGGGGCAAGGTTTACCGTCACTCCTCGACCACGAACTTGCATGGACGGCGGAACTTGAGCCCGGCGAGGGCTACCGCTCGATCTTCATGACCTTGGAGACCGTGCCGTCGCGAAAGACCACCTGCGCGCAGGCCGAGCGCGTGGTCTTCTTCGGCAGAGTGACGTACGGCCGGTCCGCCGAGGGCCTGTCCGGGCTCTCCGGAGCGCCGATCACGATGCGCTGGCCGAGCGAGCAGTCGTCCACCGAGTAGCGGATCTCCTTCAGGTCGTCCTCCATCGAGAAGAGGGAGGTCAGCATCAGCCAGGTGACCTCGTCCCCATGCTCGGCGAACGAGATCATGGAGCCGCCCATCGTCTCGAGGAGGCCCTTGGCCGCCGCGAGGCTCGCGTCACCCGGATCGAAACGCAGCTTGTGCGGACCATCGACCGTGCCGTCGGGCCGCACCATGCGCACGGCCACCGTGTGCTCGCCGGGCGTGACCCAGGAGGCCGGCAGCATGATCCATCGCCGCACCTCGGGCTTGCCGGTCATCACGTCGAGAGAGTCATCGTGGCCGGTCGAGATCTCCGGCTGATCGTCGAACCGGAGGAAGATGTCCGTGTACACCGCAAACGGCGGGAGCTTCAAGGAGAGGCTCCAACCCTGGTTGCTCTCCATCGCCGACAGCGCCACCGGCAGCACCGGCTTGGGCATGCAGGCGCAGGCCTCTTTCGAAGGCTCGGCCGCGGCGAGAGGCAGGGCGAGGCACACGGAAACCAGGAAGGCTGCTCGGCGCAGGAAAGGGATCATGCCGATGATTCTACCCGAAGAGACGCGTAAGCCTCTCGGCGTGGAGGTCATCCTGCGCGCGCACCCGCACACCGAGCCGGCCAGGGGGCCTTTTTCGCTTAGTCGGCCTTTACAGGCGGAGCCAGAAGCGAGTCCGCGGCTTGCACTTTACCCAAACCTCCCCCAGTCCTTGAACCTGCGCTTTCGATAAGCGTGCAACTGGTTTAGGAGCAAGTCGCTTCCCGCCCATTTCCACCAGGACCTCGAACCTTTGTGAAAGGTCCAGCTTGCTCCCAAGCCGACGGAACCAGGGGTACTTGGTGTATCCATACCTATAGCGAACCACGGCGGCACATTTTCCTTTATGGTCGGAGATACATACAGGTTTCCGCAAAACCTTTGGCTGAGACTCAGAGTCAAACTGTTTGTCTCTAAGCCATACAGATGCTTGCCCGATTGGCTGTCCGCCTTCCGAGGCGACGCATACTCGCAGCCTAAGAAAACTATACCTTCAGCCTGATCTGCGCAGCTGCCACAAAAGTGCATCAAAGTATCACGACCGCAGCTTGAGTGACGATCAAATCTAGAGGGCCGCGACTCTTGGCTGCTCGCCCTCTCCGAGCCGAAGCGGTCGCGGCTTGCACGGGCGTTGGACTAATCGGTATAAAACTCACGAAATAGCTCGACAACTTTGCCACTCTTCGTGTCAACAATTACGATAACGTTCCAATAATTATCAGAGTTATCTCCTGGCTGGCTGTAATGCCAATACTCTCGCCCATCAAGTGATACCTGGTTGATAGGCTTGCCGAGGCTCTTCAAGACCTCTTGGTGATCAACTCCCTCCGAAATTGCAGAAAAAGCTTGCTCTGAAAAGCCAGGGGCGTACTCTGTATCAGATGAATACAGCCAAGATGCTACTCTATCAAGTGCAGTCAGACGATACCAAAACAGAACAAGTACAAAGGTCACGAGAAGCACTTGAGTTGCCGCGCGAGACCGCCTGTGCATCCAGAGCACGCCTGCAGCCAGCGTGCCGCTGAGTAGCAAGAGAAGGTAGATACCGAGGATCAGGTACATATCACCACGTGCTACCGCCACTTTTTCGACGCACAGCAGACTGCGTGTGGACGTGGCGGCTTAGGCCAGTCCGGGTGTTTACTGAAAAAGTCATCTCCCAGCCACCCAGTGCTCGGGTCCAAGATGTTTGCCGACCAAGAGATCGGGCCAGACGCATTGACTTCTAAGCAACCTGCATTGCATCCTCCTCGGATCGACACGTCAGTGGCGTTGTTGATCTTGTAAACTTCTGGTGACGGTGTTCCGTCACGGTTACAGAAGCCAGCGCAAGATCCTGGAGTCACGTTGTAAACGCCGTCACCGTCACCCATGTCACCGGGGTCTAAGAGAATCAAGCGGCTGCCCTCCTCGGCTTTGATGTAGATCTGGACGCAGGAGTCATTACGAATCTTGCTTAACGCAAGAGGATCGATGTATCGGGCTGGTTTCCCAGCAACATAGGCGAATAAATGAACATCTTCGACCACCCCCAGCGGATCCGGCCTCGTATATAACCCCGCCCCGGGCTGATACCACCTGTGCACGTTGTAGTACAGCCCGTTCCCTCCCCCACCCGCCCAACTCGCATCCTCCCACTGCCCTGGGAACCTCAGAAACACCCCCGCTCCCTGCGCTCCGCTCCAATCCGCTCCGAAGGGCTCGAACCCTCCCGCCCACACCGTGACCCCCGCTGCGCTCGTTGCGAGCACCGGAGTGCCCAGGTGGTCGGCAGTCAGGTAAGTCCTGGTGAGAGTTGCGGGGACGTTTCCCTTGAGGATCACCACCGGCCGGCCCGCGAAGTAAAAGATATACGCCTCGTCAAGCGGCGGTGCGGCTGGAACCAGGGCGTTCTTCTGCACTCGATGAACTAGCACGCCCTCCGACGTATAGGTAGCCTGGGTCAGCAGCGGGGCGCAGACGCTCAAGTCCTGGCGAGCTTCGCGGAGGAACCCCCGGCCGTCGTAGACGAGCCGGGCCGCCGTGTCAGTCACTACCTCCCCGAGGCGCGTAAGCCGGCCGCCTGCGTCGTAGGTGAGTTGAACTTCGTTGTCCGGGCGCGAGTCCTGGACCTGATTGCCCGTGGCGTCGTAGGCGAAGTACTTCGTTCCCGCGCCGCTCGGCAGCGTCACGGTCTGCAGCATAGGATTGCCTGCGGTGTAGCCGTAGGTATCGGTCAGGGCTCCGCGGGTCTCGGTCAGACGGTTGCCGATGCGATCATAGGTCCAGTTCCGCGTTCCCCAAGGGCCGTTGCCCTGAATCAGGAAATACTGCGGGTCCTGGTAGCCGTACGTGCGACTCTGGGCGGGAGTCAGGACATCGGCGATCTGGAGCGGGTTGCCCACGGCATCAACCGTATAGTCCCAGTCGAGTCGGCCCGGCACTTGGATGCGGTCGGGGAAGTAGCGTGCGTCGAAGAGCCGTGTTTCCGTGAGGCCGTTCCCGAGCGTCAGACTCGAGAGCGGGCCGAACGGCTCGTAGATTGCGCTGCTCACGATCGCCGGAGGCTGGCTGCCCCCGCTCTGCTCGTAAACGAGCGTCGCTTCCCGATCGGCGAAGTCGTGCGTGTAGATAGCCACAAGGTTGTTCGGATAGCTCATGCGCGTCCGGTTGCCGTTCACGTCGTAGTCATAGCCGAGGGTGCCATCCTGCGTCAGTCGGCCGAAGTGATCATAGCCGTAGGAGATCGTCTGACCCGTGCGCGTGAGCGAAGACAGCCGGCCTTTTGCGAATGCCCCCACATCATAAGCATAACCGGTTCCGGGTGTACCGTCCGAGTAGATGATCGCAGTCACGCGGTCGAGCGCGTCCACCGTGCGCGTGGTCACGATCGTTCGGGCGTCGGTCGTCGTCGCGAGCTCCCCGTGCTCGTTGTAGGTGTATGCAGTCGTGCCCGAGACCGGCGAGACTTGCTGGGTGAGCAGATCCCGGTCGCTGTAGGTGTACGTTGTCAGGTTGGCCTCGGCGTCGATCACGGTTTTCAGATGGTCCTGGACATCGTAGGTGTACGTGGTCGCCGCCTCTCCCGCGGTGCCGGGGCCTACGGTCGTCGAGGTCATACGGTTCAGCGCATCGTAGGCATAGAGCTGCGTGGGGTTCGGGTTGGACGCCTTGGGATGGTTGGCGTCCCAGACCTTCTCCAGGTTGTCGTTCAGGTCGTAACAATACTCGGTCACGCTCGGCGCCGGGCTGCCCGAGCCCTGCGTCATCTTGTCGAGATGACAGGTGTATTCGTAGGCGGTCTTTGAGCGGCTCTCCCAGGCCGCGCCGGTCCAGAGCTCCAGGCTCTCTTCGCTCCGATGGCCCAGACCATCGAGCTGATAGATCGTGCGCTCTCGCGGCTGAGAGGAATCGAGGCAGGTCGTGCTGTCGGGCGTAGCCACGACCGTTCCCCGGCGGATCTCCTGGAGCCGCCCGGCACCGTCATACAGGTACTGCATGCCGTTGCCGCGCGGCAGCTTCGTGCAGAAGAGGTCGCCGAAGACGTTATAGATGTGGGTGGTCACCAAGTCGTTCGCGACGACCGCACCCTTCTGGCGGACCCCGGTGACCCGGTTGAGATCATCGTAGCTCGTCACGGTCTCGATGTCGTTCGGATCGGTCGTCGAGGTGCGGCGGTTGAACCCGTCGTAGCCGTAGGTGGTCGTGCCCACCAGCGGATCGGTGCGGGTGTCGGGCACGTGCCCGTTGCGTCCCGTGAGATTGTAGGTGAAGGTGGTCACATCCGCCGTGCCGTAACCGGGCGGATCGATCGTGAGCACCTCGCCGGAGGCGTTGTTCGTGTACCCGGTCGTCTTGAAGCCGGCCGGCAGGGCGGCTCCTCCTTCGTAGCCATCGATCGTGCGCGAGGTCAGTATCCCTGTCGTGGGGTCGTAGGCCGAGTCGGTGCGGCGCTTGTTGATGCCTCCCGAGGTCGAGGGAACCTCCACCCGCGTCACGAGGCCCGGGAAAGTGGCGTCGTAGGTGTAGGTCGTGGTGCGGGTCAGAGGAGTCGGAGGAGTCATCGCATTCTCTGTCCGAGTCAGCAGGCGACCGTTCCCGTCATATGTGTATGCGGTGCGCGTGTCCTTGGCATCCGTCATCGACGAGGGCAGAAGCGGGTTCGTACCGGTATAGGCGAAGCTCGTCGAAGGCGTGAGCCCGCAGGTGGGACACGAGCCTTGGATTGATGTGACCCTGGGCTTGCCGCTCGCCGTGTCGCGGCCGAGGATGTAGGTCGTCACCTGATTGAAGCTCGCCGACACCGTGCGGGCGACCACGGATTGCGTGGGCAGGGTCGGATTCGTGTACGTGTAGGTGACCTTGTCGACGGCTGCGGGACCGGTGAACAAGGGGTCGCCGCGCCAGCTTTGCGAGACGTTGTTGGTGCCGGCGTAATAGGCGAAGGCGGCCATGACCCGGCCCTGTGGTCCCGAGAGGAGATCCACGCGCGTCAGATAGCCGGGCCGGGTGTCGTCATAGAAAAACTTCCAGGCCGTGCCGTCGGGCCGGGTGGCGTCGGTCAACAGGTCACCCGTCCCCCAGGTGAAATTCCAGGACCGGGGGGAAGTCCCCGACCCCGCCACCGGGTTCTCGGTGATCGAGGCGAGCTTGCCTCCGGAATAGGTGAAGGTGTCGCTGCGGCCGTCGGGAAAGCTGACGGAGACGAGCTGGTTGCTCGCGTTGTAGGTCCCCAGGATCGGGTTGGCCGGATCGCTCGCGAAGGTGGTCTTGCTCCAGCGGCCGTCGGAGAGGAAGAAGTCCTTGCGACCGTCGAGGGAGTGGAGCTGCCAGCCGCTCGTTGCGGTGTCGAAGTAAAGCTTTCGAAACTCGTCGGAGGGAGCGCGGGTCTGGTACAGGAGCAGGCCGCTGCCCGCGGCGAGGTTCGAGAACTCGCGGAAGCTCCCATGGCGGGTCAGCAGCCAGACATGGCTGTTGTCGGGATCGACCACGATGCGCTCGGCGTAGTCGTGAGACCAGAAACGTCCCAGGGTCGTGCGCCAGGCCATGGCACCTGGAAGGCCGTCTCCACCCACTCCTCCCGCGGCGTAGCGAAGCTGGGCTTTGCCGAGCCAGGAGGGCTGGCAGCTCGGGCCGCCACCGGCCACGGGCACTGAGCATCCCGACTCGCCGCCGACGGGCTGGCAGAGCGGGCAGGAGGTTCCCGCCGCTCCGCTCGAGCCGCCGCTGCCTTCTGTGCAGGTGCTAGGGGGCGGAACTGGACAGTTGGCGGCGGCGGCAAAATCGAGCGCCACAACCTCCGACAACGTGCAGCCACCCGGTACACTTGGCCCGGGTGGGCACATCGTGAATTGCAACTTGTACTTCAGGTTGGCCGCATTCGGACAGGTGACTCCGGCCGTCACAGTCGCGGTTCCCAGGTCTTTGTAGATCACTGCGCCGGCGAAGCCACATTGGCCAACGAACGAACCGGCAGATGTTTGGAGCTGAACCTCAGCGTAGCTGTAAAAACCACCGCTTGCAAATGGATCGCTCTGATGGTTACCCGGAAACTCCACCGGCACCGTCGCTTGCATGTTGCAGGTGGCACTGAGCGGATTACATCCGGCGCTCACCAAGCTGTAGGTCACGGCTCCAGGAATGGGCTTTTGGCATACACGCCAGTTGCTGCAAACGGGAAAGCTCGGCACGGTGTTCCCGTTCATCACATACGAGAGCTGCGAACCGGTGCACTCTACCGTCTGCGCCGTGATCGGGAGTCCGCAGAGAGCTGAAAGCACGACCCCCGAAAAGATGTGCCGCATCGCTTGCCTCATTCGAAGTATCCGTTCACGTCGAGGATCAGGTGTACCTGGCCGCTGACCGACAGGGCGGTGATCGTTCCCAGGCCGTCGCGGGAAAGACCCATGATGGCGTTATTGCCCCGGGTCTGGCCCGCCGCGAAGCTGATCGTGCTCGTCGGCGGCAGGCCCGCATCTCCCGGGTAGATCACGACGGTGCCTCCGGCCAGCGCTCCGGTCACGGTCAGGTTCAACGAAAGCGCCCGCGCCGAAGCAGGGACCCCGCAAACCGCGGCCGCGACCGTGAACGTCCGGGGAACGCCCGCAGCCAGCGCGGGTCCACCAAGAGGACCGGGCGCATTGCGCGTATCCACGACCCGGCAGGGAGTGAGGGTGTGGAAGTCCAGGCCCGGAATGGCATAGCGCTGTGCCTGAACGGTGGCTTCTCCAGCCCAGGTCACGACGACCTCTCCCGCGGCGCCTGACGCGGCGGCGGCGCCCACCTGGTGACCGGTCACGGTCGAGCTGACCTGCAGCTCCACTCCTCGCGGATGCTGGCGGTGGTCGAACTGCCGGGCGTAGATCGCGGAGCCGTCCGCGTCGCCGTTCTCCCGCTCCCAGGCCACTATGAAGTTGCCCGAGGCGTCGCTCGTCACCGCGGGACGCCGCTCTACGCCGGGAAAAGAGGTGACCGCGATCTCCTCGCCGAGCGGCTGGCTCGCCGCGTTGAAGCGCCAGCCCGAGAGGCCGCCTCCCTCCCAGACCACGATGAAGTTGCCCGAGCCGTCCGCCGCCACCGAAGGGCGCGCCTGGGAGCCTGCCGCCGTGCCGTTGACCCTCTGCTCGGAGCTCGGCGCGCCGCCGTCCAGCGTGAAGGTACGGCGGTAGATCCCGGCCCCGCTTCCGTCCTGGCCCTGGCTCTGCCAGACGACCACGTAGCGGGGAGGAGAGCCGCCCAGGAACGTGGCCTCCGGCGAGTGCTGAGCCCCTGCCACCATGGCGTTGACCAGGTATTCCGGGGAGGCCGCATTCCCCGCGGCGTCAAAGCCGCGGGCGAAGACGCCCCAACCGTTGCCGTCCGGCGCGGTGGACACGCTCTGCCAGGTGACGAGGAAGGCTCCGGCCGGATGGCGGGCGACCGCCGGAGACCGCTGGTCCCCCGCCGTTGTGCCGGTGATCGAGATCTCGCCGCCGAGCGCCACGCCTTCCCGGGTGAACCGGCGGCCGAAGACGCCCCAGCCGCTGCCGTCCTGCCCCTCGCTCTGCCAGACCACGACGAAGTTGCCGGCGCTGTCGGCGGCAACCGCGGGCGATTGCTGGCACCCCGCCGTCGTGGTGTTGACCAGGATCTCAGGCCCGAGCGGAGACCCGCTCCGGTCGTAGAGCCGGGCCATCACGTCCCAGCCCTCCGCCCCTCCGGCGTGCCTCTGCCAGACCACTACGAAGTTGCCGAATTGTCCGGCGGCGACCGCGGGCGAGCGGTGGACGACCCCGGACGATTGCGCGACGGTCAGCTCCCCTCCCACCGGCGTCATCTGGCCGTCAACAAGGGCCGGCAGCAAAAGGGACACCAGGAGCAGCCAGACGTGCGGCCTCATCGCGCCTCCTTCGGAAACTGAGCGTCAGGCTTCTACAACAAAGAGGATGGAGGAAAGCCTAACCTTCTGGCAGGAACGAGTCAAAGGCGATGCGGACAGTTTGAACCGCCCTCCGGACTGCTTGCCGCCCGAACGGAACGGTTCCGCAGGAGCTGCAGACGGCTCCGAGGCCCAAACGAACAGTCCGGAGCGCTTTGCGGACAGTTTTAGAGGCGATGAGGACAGTTTGAGAGGGCGAGAGAACAGTTCTCAGGCCGATGAGGACAGTTCGTTCGCCCATGAGGACAGTTCTTTCGCCCTTCAGGACAGTTCACATGGCCATGAGGACAGTTCTCACGGGCATGAGGACAGTTCTCTTGCCCTTCAGGACAGTTCTCTTCGCCTCTAAAACTGTTCTCTTGGCGCTCCAGACTGTTCGCATCCCGCCTGCAGCGTCTCCGAGGCACTCGACGGCAAGCCGTCCGGCTGCGTATTCTTCCCTGAGGAGGACACAATGACACGAGAGGAGTACGAAAAGCGCCGGCGCGCGCTCGAGGAGCAGTTCCGCGCCGACATTGCCTTGATGAACGCCGCTCACGAGACCCGCATCCGGTCTCTGGAGAGGCTCTGGCAGGATACGGCCGAGAACAGTTCGGAGTCGGCCAGGCCGGCCGCATCCGCCGCACCGGCCCAGCCGGCGAAACCGGCCCCGAAACGGCTGCGGCCGCGCGGTTCTGTCCTCAACGATCTGGACGCAGCCTTGCCCGGGCTCCCCAAGGAGTTCGACAAGCACGACATCGCCCAGGCCCTGGGCTACGAGCCGGCCCATACGACACTGTTTCGCGCCCTTAGACAGCTCCAGGCCGAAGGGACCCTCAAGATCGAGGACCACAGCTCCGGTGGCGTCACCACCCGCTATCGCAAGACCAGGTCCACCGGTTGACCGGTGCTCACCGGTCGTACATTTCCCAGAACGCCAGCCGCAGGTTACCGCCGTGGCGGGCGAACAGCTCCCCCGTCTCAAGCTCCTCGCCGGTCAGCTCCCGCACCAGACCGGCCAGCAGCTCGGGCGTCGTCTTGCACTCCAGCAGCGTGGGCAGGAGGCCGGGGCGGTGGGAGGTGACGATCAGCCCCCCGGCCCGGCGGCAGGAGAGGCGCACGCGGAGCCAGGCGAGGCGGCCCAGAAGCTCGGCGCCGTCCAGGAAGAGGACGTCGGCCGGCCCCAGGCTCCAGAACCGCCTCCAGTCCACCCTGCGTTCATCCTGCCGGAGCGTGACGGTCCGGACCCGGAAGCCCCGGGCGATCAGCCGGGGGGCGAGCTCCTCCAGAAGCGTGGTCTTGCCGTGGCCATGGGGTCCGACGAGCGCGGCGCGGAAGCGGAGTACGGCGAGGCGTTCCAGCAGCTCATCCCAGGTCACCCCATCCGGCAGGCGGTAGCGCAGATTCTCGACCCGGTCGGATGCGAACGGGTTGTCCCTGGCCCTCACGGCCGCACGAGGATCTCGAACTCCTCGTCCGAGTCGGGCCAGTTGGCGATCTCGAGCTGCGCCTTGATCGTCCAGATGACCTTGTTGTTCTGCGACGCGAAGGTGGGCAGCGTGTCGGCCGGCACGGCGAAGCTCGTGGAGCCCGAGAGCATCTGGTAGGAGTCGGTCGAGTCCACGACCGGGAGCGTGGCGAAGACCTTGGTCTCGGTTTGGGTATCGGTGCCGCGGCGGTAGCGGACCTCTTCCTTCCCTTCCAGTGTGACCTGCAGCCTGCGGACTCCCCCGGTGGCACCCGTGAGCCGCCACTGGAGATAGGCCATCTCTCCGAGCTTCAGGCTCCCCGGGCTCAGGGTCAGCCGCGGCCGGGGGTTGAACAGCACCAGGAGCTGCCGGAAGGTTCCATAGATCAGGAGGAGCCCGATCAGCGCGAAAAGGGCGAGGAACGCGACCACGCACCCCTCGCGCTCCTGGGAGCGGATCACCGCGAACCAGGCGATCGTCCAGGTGATCCCGTTCCAGATGAGGCTCGCGAAGATCAGCCCGGTCAGCTTGCCCAGGGGGGTGGCCCTGGGCTTGAGCTCGATGGCACCGTGAGCGTCATCCCCCTGCGGGTTGGTCACTCCGAACGGAGCCCCCGGGTCGAGCCTGACAGATGGAGCCGGGCCCGAGGTCCCGCTCTTGAATCCGCCGCTCAGCACCCAAAACATCCCGATGACCCCGGGCAGGAAGAACATGAGCCCGAAGAGGCCTAAGAAGTAGTTGCCCGCGAGATCACGCAAGATCACGGACTCGGCCGGGTCTTCGGGGTTGACGTAGCAGGTCGTCCGGGAGCCCACGGGATAGCGGGCGACGATCTGGGCCTTGCCCTCATAGCCGCTGGAGTGGACGCTTCCCGAGAAGTCATAGGGGGCCTTGTACTCGCCGCCGCCATAGGCATAGGAGGCGTTGATCAGAACCTTGTAGGTGGTGCCGTCGTCGTCGCTGCTGCTCGCGTCCACCCGGCTTTCGACGACCGTGCAGGGGACCGGCGGCCAGGACCGGGCGGCGGCGACCTTCACCAGGGGCCGCACGAGCAGGAACCAGAGGACCCCGCCGCCGACGACCGCGAAAGCCAGGAAGAAGAGCGCCATGCAGCCGGCGCCCGGCTCGCCCCCCCCCTTCTTGCGCAGGGTGAAAGCACTCATACGCCCGGCGCCTCAATAGACACGACCCGGATCTCGTCTCCCGTCGGGGATACGACGATCTCGACGCGGCCGGAGTCCTCGCCGGGCAGGGCCACCACTTCGACGGCCCAGATCAGGGAGATCAGACTGCCCGAGAAGCTGAACGGCCCTTCCGGCAGGCGGAAGCTGAACGTGCGCTGGTCCTGCTGGCCCGGCGCCGGGAAGGCCTCTTCCTGGACCACGATGACGTCCTGGGTCCCCTTGCCCTGGGTGTACCAGAAGAGGCGCGCCACGACCTCGGTCGGCTGCCGATCGAGCTGCCACCAGGCACGGCCAGCCACTTCATCGCCGGGGCGGAAGGAGGTGACGCCATCTCGGGTCTCGACCTGGATCATGGGTGTCTGGCCTCGAAGTTACGGAGGCCATTGTAATACTCTCCCCCCACCATGGCACATCTCCTCCTCGCGGCTTTTCTCCTGCTTGGCGCCGGAGCCGGGAGCCCCGTGAGGGGCGCAGGCATAAAGCCTGGGGCTTCAGCCCCAGGAGAGGTCCCCCAAAACACCCCAAGTCCCGAAGGGACGCAGGCATCGGCCCCGGGCGCCAGCCTGGGAGCCCACCATCCCCTGCGGGGCTCGCGCCCCTCGCCCATGCCTACGCCCTTCCAGGGCTCGGGAACATCGGGCATGGCCTACCTGGGGCTGAAGCCCCAGGCTTTATGCCTACGCCCCTTCGGGGCTCTTCCTGACCCTGGCAAGGAGATCGTGGAGCTGGTTCGGGATCGCTTCATGGATGCCGAGAAATCTGCGCGTTGGGCGGAGAGGCATGCCGGCTATGCCAAAGGCATTGAGGACCGGGCGTCCTTCCGCGACGAGACCCGACGCATCCTGGCGGAGCTGGAGACCTCGCATACGCAGTACTACCTCCCCGAGGACCCGGGATACTACGATCTGCTGGCCATCTTCGAATCGTTCCTGAAGCGCGATCCCAAGACCCAGAGCTTGGGTCTGGCTACGGCGGAGGGGTTCGTCGTGCGGGCCTTCGCAGGCGGGCCGGCCGCGAACGCCGGGCTGCGCCGGGGGGACCGGATCGTCTCTCAGGCCCGGGAGGATGGGCAGATTGTCCTGGAGGTGCAGAGCCGGCGGGACGAGCCTTCGCGGATCGTCCGTCTCACGCCCCGGCTCATCAGTCCCAAAGAGGAGTGGCTGGAGAACCAGCGCGCCGGATCGCGGGTGATCGAGCACAAGGGCCGGCGGATCGCCTATGCCCCGCTATGGTCCTGTGCCGGCGAGGAGCACCAGGACCTCCTGGAAGAAGCCATGCAGGGGGATTTCGCGGAGGCCGACGCCCTGGTGATCGACTTCCGCGGCGGCTGGGGCGGCTGCAACCCCGGCTTCGTCCAACTCTTCGACCCGGCCGCGCCCGACCTGACGCGGATCGACCGCGACGGCACGAGGACGACCTGGTCACCGAGCTGGCGCAAGCCGTTGGCGATTCTGATCGACGGCGGGACGCGGAGCGGCAAGGAAGTGGTCTCGCGGGCGCTCCAGCGCTCAAAGCGGGCAAAGCTGGTCGGCGAGCGCACGGCGGGCGCCGTGGTCGCCGGACAGATCAACTTGCTTTCGGACGGCTCGCTGCTCTTTCTCGCCGTCCAGGACATCGTGGTGGACGGCGAGCGCCTGGAAGGGGTGGGCGTGAAGCCCGACGTGGAGGTTCCGGCCGGGCTGGAGTATGCCGAAGGTCGGGACCCCCAGCTTGAGCGGGCGCTGGAAGTGCTCGCACCGCCTGGGGTTGAAACCCCAGGCTAGAAGAGTACAGCCCTTCCCAGGGCTGGAGGCGCAAGCGCCTCAACGGCAACTGAGGGGATGCACCATTGTGACCGGAAGCTCGCCCCCGGAGGGGGGCGACACCCTTCTAGCCTGGGGTTTCAACCCCAGGCGGGCCTACTCGTAGCGCAGCGACTCGATCGGATCGAGGCTGGCTGCCCGGCGGGCGGGAAGGATTCCGAAGAAGATCCCCACCGCGGCCGAGAAGAAGAAGGCAATCATGACCGCTTCAGGCGAGATGGCAGTGTTCCAGCCGGCCATCTTCGAGAGCGCCGTGGCGCCGCCGATGCCCACTCCGATCCCGATCAGGCCTCCCACCAGGCAGAGCGTCAGCGACTCGATGAGGAATTGCAGGAGGATATCGCGCCTCCGCGCTCCCAGCGCCTTGCGCACGCCGATCTCCCTGGTGCGCTCGGTGACCGAGACCAGCATGATGTTCATGATGCCGATGCCGCCCACCAGGAGCGATACCATCGCGATGCCGGCCAGCAGGAAGGAGAAGGTCCGCGTCGTGGCCTGGAAGGTCTCGAGCAGCGTGGTCTGGTTGCGGATGTTGAAGTCGCTCGGCTGGGCCGGGCGCAGCCGGTGCTCGCGGCGCAGCACGGAGTCGGTCTCGTTGATCGCGGCGTCGAGCTGGCTCGCGGCGGTCGCCTGCACGTAGATGGTGCCCACGCGCTCCTCGCCGAAGACGCGGACCTGCGCCGTGCTCAGCGGGATGTAGACGTTGTCGTCCGGGTTGCCGAAGCCGACCTGCCCCTTGGCCTGCATCACCCCGATCACCTCGAAGGGGATGCCGCGCACGCGGATCGTCTCGCCGAGCAGCGACTCGGTCGGGATCTTGAGCGGATCGCCGACCGCCGCGCCGAGCACGGCCACGCGGCGCCGGCCGCGTTCCTCGGACTCGGTGAACAGGCGGCCTGCCGCGAGGTTGTGGTTCTGGATCGAGAAGTAGCTCGGCCAGACGCCGTAGACCGGCAGGTTGCCGTTCGACGCTCCGTACTCGACCTGGAGCCGGCGCTGCATCTCGGGGCTGGCCGCCTGGATGGCCCGCGGGCTTTCCAGGAGGGCGCGGGCGTCCTTGGCCACCAGGCGGGCCTCGCCGCGGTCCACGCCTCCGAAGAACTCTTGGCCGGGGCGCACCGTGACCACGTTCACGCCCATCCCCTGGAGGCGCGCCTGCACCTGGCGCTGCGCGCCTTCGCCGAGGGCCACCATGGTGATCACCGCGGCGATGCCGATGATGATGCCCAGGGCGGTCAGGAACGAGCGCAGCTTGTTGGCACGGATCGCCTCCAGCGCAACACGGAAGATCTCCGTGAGCAGCATCTAGTTTCCCCCTCGTCCACCGCTCCGCTGGCCGCCTCCGCTGGACCCGCTGCTGCCGCTCCCGCCGCCGAGCATGCCGCCGCCGGCACGCTGCCGCATGCGTTCGGCGGACTGCTGCTGCTGCTGCTGCAGGCGCGCCACGGAGATCAGATAGACCTGGGTGCCCGGCTCGAGCCCGCGCACCACCTCGGTGTAGTCCCAGTCCGAGAGACCGAGGAGGACCGTCTTGGGCTCGGGACCGTTGGGTCCCTTGACGAACACCACGCCGGGGCGCACGTCTCCCCCGCCCGCGTTCATGGCGTGGTTGCCCCCACGTTCGCCGCTCCGCTCGCCCCTCTCAGCGCCAGCACCGCGGGACGGCCTCTCGCCGCCGGTCCGTCCGTCACCGCCGCCCTGCCCCTGGCGCCCCTGGCGCTCGTTCCGGAGTTTTGCGAGCTGGTTGCGGACGTCCTTCTCTTCCAGGCCGAGGGCCGTGCCGGCCGCGGGAGCGTCCCGCAGCGAGGCCACGGCGCCGTTGGGCACGGCCACGACTCCATGGCGATTGGCGACCTCGATCCCCACCTCGGAGTTCATCCCCGGCTTGAGCAGCCGGTCGGGGTTGGGAAGCTCGACCAGGACCGGGAACATGGTCACGTTCTGCTCGACGACTGCCTGGGGCTCGATCTTGATCACCTTGCCGCGGAACGTCCGGCCCGGATAGGCCTCGACCTCGACGGTCGCGTTCTGGCCGGCCTGGATGCGGCCGATGTCCACCTCGTCCACGAGGGCCCGCGCCCGCACAGTGGCGAGGTCGGCCATCTTGATCAGGGTCGTGCCGCCGGAGACGTTGCCGCTGGCCGAGGCGATGATCTGCCCCTGCTCGACCGTCTTCTCGATGACCGTGCCGCTGATGGGCGCGCGGATGGTGACGTCGCCGGTCTTCTCCTGGGCGAGCTCCAGGTTGGTCCGAGCCTTGAGGAGCTCGGCGCGGGCGTTGGTCTCCTCCAGCCGGGAGTTCTCGAGGTCCTGGGTGCTCAGGATCCCTTCCTTGGCGAGCTTCTCGGCGCGCCGGCGCTGGGCCTGGGCAGTCTCGACCCGGGCGCGGGCCAGTCCCATGTCCGCCGACGCCTGCGCATAGCTGTTGCGGACGTCGCGCGGATCGACGCTGGCGATCAGGGCGCCCTGCTCGACCTCGTCGCCGGTCTCGACGGTGATCCGGGTCAGCTCACCGGAGACCTTGGACTTGACCTCCACCACTCGGACGGGCTCGATCTGCCCCGAGGACTCTGCGCGGATCTCCAGGTCCCGACGCTCGACGGCGGCGACGTCCGGAGCGGCCTGTGCCTCGTTGGTCTCTCCCTGGCCGTTGCAGCCGGCCAGGGACAGGATCACCCCCGCCGCGAGCAGCAGGGAATGTAATCTTGGGTTCTTCACGGTCTTCCTCCCGCCTTCTCCCCGCCGTTCGGGGGGATGAGCCCTCAGGACATCCAAACAACTTACTAGCAAGATCCACTCCCATCCCCTCTCACAGGTCCTGCCGGAAAGCTGGCCAGGCGTCGAAGAGATAGAGCCCGAAGGGGATCCACCAGATCAGGTCGTTGGTCAGACAGAGGATCAGTGTAGCGGGAGGCCAGGAGCCCCGGAGGAGCAGCAGGCCCAGCCCGATGGGTCCCAGGACCTTTCCCGCGAGCCCCACCGCCGCCATCAGCCACCCGCGCTCGGGACGGCGCGCGATCTCCAGGTAGAGGATGCCGTAGAGCCCCACGACCATGGCCAGGCAGGCGAAGATCTCGGGATACCGCTGCGGCGGCATGCCCGCGAAGCGGAAGAGCCACCCCGGGTCGAGGGCCGAATAGAGCCCCCAGGCGATGTTGTAGAGGCCCGCCGCCACGAAGGCGGCCCGATGCCAGCGGCGGCGGGGCAATCGGTCGGACTCTGTCAGAGATGGTCTCCTGGCTGGTGCCAGTATGTCAGCCCCCGCCTGGGGTTGAAACCCCAGGCTAGAAGAGTACAGCCCTTCCCAGGGCTAGAGGCGCAGGCTAGCTGCGCCTCGGGGAAACTACGCTCATTCTCGAAGGTCTCTCTCCTTGAAGGGGACCCGGTGCCTCGTCAGCAGCTTGATGAGCTCGCGGTCGAAGGAGATGTGAGCGTGGTGTCTCTCCTGGTTCCGGATATAGCGCTGCACGACTACCAGGTTCGATTCGCTGACGGAGAAGGCTCCGTAGCCCCGTTGCCAATAGAAGCTCGGCGCGGAATTTTCCTTGATCCTCTTCGAGGAACCTCCCTTGATGTGCTGGACCAGGTCACCCAGGCTGGTCCGGGTATCGATCTGGACGAGCAGATGAACGTGGTCAGGCATTCCTCCAATGGCGAGGAGGGTGGCTTCTCTCCGGTGGAGAATGCCTCGGATGTACCCATAGAGCTGGTCACGAATCTCCGGCGTGATCAGCGGCTCACGGTTCTTCGTGCCAAATACGATGTGAATCAGAATCCGGGTCAGCGTCTCTGACATGGCTCCGTCTCCTCCAGACAAAGTTGCTTTGCCCTGTAGAGACGGAAAACGGACCCGAAATGTCATTTTGAGGCGCAGCTCACCTGCGCCTCCAGCCCTGGGAAGGGCTGTACTCTTCTAGCCTGGGGTTTCAACCCCAGGCGGGGGAAGCCGCGCGGCGGCCTGTGGAATCACGCGAGGATCTTAGCGGAAAGAGCCCTCACCCCCCGAGCGCCTGGCTCGCGCGGACGGCCCGCGCACGCCGGGGAGCGCGCCATCCCCCGCGCTGGCGGCGTGCGCACGTGGGGGAGCACGCCGCTCCCCCAGGGGAGCGGTCTACTGCTTTTCCAACCGCGATGCCGCCTCCAGCAGCCGCGGGTTCCCGAACGGCCGCGTCGTCATCTCCTCGAGCTTCCAGGCCCGGGTGACGTGGGCGTTCTCGACCAGATCGTTCAGCGCGTTGGGCATGCCTCCCGTGGTGGCAAGGGAGACCGTGCCGAGACGGAACGGGCCGGCGGCTTGACGGTCGTGGAACATCAGGCCGTAGAAGCTCAGCTCGATCCAGCGGCGGCCGGGCTCCAGCTCCGACGCGGCCTGCGCCGTTCCGACCGGCTCGCCGGCCATCGAGTAGAGAGTGGCGGCCAGGTGGAATCGGCCGGCGCGGGTGACGTCCACTTCGGCCGAGACGACCAGGCTTCCGTCCCGCAGCTCGTCGCGGTAGCGGCCGGTCAGGTGCGCGGCGGGATTGCTGTAGAGGAAGCCGCCCATGCTCTCACGGACGTCGCCGTCCAGCAGGCGGGAGCGGACCTTGACCATGTAGCTCGCGGCCAGCTCGGGCTCGAGCCCGGCGGGCATCCTCACGCGGGCCGACCAGGTGCCGTCGCCGGCCTTCTTGTCGATCCCCTTGCCATCGTCCACGTAGGCGAAGGTGGCGATCAGGTCGCCGGCGGCTCCGACGATCTCGCCGGTGACCTCAAGGGCGATGCCGTTCTCGACCGTGGCGAAGAGGCGGATCGGCCTCCCCACCTCGAAGCTCACGGACTCGGCCCGGACGCTCAGGGCGGGACCCCTGTCCTCTGGACCGCGCTGCGTCTGCTCCGTGGCGGTGCGCTTCTCCCTGACCGGGTCCGCCTCCCCGGGCTTGAGCGCATGGGAGCTCTCGGGGAAGCGGGCCTGCTCGCGGTACTCGCGGGCCGTCTCACGGGCGAGCCAGCCTTTTTCCTGAGCCACTGCCGGCATGGCCGACAGAACGATCATCACGATTCCAATTGTCTTCCGCATGGCTGTCTCCTGGCCTCAATAAAGGAGCGTGATGTAACGGGCGGTGGTCATCGACGACTGGACCGTGGTGTTCGGCGCGCAGGGCACGCCGTTGCAGAGCCAGTTGCCGCTGGGGATGGCCTTGCGCACGTCCGAATCGCTGGCGTTGCGCTCGTCGTCATGGTTCTCGTGGCAGGCGTCGAGGTTCCTGAAGCCGGAGGTCTCCTGCTTGTTCGAGTTGTTGCAGACGTTGGAGTTGTCGTAGCTCGCGGTCGCGCTGCCGTTGCAGGCGAAGATCGAGGCGTACTGCACGACTCCGTCGTCCTCGCCCGACAGACAGGCGCTGGAGCCGAAGATCGCCTCGTAGCCGCCGGTCAGCCAGACGGTCCTGGCCGGCGCGCTGGCGTAGGTCCGCACCTGCACGTCGTCCGAGCTGCGCAGCCAGTAGGTCGCGTCGTCGCAGCTCTGGATGAAGATCGCGATGAAGTTGCAGAAAAAGTTGTTGTTGCCGCAGACCGCATCCGCGCCCTGGGAGCCGCGATGGGCGCCGCCGGTCGAGATCACCATGCTGATGCGCGCCGCCGCCTGGTCGTAGGGGCCGTTGTAGTTGAAGTTCGGGTCCGAGGCGTCGTTGTTGCCCAGGATGTAGTCCATGACCGTGTTGCCCATGCTGTGGGCGACGACCAGGAATGTGCCGCCGTTGGCGTAGGTCCTGGCGCAGCGCCGGCCGCCGGCATCGGCGCCGCCGTTGGTGGCGTTGACGATCTCGTTGGCGACCTCGCCCGCGGACTGCGCTTCCCAGTACGGCCGGGTTCCGTTGTAGCCCACCACGTAGTACGGCGTGGCGAACTCTTTCGTGGCCGTGCGGATGAAGTCGTTCGAGCCGTTGACCCAGTAGTTCCGGGCCGAGGTGTAGCTGGTGTACGTGTTGGTGTTCGTCTGCTTGCCGTGGACGAAGATCAGACAGGGTTGGGCGATGGCCTGCCCGGCGATGGCGAAGAGCGCCAGGGCCAGGACCGCCACGGCTGCGAGTCGGCGACCTCTCATCAAAGCTCCTCCTTTCGAGGCTGGTTCTATCTACCCTGGTGTTCGCTGGCCGGTCAGGCGAGCCCCCTTTACTTCTGGACCGGATTGCTTACAATTACGAGTTGCCTGAGTCTTTTGACTGGGAACCCGTTCTCGCACCTTCGCAGAATCACGGCTACACGACCTCTCCGGGAGGACTTCGTATGGGGCTGGGTGATCTGCAACGCGAATCCGCCATAGGGCTTGCCGGGAGCTTCGACACCGGCGCCTTCGCCTGGGCCCAGGGCACCCTGGAGGCGAAGCGGCGGCGAGCCGCCGGCCACCTCCTCCCCCGCCTGCGCAACAGCCTGGGCGCTCAAGCCTGGGTCACTCTCTTCCACGAGCACATGGCCCGCCACACGCCGGCAGGCATGCTCCAGCACGTGGACGACGCCTGGGCCTTCGCGGAATCGATCGAGCGCACGACCCAGGACCCGAGCGTCTATCTCGCCACCCAGGACGATCTGGTGTCGTTGCGCCTGCGCTACGTCCGCGATCCGAAGCAGACGGCGTTCCGCATCCGCGAGCGCCGCGGCCCCCTGCTCGCCATGCTGCACACGCCGCAGCGGGCCATGGTGGTGAAGCTTCCAGGCACGCCCGGCAGGCTGTGGTACGTCCGGATGTAGGGATGTCCCGCAGTTTTCCGGCCGCTGCACTGTTATAGATAGGGGGTCATCCCCCGGATCCCTTCACCAGGAGGTGAGGTCAGACCTAGTGGCGTTGCCCGGGAGACTCTCTGAGCTCCCGGGCGCGCACGCTCAGGATCCGATACTCACACCCCACGCTCCCTCCCCCACCTTGACCGTGGCGACGACGCGGCCCGTTGCCGTGTCGATCACCGACACGTCGTTGCTCAGCCCATTCGCGGTGTAGACCCGTTTGCCGTCGCGGGTGATGGCGATCCCCCAGGGGCGTTTGCCCACGGGGATGGTCTGGATCACCTTCCTCTTGATCGTGTCGATGACTGCCACGCTGTTGCCATGGCCATTCGCCACGTAGACGCGGCGGCCATCGGGCGAGGCCACGACCCCCACCGGCTTGGCCTGGCCTCCCAGATCGATGACGTCGATCACCTGGTGCGTGGCCGTGTCCACCACGGAGACCGTGCCGCCGATCTCGGCGGTGATGTACGCCCGGTCCCCCTTGGACGAGAACGCAGCAGCCCGCGGCCGGGGGTCCACCAGGAAGCTGGCCACGACCTTGCGCGCCTGCGTGTCGATCACCGAGACGGTGTTGCTCGTTTCGGCGGTGACGTAGACCCAGCGGCCGTCCGGACTGAGAGCGACGCCTTCGGGCTCGATGCCCACGATGAGGGTGGCGATCACCTTTCCCAGGCGGGTGATGCTCGCCGTGCCGGCGTCCTCGTTGGAGGTGAACAGGGTGGAGCCGTCGCGGCTGATCGCGAACTGCTCGGGATCGCTGCCGGCGTTGTAGCGGCCCAGGATCCTGCGGCCCGCGGGATCGAAAGCCACGATGGCATCCGCGGCGCTCTGGGCCTGCCTCGCGGTGTCGCTGAGCGCAACGAAAACGCGTTTGCCATCCGCGCCCACGTGGATGCCCCGCGGGTGGGAGCCAACCTTCAGAGTGGAGATGACTTTGTTGGTGGCGGTGTCGATCACCGAGACCGTGCCGGAGCGCTCGTTGCTCACGTAAACGAAAGGGGCGGCTTGGGCGGAGCCGGAAAGGACAGCAAGGACAGCAAGGACGCCAAGGACTTTCATTCCGGAGCAACCTCGCCCACCACTTTTCCCCCGGACAACACATACAGCGGCTGCCGCAGGCCATGGTCTTCTGGGCGGAACCACAGGCGCTCTCCCTTGTGGCCGTCGAAGCGCAGGCGCTCCAGGGGAGTGGCGCGCAGCGCCATCTCGGCTGCGATCATCACGGCCATCCAACTTGCCCAGGCGACAGAGTCCATGGGCGCTCCGAAGCGCGTTTCGAAACGGCTGTTGAGCTGCTCGGCTCCGAAGCGGCTCAGCGAGGAGTGCCAGTCGACGACCTGCCCTCCTTCACCGCTCCAGCGGACCAGGGCTTCGCGGCGCTCGGCCGGGGTCGAGGACACGTGGAAGACGTTGGCCCGCAGCGGCCCGGGGTCGCTCAGGTCTTCCGGAGCCCGGGTGGTGAGCAACGGCACACCAGGGTGTTCCAACTCTGCTCCGCCTACGAGAGCGATGACGCCGTCCGTATTGGTGCTCAGCTCGAAGCGGGCTCCGAGAAGCTCGGCGGTGCGGCCGGCCTCCTCGGCCCCGAGCTGCGCGCCGCGCCGGGCTCTCTCATCGGATGCCAGGTGCCCGACGCGGATCACGCGCCCCTCACCCATGAACGGGAGCATGGCGAACGAGGCCAGGAGCTCTCTGCGGGTCATTGCAGGGTGTAAAGATAGGCCGCGATATCGCGGCCATCCTGCTCGGTGACGTGCAGGTTGGGCATGGCGGTGCCGGGCTCGATGCCCTGCGGATCGCGGATCCAGCGCATCATGTTCCCGGGCGTGTTCTCCAGACGGCCGGCCAGATAGACACGGCTGCCGATGCGGTCGAGCGGCGGACCCACGAGCCCGGTCGCGCCTTCGACTCCGGGGATCGTGTGGCAGGTCGAGCACCCATACTGGCGGATGGCGACCTGCCCACGGCCGGGATCGCCGCCGGTCAGGCGCGCCGCCTTCTCCTCCTTGCTGCTGCACCCTGCGAGGAGAAGGAATATCACCAGGACCATCCCGAGCCTCATCCACGCCTCCGCGCCAGGGTCTCGCTCTGGGTGTGGGCAACCCGCCGCTCCGCCTCGCCCAGCCAGGCCGCGAAGAGCGCCAGCCCCAGCAGCAGGAAGATCACTCCCGCGGGCACCCACATGAGGAGCCCCGCGAGCTGCTGGTCTTCCAGGGCATCCAGGTTCCACCGCATCGTCCGTGCCTCGTAGATGGGATACCACAAACGCGGCGCGACCGTGAGCAGCGCGCCCAGGACGCTGCTGTGCACCGCGGTCGTGAACACGTAGAAAACCGCCATGCCGTAGCCGATCCGCCCGAAGCGGCCGTACACCAGAGCCCACCAGAACAAGCAGGCCGTGACGAAGAAGCACAGGTGCTGCACCGCGTGGACAGCGTCATTGCGAAGCGCCGCCTCGTAAAGGCCCGGAACGTGCCAGACCCAGAGCGCCACGGCATGGAGCACCCAGACGACCAGGGGACCCGTGATCCCGTGCCAGACCGATAGCGTCCCAGGGGACTGCGTCCAGCGCCCGATCCGCTCCCGGCGCTCGGCTCCGAACGCCCAGAGGAAGGCCAGGAGTGTGCGGCCCAGCACCAGCAGAGGCGCCGAGACCAGCATCAGCACCTCGTGCTGTGCCATGTGCGCCGAGAACAGGATGTCGCTCAAGGGATCGAGCGGCGAGATCAGCGCAATGACGACCGAGATCCACCCCGCCGCGAACGCTCCGGCCTCCCACTTGCGGATGCCCTGCCCCACCCCGGCCCGCGCCCACAGCCGCCGCAGCCCGCGGATGTAGAGCCAGCCGGAGACGGCGAGGAACAGGAGGACGAAGGGGTCCCACGTCCACCAGCCCCAGAAGGCTTCGGAAAGATGGGTCTCGTTGCCGTGAGCCAGAGTCCAGATCATCGCACGCACGCTCCCAGGAACCAGTTCGGCAGCTCCGTGGCGAGGATCACGATGAGGAAGAACAACCCGCTCCCGATCCCCGAAGCCGCGAGGAAGCGGCTGCGCGTGACAACGGTCTTCCCCTGGTCGGTCGACTCGTTGGGGAGGCGCTGGTACTCCCCCCAGGATAAGAATGTAGTGCCCGCCACGGCAAGCAGGGCGAGGACCGTCAGCGCGTGCAGCCACCACTCCACGCGCGCCTCGCAGGCCGAGGGGGTCAGGGCGTAGCTGAGCTGCTGCTGCAGCGCCCAGATCATCGGCGGCGCCAGCATCAGCAGCGATTGGCTCTTCCTTCCCATGCTCATCTCCGGAACAGTCCTGGGTCCCAGAAGAGGATCGTGTAGAGCGGCACCCAGGAAACCACCACGAAGAACCAGTAGAGCCCGTTCAGGCGCAGGTCCAACCGGTGCTTCTCCTCCACCGGTCCCCGGAACAGCAGAACCAGGAAGAGCAGGTTCTCCCCGCAGGAGGTCAGCAGGTGGAGCGTGTGCAGGCCGAAGATCGTCCAGACGATGGAGCCGTAGGCATGATGGTTCCAGCGAAAGGTCATGCCCGGGAATTCGAAAGCCCTCAGGATCAAGGAGACGAGGCCGAGGACCGTGGCCACGAAAAGCCAGGTGCGCATCGGCCGCAGGGCGCCGTCCAGGGCTGCGCGGTTCGCCCGGTGCATGGGATAAACGCTCGCCAGCAGCACGGCCAGGTTTACCGTGCCGAGCAGGTGCGGCATCTGCACCCCGGGCGGCGGCCACTCGACCGCGCCGCCGCGCAGGTAGAAGTAGGTCACCATGGCGAGCGCGAAGACCGTGCCCTCGATCGCGATCAATCCGACGACGCCCCACCAGAGCGCGTCGCGGGGACCGAAGCCGAAGGTCGGCAGCCCGGAGACGTCGATCGTCGGACGGTCCTTCACGGCTGCTCCTCCATCAGCTCCCGGTGCGGCGGCTTGGGCCAGAACCAGCCGATCAGCGCCACACCGGAGAGGATCACGCCGATCGGCAGGCCCCAAGGGGAGAAGATCGCAACGGTGAAGGTGATCGCAGTGGTGACCGCCAGGAAGAACGGCCAGAGCGTCGGCTTGGGCAGCTCGCTCCTGTGATCCGGCTCGGCGTCGAGCAGGTTGGTGACCAGCACCTCCCGCTTGTCCGACGCCAACCCCACCACCACCGGCGAATTCTCGGTGCGCGCCCACAGGGCGTAGCGTCCCTGCACGGTCGGGATGTAGAGGAAGTTGTAGGGCGGCGGCGGCGAAGGGGTCGACCACTCCAGGCCGTCCGCGCCCCAGGGATCGGCGCCCGCCACGGGCCCGCGCTTCGCGCTCCAGAGCGCGTTGAGGATGAACGTCACCATACCCAGCCCGAGGACCGCGGCGCCCGCCGTGGCGAGCTGGTTCAAGCCCGCCCATCCCGTCTCCGGCAGGTAGGTGTAGACCCGGCGCGGCATGCCGTCCAGGCCGAGCTGGTGCATGGGGAAGAAGACCAGGTTGAACCCGATGAACGTCAGCCAGAACGACAGCTTCCCCGCCCGCTCCGACATCATCCGGCCGGTCATCTTCGGGTACCAGAAGTAGAGCGCGCCGATCAGCGGGAAGACCGCGCCGCCGATCAACACGTAATGGAAGTGCGCCACCACGAAGAACGTGTCGTGGAGCTGCTGGTCGAGCGGCACCGAGGCGAGCATCACACCGGTCAGGCCGCCGAGCACGAAGATGGCGACGAAGCCCAGGACGAAGAGCATCGGCGTCCGCAGCCGCAGCCGGCGCGCGGACCAGATCGTGGCGATCCAGCAGAAGATCTGCACCCCGCTCGGCACCGCGATCATGATGCTCGCGGCCGTGAAGAAGCTCTGCCCGAGCTGTGGCAGGCCGGTCGCGAACATGTGGTGCACCCAGAGGCCGAAGCCGATGAAGCCGTTGGCCACGAGGGCGAGCACCATGGCGGTGTAGCCGACGATCTCCCGCCGGGTCATGGCGATCACGATCGCCGACACCATGCCCAGCGCCGGGATGAAGATGATGTAGACCTCCGGGTGGCCGAAGAACCAGAACAGATGCTGCCAGAGGATCACGTCCCCACCCTCGGAGGGGTTGAAGAAGTGCGTGTCGACCAGCCGGTCCAAGGCCAGGTAGGCGCTGCCCAGCATGACCGAGGGCATGGCGAAGATGATCATGAACCCGGTGATCAGCTGCGACCAGACGAAGAGCGGCATGCGGTTGAGCGACATGCCCGGCGCGCGGTGCTTGAAGATCGTGACGATCAGGTTGACCGCGCTGGCCAGGGCCGAGATCTCGGTGAAGGTGATCATCTGCGCCCAGACGTCGGCGCGTTTGCCCGGCGAGAACTCCGGCCCGGCGAGCGGCACGTAGGAGAACCAGCCCACGTCCGGCCCGAAGTCGAGGAAGAAGGCCACGTAGAGGAGAATGCCGCCGGTCAGGTAGGTGAAGTAGCTGTAGTTGGAGAGCCGCGGGAACGCCGTGTTGCGCGTGCCGATCATGAGCGGCACCAGGTACAGCCCCATGGCCTCCATGACCGGTACGGCGAACAGGAACATCATGGTGCTGCCGTGCATCGTGAAGATCTGGTTGTAGCGGTCGGGGCCGAGGAAGCTGTTCTCGGGCCGGGAGAGCTGGATCCGCATCAGCACGGCCTCGAGGCCGCCCAGGGCGAAGAAGATGAAGGCGGTGATGATGAACCGCTTGCCCAGCACGGCGTGGTTCTCTTCGGCAAGCCACCCCCAGAGACCGCCGGGGGTGCGCCAGGTCGCCTCGAGCTGCCGGCGCTCGTCTTCGACGGACGGTGTCGGCTCCTCTCTCTCCGGTGCGATCATCTGAGGGTCTCCAGATAGGCGAGCACCGCTTGCAGGCTCTCCGAGCTCATGGCCGTGGGCGGCATCAGGCTGCCGGGCTTGACGGATTGCGGATCGAGGAGCCAACCGCTCAGATGACCGCGGTTGTTCGGCATGGTCCCGGCAGCCAGGGTGCGGCGGCTGGCCAGATGCGTTAGATCGGGGCCGAGCCGGCCCGAGGCCTGGGTGCCGCGGACCGTGTGGCAATTGGCGCACGGCAGACGCTCGACAAGATACTTCCCCAGGGCCTGCTGCGGCGTGCGCGGCGGCGCCGACGACTGCCGCTGCGCATCGGCCCAGGCGCGGAAGCGCTCGGGCGGATCGGCGATCACCAGCAACGCCATGTGCGCGTGCTGGAAGCCGCAGAACTCCGCGCACTGGCCGCGGTACACGCCGGGACGGTCGGCCTCGATCCAGATCACGTTGGAGTAGCCCGGGATCAGGTCCTTCTTGCCGTGCAGGTTCGGCACCCAGAAGCTGTGGATCACGTCGGTCGATTCGAGCTGGATCTTGACCGGCCGGCCCACCGGGATGTGGATCTCATTGGCCGTGGTGATCGACTGGCTGGGAACGGGATCGACGTACTCGACCTGCCACCACCATTGCTTCCCCGTCAGCTTCAGGTTCAGCGGCTCGCCCGGCAGCGTAGCAGTCGCACGCCCGGTGGCCACGCTGCCCGTAAGGAGGACGAAGAGCAGCACCACCGTCACGGCCGTCGCGGCGCCGATGACCTTGACCAGGCGGCGGTGGGTGTCGGGAGGCGGCGGGCCGGGCAGATCCTCTTCGTCCGTGATTTTCGCCCGGCGGCGGAGCACGGCCGCGAGCAGTGCGAGGATTACCAGCACGAAGACGGCCGCGCAGATCCAGTACATCAGGTCCCAGAGGCCCAGGATGCGCTCCGCCATCGGCCCCGCCGGGTGGAGGATCGACTGGTTCATCCCGGGTGCTCCGCGGGAGCGCTTACAGGCTCCTCCTGCCCCTCCCGCTTCATCTCTGACTCACCTGGATAAAGGTTGTCGCTGCGGCCCGGGGACGCGCTCTTGCCCGTGAGCTGGCCGAGTGACCGCACGTAGGCCACCAGCTTCATGACATGGTCGTTCGAGATGTGGCCGCCGAACGACGGCATGCCGTTGGGCCGGCCTGACACGATGGTGTCGTAGATGTTCTGCGGCTCGTGGCCGTAGATCCACTCGTCATCCATGAGCGGCGGCCCCATGCCGCCGCCGCCATGGGAGTGGCAGCCGGCGCAGTTGTACCACTCGAACAGCCGCTTGCCCTCGTTGAGCTGGTAGGCGTTGACCTCGTACGCGGTCTCCTTGACAGCTTCCGGCAGAACCTGGCCGGGCTGGAGCGGAGAGATCCGCACGCGGACCGGACGCGCAGCCGCGGGCGCGGCGGACTGAAGCTCGCGCTTCTCCCGTGGGCAGCCGGCCAGAACCAGGGCGGCCACGAGGAGGAGGATGCGCCTAGACACGGGGCACTCCATACTCGTCCAGAAGGGCTTCGATCTCCGGCTTCCGCCGCTCCAGGATCGCATCCAGCTCCTCCTTCAGATTCGTGTCGCCCCGCCGCACCCCCATCGCGATGTCGAACACGAATGGAAGGAAGGGAAGGTCGATCTGTGGCGACACGGGCACGATCTCCAAGGCGACCGGCTGGCGCCGCGCGGCCCAGCCGGCGAGCGGTCCCCAGACCACGGCAACATCCACCTCGCCGCGGGCGACCGCCTCCACAATCGCGGCCGGCGGGCTCTCCTGCCGGTAGTCGCCATACACGCTGTAGCCATGGACGTTCCCCACCACGCCGCGGGCGGCGAGCGCGTGGGCCGGCGGCGCGTTGGCGTAGTCGTCCCCCACGAGCTGCACCCCGATCTGCATCCGGCGCAGCACCGGATCGTCGAAGGAGCGCACCCTCAGACCCCGGCGCGTGACGAAGACGTAGGTGGACCGGTAGTAGGGCCGTGTGGCCAGCGCGAGCTCGTAACTCGCGGGGATGCCCATGACCACGTCGCATTTCCCGGCGTTGAGCGTGCCGCGGAGAAAGCCGCGGCGCTGCGCCCACCAAGTGTAGGAAACCTCGGCATCCATCTCGCGCGCCACCAGCTCGGCGAGCCGGTTCTCGAACCCCTCCAGCCGCTGGTTCGAGAACGGCAGGTTGTTCGGATCGGAGCAGACGCGGAGCACCCGCGCCGGCACCGATGCCGCAAGGAGCCCGGCCGCTCCTGCGAGAAGCGCGAGGAGAACTGCCAGCTTCCTCATGGCAGCGCGAAAACGTAGAGCATCCCGCCCTCGGTGGTGTACTGGGGCAGGTCCCTCATGGCGTTCACG
Organism: Acidobacteriota bacterium; assembly: GCA_034667225.1. Lineage (GTDB taxonomy): Bacteria > Acidobacteriota > Thermoanaerobaculia > Multivoradales > UBA5704 > DATMER01. Next base: position 92,078 of record JAXDKG010000022.1, read on the forward strand.
AAGCCGAGCGCCGCGGTGGCGTCCCGGGAGTCGAGGTTGTTCGAGACAATCGCGCCGGGCCAGCCGCCCACGCCGGAGAGCACGGCCACGTACTGCTTGCCGTCCGGGCCGCGGTAGGTGATGGGCTGGCCGATGATCCCGGAGCCGACCTTGAACTTCCACAGCTCCTGCCCGGTCCGCGCATGGAGCGCCTTGAACCAGCCGTCCATGGTGCCGTAGAAGACCACATCGCCCGCAGTGACCACGGTGCCGCTCCAGACCGGGAAGCTCTCCTTCACCTTCCACATCGCCTTGCCGGCGACCGGGTCCCAGGCCGTGACCTCGCCGCGGTGGCCGCCGGGGCCGGCGTACATGCGCACGTTGGCGCCCACGAACGGGGTACCGGCAATGTAGTTCGCCTCCACCCCCTCATAATCCATGCACAGGTTCTGGTGCGGGATGTAGAGCCAGCCCGTCTTCGGCGAGAAGGACATGGGCTGCCAGTCCTTGGCTCCCGGTGCCGCGGGGCAGATCTCCCGCACCACCTTGCCCACGCCGGTCTTCTTGGTCTCCACCGGGATCAGCCGTCCACTCTTCAGGTCCACCCCGCGCGCTGCCGTGTTGTAGACGAACGGAGTGGCGGAGAGCACTTCGCCCGTGGCGCGGTCCATCACATAGATGAAGCCGTTGCGCTCGGCCCGCACCAGCACCTTCCGCTTCCGGCCCTGAGCATTCAGATCGAGCAGCAGGCTTTCGTTGATCGCGTCGTGGTCGTACAGGTCGTGCGGGCTGAACTGGTAGAACCAGCGCGCCTGGCCGTCGTCCGGATCGCGGGCGAACATGCCCGTCGTCCACTTATTGTCGCCGGGGCGCTGGTCAGGGTTCCAGGGGCCGGGGTTGCCCGTGCCGTAATAGACGAGGTCGAGCTCGGGATCGTAGGAGATCCATCCCCAGACCGTGCCGCCGCCGGTCTTCCAGGCGTCGGCCGGCCAGGTCTTCACGCCCAGGTCCTTGCCACGGTCCATGGCGTAGAAGGGTTTGAAGCCGGGACCGATCAGCACGTCCTTGTCCGGGCCGGTGTTGTACGCCCGCCACGCGATCCGGCCGCTGCCCGCGTCGATCGCTGTCAGCCAGCCGCGCACGCCCATCTCGCCACCGCTGTTGCCCACCAGGACCTTGCCCTTGACCACCAGGGGAGCCATGGTGATCGTCTCCCCCTTGTTGATGTCGCCGAGCTTGGTTTTCCAGATCTCTTTTCCGGTTACGGCGTCCACCGCGACCGTGTGGTTGTCGAGGGTGTTGTAAAAAATACGGCCATTGTCATAGGCCGCTCCCCGGTTCACCACGTCGCAGCAGGCCACCCCCTGCGACGCGGCTTCGGGCTTGGGCTTGTAGGTCCACTTCGTGGGCGCGCCGGGCTTCGTCAGATCGAGGGCGTAAAGGTAGTTCGGGAACGGGGTCACGATGTACATCGTGCCGTCCACGACCAGGGGCGCGGCCTCGTGGCCGTTGAGCAGGCCGGTCGAAAAGGTCAGTTGTAGCTTCAGGTTGCGGACGTTCTGCGCGGTGATCTGCTGCAGGCCGCTGTAGCGGGTGCTCGCGTAATTCTTGGCGGGCATCGCCCACTGGCCGTCGTCCGCCTGCAGGTCGGAGAGCGTCCCCTGCAAGGACCCAGATGCCTGGGCGGCGTGCCCCTCGTCCGGGGCCTTCGTACGGCAGCCCAGAAATACGATCAAGAAGAGAAGAGTCGCGAGTCGATGTTTCCTGCCGTTCAGTCGTCCCATCTCTCCCATATCTCCCAATCAAGCAACGAAACTACCGGAGAAGGGAAAATGCAAGAGGCGTTCCAACGTGAGTAGAAGAAGGAAGAAGATATGATCCCGGGCCTGGAAGGAGGGTGATACGACATGAAGACTCGGCTTCCCATCCTGTTCCTCGCCATTCTGGCCGCCTGCTCCCCCACTCCTCATGGATCGGACGACGCGCCCGCCGCGGAGGTGACTCCCACGGCGCCCGAGAGCTCCGCCCCGACCGAGCTCGATACCGGCGCCATCGGCCTCCTGCGGGACCGCTACGTCGCCGCGGTCAACGACGGCGATCTCGATGCGCTCATGGCGCTCTGGGACGATGAGGGCGTGCTCTCGCCTCCAGGCCAGGCCCGCGTGGACGGCAAGGTGGCGATCCGGGAGTGGTATCAGGGGATGTTCCGGCAGGCGGACGCGGACGTGGACATCACCGCGGACCAGAGCCGCATCGCGGGCGACTGGGCCTACGACCGCGGCACGTTCACCATGAAGCTCGCGCCCAAGGGTCCATCGCCGAGCCCGCAGGGATCGACCACGCCGGCCACTGGCCCGGCGACGGCCGAGGTGAGCAGTGCGCCCGCGCAGACCTTCAACTACGTTGTGATCCTGAGGCGCCAGGGCGGCGGCGACTGGAAGGTCGCGCAGAACATCTGGAACCCGACCTCGGCTCCGGCTGCGCCGCCGCAGGGCCGCTGATCGGCCGCTGACCCTTCAGGACTGTGCGGGCACTTCCGGCGTGGCACTGAAGATGCACGCTAAATTGCGGTTATGGATAACCCTGTCGAGAGCAGCGCCCGGGCGACGACGGAGTCGGCGCAGCAGAACATCGAGACGATTTCCAAGCTGGAGCACGAGGAGATCGAGCGGCGCAGCGTCAGCGAGAAGATCAGCGAAGCCTTTACCCGCTTCATGGGAAGTCTGACCTTCGTCGTGCTCCACCTGGTCGGGATGGCGATCTGGTTCACCTGGAACCTGGGCGCCTTCGGCCTGAAGCCGTTCGACCCGTTCCCGTTCGGCATCTTTACCCTGGTCGTCTCGACGGAAGGGGTCATCCTCGCCATCTTCGTGCTGATCAGCCAGAACCGGATGAGCCGGCTGTCGAACCAGCGCGCCCACCTGAACCTGCAGATCAGCCTGCTCGCGGAGCAGGAGACCACGAAGATCCTTCAGCGGCTCAAGATGATTGCGGACCACGTGGGCATCCGCGAGACGGAGCGGGACGAGGAGATCGAGCGCCTCAGCCAGAGCACCCACCTGGAGGTGCTGGCGGAGGAGCTGAAGCGAAGCCTGCCGGAGGAGTAGGGGGAGTAGAATCGGCGCAGCCCCCATGAGCGCCATCCATCCTGACGATCCGAAGCCGTTCGACGAGGGGGAGTACGCCGTGCTTCAGGTGCCCGACGCCTGGCACGTGCTCTCGCTGGTCTTCTTCATCGCCGCGCTGGGCGCCCGCTTCCTGGTGCGCCTCCTCCCCCAGGGCCGCGGCTTCTTCTACCGCCCGGTGCTCACAGCCTTCTCGGTGCCCGTCCTCGCCGGGCTCGGGCTCCTCGTCGGGCTCGTCGGCTTGCGCAACCCGGTAACGCGCAGCGTCGCCCGGGTCGCGGTATTCCTCAACCTGGTCGTGCTGGTGCTCAGCGCGCTGGTCCTGGCGGCGTTCTACTGGATCATGCCGGATTGAAAGGAGAGAGGACGCGGCAGAGGGAGCAGGTCGGTCCACAACTCCGCATGAATCCTGCATGAGGGGAATCGCCCCTTTCCTTCGTTCTCTTATTGACTTGAGAGGACTTGCGATCTAGACTTCTCTTAAATCCGCAGGAATTTCACCACTCTTCCGAGCCGCTCATCCTTCAGGCTACGGGAGCCGGCGGAAGTTCGCGCGAACGCCTGTGATACCGAAAGGAGGATCGGCCGTGGCTTCAACCTTCACTGTGAGTGTCGATGTTCAGGTCCAGAATGGACCCAAGGCCTCTTACTCCCTTGTTGAATCGGTAGACGCCTATGACGTCGTGGACGTCGTGATTCCCAAGGTGGCTTCGCCGCCTCAGGAGGTCGAAGTCCTCGTCCAGCCGGCGGGGTCCGGAGATGTCCGGATCCTCCTGATCACCGCCGACCGCTACCAAGGTCTAACGTACACGCCGAAGGACGGCACCGGGGAGGGCGCCAACGACATCGTCCTGGATTCGCCTCAGCTCCTCATCGGTGGCGCGGTCGGTCTGCTCCAGAAGGTGCCGCAGATCCTCGTCTTCACCAACAGTTCGCTCACGAACGACGCCACGGTTCACATCCTCGTCGGCCGCAACGCCTAGGCCGGCGTCCCAGGAGGGAAATCCATGCCCGTTCAACCCACCTACCCCGGCGTCTACATCGAAGAGATCCCGAGCGGCGTTCGAACGATCACCGGCGTCGCCACCTCCGTCGCTGCGTTCGTCGACTTCTTCCGCCGCGGGCCGCTCGACAAGGCGGTCCAGATCTTCAACTTCGGCGATTTCGAGCGGGAGTTCGGCGGCCTCGACAAGCGCAGCGAGGCCAGCTACGCGATCCAGCAATTCTTCCTCAACGGCGGCACCGAGGCCTGGATCGTACGGGCCCTGACCTCCGGGCCGAACCCGAACCATTACGCCGCAGCCAATGTCCAGATCAGCGATGTTATCAACGGGGGGAACTCTCTTGAGGTCAATGCCGGCAGCCCTGGTATGTGGGGCAACAACCTACGCGTGCGGATCGACACCGATACGCCGGTGGCCAACGCCTTCAACCTCCTCGTGTCCGAGATCCCTCCGGGCGGCTCAACCCCTCTCCGCGAGGAGCTCTTCCGCAACTTGACTCTGACCAGCACCGATGTCAACGATGTCGTGAAGGCGGTCAATGATCCCAACACGGGATCGAAGCTCGTATGGGTCAAAAAGGGCGTCGGAGGCCCCCCGCTGACCAACGGCACGGTCTCCGGTCAAGTGTCCACGGACATTTTCCTCTCTGGGGCCAACCCGAAGCTCAGGGTCACGATCACCGGGATCCCTACGCAGATTCTGACCTTGCCGGCCCCGAGTGGGTTGAATCCCGCAGTTAAGCTGGCTGCCCTGCTGGAGGCCGCCATCCGTGCAGCCAAGCCAGCCGACCCCGCCTTCTCCGGCGCTACCGTTTCTCTGATCAACAAACGGTTCCGCGTGATGGCCGGGCCTGGGGCTCCTTCCCAGACGGTGCTGTTTCAGGACGACGGCAGTGATACGACTGCCACGGACATGAACCTCACCGCCGCAGCCGGAGCTTCGGTCAACGTTCAGGCATACACCCTCGGCGCCGGAGCTGTACCGGTTTCCGCCCAGGTCGGAGGAACCACGGGCGCCGACGGCCTGGTCCCGGACTCCACCGAGCTCATCGGCTGCCTAGCCGACAAGAGCGGGATCCGCGCGCTGGAGGAGGTCGACCTCTTCAACCTCCTCTGCCTGCCCGGCGTGTCCGTGATGACCGACGCGAACAAGGCCCAGGCCGTGCTCACCGTGGCCGAAGCCTACTGCGAGAAGCGCCGGGCATTCCTTCTCATCGACACCCCAGCGGGGATCGACGAGCCGCAGGAGATCAAGAACTGGCTGGCGGCCAACGCCACGCTGCGCCACAAGAACGCGGCGATCTTCTACCCGCGGGTCCGGATCCCCGATCCGCTCGACGACTTCCGCCTGCGCGCGACAGGCGCGAGCGGCACTCTGGCCGGACTCTTCGCCCGCACCGACGTGGCCCGCGGCGTGTGGAAGGCTCCGGCCGGCACCGAGGCCACCCTGCGCAACGTCACTGAGCTCGACGACCTCCTCACCGATTCGGAGAACGGCACCCTCAACCCGCTTGCCATCAATTGCCTGCGCAGCTTCCCGGTCTACGGCAATATCTCCTGGGGCGCCCGTACCCTGGTCGGCGCCGACCAGATGGCCTCGGAGTGGAAGTACATCCCTGTGCGCCGCCTCGCCCTGTTCCTCGAAGAGAGCCTCTACCGCGGTACGCAGTGGGTGGTCTTCGAGCCTAACGACGAGCCGCTCTGGTCCCAGATCCGCAGCAACATCGGCGCCTTCATGCACAACCTCTTCCGCCAGGGCGCGTTCCAGGGCCGCTCGCCGCGCGAGGCCTACCTGGTCAAGTGCGATCGCGAGACGACCACCCAGAACGACATCGACAACGGCATCGTCAACGTCGTCGTCGGCTTCGCCCCCCTCAAGCCGGCGGAGTTCGTGATCCTCAAGATCCAGCAGCTCGCCGGTCAGATCCAGACCTAGGCAAGGAGAGAGCCATGGCGCAACTGGTCGCAAAACCCAACCGCTACGACCCGTACAAGAACTTCAAGTTCCGGGTGATGTGGGACGGCCGCTACGTGGCCGGCATCAGCAAGGTCGGCGCCCTGAAGCGCACCACGGAGATGGTCGAGCATCGCGAGGGCGGCGATCCGAGCACCATCCGCAAGTCTCCGGGCCGCACCAAGTACGAGGCGATCACGCTCGAGCGCGGCGTCACCCACGACACCGAGTTCGAGCGCTGGGCCAACAAGGTCTGGAACTTCGGTGCCGGATTCGGTGTGGAGTCCTCCCTCGCCGACTTCCGCAAGGACGTGATCATCATCGACGTCTTCAACGAAGCCGGCCAGCGTGTCCTCTCCTACAAGGTCTACCGCTGCTGGGTCTCCGACTACCAGGCCCTGCCCGATCTCGACGCCAATGCCAATGCGATCGCCATCCAGACCATCAAGCTGGAGAACGAAGGCTGGGAGCGGGACTATGACATCTCAGTCCCTGACGAGCCGAGCTTCAACGAACCGCCGCTCTAAAGCCATGGTGGTCGTGACCCTCCCCGTCGGCGTTCCGCATCTTGACGCCGAGCTGCGTCCGCCGACCGGTGAGGACGAGGCTTGGCTGCTGGAGGCCGGTGGCTCCCTCCTGCCGGTACGGAGGACCACCCTGCTGCTCCACCGCTGTCTCCTACGCCTGGGTCCGCTCGCGCCCGTACCTCTCGAAGCGGTAAGGGACCTCCCCGTCGGGGACAGGGAGGCTCTCCTCCTCCACCTGCGGCGCCTGACCCTCGGCGAGGCCATGCCCTGCGTGCTGCGCTGCCCCGACCCCGGCTGCGGCGAGAGGATGGACCTGGACTTGCGGGTCAGCGACCTTCTGATTTCGCCCACGGCTTCCGGGCAGGAGCATCACGAGGTCGTGCTGGACGGCCGAAAGATCCGCTTCCGGCTCCCGACCGGAGGCGACCAGGAAGAGGCCGCGGAGCTCGCGGGGATCGATCCCGATGCCGCGGCCGACCTGCTCCTGCGTCGTTGCGTGGGAGAGCCGCCGGACGACCTCCCCCCTTTCGTGGCCGAGCGCCTGCCCGGCCTGATGGCCGAGCTCGATCCCCAGGCGGAGCTGACCCTGGACCTCACCTGCCCGGCCTGCGGACACGGCTTCTCCACGATCTTCGACGCCGGAAGCCATCTCTTCCAGGAGCTGCGCAACCAGGAGCTGCGCCTGTACCGCGAGGTGCATCTGCTCGCCTTCCACTATCACTGGAGCGAGCGGGAGATACTGGAGCTGCCCGGGCGCAAGCGGCGCCTGTACCTCGACCTCCTATCCGAGGCTCTGGGCGAAGGCGGTCCCGGGTGAGCGGATACCTCCGCAATCTCGCGCTACGTGGTGCCGGCCTCGCCCCTGAGGTGACGCCCCGCCGCCTGCCGGAGCCGGTGTTTCCCGGTCCGGCCGCGGAAGGGCCCGCCATCGCCTCCGAAGCCCCGTCCCTCGAGAGTCCGCGGGTCCAGGAGGGCTTCGCTCCGCCGGTTGCCAGCCTGGCGCCGCGGAAACCCAGGACGATTACATCCACCCCTTCTCCTGCGACAGCCGAGGGAGGGGGCGCCCTCTCCCGCGAAGCGGGGGAGGGACGGGGAGGGGTCTTCCCGGCGCCCGCCCCAGAGAACCCTTCCCTGCCCTCTCCGCGGCCGGAAGCGGAAAAGCTCTCCGAACCGCGGCCGGCGCTGGAGCCTGTACAGGCGCATCCCGCGTCTCTCCAAGCGCCTTTCCGGCACTCTCCTCCGGCCGCGAGAGGGAGACACGGATCGGCCTTCCAAGAGGGTGGGGGCGCCCCTCTCCCGGTGGAAAGGAGTGCGATGGGAGAGGGGATGGGGGTGAGGGTCCCCGAGGCTACAGCCGCCACGGAGCCCCCCCTGGCCCTGCCCCGTCCCATCGAGCCATCCGCTCCCTCCGTCCAGCCGCGGGCTCCGGAACCGTCCCTGCCATCCTTGACTACGCCGCAGCCCTCCCCCGCTCCCCAGGAAGAGCCCCGCATCGAGGTGCGGATCGGACGCGTCGAGATCAAGACGGCGGCTCCTCCTCCGGGTCCGCCCGCGAAAACCCTGAAATCCCCGAAGGGCTTCGCGGCCTATGCGGCGGCGCGGAACTACCGCGACCGCAAGTGGTGAGCCATGAGCACCTACCAGGCCATCGCGGCGGTGAGCACCAGCCTCCAGGCCCTGCTGGGGGACCGCATGGAGACGAAGGCAGATGTGACCCTCGCTCCCCCCGGTGTGGAGTTGGAAAACCTGTCGAATAATCCGAGGATCAACCTCTATCTCTATCGGGTCAGCGAGAACGCCGCCCTCAAGAACCAGGAGATCCCGGGCCAGTGGCATGCCGCCGCCTATGGCCATCCGCCCCTGTCGCTGAATCTCCACTACCTCCTCACCGCCTACCCGAAGAACGAGAAGAACAAGGACGCCGAAACGACCGCCCAACTGGCGCTCGGCGACGCCATGCGGGTGCTGCACGATTTCGCGATCTTCACCCCGGGTCTGCTCAACAAGCTCGTCAGCCCGCACGATCCGCTCCTCGATTCGGTCCTGCGCAATGAGTTCGAGCGCATCAAGATCACTTTGGAGCCTCTGAGCCTGGACGAGCTGTCGAAGATCTGGACCTCCCTGTCCCAGGCGAGCTTCCGGCGCTCCGTATCCTACGAAGTGTCGGTGGTGCAGATCGAGAGCCTCATCCCGCGGCGAGTGGTCAAACCCGTCGAGAAGCGGCGCATCCAGCTCAGCCTCTCAGGCCGGCCCGAGATCACAGCCGTCTACCGGAAGCCGGTCCCACCCGAGCCACCGGGCGATCCGCGAACGAAGCTCATGGACACCATCGTAATCAAGGGGCGTGGCTTCCTGACCCCCAAGACACGGGTTCGTCTCGGCGGTCTCGAGCCGATCGTCGTCGATCCGATCGATGACGGCACGATCGAGATCGCCGTGCCGGACAACCAGTACCCAATTGACGCCGACCATCCCGCTCCGCCGCGCTCGATTCCGCCGGAGCTGCAGCTCCAGCCCGGCCCTCAGGAAGTAACTGTTTTGGTAGAGCGCGAGACCGAAGGTGTGCAGGGTGGGCTTGGTCACGGCACGGCCTATGCCGGCAAGGTGGTCCTGGATTCCAACCGCTCGTTCTTCCTGCTTGTGCCGGAGGTGAACCGCTTGGTCTCTCCTCCGTTCCAAGGCACGGCTACGGGCAATCTGACGATCGAGGGCAAACGGCTGTACCACCCGGACCTGAAGAGTTTCATTGTGATCGGCGACGTTGCCATCCCGGTGCCCGAGACGCAACCTGCTCCGCCGCCACCGCCACCGCTGCCGCAGTCGAGCAATAAGGTGAAAGTCCCGCTGGGGCTGCTCGCGCACCTGACTCCAGGTGCATATCCCTTGCGCGTGCTGGTCAACGGAGTGCAGAACCTCGAAACCGGAACCGACTTCAACTTCGTTCTCTCCTGAGCCATGGCAGACGAGACCGCTCCCTTCGAGATCTCCTGGCCGGTAGCCAACCGGGCCTGTCTCGATGCCGAGCTCTGGCACCTGCGTCGGCTCCTCCAGCGCCGCGTGCTCTGGCTGCGCCGGGTGTGGAAGCACGACCCGCTCCAGGGTTATCCCGGCATGGTCGTCAGCGACGAGCGCGCCGACGGTCTGCTCTTGGTCGGAGACCCGGGTGACGAGGCGCGCTTCTACCGCGAAGACCCCGAAGCGGTCGCGCTGACCGCGGCCATCGAGGACGCGAAGCTCGAGGCGTCGGAGCGGCGGCGGGCCCTGACTGAGGCCGGAGCGCCGCCCGCCCTCGACCTGCTGGCCACCCTCCTGGATCTGGACCGGTTCGAGCGCGACGTCCTCATCCTCGCTCTCGCGCCCGAAATCGATCCCGCCTTCGAGCGGCTCTACACCTACGTCCAGGACGAACTCGACCGCAAGCAACCCACGCCCCACCTTGCCCTGGCACTCTTCAGCGGCAGCGAGGAATCGTGGCTCGCCGCGCGCGCCAGCTTCCTGCCGGACGCGCCACTGCGTCGTTTCCGCCTCCTCGTCCTGGAGCATGCCGGGAACCTGGGGAGCAGGCCCATCCGCCTCGAAGAGCGCGTGGCCGCCTACCTGCTCGGCGTCAACCAGCCGGACGAGCGCCTGACCGAGCTGCTGCGGCCCATGGTGCCGACGCTGCCGCTCTCCCCTTCGCTCCGGGACCTGGCCCGCGACCTCGCCAGCAACTTGGAAGCTGAGGCGAGACACAAGCGCCGGCCTGTTCTCAACCTGGTCGGACCTCCGGGATCGGGACGGCTCGCCGCCGCGCAGGCTCTGTGCGGGCAGCTCGGCCTGAACCTCCTCCGGCTCGATCCGGCCCGCCTCCCCGCCGCGGTCCCGGAACGGGAGGAGGCCCTCCGGCTCCTCGAACGGGAGTCGGCTCTGCTGCGGGCCGCCTTCTACCTCGAAGCCGAGCCCGATCGCGCCGACCCCTCGAAAGCGGCGGTCCTCGAAGACTTTCTCGAACGGCTGAGCCCTCTCCTGATCGTCGGCAGCCGGGACCGCTGGCCGTTCGAGCGGGAGGCGCTCGCCGTCCGGCTGCCAAGACCCGTAGCCGCCGACCGCGAGGCTCTCTGGCATGAGGCCCTGGCGGACGTGCCGAACACTCTCAACGGGCATCTTTCCAGGCTCGTGCAGCAGTTCGAGCTCGGGCCGGTAGAGGTCGTCCATGTGGTCGGCGCGGCGCGGGCGCGCGCCCTCCGGCGTGGAAGCGAGGGAGAGCCGGTTCTCACCGCGGAAGACCTCTGGGAGGCCTCCCGCGAGCGGGCTGGTGGACAGCTCGACGAACTGGCTCAGCGCCTTGTCCCCTGTCAGGGCTGGGAGGACATCATCCTTCCCGAGGACGTCTTCCGCCAGCTCCGCGAGATCGCGGACCAGGTCGCCCATCGCAACCGGGTCTACGAGGGCTGGGGATTCGGCGCGAAGCTCGGCCGCGGCAAGGGGATCAACGCGCTCTTCGCCGGCCCGAGCGGGACCGGCAAGACCATGGCCGCCGAGGTCCTGGCCAGCCACCTCCAGCTCGATCTCTATCGAGTCGACCTCGCCGGAGTGGTCAGCAAGTACATCGGCGAGACCGAGAAGAACCTCCGCCGGGTCTTCGATGCGGCCGAGAGCAGCGGCGCCATCCTCTTCTTCGACGAGGCCGACGCCCTGTTTGGCCGGCGCACCGAGGTCCGGGACAGCCACGACCGCTACGCCAACATCGAGGTGAGCTACCTCCTCCAGCGCATGGAGGACTACCGCGGCTTGGCGATCCTCGCGACCAACCTGAGGTCGCACCTGGACTCCGCCTTCCTGCGGCGCCTGCGCTTCGTCGTGGAGTTCCCCTTCCCGGATGCGGCGAGCCGCCTGCGTATCTGGCAGCGGGTCTTTCCTTCTCAGGCAGAGCTTGAAGATCTCGACTACGCTGGTCTGGCGCGCTTGGAGATCCCGGGAGGAAACATCCGGAACGTGGCCCTCAATGCCGCCTTCCTCGCGACGGTCGACGGAGGCTCGGTGCGCATGGACCACGTCCTCCGCGCCGTCCGCCGCGAGTACACGAAGATCGAGAAGCTGATCTCGGAGTCCGAGCTCGGTCCCTACTATGCGCAGGTGAGGTCATGAAAAACCTTGCGGTCGACATCGGCACCGTGTCTGTGGAAGGCGTGCCCGCTGACTCCCGCAACGGCGCGGCCATCGGCCGCTCGATCGAGCGCGAGCTCGGCCGCCAGCTCCGCGATTTCCAGGGAGGCCCTCCGCACGACCTTTCCTCGATCACGATCCGCGACCTTCGGCTGCCGGCGCATCCCACCGACGCTCAGATCGGCGAGGCGGTGGCCGCGGCACTCCAAAGAGCCTTGGGGAGGATGACGTGAGGCACACTCTTGCCGAACGCGGGAGAGCCTCGGGTGTTCAAGCCCAGACACGCACTGGTCCGAAGAGTGCGCGCACAATGGTGCAGCGCCAAGGTCCAGGTAATCAGACGGTACAAAGAGTACTGCGGTCGCAAGCTAAGGCTCCGTTGTCGGCTGACGGGGAAATGCCATCGATAGAGATGGTCCCCGGCGGCAAGGGAATTGTGAAGATTCTCGTCGACGGTACTCTCGTCGCCGAGATCGTGAGCCCCAACCAGAGAGGCGAAGGCAAGGCCCGCATGCAGTGGGACTCGCGAACGCGCCAGCTCCTCATCCAAATCGTCGCAACCCCTGGCGTCAAAGTCCATTTGCTTCCTGCTCTCCAAGAGCTGAGCAAGCGCTTTTCCATTCTCGCCCAAGTGGTCGAGATCCCCTCTCTTGAAACTCTGCCTCTCCTCTCTGAGGAGGGGTTCGGGGGGATCTCTCTTGGGACATCCATGCCCGAGCTCCAGCCCAGCACGATCGAATTTGTCCCGATCGAGTTCGCCAAGCCGCACCGTGTTTTGCCGGAAGCCGAGAATCTTCCCTTGGCGACACCGGAAATCTCAGAACCCGTGCCTTCAACGCCAGAGGAAGAGGCGACCGTCGAAGACATTGCTCGGACAGTAGCAGATGTGGCGACCGACTTCATTCCAGGTGTGAGCAACATCAAAGATGCGGCGATTGCCTTGACAGGAGTCAATCCGGTCACCGGTGAAGAGGTGGGCATCGGTGGCCGGATTCTGTCGGGCATCTTCGCCATACCGGGGTTGGGCAATTCCGTGAAATACATTGTCAAGGGCGGCAAGCTCCTTGGCAAGGCCCTTGTCCGGATCGGCCAGAAGATAGGCAAGCCAGTCTGGCAGTTCGCGCAGAGGGTTGGGCCTTGGACTGCGGTGAAAGCGAGGCAGGTCTGGTCTTGGGTGACGGAGAGGCTCGGTAAAAATAGCAAGAAGGCAAAGCCCTTGGAGGAGGAGGGCTCCAGCACACTGCTTGCGCAGCCTGGAGGATTGAAAACCTCCGAAGGCCGGCAGGTGACCAGCAGCAAAGGCAAGCCCGGCAAACCATCTCATCCTCTCAAGGAGCATGGCCCTGATGTTGATCCGGAGCACCTGAAAGCGCGAGTTCAAAAAGGTGAAGTGGATCAAGCTAGTAAATTCACCGACCGGGCAAAGATGGAAACCGCGATCGGAAGTGCCCTCGATAGCCATGGGCCTGAAATAGTTGCCTGGGCTTCACAGAGCAAAGCAGGAATGAACAAAGCCTTCAGCTTCAACCCTGGGCTCGGTAATTTAGGGCTCGGGTACTACCGGACGTCTGTGGGAAAGGTCGAGATATTTCCGGGAATCTTGGATAAGGTTTGGGTGATATTGAAAGCAGACGGTAAGGGAAGCTACGTCATCCAGACAGCGTTCCCGTCTCATGTGCTGAATTGATGGAGAACCTCATGAGCTGGCAAACAGATCTACGCGAAATCATCTCTGGCTACTTTGCCGATTCCTCCATTGAGGAAGGAACTCTTGACATCGTCCTCATTTCGGAGTGCGACCCCATCTTTCATCAGATGATACTGACGACATTCCAAAGCGCTATCGAGGCAGCATCCCGGGGAGAGCAGGAGATAGTAAACCTTTTGCGCGGAAATCTTATTCTGCATGTGGACAGCCCAGATAAGGCGGGGGACTTTCTCAATCGAGTACTGACCATCTATAAAGATCAATACAGTTTGTCCACCGGGGAGAAGCTTGGATGAGACGCGTCGCAGCCTCAGAATTTAACGCAGATTAAAAGAGAACACGTCCATGCCCTCTGACTTCCCACGCAGCCCCAAGGTCTTCAAAGGCGCCCTCGTGGCGTATCAGCTCCCGGAGCCGACGCCCACGGTGATCGTGTTCCAGTACAACCCGGAGCAGCTCACGCGGTCGCTTCAGGCGCGCACCGCGAGCGGCGGCGGGCGGGGCGAGGCGTTCCGCACCGACGGCCCGCCCGAGGAGAGCATCTCTCTCGCCGTCGAGATCGATGCCGCCGACCAGCTCGAGCGCAGGGACCCCTTGGCCACCGCCGTCGGGCTTCACCCCACCCTCGCCGCGCTCGAAGGACTCATGTACCCGGCCTATCCCACGGTGATCGCAAACCAGGTGCTCGCCAACGTCGGCGCGTCGGCGATCCTCTCCGAGCCGGCGCCCATGGCCCTGTTCGTCTGGGGGCCGGCCCGCGTGCTGCCCGTGCGCGTCGAGAGCCTCTCGATCACCGAACAGGCCTTCGACACGCTCCTCAACCCGATCCAGGCCAAGGCCGACCTCAGCCTCAAGGTCCTCACCTACCGCGACCTCGAGATCACCAACCCCGGCTACTGGGTCTACATGGCCTCGTTCACCCAGAAGGAAAAGATGGCGCAGTTGAACCTCGCCGTTAGCGCGGAGACCGTCCGCGGCGTGCTGCCTTTCTGAAGGGAGAAGCGGAATGTTCTATCGCGGAAGCCGCTACGAAGACGTGCCCGATGCCGAGATCACGGCTCCGGCGGGAAGGACCGTCCGCTACAAGCGGATGCGCTTCATCTCCGAGACCCAGGGCATCCTCCCCTACACGGTTGTCCAGGGAGACCGGCTCGACCTCGTCTCCTACAAGGCCTTCCGCGACCCGGAGCAGTTCTGGCGCCTTTGCGACGCGAACCGGACGATGCGGCCCGACGATCTCGTGGCGAAGCCCGGCCATCTCCTCCTCATCCCTGTGCCCATGTCCTGAAAGAGCGGAACCCATGCCGGCCATCCCCACCTTCTACGCCATCCAGGTCAACGGCGCACCGCTGCCCAGGCGCTTCCTGGACGCGGTGCGTCAGATCGAGGTCGAGACCTCCACGGAGCAGGCGAGCGCCTTCCGCCTGCAGTTCGATCTCTCCAAGACGCCGGCAGGCGACTGGGACCTCCTGAAAATCGACCTGTTCCGGCCCCAGACTCCCGTGGGGATCGGCATCAGCCTCGGCAAACGCCCGGAGATGCTGATCAACGGCTACGTGCAGGAGGCGCGGATCGACAGCCGGACCGAGCCCGGCCGAGCCACTCTGGAGGTGGTGGGCTTCGACGCGACCAGCGCCTTGATGAACCTCGGCTCCCAGGACAAGCCCTGGCCCAACCAGTCGGACTCGATCATCGCGACCCAGATCTTTGCCGACTACAAGATGGTCCCGGTGGTCGAGCCCACCCCTTCGGCGCGCACGGTGCAGCAAGTCACCACGGTCCAGGGAGTGTCCGACATCCGGTTCCTGAAGCTGCTGGCCAGGCGCAACTCCTACGAGTGCTACGTGCAGCCCGGCCCCATCCAGGGCAAGGACCTGGGGCACTTCCATCCGTCCCGTCTCACGTCCCCGTCGCAGGCGGTGCTCTCGGTCAACTTCGGCACGGCCACGAACATGGAAGGCTTCCATGTGCGCGACGCCGGAACGCAGGCCACGTCGACGAGGTCGGCGTTCATCGACCCCATTACCAAGGCGATTCAGAAGGTGCCCGTCCAAGCCGCCACGGAGCGGCCGATGGGCAGGGAGCCGGCGCTGGGCCGCGTCCGGTCCCGGCCCGTGGCCCGGTTGACCGGCACCCACTCCGCCAACGTCGGCGAACTGATGTCGAGGAGCCGCGCGGTGGTCAACGAGTCGAGCCGCGCCCTCCGCGGCTCGGGAACGGTGGACGGGCTCAAGCTCGGACGGGTGCTGCGTCCCGGGCTTCCCGTGCTCGTGCGCGGCGCGGGGCGCGAGCACAGCGGTCTTTACTACGTGACGCAGATCCGCCACGAGATCTCGGACCAGGGCCACAGCCAGATCTTCGAAGCCTGGCGCAACTCGGTGGGGCTCACCGGCACCGAGGCGTTCGTCGACCTGTTTGCGGCGCTCTCCTGAAAGGAGTCCGGATGGACTACGACAGTGCACTCGACGGTCCGGACACCTTCTCGGACGCGCAGGACCGGTTCTACGGCAAGTACCGGGGCCTCGTGTCCGACAACCGGGACCCGCTCAACCTCGGCCGCCTCAAGGCCAAGGTGCCGGAGGTGCTGGGCGACACTGAGACCGGCTGGGCCTCGCCTTGCGCGCCCTACGCGGGTCCCAAGGCCGGTCTCTTCGTCATCCCTCCCGCGGATGCCGGGGTATGGATCGAGTTCGAGGCCGGAGACACTTCGCGCCCCATCTGGGTCGGCGCCTGGTGGGGCCGGGCCGAGGTCCCGGCCAAGCCGGGCGGAGCCCAGAGCAAGCCCACCACCAAGATCCTGCGCAGCGACAAGGGCCTGATCGTCGCCCTCGACGACGAGGCAGAGAAGATCTTCATCTCGGACGCCGACGGCAAGAATCAATTGGTCATCGAGGTCAAGAGCGGCACGATCACTCTCAAGGGCTCCAAGAAGGTGATCGTCGATTCGAAGGATATCCGGCTGGCGAGCTCTGGAGCGAGCGAGAGCGGCGTGCTCGGCAACCAACTCGACACCTACCTCAAAAATCTCGTGGCGACCTTCAACAATCACCGGCACGTCGGGGAGACGGCGGGGCCCTACCCGGTCGTGCCTCAGGCGCCGGTGCAGCCGATGCAGAACCCGCCTCCCGGCGTGTTCTCGCAGAAGGTGAAGCTGGAGTAGATCATGGCCGAGCCGATCTACCTCGACGATCCGTTCCACCTCGACACCCGCGGCCGTTCCGCCGAGACCGGCGCCGACGACCACGTGCGCGACCTGATCTTCCAGGTCCTCTTCACCAGCCCGGGCGAGCGGGTGAACCGGCCCGACTTCGGCTGTGGCCTCAAGCAGCTCGTGTTCATGCCCAACAGCGACGTGCTGGCCACGGCCACGCAGCAGCTCGTGCAGGGCTCCCTCCAGCGCTGGCTCGCCGAGGTGATCGACGTGGAAAAGGTCGACGTCCAGTCCATCGACTCGCGTCTGGAGATCACGGTGGTCTACGTCCGCCGGGTCGACGGCCAGCGCCGGGAGGATCGGTTCAGCCAGGGCATCCCCGGCTGAGGAGCGAAGACGAGCATGGACGAGCCACTTCAAGATCCTCTCTGCAGCGACGAGCAGCGCCGGGGCGAGGTGCGCACGCTCGCCAATGCGGTGGACCTGAACGGCATCGACTTCGTCGAGTCCCACGACGACGTCGCACCGCCCTGGCTGGATGTGGTGTTCGTGAAGGCCACGGCCTCGATCCCTAGCGATCTCATGGGCAAGCCCGGGAGGTTCCGGATCGAAGGGGGCGTGCGAGTCACCGGCATCGGCGTGACCAAGGTCGAGGCCGGCTCGTCCTCGGAGCGGCTGAAGGTCACCCTCGACGGCCAGGGTGACTTCTCCCCCTACCGTCTGGTGATTCAGCACGCCGGCCTCGATCCCCGGCTCGCCTCCGCCACCTTCCACTTCCGGGCCTCTTGTCCCAGTGAGATCGACTGCCGGCAGGAGCCGGAGTGCCCTCCGGACGTCGTCGCTGAGCCGGCCCTCGACTATTTGGCCAAGGACTACGCGAGCTTCCGGCAGTTGCTGCTCGACCTGATCCCGCAACGCAATCCAGGCTGGGTGGAGCGCAACCCGGCCGACCTCGGGATCGTGCTGGTGGAGCTGCTGGCCTACGCCGGCGACCACCTCAGCTACTTCCAGGACGCGGTGGCCACCGAGGCCTACCTCGACACCTGCCGCCAGCGCGTCTCGGCCAAGCGCCACGCCCGCCTGATCGACTACTGCATGCACGATGGCCGCAACGCGTGGACGTTCGTGCAGCTCGAGGTGAGCGATCAGAAGGAGACCGTGCCGCGTGAGACCCTGCTGTTGACCCGGATCGCGGCGCCTCTCGAGAGAGAGACCGCGCCCCCGGGCGTGAGCATCGACTTCTCGAAGCTGCACTTTGGCTCCGATCCCGCGCTGCGCAACGTGACGGTGTTCGAGACCACCGCGGACGTCGCGGTCAAATCCCTTCACAACCGGATGCGGATCCACACCTGGTCCGACACCGACTGCTGCCTGCCGCGGGGAGCGACCGGCGTCGCGCTGTACACGGTCGATGGTCCCAAGGCCGTCCGGCCGGCGCTCGCGGCTGGCGACTACCTGCTGCTGGAAGAGGTCCGGGGGCCCTCGACCGGCCTGGAGGCCGACGCGGACCCGGGCTATCGGCACGTGGTGCGGCTGATCGAGGTCGAGGGCCTGGAGGACAGCATTTATCAGGAGGATCTCAACGGCGGCGCCCTGCAAAAGGTGACGGCTACGGCCCAGAAGCGGCTGCCGTTGCTCGCGGTCTTCTGGAGCGAGGGGGACGCCCTCCCCTTTCCTCTCTGCGTGTCGAAGCGTCCGGCGCCGGATACCGAGCCGTGGGAAAATCTATCGATCGTCCGCGGCAACGTAGTCCCCTGCGACCATGGGCGCACGATCAAAGAAAAACTGGATCTGCCGGTCCCTCGAGGCAATCGCGCCGGCGGGGTGGCCACGCGGCTCAAGCACGGTCCCCTGACCTTCCAGGCCCTGCCACTGGGGACCAGCCGGCACGGATTGGCCGTCGCGCCCCGCGACGCGCAGCCGGCTGTGGAGCTGCGCCTGCGCTTCCCACCGAACGAGAAGGAGACCTGGACGCCGGTCCCCCACCTCCTGGACAGCACCTCCCTGGACCCGCACTTCGTGGTCGACGTGGATGCGGCAGGCCGCGCGGAGATCCGGTTCGGGGACGACGAGTACGGCCGGCGCCCGGCGGGACCGAACAAGGTCGTAGCCCGCTACCGGATCGGCAATGGTCCCGCGGGCAACCTCGGACGCGAGACGCTGGTGCACGTGGTCAAGCCCTCCGGTGCCGGCAGCTGGCCGACGGTCACGCAGGTCCGCCAGCCGCTGCCCGCCACCGGTGGCACCACGCCCGAGACGATCGAGGAGGTGCGCCAGCTCGCTCCCAGCGCCTTCCAGGGCGAGACCTTCCGCGCCGTCACCGAGGAGGACTACGAGGCCGCGGCTCTCAAGCTCTCCGCCGTGGCCGCGGCCAAGGCCACCTTTCGCTGGACCGGGAGCTGGCACACGGTCTTCGTGGCCGCCCATCCGCGCAATCCCGCGGACCTGATTACCGAGCCGGGAGGCCGCACCCGCCTGAGCGACGACCTGGCCCGCAAGCTGCGCGCCCATCTCACGCGCTACAAGCTGGCCGGGTACGACCTCGAGGTCCTCACCGCCCGCTACGTGCCGCTGGAGATCGCGGTGCGGATCTGCGTCGCTCCCGGCCATTTCCGCGGCGACGTCCTGGAGGGCGTTCGCCGTGCCCTGGGCAACCGCATCTTCCCCCGCGGCGAGGTCGGCTTCTTCCACCCCAGCCGCTTCGCCTTCGGCCAGCCCGTCTACATCAGCCGCATCTACGCGTTGGTGGAGCGGGTCGAGGGCGTAGAGTCCGCGGTCGTCACTGTGTTCAAGCGCTACTGGGAGGTCGCTGGCGACGAGCTGGCCAACGGCGTGATTCCATTCGGCGAAGGGGAGATCGCGCGCCTGGACAACGATCCGAACTTCCCCGAGAACGGCGTGCTCAAGGTGACCGCCGTGGGAGGCCTGTGATGGACGCGAGGCATCACTCCGGGATGTGCGGCTGCTGCAAGCTGGGCGCTTCCCCAACGCCGGTCGAGGTCGTCAACCGGCCGGGTCTCTCGGCGCTCGCCTACCGGGTGGGGACCTTCTCCTCGTTCCGCCAGGCCATGCTGGAGGCCCTCGGCCGCGAACCGGCCCTAGCCGCGCTCACTACCCGCCGCAGCGACGACTCTGCCATCACTCTGCTGGAGCTGTGGGCGGCGGTGGCGGACGTGCTCACGTTTTACCAGGAGCGCATCGCCAACGAAGCCTACCTGCGCACCGCGCGCGAGCGCGACTCGGTGCTGCGCCTGGTGAGCCTGCTCGGCTACCACCTGCGGCCCGGCCTCGCCGCCACCACGCGCCTGGCGTTCACGGTGGACGAAGGCGCCACCGTCAAGATCCCGGTCGGGCTGCGGGTCATGAGCACCCCGGGCCAGGACGAGCGCCCGCAGATCTTCGAGACCGTGGAGGCCTTCACCGGCGATGCCCGGCTCAACCGGATCGTGGTGCTGCCGAAGCCCGACGAGACGGAGTCCCCCCTCTCAATGGGGAAAAGCTTCGCCTGGCTGCTGTCCGACGCCGCTGGGTTGCGGGCTGCCCTGGATCTCGTACCGGGCGACAAGGTGGTCCTCTTCGACACGACCGCTCCCACGAAGATGCCCGAAGAGAAGGAGATCAAAGAAGTCCGGCCCGATGGCGACCGGTTCCGCCTCGTCTGGACGGTCCCGGTCGTCAACGATTGGGGAGCTTCGGGGCATGCCTGGGTCTTCCAACGCAGGATGCAGATGTTCGGCCACGCCGCCCCGGCGACCTTTCCCACGGCCTTCAGCAAAATACTCGATTCCCACTACATCGGCTGGGTTTCGAACGAAACTCCTTTCATGTTCTCGGGGAAGGATCTTCCTCTGGACGGTGTCTTCAAGGACCTCGCCGTGGGCGACGTGCTGCTGGTTGCCGAGCCAGGCAAGCTGACCTCGTTCGTCCAGGTGAGGGAGCTGAGCGTGCGCGACATGATCCTGCCGGCAGACTTGCCAAAGCGGCCAGCCACCGAGACTAATCTCAAGGACCACGCTTCTCTCGTCGACCAGCGTCACCGCGGTACCGTCACGGTGGCGACCCTCGACAAAGAGATCAACTTGAAAGACCGCCGGAACGTTACGGTCTATCTCCTCAAGGGGCCCGCCATCCCGCTCTGGGGCGCGCAGGTGGGAGACAGGATCACCTCTGGCCCGCTCTACGTCCCCGCCATCAAGATCGACGAAAAGACCGTCGAGATCGGCCATACCCTTGAAGGGACCGAGCTGAAGGGCGGAGTCCGTATCCGGCTCGACGAGATCGACAAGAGACGGACGGTCCTGCTGGAAGACCGCGAGCGCCGTCCCGTCGCCGCGGAGATCTCCGACGAGCCGTTCTGCGAATCGATCGGCGGGCAAGCCTTCCTGGTGCTCCCCGTCGCCTCGCTCTCCAAGATCGACCTCGAGACCGCCTCCGCCGTGCTGCTCGGCAACGTCGCCCGGGCCACGCACGGCGAGACTGTGCGCGACGAGATCGTGGGCGACGGCGACGCGGCTGCCCCCTTCCAGAAGCTCGCGCTCGGCAAGCCGCCGCTCACCTACGTGCCCAGCGCGCGCACTCCCAAAGGGGAGGCCGCCCTCCGCGTCCTGGTCAATGGCGAGCTGTGGAACGAGGTCCCCAGTCTTTTCGGCCAGCCGCCCACCGTGCCCGTCTACACCGCCCGCCAGGCGGACGAGGGCACAACTCTCCTCCAGTTCGGCGACGGTGTCACGGGCGCGCGCCTACCCACCGGCCGCGGCAACGTGCTGGCCACCTACCGGCAGGGCTCGGGCCTCGAAGGCCGCCTGAAGCGGGGCCAGCTCGACATACTGCTCGACCGCCCCGTCGGCCTCGGCTCGGCCGCCAACCCCGCTGCCACCGAAGGAGGTGCCGATCCCGAAGTGCGCGAGCGCGCCCGCCAAGCCGCGCCCGTCACGGTGAGGACGTTCGGCCGCGCCGTCTCGCTGCTCGACTTCGAGTGGCTCGCCCTGGAATCCGGCCAGGTCGCCCGCGCCAAGGCCACCTGGGTCTGGCGCGGCTTCGAAAAGGCCGTGCACCTCACCGTCGCCGGCCAGAAGGGCGGAACCTTCACGGACGACGAGCTCAGGACCCTGCACTCTGCCCTGACCCGGCAGCGCGATCCCAATCATCCGCTACTCCTCGCTAACGTCAGCCGCGTCGCCGTCGAAATCGAAGCGAAAGTCGCGGTGGACGGCCGCTTCGTGCGCGAGGCCGTGGCCCGCGAGGCCCGCTGGACCCTGCGCGAGGCCCTCGACTTCGAGCACATGGATTTCGCCCAGCCGCTCCACTTGAGCGACGTCTACCGCATCCTGCAGGAGGTTCGCGGCGTGCTCTTCGTCGACGTCGACCTTGTCCACTTCCAGGGCCGCTCAGCCTGGACGACGGCCGGCTACGGCGCCCGCGGCGCGGACAAGAAAGCCGTGCAGGAGCACGTGCGGATCTTCCCCGCCCGGCCCTGGTCCGGAACGGCGCTCCAGGACCCCATCGTCGCGAAGCACTTCCCCCTGGGTCCGCCCGAGGTGCTCCCCGCCGAGCAGGCGTTCGTCGAGGTGGAGAGCCGCGACCTCCGCCTGACCTTCCTCGGAGGGCTCGACTGATGCCGGGCATCGAATCGCTCTACGACCTGCTGCCCGCGGTCTACCGCGAGCGCGACGCCGAGTTGGGCAAGCCCCTGGAAGCGCTGCTGCGGATCGTCCAGGGGCAGGCCGACCTCGTCGAGGCCGACATCCGCCAGCTCTGGGAGAACTTCTTCGTGGAGACCGCCGAGCCCTGGGTGGTCCCCTACATCGGAGACCTCGTCGGCACCACGCCGCTGTTCGACGCCAGCCGCGTCCAGCAGCCGGACACGGCGCGGGACCTCTTCCCCGACCTCCTGGGGCCGAGCCTCCGTCCTCCGATGGCGCTGCGCAACCGCGCCGACGTGGCCAAGACCATCTACTTCCGGCGGCGCAAGGGCACGCTCCCCATGCTGGAAGAGCTGGCGCGCGACGTCACCGGCTGGGCCGCGCACGCCGTCGAATTCTTCGAGCTCCTGGGCTGGACCCAGTGCGTCCGCAACCATCTCCGGATGCACAGCCCGCGCACGCCCGACCTGCGCAGGATCGAGCTGCTCGACCGTCTGGACGATGCTTTCGACGAGATCGCCCACACCGTGGACCTGCGCCCGATCGCGCAGTTCGACGGCTGGCACAACATCAAGAACATTGGCTTCTTCCTCTGGCGGCTGCGCAGCCACGAGCATGAGAACATCGCGGCCCGGAAGGCCTCGGCGGGCGCCTGGAGCTACCATTTTAGCCCGCTCGGGAACCCGGCGCCGCTTTTCTCACGCCAGCGACGGGAGGGGGACGAGGCCGGCCTCGCCACCGAGCTGCACGTGCCCGGACCGATCCGGCCCCTTGCCTTCTGGAAGGACGTCGCCGCCTTCTACGGCCCGTTCGACGATGGCTCCGCGAGCAGCAGTCTGGAGATCTATCTCAACGCGCCTGGCCAACCTCCGTTCCAGGTGCCGCCGAGCCTCATCCTGCCCGCCGAGCTGGGGACCTGGAAGCAACCCTCCAGCTCCTTGAACAAGAAGAAAATCGCGGTAGACGTCCATCGCGGCCGGTTGGCGCTGGGAACGTACTGGACTAACGTCACATCGGTCGACGTCTGGTATCACCACGGCTTCAGCACCGACCTCGGCGGCGGCTCCTACCCGCGTCGCGCCTGGACGGCCCGCAAGCCCCTGAAGGTCATCGAGGTCAAGCAGACCGGCATCGTCAATACCCTTGCCGCTGCCCTGCTCCAGTGGAATCCCAACGACGATACGGTCATCCGCATCCTGGACAGCCGGACCTACGCCGCGAACATCACGATCGATCCCGCCGCCAGCCTGACGATCGAGGCGGCCGACGGCGTCCGGCCTCACCTCCAGGGGTACGTGAAGATCGCCGGCACGAAGACCGTCGGCTCTCTAACCCTGAGCGGCCTGCTGATCGAAGGGCAGATCGAGGCCGAGAGGCCCCTGCATCGGATTCGCCTGCTGCACACCACCCTCGTCCCTGGCCAGAAACTTAATGAAAGCGGAGCTCCCGCCAGCACGGACCCCAGCGTCGTTTGCAAGGAGAAGGACGCCCAGAGCCAGCTCCTGGATTATCAGGACCTCCGGGTCGAGCTCGCCTTTAGCATCACCGGCCCGCTGCTCATCCCCGAAGGTGCAGCCGGGCTATGGGTCCTGGACAGCATCGTGGATGGCGTGGGGACCGACGCCATCGCAGGCCTCGCCAACGGCCTCTCCGCGCCTCCCACCTGGCTGGAGCGGGTGACGATCCTCGGCCCGTCCCGCTTCAAGGAGCTCACTCTGGCGAGTGAGGTGATCTTCACCGAGGCGGCCGTGGCCGATCGCCTCCAAGAGGGATGCGTCCGCTTCAGCTACATCCCACTCGGCTCGAAGACTCCGCGTCCCTACCGCTGCCAGCCGGAGCTGGAGATCGCGGTGCGGGAGGAAGAGGCGAAGCAGGCCGGCAAGACCCTGACCTCCGCCGAAAGGAAAGAGATCCGGACCTGGCTGGTCCCCTCCTTTACCGACTACCGCTACGGCCAGCCGGCCTACGCCCAGCTCCATCTCGCCTGCCCCAAGCAGATCCGGACGGGCGCCGAGGACGGCTCGGAGATGGGAGTCTTCTGCCACCTGAAGCAACCGCAGAGGGAATCGAACCTCCGTCTGCGTCTCAAGGAGTACCTGCCCTTTGGCCTGGAGCCGGGCATCCTCTACGTCACCTAGGAGAGCGGCATGAGCGGCGACTACTCACGATTCACCTTCAAGCCCGGGAAGCGCTTCTCGGGCGTGCTGATGCAGCAGGGCCGCGTGCAGCTCGACGCGGACTGGAACGAGGAGATCGCGATCCTGAAGCGGCGCTGGGAGATCCAGGCCACCGACACGTTCGGCTACGCCGCCGTGCCCAAGAAGACGACGCCGAACGGGTTCAAGGTGCTGACGCCCAATCCCCTCACGATCGAGAAGGGGCGGATGTACGTGGACGGCCTCCTGGCCGAGCGCTTCGACAAAGATCCTCATCACAGCGACCTTTTCCTCTCCTCCCCCATACCGGTCCTCACGGCCGGCCAGGAGGCGATCGTCTACCTGGACGTTTGGGAACGCGAGGTCACCTACATCGAGGACCCGGACATCCTGGAACCGGCGCTCGGCGGACCCGATACCGCGACGCGTCTCCAGGTGGTCTGGCAGGTGAAGGTCCGCGCGACGGCCTCCCCCAGGTGCGGACTCGACCTCAATGCACTCTTCCCCCCTTCGGCCGGTCGGCTGACCTCCAAGGCGGTAGCCCCACCGGCAAGCGACGATCCCTGCGTTCTGCCGCCCACGGGCAACTACCGCGGCCTGGAGAATCGCCTTTACCGCGTGGAGGTCCATACAGGCGGGACCCTGGGCACGGCCACCTACAAATGGTCGAGGGAGAACGCCTCTATCGCCTCGCGAGTGACGAAGATCTCGGGCAAGACGATCACGGTCAACCGGATCGGCCGCGACAAGGTGCTGCGCTTCCAGCCGGGAGATTGGGTCGAGATCACCGACGACATCCTGGAGCTCCAGGGCGCGCGGGGGCATATGGCGAAGGTCGTGGTGCCTGACGAGGCGAACCAGACCCTCGAACTCGACCGCGCTCTCCCGGCCGTCTTCGACGCCACCGATCTCAAGCGCCACACCCGGGTCCGCCGCTGGGACCAGCGCAAGGACGAGAAGGGCGACCCGCTCGCCGACGGAGGATCCGGAACTCTCAAGACCGGCGGCGGTCCGGTCACCCTGGAAGACGGCGTGCAGATCGAAATCACCGCCGATCCCGCAACCGGGACGCTCAAGACCGGGGACTACTG
The DNA here is from genome assembly GCA_034667225.1 of Acidobacteriota bacterium. Lineage (GTDB taxonomy): Bacteria > Acidobacteriota > Thermoanaerobaculia > Multivoradales > UBA5704 > DATMER01. The sequence continues at coordinate 117,559 of JAXDKG010000022.1, forward strand.
GGTGTTCACGGCACGGGCCGTCGACGGCTCCGTCGAAGAGTTGAAGAAGGCCCCGCCGCACGGCATCCACCACCACTACGCTCAACTCGCATCCTGGGACGGCTACCAGCTCCACGACTGCCGGCGCCTCTGGCCGGACGACTGCTGCTGCTGCACGGTCGAGGTCGGCGACGGCATTAACAGCCACGGCGATTTCAACAACATCGCCAAGGCTTATGCGGCGGCCAAGGACCAAGTGCGGGACGAGGGGGTGCCGATCCGGATCTGCCTGCTCCCCGGAGTCCACCGCCCGAAAGAAACGGTGGTCATCGAACGGTCCTTGGTGACGATCTCCGGCTGCGGTCTGGCGAGCCGGGTCGTGGCGCCGCGTGACCAGTCGATCTTCGAGATGTTCGGCACGTCCACCGACCTGGAGAACGTGTACCTGCTCTCGGAACCCGAAGACACGCAGCGTCCCGCCCTCGTGGTTCTTTACTCCTACGGCTCCCGGATCGAAAACAACCTCTTCGAGAGCATAGGAGGTCCGCTCCTGCTGTGCCAGTCAGGAAGATCCAGGATCCTGCGCAACACGTTCGTCGGCAATCGGGCGATCCAGGCAGGGGGGTGGGACCTGGTGATCGCCTGGAACGAGCTCTCCGGCGCCGGTGGCGGCGAGGAGCGTGGAGCCCTGATCGACCTCCGGCCGGATCTCTACGGTGCCTTCATCATCGAGAACCGGCTCGAAAACGGGTCGGGACATGGAATCGCGCTCTCTCCGCCGGTCACCAACCCGGAACTGGGCTACGGGCTCTACCTCAGCGACCTCGTGATCGCCGGCAACGACATCCGATATATGCGGGGTTCCGGCATCGCCACCCTGCTCTTCCTCGACAAGGGCTCGGCGGCTTCCGGTATCTCCGGCGATCCTTATCCAGGGGGACCGCCTCCCGGCACCACACCCGTCAACGTGTATCGCCTCCGGATCGAGAACAACACGATCGCCTACTGCGCCCTGCCGGGTACCTGGGAACGCGACGACGGCGCGCCTCAGGGAGGGATCGTGCTCGGCGGCATCGAGCATCTGGAAATCGCGGACAACCAGATCGAATTCAATGGTGCCTATACCTCGGAATCACCCGTGGCGGGGATCTACCTGGGAACCGTGCGGGGCCTGATTGTGCGTGACAACATCGTGACCGGCAACGGCCTCCAGACCGTGGGGAAGGCCGTGGAGACCAACGAAGGCGGCATCGTCGCCCGGGACCTCAGCGAGGCCCTGGAGGTCGCGTCCACCTCCCTCAGTCCGGACGCGCGTTCCATCAACCGTCCCAATTACTTCCAGCGTCCCGACGGCTGGCCGGCTGCGATGGTGCATGGGAACCTGGTCGTCGCTCCGCGAGGCCGCGCCCTCGTCCTGCTCGGGCTCGGCGCCATGCACGTCACCGACAACCGCCTCCTCGCTCGAGAGCTCGTCGCTCGGGCCGACCCGGAGGGGATCGGACTGGTCGGAGCCGTACTCATCCGGAGCGGAAACCCCTACTTTCAATACATATCCCTCCGCTGGACGACACCGGTTTTCATCGGCGAAGGAAGCGTGACCTTCTCGGACAATGAGGTCTTCCTGGACGACATCGCTCCGCCCGGATCGCTAGAGACGATGGTCGTCACGATCACGGCGGGCCAGGACCTCGCGTTCCAGGACAATCTCATTCGTTGCTGGAAGGGGATGACCAATCTGGAGCTCAAACACCAGTTCAACACGGTCCTGTGGAGCACGAACGTCCGAGCCTCCGGCAATGGCATCCATGAAGAGCCGTTTTACGGCTTTTTCTGGAGTCTTTATGTGTTCGCCAACATCCTGTCGGCCGTGACCGGCAACCAGGTGACCCACTGCCTTTACGCACCCGGGCCCGACCAGCAACATGCGCTGGCCAACAACGCGGAGCAGTTCTGCAACCGGGGCACGTTCGACCGGTATCCCGTCGCCGCCAGGTCCGAGACCGCCAACCGGGCCATGTTCGAGCGCATGGCCTTTTCGGCGCGAGCCGAAGCCGCGGCGCTGCGGACGCAACCTCCACAACCGGCCGCGCCTCAGCTCAGCCGAGCCCGTCCCGTCGAGGCCTTCGAAGCGAAGGCCCTGGCGGCGGAAAGCCTTGCCGAGCGGCTGGAGTACGGACTGCGGCTTGCCGACCGGACCAAGGAGATCAAGCCGAGCGACTGGAGCCTTCTCGGTCGCGTGCTCGACCCGGAAGGCAAGCCCGTGGCGGGCGCACGCCTGGAGATCTCTGAAGGCACCAAGAAGCTGTCCGAGATCCCGGCCGACGACAACGGCGAGTTCTTCGCCCACTACTCGGGGGAGCGCTTCAAGGACCTCTTCGCCCGCGCGCCGCAGCTCAAGCTCACGATCAAGTCGGCCGACGGCAAAGTCCTCCAGACGCTGGAACGGCCGCTGGTGCCGAAGGGCGATCAGTTGGAGGCGCTCGAGCTGCGGATCGGCGAGCCCTCTGCGCCGCCGCTGTCCGGTGGGACTCCGGCGCCGCAAGCACCTGCCGCCGAACCAGAACCACCGGGCAAACCACAAGCACGGTCGAAGAAAGAGTCTTCGAAGAAACCCGGAGGCACCAAGCCGAAGGGAAGACCACAGACTGGAAAGAAGTAGCTGTTGCCATGCCCTCCCCGACTCGAATGCACAGCCCCACTCGCAGCGCGGTCCATCCCGTGGGTGCGATCACAGCTGCCCGAGGCACGAACCGCACCCCCCAGCTTCAAGGTGGGTTGAGCAACCAAGCTATGCAGCGGAAGCTGCGCTCGAACCTGAAACCTGTGGACCCCAGTCTGCAGGCCAAAGGTGTCGATTCGCTCTATGACGGGTTCGTGGAGGCGCTCACCGATACCTTCATTTTCGATGACGAGATCTCGATCCTGCTGGACACTCTACGAGGGCTGCGTCGGATCGATGAGGCCTATCCGAAAGTGGAGGGCAATACCTTCTCCGAGCTGCTAATCCGGCTGCGAGATCGAAAGGAAGGCAACCTGCTGAAGAGGTTGTTTGAGGAGCTGAACTACATCCATTATAAACTCTACCCAGACGTGATCGTCGCCTTGATGGACTACCTTTCCCTACCTGAGGGATTCCGGCAAGCGTATTCCGCCTCGCTCGAGATCGGGATCTTCAACTTCGATACACTTCAAGAGAAACTCGCTACGACCTCAGCTCTCTTCGAAGCTTATATGAAGCAGAAGGTTCTGGAGATCAAATCTTTTGCCGAGCAAGAAGACGAGCCAGGGCTTCAGACTTTGTTTAGAGATTTCTATCATATTTATGCTCTGCTGGTGAACCTCTTGTTCATGGAAGATCTTCCAAAGGGTATCAACGATCTCTGGCAGCATTTCAAAGGGAAGGATATCGTACCAAGCATCAAGGACCCAAAAAAGAAAGAGGAAACTCACCAGAATAGCAAGTCGGAAAAGAAAAAATCGCTGATCACGGTCATGGTTACAACACTGGCCGAGAAAGCCCATGAGTCTTTTGATGATCTTGCAAACTTTTCGGCAGAGCATCCAATCGTCATTAACGCCGCAAATGCAGTGGTTGATTCACTCAAGACGAATGAGCAGAAGAAGCTGGCAGAAAAGCTGGTGTTCACGAAGGTGCTCACAAAGGGTGGCATCGAGAACAGAGCCCCCGACAGGCTCAAATGGATCGACCTCGTTCGAATCTGGCTCTGGGAGATGGGACCCGAGTCTTTGACTGATTTGAACTTCGGAGAGAACGCGCTGACCACGAAAGACGTCAAGGACCTGCTGGGTACGCGGACTGTGATCGAAGAAGCTAGGAATGAGATACTTGCAGGAAACTATGAGCTCTATGACCGGGAGATCAAGTACGACACGCCGGAGTTTTCCAACAGTGTGAAAAACAGGAACAAGGCATTCAACTTTCTCGGCGGCTACAGGGTGAGGGTGAAGCCGGTGGATAAATCCTCGAAGGGCGCCTATTTCGTGGACGTAAGGATTGAATTGACGTCTCAGCCAAACCTGGTTTCATTCAGCCGGTTTCGGGCACCCGAGAAGCCTGATGGAACGAAGCGTGGCATCATCGAAAACAATAGAAAGAGAGGGGACGAAGGCGTGAAGATCGGGGCTACATTGACAGTTAGATGGACCTGGGAGGAACGGCTACCCTTGTTCCCATGACCGGGTCGCCGACATATCGTGTAACTCCTACCCCGCTGATCCCCCGGTGATCTCCTGGGAGGCCAAGGACCACTGCCGAGGCCTCCCCCATTTGGCTCAGTGTCCTGTCCCCAGCGATTCCCGCTTCGCCCGCACCTCTCCCGCCCCCATGCGAAGGACCATTGCGCCGCCCTCGAAACCGATCCGGTTCACGGCGCCGCTCCTCGGATCGTAGGAGACGAACGAGCTCTCCGACTCCGGCAGGTAGAGCGCGCCGCCCGGTGGTTTGTCGCGGACCTGGATGCTGCCTACGGTGGGCCCGGCCCAGCGCAGCTCGAACAGCGCTTTACCTCTCTCGAAGCGGGCTTCCACCCAGGAGGTCGACCCGCCGCCCGCGGAGGTGGTGCCGAGGAGGTCGAAGCCCTTGAAGGGTCCATGCTGCCCCTCCAGGTTGCTCCAGGTCCGCTTGTGCATCTCGGTGACTTCCGCGAGAGGCGCGCCGAACACTTCGGCGAGAGGGCCGTAGTTCCCCTTCAAGGTCTGCTCGAAGGCGGCCATGAGGCGCTTCTCCCTTTCAGCCATTTCCGCGGACGCGCCTCCAGCCAGGGCCTGGAAGGCGTCCTTGCCCTCGGGCATCAGGGTCACACCCGGCCAGCCCGACGAGCTTTCCTTGGCTGTTACATGGATCTTCCCACCCGACGGCAGCGTGTAGCTGCCGGCATGGCGGCTGGACGCGGCCGGTGGAATCCGCACCACCGCGGGCGGCGCGCTGTAGTCCGCGTTGAAGATCAGCCGCGTGATCGGCCCCACCGCGGGGATCGACCGGAAGTCCTGGCGGTTCGAGCCGATGATCAGGACGACGCCGTCGTCCAGATAGCGCCGGAAGTCGGCGTTGAAGATGCCGTTGCCGCCGTTGTGAGCGATCAGGCGCGTTCCGCGCTGGGTCTTGAAGATTGCCCAACCGTAGCCGTAGTGGGAGCTCCCCTCCTCGTCCTCGGGCACATGGGGCGTGAACATCTTCGCCTTGGCTTCTTTAGAAAGGATCGCCTCCCCTTCGAGCGCCTGGTGCCACTTGTAGAGGTCGCCAGTGGTGGAAAGCACGCCGCCGTTGCCGCGCAGGTTCCACCATGGGCCGTCCGGCGCCCAGGCCTTGTCGACGGGCGTCCCCCAATCCTCGGCGTCGCCGAGGACGCCGTGCGCGAGCGGCCCCTTCTCCTGCAGCTTGTAGCCCGTGCGCGTCATCCCCGCCGGTTTCCAGAGGTTCTCCCGGAGATAAGCCTCGTAGGGTTTCCCGGAGGCCAGCTCCACGATCGCGGCGAGCAGGCTGTAGCCCGCGTTCGAGTAACGGTACCTGGTGCCCGGAGCCCACAGCAGCTTCGAGCTCAAAGCCTCCTTCACCAATCGGTCCCGCGGCATCTCCTCGTAGTCGTCGCCGAAGACGTCCTCCAGGCCGGCGCTGTGGGTCAGAAGGTGATGGAGGGTGATTCCCTTCTTATCCTCGGGCACCCCCTCGAACCACTTGGAGATCGGATCGCTCACGCTGAGCTTGCCCTGCATCTCCAGCTTCAGGATGGCAGTCGCGGTGAACTGCTTGGTGATCGATCCGATGTCGAAAGCGGTCTCCGCGGTAAAGGGGTCCTTCCGCTGGGCATTGGCGAAGCCGTAGCCCTTGTTCAGGATCACTTCCCCGCCCTTGGCGACCAGGAGCGAGCCGGAGAACCCGTAAGCCTCCAGCCGGGACATGTGAGCGTCGAGCTTCTCACCCAGAGGCGTGCGAACGGGCGCGAGGGCAAGGACGAGGATGAGACCTTTAGCGAAGCAGGCGTTCAGCACGGCTTTCCAACCTCCTCCACGTTCTGGTGATGGGACGGATGGCCCGGAGCTCGCTCCGGGGATCCAGGAATTGCCCGAAGCGCGGCAGGGCCTTTGCCATCCAGACGCGGCCCTGCCAGTCGGGGCGCTCCTTGCCATTCACAGTGAAGACGCGCCGGACCTCGCTGTCCGGGCCGGCGGTGATCTCCATGCGGACGTTCTCATCCCCCTCTTCCCACAGCGTCATGTGGCTGCCGGGCGTCAGGCTCTGCACGTCCTCGTAGTTGCGGGCCAAGGCGAACTGCCCCTCGGCCTTCAATTTGAACCGTCCTTCGGGACCGGCTATCTCCAGGTTGGCCTTCGTCCTGCCGGTGTGGTGCGTGCCGCATCCCGCGCCGACGGTCAGGCTCAGAAGAGCCAGGAGACCGAGTGCTGAGGCCGAGGCGAAGCCCAGGCGGGAGGGTCCGGACACTGGTCCATACAGAAGGGCGGCGATGCGCCGGCCGATCTGGGTACGGGTCGCGAAGAGGCCGCCCGCGACGGTCATGCGGCGCTTCCCACGAGCCCGGGCCAGCATCTCGTAGAGGCGCTCGGCGTAGGAGGCTGCCTCGTCCTCGTTGGAAACCAGGGCGCGGTCGCAGGCCAGCTCCGCGGCCTCCTCCCAGCGCCGTCCGACCCACCAGGCCACCGGATGGAAAAAGAACACCGTCTGGAAGAGCTGGCGCACGATTCCGGACAGGTGGTCCCTTGCCTTCCAGTGCGTGAGCTCGTGGCCGAGCGCCCAGTCGAGCTGCTCCGCGCTCCCCTCCTCCATCAGCCAGGCCGGGATCAGGATCGCGGGCCTCCAGGAGCCGGCGAGGGCGGGCGACTCCAGGCTGCGGGTGACGAGCACTTCCGGCAGCTCGCCGTGGGCTCCAAGGCGCCGGGCCGTTGCGGTGAGCCGATGCCGGAGCGCGTCCGGAGCGGGCTCGGCGCCGCTCAGCAGCCGGCGCAGCCGGAGGCGGTCTACGGCCGCGACCAGGACGAGCGTCAGCAGGCCGGCAGCCCAGAGCCAACCGGCTGTCGAGGCGAGCGTCCTCGGTTCCCTGGTCTCGGAGGACGTGACAGCCGCGCTACCCCTCTGGTCGACATGGACCTCTTCATCGCGCTCGACATACTGGCCTTCCGTCACCAGACCTACCGGAAGGTCCAGCCGGATAGCGGGTCCGACGGCGAGCCCGACCAAGGGGCGGACCATCACGAGCAGCCAGACGAGCGCCACCAGCCGCGGCGAGCGGGGCCGCAGCAGACGGAGCGCTCCCCAGACCAGCATCGCGAGGACTGCGAGGTCCATGCTGACGCCGACCAGGCGCTCGGAAAGCAGCGTCCAGGTCATGACTGCCCTCCCTTCCGCTTGTGCTCGTCGATCATGCGTCCGATCTCCTCCAGGTCGGTATCGTTCATGTCGCTCTCCCGCAGGAGGTAGGCGACCGCGTGCCGCGGCGAGCCGCCGAACAGGCTGGATACGAGCTTGCGCAGCGAACGTCCCGCGACCGCCTCGCGGCCGACGCGGGGGCGGTAGCGCAGCCCGCGCTCGATTGTCGGCACCCTCTCCAGGTAACCCTTCTTCTCGATGCTGGCCAGCACGGTGCGGACCGTGGTCGCGGCCAGGGGCCGCCGCGCCTGGAAGCTCTCGACGATCTCCGCCGAGCTGCTCTCGCCCAGCTCCCAGACCACGTCCATCACCGCCACCTCCAGGTCGGAAAGCTCCTTGAGCTCCGTGGGCTTCTTTTTCTTGGCCATGGATGAACTATAAACATAGTCTACGACGATGTCAATGGTTCCTGGGACATGCCAACAGGTAATATGCTATGTTTTCGCACGCCGTTTTTATCAACTGGAGCCGTATTAGCATGTCAGGAGACATGGTGATGTTTGACCTTGCGCCAGCGAGCTGCTACCGTATTTGGTGTCACCGTGTCTGAGAGCAAAAGACGTCTTCTGACATGGTTGAGGGAGCGGAAACGCTCCTGCACTCTCGAGGATGCCGAGGCCGCTCTCCGCGCCTGGGGCTTCAAGCTCGGCCGCACCCAGGGACATACACGGGTGTGGGCATTCAGGAGTGTCGTCATGGTCATGCACCGGCCTCACGGCAAGCACATGGACCCCGGAGCTGTTTCGATGGTCATCCGATGCATCGAGAGGGCGGAGGTCCTTCAGGAAGAGGAAGCTGAAGATGCCCAATAAGGATCTCGGGTACTACCTTTCGCTGAGCTACCCCATCGAGCTGCGCCAGAACCCCGAGCACGGAGGTTTCTTCGTGTTTCACCCCGACCTGGATGGGTGCATGGCGGAGGGAGGGAACGCGGAAGAGGCCATTGCCAACCTCGCAGTTTCGCGGGAGCTCTGGCTGGAAGCGCGGCTTGCCAGCGGAGCCCCGGTACCCGAGCCGATGGACGACGAGCCGAGCGGCCGGATCTCCTTGCGGATGGCTCCTTCCCTTCATGCCAGCCTTGCCCGGATTGCGAACCGGCGCGGGCTCAGCCTCAATCTCCTGATCAACACGATTCTCTCGGAGCACGTCGGCGGCGTCACCTATCAGGCAGAAATGGGAGAGATCCTGGAAGAGATGCGTTCAACGCTGGAAGAGCTCCGGGCTCAAGCGCTCCCCTCCCCTGCCCCGCGCCGGCACGCTCGCTGAGATCAGCCTGCTCAGGTGAGGGAAAACCCGTTCCACGTTCGTCTCTATAGACAGCAAGCGCCTCTGCCCCGGGGCGGCTGGACCGACGACGGACTCCCGCCCCCTTTTTATCCCCTCTCCAGGTTCATCCAGACGCCGTTCTTCGAGCGGATCGCGATACGGGCCACCGGCTGACCGAACGCCCCGGCGCCAGTCGCGGGCGCCACTGCTGTGCCGTCATGGCGAGGACCAGCAGCATCTCCAGGTTGGCGAAGTGGCGGCCGATGCACATGCGCGGCCCCGTGCCGAACGGGAAGTAGGCGTTGCGCGGCCTTCCCTCGGAGCGCTCTGGCAGGAAGCGGTCGGGATCGAAGCGCTCCGGATCTTCCCAGAGGCGCGGATGGTGGTGCGTCGAGTAGTGGGAGAGGATCAGCACCGAGCCGCCGGGCACGTGATGGCCGCCGATGACGTCGTCCTGGTAGGAAGCGCGCGGCGAGAACCAGAACGAGGGATAGAACCGCAGCACCTCCTGAATCACGCGGCTCGTGTACTCCAGCTTGCCGAGATCCTCGAAGACCGGCTCCCTTCCTTCGAGCACGCTCGCCACCTCTTCGCGGACGCGGCGGTCCACGTCCGGATGTCTGGAGAGGAAGTACCAGGTCCAGGTGAGGGCGTCGGCCGTGGCCTCGTAACCACCGAAGAGGGTGGTGATGACCTCGTCGCGGAGCTGGGTGTCGCCCATGCCCTCGCCGCTCTCCTCGTCCTGGGCGTCGAGCAACAGGGTGAGCAGGTCGTCCGGCCGTTCTCCGCTCCTCCGCCGCTCCTCGATGATGCCGTGGACCAGGCGCTCCAGCGCGAGCACGGCCTCATCGCAGGCCTTCCGGCCCGGCAGCGGGACCCACTCGGGCAGGAAGAAGGTGTTCATGCGCAGCGACATGTGCTTGAGCGCCGTGTCGAAGGAGCGGGCGAATTCGGCGAGCTGCGCGTCCGTGACGCTCAGGCTGAACATCGTCTTCGCAACGATCTCCAGGGTGAACGTCATCATCTCGTGGTTGATCTCCAAAAGCCCGCCCTCTTCCCAGCGCTCCAGCTTCCTGCGGATCACGCCGGTCATGAGGGGGATCAGCGACTCGATGCGTTTGTGCTGGAAGGCGGGCTGCATGAGCCGGCGCTGGTGGCGCCACGGCGCCCCCTCGTTGAGCACCAGGCCATTGCCGAAGAGGAAGCGCGCGCGGTTGAAGATCTTCCCCTTCCAGTAGTTCTCCTGATTGTCCACGAGCACGTGCTGGAGGTGCTCCGGCAAGGTGACGAGGTAGGCGGACGCGAAGCCCAGGTCCAGGCGGACGAGGTCGTCGTGCTCCCGCATGGCCGCGGTGCAGAAGGCGATGGGATCGCGGGCCAGCCGGGGCACCACCCCGACGCCGGGGTAGCCCCGGGGACCGGGGACAGGCGTGTGTCGATTCATGGTCATGATACGGAGAAGCACACGGAGAGGTTCAGAAAAGAGAATTTTCGTACGAAAAAACTAAATTCTCGTACGAAAAGTCTCTCTCGAGGGGCCTGAGAAGCAAATTCTCGTACGAGAAAAGTAAATCTTCGTACGAGAATTCACTTTCTTCGTACGAGAAAAGTAAATTTTCGCACAACGAAAGCCGTCCGCTGTACGAAAAAACAGTTTTCTCGTACGAAGAAAGTCTCTTCAAGCCCGTGGAAAGTCTCTTCAAGCCCGTGAAAAGTAAATTCGGATCGGGATTTTCTCCGGGCGTACAATGAAGATCTCCATGACACTCGGACATGAGCCTTCGGTTGGACTCTCCAGGCCCAGCATGGAGCCGGGCGAGCTCCTGGCCGGCCGTTACCGGATCGCCGGCTTCCTCGGCCAGGGCACCATGGGCGAGGTCTACGAGGCCGAGGACCTGGAATTGGGCGAGCGCGTGGCCGTCAAGGCGCTGCGGCCGGACATCGCCCGCGACGAGCGGCTCCTCCTCCGCTTCAAGAAGGAGATCCTCCTCGCCCATCGGGTCACCCACCCGAACGTCTGCCGCACCTTCGATCTCGTCTACCACGAGGTTCCCTCGTCGGAGGGAGGACGGCGGGTTTTCCTCACCATGGAGCTGTTGCGGGGCGAGACTCTGGCGGAGCGCCTGGCGCGGACGGGCCGCATGTCGACCGGGGAGGCCCTGCCGATCGTCCGCCACATCGCCGCGGCGCTCGACGCGGCTCATACGGCGGGGATCGTCCACCGCGACCTGAAGACGGCCAACGTCTTCCTCGTATCGTCTCCGGCCGGCGACCGCGCCGTGGTCACCGACTTCGGCCTGGCCTGGAGCGACGACCCTTCCGCAAGCCCCAGCCTCACCCATGCCGGCGAGCTGCTGGGCTCGCCCGCCTACATGGCCCCCGAGCAGGTGCGCGGGGACGCCAGCTCGTCCAGCACGGATGTCTACGCCCTGGGCGTCGTCCTCTATGAAATGGTCACCGGCGAGCTCCCCTTCCTCGGCGAGAGCGCCTTCTCCACCGCCCTCAAGCGCCTGCAGGAGGCTCCCCCATCGCCGCGCCGCCTGGTTCCCGATCTGGATCCGGTCTGGGAGCGAGTGATTTTGCGCTGCCTGGAGCGCAAGCCGGAGGATCGCTATTCACGTGGCGGAGACGTGGCCGGAGCGCTGGAGCCCGGGCAAGAGGTTCCCGTCCGCCGCGGACCGTTGCGATGGATCGCTGCGGGAGCCCTCGCCCTCCTGGCCGTGATCGCCGGCCTCGCTCTTCTCGCGAGCCGGGACAAGCCGCCCGTCGCGCTGGTCACCCGGCCGGCCGTGGCCGTGCTCGGTTTCGACAACCTGTCACGGGACCGCCGGGTGGATTACGTCGGCACCGCCCTCTTCCAGATGCTGCCGACCGAGCTCGGCGCGGCCGAGTCGCTGCGGCTGGTGCCGGTCGAGGACATCGACCGCGCGCGGCAGGACCTGGGCCTCAAGGGATCGGCCAGCTTGTCCGGAAAGACCCTGGAACGCCTGCGGGCGCGCCTGGGAGCGGACTTCGTGGTCACCGGCTCCTACCTGGTGACCGCCGGGGGAAGCGCGCGGTACGACGTGGCCGTCCAGGACACCCGCAGCGGCGAGACCGTGGCCAGCTTCAGCGAGTCGGGGACCGAGGAGGGCGTGCTCACGGCGCTGGAAGCGCTGGGCGCGCGCCTGCGCTCCCGCCTCGGGGCCGGCGAGCTGCCCCGGCCCGCGGTCCGCGCCGTGCGCGCCTCCCTTCCCGAGACGATGGAGACGGCCCGCCTCTACTCCGAGGGCCTCGCCAGCCTCCGCCTCTTCGAGGCCCCGCGCGCCCGCGACCTCTTGCTGCAGGCCGCGGCGGCCGAGCCGGACAACCCGCTGATCCACTCCGCTCTCGCCGAGGCCTGGTCCGCGCTCGGCCACGACGGAAAGGCGCGGCTCGCGGCGCGGCGAGCTTTCGAGCTATCGGGGAGCCTGCGGCCCGAAGAGCGCCAGGCTATCGAGGCGAGCTACCGCGAGACGTCGCACGAGTGGGAGACGGCCATCCGCATCTACCGCGGCCTCGCGGAGTCCTTCCCGGACAACCTGGACTACGGCCTGCGTCTGGCCACGGCCCAGACCGCCGCCGGCCGCAGCGCCGACGCCGCCGCGACCCTGGCCCGCCTGCGGCAGCTCCCTCCGCTCCTCGCGCAGGACCCGCGCATCGATCTGGCAGAGGCCGTGGCCGCGGGGCTGCGCTCCGAGTACGCCCTGCAGCGGGATGCGGCCCGCCGGGCAGCGCGCCGGGGTGCCGAGCTCCAGGCACGGTTGCTCGTGGCCGAGGCGCGCCTGGAAGAGGGCCGTGCCCTGCACAAGCTCGGCGAGCCCTCCGGCGCCGAGGAGGCGTTCAACCAGGCCCAGGGGCTCTTCGAAGCTGCCGGAGACCGGCGCGGAGTGGCCAAGGCGCTTCGCGCACGGGGGGAGCTGAAGGCGGTCCAGGCCGAGATCGAGGGGGCCCGGACGCTCTACGACGAGGCGCTCGCCCTTCAACGCGAGATCGGGGACGAGAGGGGCGCGGCCGAAACCGTGCGTCTGCTCGGCAACCTCTACTACGACGTGCGGGACGATGATCGCGCCGCGGCGTTCTTCGAGGAGGCGCTCGCGGCCATGACCCGGCTCCGCAACCGCCGCGGCACCGCGGACGTGCTGCACTCCCGGGCGCGCCTCGTCACTCGGCAGGGGGACCTGGCCGGGGCGCGCGGGCTCTACGAGCGCGCCCTGGTCCTCCAGCGCGAGACCCTCTACCGGCAGAGCGAAGCCAAGAGCCTGCAGGGGCTCGCACTCCTCGATTCCATGGAGGGGCATCTCCCCTCGGCGCGGCGCCACTACGAGCGGGCGCTGGCGCTCCAGCGCGGCAGCGGCGACCGCAACGGCGCCGCCACGGTGCTGCACAACATGGCGCCGCTCCTCTTCCAGCTCGGAGACTTCGCCGCGGCCAGGAAGGCGCGCCAGGAGGCGCTCGCCACCTCCCGCGCGATCGGCGACCGTGTCGGAGTCGCGCGCGGCCTGCGGGGTCTGGCCGATCTCGACCGCCAGGAGGGCGACCTGGCCGCCGCGCGGAAGCTCTACGATCAGGCGCTCGCGGCCTACCGCGAGATCGGCAGCCGCGAGCAGGAGGCCGCGGTGCAGGATGAAATCGCGATCACACTCCTGCTCCAGGGCCATCCCCGGGAGGCGCTCGCCATGCTGGAGGGGCCGCTGGCGTTCTGCCGTGAGATGAAGGCCCGCCGCGAAGAGGCAAACGTGCTGGCCGACCGCGGACGCGCGCTTCACGCGCTCGGCAACCTGGACGGCGCCCGGCGCGATCTGGAAGAGTCACTCGCCGTCGGCCGCGAAGCCGGGGACCTGAAGACCACCGCCGAGGCGCTGGTCGGTCTGGGGCTGGTGCGCGGCGATCAAGGGGATCTTGTAGAGGCCCGCCGGCTTCTCGACGAGGCGCTCGCCCTCTACCGCTCGCGGGGCGATCCCAGCGGCGAGGCCTCGGCCCTGTCCGGGCTGGGAAAGGTCCTCGCGCTGCAGGGCCACCGAGAGACCGCCCGCAGTCATCACGAGCAGGCCCTGGCCATCCGGCGGCGCCTGGGCGAGAGACTGGGCGTCGAGGAGAGCGCGAAGGCGCTGGCTAGCCTTTGAAGCCCGCCGCGTCGATCCCGAGCTGCTGCAGCTTGATATAGAAGTTCTTGTAATCGATCCCCGCCGTCCGCGCCGCCTGGCTGATGTTCCCCCCCGCCTCGCGCAGGCAGCGCGACAGGTACTCGCGCTCGAAGCGCTCCACGACCTGCTGCTTGGCCTCACGGAATCCTCCCGTGGGCAGGTCCGGCGACTCTCCATCGCCGGCATCCAGCAGGGCCTCGGGAAAATGGCGGACCTCGATCTCAGGTCCCTCGGAGAGCAGCACGGACCTCTGAATCACGTTCTGAAGCTCCCGGATGTTGCCCGGCCAGTCATAGGCGAGAAGCCGGGCCTCGGCCTCGGCGCCGAGGCGCTTGCCGCCGCCGAATCGGGTCAGGAAGTGGCGGATCAGCAGCGGCAGGTCGGAACGCCGCTCGCGCAGCGCCGGCAGGCGCACCTCGACGACGTTCAGGCGGTAGAGGAAATCCTGGCGGACCCTCCCCTCCTTCACCAGCGCCTCCAGATCGCGGTTCGTGGCCGCCACTACGCGCACGTTCGCGCGCCGGATCTGGGTGCCTCCCACCCGCGAATGCTCGCCGCTCTCCAGCACCCGCAGCAGCTTGACCTGAAGCGGCGGCGTCAGCTCCGCGACCTCGTCGAGCAAGAGGGTCCCGCCTTCCGCGCGCTCGAACCAACCGGCATGGTCGCGCACCGCGCCCGTGAAGGCGCCGCGCACGTGGCCGAACAGCTCGGACTCCAGCAGGTTCTCGGGCAGGGCGCCGCAGTTGACCGGGATGAAGGGACGGGCGCGGCGCCGGCTGTTGAAGTGCAGCGCCCGGGCGATCAGCTCCTTGCCCGTCCCGCTCTCGCCGCGGATCAGGATGGTGGCCTCCGAGTCGGCGATCCGGCCGACCAGGCGCAGGACCTCGACCATCTTCGGATCGTGGCCGATGATGGCCTCGAAGTCGTACCGCTCGCGCAGCTCCGCGGAGAGGTCGGAGATGCGCTGCGTCAACCGGCGGCGGTCCAAGGCATTGCGGGCGGCGAGGGAGATGAACTCGGAGAAGCTCTCGACCAGGCGGGCGGTCTCCTCGGTGAACACCCCTTCGGCGCTGCGGTTGTCCAGGTAGACCACGCCGAGCGTCTGCCCGCCATGGCGGATCGGCTGGCAGATGACGGAGAGGATGAGGAGCCGCATCACGCTCGCGCGGTGCCCGAGCGTCGGGTCCTCGAGGACGTTGGGGTGCCAGAAGGGCTCGCCCGTGGTGCGGACCCTTTCGAGAATCGTCCGGCTGACCTCGAACCCGGGGCGCTCGATGTCCTCGCGGTCCAGGTTGCGGGCGGTCTCGACGACCAGCTCATTCTCTTCGAACAGCAGGATCATCCCCCGCTCCGCACCGCACAGCTCGATCACGCCGTCGATGGCGGCGGTGAGCATCCGGTCGAGATCGCTCTCGGCCAGGACCTGCTTTCCGAGCTCCAGCAGTCGTTCGAGCATGAGCGCTATGGCGTTGCCACCTCAGAGGTTATGGTGCTTGCACCATAGCATAGCGCTTCTGCGATCTGCAGCAAAAAGCGCAACTCACTGGCAACAGAAGGCTTCGAGGAAGGCGACGGCTCCGGTCCGTCTGGCACCGCGCTTGCCCTTAGGAGACTGTGCCGCCCGATGGCGGCGCCTCTGCCCCGGGGACAGGCGGACGCCTGTCCCCTCTTTTTAAAGGACAAGGAATGACCGGCACCCGCTTTTCAAGCTCTAAGTTTTCCCGGTGAGCGCCCGCTCGATGGCGGCGAGCCCTTCCTGCGCGGCGGTGAGGTTGGCCTTTTTGCGGTCGAGGACCAGGAGGAGGAACATGCGGCTGTCCGAGCCCACGGGGCGCAGCAGGTAGTAGCGCCGGGTCGAGGTGAGGAGGACCTCGCTGAAGGTGTCCTTGAGGCCGATCCTCTCTTCCACCCGGGGCTTCTGGCGGGCGAGCTCCGCGGTCGCGGCGGCTGCCACTTCCACATCGACACCCTTGGCGCCGATGGCGGCGGCGATCAAAGTGCCGGTCGCGGTCTCCACGAGGAGCGTAGCGAGGGAGCCCTCCAGCGTCCTCCCCTGCTCCAGGGCCTCGCGCATGGTTTCTCGCATGGTTGGGGTGGTATGGGGGTCCGTATGGGGGTCCTCGGGCTCGCGGACCATATTCATAGTGTCTTCGTCGGTGGAGAGCAGGGAATCGATGGCATCGTCCGTCTCCTGCCCGATGCCGAGGGGCCGCGGCGCGTGGCGCTCGCGCTCGTCCTTGAGGTGCATCCCTTCCAGAAGCAGGTAGCGGAGACCGCCCTCAATCTCGGGACCCTTGATCGTGCAGACGTCCGAGATCTCCACGTCCGCGTGCTCCCAGGTGACGATCTCCAGGGCCGCGTCCGCGCCGTCCAGCCCTTCCGACTCAGCGCCCACCAGCCGGCCGCCGTTGAAGAACAGCCGGCCGTTGCGGTCGACGCTCGTCACCGTGAGCGTGCAGGTCTTCCGCTCCAGCTCCAGGAGCTGGAGGAACGAGGCGAGGCTGATGTTCTCCACCCGCCCCTTGACGCTCTGGCGCATCAGGTCCGCGACCTTGCGCTTGAGCTCGCCGACGTCGAACGGCTTCTCCAGCACCTCCGGCGAGCCGTCGATGCGCGGGACGGTATCGACGCCGAAAGCGGTCATCACGATGACGGGCAGGTGCGGAAAACCGCGGCGCAGCCAGGCCATGAGCTCGAAGCCGTCCATCTCCGGCATGCGCAGGTCGGTCACGACCAGGTCGACCTTTTCGGACTCCAGGATGGCCACGGCTTCCGCGCCGTTGGCCGCGGTGGCGACCTTCACCCCGCGCCGGCGGTCGGCCAGGGCTTCGGACAGGGCGAACAGGACGGCGGGCTCGTCATCGACGATCAGGACCTTCTTCATGTGCCGGCAAGCATGTCGCGTTCGCGCGGCAAGCGTCAACGGAGAGGGAGAACAGGCTAAGATACGGTCTCTACTCGGAGGTATTGCCATGCTTCGCCGACTTGTCCCGCTCACCGGGCTCTGCCTGCTGCTGGGCTCCGTCCACCCCGCATCCGCCTCTTCGATCCAGATCATGGGGCCTTCGGTCCGGATCGGCGAGAAGCTCGTCTTCGGCCCGGGCACCCGGCTGGAGGTCCAGCCGGCCGACCGAGGTCCGTTCATGACCGGGCCATGGACCCAGGGCGACCACGAGGTCGCGGACGTGGATCCGCCAGTCAAAATCACCGTGGACGCCGAGCCGCCCGCCGTGAGCTGGGAGGTGGCGGACGAGGCCCGGGGCGAGCGCGGCAATGGCCGCTGGGGAATGCCCCGCCGCGCCCGGGGCGAGGATCTGCGCGCGGCCGGCCTCTCCTGGGCGCTCAGCGCGCCCGAGGGGACCCTGCGCTGGAATCCGGCCTGGATGTCGGCGCCCGACGGTACGGTGCACGAGAGCGTGGAGGTGCGCAGCGACCTGCCCGAAGTCTTCCTGCGCCTCGAAGGCGTGCGCCTTCAGAACACGGACAACTCGGTTCCGCCTCCGCGGCAAGGTCAGGTGCTCCAGCTCCGGGCCGAGGACGGAGGCTCCCGCGTGGAGCGCATGGTTCTGCGCACCCGCACCACCGCAGACGGCCCCGTCCTCGAGGTGGAGGCGATAGACGGCGTGGGGAACTCGGGGAAGGTGGAGTGGAGGCTGGACGCGCTCGCCCGCTGATCCGTGGGATCGAGAGAGTTTTATTCCCCTCTGGAAATCTCTCGATATGCTCGATACCATGTTGAAGCGCGTGCTCTTTGTCGAAGACGATCCGGACATCCAGACCGTTGCCCGTATCGCGCTGGAGACGGTAGGCGGATTCGCGGTGCTGGGGTGCCGCTCCGGGGCCGAGGCCCTGGAGCAGGTCGAAGCGTTCGCTCCTGACCTGATCCTCCTGGACGTGATGATGCCGGGGATGGACGGGCTGGAGACGCTGCAGGCGTTGCGGCTCCTGCGGGGCGCTGCCGCGGTCCCGGTGGTCTTCATGACCGCAAAGGTCCAGGCGCAGGATGTTGCGGAGTACCGCGCGGCGGGCGCCGTGGACGTGATCGCAAAGCCTTTCGACCCGATGACCCTGCCCGCGACAGTACGCTCGATCTGGAACCGATTGCAGAGCTGAGTCATGACCTCATCGTCCGATCCGGTCCTGGAGCTGAAAGAGCTGCAGGAGTACTTCGCCGGACGTCTGCCCGAACGACTCGCCGAGTTGGAAGAGGCCTGGGCGGCGGTGGCGGAATCGGGCTGGGAGACGGGGCACGTGCGGACGCTGCACCGCCTCGCCCACTCCCTCACGGGCGCGGGTTCCACGTTCGGCTTCCCCGAGGTGAGCCGCACCGCCCGCGTGCTGGAGCGTTTCCTGAAAGCCATGCTCGACAGTGGGCCATCCAGAGAGGAAGCTTCCGGCCACATCGAGAAGCTCCTCAAAGGGGTGCGGCGCGCGGCACAGGCGCCCCCGGTGCCTCCGATTCCCCTCCCCATCCGGCATGAGGTCGACCCGAACCGCGGCGACGAGCGCCTGGTCTTCCTGATCGAGGAGGACGCGGAGCAGGCCGCCGGCCTCGCGGCCCAGCTCCGGCACTACGGCTACCGTGTGCGCATCCTCGACCGGCAGCGCGAGGACCTCGCTGCCGAGGTGGAGCTGGAGCGTCCGGACCTGCTGATCGTGGACCTGATGTTCCGCGAGGGTCCGCTGGCCGGAGCCCGGGCGATCGAGGGCATCCACCGCTCGAGCGTCCCCGGCGCTCCGCCGCGCGTGATCTTCCTCTCGGTGCGCAGCGACCTGGAGGCCCGCCTGGCTGCGCTGCGGGCCGGAGGGGACGCCTACTTCACCAAGCCCGTGGACATCGGCTCGCTGGTCGAGAAGCTCGACCTCCTGACCGAGCGCCACACGGGCTCGCGCTACCGAATCCTGATCGTCGAGGACGATCCCGACCTCGCGGTCGAGTATGCCGTGATGCTGGACGCCGCGGGCATGGATACCGAGGCCATCTGCGAGCCGCTGCAGCTCATGGAGCCGCTCTACAGCTTCAGGCCCGACCTGATCCTGATGGACGTCCACATGAATGGCTGCACCGGGCCGGAGCTGGCGGCCGTGCTCCGCCAGCAGGAGAGCTACCTGAGCACGCCGATCATCTTCCTCTCGGGCGAGGAGGACATCGACGAGCAGATCGCGGCGATCGATCTCGGCGGCGACGAGTTCCTCACCAAGCCGGTCGAGCCCGCGCACCTGGTGTCCTCGGTCTCGATCCGGGCGCGCCGCGGCAGGACGCTCCAGTCCCTGATCTCGCACGACGGCCTGACCGGGCTGCTCAACCACAGCAACCTGAAGCTGCACCTGGAAGCCGAGCTGTCGCGGGCGTCCCGCGACGACTCCGATGTGGCGTACGCCATGATCGACCTGGACTTCTTCAAGTCGATCAACGACACCCACGGCCACGCCGCCGGAGACCGCCTGCTGCGCAGCCTGGGTCTGTTCCTGCGGCAGCGGCTGCGGCGCTCGGACGTCCTGGGCCGCTACGGCGGCGACGAGCTGGCGGTGATTCTGCCGCGGACGGACGGTGTCACGGCGTTGCAGGTGCTGGAGCGCATCCGGGCGAGCTTCTCCGAGCTCCGGCACCGAGTAGGGGACGTGGAGATCGGCGCCACCCTGAGCTGCGGTATCGCGTGCTACCCCACAAACCCCACCGCCGCGCTGCTCGTGCAGGCGGCGGACTCGGCGTTGTATGCGGCCAAGCGGGCGGGGCGGAACCGGGTGGAGTTAGGCTAGGACCATTCGTTGCGTTGCACCACCGGCAGCTGCAGCGCCCGCTCACGATCCAGGTCGAGCGAGCCCACATGCAGCGCCAGCGGCGACTGCACCCACTTGTAGATCGAGCGGCTGAAGAGCTGGGCGAAACGTTGCGCCCAGCCGTCCAGGCGGCCGGGATCGAGCTTCGGGAAGAGCGACCGCAGGGCCTGCGCGACCTCGTCCGGCGCCAGCTTCTCGCCTGCGTAGAGATGGAGACAGGCATCCAGCACCGGGAAGGGCATCAGCTCGTCCTCCGCGGCCTGGGCCTCGGCCAGCTCGGGACCCGGCGCGGTAGCCAGGGTCATGGCGATCCCTTCTAATCCCCACCGCCGATGACAGCGATCGAGCAGCGCGACGACCACGGTCTTCGGCACGTTGGCGATCACCGACAGCGCCCCCTCCAGGTCGCCGCCGATGGTGGTGTACCCCACCGCCTTCTCGCTCATGTCGCCGGTCTGCAGGAACAGGCCGCCGGCGCTGTTGGCCCAGTTCCACATGCGGGCGGCACGCACCCGCGCCTGGACGTTCTGCAGCGTGATGGGGGTCGGCTCGCCGCCGCCGAGCATCTGCCGCGCGGCCTCCACCTCGCGGTCGAACGCCTCCTCGATGGACACCACGGTCAAGGGGATGCCGAGCTCGTCGCACAGCGTGGCCGCGGCGCCGCGGGTGCCCTCTCCCGAGAAGCGGGTCGGCATGTAGAAGGCCTGGATCGGCGCGGTGCCCTCCAACTGCTCGGCCGCCCGCCAGGCGAGGAGCAAGGTCAGCATGGAATCCCGGCCGCCGGAAAGCGCCACGCCGATGCAGCGGAAGGCGCCGGTCTTCCGGTAGTAATCCGCGATCCCCAGGGAGAGCGCCTCGATCAGGTCGTCCAGCACCTCGTCGCGGGCAGAAACTTTGGCCTCTTCATCGACAGGCGGCAGGAAGAAGCTGTCCCCCAGGGGAGGCGGGTACTGGAGATGGGAGCGGTCGCCCGTGGGCTTGGAGCCAACCAGGACGGGCACCAGCTTGCCGCCGCCCTGGAAGGCTTCGAGGTCGGTCCGCCAGGTGGTGTTCTCCTGGCGCATGCGGCGGGTGCGGTCGAGATCGACGACACAGGCGGCCCAGCCCTCGCGGAAGCGCGGCGCGTCGAGCGCCCGGCGGCCGTTCTGAAACACGTAGCCGCCGCCGTCGAAGATCAGCCCGTCCTGCGCGCCCACGGTGTTGGCATAGGCGAGCGTGACCTGGTTGTCGGCCGAGCGGGTGGAGAGCATCTCGCGCCGGGTGGAGACCACGCCCACCCGATACGGCGACGACGAGACGTTGACCACCACCTCGGCGCCCGAGTACGAGCGGCGGCGCAGAGGCCCGTCCGGCGACCAGACGTCCTCGCAGACCTCCACCGCGAGAGTTCCGAAATCGAAGGCGAAGAGATAGTCGCCGAGGGGGACGCCAGCGGCATCCAATGCGAGGCCCGCCCGGCCGCGGGAGAAGGTCCGGCCCTCGTAGAAGACGTTGTAGGTGGGGAGCTTCTCCTTGGGGACGAAGCCGAGGATCCCGCCGCCGTGGACCACGGCCGCGCAGTTGAAGATCTGCCCGCCCACCGCGACCGCGATCCCGGTTACGAAGACGGCCGGCGCGTCCGCGGTCTCGCGGGCGAAGCGCTCCAGCTCGGCGCGCTGGAAGTCGACGTAGGAGCGCCACTGGATCAGGTCCTCGGGGGGATAACCGCCCACCACCTGCTCGGAAAAGCAGCCGATCGTGACGCCCGCCTCCCCCATCTCCCGGGCCATGGCGAGCATGCGGTCGACATTGGAGCGGACCGCCCCGACGGTCGGGTCGACGCTGGCGACGGCGATCCGGATGAGCCTCATTGGATTGATCCTATGTTATATGTGGCGCGCATGCCCTCCTCCACCATCCATCTGATCGACGCCAGCCCGTACATCTTCCGCGCGTACTACTCGCTACCCGGCAGCATCCGGGACCCCAAGGGAACGAAGGTGGGCGCGGTCTACGGCTTCGCGAGCTTCCTGCTCAAGCTCATCGCGGACGAGAAGGTCACCCACCTGGGAGTCGCCTTCGACCGCAACCTGAACGGCAGCTTCCGCAACCGCTTCTATCCTCCCTACAAGGAGCAGCGCCAGGCTCCCCCGGCGGACCTGGTCGCGCAGATCGACCCGTGCCTGGAGGTGGCCTCCGCGCTGGGGGCTTTCACCTGCATCGACGACGAGTACGAGGCCGATGACCTGATCGCGACCCTGGCCGCCCCGCTCACCGCGGAGGGCCACAACGTGGTCATCATCACCTCGGACAAGGACCTCGCCCAGCTCGTGAGCGACCGGGTCACCCTCTACGACTTTGGCAAGGGAGAGCGCTACACGGCCAAGGAGGTGCACGCGAAGTTCGGCGTCCGCCCCGATCAGATCACGGACCTTTTGGCGCTCGCGGGCGATCCGGTGGACAACATCCCGGGAGTGAAGGGGATCGGACCGAAATCGGCGGCCGAGCTGCTGGAAATCTACGGCCACGTGGAGGACCTCTACGAGCAGCTGGACGCGGTGCGCTTCGCCAAGCTCCGGGCGGCCAAGAGCCTCTACTTCCGCCTGGCCGAGGGGCAGGACAACGCGCTCCTCTCCAAGATCCTCGCCACCGTGGCCGCGGACGCCCCGGTCGAGGCCGATCTGGACGACCTCGCCTACAAGGGAGCCCACGCCGAGCGCGTGGACGAGCTTTTCACCCGTCTGGGATTCAAAGGGATCCGAGACCGCGTTCCGGAGCGCTCATGAAAACAACCTTTCTCCTTCTTCTGCTGCTGATGCCGGACCTCCAGGCCGATCTCGATTCCCTGGTGGCCGCGGAACGGGCGTTCGCGAAAACCTCTGAAGAGCAGGGGACGAAGGCCGCATTCCTCGCCAACCTGGCGGACGATTCGATCCTGTTCCGTCCAGGCCCGGTCCAGGCCAGGCCCTGGATGGAAGCCCGCCCCGGCCCGCCCGGCTTCCTCACCTGGTTCCCGGTCAAGGCCGATATCGCACGCAGCGGCGACCTCGGCTACACGACCGGCCCCTGGGAAGTGCGCCCCAAGGGCAAGGACGACACCAATGTCGTCTACGGCAACTACGTCACGATCTGGAAGAAGCGGGAGGACGGCACCTGGAAGCTGATGACCGACGTCGGCAGCCGCAATCCGAAGCCGGCCGCCGCCGCTCCCGAGGCGCTGCGGCTCGACCCCGCCGAGGTTCGCACCCGTGGAGGCGCGGAGACCCCCGCGGCGGCCGAGGCCTCGCTTCTGGCGGCCGATCGCGCCTTCGGCGACGAGGTGAAGTCCAAGGGCATCGCGACAGGCTATGCGAACCTCCTCGCCGACGATGCCCGGATTCTGCGCAACGGCGCTCTTCCCATTGTCGGCAAGGACGCCATCGGCGGCTTTCTCGCGGAGCGGACGGAGCGGAAGACTGCCATGAGCTGGGAGCCGTCCAAGGCGGGCGCCTCCCGCGCCGGCGACCTAGGCTACACCTACGGCACCTACGAGGTGACGGCCGCGGGCATGCTCCGTGAGAAGGGTCATTACCTGAGGATCTGGAAAAAGCAGGGCGGAGATGCCTGGAAGCTGGCACTCGACATCGCGAACCCGCTCCCCCCTTCCCCGCACTAGAGCTCGGGCGCACACTTCCCTATTTCAGACTTGCTGATAGTGAGCGACTCCTGTTGTTTACAGAATTTTAAGTGAGTCTGCATTTTCATCCAATTGCAGGCTTTCCCCCTCAGCATGTAGATCGTCACAACAAAACCAGAAAAAAACGGCGCACTCTGGCTGAGTTTGCGCACTGTAGTAGTGGTGGAGTTCTGACAACGAGAGTTCACGCTATGGGAGACGTGCAAATGTTTGAGACCCTGGAGCCGCAGGTCCAGGACGAGGAGAGACGGGGGCCGGCCTTCATGGCCCGCGCCCTGGATGGATTCACACAGTCCGAAATCCGCCGTATGACGCGCGAGTGCGAGCGGGTCAACGGGATCAACCTGGGACAGGGGATCTGTGATCTTCCGACACCTCCCGAGGTGCTCGACAGCGCCATCGCAGCCATGCGGGGTGGCAAGAACACGTACACCTATGCCGAAGGCATCCCGGCGCTGCGCCAAGCGATTTCTAAAAAACTGCTCAGGGACAACGGCATCGTGGCCGATCCCCGCACCGAGATCTCGGTCACCATCGGCGCGACCGGCGGCTATGTCTCGACGCTCAACGCTCTCCTCAACAAGGGCGACGGCATCCTCATCTTCGAGCCGTACTACGGCTATCACGTCAACTCGGCGCTGATCGGCGGCTTCGAGCCGCAGTTCGTCGAGCTGGAGGCTCCGTCCTTCGCCATTCACGCAGAGGCGATCCGCCGCGCGATCCGTCCGAACACCCGCGCGATGGTCCTGTGCACGCCCAACAACCCCAGCGGCAAGATGCTCGACGAGTCCGATCTGCGTGCCATCGAAGAGGTCGCGAACGAGCACAATCTGCTCGTAATCACGGATGAGATCTACGAGTACATCCGGTTCGACGGACGGCCCCACATCTCGCCCGCGAGCTTCGGGGATCTGGCATCGCGGACGGTGAGCATCATGGGGCTGTCGAAGATCTTCAGCATCACGGGCTGGCGGCTCGGCTACGTGGCCGCGCCCGAACCCCTGGCGCGGCTGATCGCGCTAGTCAACGACCTCTATTACGTCTGCGCGCCGACTCCCCTGCAGCACGGGGTGATCGACGGCTTCAATCTTCCGCCCAGCTACATCCAGGGGCTGCAGGCCGAGTATCAGGAAAAGCGCGATCTCATCTGCCGCGCCCTGGCCGACGCAGGGTTCGCGCCGGTCGTGCCGCAGGGCGCGTATTACGTGCTCGCGGACATCAGCCGGCTGGGCTTCGACACCGCCAGCCAGGCTGCGATGGCTCTGCTGGAAAACTGCCACGTGGCGGCGGTGCCCGGAACCTCGTTCTTCCGCGGCCGGGCGGGCGAGAAGTTCCTGCGTTTCTGTTTCGCCGTCGAGTCAGGCCTTCTCGAGGAAGCCTGCCGGAGAATTCGTACTTTCGCTTAACGGGTTTGTAGGAGGTGAATGTGGAGCAACAACCGAGTCCGGTCCAAGGGCCGGAGTCATGGGTATTGAGTCGCGACACCGCGGAAGCCAATATCGCCGATATTGCCGATATCGCCGATATTGCCGATATTGCCGAGCTCGACGTGCTGCCGGTCTTCCCGTCGGTGTCGAACCTGCTGCAGGACCCTGATGAGATCGCACGGATTCTCGTCTCCAGCACAGTGCGGGAAGTGCGCTGCTTCGCCCTCGGACCGGCGGGGACCAACATCGCCCAGGCCTGCGATCGCTGGCTGCGGCGCGTCGGCATCGAGGACAAGAGCACGATGACCCTGTGCCCGACCCCCGAGGACTCGGTGGTCGCGGCGCGCCGCGAAACCGCTCCGGAGCACGGCATCCTGGGGATCTTCTGGACCTGCGCGGTCTTCGACCGCGAGAAGGAGGTCTTCTTCAAGAACCCCGACGTCTATCCCTTCTTCGTCCAGGAAACCATGCTGCTCGACGAGATGCAGCTCGCCACCCGGCCGGAGCTGGCCGCGGACTATGCCGGCGTCATCCCGGCGCACTGGCGGATCGCCTCCCATCCGTCGCCCGCGCCGCTGCTCGAAATGCTGCCCTCCACCGTGCGCCTGGCGCGCAGCAACGCCGATGCCGCCGAAGTCTGCGCCGCCGGCGAGTGCGAGGCCTGCATCACAACGGAGAGCGCGCGGCAGATCCACGGCCTGGTCCAGATCCATTCCTTCGGCAGTCCGCCGATGGTCTTCTTCGGAGGCATCTCGGGCGGCGGCGCCAGGTTCTTCCGGCAGGCGGAGGTCTCGGGCCGATGAGCGAAGGGACGTCTTCGAACGAGCGCCTGAACGGGCGTGTCGAGATCCCGGGCGGCAGCGCATGGCTGGGCGGCGACCATCCCGGCGAGGGGCCGGCGGTCGAGCTGCACGTGCCCACCTTCGCCATCGACCGCTGCATGGTCTCCAACCAGGCTTACGCGCGATTCATCGCCGACGGCGGCTACAAGAAGAGCGAGCTGTGGTCGCCGGAAGGGTTCGAGTGGCTCGCGGCCGAAAGCATCGACCGTCCGGCCTACTGGGAGGACGAGCGCTTCAACGCCCCCGGTCAGCCGGTCACCGGCGTTTCCTACTACGAGGCTTCGGCCTACGCCGTCTGGATGGGCGGGCGCCTGCCGGCCGAGGCGGAGTGGGAGAGGGCGGCCCGCGGCTCCGATGCACGCAACTACCCCTGGGGGAACGATGAGCCGGACGAGGACCGCGCCCACTTCGCGCCCGGCTTCGTCCCGGTCAGCTTCGGGACGGCACCGGTCGACGAGCTGCCGGGCGGCGACTCCCCCTTCCACTGCCGTCAGATGGCGGGCAACCTGTTCGAGTGGTGTCTCGACTTCTTCCACTTCGACTCGCCGGCCAAACGCCGCGAGGGAGCCCTGGTCGAGCGGCGCCACTCCGGCAGACGGATGCTCAAGGGCGGAGCGTGGACCACTGGAGCGACGCGGCTGCGGGTTTCGGCGCGCTGGTTCTACATGCCGGGCCTTCGCGATAACGTACAGGGCTTTCGCGTCGCCTATGGACCCGAGCCGGAGTGAGAGAGAAGGAGAGATAGTACATGCGCAAGATACCGAATTTCTTCCATGAGGTCGCAGGGCGGGTGCCCGAGCCCGTCGACTACGCCACCTATCGCCTGAAAGTCGAAGGCGGCGTGGCCCGCCCCATGTCCCTGTCCCTCGACGAGCTGCGTGAGCTTGTGCCCACAGTCGAGGAGGACCGCCGTTTCTACTGCGTCAACGGCTGGAGCCTGCAGGCGCTGTGGCGGGGCTACCGTCTCGCGGACCTCCTGGAAGCTGCGGGTGCCGATCCCGCCATGGAGTACCTGCGGGCGACGAGCGTCTTCGGCTACGAGGACACCACGTCCATCGCCGACCTGCTCGACGGGAACGCGATGCTCGTGACGCACATGAACGACGAGCCGCTGGCGCCCGAGCGCGGACGGCCGATCCGAGTCATGACCTTCAACATGTACCAATTCAAGGCGGTCAAGGCGCTCGGCACGATCGAGGTCGTCCCCGACTACCGGCCCGGCACATGGGAGAAGGTGGGCTACCAGGATGCAACGGTCCAGCCCTATCCGCACCTCGCCATCGACCGCGACGAGGAGCTGATGCCGGACCAGGACGTCCTGCAGGCTTTCTACCGGAAGTCGGCGGAAATCGATGGATAGGCCGAACGAAGCCGCGCCGCCCGACCAGCTCGCGGTCGAGATGAAGATCGCCCTGGTGATGCACGCCGACCTGGACCGTGGGGCCGTGGCGAACCGCGGCGCCGTGCTGGCCACCGGCCTGGCGATGCGTCATCCGGAGATCATCGGCCCCGATCTGGCGACGCAGGACGGAAAAGTCCTCTTCGGCTTCACCAAGGTCCCGATCGTCGTGCTCTCCGCCCGCGAGGAGCCGCTCGTGGCCCTCGAGGCGCGAGCGCGTGAGAAGGGCTTGACGACACTTGTATTCCTGGGCCGGGCGCAAGGCATGCGCTCCTACGAGGCCTACCGAGAATCGGTCGCTGCGAGCGAGGCGGCCGATCTCGATATCGACGCGGTGTTGCTTTACGGCCCACGCAAGGCCGTGAGCCAGGTCACCGGCTCGCTTCCATCCTTACGCTAGGAGATTGTGCAGATGCGCTTCGGAGCCCAGATACGGCAGGACGTGATGCAAGAAGAGATCAGCCTGGATACGCTCAGGCAGGAGATCGACAGAGAGGATTGGGAGCTGATCGAGGTTCTGGCGCGGCGCTTCTCCCTGGTCAACAGTGTTGCCAGTCTGAAGAAGAGCGAAGAGATCCCCCTGCGGGACCTCGAGCGCGAGCGCCGGGTCCTGGAGGACCGCACCGCCCGCGGGGCGGAAGTGGGCCTCGACGCCGAGCTGGTGGAGAAGGTCTTCCGGCTTATCATGGACCACAGCCTGCAGCGCCAAGTGAGCCTGCACGCCAAGCATCTCGCTCCGGTCCCGGTCCCAGTAATTAACCCGCAAGACACACACAAACGGAACACCGAAGACTGGTGGGAGCGCTTCCTCCGCGATTGCCGGACGCTGTGCTGCTAAGGGGTTGCTCACCAGGAAAGACTGGTGGGCCGTCAGAGACTCGAACTCTGGACCCGCGGATTAAAAGTCCGCTGCTCTACCAACTGAGCTAACGGCCCCCGAGCGGGGAAGTATAGTGGATTACCGCTGCTCGAGGATGCGGCCCAACCGGCCGGAGGTGAGACGGGACATGTCGGCGGAGTCGCGCAGCAGCGTCTCCTCGCGGCGCGGGCCCGTGGAGATCAGGGCGATCGGGGCCCCGACCTCCTCCTGCAGGAAGTCGATGTAATCCCTCGCCTCCTGGGGAAGCTCCCCATCCTCCAGGATGCCCACGGTCGAGCGCTTCCAGCCCTTCATGGTGCGCAGGACCGGCTCGGCGTTCTCCAGGCTCCAGCGGTCGCACGGGAAGTCGCGCAGGACCTCCCCGCGGACGCGGTAGCCGGTGCAGACCGGGATCTCGTCGAAATCGTCGAGCACGTCCAGCTTGGTCAGGGCGATCAGGTCGATGCCGTTGAGCAGGCGGGCATAGCGCGCCACGACCGTGTCCATCCAGCCGCAACGGCGCGGACGGCCGGTCACGGTGCCGTACTCGTTGCCCCGCTTGCGCAGGAACTCCGAGATGTCGCCGGAAAGCTCGCTCGGGAAGGGACCGCCGCCGACGCGGGTCGTGTAGGCCTTGAGGACCCCGATCGCGCCGTCGATGCGGCTCGGAGCCACGCCCGTGCCCGTGCACGCGCCGCCCGAGGTCGAGTTGGAGCTGGTCACGAAGGGATAGGTGCCGTGATCGACGTCGAGGAGCGTCCCCTGCGCGCCTTCGAAGAGCAGGCTCTTGCCCTCGGAGATCCAGCCGTTCAAAAGGTTCTCGGTGTTGCGCAGGAACGGCTTCAGGCTCTCCCCCCACGTCCGGCAGTCGTCCACATATCTGTCCGGCAGCGGCAGGGATTCGTTGCCCAGGCTGGAGAGCTCCGCCTGAATCTTGCCGAGCAGCAGGGTGAGCCGCTCTTCCAGGTCGGGAGCGAAGAGGTCGCACATGCGCAGGCCGTAGCGGGAGACCTTCCCCTCGTAGGCCGGACCGATGCCGCGCGACGTGGTGCCGATCTTGCCCTCGCCGCGCGCGGTCTCGCGCGCCTGGTCGAGCGCGGCATGGCAGGGCAGCAGCACGTGGGCGCGGCTGGAGACGAACAGCCGCTCCTCGGAGCGCACCCCGGCCTCGTGCAGGCGCCCTAGCTCGGTCTGGAAGTGCTCCGGGGAGATGACCATGCCGTTGCCCATGACGCAGAGCATCCCCTCGTGCAGGATGCCCGACGGGATGAGCTGAAGGGAGAAGTGACGGTCGCGGAACTTGACCGTGTGCCCCGCATTGTGGCCGCCCTGGTAGCGGACCACCGCGTCGAAGGCCGGGCAGAGAAGATCCACGATCTTCCCCTTGCCCTCATCCCCCCACTGCATCCCTACGATGATTACGTTCGCCATGCGCGCGGCACAGTAGCAGAGGAACTGTGCAGGGGCAAGAAAGTGCTAGCATTTCCGGACCGTGACCACTTTCCTGGACGTCGCCAACATCCTGCTCCCGCTCCTCTACCTGGGGGCAGCCATCAGCTACGGGTTTGTCTTCTTCGCGTCGCATCCGACGGCGAACCGGACGGCTACCCCGGCCCTGCGCGGCTCCCTCGTGCTCCATCTGGCCTACCTGGCGGCGTTGGCCGTCCAGCACGGGCAGTTCCCGGCTGCGACCGTTTCGCAGGCCCTGTCGATCGTGGCTTTCGCCGTGGCCGTGGTCTACGCCTATGTCGAATGGCACGGGCGGGAGCGCTCCACCGGCTTCTGGATGGTGTCGCTGGTCTTCTTCTTCCAGCTCCTGTCGTCGCTCCTGACCCGGCCGAACCCGCCGGACCGGGCGATCTTCCACGACAAGTTCTTCGCCCTCCACGTGTCGCTCGCCCTGCTCGGCTATGCGGCGTTCGTGCTCGCGTCCGCCTACGGCTTCCTCTTCCTGCAGCTCTACCGGGATCTCAAGGGCGGGCGCTTCTCCACTTTCTACGGCAAGCTGCCGCCCCTGGAGGTGCTGGAGCGGATGATGATCGGCGCGCTCACCGTGGGCTTCGCCACCCTGACCGGCGCGGTGATCACCGGCGGCATCTGGGCCCAGCGCCTGGACCAGGAGAACTGGCTCCGGGATCCCAAGATCCTCATCACCCTGGCCACCTGGTTCCTCTACGCCATCGCTCTTACCCTGCGCCGGCTGCGGCACTGGAAGGGACGGCAGACCGCCATCGCCAGCCTGGCCGGGCTGTGCGCGATCCTGTTCTCGCTGGTCGCGGTCAACTTCTTCTTCACCGACTTCCACGGGTTTCTCTGATGCCTGCAGCGCAGGAGCCTTCCCTCCTCCTGATCGGGACGGACTTCCGCTGCTCGCCCCTGGAGCTGCGCGAGAAGGTCGCCTACGGCGCGCAGGACAGCGAGGATCTCCTCGTGCACCTCCTCGCCCGGCCGGGCATTGCCGAGGCATTCCTGCTCTCCACATGCAACCGCACGGAGATCTACGTCCAGCCACGAGACGAGGAGGAAGCCTACCGCGCCGCGCTGGAGCTGACCTTCCTGCGCCGGGTGCAGGAGATGGAGAAACCCGGCCGGCTGTACGTGAAGCGCAACGCCGAGGCGGCCCGCCACCTGCTCGGCGTGGCGAGCGGCCTGGAGTCGATGGTGCTCGGCGAGCCCGAGATCCTCGGGCAGATCAAACAGCAGTCGGCCCTGGCGGAGACGGTCGGAGCGAGCGGGCCGGTGATCCGCCGCCTGCTGCGCAGCGCCGGCGCCGCGGGCGCGCGGGCGCGGAAGGAGACCGCCATCTCGTCCGGAGCCGTGTCGATCGGCTATGCCATCGTCGAGCTGGCGCGGAACATCTTCAGCGGCATGGAGAACTGCCGGGTGCTGCTCATCGGCGCCGGCGAGATCGCCCGCTCCGTGGCCCGCCCCCTGGTGGAGCGCGGCGCCCGGGAGCTCAAGGTGGCCAACCGCGGCGCCGAGCGGGCGCGGCAGTTCCAGGAGGAGATCCGGCAAGCGCAGATCCTCTCCTTCGACGAGCGCCTGGCCGCGGTGCGCGAGGCCGAGGTCGTGGTAGCCACCACCGGCGCCGACGAGCCGGTCCTCACCCGCAAACAGCTCAAGGAGGCCATGAAGGCGCGGCCGACCAGCCCGCTCCTGGTGGTGGACCTCGGCGTGCCGCGAAACGTCGAGCCCTCGGCCGGCAAGATCGAGAACCTCTTCCTGCACACGATCGACTCTCTGGACAACCTGATCCAGCGCAATCTGAAGAGGCGCAAGGAGGAGGTGCCGCGGGTGCAGGAGATCATCGAGGAGGAGCTGGACCAGTTCCGCGCCTGGTTCCGCAACCTGGAGGCCGAGCCGGTCGTGGCCCAAATCCAGAAGCAGGCGGAGCGGATCCGGCAGCAGGAGGTCGAGGCCGCGCTCTCGCACTTCCCCGCCGAGACCCACGCCGACCTGGAGAGACTGACCCGCTCGCTGGTGCGCAAGATCCTCCACCACCCCAGCGCCCACCTGCGCGGTCATCACAGCCAGGGCGAGGGCTCGCCGAGGCGCGACCTCTCCCGCCTGCACCTGGTGCGGGAGCTGTTCCATCTGGACGAGGATCGGGACGAGCGCTTTAAAGACGAGAAGGACGAGAGCTGAATGCGACTTCGACTCGGCACCCGCCGGAGCGCCCTCGCCCTGGCGCAATCCGGCATGATGGCCCGCGCCCTGGAGCAGCGTCACCCGGGGCTCACGGTCGAGCTGGTCCCCATGGTCACGACCGGCGACGTCATCAAGGGGGACCTCGCCGAATTCGGCGGCAAGGGGCTCTTCACCGAAGAGCTGGAGCGCGGCCTGCTCGACGGCTCGCTCGACCTCGCGGTCCACAGCATGAAGGATCTCCCCGTCCGCCTGCCCGAGGGGCTGATCGTAGCCGCCCATCCAGAGCGGGCGGACCCCCGCGACGCCCTGGTGAGCGAGGCCGCAGTGGACATCGACGGCCTTCCTGAAGAAGCGGTCGTCCTCACCGGAGCGCTCCGCCGCCGCGCTCAGCTCCTCCTCCGCCGGCCGGATCTCCAGGTCGAGCCGATCCGCGGCAACGTGGACACCCGCCTGCGCAAATGGCGGGATCAGAACGCCGGAGGCGTGATCCTCGCCGCCGCCGGCCTGGAGCGCCTGGGCCTGCGCGATCTGCCCATCCACCCCATCTCGCCGGACGTCCTCCTCCCCGCCCCCTGCCAGGGCACGCTCGCGCTGGAAGTCCGGGCTGGAAGCCAGGCCGAGGAGCTGGTCCGAGCCCTGGACCACCCCCCTACCGCCCGAGCCGCCCAGGCCGAGCGCTACGTGGTCGCCGCCTTCGGAGGAAATTGCGCGCTGCCGCTGGCTGCCTGGGCTCGGGAGGAGGGGGGGCGTTTGCGTCTGACGGCGCTGCTTGCGACTCCGGATGGCTCTCTTGCTGCGCGGGGGGAGGCGGTGGGGGATGATCCTGTCGAGGTGGCGGAGGCTTGCGTGGCGGCGATGCGGGCGGGTGGGGCGGATGCGGTTCTGGCGCGGTTGAAATGACCCGCGTAACCATCACCCGGGCCGAGCACCAGTCCGAAGCCCTGGCCGCCGCCTTCGAATCCGCCGGCTTCCACGTCGAGCTCCTCCCGCTCCTCGAAGTCGTCCCTCCGCTCGATCCGCGGCCTCTGGAGCGCGCCGCTTCCGAGCTGGCGCTTTACGAGTGGATCGTCTTCACCTCCACCAATGCGGTCGAAGCCTTCCTCCCTCTGGCCGGGGGCGCTCTGCCTTCGAGGCTCCATGTCGCCGCCGTGGGTCCCGCCACGGCGGAAGCGCTCCGGACGTGGGAGGTCGAGCCCCATCTCATTGCCGCGAAATCCGATGCCGAAGGCCTCCTCGCGGAGCTGGCTCCGCGGGTGGACCGGCGGCGGCGGGTCCTCCTCCCCCAGGCGTCCGACGCCCGGCCCACGCTTCAGGAAGGTCTGCTCAAGGCCGGCGCCGACCCGGTCGCGGTGGTGGCCTACGACAAGCGGATGCCCGAGGACACACCCCGGCGCGCCGCCCAGCTTTTCGCTGCAGAGATTGGATGGGTGACGTTCACCAGCCCGCGGATCGTGCGGAGCTTTGCGGAGCTGTTCGGAGCGGACTGGGAACGGCGCCGGCCCGAGCTGCGGGCCGCTTCCATCGGACCCGTCACCAGCGCCGAGCTGCGACGGCTGGGAGTCGAGCCCGCCGCCGAAGCCGCCAATCCGAGCGATCAGGGACTTGTGGATGCCGTCCTCAATTTTCGAGAGTGATCTTCCACGCTCCCCGGCCGTGAGTGAAGGCGAAAAGGGTCCGCGTGTTGCCTGCACCTTTCAGGACCGTAAGCCAGGACGTGATGACGTTGGCGAAGCCCGTGTTCTCCACGAGCCAGTTGGCTCCGCCGTCCCTGGAGATGAAGACGCCCAGATCGGTGGCCAAGTAGAGATGCCGGCTGTCCACCGGGTCCACGGCGATGGCGTTCACGGGCAGGTCCGGAAGGGCGCCGATGCCCTTGCCATCGATCCCGGCCCAGGTGGCCCCCCCGTCCGCGCTCTTCCAGACGTGGATCCCGCCGAAGTTCGAGTACGTGGCATAGGCGACGGCCGGATCGTTGGGATCGAACGCCACGGACGAGACGAATCCCTTGCGGGGCTGCGCCGAGGGCCAGGCCGTGTCCGCCGTCGACGTTCGAGCGGAAGAGGTCCGGTGGATGTTGCCCTCGCTCGTGCCGGCGAGCACCCGGTCAGGATCTGACGAGACGGCTAGGGCGCTCACGGAACCGGTGAGTTGATCGCTGGCCTTGCTCCAACTCCCCGCCGCGTCGTTCGTGCGCCACATGTGAGCGCCGCCGGTCCAGAGCCGCTTCGGGTCCGAAGGGTCCAGGAGGAACGGGGTGACGAAGAGGAACTTGTCCCCCGTGTCGATGCCGCTCGTGGCATCGGCGTAGTTCTCCCAGCCGTCGGTGGACTTGTTGATCGACAGGTTGGTGAGGCTGGCGTAGAGGACATCGGTGTCGTCCGGATTCACCGCGACATAGCCGGCATCGCCGGGGACCAGGACATCCCAGTTCGGGTCTCCGCTCCCCCGTACGACGCCGGTGTCCTGGGAGCCGCCGAAGTATTTGGCGCCGTCGGGATAGGGCATGCCGTGGTAGAACTGGGTCACCCCGTACCCGTTGTTGAGGCTCCCCCAGTCGGACTGCGAAGCCTCCGGCGTGCACACGGCGGCGGCGCTCGTCACCGGCGGAGCGAGGGCGTCCTGGGTCGTGAAGAGCCCGCCGTCGTTGGCCACGAACAGCGTCCTGTTCGTCGCGCCGTCGTACTCCGGATGGAAAACCAGGGCGTGCTGATCGGCGTGGACATAGCCTTTCGTGTCGCCCCACCAGTACGACATCAAGCCCCAACTCTTGCCCGCATCGTCCGAGCGGAACAGGTCAATGCCTCCGGCCCAGACGCGGTCGGGATTCACAGGATCGACCGCGATCGCGTTGTCGTACCACCCCTGGTTGTAGAAGCCGATGTACTCGCCGCTGCACTCGGTCAGCGCGAAGTAGGCGTTGGTGAGCAGGAGCCGATTCAGCCTGTTGGGGTCCGTGTTGCGGACCTGCGCAGACCACGACCTGCCGCTGTTGTCGGAACGGAAGACGGCGTGCAGCCCCCAGTAGAAATTGCCGGAGGCGTTGGTCGAAGCCAGGGCGTAGACGACGTCCTGGTCCGAGGGGGCTATGGCGAGGGTGGTGCGTCCCATGTCCGGCTCGGAGAGCACCTTCTCCCATCCGCCGCGGCGCTCGGCGGCGTCATTGGCCCAGACCGCGGAGGTCCCCTTGCGGGTGCCGCAGGCGGCGAGCAGGGAATCGGACTTCCTGTCCGTGCGGATGGCGAGGTCGAGGCAGCCGCCGTAGACCTTGGGTGAGAGGACGCGCGACCAGGTGCGCCCCCTGTCCTTGGAGCGCCAGACGCCGGTCCGGGTGGCGGCATAGACCCGGCGCGGGTCGTGCCGGCTCACCACGATGTCATTGACATAGAAGAAGAACGGGTTGGCGGTCGACGCGAGCCGCTCCCAGGTGATTCCGCCGTCCGTGGTCTTGAAGATGCCGGCCCCGCGCACCGCGTCCTCGTTGAAGAAGCCCTCGCCGGTGCCCGCATAAACAATGTTCGAGTTGGACGGGTCCATAGCCAGGGAGCCGATCGCGAGGTTGGGAGCGAGGTCGTCCAACGGGGTCCACGAGAGGCCGCCATCGGTGGTTTTCCAAACACCGCCGGCGACGCCGCCCGCGAAAAGGGTCTTGGGCGATTTGGGATCGACGATCAGGGCGCGGGTGCGTCCGCCGACGTTGCCCGGTCCCAGGGGCGACCAGGCGCCAAGGGTCTCATCCGCCGCCGCGTAGGAGATCCCGCGCCCGACCAGCTCCTCGCGGGACGGCAGAAAATCGCCGCGGCGCAGCGAGTGGCCGCGCATGACGCGCATGCGCCGCATGGCCTCGAAGTAGAGGTCCACGGGGATGGCGAGCTTCCCGACCGGCGCGCGCCGCAGGCGGAAGAAGTCGTGGCCGCCGTGCGGATAATCCTCCCGGATGGGCCGCCTCGGGGGTTGGGCTGTGGAGACGGCTACTGCCGAGAGGCAGAGGAGAAACAGACCTAGCCGGATCGACACACCTGTTCGAACGGACATCGGGAGACCTCCTGGGGTTTGCCTCTAGAATTTACCATGTCCGGGAGGTAGGCAATGAGAGAGCGTTTCCAAGAGTGGGCAGCCGGGTTGTCCGAGGAGGACTTCGCGTGCGCGCTGGCGGCCTTCGGAGTGCTCGGAGGGAGGAACGCCCCGGCGAAGACCCAAGGAGTGTATGACTGGCGATTCGATCCCGGGTTTTTCACGGCGAGCGCCGCGGATCTCGCGGAAGCCTGGCGGACCTTCCGCGCCGGCTACAGCGGGCCGGTATCCATCCGTCTCGACCGCACGGCCCTCCTCCTGCAGGGGATCGATCCCCTCTGGCTCCAGAGCCAGTTCGCGCATGGCCCCGGACCGACCCTCATCCTCCTGACCAACAAGACACGTTTCATCGCCAGCGGAGCTCCCGAGCTCGTCTCTTACGACCCTACCCGAGGAGGCGAGACAGACTCGAGGAGCCTGAGCTACTCGGTCCCCGATGACGAGCCGCCGAAAAGGGCCGCGGTCAAAAGCCCGCGCCGGAAGCCGGAGAGCCGCCGTCTCTACGCGCAGCTCGTCAGCCTTTTCTATCCAGTGCGGCAGCAGCTCGCCAGCGGAGCCCTGCGCCCCGGCAAGTCCTACGCCGCCCGCATCGGCGTGGGCCTGCCGGGGCCGGACCGGAAAGACGTCGGCAAACCCATCCCGGACCTCGGAGAGGACGCGAAGGGCCACGACCTGACCGTGATCTGGCAGCCTCGGATCGGCCCCGGGCCGGAAGTGCAGACGCTTCACCTGCCCCGCGAGGGCGACAGCGGCACCGCCGAGTTCCGCTTCCAGGCTCCGGCCGACGCGGAATCGTTCGAGGCGCGGGTCACCATCCTCCACGCCAACCGCGTGCTCCAGACCGGGCTCCTGAAGGCGCCGGTCGGCACGGAAGGGGACTGGACATTCGGGCTCGACGCCGCGCCGCGCACCCGGCTCAAAGGGCTGGACGACCGGACTTCATTCGACGCCGCGATCGTCCTCGACCGGTCCCTGACCGCCGCCTCGGACGGGCAGGCGGTCGTGCTCGACATCGACGACCACGCGGTCCAGACGCTCACTCAGGTCCTCGGCCGGGAGATCTCCAAGATCGCCGTCGATCCGGCGCGCTACAAGGGACTGGCGAGCGCCGGCTCCGTAGAGCTGCTCCGGGAGCTCGCCCAGAAGGGCTCCAGGGTCCACCGGCACCTGCGGCTGGACCGGCTCAAAGACGCCCGCCGCATCCACATCACCTCGGTCAGACCCGAATCGTTCTTCCCCGCCGAGCTGCTCTACAGCCACCGCCCCCCCTCCCCCACGGCGGGGCTCTGCCCGCATGCCTTGAAGGCGCTCAAGGCGGGCGACTGCACCGGCGAGTGCCCGTCGGACAAGGAGGAGACGATCTGTCCCCTTGGCTTCTGGGGGCTCAGCAAGGTCATCGAGCGCCATGCCGGCAGGCTTGAAAGCCATGGCCGCGGCAACGTCGAGCTGCGGCCCGAGCCGGTCGGCGAGCGGAACCTCCTTCCCATCTCCGGCAGCGCCCTCCTGGCGGCGAGTTGCAAGGCGTCCTCATTCAAGAAAGACGCGGTCACCCGGCTCCTGGACAAGCTGAAGAAGCGCGGAACGGCGGTCCTCGCCACCACCTGGGACGAGTGGGAGCAGCACATCAAGTCGGAGCAGCCACGGCTGCTCGTCCTCCTGCCCCACCACGACAGGGATGACGAAGGAGAGGAGTTCCTGGAGATTGGCGAGGGCGAAAGGCTGGAGACCGACACGATCTGGGTGGAGATGGTCCGGCGGGATCCCGGTGGACCCAATCCGGTCGTCCTCCTCATGGGCTGCGAAACCAACCTGACCGAGATCAGCTTCGAGAACCCGGCTGTCGTGTTCCAGGACCTCGGCGCGGCCGTGGTCGTGACGACCATCGCCACCATCCTCGGCCGCCACGCCTCCCCCGCCACCGAGGCCCTGGTCCAGCTCCTCGACAAGATGGCGGACGGCAAGCACACCTTCGGCGACATCATGCTGCGCCTGCGCCAGAAGCTGGTCGCCACGTCAACGCCCATGGCGCTCGGCCTCACCTCCTACGGCGACGCCGACTGGCTCCTGACAAGGGAAGGCTAGCCATGTTTTCCATCGAGATGCTCCCCGCCCAGTATGGCGACTGCCTCTGGATCGAGTACGGAGACGAGCGCGAGCCCCGGCGCATCCTGGTCGACTGCGGCATGAAGTCGACCTACCGCCTCCTCTCCAAGCGCCTCAAGAAGAGCCCTGATCTCTCGTTCGAGCTGCTCGTGCTCACGCACGTGGACGCCGATCACATCCAGGGCTCCATCCCCCTCCTCCAGGAAGCTGGGCCGGAGCGGTTCAAGGACGTCTGGTTCAACGGCTGGGAGCAGCTGCCCCCCGACGACAGCCTGGGTCCCGTCCAGGGCGAGATCGTCTCGGCGCTCCTCAAGAAGGGCGGGTTCACCTGGAACGCTCCCTGGCCCGGAAAGACGAAGCCGGTAGTCATTCCTGACAAAGGCAAGCTGCCGAGCCAAACCCTCGAAGGCGGCTTGAAGCTGACGCTCCTCTCGCCCACGCCCGACGAGCTCGCCGACCTGAGGTTGGAGTGGAAGAAGATCCTGGCAGAGGAGAAGATGAGGCCCGGGCGCACCGGCGATGCCCTCCGCCGGCTGGAGACGAGGCGCGAGCTTCAGGCCGACCGCCTCGGCAGGATCGATCCCTTCGCCCTCGCCAGGACGAAGTACGAGCCGGACAAGGGAGCTGGCAACGGCAGCAGCATCGCCCTGCTGGCGGAATATGAGGGCAAGTCTCTCCTCCTGGCCGGCGACTCCTTCGCCCCCCTCCTCGAGCAGACGATCGGTCGCCTGCTGAAAGAGCGCAGACAGGAGGGCCCGCTCCGCCTCGACGCCTTCAAGCTCTCCCATCACGGCAGCCGGGGCAACACCAGCCCCGGCCTGCTGGGGATGGTCGCCTGCCGCGACTTCCTGATCTCCACGAACGGCAGCAGCTACCACCATCCGCATGGGGAGACCGTGGCCCGCGTCATCCTGTCGCAGGACAGGCCTCGCCTCCACTTCAACTACCAGAGCGACGAGAACAAGGTCTGGGGCGGCCGCGCCCTCCAGAGAGACTTCTCCTACGAGGCCCACTACCCCAAGCCCGGCACCGAAGGCTGCAAGCTGAGCCTTTGACGGGCGAATTTTTCAGATCAAAACCCGAATTTATCGGACAAAAGCTCAGAGAAATCGGACTACAGCACCAATTCACCGGACATTTCTTCGAAGTTGTCGGACCAGTACCTGAATTCTTCGGACAGGGAAGCGAATTCATCGGACACAACTCGAGAGTTATCGGACTAACGCCCGAAGTTTTCGGACAGCTCCGAGAAGTTTTCGGACTGCGCTGTGAAGTTTTCGGACAGCAGCGGAGCAAGCTCGGACTGCCGCGGAGCAAACTCGGACTGCGGCTGATGGTTTTCGGACTACGGCGAAGCAAGCTCGGACAGCTACGAATGGTTCTCGGACTACAGCGGAGATTTTTCGGACTGCGGTGGAGCAAACTCGGACAGCCGTGCAGAGTTTTCGGACAGCTACGGCTCCCCATCTTGCCGCATCTTGACGTAAACTTGGTCTGATGGCGGCAAACTCTCCGAACAAAGACTACGACTTCCTCATCGTGGGCTCCGGCTTCGGGGGCAGCGTGTCGGCGCTACGGCTTTCGGAGAAGGGCTACCGCGTTCTGGTCGTCGAGGCCGGCAAGCGCTGGCGTACCGAGGACTTCCCGAAAACCAGTTGGAGCCTGCGCAAGTTCCTCTGGATGCCGGCCCTGTTCTGCTACGGCATCCAGCGCCTGACGCTGCTGCGCGACGTGCTGGTGCTCTCGGGCGCAGGCGTGGGCGGCGGGTCGCTGGTCTACGCCAACACCCACCTGGTTCCCAAGGAGGAGGCCTTCCGCCGCGGCACCTGGCCGGCGGGCATCGACTGGCAGGAGCGCCTCGCTCCGCATTACGAGACCGCGAAGCGGATGCTCGGCGTCGTGCCCAACGCGCATTACTCGCCGGGTGACCGCGAGCTCCTCCAGTTCGCCCGGCACATCGGCAAGGAGGACACCTTCGAGCCTACGCAGGTGGGCGTGCTCTTCGGCGACGAGCCGGGCAGGCGGGTGCCCGATCCCTACTTCGGCGGCGAGGGGCCGGAGCGCGCCACCTGCACCTACTGCGGCGGCTGCATGGTGGGCTGCCGGCACAACGCCAAGAACACCCTGGACAAGAACTACCTCTGGTTCGCCGAGAAGCTGGGCGCCGAGATCCTGCCCGAGACGCGGGTGACCGACGTGCGTCCGGTGGATGAGGGCTATGCAGTCTCCGTCGAGAGCTCGACCCGCAAGCTCTTCAAGAAGCGCTGGACGATCCGGGCGCGGGGCGTTGTCTTCGCGGCGGGCGCGCTGGGGACGGTGAACCTCCTGCTCCAGTGCCGCGACCGGGGCTCGCTCGCCCGGCTCTCCCCCGCCCTGGGGAGCTACGTGCGCACCAACAGCGAGATCATCTGCGGCGTCACGGCCCGGCACGACAGGGTGGATTACTCCCGCGGCATCGCCATCGCCGCCGGCTTCCGCCCCGATCCGGACACCTATGTCGAGACCGTCCGCTACTCGGCCGGGTCGGATGCCATGAGCAGCCTGGCCACGCTGCTGACGGACGAGGGCACCCGCCTCACGCGTCCCCTGAAATGGCTCGCCGCCTGCGCGCGCCACCCCGTGGACTTCGTGCGCAGCCTGAACCCCATGGGCTGGGCGAAGCGTTCGACGATCATCCTGGTAATGCAGAACCTCGACAACTCGCTGCGCCTGGTGCGGGAGCGCCGCTGGTTTTGGCCGTTCCGGAAGAGCCTGACCAGCCGCCGGGACCCCGGCCAGCCGGCGGTCCCGAGCTATCTCCCGGTCGCCAATCAGGCTGCGCGCTACATGGCGGAGCGCATGGACGCCTTCCCTTCCAGCGCCATCAACGAAGTGCTGCTCAACGTCCCCACGACCGCCCACATCCTGGGCGGCGCCCACATGGCTTCCACCCCTGAGGAGGGGGTCATCGACGCGCAGAGCCGCGTCTACGGCTATCAGAACCTGTATGTGGTGGACGGCGCCATGGTTCCGGGCAACCTCGGCGTGAACCCGAGCCTCACCATCACGGCGATGGCCGAGCACGCCATGAGCCATGTGCCTTTGAAGGAGCCCGAGTGGGGATTGCGGCCGCTGCCGCCGCAGGCACGGGCCTATTCGGGCGGGAGGCAGGGGTCGGTCTCGCCGACGTGAAAGGTCACTTCAAAGCTGGCCTCGCGACTTCCATAATGGTATGTGCCTCTGAAAGTCACTGGGATTTCAGGGTCAACGTTAGGCTCTAACGTAGCTATGATCTGGATCGTCACGATTGCATCTTTGGCGATGGAGCCGTTCCAGGCCACCTCGTTACGTATGTAGTCCGTGGTGACCACGCCCAGATCAGCGCTGGCGGTCACCACGGTAAGGTCCGTTGGCAACTGCTCCAGAATCTCAGGACCGGGCAGAGTTCCTTGATCCGCTCCGCTGGTGTTCTCAATCCTCACCGTATAAACGATGGTTCCACCTGCGCTACAGACTGTGGCCTCGGGGCACACATCGCCATTATCCTCGTTCTCGAGGTCCACTTCCTTCGGGTCGTCAGGTCGGTCATATCCAGGATCATCACTCGTAGTTGTCAGCTCGATCTTGTAGGCCACGAGGCCGTCGCAGGCTCTGTCGTCCTGGCCTTTAACCGTCACAAGCTGCTCCGTGCTCCAGTTTTCCGGAGAGAACACCAAGCTGCGATCTGATTTTACCTTGCCTTCGCTCTCCTTCGTGCTAGCGAGAGCCAGAAAGACCTTGGAAGCCGGCTTGCATGTCAACTTGACGCCAAAAGTCTTGGGCGTCCCAGACTCGCTCGTGGTCCACGGCCGGAGCTCCCGTGGAGGCGGGATGATGTCAATATCGCCCACGAGGTCGGAATCCTGGATGCTGACCTTCAGCTTGCTTGGGTTACCCACCTGGGCCTCGGGAGAGCCTGACAGGGACAATGTGAAGGTTTCCTCCTCCTCGTCAACGCAATCCGTCAGAACCGAAAGGGGAATCTTGTGGCTCAGAGACTTTCCTGGCTCGAAAACGAAAGTGTGCTTGGTGTCGGAGTTGTGTTCGCCCTTGCTGAACATGTAGTCAGACCCTGCCTCGGCAGTGCCCTTGGACTCGACCGTTACCGTCACCGGGTTCCTGAGGGCACCGCCGTCGTTCGTCTCGAGAACTGCCGAGGCAACGATCTCAACGCCCTCCGCAGCGTCAATGTTTAGTATCTCCAGCTTATCTGGCTTGGCAGCGTCTGTCCCCAATGTAAAGCTGAGCGTCACCGTTTGAGCAGATCTTTCGAACACATACGCGGCTCCCCTTCCGTCCTCCTTGAAAGCGCCCACCATGAGGACATCGCCATTGATCGCAGCGCCGAAGCCGAACTCGTCATTGCCTTTCGGAGTATGGTCGAGCTCAACAGGCTGGTCTCCCCAAGTGTAAGAATAGGCTGTACCAGCCCCTTTCTTGCCGCGCCGAGCACCGATGATTGCCTCATTGCCACTCACCGCAATGGCCGCCCCGAGTTGGCTCCCTTTCTGGGAAGGGGAGGGTAGCAACTCCCACTTGCCGCCGCTCAAGCGATAGACGGCTCCTGACTCCTGGTTGGTCAGTGGCGCTCCAACCATGATCTTATCGCCGCTAATGGCTACACTATAGCCAAAAGCTGCCTTGGGTGTGAGCCCCTGAGGGGATTCGGGTACATTGTCCAGCCGATTAAGCTTACCTTCCTTGTCGAGTTTGAACGCATACGCCGCACCATTAGACTGGCCATTCTCCCCCGGGAGCGGTTCGCCTACAATGAGGGTCGTCCCGGAGAGTGCCATGGACTGACCGAACTCGCGACCTGGTACGGACTTGGGTGAACCGAGAGTGGTCGTATGATCACCCCCGGCGCTAAACACATAGATTCTTCCCGCTCGCCGGTCTGCACCGCGCGCCCCCACCACAACCCAATCACCGTCGGTAGCCACCGACGAACCCAGTTCATCGCCATCCACCGCCGACCCGACCTCTAGCGTTCGCTCGTTCTTAGTCTCACATTGAGCCGTGATGGAATCGTGCGTGAGATCGTACACATATGCCTTACCGAGCCCCTTTTCAGATTTCGGAGCGCCAATGACCAATGTATGGCCCCCTTGATCGTTTGCAGAAATCGCGACGTCGAACCCGAACCACTCGCCGGCATTCTTGCCAGAACGCTTATCACACTGAGACCACGCTCCTGTTTTGTCCTGGATAAAGAGATAAACGGAACCCGAATCGTTTGCGTCCGCCAAGTAGGCACCCACGGCAATGATACCTTTCCCGACTGCAACGGCGGCGCCGAACTGGTCTCCTTCGCCACCACCAGTAGGTGTCAGCGGCATCTTCTCGGACCAATCCGATACCGCTCCGAGTGCAGAACTGTCAGTCAACAATAGAGCTATTCCTGCCATCGTGGCGATCCGGCGGAAGGAGCAACTGAGGTTCATTCCGTCACCTCTTGAATCTTAAAGATGGACACACGGTCACCGAGTTCATCAGCTGGAGCAGTGACTGCGAAAAAGTCCTTAGCGATGGTCGCTGCAAAAGGGCGATTGGGGTTGAAGTCCGACCATGCGAACGCTTTGGCTTCCTGCTGAGTCCACCCCTTGTCGGTCCTCACGAAGAGCTGGGCTATGGCTATGACTATGTCAGTGTTGTCGACAGAATCCCGGCTCACGATGACAGCGGTATTCTCATGAAGATCGAGCGCTTCGCCGAAGTACCCCGTTCCTCCTCCAGAGAGGGCTTGCTTGATCCATTTCCCATTAACGTGCTCGAATACATACAAATCGTTAACGTCATAAAGCGCGCTGACGAAGAGCGTGCCATTGTGAACAGATACATCAGTTCCAAATGAGATCTGAAATCCATCGCCGATTTGGTTAGGCTCCTGGTGGCTAAAGTTCGGCACCCAACTCGCTCCCGACTGGAGAAAAAGGTGCACCGAACCGGGTAAATCGGCCGATTTAGATGGAATTCCCACTGCGATTGTGCCCCCACTAGCAGCGACCGCGACACCGGAGGATTTGCCAGGAATGATCTCTGGCGTGACGAGTGTAACTCCCTGGGCAGCGTCGCGTTCGAACAGATAAACTGCTCCCTGAGGGGCATTCATAGAATTGGTGAATGCGCCGACCACGATAGTACTGTCGGTGGCAGCAACGGAAAAACCGAACCCGTCGTTCGATCGCGCCGTCGGCGCGGTGAGACGAGGTTGCAGAACCCATGCTTCGTCAATCTTCTGAAACCGGTAGACAGAGCCGGATTGAATCTCGGCACCTCTCGGGGCGTTGAAGGGTGCTCCGACTACCAGGGTGTTCTCGCTGAGAGCCACCGAGAACCCAAAACCATCGGGGGTCCCTGGGAAGGGCGACTCGAGGCGGGCCTCCTGGAGCCAGGCCGTACCTGCCCTGCGGTACACATAGACAACACCCCTTGCTGCCACGTTCGGAAACCCGGCGCGGAGCCCCCCAACCACGAGAGTTTCGCCGTCTGTATCGATGGCAAGGCCGAAGTAGTCGAGAGGACCCTCATCGTTGGCTACCGGCTCGGCCTCGCGGACGCAGCCTGATTCAACGTCGCACTGGAACGTGTACGCCGATCCAGCGGCGCGCCCTCCCTGATCGACGAGCACCGCCCCGGCCACTACCCGGCTCCCTTGTACCGCGGCTGAGAAGCCATAGAGGTC
This sequence comes from Acidobacteriota bacterium, assembly GCA_034667225.1. Taxonomy (GTDB): domain Bacteria; phylum Acidobacteriota; class Thermoanaerobaculia; order Multivoradales; family UBA5704; genus DATMER01. The sequence continues at coordinate 161,859 of JAXDKG010000022.1, forward strand.
CCCACTCTCGATGTTATCGGCCTTGACAGTATCTACGACTCGCCAGGAAAGACCTTCTCGCCCAAGGACGTGGAGGGCACCAGACAGATCAGAGGAGCCAAACGGAGCACCGGCGACCAGAAGATCGCCATCGATAGCCACTACATGTCCGAGTTGGTCCCCCGCGTTGGTCGACGCCACGGTCAACCTTTCTGTCTGCTGACCTTCCCACTCTCCTTCCCTATGAAAGGCATAGAGCGCACCGGAGTTGGAGTGCCCCGATGCATCTGCGGTGGGAGCTCCGACCACGACATCCTTGCCTGACGCCTCAACCGCTACCGCAAATCCAAGCTGGTCACCCGGCGCAGCATCCAAGGCGGTCAGCCGGGCAGGCCCCTTCCACCCGGTATCCGTTGATTCGAAGACATATACTGCTCCCCTCGACTGTTCAGCTCCGGGAGCACCAACCGCCAGAGTTCCAGCGCGCAGGGAGAGCGAGTATCCAAAGCGCTCGTCGGCAACTCCCCTGAAGGCTGGATCTACTTCGTCCCAGAACTCGTTGTCGATCCTTCCCTGATAAATGTAAACAGTACCGGGACCATGAGCTCCATGGGGATCGACCGCCCCCACCGCCAATGTCTCGCCGTCAAGCGCCACGGCCCCACCGAAGTACGGTACTCTCCCCGCCTCAGGAAGGCGTTTCCGAAGAAGCCATTGACTCTCGTCCTCAGAAGGAAGATAAATAGAATACTTGTGGAAGGTCCAAACATAGACCGCTTCTTCCCCCAGCGCGCCTACCGCCAAGGTCTTCCCGCTCAGCGTAACGGAATGCCCAAAACGGCCATTCTCCCTGGGCTCTAGGGAAGTCAATCTCGCCTTCTGGATCCAAAGGCCTTTCTCGAGTCGAAACATGTAAACCGCACCCGCATCTTCGATCTCCTGGTCTTGCTGCACTTCCTCTTCCAGGGGAGCTCCAACTGCCAGCCACTCACCATCGAGCGCAATGGCGAACCCTCGCTGGGCGTTGACCGCGGGGGCCACTGGAAATAGCTCCGACGATGGTGTTGCAAGCTCCGCCGAGAAGGACGCCGCGCCATCGAGTATCATGGTGGCGAGGAGCAGGGAAAGAGGGAGCAATCTGCGCCGCATGGTGCACCTCATTTGGGGAGGTTGAGACGGGGATCGTTGACGAGCACGAGGTCGATCGCCTCGTTCGGCACGGTGAAGACAGGCCCTAGCACGGATGGCGAGAGCGCTTCCGGTCCCGGGCCGATGGCCATCGGGGCCGACGGCGCCCCGTCAGCCGCGGTGCGCGTCCAGGTGCCTGCAGCGAGCGCCACCGTGCGCCCGGCCGACTCGACGGTCACCAGCCCCTCGAAAACCGCGACCGTCGTGCTCCGGTCGTCCGCAGCCACATAGACGTCGGTGCCGGCCATCCGGATCTCGACAGCCTTCCGCGTCGCGGTTGCAGGCACCCGGATCAGGTACTCCCCTTTCCCCAGCTCGCCGGACACGGGAGCCAATGCCACACGGAACTGCCCGAGCTGCATCGTCCACTCCATCTTGTCCGGGTCGCCGGTGGCGGCGTGGACCACGAAGTCCGAGAATTCCACCTCGGTCTCGGGCCCGAGGATCACGAAGCCCTTCCTGCCCCGGTCCCCGGGATTGACCGCGATCCACGCACCGGCCTCTTCCTCGCTGTTGACCTTCATCTGCTTGACGACCTGCGAGCACTTGGACATCGGCTCCCGGGAGCCGCCCAGCCGCTGCCCCAGGAGCCTGGGGTTCAACGTGATCACTTCCCCCACGACCGTCTCTCCGGGATCCGCCCGGCGGGCCTCCTTGGGGCAGCGCAGCAGCGGGTTGCCCGGGCCCTGAGCCGCCGTGGGCATCGCCGCGGTGCCGAGCGCGAGCAGGAGGAAGGCGATGGGGTGCCGGCTCATCACGGTTTCCATTGGAATCCGACGGAGACGACGTTGCGGCGGTAGTCGAAGAGGGGAGATCCTGCGAGCTCGACGATCGAGTCGCGGCGGGCGTGGCTCCCGCGGACCGTCCAGCTCAGGTGCTCGTCGATTTGCCAGAGGACGGCGGCGGCGATCCTCCAGGTGTCGTCCTCCCGCTCCCGCCCTGTAGGCTGGGTGACGTTCGACTCGGGGTTCTCAAAACGGTCCTGCCGGAGCCCACCCAGGAGGAAAAGGGTCCAGCGGTCAGCGAGGGGGGCCGTGACCTTGGCGCCCGCCTCGTCAAACGACGAATCGAAGACACGGCCGGCATGGCTCCTGCCGGTCGCGAGGTCGAGCCGAAGGCTGCGGCCCCCGCCCAGGAAGAAGAGCTGGCCGAGCCCCGCAGAGGTCTCGCTCCCGCTGAGACGGCGGCTGCGGGGCACGCCCTCCTCATTCGAGAAATCTCGGTCGCGGGATTTCACCTCGATCCGCGTCTCTCCCCAGCTCGACTCCGGGACCGCGAAGGAGAGCGCGCCTTCGCCCGATCGCAGGTATGAGCGGCCATCCAGCCAGGTGAAGGAGCCGCCGCCCTGGAGCAGCACTCTGATGCGGCTGCCGCCGGACGGCACTCTCGTATAGCCCAGCGGGCCGGTCGCGATCCCGAAAGGGGAGCGCCCCCAGGCCAGCGAGGCGATGCCGCGCGCCACGGAGAGGTCGAGATCGCCGAGGTCCTGGTGCAGCGACTGGTTGCCGTCGAAGCTCAGGCCCAGGCTCCAGCCGCGGCGGTCATAGAAAGGGTGTCCCGCGACCCTCAGATTGAGAGCGGCGACGAGATCCGACGGGACCTCCCCCGCGTGCGCGAGCCCCGGCACCGCGAATGGCAGGGACTCCGCGAGCAGGGCGGCGTTGGAATCGTAGGCGGATTCCAGCCCGATCCGGACGTCCCACCGCGGCAGCTCTTCGAAGCTCAGCGCCACCGGCCCGTAGGCCGGCTCGACGAAAGCCGGAGGCGCCTGCTTTCGCTCCAGGACCTCGCGGGCGGCGCGGAGGTCGCTCAGCACCCGTTCGCGTCCCGCGGCCGGGGGGTGCTCGGCCTGCAAGCTCACCTGCAGTTGATCGATGGCCTCCTGGGACCTGTCGAGCTGCAGATAGACGAGGCCCAGCCAGTGGTACGCGGTCCCTTCCCGGGGATCGAGCCTCACTGCCTCCTCCAGCAGCGCAGCCGCTTCCCGGTCCTCGCCGTGATTGAAGGCGAGGATGCCATGGGCCAACGCCGTCAGGGCGCCCGCGGTGCTCGGGACGGTCGCCGGCTGCCGGCCTGCCGCCGCGCACCCCATAACCAACAGCAGGTACACGAGGCGGAAGCCCTTTCTGCGGTCGCCGCACAGTAGCTTCATGCGTTTCCTTCTCAATTGCTTTACAATCATCATACAACAGACGATTGAAAAGGCTCAACTCCCTCTCCGAGGCACGCCCATGCCCTACTCGGTCTTCCTCTCCAGCACGCAGACGGACCTGAAGCCCTTCCGCGAGGCGGTCAGCCGTGCCCTGAAGGAGGATGGCTACGAGGTCATCGAGATGGAGCGCTTCGGGGCCCGCAGCGAGGTGCCTCTCGACTTCTGCCTGCAGAAGGTAGTCGACGCCGAAATATTCGTTGGGATCTATGCACGGCGCTACGGGTTCAAACCTAGCCGCTCGCGCCTGTCCATCACGGAACTCGAGTACCGCGAGGCCAAGAGATTAGGCAGGCAGTGCTACTGCTACATCCTCTGCGAGGACTGTCCTTGGCCCGAGCAGTATTGCGAGCGACAAGCAGCGGCGGAGTTGAAGAGGTTCACGAATCAGATCCGTGATGACGTGATTGTTGAGCTCTTCAGGACCCCGGAGGAGCTCGCGGATAAGGTGAGAACTAAGTTGAGGGTCGAGAAGCCACGGCCCGTGGAACCGTCGCGTGAGCGGCGGGAAGTCATCGACTTAGTCGAAACCATGTGTGTCCGGGATTGGTTGCACAAGAACGTATCCGAACGGACGCGCCTGAGGGTGCAGCGGGAGAATTGCCCGGCGGAGGTCGGCAAGCAGGAGAGCGAGGCATCCGACGAGGAGGTGGAGCTCCTTCTGCCTGAGGTGGTGGAGCCGATCTATGACACGTTCAGGGCGCAGGGTTGCAGCCTCCTTATCCTGGGCGCGCCAGGTGCCGGCAAAACCATCACCCTGCTGGAGCTCTGCCATAGCCTCCTCAAGCAGGCCCGCCGCGACCCGACTTCACGGATTCCAATGGTTTTCAATCTTGGGTCCTGGAGGTGGCACCACCTGAGCTTCGCCACATGGCTGAAGAGGGAGCTCGACAAGAAGTACCAGCTCGGCGAGAGCACAGCCGCGAGCCTGATTGAGGATGACCGCGTCGTACCCCTCCTCCATGGGCTGGACGAAGTCGATGCCGACGCTCAGTCGGCCTGCACGGACGCAATCCATGCTTACCTGAAGAAGCAAAGGGTCCCTATCGCGGTCTGCTGTCACAGCCAGGCCTACAAGGACTTCCCCACGCTCCTCCACCTCTACGGTGCCGTCGCCCTGCGGCCTCTTACTCGCAAGCAGATCAAGGAGCGCCTTGCTGCTGCTGAGGATCCGGGCCTCGCCGCCCTCGAGGAGGTGATCGATGCGGACGAGAAGCTCCAGAGGCTGGCGGGAACCCCGTTGATGCTGGTCCTCCTCGAGCGGACCTATCGGGGCGCCGATCCCGCTACCATCCGAGAGATCCTGCGCAACCCTGCCGAGAACCGCCGCAAGAAGGTCTTCGACAGGTACGTGACCCGCATGCTCGAGCCCGAGCTCAATCTACCCTGGGCCCGGATTGAAAAAGATCGGGGCCTGCGGAGCTGGCTGTCCCGGTTGGCCAAGACTCGAAGGTACCCACCGGAGGAAACCCGTCGCAGACTGGGCTGGCTCGCGGGGAGGATGCGCCAGCACGATTGCGAGTTCCTCATCGAGCAGATCCAGCCGGCTTGGCTGCCCACGGCGGGCCACCGGTGGGCCTATGCGGTCCTGAGCCGCGCCGTAGCCGGGGTGCTTCTCATGGCTCCCCTGGCGTTCTTCCTGGAGAGCGAGATCCTTCTCGGGTTCGGGCTGTTGGCGGGAATCCTGGCAGGAGTCATGGACGCGCCCCGGCTACGGAGGTCGTCCGCCGTGGGACAGGAAGACAGGACCCTTGCGCAGAGCCTGCTCCGCTCCCTCCTGCATATACTCCTTCTGGGCGGCGGAGTCTTCCTCCTCTACCTGGTGGCGGGCTGGATCTGGCAGGGGTTCGATCTGCTGCGGGGCGGGGCGATCCTCGGCACGCTCTTCGGCTTGGCGCTCGGGACGCGGAGCGCCGGCCGCGACGGAAGCAACGACATCCACATCGGGGTCAGGCTCAAGGTGGGGCGATGGTCATCGCGGGGCACCCTGTGGGGAGCGGTCTCCCTGCTCCTGCTTTCCCTGGTGTTCTGGGCGTTCTCTCTCCTCAGGCCTGATCTCCTGCCCATGCCGGTCTTCTGGGCGGTCGTCGTGGTGGTGGCGACCGTGCTCGGGGGCTTCGGGGGCGGCGCGCTCGGCGCTCTCGAGGACACCCCCGTGCCCCGGAGCACCTCGCCCAACCGGGGAATCCGCTGGACGTTCCTCAACGCCGGGCTGGTCGCCCTCTCGGTCATGGTGGTCCTGGGGCTCTGCCTGGGAGCCCTGCTCGCCGTTCTCGGCCGGTTGGAAGTCCCGATCAGAAGCCGGGACTGGCTTACCGTCCTCAAGGCAGCCATGGCCACAGGCTTCTGGGCCGGGCTCTGGTTCAACGGATTGGACTTCGTGCAGCACTACACGCTGCGGCTCCTGCTGCGCGCGGCCGGGCTCCTACCTCTGCGCCTCACCCACTTCCTGAGCTACCTCACCGGCCGCGGCCTGATGCAGAGCACCGGCGGCAGGTACAGCTTCGAGAGCCAGCTCCTCGACCACTTCGCCTCTCTACCTGATTGATACGGCCAGCAGCGCTGGAGCCATGAGGAAAAAGGCGACGTAGGCGGCGAGCAGCACGCGCATCGCGCCGCACAGCCGGATCAGGGAGCGGTCCTCGAGGTAGCGGTCGCGGCGCCGCAGCAGGAACCCCAGGATCGCCAGCTCGCGGCCCGCGGTCCGTCCCAAAGCCGCCCAGAGCAGCGGATGGCGCCCGGAAAGCCCGGCGCACAGCCGTTCCGCCATCCGCCACCAGAGCAGGACCGACAGCCAATAGACGCAGAACAGTCCAGGAAAGACCGGCACCGGGTCACCTCGCTCGTCAAGAAGTTGCTGCTTGGTTGAAGCAAATCGAGGATATCCCAGGCCGGCCGGCGACTCAAGGTCTCCTCTACCGCGGCTATCGCGGCGCTCCCGGCAGCTCGATCCGCGTCCGCCCTTCGCTCAAGCGCAGGAGGATCAGCCCATCACGGTCCGTCCGCAGCACGCGGATGCCCCCGTTCCGACAAGCGGTCCAGGATCAGCGGCGACGGATGGTGGTAGAGGTTGTTCACCCCGGCCGAGACCAGGGCGAGGCGAGGATGGACGGCATCGAGGAAAGACTCCGTCGAGGAGGTCTTGCTGCCGTGGTGGGCCACTTTGAGGACATCCACCTGCATCTCGTCCTCGCAGCAGGAGAGCAAACGCATCTCGGCCTCTGCCGCCCCAGGCACGGGCAGCGGCTGCGGCTCAGTCTTTCGGGATCGCCCGCTCCGCCTCGTCGTAGGCCTGGAGCAACATCCCTTCGACGAAGGCGAAGTCAGAGAGGATCATCCTCGAAGGTCTCCCGGGCTGGTAGACCATGGGCAGCACCTGCGTGCTGAAACCCTGGTAGAGGTCCTGGCGGTCCTTCATCTTGGAGAAGGCAGCCACAGCGGAGAAATCCATCCTGGCTGCCGCCTGGCTGGATTGGGCTGCCTGCCAGGCGCTGTTGCGGAGGATCGCCGGCTTGAAGGCGACAGGCATGCCCGGCGTCTTTTCCAGGCGGGCCAGCAGGTCGCGGTGATAGGAGAGGGTCCGCCGGATCTCCTCCCGGTTCTCCTGGATCTCGCTGCGGATGTTCTGGAGAGCCAGCGTGACGACCTCCTGCTCCCGCCGATCCTGCCGCCACTCGTCGAGAGCCAGGGCGAGCAGCACGCCCAGGACGACGAAGAAGGTCTCGGCCCCGAGCTTCAGCCAGGGGATGCGCGAGGAGGAGCGGTCACTGGTGACGGGCACGGGCCGATTATGACACCAGCCACCGCTGCATGAGGGCACCGATCTGTCGAGGCGATCTACGAGGAGCTGACGGCCAGCAGCGCTGGAGCCATGAGGAAAAAGGCGACGTAGGCGGCGAGCAGCACGCGCATCGCGCCGCACAGCCGGATCCCGTCTTCACGCCCCGAAGGGGCACAGGCACAAAGCCTGGGGTTTCAACCCCAGGTAAGAGGCCCACCAACATCCCAAGTCCCGAAGGACGCAGGCATTGGCCCCGGACGCGAGCCCGGGAGCCCCCTCCCCCGCCGCGAGGCTGGCGCCCCTGGCCATGCCTACGCCCTTCCAGGGCTCTGAAGGTTTTGGGAGATACGCTTACCTGGGGTTTCAACCGGTTGAAACCCCAGGCTTTATGCCTGCGCCCCTTCGGGGCTCACCTCTACCGCGGCGCTCCCGGCAGCTCGATCCGCGTCCGTCCTTCGCTCAAGCGGAGGAGGATCAGCCCATCACGGTCCGTCCGCAGCACGCGGATGCCCCGTTCCGACAAGCGGTCCAGGATCAGCGGCGACGGGTGGTGATAGAGGTTGTTCACCCCGGCCGAGACCAGGGCGAGGCGAGGATGGGCGGCATCGAGGAAAGACTCCGTCGAGGAGGTCTTGCTGCCGTGGTGGGCCACTTTGAGGACATCCACCTGCACCTCGCGCTCGCAGCAGGAGAGCAGGCGCATCTCGGCCCAGCTCTCGATGTCGCCGGTCAGGAGGAAGCTGCGGCCCAGCGCTTGGGCCCGGATCACCAGGGAGCGCTCGTTCGTGCCGCGGTCCTCCTCCCGATCGGGGTGGAGGACTCGCAGGTTCCACCTCCCTACCGAAGTCGTTTCGCCGGCCCAGACCATTCGCATCCGGGCTCCCGGCAGCGCGGCCAGACTCCCCACGCAGCCTTCGGGCTCCCAGCCCGGTCCCATCAAGACCTCGCGGACCGGCAGGTAGGCCGCGATGTCCACCAGCCCGCCGCAGTGGTCGCGGTCGGGATGGGTCATGATGACAGCGTCGAGGCTCCGCACTCCTTCAGCCAGCAGAGCCGGGAGGAGGACACGGCCTCCCAGGTCGCCTGTCCTCCAGCCGCCTCCATCGACGAGTACGGCATGCGGGCCGTCCCGCAGCAGGATCGCGTCCCCCTGCCCCACGTCCAGCATCGCCAGCTCGACGCCGCGGTCACTCGGCACGTTGCAGAAGAGCAGGAGGGCCAAACCGGCCAGGCCGAGGAGCTTGAGCCGGGGACGGGCAAAGAGGACCAGCGCCAGGAGAAGCGCCAGCAGCCAGGCCGCCAGAGGCGAGAGCACGAGGGGCATCGGCAGCCAGACGGCTGGTCCCGTGCGGGCCGGCCAGGAGAACGGCGCGGCGAAAAAGTCCAGGACCGGAAGGAGAGCGCCAGCCGTTTGCGGAGAGATCAGGGCCGCTCCGGTCCACAGCAGGGACCCGCCGAGCGCGAGCCCCGTCCACGGCACGGCCGGCAGGTTGAACAGCGGGGCCAGGGGCGAGAGCAGGTGGAAGCGCGGCAGCGCCCACGGGATTGTCAGGAGCTGCGCGCCGACGCTGGCTGCGAGCGAGCTGGCCAGCCAGTGCGGGAGGCGCCTCCAGCGCTCGGCCAGCGGCGGCCCGAGAAGCAGGAGGCCAGCCGTGGCCGAGACCGTGAGCTGGAAGGCCACCGACAGGACAATATCCGGCCGCTCCAGCACCAGCAGGATCACGGCCCATCCGAGCGCGTTGACCGCGGCCGGCGGACGCTCGGCGAGCAGGGCCGTCACCGCGAGGAAGCCCATGACCGCCGCTCGGACCAGCGCGGGCAGCGGACCCACCAGGAGCAGATAGAGAGCGATCGCCGCAAGCATGAGGATCAGGCGGAGCACCCGCGGGAACCAGCCTGCCAGCAGCCAGACCGCCGCGGCCACCAGCGCCACGTGGACCCCGGACACGGACAGCAGGTGATAGAGACCCGTGACGCGCAGACCCCGCTTCCATTCGAACGGGAAGGCGGAGGCGTCCCCCAGCACCAGGGCCCTCGCCAGAGCCTTACCGGGTCCGTTCGGACCTGCTGCCTGGTAAGCCTTCTCCACCCGCCCGCGAAGGGACGCGGAGAGCGCGGCGATCGGACCGGCAGGCTCCTCGACATGCAGGAAGCTCCGGCTCTTGACGCGGATGCGCCAGGGGCCGGGCTCGACCGGCACCCGATTGGCGAAGCCGGAGGAGCGGCCCAGGTAGGCCTTCAGCCGGAGGCTCGTCCCAAAGGGCGGCGGGTCCTCGGCGCCGGGCACGTGGAGGAGAACCTCCAATTCCGGCTGGGCCACGAGGCCGTCCTGCCGGAGGCGGAGCACCTCTGCCGGAGCGGACCAGCCCGGCTCGTCATCCGGCGAGTCCGGAGTCCAATGGCCGGAGACGCGGACGACCGCTTCCACCGGCCGGTCGAGGTCGAATCCCGCGACCGGGCTCCCCGGGAGGCCGTGATGCACGGCCGCGGCGATCATCCCGACGGCCAGAGCCGCCACGCAGGCCCCGGCCGGACGCCGGAGCGCCAGGCCCAGCACGGCGACCGCCACCAATAGCGGGATCGAGAAGGACGTCAGGTGAAAGGAGACCCAGGCCCCAAGGGCGAGGGAGAGGGATGGGAGGAACAGCGGGGCATTGTTTTTCATGCCCTGCTAGAGACGTAAAATGCCTCTGAAATGTCATTTGCTCAATTCCGGTGAGCTGCCCAGGGAGATCCCCCTCTCCCGCAGGAGCTCCGGCAGCCCGGGATCGCACAGGGCTGCGGTCTCCTCCTCCCAGGCGTATCCCCAGTCATAGGCCGCGGCGAGCTCCTCACGACCCAGGCCGGGATGGCAGACCAGCTCGGTCGTTCGCTCCACCCGATCGAGGCAGCGGCGGAGCCTCGCCGGGGTCAGACGGCCCGCCGCCATCACGCCGACGGTCCGGTCGGGGGAGGCGTTTCGCCCCAGGGACCGGGCGCGCCGGCCCAAGGCGTTGAGCGCGGCGAGTTGGAGCCCGCGGGGCGTGAGGCGCGCCTCGGGCTCGTTCGGGATCCGCACCACCGGAATGCCATGCTCCTCCGCCAGCCTCAGCACGACCTCGAACACCCGCGGCAGCATGTGCAGGTGCTGATGGCTGTTGAGATGGACGACCCGCAACCCGGTCGCGAGCAGCCGTTCCACCTGGGCGCGCAGCTCGGTCTCCAGATCGACGCCGCGGATGCGTCCCAGGGCGTAGCGCGCCGCGAACGCCGGGTAGCCCGCATGGAGAAGACCATCTGGACCGGTTAGCGAGGGGATGGTCTCCGGTCGGGAGAGCGGACGCTCCCCCACCAGCGTCAGATGGGCCCCCACCTCGAGACGCGGGCGCTCCCGCAGCAGCTCGACAGCCGGCTCGAAGTCGCGGCCGTTGGGCGAGACGCTCACCGCCGTCACGATCCCATGGTCGTAGGCTGCCAGCGCCCCACGGGTCATGCCGGGGTGAAGGCCGACATCGTCGGCCGTGACAATTAGCCGCTTCAAGGCAGCCGCTTCAAGTGTGCGCGGGCTGAGGGTCCGAGGTGGGCTGAGCGGGCTGCCGGCGGCGCGGGTGCTTCATCTCGGGATAGAGGCTGATCAGCTCGCGGAAGATCTTGAAGATGACCGCGGGCGAAGAGAGCGTCGATTCACCACGGCTGCGCGGGAAGTAGTCGAGGCCGAGCTGCTGGATCACGAAGCCCAGGTTGCGCGCCTTGACGATCAGCTCCGCGTCGATCAGCGAACCTTCCGACCGCAGCTCCACTGCCTCCAGCACCTCGCGCCGCATCAGCTTGAAGGAGAAGTTGACGTCCCGGTGAGGCCAGCCGAAGAGCAGGCCGATCAGGGTGTTGTACAGGTACGAGTAGACCGTGCGCCGGAATCCTTCCGTCGTGCGGTCGAGCCGGTAGCCGGCGATTATGTCCGCCCGCGTGATGCGCAGGGCGCGCATCGCCTTGCCGATCACCTCGGGATCGAACGGCAGGTCGGCATCCATGTAGACCACCACGTCCTTCCGCGCGGCCCCATAGCCGGTCTTGAGCGCTCCGCCGAGCTTGCGGTTCACCTCGTGCTGCAACAGCCGGATGCGCGGGTTGGCCGCGATCTCCATGCGCACGATCTCGGCCGAGCGGTCGGTCGAGGCATCGTCCACGATGATGATCTCGTAGTCGAACGGCTCCAGGGCCGCGACCGCGCAGGCGATCGCGTGCTCGATGTTCAGCTCCTCGTTGTACATCGGGATCACGAGGGAAACCGACATCGGATTTGGGGACGTGTTCATGTTCATGTCCTCAAGGACGGAGCACCTCGAGATCGAGGAGCTGTACGGCGAGGCGGCGGGTGTCGGGTCCGCTGCCTGTCTCGGCTGGAACGAAGGAGGCTGCGGACCGGAAGGTGATCTCCACCTCGTTCTCGGGTGGAAGGGACAGCTGCACGGTGCGCCGCCCGCCTCTCGGGATCTCCAACTCGGCCGCGGGAACGCCGCCGACCGTGACGGTCACCCGGTTGGAGAGCCAGGGCACCGAACCGGGGAGCGCGAGGGTCAGGGCCGCCCTGGGTGAACCGGCCGGGAAGACGCCCATCGCGGCGTCCGGACCCAGCCATCGCCATTGCGCCTCGCGGGCGCTCGGCTCGTAGCCGTAGACGCCCCGCGCGATCCGGTATCGGCGGCCGGGGTAGATCGGAGACAGGGAGACGACTCTATACAGGCCGCCCCGGCTGAGCTTGCCGTAGGCATCGCTCTCCGGCCAGCGGAAGGTCTGCGCCCCTGGCCAGGTGCTCTCGCCATCCCCCAGGAGATAGACCGGCTTGCCCCGCTTCCCGGCGAAGCGCTCCAGCCCCTCGTCGATCAGCACCCTCTCCGACCTGGGAAAGAAGTAGTCCGCGTACGCCGCCATGCCCGGCTCGACGAGGTAGGCCGTGTACGACGAAAGGTTCTTCCGTGCCCAGAGGGCGGCCTGGACTGGCGGCGACGGAGTCCGCGAGCGCGCCGCGAGCAGCGGCTGGGTGTAGTGGACGGAGCCCGCCGCGAGCAGCCCCGCCAGCACATAGGCGGCGGCCGGCACCCGCACCCGCCGCGCGAGGGCCTCTGCCCCCACCCCGGCCGCGAAGGCGATCCCCAGCATGCCGGGCAGGGCGTAGCGCACCGCATCCTGCGCGTTCATCACCGACAGGGCGAAGGTCAGCTCGATAGCCGTCAGGACGGCCAGAGGGAGAGCGGTCCGGAAACGGCGGACGAGCGCCACCGCTGCTCCGGCGCCGGCCAGGGCGAGGACTGGAAAGGAGAGCCACCGGTCGCCCCAGGGATGGGCGAGGAACCGCTTCGCCACGCCCATCCAGCTCATTTCGGCCCGCGAGGCGTTCGTGTCGTACTGCACGACGAAGCCCGCCTGCTTGGAGAGGAACGGCACGAAGGCGGACGGTCCGCCGATGGCCACGAGCAGCGGCACGAACCAGGCCAGCGAGAGCACCGTGAACGAGCCGAGCGCCACGCCCCAGGCCCTCCGTCTGCCCGCCAGGACGAGCGTGACCGCAAGCATCGGCAGCACCGCCAGGGCCAGTTGCGGCCGGCAGCCGATCGCCGCCGAGGCGGACAGGCCGAGTGCCACGGCCGGCGCCGTCGCCCCCCGCGTCCCGATCAGCCGCCCCGCCGCGGCCAGCGACAGGGCCAGGAACATCAAGGCCGGCGCATCGGAGAGGGCGAGCGGCCCGTACACCAGCATGGCCGGCGAGAAGCAGAACAGCAGCGCCCCGATCACCCCCGCGCGCTCCCCCTCCTCTCCCCCGCCCGCGAAGGAGCCGAACGCCAACGCGAGCGCCACGAACCCGACGCACGAGGAGATCACGCCGAGCGCGACCAGGCTGCGGAACGGATCGCCCGTGATCCAGGTGAGCGCCTTGCCCAGCCCGATCAGCAGCGGGTAGCCAGGCGGGTGCGGGCTGTGGTGCAGGGGATCGAAGCGGGCGATGCCGCGGACGAACAGGACTTCGTCCCACTCCCAGATGCTCCTGGGCAGGGTGAGCAGGCGCACGGCAGCCACCGCGGCCAGTCCCAGGAGCAACAAGGGGGACCGCAGCCGCCAGCTCGCGAGGCGGGAAGGGCTCGGTTCGTTCATCGGACCACTTTGAGAGGCGATTGATTATATATGCTCCGGCCCATGGGAACAGCCCCTGTCTCTCTCTCTTTTGGGCCGGCCTTCGCCCTCGTCCGCCGGAGCTACGCCGCGGCGCCGCTGCCGGTGCGCCTGCACGCGGTCGGCCGGTTCCTGACCTGCCCCTTCCTGCGGGTGCTCCCGTTCCTGCCTCCCCAGGCCTGCATCCTCGACCTCGGGGCCGGCCACGGCACCTTCGCCCGCCTGGCCGTGGAGGCCGGAGCCTCCGAGGTGGTCGCCGTCGAGCCGGACGCGCGCAAGCCTCTCGCCACCTGGCGCCACCCGCGGGTCCGCTTCGTGGCTGGATACAGCGATGCCGTGACGGGCACGTTCGACGCCGTGACCGTCTTCGACGTGCTCTGCCGCATCCCGGTCGCCGGCTGGGACGGGCTCCTCCGCCAGGCCCACGACCGGCTCCCCCCGGGCGGAGCCATCCTGGTCAAGGAGATCGACCCCGAGCACCGTCTCAAGGGGCTATGGAACCGGGCGCAGGAGAAGGTGGCGGACCTGCTGGGGATGACGCTGGGAGAGGCCTTCAGCTACGAGACACGGGACCAGATGCGCGCCCGCCTCGCCCGCCTTGGCTTCGAGCGCTTCACGGCCGTGGAGCTGGGCCGGGGCTACCCCCACGCCCACATCCTCTACATCGCCTACCGGAAGGGACCTCTTGCCGTACAATCCTCTGCGAGAAGGGAGATGGCATGAGTCAGGTTTTGCTCGACATACCGGAAGACTCCCTCCTGGCTCTGCGGGTTTCGGCCGAGGAGATGGGAGAGGAGCTCAGGATGGCCGCAGCCGTGAAGCTCTTCGAAATGGGCCGTCTCTCCTCGGGAGCGGCCGCCGAGCTGGCCGGAGTCCCGAAGCCCCTGTTCCTGGTCCGCCTCGGGGACTACGGAGTCATCACGTTTCGCCAGACCGAGGATGAGCTGCGGCGAGACCTCGAGAATGCCTGAGGTCATCGCCAATACCTCGCCGATTCAGTATCTTTTTCAACTGGGTATCCTGGATCTCCTGCCAGAGCTCTACGGCGAAGTGTTTGTTCCTGAGGGAGTCATCCTGGAATTGCGCTCGGGAGTCAATCGCGGCGTGTTGCTTCCCGACCTCGACAGCTTGAGTTGGCTGCGCATTCGCAAGGCGCGGAGCGCGGCAGTTCTGCCTCTCGCAGCCGGCCTGGGAGCGGGAGAGCGAGAGGTGCTGGCTCTCGCCTTGGAGATTGAGGACTCCCTGGTCATCCTGGACGATTCTCTGGCTCGCCGATTCGCGCAACGCTTGAGCCTACCTCTGACCGGGACCTTGGGACTTCTCCTCAAAGCCAAACAACGCAGGCGGGTCGAATCCGTCAAGCCGTATCTCGATCGCCTCGAATCCCTCGGATTCCGGCTCGATTCCTCAACCCGGAGCAACGTCCTCGCGCTGGCGCAAGAGGGTTGAGCGGTCGAGCTGAGCTTCTGGGGAGAACAAAGAGAGCACCGGCAACCCGAGCCGCTGGCGGAGGACCTGCCAGGTCAGGCGCTCGCGGGAGCGCTCCATCTCATCTACGGGGAGGCGGCCTTTGAGCGCGGTCAGGGTCTTCTCCACCGCGGTCTCCACCTCCTCCCGCAGATCCGGCTTCAGGGACTCGGCGGACTCGGCCAGCATCTCCCGGTCGAGGGCGGATAGAGCAGCTTCCACGGATGGGGCATCGCCGTGCAGGGCGGCCACCCTCGCCGCAAAAGCGGCCGGCACGGCCGCGGCGAGATTGCGCAGACGGGTGGCGATGTCCAGAGGGTCGGCTGGAGTGCGCTCGCCCGGCGCGGTCATCTCGCGGAGGTCCGACCAGGCGGCCTCCACGGCCGGTGCGCAGTAGCGGAGGCTGTTGATCTTCCCCTTCGTGCCCCGCTCCTGGCGCTTGGCGAAGACCTCCTCCAGCACCCGTCCGATCAGGTCGAGCGGGACCCCTTCGCGATGCCAGCGGCTCGCCACCTGCCAGTCGGCTGGCGAGAGAAGCAGCGGCGCACCGCGGAGCCGCACGAAGATCTCCTCGACGGCCTGGAAGTACAGATGATCTTCCGCCATTCAGGCGTGCCGGTTCTTCTCGTAGATCAGCTTGAGGCCGACCAGGGTGAGCATGGGATCGACCTGCCGGATGTACTTGGAGCCTTCCGCAATCAGATCCGCCAGCCCGCCCGTGGCCACCACGGTCTTGACCCCGGGCATCTCCGCGAGCAGGCGCTCGAGGATGCCGTCCACCAGGCCGATGTAGCCGTAGTAGATGCCGGCCTGCATGGCGCCGGCCGTGTTCTTGCCGATCAGCTCCGCGGGCTTGCGAACGTCCACCCGGTAGAGCCGCGAGGCGTGGGCAAAGAGAGCCTCCGCGGAAATCATGATCCCCGGCGTTATGATGCCGCCCGCATACTCCCCGGCCGCGTTGACCAGGTCGAACGTCGTGGCCGTGCCGAAGTCCACCACGATGACCGGCGCGCCGTACAGCTCTCGCGCAGCCACCGCGTTGACGATGCGGTCGGCCCCCACCTCGGTCGGATTGTCGTAGCGGATCGGCATGCCGGTGCGCACGCCCGGCTCGATGAACAGCGGCTTCTTGCCGAAGTAGAGCCGAGCCATCTGTTCAAGCGTGAAGTGGAGCGGCGGCACGACCGAGGAGATCACCACCGCCTCTGCGGTCGTGGGATCGATCCCCCGGCGCTGGAAGAGCGGCAGCAGCAGGGCGCCGTACTCGTCCGCGGTGCGCTCGTGATCGGTCGAGAAACGGAAGCTCTCG
The DNA here is from genome assembly GCA_034667225.1 of Acidobacteriota bacterium. Lineage (GTDB taxonomy): Bacteria > Acidobacteriota > Thermoanaerobaculia > Multivoradales > UBA5704 > DATMER01. The sequence goes on from JAXDKG010000022.1 coordinate 177,939, forward strand.
GTCAGCTCGTCGTCCTGGTAGACGCCGAAGACCGTGTTCGTGTTGCCTACGTCCACCAGCACCAGGAGGCCGGTCGTGCCCTTGGCTCGCTTGCGTCCGTTCACCCAATCACCTCACCCGAGCTGAGCCGCAATCCCTCGCCGCCATTATCCAGGACGAGCCGCCCCTGATCGTCGATCTCCACGAAGGCACCTTCGACCGTGCTTTCCCCGACCCGGCAGGTGATCCGATCCCCGGGCTGATGGATCGAAAGCTCGCGGTAGGCCGCCGCGGCATAGGCGAGGTCGCCCAGATGCTCCAGCTCCCGCTCGAGCCCCTCGGCGAGCTTCCAGGTCACATCTTCCAGGGAGGCCGTACCTCCTAGACGGTCGACCGAGGTCGAAGTCTCCGGCATCGCCGGGTCTTGGGAGACATTGACTCCGAAACCGATGAGGGCCCGGGACTCCCCCTCCGTATGGACCATGGCCTCGATGAGGATTCCGCCGATCTTCTTCCCCTCCACCAGCAGGTCGTTCGGCCACTTGAGACGGCAAGGAAGGGGAGCGAGGGCGCGGCAGAGGCCGACGCCGACCAGGAGGGGCAGAGTCTGAAGGACGCTCGCATTTTGGACAGTCAGCACGCGGGTGGCGTAGACCCCCTTCCCGGGAGGGCTCGTCCAGGTGCGTCCCTGCCGCCCGCGCCCGCCGCTCTGCTCCAGGGCCAGGATCAGGAGAGGCGGGAGCGGCTGCTCCTCGGTCTCATACTCCTGGACGATGGCGCGGGCGATGCGGTTGGTCGAGTCCACGACTGGCAAGAGGACGAGATTCTCGGGCACGCGCTCGGGGCGCAGCCGTTCGATCTCTGTCAGGTAGCCGCTGAAGTCCATCTCAGAGACCCAGGGTGGACCGGAGCGTGCTCCTGCGCTCCTGCATCTGTGCCAGGGTTGCCCGGCCGTTGGCCACCACGTGCGGCGGCGCCTTGGCGAGGAACTGCTCGTCGGAGAGCCGCGTTTCGGAGCGGGAGATCTCGGTCTCCAGCTTCTCCAGCTCCTTGGCGAGACGGTTGCGCTCTTCGTCTGACATCTCCTGCATCTCCACCACGAGCGCGATCTCGACGCCGGCCACCACGTCGCGGCGGGCCCCTTCCGGCCCCGTACCCGTGCCGATCTTCTCCACTCGGGCGAGGAAGGAGAGCAGCGCCTGCTCAGACAAAAAGCGGACGGTCTCCGGCTCTCCATGAAGGAACAGGTCCACCTTGGCCTTGGGCGGGATGCCGGTCTCCGTCCGCATGGCGCGCACCCGGCTCACGATCTGGATGAGGGCATTCATGCCGGTCTCCACCTCGGGCGCGTCCCAACGGGCCTCGGCCCGCGGGTAGGGGGCCAGGGCGATCGACTGCGGATGGATGGCCTCGTGCCCGGGCAGGCGTTGCCAGAGCTCCTCGGTGAGGTGCGGCATGAGCGGATGCAGGAGCCGCAGGCTCCGGTCGAGCACCGTGAGCAGCACTTCCCCCACTCGCGGACGAGGCGCCTCGCCCATGAGGGCCGGCTTGGACAGCTCGATGTACCAGTCGCAGAAATCGCCCCAGAAGAAGTGGTAGAGGCTGCGGCAGGCCTCGTCGAAGCGGAAGGTCTCCAGGCGCGAGTCGATCTCGGCAGCCGTGCGGGATAGGCGCGACAGGATCCAGCGCTCGGGCGCGGCGAGCCCCTCCGGATCGATCTCGGCCTGCACCTGGGCGTCACCCACTCGCGACAGCGCGAAGCGGGTCGCGTTCCAGATCTTGTTTCCGAAGGCGCGGTAGCCCGCGATCTGGTCGGGGTTGAGCGGAATATCGCGGCCCGGGCTGTCGAGCGACGCCAGGGTGAAGCGCACGGCATCCGCGCCGTACTCGGCCACCAGCTCGGCCGGATCGAGCACGTTGCCCTTGGTCTTGGACATCTTCACGCCTTCGGCATCGCGCACCAGGCCCGTCAGGTGCACGAACCGGAAAGGCGACACACCCGTGAAGTACAGCCCCATCATCACCATGCGCGCCACCCAGAAGAAGAGGATGTCGTACCCGGTGACCAGCACGTCGGTCGGATAGAACGTCCGCATGTCCTGGGTATCTTCGGGCCAGCCCAGCGTGGAGAACGGCCAGAGGCCCGAGGAGAACCAGGTGTCGAGCACGTCGGGGTCCTGGACCAGCTTGTCAGTGCCAGCCAGGGCCGCAGCCTCCTCGGCGTCGTGTGCCACGACAATTTCGCCATCCTCCTTGTACCAGGCCGGGATCTGGTGGCCCCACCAGAGCTGGCGCGAGATGCACCAGGGCTTGATGTTCTCCAGCCAGTGGTCCCAGGTCTTGACCCAGGTCTCGGGGAGCAGCGTCAGGCGGCCGTCGTGCACGGCATCCATGGCCTGCTTCGCCATGCCGGTCACGTCGCAGAACCACTGCGTGGAAACCAGGGGCTCGATGGGCTCGCCGCTGCGCTGGCTGTGGCCCACGTTGTGGGTGTGGTCCTCGACCTTGATCAGGTAGCCCTGATCGCGGAGCTGCTCTACGACCTTGGCTCGCGCCTCGAAGCGGTCGAGCCCGGCGAAGCCCTCCCCCGCCTCGGGCGTCATGCGGCCGTCGCGGCCGATCACCGATACGCCGGGCAGGTCATGGCGCCTGGCCAGCTCGAAATCGAATGGATCGTGGAAGGGCGTGATCTTCACCAGGCCGGTGCCGAAATCCACGTCTACCGCGGGATCGGGCACGAACGGCAGGCGGCGGCCCACCAGCGGGAGGATCGCCGCTCTTCCATGAAGGTTTTTGTAGCGCTCGTCATTGGGGCTGAACGCCACCGCCGTATCGCCCAGCATGGTCTCGGGCCGGGTCGTGGCCACCACGATGCGCTCATCGCGGTCCTCGATGGGATAGGCGATGTGGTAGAGCTTGCCCTGAACGGTCTTCGACTCCACCTCCAGGTCGGACACGGCCGTGCCGAGCACGGGCGACCAGTTCACCAGGTACTCGCCGCGGGTGATGAGCCCCTCGCGGTAGAGACGGACGAAGGCCTCGCGCACGGCGCGGTTGAGCCCCTCGTCGAGGGTGAAGCGCTCGCGGGTCCAATCGCAGCTCGCGCCGAGCTGGTCGAGCTGCGTGCGGATGTTGTCCTGGTACTGGACCTTCCACTGCCACATCCGCTCCAGGAACCGCTCGCGGCCCAGCTCGGATCTGGTGGTCCCCTCGGTGGCGAGCTGGCGCTCCACCATGAGCTGGGTGGCGATGCCGGCGTGGTCGGTGCCGGGGAGGAAGAGGGCGTTGTACCCCTGCATGCGCCGCCAGCGGGTCAGGAGGTCCTGGAGCGTGGTCTGAAGGGCATGGCCGACGTGCAGCTTCCCAGTGACGTTCGGCGGCGGGATCATGATGCAGAAGCGCGGCTTGTCCGAAGGCGCCTCGGCCTTGAAGATGCCCATCTCCGCCCAGAGCCGCTGCCACTTGGGCTCGTAGCTCTGGGGATCGAAGCGCTTGTCCATCCCGGCGCTCTGGCTCGGAGTCTCTGTCTCGGTCAATGCCATATAGATATCCTAAGCGAGTATCTCCAACGGAAGGTCCAACGGAAAGGGCGCCACCAAGGGCGCCCCTGCGACACGATCGAAAGCGGGAAGAGGCTCTATTCGAGGTTCTCGGCCTGGCTCTCGAGCTCGCGCAGACGGTCCTTGATGACGACCTCCGCGAGATCGGGAATGACTTCCCATGCCACGTCCCGCACGGCCTTGTCCCCGAGCATCTCGACCACCCGGCGGGCGATACGGTCCACGTCCGCGTCGCTCAAGTCGCCATTGCCTGCCACTGCCACCGTTCCCGCTGCCACCGCTGGCGGAACGGCCATACGGGCTTCGGACTGCGGCTCGTGCGACTCGTCCAGGCTATGGGGAGCCGGCGCCTCGATGCGGCGCTCCACCTCGTCAAGGCTCTCCACCAGAGGCGCCGACGCCTCGGGCACGCCCAGGCGGTCGGTCTCCGAGAGCGGAAGCTCGAAACCGGCGGATCTGGAAGGAGCGGCCGCGATCGGCTGGGGCTCGAAGCCGAAGACGCTGTCCGGAGGCGTGGGAGCCACGTCAGGCTCCTCCTCCAGCTCGAAGAGCTGATCGCTCTCGGGCTCAGGGGTGATATAGCCGCCGCCCGCCCGCCAAGTGTCGGTCGACGGCTCCTCCAGGGAGAACTCGCTGCCCGCGCTGAAGGGCTCGGCCTCGGCTTCAGCCTCCACCTCGAAACCGCCCCACTCCTGCACCGGCTCGGCGAAGGGAGCTATCTCGGGCATCGCGGAGACGGGCGCCGGAGCGGCGCCGCGCGACAGAAGATCGCCGACGCGCTGCAGCAGCTCCTGGGAGTCGAACGGCTTTTTGAGGAACGAGTCGGCGCCCACGGCGCGGGACTGGGCCTCGTCGAATGGCTCGAAGGTGCCGACCAGGAGCAGCACCGGCACATCCGGCCGCCTCTCCTTGGAACGCCGGCAGACCTCGTAACCGTTGGCGCCCGGCATATGGACGTCTGCGATCACGAAGTCCGGGTCCGTCTCGGACATCGCCTTGATGGCCTCGTCGCCATTGCTGACCGCCCGGACCTCGTAGTCCTCGTCCATGAAGGTCAGCTCGATGACCTTCTGGATGGTGACACTGTCGTCGGCCAGCAGAATCCGTCTTCTCATGAGCCCTCCGATACTTGCGGCATGTAAACTAGCACCCTGGACGGCGGGCCGTCAAACCGTTCTCGCTTCAGGGGTTAGGGAGCGGCTCAGGCGGCCAGGCGGCCTTGCAGGTACTGGACGATATCCCGGGTCGAGGTGCCCGGCAGGAAGATCGCGTCGATCCCCGCGGTCTTGAGCCCAGCCATGTCCTGCTCGGGGATGATCCCGCCGGCGAAAACCAGGATGTCGCCGGCCCCCTGCTCCTTGAGCAGCCGGGTGATTTCGGGCAGCAGCACGTTGTGGGCGCCGGAGAGGATCGACAGCCCCACCGCGTCCACGTCTTCCTGGACCGCGGCGGCCGCGATCTGCTCCGGCGTCTGGCGCAGGCCGGTGTAGATCACCTCATAGCCTGCGTCGCGCAGCGCCCGCGCCACCACCTTGGCCCCCCGGTCATGGCCGTCCAGCCCCGGCTTGGCAATCAGGATGCGAAACCGTCTCTCGCTCATGGCGGCGGATTGTAACAGAGGCCCTCACCCCAGCCCCTCGCGCGTGCTCCGAAAAGAGCTACCCCGCCGCCCGCTCGTAGAAGTAGACGATCAGATCGGTCGCAGGCACCGGGTACCCCATCTGGCGCAGGAGGGAGATCACCTGTCCACGGTGATAGGTCGCGTGGTTGACCATGTGGGACACCGGATGCCAAAGGGGATGGGTGTGGCTTTCGCCCCGGGTGTTGGTCCAGGTCAGCGGCGTCGCGAGTTGCTCGTCGGTCAGGCCGGCGAGAAAGGCTTCGAGCTGAGAGGCGGTCTCTTCCCAGCCGGCAATCCAGGTCGGCAGGTCCGGAAAGTCCTGGATCGACGGCACCCGGTCCAGCGGGTTGCCCAGGAAGCGGGAGAGCCACGTCCTCTCGGAGCCCAGGATGTGCGCCAGGGTGCCCAGGATCGACTTGAAGCTCACGCCGGCATCGCGGGTGAGGTCCTCTTCGCGCACCTGGCGGACCGCCGCCAACGCGAGGCGGTCCGCCCAGAGCATGTAGAGGAGCAGCTCGCGGGCAGTGGAGGCGGCGAGCATTGGTTAGAAGACCGCCGGCTCTTCGTAAGTTCCGTACACGTCGCGGAGCGCGTCGCTGATCTCCCCGACCGTGCAGTAAGCCTTCACACAGTCGAGAATCAGCGGCATGGTGTTCTCGGTCCCGGCCGCGCCCTTCTTCAGAGTGTCGAGCGTGCGCGCCACCTCGCCCGCGTCGCGCCGGCTCTTGACCTCGTCGATGAAGGCGATCTGCCGATCCGCCAGGTCGTCCGCGATGTAGAGGATGTCGATCGGCGGCTCGTTCTCGAGCTGGAAGGCGTTGACGCCGACGATCAGCTTCTCCTTGTCCTCGAACGCCCGCTGGTAGGCGAAGGCGGCGTCCATGATCTCGCGCTGAGGAAAACCGGCCTCGATCGCCTCCACCATGCCGCCGAAGTCGTCGATGCGTCGGATGTAGTCGAAGGCGCCGTCCACCATGCGGCGGGTCATCTCCTCCACGAACCAGCTCCCGCCCAGGGGATCCACCGTGTTGATGACGCCGGACTCGTGGGCCAGGATCTGCTGGGTGCGCAGAGCGATGCGGGCGTTCTCCTCGGTCGGAAGCGCCAGCGTCTCGTCGAGGGAGTTGGTGTGCAGCGACTGCGTGCCGCCGAGCACCGCGGCTAGGGCTTGGACCGTGGTGCGGACCACGTTGTTGTACGGCTGCTGGGCAGTGAGCGAGCAGCCCGCGGTCTGGGTATGAAAGCGGCACATCCAGGAGCGCGGGTTCTTGGCGCCGTAGCGCTCGCGCATCACCTTCGCCCAGATCTGGCGGGCGGCGCGGAACTTGGCGATCTCCTCGAAGAAGTCGTTGTGGCTGTTGAAGAAGAAGGACAGCCGGGGCGCGAACTCGTCGACCTCCAGACCGGCGTCGATGCCGTACTGGACGTACTCCATGCCGTCGCGCAGGGTGAAGGCCAGCTCCTGGAGCGCGGTCGAGCCCGCCTCGCGGATGTGGTAGCCCGAGATCGAGATCGTGTTCCAGCGCGGTACTTCCCTGGCGGCGAAGGAGAACTGGTCGGTGATCAGCCGCATCGAGGGGCGCGGCGGGAAGATGTACTCCTTCTGGGCGATGTACTCCTTGAGGATGTCGTTCTGGAGCGTGCCCGACACGTGCTTCTTGACGTCCACCCCCTGCTTCTCCGCTACCGCCAGGTACATGGCGAAGAGGATCGGCGCGGTGGAGTTGATGGTCATCGAGGTCGTCACTTCGCCCAAGGGGATGCCCTCGAACAGGGCCTCCATGTCCGCCAGGGTGTCGACCGTGACGCCGCACTTCCCCACCTCGCCCTTGGACATGTGATGGTCCGAGTCGTAGCCGTAGAGCGTGGGCAGGTGGAAGGCGACGGAGAGGCCGGTCTGGCCCTGGGAGAGGAGGTACTTGAAGCGCTGGTTGGTGTCCGCGGCGGTGCCGAAGCCTGCGAACTGGCGCATGGTCCACAGCTTCCCCCGGTAGCCCGTGGGGTGGATGCCGCGGGTGTAGGGAAACTCGCCGGGGATGCCGATCTCCTGGAGAGGATCGATCCGGGAGGTCTGCTCCGGGGTCACCAGGTGGGGGATCTCCATGCCGGAGACGGTGGTGAAGTCCTCCTTCCAGGCCGGGATCTTCGCCTCATGCTTCGCCTTGGCAGCATCCCAACGCTGGCGCGCCTCGGCCATGGAATCGAGGACGTCGTCCTTGTATGCAGTATCCGTGGCCACTTCAGGCACGGAGATCGGTTCGTCCTTGACGGCCATTCAGGGCTCCTTTCGGGAGGGCGCGAGTCGTCGAGCCCGCAAATTATAACCGAGCCTACTTTGGTACACTTCCCGGCGTGATGAAGCAGTCCCGGCCGAACGCCCAGATGGGTCCCTACACCTGGCCCGACTTCGTTGATCTCGACGAGGACGATCCGCGTGAGCTCCTGGATGGCCAGCTCGTGGAGATCGAATTGCCGACCTGGACGCACGAACGCATCGTGGCAGCCCTGATCGCCATCCTGACGCAATGGTCCTGGTGGCGCAAAGCCGGCCAGGTGCTGGCCTCCGGATACCGGCTCAGGATCGACGAACGGCGCGGCACCATGCCGGACGTCCAGTTCTACCGCAAGGGCAATTCCCCCTCCGGCCAGGAGAAGGGGCTGGAGCGAGGACGGCCCGACCTCGTCGTCGAGGTCATCTCGCCGTCCAGCCGATCCAAGGACAGCGTCCGCAAGCTGTACGATTACGCCGCGATCGGAGTCCCGGAGTACTGGCTTCTCGATCCCGAGGCCCGCACCCTCGAGCGCCTCGTCCTGCGGGAAGGGGTCTACAGCATCGTCGAGGCTGTAGAAGGGGATGCCCTCTTTCAACCGGAAGGGTTCGATGGGCTGGAAGTCGATCTCGGGAGGCTCTGGAACGATCCGGCCGCCGGCGAATAAAGCCCGTTCCGCTCCGGTTACACCACAAGGCTCAGGGTCCGCGGCCGCGGGCTCCTCACTCACCCCGAACAAGGAACCGATCCATGACGAGACGCTCCCGTTTTCCGCAGATCCTCTCCCTGTCGTTCGCCCTGCTCCTGACCGGCCTCGTGGCCTGCGATAAGGACACGGAGGACAGCGAGGCCGCCGAGACGACCCCGACCCAGGAGAGTACCCCGGCGGCGAGCACCGCTCCGGGGGCAGACAATTCCGCCCCGGCCCCGGGCCAGCTTGGGGCCCTTCCCGGCGCCGCTCCATCCAAGCCGGCGGATACGTCCAAGATGCCGGACGTGGTCGCCCAGATCAACGGCAGGAAGATCACCAAGGATGAGCTGCTCCTGCAGGCCAGGCAGATGCAGGCCCAGTTGGCCCAGGCCAGCCGCGGCCAGCGGGTGCCCCCGCTCGACGAGGCCTTCTACAAGCAGATCCTCGACGGCCTGGTCGCCCAGACGCTGCTGCTCCAGGACGCCAAGGCCCAGGGAGTCGCAGTGGGCGACGAGGAGCTCAAGCCTCAGTTGGCGGCGTTGCGCGGCCGCTTCCCCGACGAGGCCACCTACAAGAAGGCCCTCGAACAGGAGGGGCTGACCGAAAAGCAGCTGCAGGAGAAGCTGCGCCAGGAGGCCGTCATTCAGAAGTACGTCGGCACCAAGATCCTCAACGAGGCCGGGGTGACCGATCAGGCGGCCCGCGAGTTCTACGACAAGAACCTGGACAAGATGCAGCGGCCCGAGCGCGCCCACCTGCGGCACATCCTCATCCGGGTGGAGCCGACCGCCGCCGCCGCGGACAAGCAGAAAGCCAAAGACAAGGCGGAGAGTCTCCTCAAGAGGATCCAGGGCGGCGAGGACTTCGCGAAGCTCGCGGCCGAGAATTCGGACGATCCCGGTTCCAAGGTGCGCGGCGGCGATCTCTCCTGGATGGCCCGTGGCCAGACCGGCCAGGCTGGGTCCCCATTCGAGAAGGCCGCCTTCGCCCTGACCAAGCCGAACGACCTGAGCGACGTCGTGGAGACCCAGTTCGGCTATCACATCATCCAGCTCGTCGAGCGCGAGGCCGCCAGCGCCGTCCCCTTCGAGGAGGCCAAGCCCCGCATCACGCAGATGCTCCAGCAGCGCCAGGTCGGCGAGCGCCTACAGGCCCGCGTCGCTGACCTCAAGAAGAAGGGCAAGGTCGAGACCTTCATGTAGGTATGTGTCTTGCTTAAGACTCGACCCGTTCAGGTGTAACGACTGACGGGTCGAAACTATCTTGCTGGCAGGCTCCCATCCAGACCTCTTCCGCGCAGCCGCGACCGGGCTTCAGACGATCCTCGTCACCGGAGCCACGGGATTCGCCGGCGGGCACCTGGTGCGCCGGCTCCGGCAGCTCGGGCACCGCGTCCGTGCCCTGGTCCGCCCTCACGCCAACGTGCAGCCTCTCCTTGCTCAGGGCATCGAGATCGTCGAGGGGGACCTCACCCGGGCGGCTGACGTGGACCGGGCAGCCGAGGGTGCTCGGAAAATTTTTCACGTCGCGGCCGTCTACCGCACCGCGGGTCATCCGGATGCCTACTACTACGATGTGAACGTCGGCGGCACCGAGAACATCCTGGCGGCGGCGCGCCGGCAGGGCGTCGAGCGGGTGATCCACTGCAGCACGGTCGGCGTCCATGGCGACGTGCAGGAAGTGCCCTCGACCGAGGAATCCCCGCTGAACCCGGGCGACATCTACCAGCGCACCAAGCTGGCCGGCGAGCAGGCGGCCCGGGATGCCTTTGCCAAAGGCCTGCCCGGCACCGTCGTGCGCCCGGCCGCCATCTATGGTCCGGGCGACCTGCGCCTGCTCAAGCTCTTCCGCACGATCCAGAACGGCAGCTTCCGCATGTTCGGCTCGGGCGAGACGTGTTACCACCTGGTACACGTCGATGACCTGGTCGACGGCATGCTCCTCTGCGCCGAGCGGCCGGAGGCGCTCGGACAGGTCTTCATCCTGGCAGGACCGCGTTACCTGCGGCTGGACGAGATGGTGAACCTGGTCGCGGACGCCGTGGGAGTCGTGCCTCCGACTGGCCATCTGCCCATGTGGCCTCTGATGATGGCCGCGGCGGCGTGCGAGGCAATCTGCCGGCCGCTGCACCTGGAACCTCCGCTCCACCGGCGCAGGGCCGACTTTTTCCGCAAGAACCGTGCGTTCTCCTTCGAGAAGGCCCGGCGCATCCTCGGCTACGTGCCTCGGATCGATCCGCGGGAGGGCATCCTGCACACCGCCCGGTGGTACTTCGAGAACGGCTACCTGGGTGATCTGGCCCGGCGGGCCTCGTAAGATGCGGCCGAAGAAGCTGGTCGAGAAGGCCCTGCGCCGGACGCCTCCTCTCTATCGCCTCGCATCCAGGCTTTACCATCGGATGAACGGCTCCTTCCGGACCCTGAGCCCGGGCGCCCCCGGGGCGATCGAAAGGGCCTTCGAGCTCATGAAGGAGCGCGGCCAGGAAGGGGACTACTACGAGTTCGGCGTCTTCCGCGGCTACACCTTTCTGAGCGCGCAGCAGGCCTGCAACCGGCTCGGCTTGAGCGAGACGCGCTTCTGGGGCTTCGACTCGTTCCAGGGATTGCCACGGGTCGAGGGGGTCGACGAGGGCGAGGGGGAGTTCTTCGAGGGTCAGTTCGCCTGCGGCAAGGACGAGGTCATCGGCAACCTGAGCTGCCACGGCCTGGACTGGTCCCGGGCCGAGTTGATCGAGGGCTTCTTCAGCGACTCGCTGACCGAGGAGCTCAAGCGCGACCGGCCCATGCGCCCTGCCGCGGTGGTCGTCCTCGACTGTGACCTGTACTCCTCGACGCAGGAGGCGCTCGCCTGGATCGCGGACCTGCTGAGTCCCACCACCGTCCTGCTATTCGACGACTGGCACTCCTACGGCGGCGCAACCGACCGCGGCCAGCCTCTGGCCTTCCAGGAGTTCCTCGAAGCGCACCCGGAGCTCCGGGCTGAGGAGGGCTGGGAGTTCGCGGACAACGGAAAGACGTTCGTGGTCAGGAGAGCCCCAGTTCCCCCTGGTCTCCTTCCACCATCCGGGTGACCTTGTCGATCTGATCGAGGATCTCGATCTCCTCGCCGCCGGCCGCACCGAGGTCGCGGAAGCGGCGGGCGGCGGGGAGAACGCGCCCTTCTAGCGAGCCCACGGCACGGTTGTAGGCCTCCACGCTCTGATCCAGACCGCGCTTCACCACGACCATGTGGGCGGCGAAGGTGCGCAGCCGCTCGTACAGGCTCTTCCCGAGGTCGCTGATCTGGCGGGCGTTCTCCTCCACCTGCGCCTGGCGCCAGCCGTAGGCCACGGCCCGCAGCAGTGCGATCAGAGTCGTGGGGGTGGCGAGGATCACCCGCTGCTCGACGCCGTACTCGATGAGCCCCGGGTCCTGCTCCAGGGCGGCGCTGAAGAAGGTCTCGCCGGGGAGGAAGAGCACCACGAACTCGGGCGCGGGCTCGAACTGCGCCCAGTAGCTCTTCGCCGACAGCTTCTGGAGGTGGGTGCGGATCTGACGGGCATGATTGCGCAGATGGGTCCGGCGAGCGTCCTCGTCGCAGGCTTCGAGCGCGTCGAGATAAGCGTCGAGCGGCGCCTTGGCGTCGATGACGACGTTCTTGGAGTTGGGCAGCCGGATGACGAGGTCGGGACGCTGGCGGCCGTCGTCTGTCTCCGTGGTGACCTGGGTCGAGAAGTCGCAGTAGGCCACCATGCCTGCCATCTCCACCACCCGCTGAAGCTGGATCTCCCCCCAACGCCCGCGCGCCGCGGGAGCCCGCAGCGCTCCCACGAGCTTGACCGTCTCGCGCTCCAGGTTGGCCTGGGCCGAGGCCAGCCCCTTCAAGTGCTCGGTCAGGTTGCTGTAGGCCACGGCCCGGGCGGTCTCGATGTCCTGGATCTTCTGGTCGACCTTCTCCAGGGACTCGCGCAACGGCTTGACCAGGTCGCCGATCGCCTGCTGGCGCAGCTCCAGATCCCCCTTGGCGGTCTCCTGGAACTTCTCCAGGGTCGCCTTGGCCAGGTGGAGGAAGCTCTGGTTGTTGTTCTGAAGCGCCTCGGACGACATCGCCTTGAACGCGTCGGAGAGCCTGGCCTGGGCATCCTCGAGAAGCCGCAGCCTGTCCGCGGCGGCCTCGCGCTCCTTCTCGATCGTGGTCCGCAGCCGAGCCGCTTCCGGCCGCATCAGCAGCCAGACGAGGCCGCCACCCAGAAGGAAGGCGATCAGAAGCGGGAAGTCCACTACGGAAGTATAGAGGACTTCCGCCTTTCCTACGCCAGCAGCTGCCTCGCGATTACCAGCCGCAGCATCTCGCTGGTGCCCTCGTAGATGGTAGTGACGCGCACGTCCCGGTACAGGCGGGAGATCTCGTAATCCTCATGAAAGCCGTTGCCGCCATGGAGTTGCAGGCTCTCCTGGCAGGCGCGGTTGGCGGCTTCGGAGGCGTAGAGCTTGGCCTGGGCGGCGAGGCGCCCGGCCTGGGGGGTGTGGTCGAGCGCTGCGGCGGAATAGGTCAGCACGCGGGCTCCGGCCAACTCGGTGGCGATCTGGGCGATCTTGAACTGGACCGCCTGGTGATTCGCGATGGGCACGCCGAACTGGTGCCGGTCCTTGGCGTACTGCACGGCCAGCTCGAGCGCGCGCTGGTGGATGCCCACGGCCTGGGCCGCGATGCCGATCCGCGAGTGATCCAGGGTGGCCAGGGCGATCTTGAACCCCTGGCCCTCCTGCCCCAGGAGATTGGCCGCGGGCACGCGGCAGCCGTTGAAGTAGATCTGCGCCGTGCGCGACGAGCGCAGCCCCATCTTCTCCTCGGGCTGCCCTACGGAGAAGCCGGGAGCGTCCGCGGGGACCACAAACGCGGACAGACCGCGTTTGCCCGCTGCGGGATCGGTCCGGGCCACGACGACGTAGTACTTCGCGTGGCCCGCGTTGGTGATCCAGGCCTTCTCGCCGTCGAGTACCCACTCGTCGCCGTCACGGCGGGCCGTGGAGCGCATGCCGCCCACGTCGCTGCCGGCGCCGGGCTCGGTCAGGCCGAAGCCGCCGAGCGCTCCTCCGGAAGCGAGATCCGGAAGAACCCGGCGCTTCAGCTCCTCGCTGCCGAAGCGGTTGATCGGCCAGCCGCAGACCGAGTTGGTCACGCTCATGGTCACCGCGACGGCCGGATCGGCCCGGGAGATCTCCTCCATGGCCACGATGTACGAGAGCGTGTCCATGCCCGCGCCGCCATACTCCTCGGGCACGAGCATGCCCAACAAGCCCAGCTCCCCCATCTCCGCGAAGATCTCGACGGGAAAGCGGTGCTCGCGGTCGCGCTCCTGGGCGCCGGGCTGGATGCGCTCCTCGGCAAAGCGGCGGATCTGCTCGCGCAGCAACTCCTGCTCCTCGGTCAGCCCGAAGTCGACGCCATTCACGGCGGCGGTGGGGGTTTCGGTCAGGACTGCCATGTCAGGCTTTCAGGACCCAGTCGGCGATCACCATCTTCTGGACCTCGCTGGTCCCCTCGTAGATCTCGAGGATGCGCGCGTCGCGGAAGAAGCGCTCGACGTTGTACTCCTTGGTGTAGCCATAACCGCCGTGGATTTGCAGCGCCTTGTTGGTGACCCGCTGCGCCATCTCCGAGGTGAAGAGCTTGGCCTGCGCCGCTTCGAGGGAGAAGCGCTTCTGGTTCTCCTTGGCCCAGGCGGCCTTCCAGGTCATCAGGCGCCCGGCGTCGATCTCGGTCGCCATGTCGGCCAAATAGAACTGGATGGCCTGGAACTCGGCGAGCTTCTGGTTGAACTGCTCGCGCTCCTGGGAGTAGGCCAGGGCCTCCTCGAACGCTCCCTGGGCGATGCCCACGGCCTGCGCGGCGATGCCGATGCGCCCGCCGTCTAGAGTGGCCATGGCGATCTTGAAGCCCTCTCCCTCCTCGCCCAGGCGATAGCTTGCCGGGATGCGGCAGTTGTCGAAAGAAAGCTCGGTGGTGCCCGAGGCGTTCACGCCCAGCTTGAACTCGTGCGTGCCGTGATGGTACCCAGGGGTGTCCGCGGGCACGATGAAGCAGGTGATGCCCTTGTGCCTCTTCGCCAGGTCCACCGAGGCGAACACCAGGGCGATGTCGGCGTCGGTGCCGTTGGTGATGAACACCTTGTTGCCGTTCAGGATGTAATCGTCGCCCTCGCGGCGGGCCGTGGAGCGCAGGCCGGAGGGATCGCTGCCGGCGCCGGGCTCGGTCAGGGCGAAGCAGCCGAGCTTCTGGCCGGCGGCGAGTGGGGTCAGGAACTCCTTCTTCTGCTCCTCGGTGCCGAACTTGAGCAGCGGGTAGCAGACCAGAGAGTTGTTGACCGACAGGATGACGCCCGAGGTGGCGCAGACGCGGCTGATCTCCTCGATGGCGATGCAGTAGGAGACGGTGTCCATGCCGCCGCCGCCGTACTCCTCGGGAATGAACACGCCGGCGAGCCCGATCTCGCCCGCCTGATCGAAGAAGGAGCGCGGGAACTCCCCGGTCTGGTCGATTTCCTTGGCGCGAGGCTTGGCCACCTCTTCAGCGAAGCGGCGGACGGTCTCTTGCAGGAGCTTCTGCTCTTCCGTGAGCTCGATGTGCATGGCTTTCCTTAATTGAGATGGGCGGCGGGAGGCGAAGCTCCCGGCCGCCCCGGATCGTAGCAACCGGGCTCACAGGGGGTCAAGGAAGGCCTGGACCAAGCCTAGCTCGGCGACCGCCGGGGGTCTTCCCCGTAGGTCGACTCGTACTCCATGTTGCCGTCCTTCTTGTGGACCTTGATCTGGCCGAGGTCCGCCGCCTGAGCGAGCTTCCTGGCTTCCTCGACCGCCTCTTCCTTGGTGTCGAACTCCTTGCGGAAGGAAGCGTTCTCCTGGCTTACCAGCCACTTCTCCGCCGCGGAATCGGGTACTACGTGGTACACCTTTCTTTCCTTGGTGTTTGTGGGCATTACACCTTCCTCCTTTGCGGCTTCTGGAAGGCAATCTGCATGCCAGATCTGACAACATTCCCGCTGCAACTTCCCCTGCGGGAGAGTTTGAGGCACAATCCGGCCCGTCATGAAGACGAACGAGCCCCTCAATTACACCGAGACCGAGATCAAGAGCTACCTTCCCACCGGCTGGTCCCTCACCCGCGACGGCGCCGGCACATGGGATGCCAAGAAGAAGGTCTGGCAGCTCCGCGTCCTCGACGGTGTCGATTTCGACTGGCCGGTCGTCGTCAAGTCCGACGACGCCGGCTCCCTCGGCCGCCTGGAAGCCCTCGGCCGCGCCATGAACGCGGTGTTCCGCGAGCGGCTCGGCTAGCGCCCTACTGCCCTCCCGCGCTCCAGGGCGGCACCACTCCGTTCATCCGCGCGTAGGCGATCGACTGCCCCAGGTGCTCGTGGTTGTGGTTGGCGACGACCATCATGGCCTGGCGGATGGTGGCATCCTCGCCGAAGAGCTTGATCGTCTTCGACAGGTCGGCCTCCGGCGCGTTCTTGATCGCCTTGCGGGCGTGCTCGAAAGAGGCCTTCATCGTCGCGAGGACCTTGGCCTTGTCGCCGCCGTTCGGCTCGAATTCCCTCGGGTTGGTCCCATCCGGCACCTTGACGCCCCAGAAGGTCGGGAGGAAGTAGTTCCCTCCGGCCACGTGCATGAAGACCTCGCCAACCGAGCGGATCTTCTCGGCCGGACGCCAGCCATACTTCTCCGCCGGCATGGCCTCGGCCAGGGCGGTCAGCTTCTTCTCGGCGTCCCCGATCTGCGCCAGGATCTCCGCTCGGACATCGCTGGCGGCCGCGGGCTTTTGGGCGAGGACCGGCAAGGACATCAGGGACAGCAAGGACAGCAAGGACAGCAAGGACAAGAAGGACAGTCGTCTCATCTCGGATCTCCTCCGTAGTGGTTGCGGAAAGGCATCTTAGCTCACTCGGGAAAAGGCTAGAATCTCCGCCGTGCACCAGACCCTCGCCCTGCTCGCCAGCCTCGGCACCTTCGCCCTGCTCGTGGCCCTGGTCGCCTGGCTCCAGCGCAAGTTCTTCCTGGTCCGGCAGCTCGCGTTCCCGCTCTATGTCGGGGCCGCGGCCGCCGCCATCGAGGTCTATGCGCTGCTCGGGCCTCCGGATGCCGGGGTGAGCGACGGCACGCGCGCCTGGATCCTCCTCTTCCTGGGCGCGGTCACCGTCCTGCGCCTCCTGGGCCTCTACTTCTTCGACATCCACCTGCGCGCCCGCACGGGGTTCCAGCTCCCGCCGCTCCTGCCGGCGGTCACGATGTTCGTGGTCTACCTGATCGCCGCCTTCGTGACGCTCCGGATGATCTTTCCCAAGCTCGAGCTGGGCGGCCTGATCGCCACCAGCGCGGTCACCTCCCTGGTCCTCGGCCTTGCCCTCCAGCCGATCCTCTCCAACTTCTTCGCCGGGCTGGTGATCAGCGTGGAGCGACCGTTCCGGATCAACGACTGGATCAAGATCGGCGACTTCGAAGGCCGCGTCGTCGCCATCACCTGGCGCACCACCCATCTGCGGACGCGGGAGAACGACAACCTCGTTATCCCGAACAGCAAGCTCGCGGACGAGCGGGTGGTGAACTTCTACTACCCGCACCCCATGCACCTCGAGCGGATCAAGGTGGGCGCTTCCTACGACGTGCCGCCCTACCGGGTCCGCCGGGCGCTTCTGGAGTCCATCGCGGGCGTTCCCGGGGTCCTGGACAAGCCCACGCCCGAGGTGTTTCTCCCCAGGTTCGACGAAAGCTCCCTCGGCTACGAGCTGCGAATCTGGGTGGACGATGTAGCCAACGCGCCGCGCATTGCCAGCGAAGTGAGGGGGCGCATCTGGGAGATCTTCCGCAAGGAGGGGATCAAGATGCCCTACCCCATCCGCACCGTGGAGATCTCGCGGCGTCCCCATCCCCGAGAGGCAGATACGGACCGCCCGAGCCTGGCGCGGCTGTTCGTGACCGAGGGAATCGAGCGCGGCCTGTCCCTTTCCATGGACCTGAACGGCGAGCCCGTGACCGTGGGACGCTCGCGCACTTGCACCCTGGTCCTGACCGAGCCGAACGCCAGCAAGGAGCACCTGCGGATCGCCTGGGAGGACGGCTCGTGGGTCGCGACCGACCTGGGGAGCAGCTTCGGCACCAAGGTCAATGGCCGGCCCGCCACCCGCGCCGAGCTTTCACCCTTCGATCGCATCGCGATCGGCGATACGGTTATCATCTTCGAGACCGGCGTGTGACATGACTGCAGACCTTCCCTCCCAGATCGGCCCCTACCGCATCACCGAGATGATCGGCCGGGGCGGCTCGTCCCCCGTCTACAAGGCGGTGGACCCGAAGAGCGGCCGGCCGGTGGTGGTGCGTCTGCTGTCGCCGTACCTGATCGAGAATTCGGCCGCCGCCGCGAGGTTCGAGCGCGACTCGCGGGCCCTGATGTCCACTCATCATCCGAGCCTGCTCCAGATCCTGGACACGGGCGTCGAGGGGACCCGGCCCTACCTGGTGACCGAATGGATTCAGGGCATCGGCCTCGACAACGTGCTCAAGGAGCGCCGGCTCTCGGTGACCGAGATCCTCACGGTCATGAAGGGGGTCTGCCGCGGCCTTGCCCATGCCCATCAGCTCGGGGTGGTCCATCACCACATCTCGCCGCACGCGATCCTGGTCGCTCCAGATCTTTCAATGGCCAAGCTGACGGAGTTCGGCTTCACCCGCATCGAGTCGCTCGGCCTGACCGGCACGGTCAGCACCGGCGCCATCACGCTCGGGGCCTTTCACTACCTGGCGCCCGAGCAGGTGGACAGCAACGCGACCTCGGACCACAGGGCCGACATCTACGCTGTGGGCGCCGTCTTCCAGGAGATGCTCACCGGCCGTCCGCCGACGGGGAAGTTCTCGCTCCCCAGCCAATCCAACAGCGAGTTGCTGCCAGAGACGGACACCATCGTGCTCAAGTGCCTGGCGCGCAACCCGTCCGAGCGCTACTCCACGGCGCTGGAGCTCCTGGGCGATCTCGGCAAGCTGGAAGAGTCGCTGAACCTCCGTCTGCTCTCCGAGATCCGCGGCGTCACCCAGAAGGCCGCGGGCTCCAGCAAGGGGCTGCTGATCGGCGGCCTCGTGGCGCTGCTGCTGGTGCTCGTCGTGGTCGGCTACCTGATCGCCCGCTAAACCCGGTTCTCGAACCCCAGCTTTCTCCTTACCTGCCCGCCCGCGATCGCGGCGCGCGCCAGGGCCGCGGTCTTGAGCCAGGGACCGCCGGTCTTCTCTGCCACATACCGCCTCGCCGCTCCCAGATCCTCGACTCGCGGCCAGAAGTTCTGCGGGTCGTTGAAGTCGTCGAAGAACTCAGCGGCAATCCCGGGATGGCGGGTTCCGGCGAGCAGCACTTCCTTGGCCGCGGGCGTGATCGGCTCCAGGAAGAGGTTCGAGAAGCCCGTGATCCACCTGGCGTCCTGCTCCCAATGCTCGTCGAAGACCGACTGCATCCAGTCCGCGTCGAACGGCCGGCTGCCGTGCTCCACAATGCGCCGGGTGTAGAGGTGGGCGGCCTTCGAAGCGCAGTTGGAGCCCTGTCCCGCGATCGGATCGTTGAGGACCACGGTGTCGCCGATCCCGAACGCGAGCCGTCCCGAGGGGAGCCGGGCGACCGGCTTGCGCACGGTGGGAGTGATCATGCCCTTGGCCCAGGCCAGTGGATCGGCGAGCTCGGCGCCGCGGAGGTGCTCATCCTCCCAGGGCGCCCATTGGGAGATCAGCTCCTTGGCGACGGCCATCATGTCCTCGCCGGTCTCCGCCGCGCCGAAGCGATCCAGGCCGCGGCCGGCCTTGCACTCGAAAAGGATGCTGTAGGTGGACTGCGAGGACTTGTGGTGGAACGGTATCCAGAAGACCTCGCCGTCCTGCTCGAAGAGGGTGAACTTGACGGTATGAAAGGGAATCCTGGTCCAGGGCTTCATGCCCTTGACCGTGATCAGGGCCAGCTTGCGCTGGGGCTCCGAGTAGGTGCTCCGGTCCGGGTCGCGCTCGAACAGGGACGAGATCTCCCCCTTGCCCGCCGCCACGACCAGGAGATCGTTCTCCGCCGCCAGTGCATCGAGATCAGGGACCCCGATGGGCTGGATGACCAGAGTGCCGCCGCGTGCTTCGAGCTCCCGCATCCAGCGCCAGTACTTGAGCCGCTGGTCGATCGCCTGGCCGGGCCGGCGCCAGGGGCCTGTCATGTGGAAGAGACGATTGCCGGGGGACAGGCAGAAGTCGAGATGGATCCCCTCCCCCCACTTCACCTCGTCATCCCAGAAGTTCAGGCCCAGCTCGCGCTCGTAGGACAGGCCGCGGTCAAAGATGAACGCGGTCGCCGGCACCCTGCCATTCAGGATCTCATCGGGAGTCCGGTCCGAATACAGAGTGACGGCGTATCCGTGCCGCAGCAGCCCGAAGGCCAGTTGCAGGCCAGCCTGGCCGGAGCCGACGATGGCGATCTTCCGCATGGGGTCTGTTTCCTCCTCCGGTGGATACGTCCGCCGGAGGCGAGAGTTGCTGCTATCCTACCGGGCAAACCAGGAGGCAGAGCATGAGCACTGTGCAGGGGATCGACGTCTCGCACTTTCAGGGAGTCGTGGACTGGCAGCAGGTCGCGCAGGCCGGGATGTCGTTCGCGTTCGCCAAGGCGACGGAGGGGATCACCTACCTGGACCCGCAGTTCGCCACGAACTGGGCTGGCATCCAGGCGGCTGGTCTCCTGCGGGGCGCCTACCACTTCTTCGAGGCGAACGACGATGCCACGGCCCAGGCGCAGCACTTCCTCTCCATGGTGCAGCTCGCCCCGGGCGATCTCCCGCCCGTTCTCGACATCGAGACCACTGCCGGAGTGAGCGACCCGCAGATCTGGAGCGGGGTGGCCACCTGGCTTCAAGTCGTGGAGCAGGCGACGGGGCGCAAACCGATCCTCTATACCGCTCCCGGATTCTGGGACTCGCAAGCTCCGGTCCTCACGCTCACCAGCTATCCGCTCTGGCTGGCCGACTATGCCGCCCAACCGCTGCTGCCAGAAGGCTGGACCTCCTGGCTCTTCTGGCAGCACTCCCAAAGCGGCTCGGTCGCGGGAGTGACGGGAGCCGTGGATCTCGATCTGTTCAGCGGCACGCTCGAGCAGCTCCAGGCAATTTGATCAAAGTCCTTCACCGGGCCTCCTTCTCCGCCCGCCGCTTGATCGCCGCCAGCCAGATCCAGCGGATCAGGCCGCTTCCCGGACGCACGAACAGCCAGTAGAGCCGGAACTTCCGGGCGGCCTCGCGGCCGAGGGGGAGGACGCGCGTCTCGGTGCGCAGGCGGGTCTGGCCGGGCCCGAGGGGCTCAGCCGTGAAATTCATGATCCCCTTGGCGTAGCCGTCGCTGTCGAAGGCTGCGAAATCGGCGGCTCCAGTGAGGGGGACGGTCGAGGCCGAGAGCTGCCAGAAGCGGCCGATCACTCCGACAACCATCTCCAGCGGCCCTTCATCCAGAAGGGTGAAGCCGCCCTTGAGAATGACATCCACCACCCGCTGATCCGGGTGGGATTTCCGGACCGGCAGCCTCAGCAGCCACGCGGGGAGGGACCTGAGGGCGAAGAGGGGACGCGCCAGCGCGATGTCGCGCCCCTTCAGCTCCCGGATGGCCCGCATGACCTCCTCGGGACCCGCTTTGACCGTGACCTCGTGCACCTCGCGATGACGGTAGACCGGCAGATAGCGGTCCAGGGTTGATCCCACATTCAAAGTCATCCTCTCGTCCCTCCCCGGAAAAAGGTGCGCCTCGCCCCAACTCCTTTACCCTCAATGGGTCCCTTCGCACGCCGGCGACCCTAAAAGGCCCTGCTTCGTTTAAGATAGCAGCCGGAATAATGGAGAGCAGCAGCCTTGTCATCCTCGTGAGCCAACTGGCCCAGGCCGGTGGCGCGCTCGTTCTGGCGCTGGTCCTGGTGGGTTTCCACCGTCTGTACCGGCGGGAGTACTTGCGCACCTGGGCCTGGAGCTGGGGTGCGTTTTGCGTCGCGCTCTGCACGTCGGCGCTCATGCTGTACCTGGGCGATCGCGGCACGCTCTCCCCCGCGCTCGCAACCTCGCTCACGCTCGTCACCCTGATCGCCGGCTACTGGCGGATCGCCTGGCTGCTCTTCGGCACCTACGAGCTCGCCACCACCCGGCTCGTGCCGCATCGGATGCAGCACACGGTCCTGGCCCTCCTTGTCGCCCTGGCCGTGGTGCCGGCGGTCACGTCGGGAGTCCTCGACGGCGTCGCGGACGTCCGCCTCTCCGAGACGATCCGCTCCCTCTGCCTGGCCACGGCCTTCCTGATCGCGAGCTACTGGGTGTGGAACGCCGGCAACGAGGAGGTCTCGGCGGGCATGGGCCAGCGCATCATGGCCGGCGCCTTCGTGCTCTCCGTGCTGCAGGAGGCCCATCACCTGACGATCTATCTCGCCCGCGCGTCGATCCAGGTGTCGCCGCGCTATCTCTCGTACCTCACTCCGATCAATTTCCTGCTGCAGTTCCTGCTCGGCGTGGCCATGGTCATCTGGCTGCTGGAAGAGGAGCGCAGGCAGGTGGTCGCCGCCTCGGCGCGCGCCGAGCACCTGGCCTACCACGACACGCTGACCGACCTGCCCAACCGGAACCTGCTCGTGCAGAACATCGCCGCGGCTCTGCACCGCGCGGAGCGCCGGCCGGACGGACGCAGCGCCGTGCTGTTTCTCGACCTCGACCGCTTCAAGGTCATCAACGATTCGCTCGGCCATTCGTACGGCGACGAGATCCTGCGCTCGATCACGGAACGCCTGCGGCGCAACCTCCTGGAGACCGAGACCGTGGCGCGGATGGGCGGCGACGGCTTCGCCGTGCTCCTCCCCGTGGTGAGCAGCGAGTGGAAGATCGCCCAGATGGCCGAGAAGCTCCTGGGCCTGATCCGCCGGCCGTTCGCGGTCCAGGGCACGGAGTTGTACGTCACGTCGAGCGTCGGCATCAGCCGCTTCCCTGACGACGGCGGCGATCCCGACGAGCTGATCAAGAAGGCCGAGATCGCCATGTACCACGCCAAGGAGCACGGCGGCGATCAGTATCAGGTCTACGCGCCCACCATGGACGCCAATGCCCTGGAGCGGCTGGCCCTGGAGAACGACCTGCGCAAGGCCCTGGTGCACGGCGAGCTGGTGCTCTACTACCAGCCCGTGCTCGACGCCCGCACCGGCATGATCGAGGGGGTCGAGGCGCTGCTGCGCTGGCAGCATCCGGAGCGCGGCCTGATGGGGCCGGCCGAGTTCCTCTGGCTGGCCGAGGTCACGGGCATGTCGAACGCCGTCGACCTCTGGGTGCTCAAGACCGCCTGCCGCGAGATCTCGGAGTGGCACAAGGACGGCGCCGATGTGCGCGTGGCCGTGAACCTGTCCGCCCGCCCATTCCAGCGCCCCGACCTCCTGGATCGCATCAAGGAGGTGCTCGCCGAGAGCGGGCTACCGGCGTCGATGCTCCAACTGGAGATCACGGAGACGCTGGCCATGCAGAACGCCGAGGCGAGCCAGAGCGTGATGCGCGGCTTGAAGGAACTGGGCATCAAGATCGCCATCGACGACTTCGGCACCGGCTACTCGTCGCTGAGCTATCTCACGACGCTGCCCATCGACATCCTCAAGGTGGACCGCTCGTTCGTCAGCGGCCTCGGCACGAACCGGGGAAGCAGCGAGATCACCGCCGCCGTGATCAGCCTCGCCCACAGCCTGAAGCTCGATGTCGTGGCCGAGGGTGTGGAGAACGAGACGCAGCTCGAGATCCTGCGCAGCCAGGGATGCAACAAGGTCCAGGGCTACCTGTTCAGCCCGCCCATCCCCGCCGCCAGGTGCCGCGAGAAGGCGCTGGAGGGGCGGATGAGCATCCCCAAGGTCGCCAACGCCATTTAGGCCATAATCTCCCCCGGACGTTTTGTAAGGGGGTGCGCGTGGACTACAGGAACCTCGGACACACCGGCCTCAAAGTCTCTCCTCTCTGCCTCGGCGCCATGATGTTCGGCAAGTGGGGCAACGCCGATCACGACGAGTCGGTCAAGATCATCCACCGGGCGCTCGACGCCGGCATCAACTTCGTCGATACGGCCAACGGCTACTCCGAAGGCGAATCGGAGGTCATCGTGGGCAAGGCCCTCCGCGACCGCCGGGAAGGCGTCGTGCTCGCCACCAAGGTCTGGGCGCCCGTGGGCGAGAGCCCCAACCAGCGCGGGCTGTCGCGCAAGGCCATCCAGGAGCAGGTCGAGAACAGCCTCCGGCGCCTGGGCACGGACGTGATCGATCTCTACCAGATCCACCGTCCCGACCCCACCACTCCGCTGGAGGAGACTCTCTGGGCTCTCAACGACCTCGTGCGCCAGGGCAAGGTGCGCTACCTCGGCCTGTCCACGAACCACTACGCGGGCGACGCGCTCTGGGAGAAGCGCTTCGCGGCCTGGGAGATCGTGGAGACGCTGTGGATCTCCGAGCGCCATGGATGGGAGCGCTTCGTCTGCCTGCAGCCGCCGTACAGCATCCTGCGGCGGATCATGGAGGCGGAGCACTTCCCCATGACGCAGCGCTTCGGGATCGCGAACATCGTCTGGAGCCCGCTCGAAGGGGGCTGGCTCACGGGCAAGTACCGCCGCGAGACCGGCAACCCCAAGGACAGCAAGCGCGCCCAGGGCTGGATCGGCGACATCGAGAACCCCAAGTTCCAGCGCCGGCTCGACATCGTCGAGAAGCTGATCCCCCACGCCGAGGCCAAGGGCGTGTCCCTGGCGCGCTTCGCCAACGCCTGGGCGCTCTCCAATCCGGCCGTGACCTCGGTGATCATCGGCCCGCGCACGCTGGAGCAGCTCGAGGACAGCCTGGGCGTGCTCGAGGTCGAGATCACCAAGGAGGACAAGGAGATCGTCGACCGCCTGGTGCCTCCGGGGACCTCGGCGCTCTAGCTGCAACCCGAAGTTTTCGGACAAAAGCTCAGAGAAATCGGACTACGGCTCCGATTCATCGGACCAACGCCCGAAGTTTTCGGACTACGACCGAGAGTTTTCGGACTATGACCAAGAGTTTCCGGACTAAACCCGAGAGTTTCCGGACTAACTCCGAGAGTTTTCGGACTACGCCCGAGAATTTTCGGACTACGGCGAAGAGTTTTCGGACAGCAACGAGAAGGTATCGGACAGCTCCGAGACGGTATCGGACAGGCGCGAGACGGTATCGGACAGCTCCGGAGAGTTTTCGGACAGCTCAGCCCGATGCTACCTAGCTGGCTTCCTTCTTGGGCGGGTAGTCCGGCGTCGGCGCCAGCCCGTCCAGCTTGGGCCGCTTCAGGTGCCAGCCGGTGGCGTCCTGGTAGGCCTTGGCGAGCGCCAGGGCCTCGCCCTCTCCGAAGAGCTTGCCCAGGAAGGTGATGCTGGTGGGAGTGCCGTCCTTGCGGAAGCCGTTCGGCAGCACCACGGAGGGATGGCCGGTCAGATTCGTCAGGAGCAGATTGTTGCCGCCGTAGGTGGGCGAGACGTAAACGTCGATCTCGGCCAGGATGCGGTCCATCTCGCGCATGGCCAGGGTGCGGATGCGGTTCGCCTGCAGGTAGGCCACGGCCGGGATCATCTGGCCTTGGCGGAAGACGTTCGGCCAGGCCTGCTCGACCTGGCGGACGAGCTGATCGTCCCTGCCGCTGCGGGTCAGGTCGTCGAAGGCCGCGGCGGCCTCGGCGGTGAGGATCAGGCCGAGGGCGTCGATCGGGAGCTTGGGCAGCTCGATGGGCTTGAGCTCGACCCCCACCTTGCGCAGATCCTCCAAAGCGGCGAGGTCGAGCGCGTGCCACTCCGCCCTCTCCTCCTCGGGCTTCTCCTCGAAGATCGACTTGAGATAGCCGACGCGCAGCTTGCGCACGTCCATGCCCGGGTCCCAGCGGAAGGGAGCGTCCACCACGGTGGCGTCGCGGCCATCCGGGCCGTGGATGGCCTGGAACACGGCGGCGCAATCCTCGACGCTGCGGCCGATCGGGCCGAGCTTGTCCATGGTCCAGGAAAGCGCCATGGCGCCATGACGGCTCACCCTGCCGAAAGTCGGCCGGAGCCCGGTGCATCCCGTTCGCGTGCAGGGCGAGATGATGGAGCCCAGGGTCTCGCTGCCAATGGCGAAGCCCACGGCGCCCGCGGCGGTGGCCGAGGCCGAGCCGGCCGAAGAGCCGCTCGATCCCTGCTCCGGATTCCAGGGGTTGCGGGTCATGGCCCCATACCAGACATCCCCCCAGGCCAGCTCGCCCAGCGAGAGCTTGGCGACGAGCACGGCGCCGGCCGCGTCCAGGCGCTCGACGACCGCGGCGTCCTCGTCGATGACCCGATCCTTGAACGGGACGGAGCCCCAGGTGGTGCGGTAGCCCTTGACGGCCAGGAGATCCTTGGCGCCCCAGGGGATTCCGTGCAGCGGACCGCGGTCCTTGCCCGCGGCAAGCTCGCGGTCGGCGCGCTCGGCCGCCGCCATCGCCCGCTCCTCCGTGTAGCTGATGACCGCGTGGAGCACCGGATCGAGCTTGCGCAGCCGGTCGAGGTACATCCTCGTGAGACTTACCGACGTGACCTTGCCGGACCGCAGGAGCCGGCCGAGCTGCGTGACGGTGAGGAACGGCTGCTCCGCCGCCGCGGAAGGGATCTCGCCGGCCGCGCTCAGGCGGAACGAGCCCTTGCCTCCCAGGTCCATGCCGGGCAGGACGGGATCGAACTTCACCGCCGGCGGCACGCTGTTGTCGATCCGCACCTCGCGGATCTTCCTGTAATCCTCCAGGAGGTCGTCGAGCCCCTTGAGCATGAGGTCGCGCTCGGGGCCGGTGAATTCGAGGCCGATCGCCTTCTCGGCGTCCGTGAGGATATCCGGGGTGATCGTCCCCTTCTTCTCCTCCTGCGCCAAAGCGGCCGGGGCCGCGGCCAGTGCGGAGAGCAGGGCGAGGAAACGGCGGCGATCCAGGCTGTCGATCATGCGGGCTCCTTGCGGTTCGGAGGGAGGCTCAGGGGAGGCCGATCACCAACACGTTGCCGTAGGAAGCGGCAAGCCGGTTGAGATCGTCGGGATCGGCCGTCAATGCGAGGCCGCCGCCAAGCTCGACAGCTGCGGCAATGACATGGGCATCGGCCAAGTGCTCCGAGCCTGCCTGGGCGGCAGCCAGAACCCCCCCTACGATTCTGGCCAGAGGGCGATCTGTGTCGCGCACGCGAATCCCCGTCTCGCGGGACAGGCATGCATCTACCAGGGGGTTGTGGCGAGGGCCACGATAGAGCTCGGCGAGGATCACGCTCGGGACTATGACCTCTCGGCGAAGGCGTACGGCCGCTCGCAAAGCAGCGCGAACTTCCCAATTGCGGCGCCCGGGCCGCCCAGCCAGAGCCACCAGGGCCTCGGCATCGAGCACGACGCAATTGGTCATGCGAGGAGTCCGGCGTACTTCTCCACCAGCGACTCCTCTACCGGTCCATGCTCGGCGTCGAGCTGATCGAGCAGCTCTACAAGAAGCCGGTTGCGGCGACGACGCTCGAGCTCCGCACGGAGAGCCAGATTGACCTGGGCCGAGAGGCCCTGGTCTTCCCTCTCTAGCTCCTCAACGAGGTCCTCGTCCAACGACACTGATACCTTGCGTTTGGCTGTCGACATACTCGAAGCGTACCAGAGTAGGAATATCAGTAGCAACGCGGGCTCAGCGTCCCGGAGGGGTCGGCCGGCGGAGCTGGCTTCGCACCCACTCCTGGCGAGCCTGCCACGCCTCCTCGATCGACCGGTATTTCCGGACACCAGGAATATGCTTCATGGGATGAAGCCAATAGGCAATTTGCGTGAGCGAGCAAGCGAGCCGGAGGTTGTCCGGGTCGAGAGGAGTGCGCGCCTGAGGGCCGGCATGTCAGCGACCGACCGAAACTTACGTACCGGCATCAGTCCTCCTCAAGCTAACTCCTCCGATCAAGAGGCTCAGCGCCCCACCGTCAGCGTCACGTCGGCGTTGCTCCAGGCGCCGTTGTTGGCCTTGTATTGGTCCTTCGAATCGCGCAGGTAGTAGCCGAGCCAGTAGGTCCCGGGCGGCACTTTCGTGGGGATCAGGATCTTGCCCACGTTCACCTGCCTGGTGACTCCAGACTTCAGGACGCCCTGGACACGGACGGTCTTGACCAGCACGGCACCTTCGAAGCTGAAGCGCCGGGGCACGAGGTAGACCTCGACCTTGGGATTCGCGAGTGGCACGGTGCCGACGTTCTCGATCTTGATCGGTCCATTCAGACTGAGAGTGCCGCCGGCCTTGGCGTTTGGCGACTTGGGTGCGGCAGGATCGTACGTGGGCAGGTAGACGCCATCCCAATAGGTGACGTAGGAGCTGACGAGCCCGTCGCGGATCGCGACGCCCGGCGGGAAGGCCTTGCGCACGGCCATGGCATCGTCGGCGCAGATCATCCCAAGGTAGAAGATCTTGACCTTGTACTGCATCACCGAGTCCCACCACGCCTCCTGCGTCTCGAACGGATGGTCGAGCCCCCACATGTGGCCGAGCTCGTGCGTGATGACCTCCTTGAAAGAGTACGCCCCTCCCCGGGTGGTGGCCTCCACGTCGTCGAGGGTCCAGGCCTTCGCGGGGTTGAGCGCCACGTCGGCCTCGACCACGGCGCCGTCCACCCGCCGCACGAAGGCGACGCCCAGCACGCCCGACCCGAGCTCGCCCCAGGACACGTCGAACTCGTCGGTCATCTGTTTCTCGGAGGGAAACCCGGCAACGTCGAAGACACCATTGCCATAGGACCAGGTCGCCGTGGGATTGGCCGAGACGCGGAAGAGGTCGCCGGCATAGACGTTCCAATAGGCCATCTGGTGCTGGTCAACCGGAGAGAACGGAGTGCCGGGCAGGAGAGGGTTGACCACGATTGGACGGTGCGCCAGCTCGTTGTAGACGTAGGGCGCCCGGACGAAGCCCAGGCCCGGCGGGACCCAGGCCTTCGCGGGCAGCGATGCATCCTCCAGGAACGCGGTCCGCGGAGCGAGCGGCGTCTCTTCGACGAGCGCGCGCGCGGCCGCGACGACATCCTCGAAGCCCGCCGTCTCGCGCAATGCTCCCTGCCGCGCTCCCAGGACCGGCGACAGGCTGGGACGGTCGAGGTCGTCCAGAAAGAGGAGATAGCGCGCGCCCGGCTCGAGCTCGACCGCGGTGCAGACCTCGTCCGTGATGTCTCCGAGGGTGCCGCCGGGCATGGTGAGGGTGAACCGCTCCGGCCCCTCGCCGCGGAGCCGCTCCTCGACGTGCAGCCTGTAATCCGTCATCAGAAGGGTGTGCTTGCCGTTCCAGCGAACCTCACGGCCTTCCACCACCGCCACGATCACGTTGGAGGAAGCCGCCGCGAGCTCGCGGCCGCTCAGTTGCGCCACATGGGCGCCGAGGGCGCTGGGGGTCAGGAGGGTGAGGAGCGCAAAGAGGAGGAGCGCCGCCAGCAGCTCGCGGCGGGAGAGGCACCGAGACATCTCTTCCATGAACTGCTCCTTTCGGAAGAGCCCCCCTACCCATATCTCCGATATCGCCCCTCGATCAACGGCAGCAGAAACAGCAACTCCTATTGTACAGGAGGAGTCGCGAAGAAAAAGGCCAGCACCAGCAGCGCATAGATGCCGAGCAGCATGACCCCTTCGAACCAGTTGGTCTCGCCGTCATGGGCGATGGCATTCACCGCGAAGGCGACCCCCGCGACCGCGATCAGCTCCAGCGGGTTCTCGAAGACCAGGTTCATGGGGTGGCCGAGGAAGAACGAGGCGAGGACCAGCACCGGCGCGACCAGGAGCGCGATCTGGATCGTCGAGCCCAGGGTGATCCCCAGGACCAGGCCCATCCGGTCCTGGCGCGCGAAGTAGATGGCGGAGAGGTATTCGGCCGCGTTGCCCACTACCGCCAGCACCACGATGCCCAGGAAGAAGGTGGACAGTCCGAGCCGCAACGCCGTGCCTTCGAGAGCGCCGGAAATGAGCTCCGCCTCGACGGCCACGAGCACCGTGCCGCCCAGGAGCACGCCCATGGCTTTCCAAGCAGGCCAGGGCTTGCCCTCGTGCTCGAGCTCGTCTTCTTCGGAGGCAAATACGTTGCGGTGGGTCACCAGCGTATGGATCAGGTTGGCGATGTAGATCAGGATCAGCACCACCGACACGCCGAGGCTCAGCTTCTCGTCGAGCTCGTAGGCCCTGGGCGAGGCGAAGATCCCCCGCTCCGTATAGTGGAAGAACGCCGGCACCATGAGGGCGATGACCGAGAGGATGAGCAGGCTCGACAGGAGCCCGGCGTGCTCGCGGTTGAAGCGCTGGCGTTCCCGGCCAAAGCTCCCGGCCACGATCGAGAGCCCGAGCCCCAGGAGCCCGTTGCCGATGATGGCGCCGGTGATCTGCGCCTTGACGACACTGGTGTGGCCATCCATCAGGACGAACAGCGCGATCACCAGCTCGGCCATGTTGCCGAATGTCACATTGAGCAGCCCGCCGATGGCCGGGCCCGAGATCACCGCCATCTGCTCGGTCCCGCGCCGGATCCACTCCGCCAGAGGCACGATCGCCAGAATGGCGGTCAGGAAGACCCAGGTCGGCCCTACGTGCAGCACGTAGCCGAGGACGACCGAGACCGGCACGAACAGGAGAAGGAGGTTGATCCACATGGCTGCTCCTCCCTTGCAGGACCCGCGCCTCAGCGCTCGCCGTCCTCCAGATGGAGGGTGTGAAGGATACGATGACCGATGGGGGCTACGAGAAGACCGGCGATGGCGAGGAACGCCACGCCCGAGAAAAGTGCGTAGCAGGTGGCGAAGAGCTTGCCGCTCACGGTGTGGAGCGGGCTCACCGGCCCCATGCCGGTGAGAATCATCGCGGCGTTCAGGACGGCGTCGAGCCAGGGCAGGCCCTCGGTCGCGTGATAGCCGACGGCTCCTAGAGCCAGAGAGCCGAAGATCAGGCCCAGCGCGGCGGCGCCGTGCAGTGCCAGGCGAGCCAGGAAGGCGCGGCGGCTCAGCAGCGGCTGGGTGCTGTGCTCGTACATGACTGCGGCTGATTTACCGCGTTTGTCGCTGCCGATCAGGAAGCCAGGACAGCTTCCGCAGCGAGGAGCCCCGCGGTCGGGCGCACTCCCCCGCCGGGGTGGCTGCCGCTGCCGCCCAGGAAGAGGCCGGGGACGGAGGTGCGGTAGCGCGCCGCGGACGGGGATGGGCGCATGACCAGGAGCTGGTCGAGCGCCAGCTCGCCGTGGTGGAGCTGGCCGCCGGTGAGGGCGAAGCGCGTTTCCAGATCGGCGGGGGTCAGGACCTCGCTCGCCACGATCCGCCGGCGCACGTCCGGGGCGTGCTGCTCCAGGACCGAGATCACGGCTTCGCCCAGGCGCTCGCGCGCCTCCGCCGTCCAGCCGCCTTCGAGGCCGTAGGGCGCGAAGCTCGCGAGGATCGAGACCACGTGGTGGCCGGCCGGCGCCAGGCTCGGGTCGGCGACGGTCGGCACGTGGATCTCCAGGTTCGGATGGTCCGAGAAGCGCCGGTATTTTATGGCGTCGTAGGCGCGCTCGAGGTCGTCGACATGGCCGCCGCCGATGCGGATCATTTCGTCGAGCCGGCCGTCGCTGCCTGCCAGCTCGAGCGGACCCGAGAGGGCTAGGTGGACCTTCGCAGCGCTGCCCCGGCTGCGCAGCCGGTGGAATTCCTCTTCGATCTTGAGCGGCAGGGTTCCCGGTGCCAGGAGCCTGAGCATCGTGCGCTTCGGGTCGGCGGAGGAGAGGACGACCGGCGCGTCGATCGTCTCGCCCGAGGCAAGTGTGACGCCGGTCACTTTGCCCCGGTCGAGGCGGATGCGCTGGACCTCGGCGCCGGTACGAAGCTCGGCTCCGGCGGCGCGGCCGGCGGCGAGGAGCGCCTTGACGAGGGCTGGCGGTCCGCCCTCGATGGACTCTCCGCCGGAGCACTCGCGCAGCAGGAAGTTGGTCGTCGTGCTGGCCGACCAGGGGCCGGACCAGGTGGAGGCGACCGCAGGCGCGGCGAGCGCTTCGACGAGAAGCGGCGTCTGGAACCATTCGTTCAGGAAGTCGGCGACGCACATCGGCGCCACGCGCGCCAGCTCCAAGAGATCATGGCGGCTGATCTTCCACAGCGCCAGGCCACGCCGCGCAAGCTGCCAGACGTCGCCCGCCGACCCGGGCGCCAGGGCCGGCGGCACTTCTGCCAACACAGCGCCGACGAGCGGCGTGATTCGAGCGAGGAAGGCGCGCATGCGCTGGTAGCTCTGCGCGTCGTGCTGCGAGCGTTTGCCAATGGCGTCGACGGCCCCGGCGAGATCGCCCGGGAGGAGAATCCCTGGCCCGTTCTTTTCGGCGATGTACGTGGCCGGTGGCCGGCGGAACGCGAGCCCCTGCTTGGCGAGACCGAGCTTCTCCGCGATCGCGCGGGGCACGAGGCCTTCGTCGTGCAGGAGGCCGGCCACGGAGTAGCCGGCGTGAAACTCACGCTTGGCCGACAACCCCCCCGGCGCTTCTCCGCGTTCGAGGACCACGACCTTGCGCCCGGCCGCCGCAAGCCGCGCGGCCGCCGCGAGGCCGTTCGGACCGGCACCGATCACGATTGCGTCGAAGCCCATCAGACCGCCCTCTTGGCGAGCATGGTCTGGGCACAGAGCGCACCCGGCGCACCCATGATGCCGCCGCCGGGATGGGTTCCCGAGGCGCACATCCAGAGGTTGCGAATCGGCGTCTGGTAGCGGCTCCAGCCGGCCATCGGACGCAGAAAAGCGAGCTGTTCCAGCGACAGCTCGCCATGGAAGATATTGCCTTCAGTCAGGCCGTAGATCTGCTCCAGGTCCCAGGGAGTGAGCACCTGGCGGTGCAGGATCAGGTTCTTCAGGTTCGGCATGTACTCCGACAGCGTGTCGATGACCGTGTCACCGAAGGCCTCGCGCTGGTTCGGCCAGTCCGCGGCCCCTTCCTTGAGGTTGTAGGGCGCGTACTGGACGAAGATTGACATCACGTGCTTGCCCGGTGGAGCCAACGTCGGATCGGTCATCGACGGGATGAGGATATCCATGAAGGGCCGGCGAGAGTAGGCGCCGTATTTGGCGTCGTCGTAGGCGCGCTCCAGGTAGTCGATCGACGGCGCGATCGTGATGCCTCCCTGCAGGTGGGGGCCATAGCCCGGCAGGCAGGCGAGCTCGGGCAGCGCGTCGAGCGCCAGGTTCACCTTGCCCGTGGAGCCGCGCATCTTGAATCGCCGGACCTGCTGCGCGATCTCAGGGTCGAGGTGCTCCTCGCCGACGAGCTTGAGGAAGGTTCGGTGGGGATCGAGCCCCGAGATCACGGACCTGGCGCGGATCTCGTCGCCGTTCTGGAGCACGACGCCTGCCGCGGTTCCCTTCTCCCACAGCAGGTGGGCGACCGGCGCCTCGGTCCGGATCTCGACGCCCAGCGAGCGCGCCGAGCTGGCGATGGCGTCCGCAATGGCGCCGGTGCCCCCCTTGGGCAGCCCCCAGGCGCGGAACGAGCCGTCGATCTCGCCCATGTAGTGATGGAGGAGGACATAGGCGGTGCCGGGCGAGCGCACGCCGAGGAAAGTGCCGATGATGCCGGAGATCGCCATCGGCGCGATGAGCTGCTCGGAGTCGAACCTCTCCGAGAGGAAGTCCACCGCGCTCATCGTCATCATCTTGACGTTAGCGTAGAGCCAGTCGTCCCCCTGGCCGCGGAGCTGCTTTCCCAGACGAGCGATCCGCAGCAGCTCCCGCGGGTCTCGCGACAGCGGATCGGGGGCCGGCTGATCGATGATCGGCTTGATCAGGCGGCCGAGCTCGGCCATCTCCTGTCCGAAGCGCTTGTAGACCTCCGCGTCGTGCGGCGAAAACTGGGCGATGGAGCGGCGCGTCCGCTCCGGATCGGAATCGCGCACCAGGTACCGCCCGTCCGGGAACGGCGTGACGGTCGCCTCCAGCGGCAGGATCTCATAGCCATGACGCGGCAGGTCCAGGTCGCGGATGATCCAGGGCCGCATCAGCGAGACCACGTAGGAGCAGCAGGTGAACTTGTATCCGGGGTAGATCTCCTCGGTCGTCGTCGCGCCGCCGACCTGATGCCGCCGCTCGAGGACCAGGACCTTGCGCCCGGCCTTCGCCAGATAGGCCGCGCAGACCAGGCCGTTGTGCCCGGCGCCGACGACTATGGCGTCGTATTGCTTGCTGCTCAAGGCTTGCGCTTCCTCTCCGGGTCATAGAACGGGGTCGGCGCGACGGTCGCGGTGACCTTGCGCCGCTCGTATTCGACGGTGTGCTCGATCTGGAGCTTTGTCCCTTTGGCCTCGAAGCCGCGGTGCACCGAGGCGATCGCCAGGTATTTCTTGAGGAGCGGCGACCAGGTGTGGCTTGTCGCCTGGCCCACCTGGCGGCCTTCTCCGTCATAGACCGGCAGCGCGTCGCGGCGCGCAGTGGGAGGAAGACTCGGCGGCAGGTTGAAGCTGGCGTACAGCGCTTCGAGCTCCTCCCAGCTCGCCTCCAGGCCCACGAGCTGCCAGATCGAGCCGCGCTTCATCTCGGCGGCAATGGCGTCGCGGCCAATGAAGTTGCCGCGATCGAGGTCGACCATCCAGCCGAAGCCGAGCTCCAGCGGCGTGGACTTGCGCGACTCCAGGATCACCTTGTGCGAGCTGTAGTAGTCGACGCCGAGCAGGATGAAACCGGCCTCGATACGGGCCATGTCGAGCGCGTCGAGCCCGGCAGGCTCGATACCGTGCGGGCTTCCGGCGGCCATCAGGGCATCCCAGACCGCGAGCGCCTGATCGCGCTCGACCCAGACCTCGTAGCCCAGGTCGCCGGTGTAGCCGGTGCGGCTGATCCATACCGGGATGCCACGGCTCCCGCCGATACTGGTGCGGGTGACGCCGAAGAACTTGAGCGCATCGATATCCGAAACGCCTGCAGCGCGCAGGATGGCGCGCGAGGTGGGTCCCTGCAGCGCCAGCGCCGCCAGACGGGTGCTGGAGTCCTCCAACTGCACGTCGAGCCTGCGGCTCAGCGCGTGCAGCCAGTAAAGGCTCGGATCGGCCGAGGTGACGCGGAAGTGGCTCTCGCCCAGCCGCGAGACGGTGCCGTCGTCGATCACCTTGCCATCATCGTCGCACCAGCAGGTATAGGCGACCCGGCCCACCTTGAGCTTGGACAGGTCGCGCACCATCATGCGGGAGAGGAGGGCCGCCGCGTCCGGGCCGGAAACCTCGTACTTGTAGAGCGGCGTGACGTCGAGCAGGCCGGCCGATTCGCGGAAGGCGAAGTACTCGCGCTCGTGGCTGGTGTCGTAGCTGCTGACCGCGCAATAGCCGGCCCAGTCCTTCCAGCGGTAGCTGGTGCACAGGGATTGCGTGCGCTCGTGAAAAGGCGTCGGAATCGGCATCGTTTTCGAGTAGCCCCGAAAGGCGGGCGGGAGTGTACCACCGAAGACGCGATGCTAGAATCCCACCCCAGCATGAGACCGCGCACCGCCTTCGGCCAGCACACATTGTCCGGCGAGTACTTCACATCGGAGGAGATCTTCCGTGCCGAGCGCGAGCGGATCTTCCACCGTTCGTGGCTCCTCGCGGGCCATGTTTCGCAGCTCGCCTCGCCCGGCAGCTTCTTCCTTTTCGAGCTCGACCGGGAGAGCGTCATGGTCGTCCGGGACGGCGACGGAACGGTCCGCGCCTTCCACAACCTCTGCCGCCATCGCGGCAGCCGCCTCTGCCTCACTCCACAGGGCGAGCACGGCCATGCCATCCAGTGCCCCTACCATGCCTGGACGTACGAGCTGGATGGAGCCCTGCGCGCCGCGCCCAACATGGCCGAGGTCGCCGGTTTCGATGCGCAGGACTATCCGCTCAAGCCGGTCGCTCTCGCCGACTGGCAGGGCCTGCTCTTCCTGAACCTCGCGCCGGATCCAGTTCCCTTCGACGAAGCCTTGCCGGGGCTCGCGAGCAAGTTCGGCGCCTGGCGGCTCCCCGAGCTGCGGTCGGTCCATCAGAGCGTCTACGACGTCGCGGCCAATTGGAAGCTTTTCTTCCACAACTACAGCGAGTGCTATCACTGCCCGAAGGTACATCCGCACCTCAACAAGCTGACGCCCTACCGCAACACCGAGAACGACCTCTCCGAGGGGCCGGTCCTGGGCGGGCCGATGTGGATGAGCAACCCCGAGGGGAGCATGACGAGCCACGGCGGGCGCTGCGCGGTCCCCTTCGCCGGGCTCTCCCCCGAAGAGCGTGCGCGCGTCTACTACTACACGGTCTTCCCGAGCGCCTTCCTGTCGTTCCACCCCGATTACGTGCTGGTC
This sequence comes from Acidobacteriota bacterium, assembly GCA_034667225.1. GTDB lineage: Bacteria > Acidobacteriota > Thermoanaerobaculia > Multivoradales > UBA5704 > DATMER01. The sequence goes on from JAXDKG010000022.1 coordinate 213,391, forward strand.
CACCGCGCGCAGTCGCTCGGCATCGGCCACACCCGCATTGTCTGCGACTGGTACTTCCATCCGGACGCGATCGCCGCGCCGGGCTTCGATCCCCAGCCCGCCATCGACTTCTGGGATCTGACCAACCGCCAGGACTGGGAGCTCTGCGCCAACGCGCACAAGGGGGTCTCCTCGAACGCCTGGGAGCCGGGTCCCTACTCGGAGCTCGAGAGCCAGCTCGCCGCGTTTGACCGGCAGTACCTGCGGGCACTTTCGCCTGATAGCCCGGCGCAGGCGGCGCGGCGGCGGGCGTGAGGGCCGCTCCTCCCGCACGCCGGATTGTCAAAGGCTCCGGTAGATGTCCTTACGGTTGCCGACTCTGACGACCAAGACGAGCAACCGGTCGTCCTCAATGTGATAAACGATCCGATAGTCGCCTACACGGATCCGGTAGAGCTCTTCGGGAGACTGAAGCTTCGAGGCGTCACGTGGGCGCGGAACCTCTTCCAACGGCTCGATCCGCGCAAGAATCCGTTGCTGCGTGCTGCGATCGAGCTTTCGGAGCTGACGGGCTGCGGCGGGTGAGACTTCGACGGTATAGCGGCGCGCGCGGTTCAGAACCCCAACTCCGCCTTAAGGTCGGCTAGAGAGACGGTCCCGTTCTCCTGGGCTTCGCGCAGTGCCTCGCGCGCCTCTTCGATGTCGGCGCGATCCTCCAACGCCTCGACGAGGGCGAGATCTTCGATGGGGACGACAGCCACTAGCTCCTCGCCGGCCCGGGTCAGGACGATCCGCTCCTTGCCGGATGCGACCCGGCTCAGCAACTCGGAGAATCTCTCCTGGGCTTCGGCAGCGGAAAGCGTCGTCATGATGTAAGGAATCGTAGCACTAACCGCGCCTCTTCGTCTTCAGGGCTACTTGCCTGGCAGGGGCGACATGTCCGCGACAGTTCGCCCGATCGCCATGGAGGCGGTCGCGCCGGGCGACGGGGCGTTGAGGACGTGGACGGCCCGGTCGGTCTCCACGATCCGGAAGTCGTCTACCAAGGCGCCGTTGCGCTCCACGGCCTGGGCGCGGACGCCCGCTCCGGAGCGGCGGACGTCCTCAGGACGGATCTCCGGCACCAGGCGCTGGAGATCGCGGACGAAGGCGGACTTCACGAGCGAGCGCCAGACCTCGTAAGCGCCGATCTTCCAGAAGCGGGCGGCGAGCGCCCAGACACCGGGCCAGCCCGCGATGGATAGGGAGTCCCGAAGCGAGACGTCGGTCCAGCGGTAGCCCTCTCGTTTGAGGGCCAGAACGGCGTTCGGCCCCGCTTCCACCCCGCCTCCAATCATCCGGGTGAGGTGAACGCCCAGGAACGGGAAGCGCGGGTCGGGCACCGGGTAGATGAGGCCGCGGACCAGATCAGTCTTCACCAACTCGTAGTACTCGCCGCGGAAGGGGACGATCCGCACGTCCGGCTCGGCACCGCAGAGGCGGGCGATGCGGTCGGATTGCAGGCCGGCGCAGTTGATCAGGCGAGAACAGGCCACCGTCCCCGCCGAGGTTTCTATCCGGAGACCGGAGCTGTCGGAGCGTATGGAGGACACCCGGGCTTTCGTGAGGATCTTGCCACCGTGCCGCTCGATGCGGCGGCTGTAGGCCTGTGCCACAGCCGGGTAGTCGACAATGCCCGTCTCAGGTACGTGGAGGGCCGAGATGCCCGCGGCGTGGGGCTCGACCTCCCGGATCTCCTCGGCCCGGAGACGCCTCAGCCCGCTCAGGCCGTTGGCCTGCCCGCGGCGCTCCAGGTCGTCCAGCCTCGGCAGTTCCTCCTCCTGGGTCGCCACCACCAGCTTGCCGCAACGCAGGGTCGCGATCCCCTCCTCCTCACAGAAGCTCCAGAGCGCCCGGGCGCCCTCCACGCAGAGCCGGGCCTTGAGCGAGCCGGGCTTGTAGTAGAGGCCGGAATGGATGACCCCGCTGTTGTGGCCACTCTGGTGCGTGGCCAAGCGGTCCTCCGCCTCCAGCACGGTCACTCCAACTCCGCGCTCGACCAAGGCCATGGCCGTGGCAAGGCCCACCAAGCCTCCGCCGATCACGGCGACATCTGTCATGGCGACAGCCGGTCGATCTTCCAGCCCTCAGGCTGACGTCGGTAGCGGAAGCGGTCGTGAAGGCGGTTCTCCCTCCCCTGCCAGATCTCGATTTCATCCGGCACAACGCGGTAGCCGCCCCAGGAGTCTGGACAGGGAACCGTATCGCCGAAGCGCTCGGCGGTCTCCCGGACCGCGCGCTCCAGCTCCTCTCGGCTGGCGATCGGCTCGCTCTGCCGGGAGACAGCGGCGCCGATCCGCGCTCCCAGGGGACGGGACTGGAAGTAGGCCTCGGACTCTTCCCGCGAGGTCTTCTCGATAGTTCCCTCGACCCGCACCTGGCGGTCGAATTCCGGCCAGTAGAAGACCAGCGCGGCATGGGGATTTTCCGCAAGGTCGCGCCCTTTGCGACTGTCGTAGTGGGTAAAGAATACGAAGCCCCGTTCGTCGCATCCTTTGAGCAGCACCACGCGGGCGGAGGGCCTGCCTGAGCGGTCGGCCGTGGCCAATACCATGGAAGTGAAATCGTCCGGGTGGGCCGCCTTGGCCTCGCCCAGCCACTTCAGGAACTGGGCCACGGGATCGGGATTCAGGTCCCGCCACCGCAGCCCCTCGCGAATGTACTCCCGCCGCACGTCAGATACGTTCATGGCGACTCATTGTATCCACGGAACAAGCCGTGTCTCCCCGGCACGAACAACGGCGCGGCTTTCCGCTCTTGAAGTCGGGCCTTTGCACCACAAGTATCGATCACAAGATCTTCGCCTGGACGGCGGTGTTTCAAATCGATCAATTCACCCGTAAACCTGCTTCGCACAAGGAGTTTAGCGTCCATATTAAGTTGATCCTTCGTCTTGATTTACGCCTATATTACGCTTTACACTTGGGATCGAGGGAGAGGACGCCGATGGCAGTCAATCTACAGAGAAGCACGCTTGAAGAGAGCCCGGCCCTGCGCCGGTTGCGTGCCGTCCTCCCCCAGGACTTCCAGCGGCACGTCCGCAGCGCGCGGGAGCTCGACCGGGAGCTGCGCGACGCCCAGGAGACGGAATCCGAAGCGACCCTGCGCACCGCGGTTCCCGCGCTGGACCGCCTGCTCGACGGGGGCCTTCCCCGCGGGCAGCTCGTGGAGCTGGTGGGCTCCCGCACCAGCGGCCGCTTCTCCACCGTGCTCGCCGTGCTCGCCGCGGCCACGAGCATAGGCGAAGCCGCGGCCCTGGTCGATCTGGGCGACGGCCTCGATCCCGCCGCGGCCGAGGCCCTGGGGACCGACCTCCAGCGCCTGCTCTGGCTGCGGCCGCACAATCTCAAGCAGGCCCTGGCTGCGGCCGAGATGGTGCTCGCGAGCGGCTTCCCCCTGGTCATCGTGGATCTCGGCACGCCGCCGATCCGCGGCGGGCGCGGCTTGGAGGCCGCCTGGCTGCGGCTCGCCCGCGCCGCCCGCGCGCACAATGCGGCGTTCCTCGTTTCCACCCCCTATCGGGTGAGCGGCACGGCCGCGGGCGTGGTCCTCAAGGCCGAGCGCGCCCGCGCCGCGTGGCAGGGGGAGGACGGCGCCATCCGGCTCCTGAGCGGCGCCTCGGCCCGGCTGCAACTGGAAAAGAAGCGCGGACGGCTCCCCGGCCAGAGCGAGGAGATGAGGCTCGCTCTTGGAGAGGTGCCCCTCGCCGGGAAGAAGACCCCTCCCCTGCCCTCCCCTGCTTCGCAGGAGAGGGAGCCCGTCCGCGAATTCACTGGTCTTCGGGTAGCTGCTGGCGGCCGGTATTGAACGATGCCCGGCCCGCGCATCGCCTGCATCCATCTTCCGCTATTTCCCCTAGCCGCCCGGCTGCGGAGCGAGCCCGAGCTGATGCGCGAGGCCGTGGTTGTCACCGAGGGCAATGGCAATGCCGCTCGCGTGGTTGCCGGCACTCGCCTGGCTCGCGAGGCCGGGGTCAAGCCCGGCCATACCCTGCCTCAGGCGCGGGCCCTCTGCCCCAAGCTGGTGGCCCGCACTCGCGACGAGGAGTGCGAGCGCACCGCCCAGGAGGCGCTCATGGAGGTGGCAGAGGCGTTCTCCCCGCGCGTGGAGGATGCCCGCGAAGGGGTGGCCTATGTGGATGTCGAGGGGCTGGAGCGCCATTTCAAGAGTGCATCGCCCGAGCTGGAGCTGGGGCGCGCCCTGGTCGCCGCCGCGGACAAGGCAGGCCTCCCGGCGCGGGTGGGGATCGCGTCGAGCAAGCTCGCCGCCCGGGTCGCGGCCGGCCTCCCGGACTCGCCGGTGATCGTGCCCGAAGGCGACGAGGCGGCCTTTCTGGCGCCGCTCCCCCTGGCCCGATTGGCGCCCGAGGTGGAGATCGCCTCGACCCTGGAGCAGTGGGGGGTGCGCTCGATCGGCGATTTCGCCCGCCTTCCCAAGGAGCGGGTGGCGAGCCGGCTCGGCCGCACCGGCCGCGAGCTGCACGCCACGGCGCGCGGCATGGACTCCCGGCCGCTGATCCCGCGCGAGCTGCCGCCGGTCTTTCACGAGGGGACGAACCTGGAGTGGCCGCTGGTCTCGCTGGAGCCGTTCCTCTTCGTGGGCCGCGCCGCGCTGGAGCGGCTCTGCGAGCGGCTGGAGTCGGCCGGGCTCGCCTGCCAGCGCCTGGGCTTGGAGCTGCGCCTGGAACCGGACGGGCACCAGACGCGGACGATCGATATGCCGGCCCCTACCCGGGACGTGAAGACGCTGCTCACCCTGATGAAGCTGAACCTGGAGGAGACGCCGCCGGGCGCGCCCGTGGCCGGCTTCACCTTCCTCGCCTGGCCGGACCGTCCGCGCGAGGCGCAGCTCTCGCTCTATGGCCCGGCCGCGCTCTCGCCGGACAAGCTCGCCACCACCCTGGCCCGCCTCTTCGCCCTGCTCGGACCCGACCGCGTCGGCTCCCCCCGCCCGGTAGATGGTCACCGTCCCGAGCGCTTCTCGCTGGTGGAATACACGCCTCCGCCGCCGCCGGAGGTCCGCCGCGAGCCCCGCGCTGGACGCGGTCTTCTCGCCGTGCGGGTGCTCCGCCCGCCGCTGGGCCTGGAGGTGATCTCGCAGGATCAGCAGCCGGTGGAGGTCCGCACCCTTGTCCAGGACGAGTCGGAGAAGCGCCCGCGCATCGAGGGCCGGGTCAAGGTCGCCTCCGGCCCCTGGGGATTGGAAGAGGGCTGGTGGACCGAGGAGCCCACCGGCCGTGACTATTGGGATGTGGAGCTGACGGGCGGGATCTACCGGATCTACCGGGACCGCGCCACGGGCGAATGGTTCGCAGACGGCCTTTACGATTGAGGTGGCACTACGAGCACGCTGCACGGAGCCTCGCGGGTCACGTCGGCAGCCACGCTGCCGATGGCGAATCGGTCGAAGCCGCCCATGCCATGGGTGCCGAGCAGGACCAGGTCGGGATGGTAGCCTGCGATCTCCGCGAAGACCTCCGCCCGGGTATTGCCCGTACGCACCTTGCGCGCCACCTGTACGTTCCCCGCGTGCGCCTCCACGAAGCTCTCCAGTTTTTCCGCCGCGATGCGATCGATCTGCTCGGGGGTGAGCTCGAACGACGTCTGCCGCTCGACCACGCTCAGCACGAAGAGCGCCTCGGTCTCGGGCATCGCGCCCAGCTTGGAGAGCACGCCCAGGCCGCGCCCGAACGCCTCGGCCGAGAGGGGCGACAGGTCCACCGGCGCCAGCACCTTCTGCGGAGGGACCCGCAGGCCGCCGCGCACCACCAGGACCGGGCAATGGGCGCGGCGCAGGACGCGGTCGGCCGTCGACCCGAGGCGGCGGTGGAGGCGCCCTCCGGCCGTGGCGCCCATGATCAGGAGGTCGGCGCCGATCTCCTCGGCCAGCTCGGGCAGCATCCTGTGCGGCGCCCCCCTGCGGACGGTCAGGCCGTGGAGCTCGCTCTCAGCGATTCCCGCCTGCCGCGCCTGCTCTGCCAACGCCTCGCGGGACTGCTGCTCCTCCCGCGCAAGAATGGGATCATTGATGCCCGCCCCCAGCTCGCTCAGATAAACCACAGGCGGCGCGAACGAAAACGCCAGATGAACCTTGGCCCCCGCAGCACGGGCCACTTGCACGCCGGTGCTCACCAGGGCATCGCTGTCATGGTCTAGATCGGTCCCGATCAGGACCGTTCGGATGTCATTCATGGGCGGAGTATACGGGGGGAGGGCAGAAAGACGAACCGCGGCACCAGGCATACCCGGCGCCGCGGCTCAGAGACTAGATAAGAGCCTTCTCTAGAAGCGCCAGACGACGCCGGCGTTCACACCCAGACCGTCGAGCTGGAAGGCCACGTCATCGTGGATGTCATCCGGGAAGCCGTCGCTGTCCTCGGTGATCGTAGCTTCCATCTGGCGGTAGATGGCCTCGGCCATGAACGAGAGACCGGAGTCCCTCTGGCCGAACTCGGTGCCGAGGACGGCGTAGAAGCCCACCTCGTCATCGATGTCGCCTTCGGTGGTGTCCAGCAGGTAATAGCCGGCACCGCCCCCGACGTACGGGTTGAAGGCCGAGCCCTCGGCGAAGTCGAAACGCAAGCCGGCCTCGATCGGGATGGCGCTGACCTCGAAGTCGAAGCGCTCGGGCTCGGTGTCGGCGGTCACGTCAGAGAAATAGGTACCCCGCAGCTCGACGAAGCGGCCGAGACGAACCTTCGCCCCGGCGCCCAGGGCCTCGTCGGCGTCCTGCGTGTTCCAGTACGCGCCGTACACGCTGAAGTCGGCGGCCGAGACGGGACCGGCCAGGATGGCTAACGCGGCTGCAGCGAACAAAATGGTCTTTTTCACGATTACACCTCCGTTGGTGCTTACTCGCAACCCATTCCCTCCACGGAGTTGCGACTCGGTTACTACCCCGGGCCGGGACAACCTGGCCCTTCCAACGCGGAAGACGAGCGCCGCAAGGCTCGTCAGCCGCTAAGATTCGCACGTTGCACTAGGCGTGCCAATCTATGGATCAGGAGATACGGAAACGGGGCTCGGAGATGCGCTCGCTACGGCATTGGGGGCAGCGGGACGGGGCGTGCAGATGCTTGGAGACACGCTCGCGGAAAACGAAGCCGCAGGCGCGGCAGGCGGCGGGATCGATGCGCAGGCGCTCGGAGCCGCGGCGCAGGCTCCGCTCGACGTGGCGGAGGTCCTCTTCCAGCCTGCGGGCCGGGACCTCCATCTCTCGCCGCAGCTCCTCGAAGCTCATCTCCTCCCGGCGCAGGATCTCCATGATCCTCTGCCGGGAGGTCTCGCTGGCCCCGGGCGAGCCTGCGGGGTCCCCGGGCGGCCTCACTTGCGGCGGTTGGCCTGCAGGATCCGCTTGCGGATGCGGAAGGTGACGGGCGTGACCTCTACCAGCTCATCCTCGCGGATGAACTCGAGCGCCTGCTCCAGGTTCATCACCAGCGGCGGCACCAGGCGGATGGTGTCGTCCGAGCCCGAGGCGCGCATGTTGGAGAGCTTCTTCTCCTTGGTGATGTTGACGTCGAGGTCGTTGTTGCGGTTGTGCTCCCCCACGACCATGCCCTCGTAAACCTCCTCGGTGGGCGGGCAAAACAGCACGCCGCGCGGTTGCAGGTTCTCGATCGCATAGGCGGTGGTGCGGCCCGAGCGGTCGGAGACCAGGGCGCCGTTGGCGCGGTGCGCGATGTCCCCGTGCCAGGGATCCCAGCCCTCGAACAGGCTGTTCATGATGCCGGTGCCGCGGGTATCGGTCAGGAACTCGGTGCGGAACCCGATCAGGCCGCGCGACGGCATCCGGAACTCCATCCGCACACGGCCGGAGCCGTGGTTGACCATCTTCATCATCCGCCCGCGGCGGATGCCGATCTTCTGGGTGACCACGCCGATGTAGTCCTCCGGGCAATCGACCACCACCATCTCCATGGGCTCGTGGATCTTGCCGTCGACGGTACGGATGATGACCTCGGGCTTGCCGACCGACAGCTCGTACCCCTCGCGCCGCATGATCTCGATCAGGATCGCGAGCTGCAGCTCTCCGCGGCCGGAGACCTTGAACGCCTCCGGCGTGTCGGTGGGCTCGATGCGGATCGAGACGTTGACCAGCGATTCGCGTTCCAGCCTCTCCTTGAGCTTGCGCGAGGTCACGTGCTTGCCGTCGCGGCCGGCAAAAGGCGAGTCGTTGATCGAGAACACCATGGAAATGGTCGGCTCGTCGATCTGGATGGGCGGCAGGGCCATGGGCCGCTCGCGGTCGGAGAGGGTCTCGCCGATGCTCACCTCGGCGATGCCCGCGACCGCCACGATGTCGCCGGGGCCGGCCTCGGAGATCTCCACCCGCTTGAGACCGTCGTAGCCGTAGAGCATCGTCACCTTGACCGGTACCGGCTCGCCTTCGAGGCGGCAGAGCAGCACCTCCTCGCCCTTCTTGACATGGCCGTTGAACACCCGCCCGATCGCCAGCCGGCCCACGTAGTCGTCGTAGTCCAGGGTGATGAACTGGAGTTGTAAGGGCATCTCCGGATCGAACACCGGCGCCGGCACGCTGCGCACGATCTCCTCGAACAGCGGCTCCAGCGTCAGCCCGGTGCCGTCGGGCTCGCGATGGCAGAGGCCCGCGCGGGCGTTGCAGTAAAGGATCGGGAACTCGAGCTGGTCCTCGGTGGCGTCGAGGTCGATGAAAAGGTCATAGACCTCGTCGACCACCTCGGCGATCCGGGCGTCCGGCCGGTCGATCTTGTTGATGGCCACGATCGGCTTGAGGTTGGCCTCCAGCGCCTTGCGCAGTACGAAGCGGGTCTGGGGGAGGGGGCCTTCGCTCGCGTCGACCAGGAGGAGGACGCCGTCCACCATCTTCAGGGTGCGCTCCACTTCGCCGCCGAAGTCGGCGTGGCCGGGAGTGTCCACGATGTTGATCCGCGTGCCGCGGTAGTGGATGGACGTGTTCTTGGCCATGATCGTGATGCCCTTCTCCCGCTCCAGGTCGATGGAGTCCATGACGCGCTCCATGACGCTCTCGTTGGCGCGGAAGATCCCACTCTGCCAGAGCATGGCGTCGACCAGGGTTGTCTTGCCGTGGTCGACGTGGGCGATGATGGCCAGATTGCGGACGTCTTCTCTTCTCTGCTGACTCAAGCGTGCCTCTCTCTTCTTTCGGGAAAATGGGCGGACCTGTGGCGGGCCACTCCGTCGAGGGGTCGCGAAGGATAACACAAGGAAGGGTGCCCTGGATTCCGCGCCCTGCTTCGACTATGCTGAACGCGCATACGAAGTCCGACACCAGGAGCCAACCATGCGCCCATTCGCCGCAGTCCTGATCCTTCTCGCTTCAGCCCTGCCCGCCGCGGCCGGAATCGGCGTCTGGACCCCGCTGGGTCCCGACGGTGGACCGGTCCGCTCGCTGGCGGTGGATCCGTCCGATCCGGAGACCGCCTATGCCGACACGATCGGGGGCCTCTACAAGACTGTCGACGGCGGGCAGAGTTGGAACTGGATTCACCCCAAGTGGACGGACGTGCTCGGCTTCGCCGGCGACACGCTCTACGCGGAGTTCTTCCCCAACCCTCCGGTCAAGAGCACCGACGGCGGTCTCACCTGGACCCCGGCTCCCAACCTGCCCCGCACTCTGCACGCGATGGTTGCCGATCCCAAGACTCCAACCCGGATCTGGGCTGCCGCGCGCAAGGTCTACCGCAGCGACGACAGCGGCGCCAACTGGCAGGAGCTCAACATGCCGAAGGGCCAGTCGTTGGCGCTGAGGGAGCTGGCCGTCGACCCGGCAGGCCGCTCCGTCTACATCATCGTTGCCGACAGCGTCCTGCGCAGCGATGACCTCGGCAAATCGTGGCAGCGTGGCGGGCGCGTCGCGGGAAAGGCCCCGCTGCGCCATCTCGCCGCCGGCGCCGGTAAACCCTCAGTCCTTTATGCCTCCACGGAGGGCGCGCTCTTCCGGAGCCTGAACCGCGGCAACAAATGGCAGAGGATCCGCGCGGTGGCTTTCCGGGGCACCATCCAGGACATTCAGACTGAAGGGAACCGCGTCTACGTCTCGGTCTCGGGCTCGGGCTCGGGCTCGGGCATCTTCTACAGCTCCAACCAGGGTGCGACTTGGACCCGGGGAGCCGGGTCGCCGGCCGACCCCGGGCGCCTGGCCACGGCTCCGGGCCTGCTCTACGCCGCCACCGATGCGCTCTTGGGGCCCGGCGGTCCCTACCGCAGCGTGGACCGCGGCGCCACCTGGGAACGCGTCAGCCACGGTCTTCATGCCGAAACGATCAATACGGTGGCCGTGCACCCGACCAACCCGGACATCCTCTATATCGGCGCCGACCGCGCGGGCCTGCTGCGGAGCACCGACCGCGGCGCCACCTGGGAGGCCATGGACCTGGGGACCCAGGGGAGGCTGGAGTTCTTCGGCTTCAACGAGATTCTCATTGATCCGCCGACCATCTATGCCCTCGGCATGCAGGACTGGAACTTCCGGAGCGACGACGACGGCGAGACCTGGCAGCGCCTCCAGGGTGCTCCCGACATGTTCACGATCGTGCGGGACCCCCGCCAACCCGGCGCGCTCTGGGGCTCCGGCCTCGGCCTCTTCCATTCGGACGACCGGGGAGAGCACTGGACCACGGCGGGCGATGAGCTGTCCTCGTTGTACCTCTACGAAGTCCTTGTCGACCCCCGGGACCCGAAGATCGTTCTCGTGGCGGGCCACACCAAGGCTTCGGGCGGCGGCGATCCGGAAACCGTCCTCCCCCGCCTGCTCCGCAGCGCGGATGGGGGCACGACCTGGCAGCGGCACGACTCGGGGATCGAAGCCAACGCCGTCCTGGACATGGCTCTGGACCCTGCGGCTCCGGACACCCTGTACGCGGGCACGGACACCGGACTGTTCCGCAGCACGGACGCCGGCCAGACCTGGACACGGTCCGCGATCGATGAATGGGCCGAACAGCTCATCGCGGCTCCCACCTCGCCGACGACGCTCTACGCCGACGTGGACACGGTCGGGCTCGTCCGCAGCACCGATGGGGGGCAGACCTGGATCCCGGCCGGCGAGGGCGTGGAGGGCGAATTGTTGTACGGCCTCACGGTCGATCCCAACGACCCCGACCGTCTCTACGTGGGCGTCCTTTTTCTGGGGCTCTTCACCTACGAGACACCTTGACGCCCTTGACGCTTGCCGCTATCCTCATGCCATGGCGACGGCGACGTTCATCGACGAGGTGACACGGCATCTGAAGAGAGCCTTGGAGGAGAGGCGGAGCTCCTATGCGGAACATGGCCGCTCCCTCGAAGAGATCGGCCCGCCCGAGGAGCTGGCCCGCCGGATGGTGGGAGTCGTGCCCGAGCCTTCGCGCTGGGACGACGTCCTCGGGCCCTTCTATACCACGTCCAAGGTGGCCGAGATCCTCGGCGGCGTGTCCCGCCAAGCCATCGCCGACCGGCGGGAGAGGCACACTCTCCTCGCCTTGAAGACGTCCGACGGCGTCCTCGTCTACCCGACGTTCCAGTTTGACGAGCACAACGAGGTCCTGGCCGGCCTGCCGGAAGTCCTGCAATGTTTCCGTGGCAGCGCCATGGACGACTGGTCTCTCGCCGGCTGGCTGGTCTCGAAGTTCCGGACCCTGGACAGCCGCTCGCCGGTCGATTGGCTGCGCCTCGGCCGCGAGCTGGAGCCGGTCCTGCGCCTCGCCCGCGCGGCGGCAAACCGCCTCTCCGAGTGAGCCGTCCCCGGCAAACCCCGAGCCTCGACCTCCCCCCGGACGACCTCGCCGGCTTTCCGAGCCGGCCTCTCTCCCTGCAGACTCCGCTGTTTCGAGTCGTCCGCAAGGGCCGCAACCCCTGGTGGTTCGGCAGCGGCATGACCGGGCGCTTCGACCTCCCCGAGCCGGACGGCACCTGCTACCTGGCCGGCGATCCGCTGAGCGCGCTGCTGGAGCTGATCGGGTCGGACATCGAAAGCGGCGCCGTCTCCTCCGCCTTCTTCCGGGAGCGCCGGCTGCGCGAGCTGCGGGCGCCCGAGGAGATCGAGCTGTCCGACCTGACCTCCCGCAAGGCGAGCGGCTTCGGGATCACCGCCGAGATCGGCTCACTCGTCCCCTACACCATCCCGCAGGCCTGGGCCGCGAGGCTGCGAGCCGAGGGCTCCGGCGGAACCATCTACTGGCTGCGGCACGACCCCTCGAGATCGGAGGGCTATGCCTGTTCGGCCCGCACGGCGAGCGGAAGCGCTGGAAGAAGGGAAAGGAGCTGCCGATCTCGCGGGAGCTGATCGAGCGGCTCGAGGAGGTCTGTGGGATCGCGGTCCTCCCCGTGCCGCGGGCGAGCCAGCTGCGGATCGTGGGCGAGTAGACCGTATAAGATGCCGCGCATGGCAAATCTCGCGGGAAAGACCCTGTTCATCACCGGCGCCAGCCGGGGCATCGGCAAGGCGATCGCGCTCCGCGCTGCGGCCGATGGTGCCAACATCGTCATCGCGGCCAAGACCACGGAGCCCCACCCCAAGCTGCCGGGGACGATCTACTCCGCGGCTGAGGAAATAGAGGCCGCAGGCGGCAAGGCCCTCCCGCTGCAAGTGGACATCCGTGAGGAAGAGCAGGTGTACGGGGCGGTGGAGAAAGCCATCGCGGCCTTCGGGGGCATCGACGTGCTGGTCAACAACGCCAGCGCGATCAACCTGACGCCGACCCTCCAGACGCCCATGAAACGGTTCGACCTGATGTGTGGGGTGAACGCCCGGGGCACATTCCTCTGCTCGCAGGCCTGCATCCCGCATCTCAAGAAGTCGACGAACCCGCACATCCTGACCCTCTCGCCGCCGCTCAACATGAACCCGCAGTGGTTCAAGAACCACGCGGCCTACACCATGTCCAAGTACGGCATGAGCATGTGCGTGCTGGGGATGGCCGAGGAATTCAGGGACGACGGCATTGCGATCAACGCCCTCTGGCCGAGGACGGTGATCGCCACCGCGGCGCTCGCGATGCTCGGCGGGATCGTCAACCCCGATAACTGCCGCACGCCCGAGATCCTGGCCGATGCTGCCCATGCCGTCCTGACCCGCGACAGCCGCTGCTGCACCGGCAACTTCTACATCGACGAGGATGTGCTCCACGAGGCGGGAGTCAGGGATTTCGAAAAGTACGCGGTCAAGCCGGGCGAGCCGCTGGCGACCGACCTATTCCTCGACTGATTCTTTCTTCTCCCGGAGCTGGTCGATGGTGTCGAAGGCATGCCGCAGGTGCGGGATGACGATGCTGCCGCCCACGATGAGAGCCACATTCAACGCATCATGGAGCTCCTCATCGTTCCAGCCGACCTCCACGCACTGGTCCAGGTGGTAATCGATGCAGTCGTTGCAGCGCAGCACGGCCGAGGCCACAAGGCCGAGCAGCTCCTTGGTGCGGCCGTCGAGGGCGCCGTCGCGGTAGGCGGCGGTATCCAGGTTGAAGAAGCGCTTGATGCCGAGGTGCTCTGACTCGAAGATGCGCTCGTTCATGCGCTTGCGGTAGCTGCGGAACTCGTCGATGTCCTTGGTTTCATTGGGCATGGGGGTAAGCCTCCGGTCAGGTGCGGACGAAGGTGCCGCGCTCGGTGTCCTTGCGGATGCCCGGGAAGGAGAGGACGCGGCCGTGCGCCACGCAGTAGATCCCGGGCGGCAGGGTGCCGCTGGCGAAGATCGCCTCGGTGAGGTTCTGCAGCGCGTCGGACTGCTTCATCTCGAAGGGGCGCATGGCCCCCGTCAGAACGATGGGAACCCGCGGCTCGGGGATCTTTTCGTATAGCCATTGCCCGGTGACGGCGAGGGTGTCCGTACCGTGGAGGATCACGAGGCCGCCGCCCTCCCCCTCCCCCACTCCGCACATGGCGCGGACGACTTCGACGATCCTGCTGCGGTCCTCGTCGGTGAGGAACTGGCTATCCTTGCTCATCAGCTCGAGGACGTTGACCTCCGTCTCCTCCAGCCGCAGCTCGGAGAGCATCCGCCGCACGATGGACCGCCGGTTGGCGAGCTCGCCGGAGAGCTCGTCGTAGGTCTTCTCGATGGTACCGCCTGTGGTGATCAGGGTGACGATTCGCACGGCGCGGACTTTACCGCGTCCGGGGCCGCCCCGGAAGGTCCGAGCCACTCGGGGAGAGCCTTGAGTCACTCGGGGAGAGCCCCGAGTGACTCGGGGAAAAGATTTAGTGACTCGGGGACAGCCCCGAGCGACTCGGGGAAGAGATTTAGTGACTCGGGGACAGCCCCGAGCGACTCGGGGAAAAGATTTAGTGACTCGGGGACAGCCCCGAGCGACTCGGGGAAAGGATTTAGTGACTCGGGGAAAGCCCCGAGCGACTCGGGGAAAGGATTTAGTGACTCGGGGAGAGCCCTGAGCCACTCGGGGAGAGCCTTGAGTCACTCGGGGAAAGCCCTGAGGCACTCGGGGAAAGCCCTGAGTCGCTCGGCGCTTACCCGCGTCGTGCCGATCCAGGGAACGCCTCCCTCAGCTCCTCCGTTGTCACCTCCCGCCACTCCCCCGCTGCCAGCTCACCCAGCTCAAGCCCTCCAAAGGAGACCCGCTTCAGCTTTGTCACCTCATGCCCCAGGGCGGCCAGCATTCGCCGGATCTCGCGATTCTTCCCTTCGGTCAGCTTTATGACCAGGTGCGTCTCCCGCTTCGAGCGCTTGCGGACGGCCACCGAGCCGGCGACCAGCCGTTCCCCTTCGCCGGCCTGGTCCTCGGACAGCTCCCCGCGGACGGTCACGAGGTAGACCCGCAGAACTTCATTCCTCGGATCGGTGACCCAATCGGCGAAGCGGGTGTCATTCGTAAGAAGGAGTAGGCCCGAGGTGGCGGCGTCGAGACGGCCGACGGGTACGACGTGAGCGTCGAGGCCCTCCAGGCAGCCATAGACGGTGGGCCGGCCTTCGGGGTCCGAGCGGGTGGTGACCACGCCTCGCGGCTTGTGGAGGAGGATGGTCACGGGGCGCGGTTTCTCAGCCGGATGTCCGTCTATGTCGATACGGGCGCGCTCGGGCACGACCTCGAAGAGCGGATCAGTCACCGGACGGCCGTCCACGGCCACCCGTCCTTCGCGCACCAGGGACCGCGCCTCCGTTCGGGAGGCCAGGCCGAGCTTGGATAATGCCCTTTCGAGAGGGACTTGCCCTTTTTTCATCGTTACCTGCAACGGAACAGGGGCTCCGCGCGCCTGTGATTGACGGAGCGCCGTGCGCATGAAAGCATTTCAGATCCCCACTCACCAAGCAGCAGGAGGTCCACGGTGAAGGCCAAGCTCCCCATGATGCTCGACGATCCGCAGACGTCCAAGTTCGCCGGCCTGGACGACTTCGAGATGTTCGAGAGCCGCGACGAGGACTTCTTTCTCGACGGCCCGGTCAGCCGCCGCGTCGCCGTTCTCGACTTCGATGCCGCCACCGGCTCGGTCCTGCCGGGCGCCCGCTTCGTCGATCCGGGCAAGCGCAAATTCGGCAACTACGACTGCCCCGCCGAGGAAGGCATCTTCGGACGCTCCTTCCAGCAGGTCAGCTCCTTCGCCACGGTGCTGCGCACCATGTACCTCTACGAGGAGCCCGACGCTCTCGGCCGCCGGCTCACCTGGGCGTTCGGCGCGCCGCAGCTCCTCGTGGTGCCCCGCGCCGGCGAGAAGGCCAATGCCTTCTACGAGCGCGAGTCGCACAGCCTGCAGCTCTTCTACATCTCGCGGTTCGAAAAGCCGCCCGCTTGCGCCTGCCTGTCGCGCGACATCATCGCCCACGAGACCGGCCACGCGATCCTCGACGGCATCGCTCCCGACCTCTACAACTCGCTCACGCCGCAGTCGCTCGCGCTGCACGAGGCCATCGCCGACCTCACCGCCCTGCTGATGTCGTTCCGCAGCACCAAGCTCCGCCTGGCGGTGCTCAAAACGACCAACGGCTCCATCGCCGACTCCAGCGCTTTCAGCACGGTCGCGCCCGAGTTCGGCCAGGCTCGCGACCCCTCCATGCGCTATCTGCGCTCGCTCCTCAACAACAAGACTCTTGACCGCGAGGACAAGTCCCTCGACGAGAACGGCGTCCCCAACCGGGTCAACCGCTATGAGCCGCACTCGCTCAGCGAGGCGCTCTCCGGCGCGCTCTACACGGTCATGGTCAAGATCCACGGTGGACTCTCGACCGACTTCTCCGCGTCCGGCAAGGCCCTGTTCGTGGGCGCCGAGCGGTTCAAGCGGATGATCCTGCGCGCCCTGGACTACCTGCCGCCGGGCGAGGTCTCCTTCGGCGACTATGGCCGGGCCATCCTCGCCGCGGACCAGGCCGCCCATCCCAAGGACGGGCAAGAGCGCCAGTGGATCTGCGAGGAGTTCGTCCGCCGTGCCCTGGTGCCCGACAAGGCCGCCCTGGAGGTCGAGACCAACATCCGCTACAAGCCGCTCGCCAAGGTCGACCTCCAGACGCTCGTGGACAGCGACTGGGTCGCCTACCAGTTCGCGGACAAGAACCGGAAGTTTCTCGGCATCCCCGACGGTATCCCCTTCCGCGTGCGCCCGCGGCTCGACACGACCAAGCTCTATTACCTGACCAAGGGGGCGAAGCCGGAGCCGATCCGCGAGCTGATCTTCAAGGTTTCCTGGGATCAGGAGGAGCCGAACGGCCCCGGCGCTCCCTTCGCGGAGAGGCGCCAGATTACCGTGGGCACCACCCTGGCGATCGACTGGGAGACCCGCATCGTGCGCGCTCGGCTCACTTCGCAATGGCAGGGCGAGCAGAAGTCCGACCGCGACGAGATGCTGAAAAAGCTCGCCGAGACCTCGGGCCTGCACGTCGAGTCGAGCAACGGCCTGATGCGCGTCCGCGCCACGGCGCGCATGCTCCACATCGGTGCAGCGTCTCCCGTATCGAACCCCAAGCCGGCCCAGACTTCCACGCGGCCGATCCCACCGCCCGGCGTCGACGCCGGCGCGTTCTACGATCTTGTTGAATACCGTCGCAGCAGTTAGAGAAAGGATGGAGAGCATGCCCGAAGAAGAGAAAATCCCACACGTTTGCCTCGACATGATCCTGCCGCCCGAGCTGCAGGTGGATGCCGCGGAGAGGGCCGTCGAGGAGAACCCCTCGAACCTGCCGATCTTCCGCCACCGCCCCGGCATGGGAGTCGCGCCCTCGCGGTTGCAGCTCGCGCTCGTCACCGGCAAGAAGTGGCAGAACGGCCGCACCCTGCACGTCCGCTTCCTCGAAGGCGTGCCCCAGATCCAGGCCAAGGTGAAGCAGTTCGCCATGCAATGGACCCAGCACGCGAACATCAAGCTGGAGTTCGACAACAGCCCCGACGCCGAGATCCGCGTCGCCTTCCAGAAGGACGGCTCCTGGTCCTACATCGGCACCGACAACCTGGTGATCCCCAAGAACCAGTCGACCATGAACTTCGGCTGGTTCACGACCTCCACTCCGGACGAGGAGATCGAGCGCACCGTGGTGCACGAGTTCGGCCACGCCCTGGGGTGCATCCACGAGCACCAGCACCCCGAAGCCGGCATCCCCTGGGACAGGCAAGCGGTCATCCGCTACTACACGGGGCCGCCAAACAACTGGACCCTCGCGCAGGTGGAGACCAACCTCTTCCAGAGGTACAGCGCCACCCAGACGCAGTTCTCCACGTTCGACACCAAATCGATCATGCTCTACCCGGTGGACAATGCCCTGACCCTCGGGAACTTCGAGATCGGCTGGAACAAGAAGCTGTCGGATACGGACAAGGAGTTCATCGGCGTCGCCTATCCGCTCGACAAGACCGCAAAGCCGCCGCAGGGTGAGGAGCTCAAGGTCGGCTCCACGGTCTCCGCCTCGATCGGCAAGCACGGCGAGGAGGATCTCTACCGCGTGAAGATCGACGCCGCCGGGAAGTACCGGTTCGAGACCCAGGGAAGCACCGACGTGATCATGGCGCTGCTCGGTCCGAACGACCTGAAGAAGCTCGTGGCCGAGGACGACGACAGCGGCCAGGGCCGCAACGCCCTGATCACCGCCGCGCTGCAGCCAGGCGACTACGGGCTGCGGCTCCGGCATTTCAGCCCGACGGGCACGGGCAGCTACAAAGTGTCGGCGAGCAAGGCGTAAGGATCATCCCTCTGTAGGGGCACTCCTTGTGGGTGCCCCTATAGAGGTTCTAGGGCGTAGCCGTCGCCGGAGCTTTCGACCCGATGCCGGAGAAGTCGACCTTTGGCGCGTTCTCGGCGCCGGGCTGGGCCTCGAAGTACGGCCTCGGCGCGAAGCCGAAGATGTTGGCGAACAGGGCCGTGGGGAAGCGCTTGATCCGGGTGTTGTAATCCTGGGCCACCTCATTGAAGCGGCGGCGCTCGACGACGATCCGGTTCTCGGTGCCCTCGAGCTGGTTCATCAGGTCCTGGAACGCCGCCGTGGAGCGCAGCTCCGGGTAGCGCTCGACCACGACCAGCAATCGCGACAGCGCCGAAGACAGCTGGTCCTGGGCCTGCTGGAACTGCTGAAACTTGGCCGGATCGTTGAGGATCTCGCTGGTCGCCTGCGGGCTGACCTGGCCGACGCGTGCGCGCGCCTCGACCACGTCCGTGAGCGTGCCGCGCTCGAAGTTTGCCGAGCCCCTCACCGTGGCCACGAGGTTGGGGATCAGGTCGGCCCGGCGTTGATACACGTTCTGCACCTGCGCCCATTGCGCCTCGACGGCCTGCTGCGAGCCGACCAGCCCGTTGTAGGAGCCGATGCCCCAAAGGACCAGCAGGATCACCACTCCCGCTACTACCAGACAACCAATGCTCTTCATCTCTCCGCCCTCCTCGGGTGGATGATACAGTCACCGGGCATGTTGCAATACCTGGACCTCCTCCGGCACATCCTGGAGCACGGGGTCGAGAAGTCCGACCGGACCGGGACCGGGACGCTCAGCGTCTTCGGCTACCAGATGCGCTTCGACCTCACGCAGGGTTTTCCGGCCCTGACGACCAAGAAGCTCCATCTGCGCTCCATCATCCACGAGCTGCTCTGGTTCCTTTCGGGGAGCACCAACGTCGCCTGGCTGCGCGAGCACGGGGTGACGATCTGGGACGAGTGGGCGGACGAGAATGGCGAGCTCGGCCCGGTCTATGGCAAACAATGGCGCTCGTGGCCAACACCGGACGGCGGCAGCATCGACCAGATCTCAAAGGTCCTCGACCAGATCCGGCGCAACCCGGACTCCCGGCGCCACATCGTGAGCGCCTGGAACGTGGCCGAGGTGGACCAGATGAAGCTCCCCCCCTGCCACAGTCTGTTCCAGTTCTGGGTGGCGAATGGCCGCCTCTCCTGCCAGCTCTATCAGCGCAGTGCCGACGTGTTCCTGGGTGTGCCGTTCAACATCGCCTCCTACGCGCTGCTCACCATGATGGTGGCCCGCGCCACGGATCTGGAGCCCGCCGAATTCGTCCACACGCTCGGCGACGCCCATCTTTATCTCAACCACCTGGAGCAGGCGCGGTTGCAGCTCACCCGCGAGCCCCGGCCGCTGCCCCGGATGGAGATCAATCCCGAGGTGAAGTCCCTCTTCGATTACCGCTATGAGGACTTCCAGCTCACCGGCTACGATCCCCATCCGAGTATCAAGGCGCCTATCGCGGTATGAAGGTCTCCTTGATTGCAGCCATGGCCCGCAACCGGGTCATCGGCCGGAACAACCGCCTGCCCTGGCGGCTGCCGGCCGACCTCCGGCGCTTCAAGCAGCTCACCATGGGACACATGCTCCTCGTGGGGCGCAAGACGTTCGAGTCCATCGGCCGGCCGCTGCCGGGGAGGACCATGCTTGTGGCCAGCCGGAGAGAAGGCTATGCCCCGGAAGGCGTCCGAGTGGTCCGCTCCGTGCAGGAAGCGCTCGACGTGGCGCGGGAGGGTGGCGAGACCGAGCTGTTCGTGGCGGGCGGCGCCGAAATCTATCGACAGACCTTGCCGGTCGCCGACCGGCTTCATCTCACACGGATCGAGGAAGACGTACCCGGCGATGCCTATTTTCCCGAATATGACGAGACACAGTGGAGGCTCGTGGACCGCGAGGACCATGCGCCCAGTGAAGAGGTCCCTTTCTCCTGGTCCTTCCAGATCTGGTATCGGCATTCGGAGCGTGCATGAGCGCCGCTGGCGCTGGCTCCTGCTGCCGCTCCTGGTCGTCATTTCGTGCGGCGCCGGAGATTCGAAGACGGATCTCCAGGCAGGTACGGTCACGGACAAGGCGCCCGTGTTCCTGATCTCGCTGGAGGACGGCGGGGTCGAGGGCCGGCGCCTGGGGTGCGGCGACAGCGCGGTGCCGGTCGAGGTCACGCTGGCCCGCCGAGGTCCGGCGCTCAAGGGAGCGCTGGAGGCTCTGCTCACCCTGCGCGAGACCTGGGATTCGCGCACCGGCTTCTACAACGCGCTCCACGGCTCGCGTCTGGAGATCGACCGCATCGAGCGCGCCGGCCCCGAGGCCCGGATCCACCTGAAGGGTTATCTGGAGATCGGCGACAAGTGCGACAGCCCGCGGGTGCTCTCGCAGCTCACCGAGACCGCGCTGCAGTTCACGGACGTGCAGAGGGCCACGTTCTATCTCGAAGGGAAACCGCTGGCGGGGCTTTTGGCAGGCAGGTAGGGCGGCCTGTGTGGCCGCCCCGTCACTAACGCTGGATTGTGAAGTTCACGGTCAGGTTGTAGTAGACCTTCACCGGCTTGCCGTGCAGGGTGGCCGGCTTGAACCGCCAGGTGCGCACCGCGTCCATCGCCGCCTTGTCGAGGCCCATGGGCAGGGCCTTGAGCACTTGGAGGTCGGTCACGTAGCCGCGCTCGTCGATGATCGCCTTGAGGCCCACGACGCCCTCGATGTTGGCCCGCCGGGCCACCTCCGTGTAGCGGGGCTGGGTCTTCACCAGGATCTCTGGCCTCTTCACGTCGCCGCCGACAACGATCGGCTCGTCGTTCACCGCCTGCGGTTCGACTTTGCCTACGCCCGGCGACGGAACGGGGCCCGTGCTGTACGGCACTCCGAGGAACGGGACGCCATCCTCGGCTCCACCCTTGTCGACGCCGTTGGGGTCGCCGCCGTCCGGGAGGGTGCTGACGATGTCGCTGACCACCTGCGACGCGGCCGGTGCGAGGTCGGCCACCACGTCAGGGGGCTGCACGATCTGCTGCGGAGTCGGCGGCTTGACCTCCGTCGGCTTGACGGCAGTCGCCGTCGGCGGCTTGCCAGTGCCGAGAATGGGCGGCGGCGGCGGGGGCAGGGCCACGTAGAAGATGTCCATGGTCGGGGGATCCGGCACCTCGGCCACGTCCCAGTAGCTCGCGAACGTGAACGTCCCAAAGGCCGCCAGGTGGATCGCGATGGCCATGGGCAGGGAGAACCAGCCGCGATGGGACTTCTTGCGCTCTTCCAGACCGATCAGCGAGTGCTCGAACATTGCCGTGCACCTCCAAAAATCAGGTTTTGATCGTCCCCCCCGCGGGCCGTCCCGAGGTCGGGGTCCAGGAGCGCTCCTAACCTGATTAGAGAGGTGCTGGCCGGGGAAAGTTCCTTATACCGGCACGCTCGCCTCGGCACGCTGGCGGAACCAGGCGGCCGTGCGCTCGATCCCCTGGCGCAGCGGCAGCGGGTCGGGCCAGCCGAGCTCCGATTTGATCAGCCGCGCGTCGATGACCGAGCGTTGCTGCTCGCCCGGCTTGGCCGGCCCGTGCTTGGGTTCCAGGCCGGTGCCCACGGCGCGGGCCAGCTCGCGGTAGAGCTCCACGACCGAGGTCTCGACGCCAGTGCCGACGTTGTAGATGTGGAAGCCGGGCTTCCCCACCGCCAGCAGGTTGGCCCTCACCACGTCGGAGACGTGCACGTAGTCGCGCGTCTGGAGCCCCGGGCCGTTGATCGTCGGAACCTGCCCGGCGAGGAGCCGGCTGAGGAAGATCGCGACCACCCCGGCCTCGCCGTGGGGGTTCTGCCGCTCGCCGTAGACGTTGGCGTAGCGCAGGCAGGTGGCGTTGAGGCCGTAGGCTACGTGGAAGTAGAACAGGTAACGCTCGAAGGAGAGCTTGGAGACGCCATAGGGCGAAACGGGCCGGGCCGGGTGCTGCTCGTCGGCCGGGAAGTAGTCCTGCTCGCCGTAGATGGCGCCGCCGGTCGAGGCGAAGAGCACCTGCTTGACGCCCCCCTGCTGCGCCGCCTGCACGAGGTTCAGGCTGCCCAGGATGTTCACGTCGGCATCGAAGGCGGGATTTTCCACCGAGCGCCGCACATCCATCTGCGCGGCATGATGGACCAGCACGTCCACCCCGCTCTCCCGCACCAGGGCCGCCGCCTGGGGCGAGCGGATGTCGAAAACGTGCAGCTCGGCCCCGTCGGGTACGTTCTCTTTGCGCCCGCCGGAAAGGTCGTCGAGGATCAGCACCCGGTCTCCGCGGGTGAGAAAAGCTTTGGCAAGGTGAGAGCCGATGAACCCGGCTCCTCCTGTTATGCAAATAGTGCTCGTCATGGCCGGGAGCTTATAGCAAGATCCGGGCCGGGCAGCCCGTACCTTCGGCGCATCCGCTCAGCCTCGGCCTCGTCGCCTGGGAGCACGGCGATGTGCGCTCCGCTCCAGTCTTTGGGCCGCCACAGGGGCTCGGTCGGGCCTGACCTGAGCGAGATCACCCACACAGGCGTCGTCTCCCCATGCTCCCAGCGGACGACGTTGGCGTGAAAGGCTGCCGGCCAGGTCCGGAAATAGTCTCCGAGCAGGTGGGTCGAGCCCGAGGCCAGGATCTCGTCCGTATGTGCCCCGAACCGATCGAGCGCGGCCCGCGCCCGGGCTGGGGAGGGCGCGCCATAGCGCAGGGCTGTTACGAGCAGCAGCGTGGCGAGCCCCAGGGCGTTTGCGGCTCGGTGCCAGCGCTCCGGCCTCCCCTCCAGGAGGAGGATCAGGGCCAGCGCGGGCGCGAGCATGCCCATGACGAGCAGTTCCTCCGCCACGTAGCGGATGCTCCAACCGTTGTGCTGAGCCCAGTAGGTCGTCCCCATGACGATCAGCTCCCCGAGGCCCGCGGCCAGCAAGGTGAGTCCGGCGGAGACGGCCAGTCGCCGGCGCAGTACCAGCGCGGCGATGAGCAATCCGAGCGCGGCCAGCACCAAGGGGAGGGAGAGATAGTCCACCGATTTCTCCGTCAATGTCCGCCAAGCGAGCGGCCAGTCCGCGAGATCGGCCGCGGAGAACGAGGTGGCGCTCCGGTAGATCGAGAGCCGCGAGAAGAGAAGACTGGCCCCGAAGGAGAGCGCCACGGCGGAGAGGACCAGCGGATTCCTCCGGCGCACCAGCGCCAGGGGGAAGAGCCAGAACAGAGCCGTAAGGGAGATCCAGAAGGCCAGCAGGAGCAGCCCGAGCCCCAACACTCGCCACCGCGATTCCAGCAGGAGCAGCCCGGCCAGCCCGAGCGCGACCGCCTGCCCGGAGGGCTGCATCTGCATGAAGGCGTGGGCTTCGATGTCCTTGCAACCGATCCAGAACGCGAGCGTGAGTGCTCCCACCGCGGGCCAGTACGGCCGAGGCACCACGGTCCGGGCCAGCAGGAAGAACGAGCCCGTGACCGCGAAGAGCCGCAGCCCCACCTGGAAGAGCAGGTTGGCGAACGGCGAGTGGATCGGCAGGCTGAGGAGCGGGATCAGTTGGCCGAAGCGGTTCTGCTCCCAGAAGAACGGGGTCCAGCGGTAGAGGCCCTCGAAGATGGGGATGAACGAGTCGGCCCTGTGGAACCCGTGCAGGGGCGAGAGATCCATCCAGACGGCAAGAGCAAAGGCGAACACGGACACACACGGACCAACATGGACTTTCACGGACAAGGGCTCCGGGTTTTGGCTGTCCGTGCAGGTCGGTGCTCGTCCGTGTTCGTCCGTGTCAGCTTCCGGCCTTTGTGGCAACTGCGATGATGCCCAGGCCTTTGCCGGGGATCAAGGGATCCAGGCGGCGGAGCACGGGCACCATCATGTTGAAGACCTTGAGCTGCGAGCGGCTGAAGTGCCGCCTCTTGAGGAGCTTGCCATTCAGGAACCAGCCCGGCACCGCGAAATGGTTGAAATCGCGGAACAGGTTCACCTCGAAGCCCGTCTCGCGCAGCTCGCGGCCCAGCATCTCCTTGTCATAGCGGCAGCGGTGGCCGAGCACCTCGTCGAGCGACGAGTAGAGATGCTGCCCCTGCGGCACGTAGAGCACCAGCTTTCCGCCCGGCTGAAGGGCGTCGTGGATGTTGCGCAGCGACTGCATCGGATCGCGCACGTGCTCCAGCACGTTGAGGCAGATCACGGTGTCGAACTTGCCGCGCCAGGGCTCGAAGCAGGCGGAGTCCTCCAGGTCGATCCGATCGACCGTAAGATAGGGCTTGCCCAGCGACAGGTTGCGCAGGTAGTGCAGGTAGTGCGGATTGATGTCGCTCGCCACGTAGAGGTCGCGCGGCAGGAGCCAGGAGGTGATGTTGCCGATGCCGGCGCCGATCTCCAGCACCCGGGCTCCCACATAGGGAGCGATGCTGTCGGCCATCCAGCGGTTGAAGAGCTGCGCCCGCTCCAGGCTGTGCAGGATGTGGGAGCCGTACTCGTCCTCGGTGTAGAGGTCGTCGAGGAGCCAGTACTTGAACATGGCGCGGAAGGCCTTGACCGCATCCTTCCAGCCGATCTTCTTGCCTTCGCGGTAGGTGCGGCCGAGGTAGCTGATCGGCACCTCGAAGATCCGGCACTCGCGCTTGGCGATCTTGGCGGTGATCTCGGGCTCCATGGCGAAGTCGTTGGAGCGGATCGGGATCGATTTGAGCAGTGGGGCCCGGAACATCTTGTAGCAGGTCTCCATGTCGGTCAGGCTCAGGTCGGTGAACCAGTTGCTCATG
The DNA here is from genome assembly GCA_034667225.1 of Acidobacteriota bacterium. Classification (GTDB taxonomy): domain Bacteria; phylum Acidobacteriota; class Thermoanaerobaculia; order Multivoradales; family UBA5704; genus DATMER01. The sequence continues at coordinate 238,261 of JAXDKG010000022.1, forward strand.
GCGGTGAGCATCTTGTTGCCGAGGGAGTGGCGGTGGTTGAGGACCCGCCGCCGGTCGCTGGGCAGGTAGCGCGAGCCGTAGACCACGTCCGCGCCGTCCTCCAGGAACGGGCGCACCAGGCGGCCGTAGTCGTTGGGGTCGTACTCCAGGTCGGCGTCCTGGAAAAGGATCAGGTCGCCGCTGGCCTCGGCAATACCCTTGCGGATCGCGGCACCCTTGCCCTGGTTGGGCTGCTCGAAGAGCCGCATCCGGTCCGGATGCTCGGCCGCGACCTGGCGGAGCACCTCGGTGGTGCCGTCCTTGGAGCCGTCGTTGACGACGACGACTTCCAGCTCGCGGATGCCGGGCACCTGCACCGCGAGCACCCGCTCGATCAGCTCCCTTACCAGGAAGCGTTCGTTGTAAACGGGGATGACGACACTCAGCTTGAGTGCGTTCCGGGATGTCTCGGTATTGGCTTTCATGCCGCTTTCATGGCGATATCGGGCGCGGATCGTAGCACAACGGTGATACCGTGCTTTTCGCCCATGCGTGCCGTTCCCCTGCCGCTCCAGGGAGACCCTTCCCGGGTCCCTCCCGACCGACCGCTCGGACCCGTGGACGTGATCGTGCCAGTCGCGGGGGCTCCCGAGTCCTTCGCCCGTTGCCTGGAGACCCTGCTCGCCCATACTGACCTGGAGAAACACCGGCTGATCGTCGTGCTCGACGGTCCCCAGCCCCCGGGGATGCCTCGGCTTCCTGAGCAGGCGATGGTGCTGGAGAATCCCGAACGGCGAGGATTCGTGGTGAGCGTCAACCGCGGGATGTCCGCCTCGGAGAGGGACGTCATCCTTCTCAATAGCGACACCCAGGTGACGGGGGGCTGGGTCGGCAAGCTCCGGGAGGCCGCGTACTCGGCTCCGGAGATCGGGACGGTCACGCCGTTCTCGAACAGCGCCACCATCTGCTCCCTCCCCCGCTTTCTGGAGACCAACGCCCTCCCCACTGGCTGGGACGTGGACCGCTTCGGCCGGCTGGTCGAGGAGCGCTCGCTACGGGCCTATCCGCGGCTGCCGACCGGCGTGGGCGTCTGCCTCTATATCAAGAGGAAGGTGCTCGACGGGATCGGCCTCCTCGACGAAAAGAGCTTCGGCGAGGGGTATGGCGAGGAGAGCGAGCTCTGCATGCGGGCGCTCAAGGCGGGCTATTCGCACGTCCTGGACGATGCCACCTTCATCTTTCATGAGGGCCAGCGCAGCTTCGGGACGCGGCGAGGCAGGCGGGTCAAGTCGGCCCACCGGGCGATGCAGCGGCTGCATCCCGAGTACCTGGCCACCGTGGCCCAGTTCATCCGCGAGGACCCGATCCGCCCCCTGCGCGAGCGGGTGGTGTCGCAGATCCTCCCAGCCCGGAACACTGCTCGGAGGGTGCTGCACCTCGTACATGGCTGGCCTCCTTGGAACTCGGCTGGGACGGAGCTTTATGCGGCCGGGCTCGTGCGGCGGCAGGCCCGTCACAGCGAGGTCACGGTCTACGCGCGCATCGCCGATCCCGAGCGGGCCAAGGGGGATGCGGTCGAGCTGCTCGACACCGGCGCCCGTGTCCGGCTGATCGTCAACAACTTCAAGCAGCGCGACCCGCTCTCGCGCAATGCCCTGCGCGACCGGGGGATGGAGGCGGACTTCTCGCGCCTGCTCGACGAGGTCCGCCCTCAGCTCCTGCACGTCCATCATCTGGCCGGGCATGTGGCCTCCCTCGTCGGAATTGCGGCTCGGCGGGGGATTCCGATCCTTTTCCAGCTCCAGGACTGGTGGCAGCCCTGCGCCCGGGTCAACCTCCTCGATGCCTGGGGCCGCCTGTGCAGCGGGCCGGGGCTCGCCAAGTGCGCGGCCTGCCGTCCGCTGACCCGCTTCCCTCTGAACCGGGCGCTCTATGCCTACCGCTTCTCCGAGATGAAAGGGGTGCTGCGGAAGGCGGACGCCTTCGTCATGGGGTCCCGGTTCATCCACCGGAGCTACCTGGAGCTGGGCTATCTGAAGCCCGAGGACCGGGTGTTCGTGATCCCTTACGGCGTGGAGCTGACGCCGCCGCTGAAGAGGGAGAGAGGGAGGCCGTTGCGCTTCGGGGCCATCGGCTCCTCCCTGCCGCACAAGGGGATGCACGTCGCCAGGGCCGCGTTTGCCGGGATCGATCGAGCGACGCTGACGGTCTGGGGCGATCCGCCTTTCGAGGAGGAGCGCAAGCCCGCGATCTTCGCGGAGATGGATGTGCTGATCGTGCCCTCGCTCGGGCTCGAATCGTTCGGCCTCGTCGCCCGCGAGGCCATGCACCATGGTGTGCCGGTGCTGGCGAGCGACCGTGGCGCCCTGCCCGAGATGGAGTATGGAGCGCTCTTCGATCCCGAGGACCCGGCCTCGCTCCGCGGTTGGATCGAGCGCCTGATCGCGGAGCCGGAGATCGTGGACCGCTGGGCTGCCGCCCTGCCCCGGGTCAAGGGGATGGACGAGCACGCCGAGGAGATCGAAGCGGTCTACGAGCAGGTGCTGCGATGAAGGTAGCCTGGCGGGTCTTGCGGACGGAGGGGCTCCTGGCGGTCCGTGACCGGACGCTCGACCGGCTCGCCGAAGCGCGGAGGAGACGCTCGTTCCCCCCGGCTCCTCCAGGCTGGCGGCCCGCGCCCGTTCCCGTCCTTCATCTATCAGCTACGCCTCCGGCCCCCCGTCTGGGCGGAGTCCAGGCGCATCTCCTCAGGAGCCTGGAGGCGGACACGGCCCTCCTCTACCCTGAGGCGGGCGGATGGCGGCTGGAAGTCCAGGGGAGATCCGTGACCCTGGATGACGAGCTCGAGAGGGCGGTGCGGTCTGCCATCGAGCTGCTGGGAGCCACATCCCTCCATGTCGAGGGGCTGGCAGGCCTCCCTCTCCGCTCCCTCCTTCGTTTCAAGGATCTGGACCTGACCCTCGCGCTGCACGATTTCGCGGCGTTCTGCCCTCGTCCCCACCTCCTGGAGCATCCGCAGCTCCGTTTCTGCTGGTACTCGCGCGACCTTGCCCGATGCGGGCGCTGCCTCCAGCAGGAGGACGCATACCAGGCGGAGCGCAGAGCGATCGCGGCCGAGCTGCTGGCGAGCGCGGATCTGATCTTCCCCTCGGACTTCCTCCGGCGGACCTATGCGGAGCTTTTCCCGGGGCTCCCTCCCGAGAGGCAGCGGATCGTGCCACCGACGGACGGGATCGCTCCCCTGCCGCCCCGGAAACCAGGCCCCGTCCGGCATGTCGCGCTGATCGGAGGGGTTCAGGCGCACAAAGGGGCGCTGGTCTTCGAGGAAGTCGCCAAGCGGGTCGACCTGCGCTGGACCGTCTACGGCGGAGGCGATCCGGAGCTGCTGACCCGGCTGCGCCGCCTTCCTCGCGTGCGGATACGCGGCTACTACCGGAACGGCACCCTCCCCCGTCTCCTGCGGCAGGATGGCGTAGACCTGGCCCTGCTGCTCTCGATCGTGCCCGAGTCCTACAGCCTCGTCCTCGACGAATGCATGGCGGCCAGCGTGCCGGTGATAGCGTTTGATCTCGGCGCCGTGGGAGATCGGCTGACGTCAGGCCAACTCGTTCCTCCGGCGGAAGGAGCCGAGGGAATCGTCCGTGCCCTCATGCTACAATCCGCGTCCCTTTGAGCCGGAATCAATGACGGAAAGCCCTTTCTCCTATGATGTCTGTGTGATCGGCGGTGCCGGGCACGTCGGCCTGCCCTTCGCCCTGATCTGTGCCGATTCGGGGCTGCGGACCGTCATCTACGACAAGGACAGCGCGAAGGTACGGCAGATCCGCTCCGGCGAGATGCCGTTCACCGAGGAGGGCGCCGACGAGGTCCTGCGCCGCGTCCTGCCCACGGGGCGGCTGGCCGTTGAGGACCAGGCCGACCTGATGAGCCAGTGCCGCTTTCTGGTCATGATCATCGGCACTCCCCTCGACGAGCACCTGAACCCCAGCTTCGTCGCCATCGACCGGGTCCTCGAAAGCGCGCGCGAGCACCTGCGCGACGACCAGATTCTGATCCTGCGCAGCACCGTCTTCCCCGGCACGAGCCAGAGGATCCAGCGCTATCTCTCCGGCTTGGGGCTGAGCATCCGGGTCGCCTGCTGCCCGGAGCGGGTGGCGGAAGGCTACAGCCTGCGCGAGTTCCGGCAACTGCCGCAAATCATCAGCGCTTTCGAGGCGGAGACGCTCGACGCCGTGCGCGGCCTCTTCGCCAGATTCACGCCCGAATTCGTCGAGATGGAGCCGATGGAAGCCGAGCTCTGCAAGCTGATGACGAACTCCTGGCGCTATATTCAATTCGCCACGGTCAACCAGTTCTTCATGCTGGCCAGCGGCTGCGGCGTGGACTTCGACCGCATCCTCCACGGCTGCCGCCACAACTATCCGCGCATGGCAGGCATGCCAGGGCCGGGCTTCGCCGCCGGCCCATGTCTCGTCAAGGACACCATGCAGCTCGCCGCCTTCAGCCAGAACCATTTCATGCTCGGGCACTCCGCCATGCTGGTCAACGAAGGCCTGCCCAGCCACCTCATCGGCCTCGCCAAGGGCCGGATGGACCTCGGGCAGATGACCGCCGGCATCCTGGGCATGGCCTTCAAGGCCGAGAGCGACGATCCCCGGGACTCGCTGAGCTACAAGCTGCGCAAGCTGCTGATGCTGGAGGCGCGGTCGGTCCTGTGCACCGATCCCTATGTAAAGGATTCCAGCCTGGTGCCGCTCGAGCGCGTGCTCGCCGAGGCCGACGTGCTCTTCGTCGCCACGCCGCACCAGTGCTACCGCAAGCTGCCGCCGATCGAGGGCACGGCGGTCATCGACATCTGGAGCTGTCTGCAATCTCCTCCATCAGCCCCGGCATGAAACCCTTCTGGCGACGCAATCAAACCGGCCCGGATGAGCTGCCGACCACCCGGGATCACGTCCTCTGGGGCTACCGCCTCTTCCTCGACCGCGAGCCCGAGAACGAAGCCCGGGTAGCGGACAAGATGGCCGCCTGGAAATCGGTGCGGCAGCTCCGGGTCGACTTCATGACCTCGCAGGAATTCCGGGACAAGAACCCGGATCTCGCCATGACCAACGAGTCGCTGGTCGTCATCCGGGAGATCTCGCCAGGGCTCCGGCTGTTCATCGACCTCTCCGACCAGGTCGTGGGCATGGGCGTTCTCCGCGGCCGGTACGAGACCGAGGAGCTGGAGTTTGTCCGCCAGCATGTCCGCCCCGGCGATACCGTGCTGGACATCGGCGCCAACATCGGCTTTTTTGCCATGAACCTGGCGGCCATGGTGGGCAGCAACGGCAAGGTGTACGCCTTCGAGCCCAACCCCAGGATTGCCGACCTATTGGAGCGTTCCGTGGCCGAGAACCATTTTGCCGACCGCGTCGCCGTGGCGCGGGCCGCGGTCGCCGACCAGCCGGGCCGGCTGGGGCTTTTCGTGGGCGCCGACTCGCTGAACCTGAGCGGCTCCTACCTGGTGAAGGACAAGGCCGCCGCGTCGGACGCTCCTGGCAGGATCGTCGACGTGCCGGTGATCCAATTGGATGCGGAGCCGATCCGCCGCCCCGTCTCCTTCATCAAGATCGACGTCGAGGGCGCCGAGCCTCTCGCGCTGCGCGGCGCCAGCAAAATCCTGCGCGAGGACCGGCCCACGATCCTGGCCGAGCTCAACCCGAGCCAGCTCGCCCGCGTGGCCGGATGCAGCCCGGCCGCCTTCCTCGCCGAGATGGAAGCCCTCGGCTACGGTTGCCGGACGCTCGGGGGCAAGCCCGTCCCCGCCTCACAAAACTTCCCTGAGGACGACATCCTCTCCGTCGTCTTCGCTCCTCGCTGACTTGGAGTCCGAACCTTGAAAGTCCTGATCACCGGCTCGGCCGGCTTCATCGCAGGCTACGTCGTACAGCAGCTCCTGGAGGCCGGCCATGAGGTCGTCGGCATCGACAATTACTCGAAGTACGGCGCCGTGGAGCGCAGCTTCCAGAGCCATCCCAACTACCATTTCCATAAGGCGGACGCCAGGGATGTGGACCTGCTCAGGGAGCTGCTCGCCGACTGCGACCACTTCCTCGCCTGCGCCGCCCGGATCGGCGGGATCTCGTACTTCCACGAGTACGCCTACGACCTGCTGGCCGAGAACGAGCGCATCACGGCCGCGGCCTTCGACGCCGCCATCCATGCCCACAAGCACCACAAGCTGCAGAAGATCACGGTGCTGAGCAGCAGCATGGTCTACGAGAACGCGACCCTGTTCCCGAGCCCGGAAGGGCACGAGCGGCAGTGCCCGCCGCCTTCGAGCACCTACGGGTTCCAGAAGCTGGCGACCGAGTACTTCACCCAGGGTGCCTGGCAGCAGTACAAGCTGCCCTACTCCATCTGCCGCCCGTTCAACTGCGTCGGCATCGGCGAGGGCCGGGCGATCGGCGACCGCGAGGTGCCCAGCGGCAACATCAAGCTGGCCATGAGCCACGTGGTTCCCGACCTCGTGCAGAAGGTGCTCAAGGGGCAGGACCCGCTCCACATCCTGGGTGAGGGCGGCCAGGTCCGCTGCTACACCTACGGCGGGGATCTCGCGCGCGGGATCCTCACCGTGATGTTCCACCCGGCGGCGCTCAACGAGGACTTCAACCTCTCGACGCCGGCCGCGACGACCGTGCTTGAGCTGGCCGAGCTGGTGTGGCGCAAGATCCGCGGCGAGGGCGAGCCGTTCCGCTACGTTTCCGATCCGCCCTATGAGCATGACGTGCAGATGCGGATCCCGAAGACGGACAAGGCCAGGGACGTCCTGGGCTTCGAGGCGGACACGCCGCTGTCCGTGGTCCTGGACGAGGTCATCCCCTGGATCGAGCGCGAGGTCGCGGAGGGACGGATCTGAAAGGGACGAAGGACGGCGCCGTCTTCGACCGGCTCGTGCACGAGCACGGCGACTTCAATCCCTTCACCGACCACGGTTGGAAGACGCTGGCCTCCCGTTTCGCCTCGGCAATCCCGGGCGAGCGGTTGCGGGTGCTGGACGTCGGGTGCGGCACGGGGCAGTCCCGCCAGATCTACATCGACCGCAGCTCCCTCTATGTCGGGCTCGATCTGTCCCTGGAGTCGCTGCGGCTGGCGCGGGGGCGGTTCGAGAGTGAGTGGATGCAGGCGGATGCCTGCCGCCTGCCAGTAAGAAGTGGGACGTTTGACGTCGCCGCCTTCAGCAGCGTCCTGCACCATCTCGGCGACCGGCAAGCAGCCCTGGCCGAAGCCCTGCGGGTCCTACGGCCGGGAGGGTGGGCTTTCGCCTTCGACCCCAATCTCCTCCATCCGGCCATGCTGCTCTTCCGGCATCCCCGCAGCCCTCTCTACAAGACCGAGGGGGTCAGCCCGGACGAACAGCCCCTTCTGCCCTCGGTGCTGCGCCGGGATTTCCAGCAGGCCGGCTTCGCGGCGATCGGCCAGCGCGGCCAGTCGGACATCCCCTACCGGGCAGTCGCTCCAAAGGGGCTCGACTCCCTGCTGCCGCTCTACAACCGCGCCGATTGGCTATGGGAGAAGTCCGGGCTCGGCCGCTGGTTCGGCACATTCGTGGTGACCTGGGGGCGCAAGCCATGATTCGGTATTCGGTCGTCGTCCCCGTCTTCCACGAGGCCGAAAACATCGGCCCCTTCTGCCGCGCCGTCCTCTCGGAGCTGCCGCCGGGCTACGAGTTGTTGGTGTGCTACGACATGCCCGAGGACAGGACCCTGCCGGCGCTGGCCGCCCTGCCCGCGGAAGCCAAGCCTGCGCGGATCCGGCTCGTGCACAACACGCTGGGCAGGGGGGTGCGCTACGCGATCGAGGCGGGGATGCGCGCCGCCGAGGCGCCGGTCGTGCTCGTCTCCATGGTGGACCTGTCGGACGATTACCGGATCGTCGAGCAGATGGTCGCGCGCGCCGAGGCAGGCGCCGCCGTGGTCTGCGCCAGCCGCTACATGCCGGGAGGGAAGCAGATCGGCGGCCCCTGGTTCAAAGGCCTGTTGAGCCGGACGGCCGGCGTCTCCCTGCACTGGCTTGCCGGCCTGCCGACCCGCGACCCGACCAACAGCTTCAAGGCCTACCGCCGCGACTTCCTGGCGCGGACGCCCATCGAGAGCACCGCGGGCTTCTGCCTCGGCATGGAGCTGACCGTCAAGGCGCACTTCGCCGGCGAGCGGGTGGAAGAGATCCCCGCCACCTGGCGCGACCGCACCGAGGGCGAGAGCCGCTTCCGGCTCGCCGCCTGGCTGCCCATGTACCTGCACTGGTATTTCTGGGCCTTGCGCAAGCGCTGGCTGCGCTCCTGATATCCTAGACGGGGTGATCGCCTCACTGACAGGCATCGTCGTCGCCGCCGCCGGGCTGCTCTGGGGATGCGGGCTGCTCGTGGCGCGGCCGCTCCTGCCCCAGCGATACCTGCCCCTGCTGCCGCTCATCGCGCCCTTCCTGGGCTTCTCGCTGATCTCGGCCGTCGCCCACTATGCCGGCTCCGCTTTGCGCGACGTGCTCTGGCTGTTCGTCGTCCTCGCCGCGGCCGGCTGGGTCCTGACTCTTCTCGACCGGCGCCTGCGCCGCTGGCCGCGCAGCTCGGCTCCGGTGCTGGCCATCTGCCTGCTCGCCTTCGCCTTCGCCATCGGTCCCCTCCTCTCCCTGGGCTATCTGACGACGGTCGGAGGGACGATCGACGGCGTCTCCTACGCGGTGCGCTCGGAGTACCTGCAGACGGCTCCCCTGAGCCCGCTGCCCGAGCTCGAGCCCGGCAAGCCCTATCTCGGCTGGGTCCGCCTGCAGCTCGGTCTTCTGCGCGCCGGGGACGTCTACCTGGTCGGCCTCCTGGGCCTGCTGACCGGGAAACGCAGCCATGAGCTGCTGACGATCGTGCCGGCCCTGTTCTTCGCTTTGACCGCGGGCTCGGCGTACGTGCTGGCGCGCGGCGCCCTCGGCTTCCGCCGGGCCGCCGGGGTGCTGGCAGCGGGGCTGGTGGCAGCCAACAACCTGCTGCTCTGGCCGGTTTACGACAACTTCGTGTCCCAGGCCGTGGCCCTCGCCTTCCTGCCCGTCGTGATGGCCTTCGGTATCCTCGGCATTGCAGGAGCCCGCCGGCCGGATTGGCGGATGGCGGCGCTGTTCGCTGTCCTGTTCAGCGGGCTGCTGTCGGTCTACCCCGCTTTCGCCCTGATCGCGCTCGCCGCCGTGCTGCTCGCCTGGGGCCTGGCCTGGCTGGGGCGCCCCAACGGGCGTGCCCTCGGGCGGGCGGCCCTGTGGTGGCTCGGGGCCCTGTGCCTCACGTTCCTGTGGAACGGCGTCGCCCTGATGCGCACGGCCGCCGAGCTCGGCCTGGTCTCCGGGGCTCTGACCTCCGGCGCGCGGGACCTGGGGGGCAACATCGAGGTCTTTCCCACGCCGCTGGAAGCGTTCGGCCTGGTGTCCCACGCGGCGGCGAGCCAGGGCAGCCGCTGGGAACGGGTTCCGGCGCCGGTCCTGAACGCGCTCGGCCTGCTCTTCGCAGCAGTGGCATGCTACGGCTGGTGGCGGCTGAAGCCGCGCGCCCGGCTCGCCGCGGCCGCTCTGCTGGTGACCAGCGGGCTCCTGATGGCACAGCAGCGCTGGATGGTCCCCTTCCCCTACGGCTACTTCAAGGCGGTCACCACGGCCGCGCCCCTGGTCATGCTGCTGGTGGCCTGCGGGCTCGCGTCGCTCTGGCGAGCTCGCAGACCCGGCTCGAGATGGCTTGCCATGAGCGCGGCGCTGCTGCTGTTCGCGGTCAATCTCAAGCACGGACTGTGGTCTCAGGCGCTCGTTCTCCACCATGGGGTCCTGCTGGACCGCGAGCTGATCGGCATCGGGAGGGCAGCGTCCGCGGTGGAGCCGGATGCCTGGGTCCTGCTCGACATGAAAGAGAGCCTGCGCCAGCACTGGCTCGGCTATCTGATCCGCGACCGCAAGATCCGCTTCCGCAAGCCTCTCTGGTTCGGCAACATCGACGACCCGGCCGCCGCGAACGCGTTCTTCCGCTACGCCGTGGTGGAGAGGGAGATCGACGAACTGAGGCGCCGTACCGCCCCTGATGAGCCCTGGTACGATCCGGCCTCCCACGCCAGGCGCTGGGGCAATGACCGCTTTGAGCTGCGGGAACGGCGCGACCCATTGCTGGCCAGCGTCCACTGGGACCGCCGCTGGGCCGGGCAGGACGACCTGGTACTCGCTCTCGATCCGTCGCTCTCCGTGCGGGTCGGCCCGGAGGTTCGGGAAGGGGGAATAGGACCGGGCCTCCCCCGGACGATCCAGGTGCGCCTCTACAGCCTGAGCCCGGACAGCCGGGTCGAGGTGGCCGCTCTCGGTGCTCCGGTGACCCTGGAACCCGGCGGCTGGCTCCTCGACGTCGACCTCGGTTGCATCAAGGACCGCCGCATCGCGATCGGCCGTTCCTCGGGAGACATCCTCCTGGCCGACATCCGGGTCCTCAGCGCCGTCACGGGCACCCCTGGAGCCTGCCTGGAGACCTCCCCCCTCTCCACTGGAGCCGCCTACCTGGAGCAGGACGACCTGGGGAGCGGCCGCATCCGGTTCCGCGCGGCGGTCCTTCGGCCCGAGGGAGATGGACGGCAGCCTCCGTATCGCCTCGGCCTCCATGTCTTCGACCTGAGCCAGGGCAATATCTTCGGCGTCTGGGGCCTCGACTTCCCTCCCGGCCCGCGCGTTCAGCAAGGCAGCCTCGAGATCGACCTGCGCGACCGCTCCTCGCGGGGAGAGATCGGCGGCCTTCCGGTCGGGATCGAGCTCACCAACGCCGAGCAGGACACGGGCTCGTTCGAGGCCCAGGCCGTCTGGTGGCAGTTCACGAACCCGGTCGAGCGGCTCGGGCTCCAGCGCGTGCTCTGGTTCCAGCGCCAGCCCGATGGAGCGGTCCAGGTGATCAAGACGATCCCGGCGGCCCCTCTGCAGGTCCTCCTCGACTAGCGGCGGCCCCGAGCGGAACGCGCTGGAGATCGAGTAGGATTCGCCGACCATGCCTTCTTACGCGCGCACGGCCCTGGTGCTGGCGCTGGCCGTGCTCGCGGTCGGCCTCGTTCAAATCTATCCCACGTTCCGGCTCGCGTACGCGTACGACGACCTCGACTGCCTCAACGCGGCGGCCGACGTCCTGTCAGGCAAGGCGGGCTTCTGGGCGACGGCGTTCCGGCCCCACAACGAGCACGTGATCCCGCTCTTCCGCGCGATGTTCGTGACCAGCGCGGCTTGGTTCGGCATCGATGCCGCGCCCTTCCGCCTCGCCATCTTCGCCGCGCACCTCCTGACCGCCTGGTTCCTCGGCCTCCTGGCGCTGAAATACTCGGGACGCCCCTCCGCGGCTCTCGCCACCGGGCTGGCCTATGTGATCCCCTGCGGCCTGTCCTCGATGACGATCTGGGTGATCATCGCGGCCACTGTGACCGCCGGCCTTCCCGGCATCTCGGGCGCGATGCTCGCCCTGGCCTGCCGCGACAAGCTGGGGGTGAGGCGCGCGCGCCTGCTCGCCGCGGCCGGCTGCATCTTCGCCCTGCTCATGGAGGGCGGCATCATGCCCCTGCTGCTGGGGCCGATGCTCATCGACGAGCTGGAGCGGCGGCGCGCCGGAGGGGCCGGCGAGAAGCGGCCCGTCGGGGCCTTCTCCGTCTTCTGCCTGATCGCCATGGCGGCGAGCACGCTCGCGACGACCGTTCTGTACAAGGCCATGCACGGGCATCGCCCCACGGTCGACCTGATCCGCGGCCTCCCCCGCGGCGCCTTCCTGATGGTCATCACCCCTTACCGGCTCTTCTTCCCCGGCATGGGCCTCCCGACCGATCCAGGAAAGACCGGCACCGTGATCCTCTGGCTGTGCCTGGGGCTGGCCATCGCCGCTCCCGCGGCCGCCCTACTCTTCGCGCTCTGGCGGCGGGGAGCCAGCCGCCTCGGCCTGGTGACCCTCCTGAGCGCGATCGGACCCCTGGGAATGCTCTTCCTGGTCGGCGCCGGACGCTGGAACTGGTCGCCCTTCTATCTCTTTGAGGCCGACCGCTACTTCTTCACGCTCCTCCTGCCGCTGTCGCTTCTGGCGGGTGCCGTCACCGCGACCGTGGCGGAGCGCATGCAGAGCTGGACCGGCCGCGAGAAAGCCGCGGTCCTCACCCTCTGCATGCTCGCCGTCGGCGCAGAGATGTGGCTGCACCGCCGGGCGTTGATGGGCCGCGTGCCCTTCCACGTCTTCGACGACCACGAGCGGCGCTTCGACCAGCTCGCGCAGCTCGGGGAGAGCCTGCAAGCCGCGGCTTCGAGCCTGCCGCCGGGCTCGCCGCCGCTGTCGCTCCCGGACGGAAACTTCTGGTTTCACGACGTCCACAACGGCCGCATCTCGACGCGCATGCTCCTGCACGTGATCGCCTCCGAGAGTCCCCGCGTGCGCCTGGCCGAGGGGCCGGTGAGCCAGCGCGACGCTGCCATCCTCAACCCCCTCTTCGAGGCCTGGGGGCAGGCGATCCACGAGCCGGAAACCGCGCCGATCGTGGCGGACGGCCAGCTCGGGACCCGCGCCGTGAGGAACGTGGACTTTCGCGCCAACGCCCAGAACCAGGCGGTCGCGGGGGGCTTCCATGGCTGGGAGGGGTCGTACCGCTGGATGGGCAGGCGCGGGGAGCTGCGCATCCAGCTCATCTGCCGCGGCCTGACCTTCCAACTGGGCACGGCCGAGCCGGCCCTGCAACAGGGTCCGATGAACATCAAGGTCACGGCGGTGGACGAGGTCAGCGGCATGTCAGCCGTCCTGGGCACGATCCCGGTCGCTCAGGCGGAAGCCCTCACCTATCCCCTGGACGCGCTTCCCTTCCTGAGCAAGGCTGGCACCGGCCGCAGAATCCGCCTGGTGCTCGAGAGCGACCGCACCTGGAGGCCGGCCGACGTCATCCCGGGGTCGGCCGACCCGCGCGAGCTGTCGGTCCAAGTCGTGTCCGCGGGCTGCGAGTAACCCTGTCACGTCGAACCTCAAGCCACTAAATCCTCTCCCCGAGTTGCTCGGGGCTGTCCCCGAGCCACTGAATCCTCTCCCCGAGTTGCTCGGGGCTGTCCCCGAGTGACTGAATCCTCTCCCCGAGTGGCTCAGGGCTGTCCCCGAGTGACTGAATCCTCTCCCCGAGTGGCTCGGGGCTGTCCCCGAGCCACTAAATCCTCTCCCCGAGTTGCTCGGGGCTGTCCCCGAGTCACTGAATCCTCTCCCCGAGTCGCTCGGGGCTGTCCCCGAGTCACTGAATCCTCTCCCCGAGTCGCTCGGGGCTGTCCCCGAGCCACTGAATCTTCTCCCCGAGTCGCTCGGGGCTGTCCCCGAGCCACTGAATCTTCTCCCCGAGTCGCTCGGGTAGACCCGCCGGTTGTTGCCGTGGCAAAGTTAGCGCATATGCCCCTTGTGGGTGCCCTTCGGAGGGCGGCCGCAAGGGCCGCCCCTACATGAAACGGGAATTTCGGGCTCCTCCAGCCTCTTGGAGAGCGCGTGGTATACTCAAAGAACAATATGAGTCTTACAAGAGGCGGTTCTCGACCCGCGGGGCTGTTGGCTGCTGTGGCATTGCTCCTTCTGCCGGCTTTCGCGGCGGCCCTGAACACCCCGCCGGTCAAGCCCGGCTTCCCGGTCGAATTCCCGAACCAGGCGCCGCCGGTAGGAAGCCAGCCCGTGGCCGCCGATCTCGGCCTCACCCCTGGCTACAAGTCGATCGTCTTCGGCCTGCGCAACGGCAAGCTGTACGTGGTGAAGCGCAACAACGACGGGTCCTGGGGCGCGGCCGTCGGCTGGCCGCAGCAACTCCCCAACGACATCAATTCCAGCCCGGCGGTGGGCGACGTCAACGGCGACGGCGAGCCCGACATCGTGGTGGGCTACGGCTCGGTCACGACCCAGAACCAGGCGCACGGAGGCCTGCGGGCGTACCGGCGCAATGGCACCTTGCTCTGGGAAGTGTTCACGGGCGACGTCACCCCGGGGCCGGCCAACGGCCTGCGCGACCCGGTCATGGGCACTCCGGCCATCGGCGACGTCGACGGGGACGGCACGATGGAGGTGGCCTTCGGCGCGCTCGACCACAAGCTCTACCTCGTGAACGGCGAGAACGGGCTGTCGAACAATGCCGCGGTCTGGCCCAAGGACATGATGGACACCGTTTTCTCGTCGCCGGCCCTCCACGACATGGACGGTGACAGCAAGCTGGACATCATCACCGGCACCGACTATTACCTCAACAACGGCGGCCGATTGCGGGTCTTCCGCTACAACGGCACCGAGCTGGCGGGCTTTCCGAAGGAGATCGACCAGGCGGTCAGCAGCCCGCCGAGCGTGGGCGACATCGACGGCGACGGCAAGCCGGACATCGTCCACGGTACGGGCGCCTTCTTCCCCAACCGGCTGGAGCGGGTCTATGCCTGGAAGTGCGACGGCACGGCCGTACCCGGCTGGCCGGTGACGATCTCGGGCCAGTCCTACACCTCCCCCGCGCTCGTCAACCTCGACGCCGACCCGGCGCTGGAGGTCATCGTGGTGGCGGACAACAGCCGCTCGAGCACCGTGCACCACCTCTACGCGTTCGAAGGCAACGGCAGCCAGATCTTCTCCACCGAGGTCCAGGGCTTCTTCGGCGAGAGCCTCAGCGCCCGCGACCCGGTGGTCGCGGACGTCCTGGGGGACACCGACCTGGAGATCCTGGTGCCGACCAATGGCGAGGTGGCGGTCTTCACGAAGGCCGGCGTGGAGCTCACGGAGCACGACAACTTTCCGGACGACCCGGCGCTCAACTTCCTGACCGAGAACGCCCTGACCGGGGTCATCGCGACCGACCTGGAGACGGACGGCTCCGACGGCAAGATCGAGGTCGTGACGGTGTCGGCAAAGGTGATCCAGGCCCAGACGACCACCGTCGTCCACGCCTGGAACCCGGTCAACCGCACGTCAACGCCCTTCTGGGGCATGTTCCGCCAGGACCCGAGCCGGCGCGGAGTCGCGCCGGGGACCGGCCCCTGCAACGGGGCCTGCGGCGGAGCCACGGCGCCGCTCGACTTCTACACTCTCACCCCATGCCGCCTCGTGGACACGCGCAACCCGGCGGGGACCCTGGGAGGGCCGGCCATGTCGTCGGGGGCGGTGCGCGACTTCCCCCTGACGGGGATCTGCGGTGTCCCGGCCAATGCCAAGGCGCTGTCGCTCAACGTGACCGTGGTCGGAGGAACGGGCCTGGGTTACGTCCGTTTCGCCCCCGGCTGCCAGCTCCCGGTGACGGCCATCATCGATTTCGGCGCCGGGCAGACGCGGGCCAACAACGCGCTCCTGGCGCTGGGCGCCGGCGGCGTCCTGAGGGCCAGCGCCTCTTTGAACGGAGCGGGGACCGTCCACCTGATCCTCGACGTGAACGGGTACTTCCAGTAGCAGGCAGTCCTACTCCCGCACGAACAGAGCCATGTGCTGCCCTCGGGGGTGTCCCCAACCGCCGAGGGGCTCCAGCCGCCAGGGCAGCCCCTCGGCGCACTCGCGCAGGTCCGCAATGCGGTAGTGGAACGGGTCGCGGTCCGGATACGTCGTGCCGCCGTGGGGCGCGTAGGTCCGCGGCTCCGACACCGGCCAGTCCGCGGGGCACTCGAAGTAAGTCGCGTAGAGCTGGCCTCCGGGCCGGACGCAGCGGGCGAGCTCGCCGAGGCAGCGGCGCAGCCAGATCGGCGGCAGGTGGGTGAACACCGACTGCGCCAGGGCGAAATCGAAGTCCACGCCGAAACGCCAGCCTTCGAAGCCGCCGTCGGCGAGCAGGTTGCCCTCCGGGACGCGATCGAGAAGCCCCGCCCTCTCCAGCTCCTGCCTTCCCGCGGTCAACAACGACTCGTTGACGTCGATGCCGAAGTAATGGCCCGGATCGAGGTAGCGGACGAAGTGGATGCCGCCGCGCAGGCAGCCGCAGCCGAGGTCGAGCAGCCGCATGGACGGCCGCAGCCCGCGGCCCACCAGGAAGCCGAACTGCAGGATCCCCATGTGCTCCCAGAGTCCTCCCACGAGCTCCCGGTGATCCCCCGTGGCGATCTCCTCCGCCGAGAGCTGCCTTGCGTACTGGTTGGGCAAACAACTTAAATCCATCACTGCTGCTCGCTCCTGCAACATTTCGCGATCATCGCCCACCTCTGTTATAGTTCAGGGTCTGTACCCTTTGTAGATTCTAACCCGGGCTGAATTGTTCTCCAGGAGGAGAAGTCCCATGAAGAGAATGTCCGTTCGCGCCTTGCTGCTGTCTCTGTTTGTCCTACTCACGCTGAGCGCCGCCGCCCAGGCTCAGGCGACCCGCACCTGGGTGTCGGGCGTCGGCGACGACGCCAACCCGTGCAGCCGCACGGCGCCCTGCAAGACCTTCGCTGGCGCCATCTCGAAGACGGCGACCGCGGGCGAGATCAACGTCCTCGATCCCGGCGGTTTTGGTGGGGTGACGATCACCAAGTCCATCTCGATCATAGCCGACCACGTCGAGGCCGGCGTGCTCGTCTCGGGCACCAACGCCATCATCATCAACGCCCCGAATACCGCCAACGTGGTCCTCCGCGGGCTCGACATCGAGGGCCTTGGAACGGGTCTCGCCGGGATCAAGGTCCTGGCGGCCGGCAGCGTGCACATCGAGAACTGCACGATCAACAACTTCACCCAGTTCGGCATCGACTTCGTCCCCACCAGCGCCACGATCCTGACCAACCAGCTCCACATCACCAACACGATCGTGCGCAACAATCTGGGTTCTTTGAGCGGCGCCATGCGCATCAAGCCCGGTACCAACGTCTCGACCGTGGCCATGCTCGAGAACGTGCAGATGCGGAACAACTTCCAGGGTCTCCGCGTCGAGGACAAAAGCACGGTGATCGCCAAGAACACCACCGCTGCCAACAGCCTGGCTTCCGGTTTCATCGCCGTTTCGGCGGCCGGGCTCGGGGTGACCCTGAATCTCGATGGCTGTGTCGCGCTCGGGAACGTGAACGGCGTGAAGGCGGATGGCGCCAACGCCACGATCCGGGTCAGCGACTGCATGATCGCCGGCAACACTACCGGCTTCAACACCTCCGGCCTCGGCCACATCGCCACCTTCGGCGACGTCAGGAACGCCGACCCCAACAATGGCTCGATCGATGCCGACATCCTGAAGCAGTAAGTAGCTCGAGAAGGCTGGCGGCACCGTCAAGACGGCCGCCGCCAGCCACGCTTCAGACGAATCCAGCGCTCGCGCCACCGCCACACCGCGGTCTCCTCCATGAAGCCCACGCGCTCCCTCCAGGAGCCCAGCTCCCGGTAGAGCAGATCCCGCTCGGCCTGCAGGCGCTCCTGCTCCGCGAGCAACCCGTCGCGCTGAGAGCCCAGCGCCTTGCGCTCCCGCGCGAGAACCTCCTGCTCGCGCCGCAGCCGGGCGGCCTCGTCGGCAAGGCTCCGGGATTCGCGCTGGGCGGCCTGCACCCTCATCAGGAGCTGCGGCAGGCGCTGCAGGTAAAGATCCCGATGCTTCTCGACGATGTAACCCTGCAGGGGCCTCCCCACCTCCGGGGTCGCCAGGCGCCAAATCATCGAGCCGGGGCGGACCCTGTATTCGAACGCGGCCCCGGGCAGGTGATGGAATTGCCAGCCGCGCTCCGCCGCCGAGATCCAGAAATCCCAGTCCTCCCAGCCCTGGTGGGGCATGTTGCGGTCGAAGCCGCCGCATTCGGACCAGGCGCTCTTGCGGATCACGGTGCAGGCGTCGATGAAGTTGCCCGTCAGGAGCATGTCGAGATCGAACTCCGGGACCTGGACCAGCCCCGAGCGCAGGCCGATCTCGCGGCGGTCGCCGTAAACCACCCCCACGCGAGGGTCCTCGTCGAGGACGCCCGCCGCCGCCTCGGGGAATCCCGGGAGGAGCCGGTTGTCGGCGTCGAGCGGAAGGACGTAGCGGCCGGTCGCCAGCTCGATCCCCCGGTTGCGCGCCGCGGCGAGACCCTGGTTCTCCTGGTGCACGACGAAGTAGCCGGCAGCCTCGAGCGCGGCGAACACCTCCAGCGTCCGCGGCTGCCGCGAGCCGTCGTCGACCACGATCAGCTCGTACGGCTCGGCCATGCCGGCCATACTGCGCTCGGCGCTCGCCACGGCCTCGATCAGCAGCTCTCCGTGGTCGTAGCAGGGAATGACGACCGAGAGACGGACCGGCGCCGAGCCGGGGACGGAGAGCGCCCGGTGCTCCCGCACGCTGGGGACCTCCCACAGGCCGGTGGACGGCAGGTCGGCCTCCGCGTCGAGCTCGGCCAGCAGCCGCACGGACTCCGGGGAGGCCGCGGCCACCAGCCCGATCAGGGGGTCGGAGCCGCCGGTCGTCCGCAACAGGCCGGCCTCCAGGATCTCCCGCGTGCGCTCCCCGGCGAGCTCGAGACCGAGCCGCTCCGCGAGGAGGGTCCGGAAGCGGTCCGGATCCTGCATCAGAGCGTTGACGCTGACCAGGAGAGAGCGCTCCCGGCGGCGGCGGTGGAAATCGAGGAGATGGCGGTTATAGAAGGCCCAGATCCGATGCGCGTACTCGGGCTGCCGGAGGAAGACCTCGGCGCCCAGCCGCTGCATGGAGTCGGCGACGTCCCAGGGATAGCGGTAGACGAACAGGTAGCGGGCATCCGGCATGAGCCCGTCCCAAAAGTCGAGGGCGAGCGTGGTGCGCGGGTCCTTCCAACCCCACGGCCTCCTCGGACGGCTATGAGCTTCGATCAGCGCGAGAGCAGGCTCCCGGTAGAGCGGGAACCGCGTCCGGTCCAGGCGCTCGCTCTCCGTCCATCCCCAGTCGCGGTGTCCGCCGTCGTCCGCGGGCGTGGAATCCGTGAGCATCCGCTGCTGCAGGGAGAGGAAACCGACGTCCTCGAAGTAGCCTCGCGGATTGGCCCGATCGGCCTCGAGCAGCCGCTCGCCCATGTCCAGACCGGCCGCCGCGGCCATGGAGGCGACGAGCGATGTGCCGGAGCGGTGCATTCCGGCTATAATCAGCGGCAACATAGGAAGCGACATAGGCGCAGAAGAGTAAGCCCAAAGCGGTATGGCCGCAACGGCGGGGGTGCACTTGACGGCGTTCTGTGTTATCATTTTCAAAAAGGAGGAGGACTACATCGTGAAGCGGATCTACGTATTCAGCGCTACCCTGCTGGCTCTGGCCACCCTCATGACGGCTGTACCGGAAGTCGCACAGGCCGCCGGGCCTTTCCGGTTCTTTGCCATCACCCCCTGCCGGATCTTCGACTCCCGTACTGACGGCGATGGCATTACGCCCCTGGCCAACGGCCTGCACTCGGTCCGGGTTCAGGGCACCTGCGGTGTCCCCGTCGGAGCCAATGCGGTGGCTCTGAACGTGACCGTCGTCACGCCGAACCGGCCGGGCCACATCACTCTCTGGCCTGTGGGAGCCTCCGAGCCCACGGTGTCCACCCTGAACTTCCTGTCGGGCGAGTCGGCGCTGGCCAACGGCGCGATCGCGCCGCTGGGTCCGGACGCCGGCGGTGCGGACGACCTGAGCTACCGCTACTCGATGAACCCTGCTCCCGGTACCGGACACATCGTCTTCGACGTGACCGGTTACTTTGCCACGGTTCCCTGAAACGGCATCCAGCCGTGAGATGAAAGGGCGGCCTCCGGGCCGCCTTTTCGCATTGAGCCTGCTCCTCCTCGTTCTCGCGGCGAGCCTCCTCCCCCGCCTCCCCCTGCTCGCCAACGCGGAGGCGGGCTTCACGTCTGACGAAGCCGTCAATGCCCTCGCCGTCCAGCATCTCCTGGACGGCAGAGAGCTTTCCGCCTTCAGCTGGGATGCGACCTACTACGGGCTGGTCGAGGGTCTCCTGGCCGTGCCCTTCGTCGCCCTGCTCGGTCCGACCGCGCTGGCCTTCAAGCTGTCGGCGGTCGTCGGGTTCCTCCTCCTCGTGCTGGCCGTGTACAGCCTCGGCCGCGCCCTCTACGGTGAGACCGAGGGGCTCGCGGCGGCGGCTCTCCTGGCCGTCTTCTCCCCGCAGCTCCTGCGCTGGAGCACGCTCGCCGTCAGCGGCTTCTGCCTGATCGTCGCCTGGGGGACGTTGACGCTCCTCTACCTGCTGCGCACGCTGCAGATACTGCGGGCGCCGTCCCCTCGCCGCTTTGCGATGCTCGGCTTCCTGGCCGGGTTCGGCTTCTACATCTTCGAGCTGTATCTGCCCTATCTCGCGCTGCTCCTGCTCGCGGGAGGCGTGGGTCTCCTCAAGAGCCGGCGGTTCGGCAACATCGCTGCCGCGGGAGCGGGCTTCGCGCTTGGCGCGGCCCCCAAGATCGCGCTGCTCTGGATGGGCGGCCAGGGCACCAAGCGTCCGTCCTACTCTCTCGCCGGAGGCGAGCAGATCCTCAAGAACCTCCGGCTGCTGATGCGTGACTGCATCCCCGCGCTCTTCGGCGTCAACCTTGGAGCTCCTCTCGTGTCCGAGAACGGACCGGGACTCGGATCGCTCGCCTCGGGCCTCGGCGCCCTCCTGCTCCTGGGCTATGCCGCGGCCTGGGTCTGGGCGCTCGTGCGCGTCACCCGGCCGGCCGCGGACAGCGAGCGCCGATGGATCGAGACGCTGCTCGTCGTGCTCGTCCCGCTCGCGGCCCTGCTCTTCGTGCTCAGCCTCAACCCCCAGGACGCCGGCTCCAACCGCTATCTCCTGCCATGGCTGAGCGCGCTGCCCCTGGCGGGCGCAGCCCTGGTGCGGCTGGGGCGCCGGAACCGCTCGGCTGCCCTCGCAGCGGGGCTCCTCGCGGTCGTTCTCCCTACAGTGCAGTCGGCAGCCTGGCTCGTCGACCGCGGCTTCCTGACCCCCAGGCTGGAGATCGCTGTCAAGAGGGAGCCGCTCCGCGACCTTCTCCCGATGCTCGAATCCCGCGGGCTGGCAGGGGGGTACGCTTGGTACTGGGACGCGTACAAGGCGACCTTTCTCGCCGGCGAGAGGCTCGTGTTCGTCCCCTACATGGGTTGGGACCGCTACCCTCCCTACTCCCAACGGCTGCGCGAAACGGAGCGCGTGGCCTGGATTTTCTCCGAAGAGCGGGCCGGACGCGCCGACGTGATCCAGTTGGAAGCGCAGCTGCTCAATCAGCTCGCCAGCGCCGGCCGTCCCTACCGGATGCTCCACCTTGCCGGCTATCGCGTCTACCTGGGAGCCGACGGGCGGCGGCTCCTGCCGGCGCCATTGCCTCTGCAGCCGGTAGCGCTCACCCGTCCGCAGGCCGAGATCCTCTCCGCGACCGTGCCGGCGCGGGCCACGGGCGGCTCCGAGATCGCCATTCCGATGAGAGCGCTCAACCGCAGCGATGCTTTCTGGTCGGCCTCCGGTCTCCCGTTTCAGGCCGGCGCCCTGCGCGTCTCCGCTGCGTATCGGTGGCTGGCGCCGGACGGCCGCGCCCTGGTGGAAGGCGAACGCTCGCTCCTCCCGGAAGACGTTCCACCCGGCGGGAAGATCGGGATGATCGTGCGGGTGAGAGCCCCGGCCGAATCGGGCCGCTACCTCCTGCGCCTGACCTTCGTGCAGGAGGGCGTAGCCTGGTTCGACAGTTTCCTGGACTACCCCGTCGAGGTTCAGGCGAAGATGCGGGAGCGGTAGATCCCCTTCCTGTGCAGCTTGTAGCGGAACAGCACTCCCAGGATCGACAGCCCGTAGACGACACTCCGGCGGAACCCGATCTGGGACGCCTCTTCGAAGTACCGCGTGGCGATCGGGATCTCCCGGACCCTCATCCCCTTGATCACCCCCTGGGCGATGATCTCGGTGTCGAACACGAAATCGTCGGAGTTCGCCTCCAGGTCCACCGCTTCGAGGTAGCGGCGGCTGTAGGCGCGCAGGCCCGAGTGATACTCCGAGAGGAAGATATAGAATGTGGCGTTGGCGATGGCCGTGAGGAAGAGGTTGGCGAAGTACTTCCACTTCGGCATGCCGCCCTCCAGGGGCTTGCCGCCGAGCATGCGGCTGCCGAAGACCGCGTCGCACTCCTGCCGCAGCAACGGCTTCACCAGCTCAGGGATGTACTTCGGGTCGTACTGGTGGTCGGGGTGGACCATGACGCAGATGTCCGCCCCGCGGGCGAGCGCCTCGGCATAGCAGGTCTTCTGGTTGCCGCCGTAGCCGCGGTTCTTCGGATGGACGACCGTGTGCAGGCCGAGCTGGCGCGCGATCTCGACGGTGTGGTCGCGGCTGGAGTCGTCGACCAGCACGATGTCGTCAACCCATTCGAGAGGCAGATCGCGGTAGGTGCGCTCCAGCGTCTTCTCGGCGTTGTAGGCCGGCATGACGACGCAGACCTTCTGATTCCTGGCCAGGGGGTTTTCCGCATCCACGGGGCGTAGCTTAGCGTAATGCCGGGCCCGCGGTTGCCCACGGTTGCGATATACTCGGCGCCCTTCGCGCATTCGCACTTGCACTACGGATGGATTCGAGGAACCATGGAAGCGGAAGACTGTGGAGAGCTGGAGGCCAGGGCTTTCGACCTGCGTTTGCGTGCGCTCGAGAGCCGCGAGCGGGAAGACCGGCTGACCCGCCTGGTCGCGGAACGGCCGGATCTGTCGGCAATTCCGGCTCTGTCGTACGGCGGCGAAAGCCCCGAGGTCGAGCGGCTGCGGCGCGAGGTGGGCCTGCTCGCGGATTACCACCATGCGCTCCTCCGCTCCAAGGGATGGCGCTTCGTCCAGGCCCTGCGCCGCCCGCTCGGCCGGGCCTGGTGAAAGCGATGGACTCCACGGATGAGACTCTCGCCGCCCGGGCCTCCCGCTTGCAGGCCCGGGTGACCGCGCTCGAGGCGCTGCTCGAACGGCGCTCGCGCGAGCTGCGGCAGATCCAGAAGCACGTCTGCCATCGCGACCTGCTGATCATCTCGCGGATCTGCGCGGGGCTCTCTCCCCTCCCGTTCGGCGCCTTCGATCCGGACTTCTGGCAGGAGACTCCGGCCCTGACGCCCGCGGAGGTCGAGCCGACGCTGGAGGCCCTCTGGGACTCGCTCGACGTGGCGGAACCGCTCTGATGTCGATATCTATCCATCCGGACCAGCCGCGCAAAGCCACTCTGATCATCCTCGCCTGGAACAAGTGGCCCCTGACCCGGCGCTGCCTGGAGACCCTGCGTGAGAGCGATCTCACCGGGGCCGAGGTCATGGTCGTCGACAACGGGTCGAGCGACGAGACGCCGCAGCGGCTGGCCGAGATCCCCTGGATCCGCACGCTCACACTGCCGCGCAACCTCGGCTTCGTCCGCGGCAACAACACCGGGATCGAGGCCGCGGACCCGGAGTCCGACGTCGTTCTCCTCAACAACGACATCGAGTTCACGCAGCACGACTGGCTCCAGCGGCTGCGCGAGTGCGCCCATTCAGCCCCCGATCTGGGGGTCGTCGGCTGCCGGCTGGTGCAGCCGGACGGCAGGCTGCTCCACGCCGGTACCTACATCCTGCCGGATACGATGTGGGGCCAGCAGATCGGCGGCCTGGAGCGCGACATCGGGCAATACCCGGGCGTGCGCCGGGTGCAGGGGATTGTCTTCGCCTGCGCATACATCAAGCGCGAGCTGATCCGCGCCATCGGCGGCCTGGCGCTCGACTACGAGTCGTACTTCGAGGACACCGATTACTGCCTGCGCGCCAGGCAGGCGGGCTTCGACACGGCGGTCTGCGGCGACGTCACCCTGGTGCATGACGAGCACGGCTCGACCCGCGGCGACCAGGGGGCGCTAATGCGCCTTTTCCAGAAGAGCCAGGAGGCATTCCGGAAGAAGTGGGAGAAGGAGCTGACCGGGAGCTACCGGCGCGACCTGCTCTGGCAGTCCATCCTGAACTTCCCCTCCGGCTATGCCATGAGCAGCCGCGAGATCCTCCGCGCGCTCGAGCAGGAGGGGGTGCGCACCCTCTACCGCTACGTCTACGGGGCGGGCTCTCCCTTCGCGGTGCCGGAGCCGGAGAACAGCGGCGACTACAGGCTCAACGTGATCGCCGGGCGCAAGCCGCCCTCCCAGCCGAAGGTGACGGTGGTCTACGGCCAGGGCGACGTCTTCGAGCGCAACCAGGGGCGCCGCAAGGTCGGCTACACCATGCTCGAGGTCGACGGCTTCCCCCGCGAGTGGGTACGGCAGGCGAACCAGATGGACGAAGTCTGGGTGCCGTCCGAGTTCAACCGCCGGGGCTTCCTCGAATCGGGCCTGAAGCGGCCGGTTCACATCATCCAGCTCGGCGTCGACACGAACTACTTCCATCCCGGCCTCAAGGCTCATGTCAACCCGATGGGCGAGTTCGTCTTCCTGTCGATCTTCGAATGGGGAGAGCGCAAGGATCCCTGGCTGCTCCTGCGCGCGTTCAACGAGACGTTCAAGGCCGGCGAGCCGGTGCGCCTCCTCTGCAAGGTGATGAACCGGGATGGAGCCCTGAGCGTCAAGCAGGAGATCCGCAAGCTGGGCCTCAAGGATACCGGCGGCAGGATCTCCTACCTCTTCAACCTGGAGTTCCCCCACTACCAGCTCGGCTCCCTCTACCGCTCGGCGGACTGCTTCGTCGCCGTCAGCCGCGGCGAGGGCTGGAACATGCCGCTCATGGAGGCGATGGCCTGCGGCCTGCCGGCGATCGCCACCGACTGGGGAGCCCACCAGGAGTTCGTCCACGAGGGGATCGCCTATCCGCTGCGCAACCGCGGCACCGTGCCGGCCGTGGCCAAGTGCCCCTACTACACCGGCTTCTCCTGGGCCGATCCGGACCCCGACCACCTCCGGCACCTGCTGCGCGAGGTCTACGAGAACCGCGACGAGGCGCGCCGCCGCGGCCAGGCGGCGGCCGCCGAGGTTTCGGAGCGCTGGACCTGGAGGATGACGGCGCGCAAGATCGTCGAGCGGCTGGAAGCGATCGAGGCGTAGGACCGTGCCCGCAGCGCCCGCGCATGGCCGGCTGTCGGTGGTAATCCCCAGCCACGACACGCGCGAGCTCACCCTCCGCTGCCTCGAATCGCTGGCCCTCCTCGGCCTCGAGATCCTCCTTGTCGACGACGGCAGCCGCGACGGCACGGCAGAAGCGGTGGCGGCGCGCTTCCCGTCCGTAAGGGTCCTCCGCAACGAATCCGCCGCGGGGTTCACCCGGGCTGCCAATCGCGGGCTCCAAGCCGCGCAGGGTGATGTCCTTCTCCTCCTCAACAGCGATACGGAGGTCGAACCCTCAGGTATCGATGCGCTGCTCGGCCGCTTCGCCGCGGTGCCCCGTCTGGGCGTGGTCGGCGCGGCTCTCCACTACCCGGACGGGACCCCGCAATGGAGCGGCGGAGACGAGCCGTCGCTCCTCTGGCTCTTCGGTCTCGCCAGCGGCATCCCTCCCCTGCTGGCGCGCCTGCCGCTCTACCGGCGCGCCAGGCCGCTGACCCCCGAGGGCGAGCCGAGGCGCGCCGGCTGGGTGACGGGGGCAGCTCTCGCCATCCGCCGCGAGGCGTGGGCCGTGGCTGGTCCGCTCGACGAGCGGTTCCGGTTGTACGCTCAGGATCTGGATCTTTGCCTGAGAGTGCGGCAGGCCGGCTGGGAGATCGAAATCGAGCCGGAATTCCGCGTCCTCCATCATCACGGAGCCACGATCGGTGCCCAGGCCAGCGCCCTGGGCCGTCAGAACCTCGAGCTGCTGTGGACCGATCTACTGCGCTGGGCGCGCAAGCACAAGGGGGAGAGCTGGGCGGCGAACGCCGGCAGGGCGCTGCGCTGGGGAGTCGTTCTGAGGCTGGCCGGCAGGAGGCTCGCCCGGCCCTTCCTCACGGCTTCGCGCCGGGAGGAAGGGCGGGCGGACGATCAGGTGTTGAGAAACGCCTTCGAGTCGCTCAGTCGGGAATGAACGTGCAGATCATCCGGGTGCTGTCCATGCCGTCGCCCGCTCCTGCTCCGGTGATCATCTTGGCGTTGATATAGTAGGTCGCGGTGCCCTTCCCCTGGGCGTAGATCCGTTTGTGGGAGAGGGTCGTGTCCACGTCGGAGTCGGCGGGGAGCGAGTCCGGGACCTCGAAGTCGGTGGCGTTGATCGACTGGTCGTTGTTAGTGCAGAGCGTCGGGTCGGCGTTCTTGACGCCCACCGCGATCCGATCGCCGCCGACGTTGACCCCATGGTTGATCGAGACCTGCGCCCAGGTGCGGACGATCACCTGCCCCGGGGCTTCAGCGGTGATCGTGCAGGAGTTGATGAGGGTGCAGGCGCCCAAGGAAAGATCCACAGGCCCGCCATCGCTCACGACGGTGATCGACTTCTCGGTTTTCGCAAACTGATCCATGGGGAAGCGGGTGAAGTAACCCGTCACATCCGCCACCACGTGAGTGGCCGCGGAGCCTGCCCGGATGTGGAGGTCCGCCGGCACCAAGTTGGTGCCGGCAATGGAAACGACCACGCCGTTGGCGATGTTCAACCCGGGCACGTTCGAGTAGTTGATGACGCTGGTGTTCGGCTGCGGCTGGCCCCAGGCCCAAGCCGTCAGGTTGCCAGGTCCGGCTGGGCCGACCGCGACGAAGTTGACGACGACGGCCGGAGCGTTGGGCTCCGCCGAGCCGGGAGGCACACCACAGCCGCCCTGATTGCCGCCTTGGGGTGGAAACTCCGTGACGCCCGCCACCTGGAAATCCCGCGTCTGACCCGCGGCGATGGGGCCTCCGCTCCCCAAGCGGGTGTCGATGATGCGGCAGGGAGGGAGAGGGACGAACACCAGCTCGCTGAGCGAGCTGCCGAGCGCGGCCGCGGTGGTGCTCTTCAGGGTGGCCTCCTCGACAACACCCTCTATGTCCTCTCCTGCCGCGATCGCACGGAGCTTCGCTTCATCCAACCGGGAGGCGAGCCTCCGCGCATCGGCGGCGACGATAGCCGGCGCGATCGGCCGCACGGCACGGCGCTCCAGTATCTCGACGATCCGGGTCTGGGCGTGGTTTCGGAGCGCGGAGACGGCGGCGGCGTCCAGCCCTTCGGGCTCGGCACCGGCCGCCGAGCCAATCACCCCCGCGGCCAGCAGGCATGCGCACGCGAATGTTTTGATACTGCTCATGATCGCTCCTTTCGTGCGCCTTTAGTCGGGAATGAAGGTGCAGATCATCCGGGAGTTCTCGATCGCGTCGCCGACGTTGGCGCCGTTGATCATCTGCCCGCTCAGCCGATAGGTCGTCGTCTGCCCCGCGGCAATGGTGAACGCCCGTCCATGGCTGACGGTGAAGTCCACGTCCGGGTTGGTCCCGAGCGCCGCCGAGACTTCGTAGTCCGAAGCATCCACGGAATCATCGGCGTTGCAGACCACCGGGCTCGCGGTCTCGATTCCGATCGCGACCCGGTCCAGAGTGCCGGCAGTGTGGTTGGCCACGAACTGGCTCCAGGCCTCCACGATGACCGTTCCGGCCGAGTCGGCGGTCACGGTGCAGGTGTTCAGCTCCTTGCATGCCACGTCTTCCATCTTGGTGAGCGTGACGTTCTGCGTGATGACCACCGTCGACTTCAGGCCTCCCTGGAACTGTTCGGCAGGGAATCGCGTGAAGTACCCGGTCACGTCGGCCACGACGAAGCTCGCCGACGTATTCGCATCGATCGACAGGTCCTTGTCCACGCTCGCGACGCCGGCAATGGGCACGATCACGCCGTTGGCGATGTTGAGGCCCGACACGTTCGTGTAGTTGATGATGCTGGCATTCGGCGGCGTCTGGCCGAACTCCCAGGCGCGGAAATGGCCCGGGCCGAGGGGGCCGACGGCGACGAAGTTGATCACGACCGCCGCGGCCAGGGGCGTGCTTGCGCCGAGAGGGATGCCGCAGCCGCCGGCCTGGCCGCCCTGGCTCTCGAAGCCGGTCGTGCCCGCGACCTCGAAGTGCCGTACGCCGCTGGGGCCGGGAGTGATCCTGCCGCCGGCCAGCCGTGTGTCGATGATCCGGCAGGGAGCGACCGGGACGAAGAGCAGGTCGGACTCGGGGTCGCCGAGCGCCTGGGCTGTCACATTCTGCGGCGCCTCGCCCTGCGTCGAGGACGTGGTGATATTCCGGGGCCGGGTTGCGGCGCCGACCTCGCCGTCCTCGAGCAGGGCGTCGACCTGCTGGTCGCTGAGGTTGCGCACGAGGTTGCGGGCCTCGCGCTCGATCACCTCCGCCGGAACGGGGCGCACCGACCGCTCCTGGAGCGAAGCCGCGATCATCGACTTCGCCTCCTCCCGCCGCTGCGCCCGCTCCTGGTCCGGCCCTGCTGCCCGCGCGCTGACTGCCGTCAAGCCCAGAGCGATGGTGCCCGAGACCAGTGCCATCCTCAAAGTACTTCTCATAGGGGCGTCTCCTTGCCAGATAGTTGCGCTGATGACCTGTTGCCCTACTTGTCCATCACCAGCAGACTGAGTAGAAGAGACGGTGTACAACAACGTCTGGCGGCCTCGCAGTGCAAGTTGTGGGCCAGCTTCAACGCGCCCTGGCTTCGCTCTGAGGCAGGGGCTGGAAAGGGCTTCGCGTGGGTAAAACTTGCCATCCCCGGGCAGCCGGGATAGAAAGCAGCCCGTATGTTGGATGTCTACCGATACCGTGACCTGGTACGTGCCCTGGTGGCGCGGGAGCTGAAGGTACGCTACCGCCGCTCGGCCATCGGCTTCCTCTGGACGATGCTGCAGCCGCTCCTCACGATGCTGGTCCTGCAGCTGGTGTTCAGCTCGCTGTTCCGGGGCTTCGCCATCACCAACTACCCGGTCTATGCGCTGTCGGGGGTGATGTTCTGGAACTTCTTCAGCCAGAGCATCGTCTCGTCCATGAACAGCCTGCGCGGCAATGCCCAGCTCCTGCAAAAGCTGCCGGTGCCCAAGGCGGTGTTTCCCCTGGCCACGGTGATCTCGGGAGTGGTGAACCTGGTTTTTGCCATGGTGCCGCTGTTCCTGATCCTGCTGTGGACCGGGCACCCTCTGACGCCGGCGCTGCTGTTCCTGCCGATCTCCATCCTGCTGGCCGCCCTGTTCACCCTCGGGGCGGGGTTGCTCTTGTCGCCGCTCGCGGTCTTCTTCAGCGACGTGGTGGAGCTGGTCGGCGTGTTCCTGGGGCTCCTGATGTACCTGACTCCGGTCTTCTACCCCAAGGAGATCGTGCCCGAGCCGATGGGCTCGGTCGTCCGTTTCAACCCTGTCCGCTCGATCCTGGAGGTATTCCGGGACCCGATCTATCAAGGCGAGGTCCCGCCCCTCTCCCACTTCGCGGTCTGCGTGGTGATCGCGGTGCTCGCCTTCGTCCTCGGCTCCTGGGTCTTCCACAAGAGCAGCGACCGTATTCCCTTCTATGTCTAACGACGTCCGCATCAGCCTCGACAACGTGTCCCTCTGCTATCGCCTGGCGAAGCAGCGCATCCCCTCGATCAAGGAGTACGCGATCCACTGGATGAAGGGAGCCCTGTCTTACGAGAAGCTCTGGGCGCTGCGGGACGTGGACCTGACCGTGCGGGAGGGGGAGACGGTGGGCATCGTGGGGCGCAACGGCGCGGGCAAGAGCACGCTCCTCAAGGTCATCTCGCGGGTGCTCAAGCCCTCGCAGGGGAAGATCGAGGTGCGCGGGATGATCTCTCCGATCCTGGAGCTCGGCACGGGCTTCGACCACGAGCTGACCGGCCTCGAGAACATCTACCTCAACGCCCTGCTCCTCGGCCGGAGCCGCCGCGACATCCAGGAAAAGCTGGAGGAGATCGTCGACTTCAGCGGCCTCGGGGATTTCATCCGCTCGCCGATCCGCAACTACTCGTCCGGCATGCTTGCCCGCCTGGGCTTCTCCATCGCCACGGCCTGGATGCCCGAGATCCTGATCCTGGACGAAGTGCTGTCCGTGGGCGACGCGGCGTTCACCGAGAAGTGCGAGAAGAAGATGAGCACCTTCCACAACGCCGGGATCACGATCCTCGTCGTCTCTCATAGCGACAAGGTCATCCGCGATACCTGCACCCGCTGCATCTGGCTGGATGCCGGCAACCTGCGCGCCGACGGCGAGCCCGCAAAGGTGCTGGACCTCTACATGCACGGCGGTCACGAGCCTTCGGAGCGCGCCGCCGGCCAACTCCCGCGTACCTCCTCGTAGACGGAGAGAAGGTCTGCCACGACCCTGGCGGGCTCGTGCCTCTCCCGGAGGGCGCGGCGACCCTCTTCGACGAGCCTCTGCGTCAGCCCGGCCTCGGAACGGAGGCGCGCCACGGCGCGGGCGAACGCGGCAGCGTCATCGGCGACCAGAACCTCACGACCGTCCTCCGCCTCCAACCCCGATACGGCCGCGGAAGTCCCCACGACCGGGACGCCGCGGGCCCAGGCCTCCAGCACCTTCATGCGCACGCCCGAGCCGATCCGCAGCGGCACGGCCAGGATCGAGCCCTGAGCGAAGGCCTCGGCGCTGTCGCGTGGAGAGGGGTGGTGGACCACACCTTCACCCGGCTCACCCCCGAAGACATGAAGGACTGCTCCGGGCACCGCGGCGCGCACCGCAGGCCAGACCTCGCCCAGGAACCAGCGGACCGAATCCTCGTTCGGCAGCCATCCCCGGCTGGCCAGCAGCACGACCGGCGGATCGCCCGGTAAGACCGACGGCCCCGGGACGAGCTCCGGGAAGGGAGCCCGGACGACCCGGACACGACCTCCTCCTCCCAGCTGCCGCAGGCGAGCCGCATCCTCCTCGCTGAGAGGCAAGGTCGCCGCGACCCGCCGCACCGCCTCGCCCTCCCACCTCGCCAGCCGCCTCGCCTCCCGTGCCAACACTCTCCCCTTCCAACCCGGGGTGAGCGCGGCCGTGGCCTTCCAGAGATCGCTTTCGACATTCTGCGCCCGCAGCACCACCGGCACGCCGCGGCGCAGGGCCGGCTCCGCCTGCGGCAGGGCCTGGAGCTGCTCCACGTGGACCAGGTCGAAGTGTTCGGACGCGAGCCGGCGCTCGATTTCCTGACGCAGAGCCGGCTGCGCGTGGCGGGCGAGCGCCAGGGGAAGCCGCCAGGACCGGGCCAGCGCCAGAGCCGCGCTCGCCGGCCCGGCTTCGGGAGCGATCAGCGTGAAGCGGCAGCCCTCGCGCTCGAGCCCCTCCAGGGTCAGAGACAGCAGGAGACGGCCGCCGTCGACCGAGGGCCAGGGGGATTTGGTGGCGACGATCAGGACGTTCAATGGCTTTTCACGATTCAAAGGAATGACATTTCGGTAGCGAATTCCGTTCCTACTCTTTTCAAATGCTAGCCCGAGCGTCCACAGCCACCCCATGGGGAATCGAAGCCCGGTTGGTTCATGTCGAGGTCGACGTCCACAACGGCCTGCCGCAGGTGCAGATCGTAGGGCTCGCCGATGCCGCGGTGAAGGAAAGCCGCGAGCGGGTGCGAGCCGCGATCAAGAACTGCGGCTTCGACATGCCACCGAAATCCATCGTCATCAATCTCGCCCCCGCGGACCTCCGCAAAGAGGGCAACCACCTCGACCTGGCCATCGCCCTGGCCCTGCTCGTGGCCTACGAGCACATCCCCCAGGACGTGCTCCAGGGCCGGCTGATCTGCGGCGAGCTCGGCCTCGACGGCGAGATCCGTCCGGTTCGGGGTGGTCTGGCCATCGCCGACCTGGGTCACCGGCGCGGCGCCCGGGAGGTGCTGCTTCCCGCGGCCAACGCCGGCGAGGCCGCGGCCCTGGCCAGCGTGCCGGTGATCCCTCTCAAAGGGCTCGCCGAGGCGGTCCAGCACCTGCTCGGCGAGCAGCCGATCCCGGCCGTGGATCCGGGCACGCTGCCGCTCGACGTTCCGGAGCCCGTGCCCGATCTCTCCGAGGTCCGCGGCCAGGAGATGGCCCGCCGCGCGCTGGAGGTCGCGGCAGCCGGGGGGCACAACCTCTTGCTCATCGGCCCGCCCGGGTCTGGAAAGACCATGTTGGCGAGGCGCCTCCCTGGGATCTTGCCGCCGCTCACGTTGGCCGAGTCGATCGCGGTGACCAAGATCCACTCGCTGGTGGCCGACGAGCCGCCGGCGGGCCTGATCCGGCGCCGTCCGTTCCGTTCGCCCCACACGGGCACGAGCACGGCGGGCCTGATCGGCGGCGGCAGCAGCCCCCGTCCGGGGGAAGCGAGCCTCGCCCATAACGGAGTTCTCTTTTTAGACGAGGTGCCGGAGTTCCGGCGCGACACGCTGGAGGCTTTGCGCCAGCCGTTAGAGGAGGGATTCGTTACGGTGGTCAGGGCGCGGGCTCGTCTTCAATTCCCAGCCCGCTTCTCACTGCTCGCGGCGATGAATCCATGCCCCTGCGGCCACCTGGGAGACCCCCGCTACGACTGCCGATGCCTGCCCCAGCTCGTCGAGCGCTACCGGGGAAAGGTATCAGGTCCGCTGCTCGACCGCATCGACCTGCACGTGGAAGTCCCCGCCGTGACGCTCAAGGAGCTGCGCAGCTCGTCGGGTGAGTCGTCGGAGGCTATCGCCCGGCGGGTGACGGCAGCGCGCTCGCTCCAGCTCGAGCGCTTCGGCGTGGGCTCCTCCACCCCGGTCAACGCGAGCATGGGTCCCGAAGCCTTGCGCCGGTACTGCGTTCTGGAGCCGGCGGGCCGGGCGCTCCTCGACGCTGCCTTTGACAAGCTCGGTCTTTCTGCCCGCGCCCTCGACCGCATCCTCAAGGTCGCCCGCACCATCGCCGACCTCGCCGGCAGCGGCCCCATCCGCGCGCCGCACCTCGCCGAGGCCATCCAGTACCGAAGCCTGGACAGGAGGGTGACCTGGTGAGGCCCTTTCCTCTTGACGATCCGTTAACAAGGAGGTTAACATGAAGCTCCTGAGGCTGGCGAAGGACCGATGGGAAGTCCTTGCTCTCTGTGATGGTCGCAGCCAATGCCAGATCCTCGATTTTCTTGCGGACCTCGAGGGGTCCTACGAAGCCGCGGCGCGCAGCATGCTGGTTCTTTTGCAGCAGACGGTTCCGAAGTACGGGCCGCCCAGGTCGGAGCCTTGGTGCAAGGCTCTGGGTGGAGGGCTTTATGAGTTCCGCAAGCAGCCGAAGGGCAAGAAGCTGCGGGTCATCTGGTTCTACGGCGGGGGCTCCGTGATCATCTGCACGGCCGCATTCAAGAAGGCGGAACGAACGCCCCAGGCCGAGATCGATCGGGCGAGGCTGCATCAGGAGCGCTATCGTCTGGCCAGAGCCCGGAGCGCGGTAGAAATCCTCGACCTGA
This sequence comes from Acidobacteriota bacterium, assembly GCA_034667225.1. Taxonomy (GTDB): domain Bacteria; phylum Acidobacteriota; class Thermoanaerobaculia; order Multivoradales; family UBA5704; genus DATMER01. Next base: position 271,426 of record JAXDKG010000022.1, read on the forward strand.
GGTAGGAGGTGGAGACATGAGCGAGCCTTTGGAGAAGTACCGGCGTTTCATCCACGAGGCCCAGGCCTCCGTCGACTACTGGGTCGACATCCCGATCAGCGAGTTCGGTGAAGACGTGTGCCGGCTCATGGATGAGCAGGGCGTCTCCCGCGCCGAGCTCGCCCGGCGCCTGGGTACCTCGCGTGCCTATGTGACAAAGCTGTTGGGGGGCAATGCCAATTTCACCCTGCAGACGATGGCCAAGGTGGCCATGGCTCTGGGAGCCGCCGTCCATGTCCATGTCGCGCTCAAGGACCGAGTCGTCCGCTGGTACGACGAATCTTCCTCCGAAGCCGCCGAAAGGATTGGCGAAGAAGCACCCCGGAGGTCACGGAAGACTTCCTGATAAAGCCCGCACCGACGGTCCTCCGCTCCACATCAGCTCTGCCGTCACAGGCAGGTGGTCCGAGGTCTCGATCGGCCACGTTCGCGAGGCGCGGACCTGCCAGCCGTGGTCGGCGAAGATGTAATCGATCTGCTCATCCCAGAGCGGAAACGTCGGACCGATCTCCTGCGTTGCGAGCTGCGCGACGTTCTCGCGCCGGAACGCCCCCATCTCCGGCGAATCCGGACCCGTGTTGAAATCGCCGGCGAGGATGTATGGATGGCGGCTGGTGCGGACCTCCCCCGCGAGGCACTGCAACTGTTCCGCACGATTCTCCGAGTTGAAACGGCCCCACGATGTCAGGTGGGTGGCATAGAAGCTGATCGTGGCCCCATCGATGCGGATCGTCGCCTCGAGGAGCGTCCGCGGCTCTCCGACGCACGGCAGCGGATGCACCTGCGCCTGCACGAATTCACCGCGGGTGAGGATCGCGTTGCCGTATCCGCCGCCCCATTGGACGTAGCTCGGAGCGAAGTAGCCGTGGAGGCCGGTGCGCGACTCCAGCTCCGCGAACTGATCGTGAAAGCGCGACTGCCACGTCTTGCGATGCACTTCCTGCAAGGCCACGATGTCCGGGTGGATGCGCTGGATCGCATCGGCGATGTGCCGCACGTGATCGCCGTCGGTCAGCTCATCGTGGCCCGCGATGTTGTAGGTCATCACCAAAAGAGGCCGGAGCTGCCGCGGAAAGCCGATCCGCTGGTGAAGGCTCGCATCGGCCGGCCGGGGACGGCACTCGCCGGAACGGACGGTATAGACGGTGAGGACGCGGTAGAGGAAGACCAGTAGAAGGACGGCGAGCACACCGAGGATCAGCCTGCGCTTCGTGGGCATGCTCCACGTTCTGCACAGCGCGTTCCACTGGATGCAACCCGGCCACTCTCTTGCCGCCCGGGAGCTGGACCGTCCAGGCCGTGATGATCGAGTGAATGCCGGTGAAACATATCGAGTGCGGCAGGCTGGCCGCGGAACTAATAGAGAAATGCCTATGTTTCCGTGCAGAGCATTCTCTGCCTTGTAAGATCTACTTAATGTGCCTCCACCATATTTCAATTTTCTCTTGACATTCCCCTCCCACCCCTTAGAATACCCATTCACTTACTGCTGGTTCGATTCCTGAGCTCTCGTGGTTACGGGTACGTTGCAGTGAAACGGCTCTTGTAAAGTTGACTATGCCTAGACAGCACCACACGGTCATCTTCGTCCCGCATGCCCATGCCAAGCTGCGCAAGTGGCGGGTAACGAACCTTCAGATCGGGCTCGTCACCGGCGCTCTTCTTCTGCTCACCCTCACCGCGGCGTTCTTCATCTGGTCCCACTTCTCCACCAAGTCCAATCCCGTCGAGATCGCCCGCCTGGCGGGCGAGAACGAGAAGCTGCGCGAGGTCAACCAGGAGTTCGAGTCGAGCATCCGCAAGCTGCAGGATCAGCTCACCTCCTATGAAGACCGCACCCGGCAGCTCGCCATCGTGGCCGGGATCGCGACGCTCGGCGAAGCCGGTGATACCACTGAGGCGGGCATCGGCGGCGGCACGCCGGTCGACGAGATCGGAATGGAGGATCTGCCGGCCATGCAGGGCCGCCTCCGCCAGATCGACGGGACCCTGAAGGCGGTCGAGACCCGGCTCCACCAGCGGGCCCGCTGGATCTCCCAGACGCCGGCCATCACTCCGGTCAAGGGCATCCTCACCAGCGGCTTCGGCTACCGTAGCGACCCGGTCACCCACGGCCGCGGCGACCACCAGGGATTGGACATCGCCGGCGCGCCGGGCCAGCCCGTGCGGGCCACTGCCGACGGCATCGTGATGCGCGCCGGCATGATCGGCGGCCTGGGCAAGGCGATCTATCTCGCCCACGGCTACGGCGTCACCACCCGCTATGGCCACATGTCCAAGGTCGAGGTCCGGCCGGGCCAGCGGGTCAAGCGCGGCGACATCATCGGCCGCGTCGGCAACACCGGCCGCTCCACCGGCTATCACCTCCACTACGAGGTGCGCCAGGACGGTCAGCCGGTCAACCCTCTGGTCTACATCCTCGACAACGGCGGCGGGCCTCTTTAGAAGGCCCCACGGACGAACACGGACCGACACGGACGAGCCCCCCTCCGGAGGGGTCCGTGATCGTCCGTGTGCGTCCCTGATCGTCCGTGTGTCCGTGTCCGTGGCGCGGAATTCTTTCTGCTAGACTCCGGGTTGTATTTGCTTGCCGCCGGGCCTTTACCCGCGAGCCTCCCCAACACATGAGATCTCGATGATCAACACACTCCTGACCAAGATTTTCGGCAGCCAGCACCAGCGCGACGTCAAGAAGATGCTGCCTGACGTGGCTGCCATCAACGAGATGGAGCCTGAGATCAAGGCCCTCTCCGACGACGAGCTGCGGGCCAAGACCGCCGAGTTCCGCCAGCAGCTCGCCGATGGCGCCATCCTGGACGACCTGCTCGTCCCCGCGTTCGCCGTGGCCCGCGAGGCCGCCTGGCGTACTCTGGGCATGCGCCCGTACGACGTGCAGCTCATGGGCGGCATCATCCTCCACCGCGGGCGCATCTCCGAGATGAAGACCGGCGAGGGCAAGACCCTGGTGGCCACCCTCCCCGTCTACCTCAACGCCCTGGAGGGCAAGGGCGTCCACGTGGTCACGGTCAACGACTACCTGGCCAAGCGCGACTCGGACTGGATGGGCCGCGTCTACCGCTTCCTCGGCATGTCCGTGGGCGTGATCCAGCACGACATGCCCGACGGCGACCGCAAGGCCGCCTACAGCGCGGACATCACCTACGGCACCAACAACGAGTTCGGCTTCGATTATCTGCGCGACAACATGAAATATGAGCGCAGCCAGATGGTCCAGCGGCCGTTCAATTTCGGCATCGTCGACGAGGTCGATTCGATCC
>JAXDKG010000023.1:0-105160 GCA_034667225.1 Acidobacteriota bacterium
CGCGTTCGCCGAGAAGGTCGTCAAGATCATGGACCTGGCGATGAAGACCGGCGCGCCGGTGATCGGCCTGAACGACTCCGGCGGGGCGCGGATCCAGGAAGGCGTCGTCAGCCTCGCCGGCTACGGCGACATCTTCACGCGAAACGTGCTCGCGTCGGGCGTCATCCCACAGATCTCGGCGAACCTCGGCCCCTGCGCCGGCGGCGCCGTCTACTCGCCGGCGATCACCGACTTCATCTTCATGGTCGAAGGGACGAGCTACATGTTCGTCACCGGCCCCGAGGTCATCAAGACCGTGACCCACGAAGAGGTCACGATGGAAGAGCTGGGCGGCGCCCACACCCACGCGGCCAAGAGCGGCGTCTGCCATTTCACCCTGCCCAACGACGCCGCCTGCCTGGCGGGCATCCGGGACCTGCTCTCCTACCTGCCGAGCAACAACCTGGACGAGCCGCCGCCGGGGCGCAGCGAGGACGACCCGAACCGCGAGTCCGAGCTCCTGGACACCCTGGTCCCCGAAGACCCGAACAAGCCCTACGACATCAAGCCGCTCATCGCGGCCGTGGTGGACGACGGCAAGTTCCTGGAAGTCCACGCGAAGTACGCGAAGAACATCGTGGTCGGGTTCGCGCGGATCGACAACCGCTCGGTGGGGATTGTGGCCAACCAGCCGGCCTGGCTGGCCGGGGTGCTGGACATCGACGCGTCGCTCAAGGGAGCGCGGTTCGTGCGCTTCTGCGATGCTTTCAACATCCCGCTGGTGACCTTCGAGGACGTGCCCGGCTTCATGCCCGGGACGCAGCAGGAGTTCGGCGGCATCATCAAGCATGGGGCGAAGCTGCTCTACGCCTTCGCCGAGGCCACCGTGCCGAAAGTCACGGTGATCACGCGCAAGGCGTATGGCGGCGCCTACACCGTCATGTCGAGCAAGCACCTGCGGACCGACGTCAACTTCGCCTACCCGATGGCGGAGATCGCGGTGATGGGGCCGGAAGGCGCGGTCAACATCCTTTACCGCAGGGAGCTCGAGAAGGCGGGAGAAGATGCGGCGCGGGTGCGCGCCGAGAAGGTGGCGGAGTACCGCGCCAAGTTCTCGAATCCATACATCGCGGCCGAGCGCGGCTTCGTGGATGCCGTGCTGGAGCCGCGCCGGACCCGGCCCGAGATCGTGCGCGCCCTGCGGCAGCTGCGCAGCAAGCGGGCGGCCGTGCCGGCGAAGAAGCATGGGAACATACCTTTGTAGTTGTCGCATTTCTTGACATCCGGGGCCGCGTGGGGCAAATTGACCGGGCTCGGCAGCACCCCGACAGGAGAGGACATGAGAGAGAAAGATCGAGTACTGAAGCGCCGGCGCCAACGCCGGAACAAGCGTTTGACGAAGCGATCTCAGGACGAGGCGTTGCTCAAGGCGGAGCGCGCCCAGGGCTCCAAGCGGGCCGCGAAGAAGTCGGCCGCGAATGCCGGCGATGCTACGGCCGCCGAGCCGGGCACCGCCGACGCTGCTGCCGAGCCGAAGAAGAAGGCTCCTGCCAAGAAGGCCGCCGCCAAGAAGGCCGTGCCCAAGGACACCGCTCCCAAGGCTCCGGCGCCTGACGAAGGCGGCACGCCCGAGGCTCCTCCCGACCAGGGCGGAGAGGGAGCCTGACGGAGCCCCGCTCCCCCCACGTCATGACCGACTACCGATCGCTGAAAGCGGTGGACCCCGAGGTCTACCAGGCCATTGCCGAGGAACGCTCCCGCCAGAACTTCGGCCTGGAGCTGATCGCCTCCGAAAACTTCGTCAGCCGCGCCGTGCTCGAAGCGACCGGCAGCGTCATGACGAACAAGTACGCGGAGGGCTACCCCGGCCGCCGCTACTACGGAGGCTGCGAGTTCGTGGACGTGGCCGAGCGCCTCGCCATCGACCGCGCCAAACAGCTCTTCGGCGCCGAGCATGTGAACGTCCAGCCCCACAGCGGCACGTCGGCCAACATGGCCGTCTACTTCGGCTTCCTGAAGCCGGGCGACAAGCTGATGGGCATGGACCTCTCCTGCGGCGGCCATCTCACCCACGGCCACCGTCTCTCCTACTCCGGCCGCGATTTTCAAGTGGTGGCCTACGGCGTGGACAAGGAGAGCGAGCGCATCGACTACGACGAGGTCGAGCGCATCGCCATGGAGGAGCGGCCGAAGCTGATCGTCTGCGGCGCGAGCGCCTACAGCCGGGTCATCGACTTCGAGCGCTTCGGCGCGATCGCCGAGAAGGCCGGCTCCCTGCTGATGGCCGACATCGCCCACATCGCCGGCCTGGTCGCGGCGGGCATCCATCCGTCCCCGGTCCCGCACTGCCACTTCGTGACCACGACCACGCACAAGACCCTGCGCGGCCCCCGCGCGGGAATGGTGATGTGCAAGGAGCCGTTCGCGAAGGACCTCGACCGCGCCGTCTTCCCCGGCATCCAGGGCGGACCGCTGATGCACGTGATCGCGGCCAAGGCGGTCTCCTTCAAGGAGGCGCTGACTGGGGAGTTCCGCGATTATCAGCGGCAGATCGTGGCGAACGCGAGGCGTCTGGCCGAGCGCCTGATCGAGCGCGGCTTCCGGATCGTGTCGGGAGGCACGGACAACCACGTCTTCCTGCTCGACGTGGCTGCCGCCGGCCTGACCGGCAAGGTGGCCGAAAAGGCCCTGGAATCTGCCGGCATCACGGTGAACAAGAACACGATCCCCTACGACTCGAACCCGCCTCTGGTCGCCTCCGGCATCCGCATCGGAGCGCCGGCCCTGACCACCCGCAACATGCGCGAGCCCGAGATGGAGCAGGTGGGCGACTTCATCGCCGAGGTGCTGCGCGCGCACGACGACGGCGCGGTGCACGAGCGGGTGCGCGGGCAGGTGCGGGAGCTCTGCGAGCGCTTCCCTCTTTATGATCCGCTGATGTAGCTACCGCAGCCCCTCGGCCAGATAGAGGGTGGAGAGGAAGCTGCTCGTTTCGTAGGCGTACGCCGCGCCGCCCGGGGCCATCAGGAGGAACTCGAACCCGGCCGGGTCGGCCAGACGCAGCTCCTTCCATCGCACGCGCCGGCCCGTGGCGAGGTCGACCTCGTCGATCCAGTAGCCTCCGGGGGCCATGCGCCCCATGTAGAGAGCGCGCCCGTCCGCGCGCCACTGGATTGGATGCTCCTTCCTGAAGAGCACGACCGGAGGGGTACGGGGTTCCCCGCCGCCGATCGGATAAAGCTTCAGGCCGTCGACGCCCAGTACGGCAATCCGGGAGCCGTCAGGGGAGGACACCCAAAAACGGACCCCGGCCTGAGTCAGCGGGCGCGCTGTCTTCGCCCCGACATCCATGAGGTAGATCCGATCCGTCTGCCCCGGCTGCGTGCCAAGGACCAGGAGCTGCTTGCCGCCGGCCAGCCACTCCGCTGCCCGGAGGATCACGGATGCCGGCTGCGGCAGCGCCCGCGGCTCGCCGGCTCCCGTAGGCAAGAGGGTCAGGCCCTTTGCGCTGCCTGCCAGGGCCCAGCGCCCGTCGGGCGAGAGAGCGATGCCCCGGCCGTCGCCCAGCCGCACCGCGGGTGAGCCGTCGGTGCCGCGGAGGTAGACGGAGGCCTGCTCGCCGCCGCCCTGGCCCTGTTCGGTGAAGAGGAGCCAGCGCCCATCCGCCGAGAGATCCGCCGCACGGGAGGCGTCGAACCAGGAGAGGTCCCGCTCGGCCGCCTCTCCCGGTGCCTTCGCCATGAGCGAGCTCCGCCGCTGGACCTGGGCGAGGAGCACGCGGCCATCGCGGGCGATGTCGAGCAATGCCAGCGTGTCCGGGACGCGCAGGAGCGGCCGGACCTCGCCACCGCGGCTGAGGGCGAAGAGGCCCGACTCCCCTCCCTGGCGGGAGGCGGCGAACCAGACCTCCTTGCCGCCGGGCGCCCACACGGCGCACCCTCGGGGGCTCCCCTCGCCGCTGAGGGGCAGACTCCAGCCGCCGGACCGCGCCACGACCTTGCCGGAGCGATCCAGCATGGTGACCGTCTGGACCGGGCTGTCCCGGGCCTCGCAGAAGGCCAGCGCATCCCCCCCCGGCGCCACCCGAAGACCCCAGGCGAAGCCCTCCGGGCGCCAGAGCACCTTGCCTTGCGGGTACTCGATCCACGTCCCTTGCTCGTCGTCACGGCGCAGGAGCGCAAGAGCTTCACCGTCAGGCGCCCAATCGGCGTACACCCGGCGGGAAACCTCCAGGATCGGCCGGGGCGCGCCACCGGCGAGCGGCGCCTGCGCCAGGGTATACCCAACGCGAGAGCCGTCCTTCTCCTGGACAAGATCGATCAGCATCTGGCCACGTGGCGAGATCGACTGGAGAAGGGCGGAGGGCAGCCCGAGAGGACGCGACTCAGGGCTGTCGGTGCGGGTGGTGAAGATCTCGTAGGGCCCTCCCTCCCAGCTCGCTGAGTAGACGATCGTCTGGCCCTCGGGAGCGAACCGCGCGTCGACGACGTTGCCCCGGCGAAAGGTCAGACGATGAAAGCGCGGGAGCTCGTCCGGCTCCCAACGCCGTTGAGCGAGGATGCCGAGGAGGAAGGCCGCCGCGAGGAGCAGGCCGGAGACGGCCGCGGCGAGGAGAAAGCCGCGGCGGCGTACCGCCTTGACCGGGGATGCGCCCGTACCCGAAGGCGCCGAGAGGCTCTCGAGATCGAAGGCGAGATCGCTCGCGGACTGGAAGCGGTGGTTCGGGTCCTTTTCCAGGCAGTGGCGGACCATCCGGTCCAGACCCTGCGGGATCACTCTGCCGGACTCCGCGAGCTCCGGCGGCTCCTCGCGCAGGATCGCTGCCATCGTCTCGGCCGCCGAGTCTTTTTGAAAAGCCCGGCGGCCGGTCAGCATCTCGTAGAGGACCGCTCCGAGGGCGAAGAGGTCCGTCCGGTGGTCGACCGGCTGGCCCCGCACCTGCTCGGGAGCCATGTATCCCACGGTCCCCAGCACCGTGCCGGGCTCCGTGTCGGCCAGGGCAGTGGGCGCCTCCGCCACGTCCAGGGGCGCCTGGAGCTTGGCCAGGCCGAAGTCGAGGATCTTGACCCGGCCGTCGCGGGTCAGGAACAGGTTTTCGGGCTTGAGGTCCCGATGGACGATCCCCCGCTCGTGCGCGGCGGCCAGCCCGCGGGTGATCTGGATCCCGATCTCGATTGCCTTCCGCGCGGGGAGCGCTCCGCCCGCCAGCCGGCCGCGCAGGGTCTCCCCCTCCAGGATCTCGGTGACGAGATAGACCGTACCGTCCTGGGAGCCGGTGTCGAAGACCGTCAGGATGTTGGGATGGTTGAGCGCCGAGGCCGCCCGCGCCTCCTGCTCGAAGCGCCGGAGGCGGTCGCCGTCCCCGCTGACCTCCGCCGGCAGCACCTTGACCGCAACCTCGCGTCCCAGCCGAGGATCGCGCGCCCGGTAGACCTCCCCCATCCCGCCGGCCCCGAGCGGAGCCAGGATCGTGTACGGACCGAGGCGGGAGCCGGCGGCAAGCATTCCTACCGCAGCCCCTCGACCAGATAGAGCGTGGCGAGCGCGACCCTCGTATCGTAGGCATAGGCCTGACCGTCCGGGGTCATCATGACCGTCCAGATGAGGGCGTCGGGGGAGCCGGAGCGCAGATCCTTCCAGCGCGTTCGTCTGCCCGTCGCAAGATCGACCTCGTCGATCCGGAAGCGGCTGACTTCCGTCAACCGGCCGATGTAAAGGGCGCGCCCGTCCGCGCGCCACTGGACCGCCCCCTCTGCCATCGAGCGCACGCCTGGAACGGGGCGAGGCTCCTCTCTGCCGATCGGGGAGGTCATCACGCCGCCGGCGCTCCAGGCGGCAAACCTGGAGCCATCCGGAGAAGGCACTCCGAACGCGGTCCCCGGCCGGGTCAACGGGCGTGTCCGCCCGGTCCCGGTGTCCAGCAGGTAAAGCCGCGTTCCCTGACCCGGCTCCACTCCGGCGATGAGGATCTGCCTGCCGCCGGCCAGCCATCTTGCCTGGACGACGGCCATGGGCGCCGGTGGCAGGGCCCGCGGCTCGCCGGCTCCCGTCGGCAGGAGGAAGAGGCGGTTGGTCTCGGTGGCGCTGCCGGCCAGAGCCCACTTTGCGTCGGGCGAGAGCGCCAGGGCCAGGCCGTTGCCCAGCCGCACCGCAGGCGAGCCGTCGGTACCACGGAGATAGACCGCCGCCTTCGCGCCGCCGCCTTCGCCGTATTCGGTGAACAGGATCCGGCGCCCGTCTGCCGAAAGGTCCGCCAGCGAAGAGCTGTCGAACCAGGAAAGGTCCCTCTCCTCCGTCTCCCCTGGAGCCCGTGCCATGAGCGAGACCCGCCGGTTCACCTGGGAGAGGAGAGCGCGGCCATCGCGGGAGATGTCGAGCAACGAGAGCGAGCCCGGGATGCGAAGGAGCGGCCGGACGCGGCCGTTGCGGGTGAGGGCATAGAGGCCGGATTCCCTGCCCGGGCGGGCGGCGGCGAACCAGACCTCCCGGCCGTCCGGCGCCCAGGCGACGCACCCGCGCGGGATCCACTCGACGAACGCGGGCACGCTCCAGCCGCCGGACTGAGCCACGACCTTGCCGGCGCGGTCCATGATGACCACGGCCAAGTGCGAGCCCCCGCGGGATTCGCAGAAGGCCAGCGCATCCCCGGCGGCGGAGACCCGAAGATCCCAGGCGTAATCCTGCGTGCGCCAGATCACCTTGCCGCGCGGGTACTCGACCCGCGAGCCGTTCTCATCGTTGTGCAGGAGAGCGAAGGTCTCGCCTCCGGGCACCCAATCGACCCAGTGAGGCCGGTTCGCCTCCAGGATCGGGCGCGGCGCGCCGCCGGCCAGCGGCACCCGGGTGAGCGTATAGCCCACGAGCGGGCCGTCCTGCCAGTGGCCGATGCCGAACAGCAGCTCGCCTCCGGACGAGATCGAGTGGAGCAGGCCCGGGGGCAATCCCAGCGCCCGTGACTCGGGGCTGTCGGTGCGGGTCGTGAAGACCTCCATGGTCTTCCCGTCCCAGGCCGCGCTGTAGACGATCGTCTGACCGTCGGGAGCGAACCGCGCGTTGACGATGTTGCCGCGGCGGAAGGTCAGGCGCTGGAACCGCGGCGGCTCGCCCTGGCCCCACTGCCGATGCGCAAGGACCCCTGCAAGGAAGGTCAGCGCGAGCAACAGGCCGGCCAGAGCCGCGGTGCGGAGAAGGCCGCGGCGTCCTGTCGCCGCGGCCACCGGGGCGCCCGTGCCGGAAGCTGCCGACAGGCTCTCCAGGCCGAAGGCGAGATCGCTCGCCGACTGGAAGCGGCGGTGCGGGTCCTTCTCGAGGCAGCGGCGGACCATCCGGTCCAGCCCCGGCGGGACCAGCTTGCCGGTTTCCGCCAGGTCGGGCGGCTCCTCGCGCAGGATCGCCGCCATGGTCTCGGCGGCCGAGTCTCTTTGAAAAGCCCGGCGGCCGGTCAGCATCTCGTAGAGGACCGCGCCGAGCGCGAAGAGGTCTGCCCGGTGGTCGACGGGCTGGCCCCTCACCTGTTCCGGAGCCATGTAGCCCACGGTCCCCAGCACCATGCCCGGCTCGGTGCCGGTGAGGATCGTCGGCGCCTCGGCGATCTCCGGCCGCTGCAGCTTCGCCAGGCCGAAGTCGAGGATCTTGACCCTGTCGTCGCGGGTCAGGAACAGGTTCTCGGGCTTGAGGTCCCGGTGGACGATCCCGCGCTCGTGCGCGGCGGCCAGGCCGCGGGCGATCTGAATCCCGATCTCGATTGTCTTCCGCGCGGGGAGCGCTCCGCCGGCCAGCCGCCCGCCCAGGGTCTCCCCCTCCAGAATCTCGGTGACGAGATAGACCGTGCCCTCGTGGGAGCCGGTGTCGAAGACCGTCAGGATGTTGGGATGGTTGAGCGCCGAGGCGGCGCGCGCCTCCTGCTCGAAGCGCCGGAGGCGGTCGGCGTCCCCGCTGACGCCTTCCGGCAGCACCTTGACCGCGACCTCGCGCCCCAGCCGCGGATCGCGCGCCCGGTAGACCTCTCCCATCCCTCCGGCTCCGAGCGGAGCCAGGATCGTGTACGGCCCGAGGCGGGAGCCGGCGGCGAGGCTCACGGCCTGCCTGTCCTCGCCGCGCCGCTCTGCGGCTCCCTCCGCCAGAGGTCCCCTTCGATCCGCGGATACATCACCAGGAGCCAGCGTTCGTCGGGCGTGAGCGCGAAATCCATCAGACCGCGCGGCGGCGCAAAGTCGAGCACGGTCGACGAGGTCTTCCGATCGAGGTCGATCACATCGAGCTGGCCCGCGGCGGCCGTGGCAGCCAGCAGCCGCCGGTTTCCGCGGAGCCAGCGCACCCGGCCGTCGCCCGGGGTGCCGGCCAGGGTGAACTTGCGCGCAGCGACATCGTAGAGTGCGGGCCGGCCGGACTGAATGAGGTGCCCCGCGAGCGAGCGGCCGTCCGCCGACCAGTCGTCGGCCCAGAACTCGAGGCCGGGCCCGGCGGATGGCAGGTGTTCGATCCGCGAGTCGCCGAGCCGCAGGAAGAAACCGCTCGGCGATGCTTCGGTGTAGTCGTTGGCCCAGAGGCGGCGGCCGTCGGACGCCCATACCGGATCTCCCCCTTTCCTGCCGGTCGCCGAGAGGCGCCGGAGGCCGCTGCCGTCCGGCCGTACCGTCCAGATCCCCCAGACGCCTCCGTCTCGGTCGGACTGGAACGCGATCGAGGAGCCGTCCGGTGCCCAGCGGGGGCGGCGGTGGCGGGCCGGGCCGTTGGTCAGCTTGCGCAGGAGCTTGCCGTCGGCGCGCAGCAGGACGAGGTCCTCCCGCGCGCCGACCGTGCTGAGCACGATCTCCCCGCTGACGGGCGAGACATCGATTGCGCCGAGCTCTCCCCCGGCCCACAGGGTCTCGGCGGGGCCGGTGATCCGGGCGCGCGCGGGATCGAAGGGGTAGCGCTCGATGACGCCGCGCACCTCGGAGGCCGGGTAGACGATGCTGCCGTCGCGCGCGCCGGCAGCGGTGAGGATGTCGCTGCTCGGGAGGCGGGACGGCTCCGGCGCCCCGAGGATCTTTCCGGACTCCTCCTCGATCGGCACGCGCCAGAGGTTGAATGTGCCGTCGCGATCGGAGAGGAAATAGAGCCAGCGGCCATCCGGCGACCAGAACGGGTTCCAGTCGAGATGGGTGTCCGCGGTCACCGCGACGAGATCCTCCGGCTTCCGTACACCGGCCGCGGGCACGGTCCACACATCCCGCTGCGAGGTCCCGGTGCGGATACCCCAGAACGCAATGCGGTGGCCGTGCGGGGACCAGCTCGGCTGGACCGCGTCCTGGCCATCGACCAGCAGGCGTGTCGCCCCGGTCGCGACCTCGACCGCGAGCAAACGGCTTTCAGACCCGCTGCGGGCGGCGGCCGAGAAGCCGAACGAGTCTTCGGAAAAAGCGATTTCGCGGCCGTCCGGCGACCAGGCCGGATGGTATCCCTTGTCGGTCAGCCGCCGCACGGACTCGCCGGTCGTCCCCATCAGGAAGATGCCGCTGCCGCCGCCACGCTTCGAGCGGAAGGCGATCTGGCGCCCGTCGGGCGAGAAGGCCGGATCGAGATCGGAACCCGGCGAGTCGGGGGTGAGATTGACGGCGTTCTCGCTGCCGACGCGCCGCAGATAGATGTCCGATTCGGCGAAGTCGCCCAAGGCGTAGGCGATCTCGTCGCCGTCCGGCGAAATCGCCGGCCGGAGCTCCAATTCCGCATCATGGGTGAGGCGGGTGAAGCGGAAGTCCTCGACAGCATCCTTGTCCCCGGTTCCGCGGCCGCGGCCGGCCAGGTAGCCCACGGCGAGGAGCGCGAGCCCTCCGGCGAGCAGGAGCGGCAGCCAGCGGGCGGAGCGGCGCAGGGCGCGCGCGGGAGGACCGGCCGCGGCGCCGCTGGCGGAGCCGGTCAACCGTTCGAGATTGAATGCCAGGTCGCGGGCGGACTGGAAGCGCTCCCCGGGCGCCTTCTCGAGGCAGTGCCGCACGAGAGCGTCGACGCCCGGCGGGACCGCCAGCTCCGGCGGCTCCTCGCGCAGGATCGCCGTCATGGTCTCGGCGGCCGAGTCCCTCTGGAAGGCCCGGCGCCCGGCGAGCATCTCGTAAAGGACTGCTCCGAGCGCGAAGAGGTCGGCGCGGTGATCGGCCGGCTGGCCCCGCACCTGCTCGGGCGCCATGTAGCCCACCGTCCCCAGCACCACGCCCGGCTCGGTGCCGGTCAGGATCGTGGGCGCCTCCGCGATGCTTGACGGCTGCAGCCTGGCCAGTCCGAAGTCGAGGATCTTGACCCGGCCGTCGCGGGTCAGGAACAGGTTCTCGGGTTTGAGGTCGCGATGGACGATCCCTTTCTCATGCGCGGCGGCCAGGCCGCGGGCGATGTGGATGCCGATCTCGACCGCCTTGCGCGCCGGCAGCGCTCCGCCGGCCAGCCGCTCGCGCAGGGTCTCTCCCTCCAGGAGCTCGGTGACGAGGTAGACCGTGCCGTTCTCGGAGCCGGTGTCGAAGACCGTCAGGATGTTGGGATGGTTGAGCGCCGAGGCGGCGCGCGCCTCCTGCTCGAAGCGCCGGAGGCGGTCGGCGTCGCCGCTGACGCCTTCCGGCAGCACCTTGACCGCCACCTCGCGGCCCAGCCGCGGATCGCGCGCCCGGTAGACCTCCCCCATCCCGCCGGCTCCGAGCGGAGCCAGGATCGTGTATGGCCCGAGATGGGAGCCGGCGGCGAGCATGGGAAGATCCACATTCTATAGCGTGATATAAGAAACCAGGAAATTACCGGGACCAGGCATGCCGCCTCCGCTCAAGCTCGTCCCCCGCGGTGCCGCGAGGCTCACCGGCGAGATCCTGCCCGCCGATGGGCCTTTGCGGATCGGCCGCGACCCGCAGGGCGAGGTCGTCATCGCCGACCTTTCCGTCTCCCGCCATCACGCGCGGCTCCAGTGGGAAGGCCCCGAGCTGATCCTGGAAGATCTCGGCTCCTCGCGCGGCACTCACGTCAACGGCTCCCCGGTCCGGCGCTGCTCTCTCAAGGCCGGGGACGTCGTCCGCTTCGGCCAGTCGGCAGAGTACGCCGTCGAGGGCGAACTGACTTCCATCCTGCAGCAGGCGTCCCAACAATCCGGAGCCGAAGGGGAGGTGCGCCGCCTCCATCTCCTCCTGGACGTGGCGCGCAGCCTGAACACCGCGACCGTGCTCGACGAGGTTCTCGACTCGGTGCTCCAGGCCGCGTTGCGGCTGATGCACGCCGACCGCGCCTTTCTCTGCCTGGTGCAGGAAGGAGGGCAGGAGACGCGGCTCACCTGTCCGCGAAGCGCGGAGCCGGCCGCTCCCCCGTCGGCGGCTCTCCTCGAACAGGCTTTGCGGGAAGGGAGGACGGCGGTCGGCGATGAAGCCGCCGCCACCCCCCTCCGCGTGGCATACCGCCCATTCGCAGAAAATGCGTCGTTCGTCGGCCGCGTCGAGGTGATCGGCGGGCTCCTGGTCGAGCGCTCGCGCAGCCGCCGCGGCTTTACGCCCGACGACCTCGCGGTCTTCGAATCCCTGGCCGCCGACGCGGCGACGGCGATCGACAGCGCCCGGCTCTACCGCGAGGCGAGGGAGAAGGCGAAGATGGACCACGAGATGTCCCTTGCCCGGACGATCCAGACGCGCCTGCTGCGCCCGCCGCCCGAGGTCCCCTTCGCCGAGGTGCACGCCTTCAACCGGCCGGCGCTCAGCGTCGGGGGGGATCTCTACCATGCGGTTTTGCGCGGCGACGGCGCGCTGGCGCTGGCCCTGGGAGACATCGCCGGCAAGGGGATGTCCGCGGCGCTCCTGATGGCGATGATCCAGGGATTGCTCGAGCTGCTCCACGACCTCGGCCAGCCGCTCTCCGGGCTGCTGCCCCTCCTCGATGGCCAACTGCGGCGCCACAACCCGGGCAACCGCTTCCTGACGCTCGCCGTGGCTTTCCTGCAGGCGGACGGCTCCGTCGAGATCGCCAACGCCGGCCACTGTCCGGTCGTGCTCCTGCGGCGCGACGGCGGGATCGAGCTCATCCAGCCTCACGGTCCCATCCTGGGCGTGCTCCCGCGGACCGGCTGGGGAAGCGAGCGGCTGGCGCTGCAGACTGGGGATGCGCTCGCCTTCTACAGCGACGGCATCCTGGAGTCCATGGACCCGGAGGGGAACGAGCTCGGCCTGGAGGGGATCGAAGCCGCTCTGCGGCCGCTCGCCGGAGGCGCTCCGGCCGAGATCGCCGAAGGCCTGCTGCGTGCCGCCGAAAACCACCGCCGCGGCGGCGAAGCCCAGGATGACGTGACCCTGCTCGTCGCCCGCTTCCGCGGCATCTGAGATTCGGTACAAGCCTCCTGGACCGGTCCGAATCTCCTTGGATCGGGACCAAGCTCCTTGAATCGGATCCAAGCTTCTTAGATTGGATCTAAGCCCCTTGAATCGGGTCTAAGCTCCTTAAATCCGGTCTAAGCCTCTTGGATTGGATCTAAGCCGCTTAAATCCGGCGCGAAGCTTCTTAGATCCGATCCAAGCTTCTTAATTCGGGTCTAAGCCCCTCGAATCGGGTCTAAGCTTCTTAGATCTGATTTAAGCCTCTTAAAATCGGGCCGGAGCTTCTTAGGACAGATCTAAGCTCCTTAGATCCAATCTAAGAGGCCTAGACCGAATCTAAGGGCCTCCGGACGGATCTGAAAACTTTAGGACAGTCCGGAGCCGTAAAGCGGCGCGCTCGCCGGCTCCGGCACGCCGAACTTCTCCCGCAGCCGCTTCCGGACTTCCCCGATCAGGTAGATCGAGCCGCAGACCACGAGCCGGACTCCGGGCTGAAGCGCTTTATCGAGAGCCTGCCCCAGGTCCGGGACTACCTCTACGTCCCTCCCGGGCAGCAGCGCGGCCAGCTCCTCCGGCGGCCGGGCGCGGTCGCTGGCCGGCGTGGTGAGCACGATCCGGCGGGCTTGTTTCGCCAGCGGGCCGAGCATCTCGGAAACGTCCTTGTCCCCGAGCGCTCCGAAGAGGAGATCGAACGGGCCATCCAGGAACGCCGCCAGGGCAGCGGCTCCCTCGGGATTGTGGGCGGCGTCGAGCAGGACTTGCCGGTCCCCGGGAAGCTCGACCCTCTCTAGGCGGCCGGGCCAGCGGCAGGATCTGGCCCCCTCGGCGATCGCTTCCCGGCTGAACCCCAGCGTCTCGGCGGCGAGGACCGCGAGCCCCAGGTTTCTTGCCTGATGTGCGCCGGGCAGCGTTAGCTCCAGGTCGTGCTCTCCCCGGGGCGTGGCGAGCCTCACCCTTCCGGGAGTCACCTCCAGGATCTTGACCAGCTCGGGGGCGAAGCGGAGATCGGTCCCCAGCTCGGCGGCCACAGTCCGGACGGCCTCGGACGGCTCCGGGTCCTCCAGCCAGACCAGGGCCGGACGGCCCGGCCGGAAGGTGCCCGCCTTCTCCCTGGCGATGGCCGCGAGAGTATCTCCCAAATGCTCGCGGTGTTCCAGGCTGATGGAGGTGATCAGCGACAGCTCCGGTTCGCAGACGTTCGTGGCATCCAGCCGGCCTCCCATCCCGACCTCGATGACCCCGAGGTCGACCTGACGCTCGGAGAACCAGAGGAAGGCGGCGGCGGTGACCGCCTCGAAATAGGTCGGCGGTGTTCCGGCCGCCTCGACGATCCTTTCGAGCAGCGCGCCCAGTTCCTCGGGATCGATGGCACGGCCGTCGATGCGCAGCCGCTCCTCGACGGACTCCAGATGCGGGGAGGTGTAGAGCCCAGTCTTGAGGCCCGCGGCGGAGGCCATCGCGGCGAGCAGGGCCGAGGTCGAGCCCTTGCCGTTGCTGCCGGCCACGAGGACCGTGCGGTAGTCGAGCTGGGGATCTCCGAACCCGGCGAGGAGCTGGCGGACGCTCTCCAGCCCGAGCCGGATGCCCAGCTTTTCCAGACGGGCGAGGATCTGCTCCGCGTTCAGGGCCGGTAGAGGTGCTGGAGGCAGCGGGCGAGCGTCTCTTTCATCTCGGGACGCTTGACCACCAGGTCGAGGAAGCCGTGCTCCATGAGGAACTCGCTGCGCTGGAAGCCCTCCGGGAGACTCTGGCGGATCGTCTGCTCGATGACGCGGGGGCCGGCGAAGCCGATCAGCGCGCCGGGCTCGGCGATGTTCAAGTCGCCCAGCATGGCGAAGGAGGCAGTGACGCCGCCGGTGGTCGGATCGGTCAGCACCGAGATGTAGGGCAGCCGCGCGTCGCGCAGCCGGGCGAGCGCCGACGCGATCTTGGCCATCTGCATCAGGGACAGGACGCCCTCCTGCATGCGGGCGCCGCCCGAGGCCGAGACCACGATCAGCGGCCAGTGGCGCTCCAGCGCGCGCTCTGCGCCGCGCGCGATCTTCTCGCCCACGACCGATCCCATGGAGCCGCCCATGAACCGGTACTCCATGGAGGCCAGTACCACCGGGATCTGCTGCAGGTGGCCCTGCACCACGATCACGGCGTCGCGCTCGCCGATCGCCTGCTGGTAGGTCTTGATGCGGTCGCGGTAGCGCTTCGAGTCGCGGAAGCCCAGCGGGTCGGTGGGGCTGATATTTGCGAACAGCTCGCGCGGCTCGGGCTCGTCGAGGAGAAGCGCGATGCGCACCCGGGCATCGATCCGCATGTGGAATTCACATTTGGGGCAGACGCGCAGGTTGCGGTCGAGGTCGCGGGAGTAGATGACCTCCTTGCAACCCTCGCACTTGACCCACAGGCCCTCGGGGACGGTGCTGCGCTGCCGCTCTTCGCGGATGGGCTTCGGCTTCTTGCTTTTTTTGAACCAGGCCATGGGAGATCGGGCTCAGAGGGGTGGCCGGCGGCCCCGCGGAGGTCAGGCCTCCGTGGACTGCTGCGCTTCTTCGGCCTCGAGGTCGTTGTCGATGCCCAGACGCAGGCAGGCCGCGTCGTACATCTGCCGCGACGCCTTCTTGGCGTTCTGCAGCTCCGCGAGACGGTCCTTGACCTTGGCGAGCTCCTCCTCGATGAGGTGGTCGAGCTCCTCCATCTCCTGGCGGGTTACCGCGAGGGTGTTCTCGTAGAACTTTTTCTGCTGGTCGGTCAGCGTCATGAATCTCCTCCGGTGCTAGCGGAGGGTGAGGATACTCCGGATCGGCGGGACTGACAAGTTCTGTCCCTATTGCGGAGGAGGCTCGCCCTCGGCGGCCGCGGCGTCGGCTGCCTGCTTCTTCTTCTTTGCGTCGGCCTGCAGGCGCTCCAGCTCCTGTTGATACTTGCGCAGCTCGGCTTCCTTCTTCTTGCGGATGGAGGCCTCGCGCCGCGCCATCTCCGCCTTGACCATCTTCTCGATCTCTTCCTGGGAGAGGGCCGGCGCCGCCGCGGCTGGAGCGGGAGTGGGGGCCGGAGCGGCAACCTGGGTGGGGACCGCGGGTTTTGGCGCCTGGGCCGCCGGAGTCCGCGTCTCAGCCGGAGGCGCGTTGGGCGCGGGCCGGCGCAGGAACAGGAAGGTCAGGATCGCCACCACGACCAGGGCGGCAATGATCATGTAGAGAAGGTTGCGGCTGCGGGGGGCGCTCTCCCCGACGTGGACCTCGCCCCCCATCGGAGCCAGCGCGGCGACCGCCGGCTCCGGCTCGGGGAAAGACTCGGGCTCCGGCTCCGGATACGGCGGCGGGGACCACTCGGGAGCTCCGAAGGAGCCCTCCAACTCCAGTTCCAGCTCCCTCGCCAGCTCCGGCGCCGGGACTGGAACCGGAGCTGCCACCGGATAGGCCGGCGCGCTCCAGTCGCCGCTCGACGGCTCCTCCTCCAGGACCTTGTGCACCCAGCCCGCCAGGTCGGTGGGATCGGGCGACAGGCCGAGCGAGTGGAGGACGGCCTCGATCCTCTGCTTCATCTCGCCGGCGCTGGCGAAACGGCTCTGCGGGTCGTAGGCCAGGGCGCGGGCCACGATCTCGTCCACTTCGACCGGGATCAACGGATCGGACTGCCGGGTCGAGCGGATCTGCCCCTGGCGCACCGACTCCAGCACGGAGATCTCGGTGTCGCCGGTGAACAGGCGGTCGCCGGTGAGCATCTCGTAGAGCACCGAGCCCAGGGAGAAGAGGTCCGAGCGCGCGTCGACCGCCCGGCCCCAGGCCTGCTCGGGGGACATGTACTGCAGCTTGCCCTTGAGCGCGCCCATCTGGGTCTGGCCCGCCTTCGACACGGCCTTGGCGATGCCGAAGTCGCAGAGCTTGACATCCCCTTCCAGGCTGAGGAGCACGTTCTGGGGCGAAACATCGCGGTGCACCAGGCCCATCTCCCGGTCCTCGAAATCCCGCTTGCGGTGGGCGTAGTCGAGGGCGCTGGCCAGCCGCGCGGCGATGAACAGCGCCAGCCCGAGGGGCATGCGCACCCCCTTGCGCCGGCCGGCGTTCATCAGCGACCGCAGGTCCTTTCCCTCGACGTACTCCATGGCGATGTAGTAGTCGCGGCCGATCTTCCCGAGGTCGTAGATGTGGACGATGTTCGGATGGCTGAGCTGTGCCGCGAGCTTCGCCTCGTCGATGAACATGCCGACGAACTCGGAGTTGTCGGTCATGTGGGGCAGGATCTTCTTGATCGCGACGGTCTTCTGGAACCCTTCGACGCCGCGCATGCGCGCCTTCCAGACCTCGGCCATGCCGCCGGCCGCGATCTTCTCCAGGAGGGTGTACTGGCCGAAGCGCTCGCCGCCCTCCATGGCCTCCGTGATGTCGGAGAGCGGCGGGAGCTGGATGCGCTGCGTGGCGGCGGCATCGGCGATATTGGAGGCATTGGCGGCATCCATGACGCTGAGGCCGACCGGCATCGGCGGCCAGTCGGGCACCTCGGGCGGCTCCGGGATGGCCTCGATGACGGCCTCGTGGATCTCCTCCGGTATCTCCACCGGAATGGCTTCCGCAATGGCTTCCGGAATGGCCTCCGGCACGACCTCCTCGACCGGGGGAGGCGGCGGCGGCGGCGCTGCGGCGATCACCGGCGGGGGAGGAACAGCCGGAGGAGCCACCGGGAACGGTTTCGTCCGGGGCCGGGCCAGCTCCTCCAGAGCGGAGATGTCGATCGCGCCCGTGTTGCGACCCTTGGGCGGAGCCGGAGCGGCCGGCTTGGGTCGTCCGAGCTCCAGGGTCGAGAGCGTCCGGCTCAGCATGGCGTCCACATCCCCGGAGGGCTCACGGCGGGGAGGGGGCGGAGCGGCGGGCTTCGGGGGAGCGGGCGGAGGAGCAGCCTTCTTCTGGGGCTCGCCGCCCAGCCCGAAGACGCCCGAGAGCGTCCGCTCCAGCTTGCGGTTGATCTCGTCGTCGTCCCGGAGCGGGGGCGCGGGTCGGGGAGCGGCGGCGGGAGCTGGAACGGGAACGGGCCGCGGCGCTGGCGCCGTGAAGGGGGCGGCAACTCCCTGTCCTCCGTGTCCGATCCCGATCTCCTCGTCCTCCTCCGCCTCCACCTCGGCCAGGACATCGCCGAAGATGTCGTGCGAGGTGAGCATCACCTGGGAAGCAGCCGCCTTCTTGGCGTTGCGCTGCACCACCAGGCGCAGCTCCTGGTCCGTGAACGGCTTGTTTATATGGTCGTCGGCCCCGATCTCCGTGAACGGGCCCTCCTTCTCGGAAAGCAGCGCCACAACGCCGGGGCCTCCGCCCTGCCGGCTGAAGAGGTTGATGATGCTCTCCACGCCCGGCGCCTCGGAGCTGATGAGGATCAGCGCCGGACGCTCGGTGGTCGCCACCTGCAGGGCCGATTCGGACTGGCCTACGAAGCGGATGGTCCAGCCGTCAACGCCCAGAGCGGCGTTGATCCGCTCGATGTAGCGAGGCTCGGGCTCGACGACGAGGATCGAGGACATGAGGGAACTCTCCTGCGAAAGACAAGCCTTTCTAACACTCCCAACCTTGAGAGTCAATCGGGGAGTCAATCGGGGAGTCGATCGGCACGGCATCCAAGCGCCTGATTTTTGAGAGATTTACCGCTCCGGTGTAGAATCCGAGACCCATGTCAGGCCATAGCAA
This sequence comes from Acidobacteriota bacterium, assembly GCA_034667225.1. GTDB lineage: Bacteria > Acidobacteriota > Thermoanaerobaculia > Multivoradales > UBA5704 > DATMER01. The sequence continues at coordinate 17,963 of JAXDKG010000023.1, forward strand.
GTGGAGCACGATCAAGCACAAGAAGGCGACGACGGACCTCCGTCGCGGCAAGCTGTTCTCGAAGATCCTCAAGGAGATCACGGTGGCAGCCCGCCTGGGCGGCGCCGATCCCAAGGGCAACCCCCGGCTGCGCACCGCGCTCCTCGACGCGCGCTCGAACAGCGTCCCGGGCGACAACATCGACCGCGCCATCAAGAAGGGCACCGGCGAGCTCGAAGGCGAGACCTATGACGAGGTCATCTACGAGGGCTACGGCCCCGGCGGGGTGGCGGTGCTCGTCGAAGCGGCGACCGACAACCGCAACCGCACCACCGCCGAGGTCCGCCACCTCTTCAACCGCCACGGCGGGAGCCTGGCCGAAGCCGGCAGCGTCGCCTGGATGTTCAAGCGCCGCGGCTGGTTCAGCATCGAACGCAGTGCGATGTCCGAAGAGCAGGCGATGGACCTCGCCCTGGAGCTGGGGGTCGACGACATCTCCGTCGAGGAGGACCGGTACGAGATGTACACGGCCCTGGAGGACTTCAACACCGTCCAGGAGGCGCTCGAGACCCGCGACATCCCCCTCGAGGCCAAGGAGCTGGCGATGATCCCCCAGACGACGGTCGAGATCCGGGCCGACCGCGCCAACCAGATCCTGCGCCTGCTCGAAGCCCTGGAAGACCTCGACGACGTCCAGAAAGTCTGGGCCAACCTCGATATCGACGAGAGCGTGCTGGCCTAATTTGCTTATTCTCGGCCTCGATCCTGGCAGCCTCCACACCGGCTACGGCCTGGTCGAGAGGCAGGGCTCCGCGCTGCGGGCGGTGGAGGCAGGCCGGATCTCCTGCCCCAGAACCCAGGCCGTCCCCTCCCGGCTGGCCCACCTCTCGGTCTGCCTCGGCGAGCTGCTGGACCGCTGCCAGCCCGACCTCGCCGTGCTGGAAACTCCCTTCCATGGGATGAACAGCAAGTCGCTGATCGTGCTCGCCGAGGCGCGGGGAGTCCTCCTCGCGGTCCTCGCCGGGCGCGGGCTGGAGATCCGGGAGTACACGCCGGCCGAGGTCAAGTCCGCCGTCACCGGCAACGGCCGGGCCGACAAGGACCAGGTGGCGCACATGGTCCGGCTGCTGCTCGCTGCCAAAGACCCGGCGAGCGCCGGTTGGGCGAGCGACGCCACCGATGCTCTGGCCGTCGCCCTCTGCGGTGCGCAACGCCTTCGCCTCGACCGTCTTCGGGATCAGGTTGTGCTGTCCTGAGGGGATGTGGCTATAATCGTCTCCTCTCAGGGGCGACAGGCCGATAAAACATGGCATTCCAGGGATCTCTCAAGGAGCTACCTCTTCCCGACATCATCCAGCTCGTCTCGGTGTCGGGCAAGACGGGTGTATTCGAGCTGCGCCGCAACGGGGACTCCACGGGGGAGATCTACCTGCGCGGCGGCCACATCGTGCACGCGCATGTCGGCGATCTGCAGGGCGAAGAGGCGGTCTACGAGCTCGCCATCTGGCCCGAGGGCGACTTCGTCTTCACGCCGGGCACCGAGACCCAGCTCACCACCATCCAGAAGTCGAACACCAACCTCCTGATGGAGGCGGCGCGCCGCATCGACGAGTGGCAGGTGCTCTCCAAGCGCATCCCCTCCACCCGCCTGGTGCCCGTCTTCACCAACCAGGCGGCGACCACGTCGGTCTCGCTCACCCCGCAGGAGTGGGGCCTGATCTGCAAGGTCGACGAGCGCCGGTCCATCGAAGAGATCGCGGTCGGCCTGGACATGAGCGCGTTCGAGGTCTGCAAGCTCCTCTACGGGCTGATCACCTCCGGCCTGGTCTCGCTCAACGAAGACCTGAGCCGCCTGGGCACCGAGCGCCTGCGCACCATGAGCACGCAGGACCTCCAGCAGATCGCCGAGAACATCCACCAGCAGGCGCGCGGCATCCTCTCCGGCCACCCGCGGCAGATGGAGCTGGACGTCCCCTTCCGCATGAGCAAGGCCGAGATGGATGCCGGCCGCGGCGTCGAGGCTGTCCTCGACCTCGTCCGCGCCGAGGAGAAGGTCGTCTCCGCCTCCCTCGGGCCCCACCAGAGCAAGGCATTCCTCGAGCGGATCGCGCAGCTTCTGGGAGCGTAGAATCCCCGACATGAGACGCGCCCCTGCCGCGGCCCTGATCCTTCTGATCCTGGGTGCCACCCCCCTGCTCGCCCAGGAGCCGGAGGCGACTCCCGCGCCGGAAGCGATTCCTTCCCCGCAACCCCCCGAGGGACCCCAGGGAGAGGACGAGCCCCGGCCCAAGCCGCCCAGCGAGCGCTATCTGCCGCGGCTCGACGTCTACTTTCCCGAAGGCGACCTCGATCTCCGCGTGAACCGCCTCATCAACAAGGTCTTCTTCGAAGGCCAGGTGAAGTACAATTTCATCAAGGGTGATATTTCGGCCTTCCTGAGATACCGGTACTACGGCTTCCAGCGCGTCACCCAGTTCACCGTGTTCGATGCCATCGAGTTCGACGATGTCGAAGACTTCAGCAGCGATTTCGACCGGGTGCGCGGCACGCTGCTGCTCATGCAGTGGCCGCACAGCTACCACCAGCGCACCTTTGTCCTGGCGGAGCTCGACCGGATCAGCACCAACAAGGAAGACGTGGCCCAGATCCTGCGCCTCGGCCGGACGAACACGTTCCTGCGCCTGGGCTACCAGCTCGGCACCCCCGAGGATGCCCGGTCGAACGCGATCGTCGGCGAAACCCGCGCCCGCAGCGAGCGGCTGTTCACGGCCTTTCGCGAGATCGGCCCCGGCGGCTTCGGCTTCACCGGCGCGCTCACCTCGGGCTTCGACATCGGCTTCGGCGACTTCGACTACCTCAAGCTGGAGACCGAGTTGCTGAAGAGGTTCGACGTCTCCGACCGGACCTTCCTGGTGGGCCGGCTGCACGCCGGCTCCTTCCTGCGCAAGGGCCTCCGTGACCGCGAGGACCTGCCCGAGGACTTCAACGAGTTCGACGAGCTGTCGATCCCGCTCGGCGAATACTTCCGCCTCGACGGCCGCGAGAACCTCAAGGGGATCAGCGAAAAGCTCCGCGGGACGGACGAAGTTCACACGACCATGGAGTATTTCTTTCCCTGGTTCCTCGGCGCCGACCACAAATTCCTCAAGCTCACCTGGCAGAACTGGTACTGGATCCTTTACGGCGGCGTGGGCAATATAGGTTTGGATACAGATATTTACACCGACTTCGGCGCGTACGTCCCCGATGTCGGGATCGGGTTCGAGTCCTCCTTCAATCTGAGGAAGTACAGATTCTTCCTTTCAGGAATTGTGGCACAGGCTTTGAAAGGAGATGGGGGAGTGGAGGCGCGTGTCTCCGTCAAGTCGTACCGCTGAACCCCGCTCTTCGGTCCACGGCTTGGCAGGACGGCACGTCGTGGAGGAGGAGCGTTCCACGGAAAGTAGGGCAAATTCCGCAGAGGCTGGCCCCTGAAGGGGTCCTCTGCCGTTTCCCAGGCGAATAGGCCGGAGGAGAACGCATGAAAAAGCTCAAATTGTTGTTGTTGGTGGCGCTGGTGGGCCTATGGCCCATGCTGGCGTCGGCAGGAGAGGAAGCAAACGGTCCGACGGCGACAGGAGAGACGGGGCTCTTCACCCTGCTGAGTGGTGAAACCTTGCCACAAGGCGGGTGGTCCTTCGGTCTGTATTACAACAACTGGGACCGGCTGATCGACTTCGATGACGATGTCTTCGGCGACAACGACATCGAGCCCAGCGTCGACTGGAACCGGCTGAGCGCCAGCCTCGGGTATGGCATCACGGACCGTTGGGAGCTCAGCTTCATGGTCCCGTACGATGACATCGAGGTTGACGACGACGATCTGTTCGGCCTGGACACCGACGCCAAAGGCATGGGCAACGCCCGTCTCGGCACCAAGTTCCGGCTGATCGGCAACCGCGGCGAGGAAGGGACGAAGCTGGCCCTGAACCTCTTCGCCGAGCTGCCCACCGGTGATGACGACGTGGCCTCCGACGACGTCGGGTTCGGCGCCGGCCTCGGCTGGAGCCGTGCAAACTGGGTCTTCGACGTCGGCTACCGGGATCCGGGCGACGACGACGAGGTGGACATCGCCGAGGAGCTCCATGCGGGCATCGGTTATGCCGCAGGGATCAGCGACCGGTTCGACTGGATCACCGAGGTGGTCGGTACTTTCTACAGTAGCTCCGACGTCGGTTTCGAAGACGCCGTCGACCTCACCACCGGCGGCCGGCTCTGGCTCGGCGACGGCAACTGGGCATTCAACTTCGCGCTGCGCACCGACCTGATGCAGCTCAGCGACATCGACGAGCACTGCCCGCTCGGCGGCCTGCTCGGCCTGTCGCTCTTCCCCCGGATGTTCCAGGAGGAAGAGGTCATTCCGCCGCCGCCGCCCCCACCGCCGCCTCCGGCTGACATACCGCCGCCGCCGCCCCCGGCTCCGCCGCCACCCCCGCCGCCTCCGCCGCCAGCTCCGCCGGCGCCTGAGCGGATGGAAGTGACGTGCGAATTTACCCCGGGCAGCGCCAGGACGAGCAACATCTGCAAGGCCCGGCTCGACGAGGTGGGTCTGCGGATGAAGCAGGAGCCCGACTCCAGCGCGCAGGTCATCGGCTATGCCGACGGCACCACCGGTTCGCAGTCTTCCAACCAGCGGGTTGCGGAGCAGCGCGCCGAAGCTGTGAAGAACTACCTGGTGACGAGGCACGGGATCGACCCGAGCCGGATCACCACGGAAGGCCAGGTCACCGATCGTCTGGCGGCCGTGGTCATCCTCACCATCCCGTAAAGACGCACCTCCACGGAAGTTCAAGGCCCCATCTTCGGATGGGGCCTTTTCTTTTCTACCCTTCCGAAGTATCCAGCCGCTCCCGCCGCAGCGAAGCGATCGCTCCCAGCAGCCCTGCCCCCCCGCCGAGGAGCACCAGGAATGCAGCCTGTCCCGGGGTGAGGAATCCCGTGGTCAGCACCGAGGCCGCGAGCGAAGCCGCGCTGCGCGCCGCCGCGGCCTGGTAGAGCAGATAGAGCCCGCCGGTGGCGAGCCCGCCGCCGATCAGCCCCTGGAGCAGCCCCTCGGTGTAAAACGGTCCGCGGATGTAGAACTCCGTGGCGCCCACCAGGCGGAGGATCGAGATCTCCTCCTGGTGCAGGAAAGCGGTCAGGCGGATCACACTGCCGGTGGTGAAGATGGCCGCTCCCAGCAGCACGCCGGCCAGGGTCAGGCCGATCGCCCTCCCCAGAGCCACCAGCGTTTCGAGCTGTCCGAGCCACTCGCGGTCGTCGTCCACCATCTCGACCTCGGGCTTCTGACGCCACGACTCGATCCAGGCCTGCGCCTTCGCACCTGGATCCTTCAGGCTCACCTCGATCGACGGCGGCAGCGGCTCTTCCTCCCATCCCTCGACGAGGTCCGACATGCCGGGGAAGGTCTCGCGGAAGCGCGCCCGCGCCGCCGCCGAAGTCACGGCCTGCGCCGAGGCCACCCAGGGAGCCTCGCGCGCATCGGCCGTCAACTGCACCAGGACCGCGTCCGGCGTGCCCGGCTTCAGATAGACCACGATCCGCATCTCGCGGCGCCAGCGCTCGACCGATTCGAGCAGGTTGCGGCTGGCGAGCAGGAACGCGCCGCCGAGCAGCAGGCTCACCGCGATGGTCAGGATGGCCACGAGGCTCGTCTTCCAGCCGCGCAGCAGATTCACCAAAGCCTCGCGGATGAAGTAGGTGAGAGCTCCGAGAAGCGTCATGGCTCCGGCTCCGGGATCGCTTCCGGCGTGGACAACCGCGGCGGAGAGGTGCCCTCGATCTCGACGTCCGCGGCGACCTTGCCCTTCTCCAGCGTGATCACCCGCTTGCCGACGCGCTGGATGAGGTCGCGGTCATGGGTGGCGAGGATCACCGTGGTGCCGCGCAGGTTCACCTCCAGGAAGAGGCGCAGGATCTCCCAGGACAGGTCGGGGTCGAGGTTGCCGGTGGGCTCGTCGGCGATCAGGATGTCCGGCTCGTTGATCAGTGCCCGGGCGATCGCGACGCGCTGCTGCTCGCCGCCGGAAAGCTCGGGCGGGAAGGCGTTGAGGCGATGGGCGAGCCCTACCCGGCGCAGCGCTTGAAACGCGAGCTGCTTCTGGGCCTTCAGGTCCTGGCCGAGGATGCGCGGCAGGTAGGTGACGTTCTCGAAGACCGTCTTGCGGGAGATCAGCCGGAAGTTCTGGAAGACCACGCCGATCGTGCGCCGGAGGTAGGGGATCTTGCTGCGCGGGATCGACGCCACGTTGCGGCCGTTGACCACGATCTGCCCCTCGGATGGGATCTCCTCGCGGAAGATCAGCCGCAGCAGCGTCGTCTTGCCCGCACCGCTCGCGCCCGTCAGGAAGACGAACTGCCCGCGCGGGATCTCGAAGCTGACGTCGTTCAGCGCGGGCTCCTGGTTGCCCGGGTAGCGCTTGCTGACCTGGAAGAACTGGATCAAGGCACTGTTTCGCTCTCCAGCGCCTGCCGGAGAAGCTGCTGCACGAGCTTGGGGTCCGCCCTGCCGCCCGACCGCTTCATGACTTGTCCCACGAGGAAGCTCATCACCTGGACCTTGCCCGACCGCACCTGGCCGACCTGGGCGGGATGGCCCTCGATCACCTCCTCGATCCAGCGCTCGATCTGAGAGGTATCGCTCACCTGTCCCAGGCCGAGCCGCTCCATTGCCGCGGCGGGCTCCTCGCCCGACTGCCAGACGGCGGCGAAAACTTCCTTGGCCGCGCTGCTCGAAATCTTCCCTGAGTCCACCAGGCCGACGATCGCGGCGAGGCGGGCCGGAGGAATGACTTCGTCGATCCCGATCCTGCGCTCCTTGATTTCGCGCAGCACCTCGCCCATGACCCAGTTGGCGATTCCCTTGGGATTTCCCGGAAGCGCCGAAGCTGCGGCTTCTTCGAAGTAGTCGGCGAGCTCGCGCGACGACGTGAGCAAGCTGGAGTCGGCGGGAGAGAGGCCGTACTGAGAAGCGATCCGGTTGCGCCGCTCCCAGGGCAGCTCGGGCAGGGTAGCGCGCACGCCCTCGATGCGCTCCGCGGTCAAAACAAGCGTCGGCAGGTCGGGCTCGGGGAAGTAGCGGTAGTCGTGCGCCTCCTCTTTGCTCCGGAGGAGACGGGTCGCGCCGGTTTCGGCGTTGTAAGAACGCGTCTCCTGGACCACCCGGCCGCCGGATTCGAGGATCTCCACCTGGCGTCCGATCTCGTGCTCGATGGCCCGGGCCACATTGCGGAACGAGTTGAGGTTCTTGACCTCGGCCTTGGTGCCCAGCTTCGTCTCGCCCTGGCGGCGGACGGAAACGTTGGCATCGCAGCGCAGGCTCCCCTCCTCCATGTTGGCGTCGCTCGTCCCGGTGTAGAGAAGGAGCTGATGGAGGGTCTGCAGGTAGTCCGCGGCCTCGGCCGCGCTTGAAATGTCCGGCAGGGAGACGATTTCTACAAGGGGCACGCCGCAGCGGTTGAAATCCACGAGGCTCTGGCCGGGGAGCGCGCCGCCGCCCGGCGCCTCGTGCAGGAGCTTGCCCGCGTCCTCCTCCAGATGGAGCCGCTCCAGGCGCACCCGCTTCTCGTGCTGGGTCAGGGGCACTCCGCCCCCCTCGGCGAGCGGCCGGTCGAACTGGCTGATCTGGTAGCCCTTGGGGAGGTCGGGGTAGAAGTAGTTCTTCCGCGCGAAGACCGAGCGCGGATGGACATCGGACCCGAGGGCGAGCGCGAGGCGCGTGGCCAGATCGACCGCCTGCCGGTTGATCACGGGCAGCGTGCCGGGGTAGCCCAGGCAGACCGGGCAGACGAGCGTGTTCGGGGCCGCGCCGAACCGGTTCGGACAGCGGCAGAACATCTTGGTCTCGGTGAGGAGCTGGACGTGGACCTCGAGCCCGATGACCGCTTCGTACCCGTGCGACATATGGGCGGCTAGTCTAGCGCAGATCGGCAGGGTACAGGTCTCGGCACGGGAGCTGCATCCCACTTTGGAATGACGGGTTGTATGGAGGTAATTCCATCATGAGTGATGGCATCGACGAAGCAGAGCGGGAGCTGGAGAAGGTGGAAGAGGCGCTCGCCAAGGCGGACCGGGCCATCCAGATCTCGCGTCTGGAGCAGGAGCGGCTTTCGTCCGATCTGGATGAGGCCATAGCCGAGCAGGCTGAAATGAGCCGCCCGGCAGTCGAACAGATCTAGTACCTCGTCACAGTCCTTCCCTCCCAATGTAGAGACGCCCCGTGGGGCGTCTCCTCCGGAAGGCCGCCGATAAACCGCTGGCCCGCTGTGGTCTCTGGAAGGATGCCGCCGCTGCGGAGACGCCCCGCGGGGCGTCTCTACATTGGGGGGGCGGGTTTAGAGCCACAACCGCTGCATGGCAAGCTGCCACTCCTGAGCAGCAAGCCGCCGCCTCGCACTACCAAGCCATTGCGGCTTGATGCCTAGCCGTCATCGCTCGGGCTGAAGCGGTCGCCGCTCCTTTTGAAGGGGAGCTCCCTTGGTCTGAAGCGGGGGCCGCTTCCCGGAGAGGCGCGGCGGCTTCATGCCAAGCAGCTCCCCCCGCCGGGCAAGCCGTCATCGCTCCGGTATGTCCGATTGTAGAGACGCCCCAGTCCGCTGGCACGGACGGACTGGGGGCGTCTCTACCCGCGCGCGGCTGTCAGCAGGGAGAGCTCGGCCAGCTCGAGGGCATCTTTTCCGCCTTCGGCCGCGGCTTGCGCGGAGGCTTCGGAGGCGACCTTGGCGAGGGCGGTCCAGCTTCGGCAGGCGTCCAGGGGTGCGGTTTCGATGTGCTGCCAGCGTTCGGCGAGGGGGTAGCGCTCCAGCGCCGCCCAGATCTCCCGGGCCTCTTGCAGCAGCTCTTCGGCGGCCGGCGGCTCCGGCTCCGCCTCTTCCTCGATCAGCAACGGCATCATCGCCAGCAGCGAGGTCTCCAGGAGGGCGCGGTCCACGGGCTCGCCCAGGCGGCGGCCGGCCGCCCCGAGCACGGCGGTCAGGAAGCGGATCAGGTGCACCACCAGATGCCAGGCGACGCCGGCAGCCCTTGCCATCCTCTGGAGCGCCTCTTCCGGCGGCGCCACCAGCCCCTGTTCGTAGTCGGAGACGGCGGTCTGATCCACTCCGGACTTCCTTCCGAAATTCGTCTGCGTCATCTTCGTCTTCGAGCGCAGCAGGATGACGACCAGCCGCAGAACTTGAGGGTCTCCTCTTTCCGCCATGTCAAGCGCTCTCCCGTGTCAGACTTGAGGTATGGTCATTTGGTCCACTTTTTCTTGAGGGAGCTCCCGTCATGTCCAGCCGCCCGTTCTCTCGCAAGGTCGTCGTGCTCGTGCTGTTCGCCATCCTGGCCCTCCCCTGGGTCTCGGCCGCCGGGCCCCGGCAGGAGGATGTCCGGCCGGCAGCCAGCTTTTTTGAGCAAGTCTGGAGCTTCCTTACGAGCCTCTGGGGCGAAGAGGGCTGCCACATCGACCCGAGCGGCGGCTGTAAGCCCGAGCCGATGCCGACCACGGACTCGGGTTGCCGCATTGATCCCAACGGGGGTTGCAGCTCCTAATCCCTCAAGGGAGGGGCAGTGCGCCTCACTCTCTCAATCTCGGCGATGGTCCTCCGAGTCAGCTCCACGGTGGCGGCTTCCTGCTCCGCTGCTTGGCAGAACAGCCTGAGAGCTACGAGTGCCTCGCGGTGGATCTTCTTCGAATGGAAGACCCAGGCAAGGCCGAGCGCCATCTCCCGCACGGGAAGACAGGCTTCCAACTTGAGCACCGCCAGATCCAACGCTGAAAGAGCAGCGTCATAGGGGAGGCTTCGCTCCGAGAAATCGTCCCATACCTGCTGCAGACGGTCCATGCCTTCCGACTTTCTTCCTTGCCCGGAGAGGGCTTTCGCTTCCAGCCAGAGCACGCGGGTCAGGGAGAGAGCGTCACCCTGCTCGACAGCCATCGTCCGGACCTCCGGCACTAGGATTACTGCCTCTTGAAAATGCTCCAAGCGAAGCAGGTTGTCGGCCCGGTTGAACCTGAGCGCGAAGAGGAGCTGCGGATCCTCTACTCCCTCGACGAGGGGAGCAGCTTCGTCCAAGACCCGAAGGGCGCCTTCCAGATCTTCCATCTGCTCCAGCACGTTTGCCTTCTGCAAGAGGATGTGGGCGGCAGCCCACCTGTTGCCCATGCTGCGGTCCCAGGCCAAGTCGAGCTGTGCCAGGGCTTCTGGAAACCGATGCTGCTCCCGGCGCAGGGAGGCTTCCAGCGAGTACAGTCGCCATTCTGGGAGCAGGTCGGTATCGGCGTCGGCATGCCATAGCTGCCAGGTGCGCACGAAACTCTGATCAGCGGCGTCCCAGTCGTTGCCGACCCGCTGCGCATTGGCGACATGCCCCCAGCAGTACCCCTCTATACGCGAGCGGAAGCCCTCCGGGACCCGCTCGGCGATGAACAGGGCGAAGCGGGCCAGCTCGAGGGCGTCGCCCGCGTCATGGGCTGCTGCCCGGATCGAGGCCGCGCACACCCGCTCGGCCATGGCCCACGTGCGGTACCTCGGGTAGATTTTGACCAGCTCGCGCCGCCTCCGCGGCGAGGCCTTCTGGAGGCCGGGCCACAGCCGCTCGGCCTCCTGCCGGGCCGCGCGGGCCTTGCGCTTCTTCTTCCAGCGGATCAGCTCGTCGCGGACGTCCTCCAACAAGGTCCGGGCCATGGCCAGGCACGTGCGGTCGAGCCACTCCAGCTCCCTCCGGTCCAGCGACACCGGCGAGGACGGCTCCTCCAGGGGCACGTGCTTGACCAGACGGTGGAGCGCGATCAGGGCATCCACCGCCTCCGGAGTCTGGCCGACCGGCTCCACCATCGATACCAGGAGGTCGCGGGACATCTCCTTGTCCCCGCGCTCGTACTTGCCGAGCAAGGTGTCGTCGGCATGCCCGAGACGGGCGGAATGATCCTTCCGGTGCACGCCCGCCGCCTCGCGCAGGTACTTCAGGGCGAGGGCCTCCGGAGGGAGATCCTTATCCTTCATCCACGCTCGCTTTCCGAAAAACAGCCGATGCAGGGATCCTATCATCCCGCCCGCGCTCCGAGAAAAATGCCTTTTCCGCCCTACCTCAAGGAAAATCCAAGCCACCCCATTCCGCAAGATGCAAGCGCCGGTAACGTAGCCGGCCATGAGGACGCGAAAGGACAAGGACAAGGCGCAGACGGCGGACACAAGGCTCAAGGGCCTCCTCCCGCTCATCCAAAGCCTTCCCGAAGAGCAGCGCAGCAACCTCGCTGACTTCCTCGAAGCCCTCCTCAACGGCCATCGCCTCCTCGAGGCAGACGGCGCCCGGCGACCAAAGCCGAAGAAGCTCTAGCGCCACAATCACCGAAACCGCTCCATGCTGCCAGGGACTCCCTGGACGGCTACTGCCATTGCGGTCTTCTACTATTACAAGTAGAAGATAGCACCTCTCCGGCACCTCATCCTGGAAATCAGAAGAGAGGATAGACGCTTTCCGCCGAGTCGTCGTACACTATGGCGAAAGAAGCTGGTCTCAGGCCATCGAGCATGGCCATCAGGATTCGGAGCTGTGGTTGTTCTTCTGAACGCAAGGAGAGTGGAATGGCCGAACAACTTGCTGTAGGAGTGTTGGATGTTGTTGCGCGAAGAGCAGGCGCCGAGCTCCGGCAGCTCCTGAACGAGCTGCTGGATACGCCGATATGCCAGCGCCTTGAGGTAGTCCGCGAGGAGCGCTTCCGGAGTCTCCCGCTGGCCGGGTTGCTGGTCGCCGAGAGCGAGCGTTTCGAGGAGGTGTCGCCCGCGAAGGCCGACGAGCTGGCCCAGATGGCGGAGATGATCGCGAGGATGATGGCGGAAATGATCGCCGGCCAGCCCTACCCGGCGGACCTCCTCCCCCAGGCCGGCAAGATCCTGATCCGCGCCTGCACCCTCCAGGCGAACACCCGGCGGTTGATGCGGGACCTGCACGGTGCGGAGGTCTGCTTCGAGAAGGCGATGTCCGCGCTCGTGGGACCGGCCGGCGCGGCCGAGCGCGGCTTCTACTGCCAGAGGCTCGCGTACCTGCGGGAGGAGCAGGGGCACCGCGAGGAGGCCGCGGGCCTGCTGTGGCGCGCCGTGGACTTTTTCCGCGAAGAGCGGCAGGAGAGGGAAACCGGGGCCGAGAGCGTGTGCCTCTGCCGGCTCGGGTTCCTGGCGCTGGGAGACGACGACGCGGGCCGGGCAAGCCGCTACTTCGTCCAGGCCCGCGGCCTGCTGTCGCCCGGATGCCCGCCGGCGCTCGCGGCGCGTTGCGGGCTGGGCCTGGCCCTGTGTCTTGCGGCCCTGGGGAAAGCCGGCGAGGCGCGCGACCTCTGGGAGCGCAGCCGGATGCCCGGCGGAATCGTGCCCGATCCCAGGACGCTCCTGGAGCTCGACTGGCTGGAGGGACGGCTGGCGGTCCAGCTCGGCGATCACCAGGAAGCGGTCGGCCGGCTGAACAGCGTCCGGCGGCGGCTCTTCATCCAGCGCCGGCTGCTCGACGCGGCTCTCTGCTCGCTCGACCTGGCGCGCGCGTTCGTCGCCATGGAGCGGGAGTCGCGCATCCAGGAGCTGATCGACGACTTGGTCCGGACCTGGCCCGTCTCGTTCGACCAGGTGCGGGTGGTGCTGGCGCTCAACGGCTACAGGAAGGCGGCCCGGGAGGGATGGGACTTGGAGAGGGCCGCTCTGGACGCCCTGGACCTGATGCGCCGGCCCATGGCGATCCTCAAGAAGCTTTGAATCCATCTTCCGGTGCCATGAAGGCCCGGATGTTCGAAAGGAGAAGAAGTATGTCCAGGATGCAGAAGGTTTTGAGCCTCGTTCCCGTGATGGAGGTCATGAAGGTCGTCATGCGCCTGAAGCCCGAGCGGGTCCAGGAGCTCCTCCGCGATCTGCCCGGCTGGCGGCTGCGGCGGGACGGGCTCGGGATCGAGAACGTGCGCAGCTTCAACAGTGGGAAGGCGGCCCGGTCGTTCGTGGGCCACGTCTGCAAGCTCGCGGAGAGCCGGCGCCAGCCGGTGAGCGTCCGCCTCGCGGGCAAGCAGGTCAGCATCACCCTGCAGGGTCACCCCGCCAAGGGCTGCGTCGGCGGGATCAATGGAGCCGTATTCAACCTGGCGGGCCAGATCGGCTAGAGCCAGAGAAAAGAGAAAGGAGACGAGTCATGGGTAACATCACGTCCATTGCCGATTACCAGAAGTCTTTCGCGGCCATGCTGGCCGGAGCGGAGGCGAATGCCGACGAGCTGGCCGGAACCGAGGAGGTCCGTGGGGGCCTCACAGCAGCCGCGCTGGATGTGCAGGTCGCGCTCAACCGCCAGAACAGCCTGAAGGGGCAGGCTCAGCAGGCCACTCGTGACCTCGAGGATGCCCTGGACCGGGGGAAGCAGATGTACTCCCGCCTGCGCAGCGGCGTCTACATGCACTTCGGCCAGCAGGCCGAGAAGCTGGCCGAGTTCGGGCTCCATCCGCGCCGGCCTCCGGCGAAGGTCAAGCCGGTGCTCCCGGAGATCGCGAAGCCGTTCCAGCCGGGCCCCAACCCCGTCGAGACGGCCGTTTCCGAGACCGATGGCACGACCCAGGAAGTGAAGGCAGCATAGCTTGAGTTTTTCCGGGGGCGCGAAAGCGCCCCCGGTTCTCTACAATCCCGCCGTGAAGACTTTGCAGCCTCTCGCTCTCCTCCTCCTGCTCGCCGGCTGCGGCCAGGAGATTCCGAACCTGGACTCCCCCGGCAAGATCCTCCCGATCGTGAAAGCGCGGAGGAAGCGGTGAGCTACTGGGTATGGCGGGACCGTCGGGGGGATGTCGAAGTCCGGTTCACGGGCCGGGGACCGGCCGGAGAACGGGAGGAGATCCTCACCCGCATCGAGCCCGGAGCCCCGCCGGTCGCCTGGGCGAAACAGATCCACTCCGCCACCGTCCTGCCCGCTCGGGCCGGGCATTGCGGCGAAGGGGATGCTCTCTTCGGCGACACGCCGGATCTTGCCCTGTCCGTGGTGACGGCCGACTGCGTGCCGGTCCTCCTGGCGGGGCCGAACGGTCTGGCGGCGGTTCATGCCGGATGGCGCGGGTTGGTCGGGGGCGTGATCCCGGCGGCCTTGGAAAAGCTTGGTGGAGCAGAGATCGCCTGGATCGGTCCGACGATCGGCCCCTGCTGCTACGAGGTGGGCGAGGAGATGGCGGAACAGTTCCCGGAGGAAACAGTCGTTCCCGGACCCAAACCGCACCTCGATCTGGTCGCGGCGGCCCGGCTCCAGTTGAAGGATGTCGAAGAGATCCGCACCGTGGGGCTCTGCACCCGGTGCGAGGCGGACAAGCTCTACAGCTATCGGAGAGAAGGCAAGGGAGTGGGCCGGAACGTGGCTTTCATCTGGCGGCGGCCTTCGCCCTGACGCCCCGCGGATCGCGGCCGAACGCCCGGAGCTGACCGCATGCCGCGCTGACGTCGTCGCCCCTCCGCCGGCGGACGGTGGCGATCAATCCCTTCTGGCGCAGCCGTTCCTGAAACCGGTCGATCGCCTCGTCGTCCGGCGGGATCATGCGGTCGCCCAGCACCCGGTCCGGATTGATCGGAATCAGGTTGACCTTGGCGCGCACACCGCTCATCAGCTTGACCAGGCGGTCGGCATCGCGGACGGAGTCGTTCAGGTCCCGGATCAGGATGTACTCGAAAGTGATCTTGCGCCCCTTCTCCAGCGGGTAGCGGCGGAGGGCCGCCATCAGGTCGGCGAGCGGCCAGGTGCGGTTGATCGGCATGATCTCGGTGCGCCGGGCGTCGTCCGCTGCATGCAGGGAGATGGCGAGGTTGGGGCGGCGCTCCCAGGCGGCCATCTCTTCCAGGCCGGGCAGGATGCCTACGGTCGAGACGGTGATCCGATGCGGCGAGATCCACTCGGTGAGGATGTCGAGCGCGGCTTTCACGTTCTCCAGGTTGAGCAGCGGCTCGCCCATGCCCATGAAGACGATGTTGAGCCCCTCCATGGGGAGGTCCGCTTCGGCGCGGATCGCGAGCACCTGGCCCACGATCTCGCCCGCCGTGAGGTTGCGGCCCGCTCCCCAGTAGCCGGTCACGCAGAACGAGCAGGCAAGGGCGCAGCCGGCCTGGCTGGAGATGCAGAACGTCCGGCGGTGCCGCTCCGGGATGTCGACCGCCTCGATGGTGGCGCCGTCGTGCAGCTTGAACAGGTACTTGCAGGTGCCGTCGGACGCGAGCCGCTTCTCGGAGATCTCGGGCAGACCGATGCGGAAGCGCTCCGCGAGGCGCGCGCGCAGGTCCTTGCCGAGGTCGGTCATCTCGGAGACGTCGCGGACCGCCCGGCCATAGAGCGCCTGGTAAACTTGTTCCGCCCGGAATGGACGGTCAATCACCGGCGCGAGCGCTTCGGCGAGCTGTTTCCGGTTCAGGCCGAGCAGGTCGGTGAGAGTTTCCATGTTGGTGGCGGAATATCGGGCGCGTGCCCGCGTGGACATCAGGTGGCGGTGGTCTTGCGCCGGCGCAGCCGCCGGGTGGGATCGATGCCGATCGACCGCAGGAAATTCAGGTCGCGGCCGTCGATCTGAAAGACCGGGTCGCTTGATCCGGAGTTGAAGCGCGGAGCCGTCAGCGAGAGCGGCTCTTCGTCGAGACTCTCCCGCTTGCAGTCGACCAGCAGGTAGAGCGCGTAGCCCTCCTCGCGGATCTTCCGCAGCGTCCGGTTGACGTCCGGAGAGTCGGAGATCGCCTCGGAGAGCGCGCGCCTCAGCTCGCGCAGCATCTGATGGAGCTTGTCGTCCAGCTCGGTTTCCTCCACGGCCAGGTTTTACGGGGCCGACTGCCGGGATTATCACCCCTGTCCCAGAGGGTGTCAAACCACGGCGAGGCGTTCAACAAAAGCCCGCGCCCCCTGCATTCCACAAGACTCCGGACCAAGAACTCATGTTAGTCTAACGGGCCTTGTCCGAAGGAAAGATGTGATGCAACCCTCCGTTCAGAACGGGCTCGAGGCCTGGCTTGCCGCCGCCGGCTTTCCCGAGTGCGAGCCCCTGCCGCTGCCCGGCGACGTGTCGCCCCGGCGCTACACCCGCCTGGTCGGACCGGATGGCGGCAGCGCGATCCTCGCCATCTATCCACCGGAGATCCGCGGCACCTGCACCCGCTTCCTGCGCACCACAGCGCTGCTGGAGCCGGCCGGCGTACCCGTGCCGAGGGTGCTGGCTTCGTCCTGCGACGAGGGCTGGATGCTGGTGGAGGACCTCGGGCCGGAGACGCTGGCCGAGTGGGGCCGCGACCGGCCCTGGAGCGAGCTGCAGCCATACTTCGAGCGGGCGGTCGAGCTGGCGGACCGCATCGGCCGCATCCCGGTCGAGAGCGTGGAGGGGCTCAACCCGCGGCTCGGCGGCGAGCTGCTGCGCAAAGAGCTCGCCCAGACCTGGGACCTCTTCCTCCAGCCGCGAGGGCTTACGACCCCGGGGCTCGGCGCCGTCCTCGACGCCCTCTGCGCCAATCTGGACGCGGAGACCCCAATCTCCTGCCACCGCGACTTCATGGTGCGCAACCTGATGCCCGTGTCCGATGGGTTGGTCGTGCTCGATCATCAGGACCTGCGCCTGGGGCCGCCGGCCTACGACCTGGCCTCGCTGCTCAACGACACCCTCTTTCCGCCTCGGGAGATGGAAGAGGCCCTGTTCGCCAGGGCATCCTTCGACCGGCTCAGCTACCACCGGGCCGCGGCGCAGCGGACGCTCAAGGCGATCGGCACCTACGCCTCGTTCGCCTTGCGCGGAGCCGACCGCCATCTGCCGCTCGTGCCGCGGACCCTGGGCCGCTGTCTGGCTCATCTCGCCCAGGTGCCCGAGAGCGCGCCGCTGGTCTCGGACCTGGCCGACGTCTGGGCCCCCGTTCTGAAGGCATGGGAGGCGTGATCTGCTAGACTGCCTGCGAGGGCATCTTTGCCCCAGGAGCTTGAAACATGCCTAGCCTCGGCGTCCCAGAGCTGATGATCATCTTCCTCATCATTGTCGTGTTGTTCGGCGCGTCGCGCCTGCCCCAGATCGGCAAGGGGCTCGGCGAGGGGATCAGCAACTTCAAGAAAGGGATGAAAGCGGGGAACGATACCCCGGATCAGCTCGAAGACAAGACTGGTTCTACGCGCAATCCCTGAAAAGCGCGCCGGTAAGGCAACCCGGCGCGCCAACATGGCGCATCCCTAGCCGGCGGCCTTGGCCGTCAGCGCCACGAACGGGTCTCTTCCCCAGCCCGCCCTCTTCCAGACCGTCTCGGAGTGCCCGCGGTAGATCGCCAGCACCTTGCGCACATATTGCCGGGTCTCCCGGAAGGGCGGCACGCCGTTGTAGCGGATGACGGTCGCCGGTCCCGCGTTGTAGGCGGCCAGCACGCGCTCCAGGTCGCCGTCGAACTCCCGCAGCAGCCAGGACAGATACCGCGTCCCGACCTCCAGGTTCGTATTGGGGTCGAGGAGGTCGGGCGTGCCGTAGATCCCGCCGGTCGAGGGGAGGAGCTGCATCAGGCCCGTCGCCCCCTTGGGTGACACGGCGTGAGGGCGGAAACGGGACTCGGCCTCGACGATGGCGGCCACGAGCAGGCCGTCCACGCTGTGCTTCTGGGCGGTGCGCCAGATCTGGGAGCCGTAGGGGAGCCCCACGAGCACCTCGCGGCGGGCGGCCTCGGCATCCTCCTCTGGGAAGGCGCTCATTTCACTCGGCTGGTTGGCAAGGGCGGCGTCCAGATTGCCGGGGGTAATCGCGTGAAAGCTGCTGGGCCTCGATTGGACGACCCACTTTGCCAGGTCTTGCAGGGCCTGGCTCTCGGGAGGGGAGTCAGGAAGGCGGAACGGATCGGGAATGGCGGTGTCGGACGGAGTCGAGTTGAAAGAAATCACCAGAAACATCATCGTCGCGAGCACCGTGAACGGCACGCGTTTCGGGTTCATAGCCCTCCTTTGCGCGGTCGCACGGTGAGCCCGTTCCAGGATACGCCGGAGCGGACCTCGTTTGTAAAAACAACAGAAGCCACCCGCGAAACACGCAGGTGGCGCACACGTTGACTGGTTGAATTTACTGCAGGATCGGTGCCAGAAACTACGAATCGGAGAGCGGGGGCATCTTGCGCCGTGCCGATTTCCGGTTGGCGAGCCCGTAGTCCTCCGAGGCGATCCCCAGGTCGGAGACCTTGTTGCGGAGGGTGTTGCGGTGGACTCCCAGCGACTTGGCGGAGCGGCAGAAGTTGCCCCGATTGGTCTTGAGAGAGGCCACGATGAACTGGCGCTCGAATTCCCGGCGTGCCTGCTCGAGGGTCAGGCCGCGGCGGACGAGCTCGTCGACGATTTGGAACAGGCGTCCATTGAGGTTTTGATCGGCCAAGAACGTATCCTCGGGGAACATTACACTGCGAACCAAGGGAAGCATGAGACTAGCACAGGCGCCCGGGAATGCCCAAGCGCCTGTGCGTTCAGCGAGGGGTCACTTCGGGGAGAGCCAGTCCCCGATGAAGACGGCGTAGCGCGACTCGATGACCCTGGCGAGCGAGGAGTTTTTGTGCACGGCCAGGATGGCGAGCTCGCCGATGACGATCGGCGGCTGTCCGTCGCGGCTGTTCTTCCGGTAGATGGTGTAGATGTCGCCGGGGGTGACTTCGGCATCCTCGCCGCGGTCGATGTAGACCACGTGGTCCTCGGCGATCGAGACCAGGTCGTCCTGGGTGAAGAGGATGACGGGGTTGTCCCGCAGGTCCTCCTCGGGCTCCGGGTAGTTGACCGGGCGCAGACCGCTGAGGCGGCCCAGGGGCACCGGCTCGGGCACGAAGGTGCGGAGCCGCTGTCCCACCAGGATCGGATCGCAGGAGTGGACGATCTCGCCGATCGCGGTGCTTTCCTGGACCGACAGCACCCGGATGCGGCCGAGATAGTGGTAGAAGCGGCCGGTGACCTGCTTGGTGATGGGGTGGACGACCTGGCGCTGGGGCTGGATGACGGTGTAGAGGGTGCCGGGGCTCATGCCTGCCGCGCGGCCGCCGTCGAGATAGACGATGTCCCCGGTCGACAGGTTGTACTTGGCCGTGCCCGGCTTGCCGTACTTGCCGCGGAAGCCGTAGCTCGGGAGCTTGTCCAGGTCGGGGCCGATGGACTCGTACTCCGAGCCGATGATCGAGTGTTCGAACTTCTCGTCCAGGTCGCCGATGAAGCCCGAGCAGTAGATGTCGCTCTCGCCGCCGAGCGGGACCGGATCGCCGGCCGCCTGATCCGAGGTCAGCACGTCGTTCTGCGGCACGCCGGTGTCCTCGGGCGCGATTTCCTCCTCGCCCTCCCCTGCCGCCAGGTTGTCCACGGGCGCCACTTCGGGGCCGAGCACCAGCGGGTCGCCCGGGTAGATCCAGTGGGCGTCCAGGATGTACTGGTTCCTCTCCCAGATCTGCGGCCACAGGTAGGGATCGCCGTGGAAGCGGGCCGCGAGGTCCCACAGGGTATCGCCGCGCTCGATCACATGGACCTGGCCCTCCACGGGAGGCGGATTCCAGGCGGTCCAGTGACCGTCCACGAGGTGGAGGTCTTGCGGCGGACGATCCGCGGCCGCAAGAGGATTAGTACCGACCAAAACGGCAGCTACGACGAGACCGGCAAGCCGCACTCTCATGAGGGCCTCCTGAAAGCCAGGGAGGAAAGGCATAGTGAATTCGCTATGCCCTAAGCTACAGTGCCTTACTGCGGCTGTCAAGTTTACCGCAAGAAGGTTGAAGTTGTGCTTGAGGGATTTGATCCCATCCCCTCTCTCCCCAACCCTCTCCCCCGCCTGCGCGGGGAAGAGGGAGCCAGAAGGGAGGGCTTTTACGGGAGGCTCGAACGCCGCTCGTCGGCCACGTCGGCGGCCGCGGTGCCCGGGAAAAGGCGGATGACCTCGGCATAGGCGGAACGGGCGCCGTCGATGTCGTCCAGGGCTTCCAGGCACTGACCGGATTTGAGCATGGCGTCGGGCACCTTGTTGCCTTCGGGGAAGCGCGAGACCGTCTCGCGGAAGGCGGCCAGGGCTCCGCGCAGGTCGCCGCGGGCGTAGCGGCACTCGCCGATCCAGTACGAGGCGTTGTCGGCGAGCTCGCTCTTGGGGTTTCCCTGCAGGAAGCGCTGGAAGCTGGTCTCCGCGTCCACGAAGTGGGCCTGGTGGTAGAGCGTGTAGCCGCGGTCGTACAGGGCCTGGGAGGCGGGCGCGAGCACCTCCTCCGTACCCGAGGTGGCGGCCGGCGGCGAAGCCGGACGGGTCTGGGGCCGGACTGGGGGCGAGTCGGGAACGTCGATGTCCGCCTCCTCGATCGGCTCCACGGGCTGCCGCGGCATGTCCTCGGACGGAGCCGGCCGGGCGGGCTCGGTTGTTCTTGGCGCGGTCGTGGTCGTGCTCGTGCTCGGGGCCGGCATGGTCCGCGGAGGAGTGGCGGGGGCCGTGGCCACCGGCTGCCTCTGGGGCTCGGTCCTCGGAGGCGGCGTCTGGCGCGGGGGAGTGGCGGACGCCTGGGTGCCCGTCGGGCGGGGAGCCTGCGTCGTGGTGGAAGGCCGGGTGCCGGTCGGGGCCGGACGTCCCACGGTTGCTCCCATCTGCTGGCCCGCCTGCTGGCGGAGCCGGGCGATCTCGACTTCATCCATGGCCGCCTGGCGTTGCAGCTCGACGACTTGAGCGCGCAGGCGTTGGATCTCCTGTTCCAGGCCCGAGGTGTCGGGCCGCAGAGGCGTGCCGGCGCAGCCGGCCAGGATCAGAAGGCAGATCAGAAGGCAGAGTATCGCCAGGGTCGCGCGATGCATCATGTCTGCGCTCTCCGTTGCGGGATCTCCGCGAGGAAGGGACTTTGGGGGAACTCGGTCCGGAGCCGGTCGAAGGTCTTGTCCGCGTCCTCTTTCTTGCCCATTTTGTCGTAGGCGAGGCCGAGGTTGTAGATGACCTTGTCCCGGTCAGGGTACTGCGGGTAGTCGCTGAGCAGGACCTCGAAGCGCTGCACCGCCCCGGCGCCGATGCCGTAGCGGAGGTAGAACCGGCCGATCGCGAACTCGTGCTCGGCGAGGTTGTTCTCAACCAGGATGATCTGCTCCTGGGCCTGGGCCGCGTACTCGCTCGTGGGATAGATCCGCATCAGCTCGCGGTAGGCTTCCAGCGCCTTGCGGGTGACCGTCTGGTCGCGGTCCGGCTTCTCCATCCGCTTGGCCAGGCTGTTGGCGATCTGGAACTGCACGTAGGGGGCCTGCTCGCTGGTGGGGAACCGGTTCAGGAAGTCGCGGTACTTGGCTTCCGCCTGCACATAGTTCGTGGTGCCCCCCTCCTGGTAGTAGGTGTCGGCGGCCAGGAGCAGACCTTCGCGGCCGATGGCGGAGTTGGGCTCCACCTCGAAAGCGTGCGTGAAGTAGGGACGGGCGCGCGCGTACTTCTGCTGCGCGAGCAGCGCCTTGCCCTGGGCCAGGGACTCCTCGGCCGCGAGTTGGAGGAGAGGGTCCTCGGCCCTGCCGCTACGACAGCCGGCGAGCGCCCCCAGGAGGAGCAGGAGCGCTGCCAGCGCGGGAAAGGTTCGTCTCATACGGTCTCCAACCGAGCGCGAATGCGAAGCTCGGACATAATGGCAACCGGGTCGCTCGCCGCGAAGATTCCCGACCCGACAATACAAGTGTCCACCCCGGCCGCGACCACCTGGGCGATGTTACCGCGATCGATGCCCCCGTCCATGGCGATTTCGACGGAAACGCCGCTCTTCCGGATCATTTCGCGGAGCCGCCGCGCCTTGTCCAGGGCCCGGGGCAGGAAGGCCTGGCCGCCGAAGCCCGGGTTGACCGACATGAGCAGCACGAAGTCCGCCTGAGGGAGGACGTCCTCCAGGATCTCGACCGGCGTGGCCGGGTTGAGCACCACTCCCGCTTTCGCGCCGCCCTTGCGGATGTGCGTGAGCAGCCGGTCCAGGTGAACCGCGGCCTCCCAGTGCACGGCCACCCGCGCCGAGCCCGCTTCCAGGTAGTCGTCCATCAGGCGGTCCGGGTTGGAGACCATCAGATGGACATCCAGGGGTAGCTCGGTGCGGCGGCGCAGAGCCTTGATCACCGGGATGCCGAAGCTGAGGTTGGGGACGAAGTGCCCGTCCATCACGTCCACGTGCAGCAGGTCGGCCCCTCCCCGCTCGCAGATGGCGAGGGCGCCGGCCATGTCGGCCAGGTCCGAGGCGAGGAGCGACGGCGCCAGCTTCATGGATTCGCGGGAGGAGTCGGCGTGGGAGCGGCAGGCAGGGGGAAGGCGTCGTCCAGAGGCGTGGCGCTGTCGAGCGGGGTGTCGGCCGTGGCCACCACGAGCGAGATGTTGTCCTGCCTGGTCACCGGATGGCCGGGCAGTGGGTATTGGCGGAGGATCACGCCGTCCGCGACTCCCTCGTAACGCTCGTACTTGACGCTGCCGAAGGTGAAGCCGCGCTGCTCGAACAGCGGGCGGACGTTGTCATAGTTGCGGTAGACGAGCTCAGGCATGATGTAGCGCTCGGCCGGCACGTTCAGGGAGAGAAAAACATGGACCGGCGTCGAGGGCGGGATGTCCGCGCCCTGTGCCGGGTCCGAGCCCAGGACCGAGCCGGTGGCCAGCGTGCTGCTGAAGGCGCCCAGGAGCCGTCCGACGGTCAGTCCGCTGCCGGAGAGGGCTGCCTGCGCCGCGGGCAGCGTCTTGCCGCCCAGCTCGGGGACCTGGACGCGCTGCGGTCCCTTCGAGAGCACGACGGTCACGCCGCTCCCTCTCTTGACCAGGGTGCGCGCGTCCGGGTTCTGCCGGACCACGTGCCCGACCGGGACCTTCTCGCTGTAGCGCCCTTCGTTCTCGACGCCGCGCAGCCGCAGCCCCTGGTCCGCGAGCCGGGCGGCTGCCTCGCCGCGAGCCAGCCCCTCGACCACGGGCACCGTGGTGACGCCGCTGCGCACGAACAGGCTGAACGAGGTGTACGCCGCGAGTCCGAAGACGAGGAGGATGACCAGGCCATAGCCCAGATAGATCAGTCCCCGCGCGATCCTCGGTATTGCCGCCATCGGCCGGCAGTCTACCAAAGCCGGCATAGAATCCCGCCATGCAGGCCGTTCTTCCTCCCTTAGGTACTCACATCTCGGTCGCCGGCGGTCTGTCGGCGGCCTTCGGCCGCGCCGCCGACCTGGGCTGCGACGCCATGCAGATTTTCGTGAAGAACGCCAGCCAGTGGCGCGGCAAGGAGATGCTCGACGGCGAGATCGCGGCCTTCCGCGAGGCCCATGCCGGCAGCGCGGTGGGTTCGCTCATAGCCCACGGCAGCTATCTGATCAACCTGGCCGCCACGGACCCGGTGATCCTGGAGAAGTCGCTGGATGCCCTCACCGACGAGCTGGTCCGCTGCTCGCGTCTCGGGGTCGCCGGCCTGGTGCTCCATCCAGGCGCTCATCTTGGGGCAGGGGAAGAGGCCGGGATCGAGAAAGTGGCGGCCTCGCTCGACGCGGTCCTCGGCGACTTGCCGGACGTCTCGACCCGGGTGCTCCTGGAGAACACGGCTGGCCAGGGGAGCTGCCTGGGCTGGCGTCTGGAGCAGCTCGCCGCGATCCGGGAGCGGGTGGCTGAGCCTCGCCGGGTGGGCTTCTGCCTGGATACCTGCCACGCCTTTGCCGCGGGCTACGCCATCCACGAGGAGGCCGGCTTCGCCGAATTCCTGATCGAAGTCGAGGAGCGGCTCGATCTGGCCACCGTGGGCTGCTTCCACATCAACGACTCGGTCCGCCCCTTCGGCTCGCGCCGCGACCGCCACGCCCACATCGGCGAGGGGGAGATCGGGCTGGCCATGTTCGAGAGGATGCTGACCGAGCCGCGCATTCATGCGATCCCCATGGTCGTGGAGACCGATCCCGAGGAGGACATGGAAGGCCACCACAGAGACCTGAACGTTCTGCGGGGCCTGGTGGGATTGAAGAAGAAGAGGCGGCGGCGGAAGCCTGGGGTTAAAACCCCAGGCTAGAAAAGTACAGCTCCCATCCGGGGGCTGGCTGGCGCGATTGACGGAAACTCGCCTCCGGAGGAGGCGACACTCTTCTAGCCTGGGGTTTCAACCCCAGGCCCTAATTCACCCAGCGGTCGATCAGCCGGTTGATGACGGCCTTCGGGTAGCTCTTCGTCGGCGACGGCAGATCCTTGATGGCGCTCTCCACCTGCGCCAGCGCTTCCTCCACCGAGGCCACCGGATTCGCGATGAAGCGCAGGCGCTGGCGGCGGTCCACGACCACCAGGGCCGGGGCGGCCGGGCGACCCTCTTCAGGGGCAACTACCCCGTAGGCCGCGGAGAAGTTGCGGTCGTCGTGCAGCAGCGGGAAGCGGAGCTTGCGCTCGCGTTGCAGCTTGCGGAGGTCATCGAGAGGGGTGGGCGACACGGCCAGGATGCGGACCTGGAGCTTCACCAGGGATTCCCGGCGGGCATTCAGGGCGTCGAGGTCGCGCAGCACCCGCTCGTCCGCGGGGTTGGCGAAGAAGTAGACCACCATGGCCGTCCGGGTCACCTCGTCCTTCAACATCAGGAGGGCGCCCTCTGTCGAGCTCAGGTCAAAGTTCGGCGCTTCGTCGCCGATGGAGATCGGACCGGGCATGCTCTCTCCTCTGAAAAGGGTCTAGCCGGGGAACAATTTTCTCACGAATTCCGTCTTCGACAGGTCGAAGTAGATCACCATTACCATCAGCAGCAGGATCATCACGAAGCCGACCTGGCTGATGACCTCTTTCATGCGCAGGGGGAGATCGCGGCGGATCACCTCCTCGATCAGCAGGATGGAGATCTGGCCGCCGTCGAGGATCGGGATCGGCAGGAGGTTCATGATGGCGATGCTGATGCTGAGCAGGCCCATGAGGGAGATCAGGTACTTCGGGCCACTGCGTGCCGCGTCGCCGGTCTCGCGGGCGATCGAGATGGGACCGGCCAGCGCGGTCTTGGGCGACACCTCGCGCTTGAAGATCTTCCCGAGGATGTAGAACGTATCGCGGACGATCTGGATGTTGTACCGCACCGCCTCGACCACGGCGCGGGCCGGTCCGTAGCGCTGGAACATGCCGATGCCCACGCCGATCTTGCCCACCTTGCCGTCCGTTTCCGGGATGACCGTGAGGGTCCGGAGCTGGCCGTCGCGGCTCACCTGCACCTCGGTAGTTTTTCCCGCCCGCGCTTCGATCGCCTTCACGAAGCTCTCGCCGTCCGCGACCGGATGGCCGGCCACCGCGCGCAGCTCGTCGCCGGCCCGGAAGCCCGCCTTCGCGGCCGGCGTCTCGGGGAGGACGCGGGTGACCTGCGGGCGGATGATCGGGTAGAGGCCGGCGGTATCGCCGTTGCCATCCCGGGGATCGGCCTTCGGGGTGACGGTGGCCGTCAGCACCTGCTGCTCGCGCTGATACTTGACCGGCACCGGCTGCCCGCCACGGGTCGTCAGCTCGATGAGCACCTGCATCCAGTTCTCGATCGGCTTGCCGCCGACCTCGAGGATGACGTCGCCCTTCTGGAACTTCGCCGCGGCGCCCGACGAGCCGGCCTCGACCACGCCGATGACCGGGGGGATGGAGGCGGGGTTGCCCGCCTCGATGCCGACCATGAAAAGACCGGCGAAGATCGCGATGGCCAGGATCACGTTCATGGCCGGGCCGGCCAGGTAGACCAGGATCCGCTGCCAGCGCGGCTTGCTCAGGAACTCGCGCGGATCGTTGCCGGTCGCCTCCTCGATGCTCTCGCCTCCGAGCCGCACATATCCGCCCAGGGGGACGGCCGAAAGGCGGTACTCCGTTTCGCCGCGCTGCGTGCTCCACAGCTTGCGTCCGAAGCCGACCGAGAAGGTGAGAACCCGCACGTCGAACGCCTTGGCGACCAGGAGATGGCCGGCCTCGTGCACGACGATGATCACGCCGAGGGCGAAGATGAAGGAGAGGATCGGGATGAGGAAGTTGGTCATGAACTAGCCCTTTGCCGCAGTATCGCGAAGATGGCCAAATCGCCGAAGATGGTCGATTATACCGAACCTGCCGTGCCGGCCCGGCATTCCCCTACTGGGGAGGCAGGGGGATCGGCACGCCTTCGACCCGCAGCAGCCAGAGCGCCAGGACCAGGACCGGGGCGGCGAACAGCATGGCATCGATCCGGTCCAGAATGCCGCCGTGCCCGGGCAGGACGTTGCCCGAGTCCTTGACGCCCGAGCCGCGCTTGATCATCGATTCGACCAGGTCGCCGATCTGGGCGGCCGCGGCGGTCAGGGCGGCGGCGACCAGCACCTTGGCGTCGATCCGGCCCAGGCGCCACCAGCTCCAGACGGCGGCGGCCAGGATCGAGGCCACGAAACCGGCGGCCGCCCCTTCCCAGCTCTTCTTCGGGCTGATCACCGGCGCCATCTTGTGCCTGCCCAGCTTCGACCCCACATAGTAGGCCGCGGTGTCCCCCAGCCAGACGACGGCGAAGAGCAGGAACACGAGCCAGGGGTCCGCCTCCTTCAGGTAGTGCAGGCTGGAGATCAGCAGCGCGAAGTAGAGCACGCCGAAGCCCAGGATCCCCAAGGAATCCAGTGTCTCGGCGAGCGGAACCCGGGACAGCAGGATCAGGCTGCCCAGGCCCACGGAGAGCAGGACGCCGGCGGCGAACAGGTGGAGCCGCGGGTCGAGGAGATCTCCCCCCTCGATCAGCGAGGTGCTCACGGCCACGGCGGCCAGAGGCACGGCGATCAGGAGCGTCTTGAGGGGAGCGTGGGGCGCCCGGTTGCGGACGATCTGCAGGTACTCGTAGGCGGCCCAGTCGACCATGATGGCGACGAAGACGAAGAACCAGGGTCCCGGCAGCTTGAAGAGGGCCAGGAGGACGAGCGGGGCGAGTATTACCGCGGTGAGGAGCCTCTGCATGAGCCGGGGCTCAGGCCGGGCCTCGTCCGGAGGACAATCCGGAGGAGAACAGACCGCCGGCCGACGCCTCCTCCTGGGACTCTCCCGTACGGACCGCGCCGTAGCGCCGCTCCCGTCCCTGGTAGGCGAGGATGGCTTCGAACAGGTCGCGCCGGCGGAAGTCCGGCCACAGGGTCTGGGTCACCCAGATCTCGGTGTAGGCGATCTGCCAGAGCAGGAAGTTGCTCACCCGCAGCTCGCCCGAGGTGCGGACCAGCAGGTCCGGATCCGGCTGGCCCGAGGTGTAGAGATAGCGGTTGAGCGTCTCTTCGTCGATGTCCGCGTGCTTGCCGGCGGCCCAGTCGGCCACGATGCGCCGGCAGGCGTCGACGATCTCGCAACGCCCCGAGTAGTTGAGGGCGATGTTGAAGCTCATCCCTTTGCAGTTCCGCGTGGCTTCCAGGGTGGCCTCGATCTCGCGCACGACGCTCGGGTCGAGCTCCTGCCAGCGGCCGATGGCATGGAACCGAATGTCGTTGTCGACCAGGTTCTGCCGTTCCTTGCGGACGTACTCCTTGAGCAGGTTCATCAGGGTCCAGACTTCGAAGCGCGGGCGCTTCCAGTTCTCGACCGAGAACGCATAGAGGGTGAGCACGTCGAGCCCGAGCTGGGCCGAGGATTCCACCGTGTCGCGCACGGCCGCGACGCCCGCCCGGTGCCCTTCGACCCGGGGGAGGCTGCGCGATTTCGCCCACCGGCCGTTGCCGTCCATGATGATGGCGACGTGCCTCGGCAGCCGGGATAGATCCATCCGGCGGACGATCAGCTCTTCGGGTGAGCCGGGGGGCGCGAGTTTGGAAATATCGGCCATGTCGAAGGTCCCTTAAGGTACCACAACCACCGGATAAGACACGGTCTCCAGGATCAGGCCATGGGCCGGTGCGGTGGGTCCGGCCGCGGAGCGGGGCCGGCCGGAGAGGAGGTCGGCAAGCTCTTCCGGATCACGCCGGCCGAGGCCCACCTCGATCAACGTTCCCACCAGAGCACGAACCATGCCGCGCAGGAACCCGTCTCCCGTGATCGTAAAGCGCAACTCGTCTCCCTGTTCCACCCAGCCGGCGGCGAAGATGTTGCGGAACGGCTGGCCGTGGCTCCCTCCGGCCAGGGCGAACGCCGAGAAGTCGTGCCTTCCGGGGAGAAGAGAGGCCGCCGACTCCATCCGGGCCGGGTCGATCCTCGCCGGCACCTGGACCGCGAACGGCGCATCCAGGGGGGAGAGCACCTCGGCGCGGCTCAGCCGGTAGCTGTACTCCTTGCTGACGGCGCTCTTGCGGGCATGGAAGTCCTCATCCACCAGCCCGGCTGCCATCACCCGGACGTCCTCGGGCAGGTGCCGGTTGACCCCATGGACCAGGGCGCGATGAGGAAACGGGCGGGGAAGGTCCAGGTGGGCGGCCTGCCCCCGGGCATGGACCCCGGCGTCGGTGCGGCTCGCGCCCGTCACCCGGATCGGCGAGCCCACCAGCTTCGCGACGGCTTCCTCCAGGACCTCCTGCACGGTCAGGGCGTTTTCCTGGCGTTGCCAGCCGGCGTAGCGTTCGCCGCGGTATGAGATTGTCAGGCGGGCTCTCATGACTTGATCATCAGCAACCCGAACGGCACCCAGATCACCAGAAACACCCAGGGCCAGAGCGGAGCCAGGTAGGAGAGCAGAATCAACCCCGAAAGCACCAGCCATGCCCGCTGCCGGAGGAGCGCCGCCCAGGGAAGCACCCAGAGGAGATACCAGGGGTAGACCGTCGCCGAGAGGAGCAGGAGAGTGCCAAAAAGGCGTCCCGTCCCGGCCAAAGGGTCGGTTTCCCGAAGCGAGCGCAGAACCGCCACCGCCATCCCGGCGGCGAGGAGGAGCTTGGCCAGGAGCTGGGGATAGAGGTAGGGATACACCCAATCCCAGGCGTACCACATCTCCGTCCGGCGCTCCAACGCCTCCAGTCCCCGGGCGATCGCCGGGGCAAGCCCGGCGGTATCCATCAAGCGCCAGAGCGGCTCGTAGATTGGACCGTTGAACTCCCAGGAGATTCCGTAGGCGAGGAGGCCGGGCGGAATCCCCCCAGTCGCGGCGATCACCGGTAAGACCGCTGCTGCGATCAAAACGGCCGCCGTCCCCAGGAGCCGGACGCCGCCCTGGCGCGTCCACATGGGCAATGCCGCGACCGGAACGATCTTGGCGAGAGCCCCGGCCGCGGCCCACATCCCGGAAAGGACCTCCTTCCCCTGGGTGAGGGCGAGCACCGCTGCCACCGTAGCCGCCACACCCACGGCATCGACATGCCCCATGCCGGAGACTTCCAGAAGCACGAGCGGGTTCCAGGCATACCAGGCGATCCTCCCCTCGGGGAGCCCCCGCCGCCGGGCGAGACGGAGGAGTAGGGCGCAGGTCCCCAGGTCGGCGGCGGTGGCCAGGAGCTTCCATGCCAGGAGTGGAAACGGGAGCCGGCTAGCTATACTGAATAGCGTTATCGAGAGCGGTGGGTACACCGTGGGAATCTCGGTATGGGGCAGGCGCTGCCACACCTCGTCGCGAAAAGGGATAAGCTCGGGAGCCGCCGGCGGCAGGGCGTAGGGATTCAGGCCGGCCAGGGCGACCTTCCCGTCCCAGAGATAGCGCAGCGCGTCGTCCGACAGCGTGAGCGGTAAAAGAAGCAGCGGCAGTCTCAGCAGCAAGGACCCGAGGAGGATCGCCCTGCCGGGGAGCGCGGCCGTTTCGAGGCGGCGGGAGATGAGGGCGAGCCAGAGGAAGCCCGAGCCGAGAAGGGCGAGAGCGAGCGGAAGCCGATGAGAGAGATCCGAAAGAAAGGCCAGACCCCCGGTAAGACCCAGCAGCGGGAGCGCCAGGACGGCTTGGCGGGAGAAGGCTTGCCGGGATGAGCTTTCCGGGTGCAGGGATCCTGCTGACAATCTATTACCTCGTCCTGGGAGTCCTCGCCTTCTACGGCCTGCACCGCCTGGCGCTCGTGATGGTGTACCTGCGGACGCGCCGGCGCGTTCCGACCCGCTCTGCCGATCCGCTGGAGTGGCCCGTGGTCACGGTGCAGCTCCCACTCTACAACGAGATGTACGTGGCCCAGCGGCTCATCGAAGCCGTCTGCCGGCTCGACTATCCGCGCGATCGGCTGGAGATCCAGGTCCTCGACGATTCGACCGACGAGACCACCGGCATCGTCGCCCGGGTGGTGGAAGAGCAGCGCCGCCTCGGCATCGACATCCACCATCTCCACCGGACCGACCGCCACGGCTTCAAGGCCGGAGCGCTGGAAGCCGGCCTCGAACGGGCCCGGGGCGAGCTGATCGCCATCTTCGACGCCGACTTCGTGCCGCAGCCCGAGTTCCTCCGGCAGGCCGTGCCGCACTTCTCCGATCCGGGGCTGGGCATGGTCCAGGGGAGCTGGGCGCACATCAACCGGGGTTACTCGCTGCTCACCCGCGCCCAGGCGATCCTCCTCGACGGCCACTTCCTGATCGAGCACACGGCGCGCAACCGGGGCGGCTGCTTCTTCAACTTCAACGGCACGGCCGGAGTCTGGAGGCGCGAGGCCATCCTCCTGCCGGGAGGCTGGCAGCACGACACTTTGACCGAAGATCTCGACCTCTCCTACCGGGCGCAGCTCGCGGGCTGGAGGTTCCTCTACCTGCCGGACCTGGCGGTCCCCTCCGAGCTGCCGGTGGACATCAACGGCTTCAAGGGGCAGCAGTACCGCTGGACCAAGGGCTCGGTCCAGACCGGCCGCAAGCTCCTTGGCCAGATCCTGCGCGCGCCGCTGCCCTGGAAGGTCAAGTTCGAGGCCTTCGTGCACCTGACCAACAACACCAGCTACGCGCTGATGGTGGTCATGGCGCTCCTGATCTTCCCGGCCATGCTCATCCGCGCCGATGCCACCTGGTGGGACATGCTGATCATCGATCTGCCGCTCTTCCTGGCGGCGACGGTCTCGGTCCTGATCTTCTACATGGCGAGCCAGTCCGCGGCGGGCCTGGGCTGGCGGACGCAGGTGCGCTACCTGCCGGCGGTGATGGGGCTGGGGATCGGGCTATCCGTGAACAATGCGCGGGCGGTGCTCTCCGGGCTCTTCCAGGGCGGCGGCACCTTCCACCGCACGCCCAAATACCGGATCGAGCACCAGGGTGAGGACTGGCTCGAGAAGCGCTACCGCTCGGGCCGCAACGTCTCGCTCTGGATCGAGGTGGCCATGGCCCTGTACTTCCTCTCCTGCTTCATCTACGCGGTGGTCCACAGGATGTGGATATCCCTGCCCTTCCTCTTCCTCTTCGTCCAGGGCTACACCTACATGACCGTCCTCGCGCTTCTGCCCGTGCTGCGGGACTTCAAGTCGCGGCCGAACGCCTCGATCACAAGAAAAACGGCTCGGGCTCCGGATTAGGCGCTCGTCCCGTAGCTCAGGGACAGAAGGTCGTAACCGGCGGATTTTCCTCGTAGCCCGCGGCTCCGCGCCGTAAAACAAGGACAGATTCTTGTGCGCGAGCCGCTCGTGTCGTAGATGAGGGCTTCAGGCGCACCCTTTGCAGTTTTTCGCGGGAACCGGAAGCCTCCGGGTACCGTCCAAGGGTGAGGGGCTAAAATAGTCGTATGGCCTTCATGGAGCGCATCAAACCCCAGGAAGTGACCTTGCGCCCGGCGGTGCCGCGGGACGCGGACCTGTTGCGCCAATGGCGGGCGGAGCCCAGCGTCCGGCGCTATCAGCCGCTGAACGAGCTGCCGACTGCCCAGCTCCGGGCGGACGTGGCGAGCCAGCGGATGCCCGACCTTTATCGGGGTCGGGGCGAGAAGTTTCAATGGATCGTGCAGGTTGACAGCGAAGCGGCCGGCTGGATCACGCTCGTGGTAAGCAACTGGGAGCACGGCCTGGCCGAAGTCGGTTACGCGCTCACCACCGCCTTCCAGGGGCAGGGGGTGATGACCGACGCCCTGCAGGTGCTCCTCGACGACCTTTTCCTGAACACCCTCCTCGAAAGGGTCGAAGCCCGCTGCGCCACCGAGAACGTCGGCTCGCAACGGGTCCTGGAGAAGAACGGCTTCCTGCGCGAAGGCCACCTCAAGGGCTACTTCAAGCTCCGCGGACGAAGAGTGGACAACTACCTCTTCGGCCTGCTTCGGGACGACTACCTCGCCCGCCGGCGGGGGCCGGGGCGGTAGATGTTGCCTCCATCCACGACGCCTGATATTCTGGGACGGAATCGAGTTAGGTCATGAGCACCCGGCCCGCTATTGCCAATGTCCCTGAGTTCGAGCCCTCGACGATCGAGGAGTTCCTCGCCTGGGAGGATGACAAATGGGCGGAGTGGGTGGACGGGAAAGTCATCCGAATGGCGGCAGTCACCTTCGGGCACCAGGAGATCGTCGGCTTTCTTTGGAGTCTTCTGAGCCTCTACATCGAAGCGCACGACCTGGGCTGGATCACGGCGGCCCCGTACGCGATGCATCTGCCCAGTCGCCAGAGGGTGAGGGAGCCGGATCTGCTTTTCGTATCGCGAGAGCGTTTGGCTCTTCGCAGGGACCTCTACATGGACGGCGCCGCGGATGTCGTGGTCGAGGTCGTCTCGCCCGACAGTCGTCGGCGCGACCGGGTCGAGAAGGTCATCGATTATGAGACGGAGGGGGTTCGGGAGTACTGGCTGATCGACCCTCGACGCCGGCAGGTGGAGCTTCGGCGGTTGGCCGAGGATGGCCGCTACCGCCTGATCGAGCCCCAGGAGGGGATCTTCACCTCGGAAGCCATCCCGGGCTTCCGGCTCCGCATCGACTGGCTTTGGCAGCAAC
The DNA here is from genome assembly GCA_034667225.1 of Acidobacteriota bacterium. Lineage (GTDB taxonomy): Bacteria > Acidobacteriota > Thermoanaerobaculia > Multivoradales > UBA5704 > DATMER01. The sequence goes on from JAXDKG010000023.1 coordinate 50,650, forward strand.
CCAAGCCGAAGCTCCTCGAGGCCGCACGCGAGCTCGGCCTCGTCTGATCCCTACAGCTTTCTACCTCACCGGTCCGCTGGCAGCAGCCGGAATGGCTGTCCGTCTCCTGCCCTCAACGTGCGGAAGTGACGCTCGTCGAGCGTCAGGATCTGGTTGATTCCGTGGCGTTCCGCGAGGACGACGATCGAGGCATCGGCCAATCCGGCTTCGAGATCCTCGAACTGGGAGAGGATCTGACCGGCACGCCGGATGTCGGCGGCATCGAACGTCTCGAGTTGGTACGCGCCTCGCCCTACCTCATCCAGCAGTGCGCGCTGAGCCCTGGCGCTCACTCTCGTTGCGAGTAGATAATCAAGCTCTGCGAGGACAAAGGGCGACAGGAGAAAAGGCGGCTTGGCCGAGCGCATTGAGGAAACTACCGCGCTGTGCTGACGCTGGCTCCCGTCGATCCAGGCGAGCACGCCGCTGGTGTCGAGCAGGATCAACGCTCTCCGAATCCTCGCAGATATTCGTCAACCCGCTCTGCGAGCGCCGGGTCCTGGCTGGTGAACAGTGGGATCCTGGGGCGAGGGCGGATCCGCGAGACGGACCGGACGACCACATTCCGCACCGCATCGCGAATCAGCTTGGATTCACTCTGTCCCGCTTCTCGGGCGGCCTCTTGGAGCCCTGCCTTGAGATCGTCGGGGAGGTATACGGTCGCCTTCTTCATGGGTCTCATGATAGTCCGTTCCAGGTCCTACAGCATCTCCAGGTTGGCGAACTTCGCCACCAGCTTCCTCTTCCCCGCCTTCTCGAAGAAGACGGTGAGCCGCATCTCTTCCCCCTGACCTTCCATCTCCAGGACGACGCCGGCGCCGAGGGTGGGGTGGCGGACGCGGCTGCCACGCTTGATCGGACGCCGGGGCACGGCGCTCTCGTCCGGCTCGGGGACCACCACGCGTCCAGTTGGACGCGGAGTGTACGGAGAGGGAACCGAGGGACGGGGGGCGGGTTGGAAAGAAGGTGAGCGCACCGGGGCCGCCTGCGGGGGTGCGGCCTGGCCGAAGAAGGAGTAGATGCCCTGGGCGCGCTCGGTCACCCGGCCCGACAGGTAGAGGTCGGGGCTGTGGTGGACGTCGACGAGCTGATCCGGAAGCTCCTGGAGGAACGGCGACTCCATCTGGTCCTGATAGCGGCCGGCGATACGTCGCCTCCGGCAGCAGGTCAGGTACAGCTTCTCCCGCGCCCGGGTCATCCCCACATAAAGCAGGCGGCGCTCCTCCTCAATATCGTCCCTCGCGCCCTGGGAGTTGAAGTGCGGGAGGAGCCCTTCCTCCAAGCCGGCGACCACCACCGCCTTGAACTCCAGACCCTTGGCGCTGTGCAGGGTCATCAGCGAGACCCCCTTCTCCACCTGGAGCGAGTCGAGGTCCGTCACCAGGGCGATGTGGTCGAGGAAGGCCGTCAGGAGGTCGTCGTCCCCCTGGTTGTAGCTGCTCGACTCGGTGAACTCCTGGGCGGCGGAGAGGAACTCCTGGATGTTCTCCAGCCGGGCGACGTCGTCCGGGTCGTCCTGGTTGTAGAGCTTGGCGTAGCCGGTGTCGTCCAGCAGCCGGTCGAGCAGGGCGGGCAGCGGCAGGCCCTGGGACGCCTCCTGAAGGCCCACGATCAGGTCGCGGAACTTGCGCAGGGCCGTGGCGCTGCGGGCGGGGAGCGTCCCCAGGTCGTCGAGATAGAGAACGTCCCAGATCGGCTGACCGAGTTGGACCGCCCGGTCGCGCAGCAGCTCCAGTGTGGACTTGCCGATGCTCCTCGGCGGCTGGTTGATGATCCGGCCCAGGGAAAAATTGTCCCGCGGGTTGCGCAGAACCCGCAGATAGGCGACCAGGTCCTTGATCTCGGCCCGGTCATAGAAGCGGACGCCGCCGACCAGCGAGTAGGGGATCTCGCGCTTGAGCAGCTCGTCTTCGATCGCCCGGGTCTGGGCGTTGGTGCGCACCAGGACCGCCAAGTCACCGAGCTTGTACTGGTGGCGGAGCTTCTGGATGCGGTCCACGATCCAGTTGGCCTCGTCGCCCTCGTCCGTGGCCTTGTAGAGCTCGGCCTTGGGGCCGGCGCCGTGCTCGGTCCACAGCCGCTTGCCCCGGCGGTGGACGTTGTTGGCGATGAGGGCGCCGGAGACGTCGAGGATGGTCTGGGTGGAGCGGTAGTTGCGCTCCAGCTTGCGCACCTCGGCTCCGGGGAAGGTCTTCTCGAAGTCGAGGATGTTGTCGAGGTCGGCGCCGCGCCAGCGGTAGATCCCCTGGTCCTCGTCACCCACGGCCGTGAGGTTGCCTTCGGGGCCGATCAGCTCCTGGATGAGGCGGAGCTGGGCGTGGTTCGTGTCCTGGTACTCATCCACCAGGAGGTAGCGGGTCCGGTTGCGGATCCGCTGCTTGACCTCCGGGTCATGGGAGAGGAGCTTGACCGATAGCGACAGGAGGTCGTCGAAGTCCACGCCGGAGGCCTGGCCGAGGAGCCCCTGGTATTTGCGATAGAGGGAGGCGACCTTCTTCTCGAAGAAGTTGGTGGCGGCCGACTCGTAGGCGGCGGGCTCGATGAGCTTGTTCTTGGCGCTGCTGATCTGAGAAAGGACGGCGCGGGGCGAGAAGGCGGTCTCGGACAACCCCTCGGCCGAGAGCGCCTCCTTGACCAGGCCGAGCTGATCGGAGGTGTCGAGGATGGCGAAGTCCCGCCGCAGGCCGACCCGCTCGCCATAGCGGCGGAGCAGGATGAGGCCATAGCGGTGGAAAGTACCCACGGAAGTGGGGAGCGGATGGAGGCCGAGGAGGTCCTCGACCCGCTCGCGCATCTCGGCCGCCGCCTTGTTGGTGAAGGTCATGGCGGCGATGTGGCCGGGATCGACTCCGCGCTCCTCCACGAGCCAGGCGATGCGGTAGGTGATGACGCGGGTCTTGCCCGATCCGGCGCCGGCGAGGACGAGCTGAGGGCCGTCGCCATGGGTCGCGGCGGCGATCTGCTCGGGGTTGAGCTGCTTCTCAAGGTCCTGGGTAGTGGTCCGTCTCACGGGGGGAGTTTACTCGCCAGAGAGCCTGAGTTCGACCTCGGGGAGCCGCGACTCCGGAATCCCCGGGCTCCTTCCCGGGTTTTGAGAGGCGCAGCGCTCTGCGCGTGCGTATATAAATAGTCAGGGGGATTCCAAGAGCCATGAAGCCGGTCGAGATCAACGATTTCCTTTCGCAGCAGGTCATCGGACAGGAGGACGTCCTCCGCTATGTGTCCGTGGCCATCTTCAAGCACCTTCAGGGAGAGAAGTACGGCAACCTCCTCCTGATCGGGAACTCCGGCACCGGCAAGACCACCATCATGCGGGCCATCGAGAACCTCTACGCCTCGCGGGAGGACTTCCGCGAGCACCGGGTGGTGCTCATCATGAACGCCAACACCCTGTCGACCGAGGAGGGAGCCGTCGATACCGGCCGGATGTTCACCCGCCTCGAGGAGCGCGCCCGCCAGATCCTCGGCAATGGCGCGTCCGCGGAAGAGATCGCCCGCGCCATGGAGCGGGCCACCGTCTGCCTCGACGAGATCGACAAGGTCTCCGGCCTGCTCGGCGGCAAGCCGTACGTCACCGGCATCAACATTCAGCAGGCCGTGCTCACCCTGATCGAGGGCGAGCGCCACTTCCATCCCATGACCGTGCTGAAGGATGGCAAGGCGGACACCAATGGCGTCTGGATCGACACCGGCAAGATGCTCTTCCTCTGCGCCGGCGCCTTCGAGTCCCTCTACGACCAGGTGTTTCAGCGAGTCATCTCGCCCAAGAGCGGCATCAAGCTGCCGACGACGACCACCTACGTCAACGGCAAGATCCAGATCCGCGAGTACTTCACCCTCCGCCATCACTTCCGGCAGGAGGACCTCTTCGAGTACGGCATGCAGCCGCAGTTCCTCTCGCGGTTCGACAACGCCGTCATCCTGGAGGATCTGAACTCCGACACCCTGGCGCGGATCTTCGCCGAGCCGCGGGACAGCGTGTTCAAGTCGTCCCAGGGTTTCTTCCAGAAGTACGGGATCGAGCTGGACATCACACCCGGCGCGATCAAGGTCATCGCCGAGGAGGCAGCCAAGAGCAGCCGCATCGGCGCGCGCGCTCTCAAGTCGATCTACGGCCGTATCATCAAGCCGTTCGAGTTCGACCCCTTCTCCCGCGAGGAGGTCCAGAAGAACGGCGGCGAGATGCACAAGCTGCTCATCGACGAGCGCCTGGTCTCGACCGCGCTCAAGCCGCCGATCTGATACCGACGAAGACGAAAGGAACCGCCCACATGTCCCTGCGCATCACCTTCCTGATGCTTCTGCTGTGCCTCGCCCCGCTGGTCGTGGCCCGGGTGTCCGCCCAGCCTTCCATGACAGCGGACACCGTCCGCCAGACGATCGACAAGCTGATCGCGAAGCACGGCCAGCAGCACGCCGAGCGCATCCGCCGCGGCGTCGAGCAGGTCGCCCAGCGCTGGTGGGCCGAGGATGGCGACACCGCGGCCTTCACCGCCTTCTGCGAGGAAAGCTTCATCGCCGATCCGGCGGCTTTGGATGCCATCTTCGAGCGCATGGAGCGCGTCTTCGAGCAGGTGGACGGCCATCTCCACGAGGTGCGCCGCGAGCTGACCACACCGCTCGACCTGGACACGGGCGATATCTCTTCCGTGGATCAGCTCCTGGCCACGATGGACCTTTCGGCTCACGTCAACGACGACCTGTTCCGGACGAAGGTGGCTTTCCTCGCCCTGCTCAACTTCCCGGTGCACACGCTCCAGGAGCGGCTCGAGAAAGGAGCGGGCTGGGACCGCGAGGCCTGGGCGCGCTCCCGGATGATGGACCGCTTCGTCCTGCGCGTGCCCGCGTCGGTGCAGCAGCCGGCCACCGAGGCCTTCACCGCCGCGGACCAGTACATCGCGAGCTACAACATCCGCATGGACCGCCTGGTTACTCCGGAGGGCGAGCGCCTGTTCCCCGAGAACCTGCGGCTCATCACCCATTGGGGGCTGCGCGACGAGCTCGGCTCGCACTACGCCGACACAACGCCGGCCGGGCTGGCGAAGCAGCGGATGATCCTCAAGGTGATGGAGCGGATCGTCCGCCAGGAGATCCCGGCGGCGGTGATCGACAATGCCGACGTCCTCTGGGATCCGGTGAACAACAAGGTCCAGGGCGGATCAACGGAGCGCGAGCCGGACACCCGCTACGCCAAGCTGCTCGACGTCTTCCACGCGGTGCGCAAGGTCGATCCATTCAGTCCGACAGATCCGACGTACATCGACCGGAAGTTCAACCTGGAGCGCCAGATCCCGGAGAAGGAAGTCGAGGCGCTGCTCGTCTCCGCGCTGGAGTCGCAGGAGGTCAAGGACCTCGCCCGCCTGATCGAGAAGCGCCTGGGACGCAAGCTGGAGCCGTTCGACATCTGGTACGCCGGCTTCAAATCGCGGGGCAGCTACAGCGAGGCCGAGCTCGACCGCATCGTCCAGGAGAAGTATCCAGACGTCGAGGCGTTCCAGGCGAAGCTGCCGCAGGTGCTCCAGGGGCTCGGGTTCACCCCGGAAAAGGCGCGCTGGCTCTCCGAGCGGATCGTGATCGATCCCGCCCGCGGGGCGGGCCACGCGCTCGGCGCGGTGCGGCGGGAGGACAAGGCCCACCTGCGCACCCGCGTCCCGCGTGGGGGCATGGACTACAAGGGCTACAACATTGCCATCCACGAGCTAGGGCATAACGTGGAGCAGGTGTTCTCCTTGAACGGGATCGACCGCTGGTCCCTCTCCAGCGTGCCGAACAACGCCTTCACCGAGGCGATGGCCTTCGTCTTCCAGAACCGGGACCTGGAGCTGTTGGGTCTGCAGAAGCCGAGCGCGGAGACGCGCCAGACGCAGGCGCTCTCCACCCTCTGGAACACCTACGAGATCGGCGGGGTCGCGCTGGTCGACATGCGGGTCTGGCGGTGGATGTACGAGCACCCCGAGGCCAAGCCGGCCGAGCTGCGGGAGGCGACGCTGTCGATTGCCCGCGACGTCTGGAACCGCTGGTATGCCCCGGTCTTCGGGGTGAAGGACTCGGACATTCTGGCCATCTACTCGCACATGATCGTCTACGGCCTCTACCTGCCGGACTACCCGATCGGCCACATCATCGCTTTCCAGATCGCGGACAAGCTGGAGGATGGGGACTTCGGTGCCGAGTTCGAAAGGGTCACTCGCCAAGGCCGGCTCACCCCCGACGCCTGGATGCGTGGCGCCGTGGGTGGGCCGATCTCGACGAAAGCGCTGCTGGAAGCGGCGCGTGAAGCGTTGAAGTAAGGCTTACCGGGTCACCCCGCCGTATCCGCCGGCTCCCACCGGCGCGTTGGCCGTGGTGGTTTCGGCTCTCCAGGCCTCCTGCGTGTCGCGCACGGCCTGGCTGCTCAGGCTGAAGTCGATGTCGTAACCCTCGAAAGAGAGCTCCTTCAGGACCACCGCCGGGATGATCTGCGACAGCTCCATGATCAGCGGCGTCAGCTCCTTGAGATTGCGCAGGGCGATCTCCGCCGTGGTCCCCTGGCGCAGGCCCAGGGCGGTGGAGTGCAGCATGGTGTAGCTGATGGTCGCCAGGGACAGGGCGGTGTAGTCGTCGCGCAGGGCGCGGCTGACCTTGTCCTTGCGCACCTTGTCGTAGACGCCTGCCAAGCCGCCGAGCACGCCGGTCACGGTCTCCTTGACCGCGGCCGCTACTCCCCCGCCGGGCATGCTGTCGAGGTGGGTCTCCAGGTTCTCGGTGTGAGTCTTGAGCACGCCCGCCAGCCGGTCGATGAGGCCCAGGCCCTGGGGGAAGTCCTTGAACGTATCGTCCTTGCGCTGGCGCTCCAGCGCCTCGAGGATGTGCCTCTCGACCGCCGCCATGTCGGCGACGTAGGGTCGGATCTCTTCACGGTTGTCTTTCATAGCTGTACCTCCTGCCCAGAGATATAGCAAGACGCTTGCCCAACGTTTTTCCAGGCTGGCACGTCTACAGGGTTGTGAACTTGCCCTTGACCACGAACGCCATCCTGGACAGGACCGACAGCGTGACAGGCACCGATCGGCTCGCGGAGCTTTTCGATTCGCACCAGAACCGGCTGTTCCACCTGGCCCTGCGGCTCTGCTCCGATCGCGAGGAGGCTAGGGACCTCGTCCAGGAGGCGTTCCTGCGGGCGGCGCGGCAGCCGGGCTCGGTTCCCCTCGGCGAGGCATGGCTGGTCCGCACCCTGGTCAACCTCTGCCGGGACCGCTACCGCCGCCTCGCCGTGCGGTCCAAGGCTCGGGGGGAATTGATTCGCCAGACGGAAAGCGCCCATCCCGAGGAGGCTCATGTGGCGAAGGCGACCGTACGGGCGGCTCTCGCCCGTCTCGCCCCGCGGCGGCGGGCGGCGATCGTCCTTCACGAGCTGGAAGGCCGGCCGGTGCGCGATGTTGCCCGGCTGTTGGGCGTGACCGAAGTGACTGTCCGCTGGCATCTGCTGACAGCCCGACGGGAGCTGGCCAAGGTGCTGGGAGAAAAGCCATGAATGATGATCTGCGCTCGATTCTGAGGAAGGGAGACCCCGCGGCCGGAAATCCTGGGCTGACTCCCGAAGAGGTTCAGGGGATGCGCCGGACCGTGCTGTCCGCGGTGCCCGAGCCCCGTCGGCGGGGATGGTTGGTACCGGCGATGGTCACGGCAGCGGCTCTGGTGCTGGCTGCCGTGATCGCCCTCAGCCTGTGGCAGCCGGTCCGGCCCCCTCTCCCGCTTGCGGGAGAGGGTGTTGTTGTGGTCGAGAAGACCCCTCCCCAGCCCTCCCCTGCTCCGCAGGAGAGGGAGCCGGAGAAGAAGCCCTTGCGGCGGCGAGCTCCCGAGCCGGCGCCGGTCGTCGTCGCTCAGGCAGAGTCCCCCGAGGCTCCCCACGGCTCGACACAGATTCAGTTTTCCACGCCGGGCGGCACCCGGATCATCTGGGTGCTCCAGCCGGCCACCGAATGAGACCCAGGAGGAAAATGACCATGAGATCCCTTCGTCCCCTCGCCACCCTGCTGCTGCTCCTGGCCTGTCCCCTCATGGCCTCGGCGGCTCAAGACCGGCCGGATCCGTCCTACAGCTCCCGCTACGACATCCGCTACCTGTCCGTGCACACGGCCGAGTCCCTGGTCTGGGACCTGTGCCCGCAGAAGGACGCCTGCCTGGTCCGGGGGCTGGCCAATGCCAACGGCCGGGGAGCCGTCCTGGATGTGAACGCCGACCACGAGACCCACGCGCGCATCGCCAAGGCTCTGGCCGACCGGGATTCGGCCCCGCCGACCCAGGTCTTCCAACTCGTCCTCCTCGCCGCGGGCAACAAGTCCAACGGACCGGCGCCCACTCTCTCCGCGGGCGCCCAGAAGGCGCTCGATGACATGAAGAAGTTTCTGCCGTTCACCAACTACCGCATGCTCGACACGGCTCTCCTCCGGGTCACCCAGGACGACGTGGCCCAAGCGCAGGTGGCCGGTTTTGCCGTCCATCCCTACAAAGTGGCGATGCGGTTCCGGGCGGGAGGCGCCGACGGCAAGTCGCTGTTCATCGACGGCTTCGGGCTCGACGAGCCCAACGGCCACGACCTCATCCAGACCTCCTTCTCCATGAACGTGGGGGAGACGGTCGTCGTCGGCACCTCCTCGGTCGGCGGCGGCCAGGAGGCCCTGGTCGCCATCCTGACCGCCCTGCCTTGACGCGTCCCTGACTCCCGCCTTACTGTCCGAGCGCCCGCATCGGGTTTCAGAACCCGGGCGGGCGCTCGTCCGTACATAGAAGTCGCCGCCATTCCTTCGAGAGGGAAATGTCATGAAGAGATCGCTTCTCTGCCTCCTCGCGCTCGCCCTGGCCTCGGCCCTGCCGATCGCCTCGGCCCATGAAGGTCCCCACGGCCCTCGCGCCCGCAACCAGGACCAGCAGCAGCAACCCCCCGAGGCCAAGCCGCCCGAGGAGGGCCAGAAGGACGAGCAGAAAGAGGAAGAGGAGCTCCAGGAGAAGCAGAAGCGCGAGCAGGAGCCCGAGGAGAACGCCTCCGAGCTCCAGAAGGAGAAGAAGGAGGGCGGCGCGCCTCCCCCCGGCGAGATCGCCACCAAGGAGGGTGAAGCGGAGAAGAAGAAAGAGGAGAAGTGGGACGTCAACAATCCCACCGGCCTGGGACCCTCCACGGACGTCAACCTCGACGTCACCGAGGGCACCTGGCTGAGCCTCGACGTCAGCCCCGACGGCAAGGAGATCGCCTTCGACCTCCTGGGCGACCTCTACACGATCCCGATCGGCGGCGGCGAGGCCCGCGCCCTGACCAGCGACGTGGCCTGGCAGATGCAGCCCCGCTACAGCCCGGACGGCAAGCACATCGCCTTCACCAGCGACCAGGGCGGCGGCGACAACATCTGGCTCGTCGACCGCGACGGCAAGAACCCGAAGCAGGTGACCAAGGAGAGCTTCCGCCTGCTCAACAGCCCCTCCTGGGAGCCCGGCGGCGAGTACATCGTGGCGCGCAAGCACTTCACCGCCCAGCGCTCCCTCGGCGCCGGCGAGATGTGGCTCTATCACCGCAGCGGCGGCGGCGGCCTCCAGATGACCAAGAAGCCCAACGACCAGAAGGACTCGGGCGAGCCCGTGTTCTCGCCGGACGGCCGCTACCTCTACTACAGCCAGGACATTACCCCCGGCCCGGTCTTCGAGTACAACAAGGACCCCAACACCGAGATCTTCGTCATCCAGCGCCTCGACCGCCAGAGCGGCGAGACCGAGCGCTTCGTGGTGGGAGCCGGCGGCTCCATCCGGCCGACCCCGTCGCCGGACGGCAAGCTCCTGGCCTTCATCCGCCGGGTGCGCGGCAAGAGCGTGATCCATCTCAAGGACCTGCGCTCGGGCGAGGAGTGGCCGATCTACGACGGGCTCGACCGCGACATGCAGGAGACCTGGTCGATCCACGGCGTCTACCCCTCCATGGCCTGGCTCCCCGACTCCAAGTCGCTGGTCTTCTGGGCCGGCGGCAAGATCCACCGCATCGAAACGGCCAGCAGCAAGGTCGCGGACATCCCCTTCCACGTGAAGGCCACGAGGCGGGTCTTCGAGGCCGTACGGTTCCCGGTCGAGGTGGCGCCGGACGAGGTCCCCACCCGCATGCTGCGCTGGGTCCAGACTTCGCCCAAGGGGGACCGCGTCGTCTATCAGGCGCTCGGCCACCTCTATGTCCGCGACCTGCCCGACGGCAAGCCGAAGCGCCTGACGAAGCAGGACGACCACTTCGAGAACTTCCCCGCCTTCTCGCGCGACGGCAGACAGGTCGTCTACACCACCTGGGACGACGAGAAGCTGAGCACGGTCCGCGTCGTCCCGGCCGACGGCGGCCAGGGGCGGGTGGTGGTGGACGCGCCGGGCCATTACGTGGAGCCGGCCTTCTCGCCGGACGGCAAGACCATCGTCTTCCGCCGGGCGGAGGGCGGCTTCCTCCGCACTCCGGCCTGGTCGTCGGAGGTTGGCATCTACAAAGTCCCGGCCTCTGGCGGGAAGCCCGAGCTGGTGACGGAGGAGGGCTTCACGCCCCACTTCGGCGCCGGCAACGACCGCCTCTTCGTGGTGCGGCCGGGCGAGAAGACCGAGCTCGTGTCCCTCGGCCTCGACGGGAAGGACGAGCGCGTCCACCTGAGCAGCGAGAACGCCCTCGAGATCCGGGTCTCCAACGACAGCCGCTGGGTCGCCTTCGTGGACCACTTCAACGCCTACGTGGCCCCGTTCGTGGTCACCGGGCAGCCGATCGAGCTCGGTCCGGACACCTCCTCGATCCCGGTGACCAAGGTCACCCGCGAGGCCGGCCAGTACCTCCACTGGTCGGGCGACTCGAAGCAGCTCCACTGGTCGCTCGGCCCCGAGCTCTACACCCTGGACCTGAAGAACGCCTTCACCTTCCTCGAAGGATCGCCGGAGAAGCTGGCCGATCCGCCCGCCAACGGGGTGGACGTCGGCTTCCGGTTCAAGTCCGACAAGCCGGCCGGCACGATCGCCGTGGTCGGCGCCCGGATCGTCACCATGCGGGGCGAAGAGGTGATCGAGGACGGCACGGTGGTGGTCGAGGGCAACCGCATCCGCGCGGTCGGCCCCCGCGGCCAGGTCACGGTGCCGGCGGGCGCCCACGTGGTGGACGCCAAGGGCAAGACCGTCATCCCCGGCCTGGTGGACGTCCACTGGCACGGTACCTTCGGGACGGACGACATCATCCCGCAGGAGAACTGGAACTCCTACGCCAGCCTGGCATTCGGCGTGACCACCCTGCACGACCCCTCGAACGACACCGGCACGGTGTTCTCGGCGGCCGAGATGCAGCGCGCCGGGATGATCGTCTCGCCGCGCATCTTCTCGACCGGCACGATCCTCTACGGCGCCACGATTCCGATCTCGGCCAAGGTGGATAGCCTGGAGGATGCGCGCGGCCACATCCGGCGCATGAAGGCGGCCGGGGCGATCAGCGTCAAGAGCTACCAGCAGCCGCGGCGCGATCAGCGGCAGCAGATCCTCGCCGCGGCGCGCGAGATGGGCATCATGGTGGTGCCCGAGGGCGGCTCGCTCTTCGAGCACAACATGACCCAGGTCGTGGACGGCCACACCGGCATCGAGCACTCGATTCCGGTGGCGCGGATCTACGACGACGTCAAGCAGCTCTGGAGCGGAACGAAGGTGGGCTACACCCCGACCCTCATCGTGGGCTACGGCGGCATCTGGGGCGAGAACTGGTTCTACGCCCACGACAATGTCTGGGCCAACGAGCGGCTGCTGCGCTTCGTGCCGCGCGAGGAGCTCGACGCGCGCTCCCGGCGGCCGTTCATCGCTCCCGAGGGGGAGTGGAACCATTTCAACAACGCCCGGGTCGCGGCCGAGCTGCAGGATGCCGGGGTCGAGGTCCAGCTCGGCGCCCATGGTCAGCGCGAGGGCTTGGGCGCGCACTGGGAGCTGCGCATGTTCGTCCAGGGTGGCATGACCCCGCTGGAAGCGCTCCGGGCCGGCACGATCGACGGTGCCCGCTACATCGGCATGGACAAGGACATCGGTTCCCTGGAGCCGGGCAAGCTGGCCGACCTGGTCATCCTGGATGCGAACCCCCTGGAGGACATCAAGAACGCCGAGCAGGTCGGGTTCGTGATGCTCAACGGCCGGCTCTACGAAGGCAAGAGGCTGGACGAGGTGGGCAACCATCCGCACAAGCGCGAGCCCTTCTTCTGGGAGCGCAAGGCGCCCGCTTTTGGGGAGGTCAAGTGAAGAAAGAAGGCGAAGGCCAGGGCAGCTACGTCTTTCGTGTCCGCGAGGACACCCGGCGCTACGTCCAGGATCTGCTCAACGAGAACGACCGGCTGCGCCGGCTCGTGGCGGGTCTGGAGAGCGACAAGGGCCGTCTCCTGGGCGAGAAGATGTCGCTCCAGGAGAAGGTCCTGACCCTGCGCGAGGAGCTCGACCGGGTCTCCCACGAGCAGGCCGACCTTCGCCGCCAGCTCGCCGACGTGGAGGCTTCCAACCAGAAGTACTCGCACCAGTACATCGAGGTGGAGAGCCAGAACAACAACCTGGCGAACCTCTACGTCGCGAGCTACCAGCTCCACAGCACGCTCGACCGGGCCGAGGTGGTCTCCGCGATCAAGGAGATCGTCATCAACCTGATCGGCTCGGAGGAGCTGGCGATCTACGAGATGAGCCCGGACGGTACCGCGCTGCGGCTGGCGGGCTGGTTCGGCATCGACCCGGCCACCTACGGCACCGTGGTGGTCGGCTCGGGGATCATCGGCAAGACCGTGGCAACCGGCGAGATCTGGCTCCCGGGCAAGGGCATGGACCTCCAGCCCGCGCCGCGGGAGTCGAACCTCTCGGTCTGCATCCCGCTGAAGCTGGAAGAGAAGGTGATTGGAGCGCTCGCCGTTTTCCGCCTGCTCCCCCAGAAAGCCGGCTTCGAGGCGATCGACTACGAGCTCTTCAACCTGCTGGCCACCCACGCCGCCACGGCGCTCTACCTCTCCCGGCTCCACGCCGAGAGTCAGGCCGGGGTGAAGCGGGAGTAGCTTGGCTTGGAGCGGCGGCCGCTACGCCTCGAGCGAGGGCCGCTTCGCTCCTGGCTGCCGTCGCTTCTCCGTTAGCGACGGTAGCTTCGCCCCTGGCGGACTCCGCTTTCTCTCCAGCCGTCGCCGCTCTCCCTGAAGGAGCGATTGCTCCGCTCCGCGCCGGCGCAGCTCATCCCCGAGCCACCGTGGCTTCTCGTCAAGCCGTCGTGGCTTCGCTTTGAGGAATCGTCCCTTCAGTGGCAGTAGCGGGTCAGGTCCTTGCGGTTGAGGACCCGGATGCGGTGATCCGGCTGCACCGCGATCAGGCCGCGCTGCTTGAGCTCCACGACGACCTGGTTCACCCGCTCGCGGGAGGCTCCCACGATCTCGCCGAGATCGCTCTGGGTGAGCCGCAGCGGGATCGTCACCTGGCCTCCGGCCTCGCGGCTGCCGTAGCGGTCGGCCAGGGCGAGGATCTGGCGGGCCACCCGGCCGGCCACGTCCAGCGTGCAGAGCGCCTGGATCTGCTCGTTCGCGAAGCGCAGACGGATCGAGAGCAGCCGCACCAGGTTGTTGGCGAGCGACGTCATGGTGCGCAGGCAGGTCTGGAAGGTGGTCCGGTCCATCCAGAGAAGCCGGGACTTCTCCGTGGTCACCACGTTGGCGGAGCGGCCCGAGCTGTCGATCAGGCTCATCTCGCCCACCGTGTCCCCCCGGCCCAGGAAGGCGAGGATGACCTCGCGGCCGTCCTCGTGGCTGACGTAGATCTTCACCGTCCCCTCGAGGATGACGTAGACCACCTCCCCGGGTTGCTCGACCGTGATGAAGTTCGTGCCGGCCGGCACGGACGAGGAGCGCAGGAGCCCGTTCAGATGGGCGAGGTCCTCGGCCGACATCCCCTGGAAGAGCTCGAGCTCCCCCAGGGTGAGGGAATCTTCGACGGCGGGCATCAGCGCCCCAACAACCCGGCCAGCACCTCCACCCCGCGGCCGACCACGTCCGGGGGCGCGGCCGTGAAGCAGACCCGGAGGTGGGTCGGATAGGGTCCGAAGCTCTGGCCCGGTGCCGCGAACAGCCCGCGCTCGACGCAGTCCTCGAGCATCCCCGGCAATCCCCGCTCGTCCAGATGCTCCGCCACGTCCATGAAGAGGAAGGTGCTCCCCTGGGGCGGCTCCAGGCCGAGGCGCGCGGCTGCCCGGTCTCCCGTCTCCTTGTAAAGCCGGCGGGCGTTCTCGATCCACCGGTCTCCGAGCCCGCTCATGGCCCGCAGGGCCGCGATCTGGGAGGCGGTCGGCGTGCTGTAGAAGCTGTGCATGCCGATCTTCCGCAGCTCGTCGACCGCCTTGGCCGGACCCACGATGTAGCCGCAGCGGTTGCCGGCCATTCCATACGCCTTGGAGAAGGAATGGGTGGAGAAGGTGCGCTCCGGCGCCAGCGGGCGGGTGTAGGTGTGCTCCCCCTCGAAGACGTAGTCCTCGTAGACCTCGTCGGCGATGAGCCAGAGGTCCTCGCTCTGGGCCCAGGCCACCAGGGCCTCGATCCAGGAGCGCGGGATGGTCCGGCCCGCGGGATTGTTCGGGGTGCTCAGGTAGAGGGCCACCGTGCGGGAGGTCTTCTTCGCCCGCACGGCCTCGACCGCCGTCTCCGGGGAGTCGACCGCGCCGAGGAGGGGGACGTCGATCGGCACCCCATGGAAGGAGCGGACGATGCCGGTGATCAGAGGCCAGTGGGGGGCGAGGATGAGGACCTCGTCTCCCGGGGCCACGATCGCGCCGGCCACGGCGCCGAGGCCGCCGGTGGCCCCGGCCGCGACCAGCACGTTCTCCCGGCTGGTGGGGACGCCAGTGCGCTCCCGCGCCCGCTCGGCGATGGCATCGAGCAGGGCAGGCATGCCCTGGGGCGCGGCGTAGCGGTGCATCCCGGGATGGTCCGCGACCCGAATGTCCTCCATGCGGCAGCCCTCGGCGGGCTCCATCCAGGTGTCCCCGACGTGGAGCGGATAGACCTCGCCCTGAAAGGTGGCGAGCCGGTGGGCGAGCGCCGAGTAGACGTTGCCGGCGATGTCCTGGACCGACGGCGAGAAGCGCGGGGGCATCGGAAATTCACCTTACCAGGAGATGATCAGCCCGACCGAGCCTTCGCCCTGGAACAGGCCCTCGTCGGACCTGAACCGGTCGTTGCGGTCGTCGAAGCCCGTTTCGAGGTCGACCCAGTAGCCCCGTCCCTCGAAGCGCAGGCCGACGTTCTCGGCGAGGAACACCTTGATACCGCCGCCGAAGTTGCCCGAGAAGCGGCTCTCGGCCTCCACGGCCGGACGGTCGGGCTCGATGCGCGCGATGCCAAGGCCGCCGGAGAAGAAGCCCTGGACCTGGCCCGGCCCCCACTGGTAGAGGATGCCGGCGTTGACGATGTCGACCGTCACGTCCCCGAGGCTCTGCTCCGGGGTGAAAAGGCCCGCATCGACGATGAACTCGCTGTCCTGGCGGTTGGCGATGAACTCGACCTGCCAGTTGGGGTTGAGCGGTATGTCGAAGATGACGCCGAACGAGGCCCCCTCGTCCACCCGGACGTCCCGCTCGTCGAGGAAGTCGCCGTCGACGTTGAACTCGCCGTCGAAGCGGAAGCCCGCCATCGGGGTCAGCTCGAACCGGTGGGTCTGGGCGAGGGCGGCGGCGGGTATGAGCAGCAGTACGGCGAGAATGAGCGCTTTGCGCATGATGACCATCTCCTTGTCCTTGAATAAGCCGGCCGCGGGCCGGGGTCCTGCCAGCACGGTTGTATCATGGACGCGATGAGGTCCAAAAGCATGCCTTCGCCGGTGCTCACCGAAGCGCGCAGATTGCCCGAGGAGGGGCGCCTGCGCCTGACCTGGAGCGACGGCCATTCCGCCGAGTACGGGTATGACTACCTTCGCGGCTGGTGCCCCTGCGCCGGCTGCCAGGGTCATTCCTTCCAGAAGATCCGTTACCAGCCCCCGGCGTCCCCGGTGACCGTCGAGTCGATCAAGCCGGTGGGCAACTACGCCATCTCCATGGCCTATTCCGACGGCCACGGCACCGGGATCTACCGCTACGACTTCCTGCGCCAGATCTGCCCGTGCGAGAAGTGCGGCGGGGTGGATGGGGAGGTGGCGGGGTAGAAAAAGGCGAGCACCCCCAGCCTGGGGTTGAAACCCCAGGCTAGAAGAGTGTCGCCTCCTCCGGAGGCGAGCTGCGCCTCCAGCCCCCGGATGGGGGCTGTACTTTTCTAGCCTGGGGTTTCAACCCCAGGCAGATCCTCCGGCCGATTCAAATTCAGGAACACCTCCCCCGGCTCCTCCAGGTAGAGAACCCGCAACCCCGGCGTCTCCGCCAGCGTGCGCAGGTCCAGCCGCCCCTGCCCGACCCGTTCTGCAAGCGCATCGAGGGCCGCCGGTCCGTAGAGCGCGCAGAGCGGCTCCAACCCTCCCGCCCACCGTGGGACCGCCAGGTCGGCGTCCGACCGGGCCAACTCCTCAAGGAGGGAGACCGGAACCCGTGGCAGATCCACGGCCAGGACCAGCAGGGGATGCCCGGGCCGGGCGCCTGCCGCTCCCAGAATCCCTGCGGCCGGACCCTTGCCAGGGCCGTCCGGGACCGAGCCGGGCAGGAGACCCCGGCCGGCATCCGCGATCAGGACCTCCTCGCAGATCTCCCCCAGGCGGCGGGCCGCGCTGGCGACCAGGGTCTCGCCGTCGAGCTCTATGAGGGCCTTGTCCCGGCCCATCCGGCTGGAGGCTCCGCCTGCCAGGACCACTCCCACGGTCCGTGGTAGCATCCCCCGCGCATTGGAAGGAGAACTTGCCATGAAGCTGAGCTTAGCTGTTGTTGTCGCTGTCCTCGCCCTCGGATCTGTATCCCTTGCTGCCCAACCCCCGGCTCCGGCCGCCAAGCCGAACCCCCGGGTGACGCTGGACACGAGCAAGGGGAAGATCGTCGTCGAGCTTTTTCCGGCCAAGGCCCCCCTGACCGTGGCCAACTTCCTCCAGTACGTCAAGTCCGGGTTCTACAACGGCGTCATCTTCCACCGCGTGATCAAGGACTTCATGGTCCAGACGGGCGGCTTCACCCCCGACATGACGCAGAAGCCGACCAAGGGACAGATCAGGAACGAATCCAACAACGGGCTGCACAACGAGCGCGGCACTCTCGCCATGGCCCGCCTGAGCGAGCCCCATACGGCCTCGTCCCAGTTCTACATCAACCTGAAGGACAACAATTCTTCCCTCGACCACAGCCCGCGCGGCTGGGGCTACACGGTTTTCGGCCGCGTCGTGGAAGGCATGGACGTGGTCGATGCGATCGCCACCGTCCGGACCACCACCAAGGGACCCCACGGCGACGTGCCGGTCGAGCCGGTGATCATCAAGAAGGCCAGCGTGGCGTCAGCCACGGCCAAATAAGGAGATACCCGTATGCCACGAGTGACCCTGGATACCACCAAGGGCAAGGTCGTCCTGGACCTCGACGCCGCCAAGGCGCCGAAGACGGTCGAGAACTTCCTGGAGTACGTCCGGTCCGGCCATTACGATGGGACGATCTTCCACCGCGTCATCCCCGGCTTCATGGCGCAGGGGGGCGGGTTCGCTCCCGACATGTCGCAGAAGCCGACGCGGGCGAACATCCCCAACGAGGCGGACAACGGCCTCGGCAACGCCCGCGGCACCATCGCCATGGCGCGCACCAGCGATCCGCACAGCGCCTCGGCGCAGTTCTTCATCAACGTGTCGGACAACGCGGGGCTCAACCACAGCGGCAAGAACTCGCAGGGCTGGGGCTACGCCGTGTTCGGCAAGGTGGTCGAGGGCATGGACGTGGTGGACCAGATCGTGAAGTCGCCCCGCGGCCGCACCGGCTTCCACGACGACGTGCCCAAAGAGCCGATCGTGATCA
The DNA here is from genome assembly GCA_034667225.1 of Acidobacteriota bacterium. GTDB lineage: Bacteria > Acidobacteriota > Thermoanaerobaculia > Multivoradales > UBA5704 > DATMER01. Next base: position 68,621 of record JAXDKG010000023.1, read on the forward strand.
CCAAGGCGACCGCGGAGGAGTAGTTACTTCTTCGTATTCTTCCGGATCAGCACCAGGCAGGCCCAGAGCACCTCGAGCTGCTCTTGCCCGAAGGGCAGGTCCGACCCGCGCCAGATGTCCCGCACCGCGCTGAGGAGCTCGGTCCAGTTGACCGGGTGCTTCTTCTCGTAGATCCGCCGCATGGCCGCGAACAGGTCGGGGACGGTCCAGACCGCCGGCCGGCGGCCGCCCGCCTCCATCCAGGCGAAGCGCAGGTGTTGCAGACGCCGGCGCGAGAGCTCCTGGTTCTTGTAGCGCACCCGGAGCTGCCCCACCTCGGGCAGCCGGTTGAACGCGAGGTCGTCCGGCACGGCGTGGCTGCTCAGCACCTGCCAGTGCTGCGGCACCAGCTCCTCCTTGCGCACCTGCATGATCAGAGCGTCGAAACGCTTCACGTCGATCTCCTCGAACACGGCGCCGAGGACCGGCACGTCCGCGCCATGGATCCAGGCGGAGATGTCTTCGTCCGAGGGCAGGGCCCGGGGCGGCCCGGCGGGAGCAGCGGCTTTTGCTACAGCGGGTTTGGCCGCGGCGGCCACGGCCGGCTTGGAGGGCGCCTCGGCCGGAGGGGAGACTTCCGTCTTCATGCTCTCCGCTTCGGCAGGGGTGGTCGGCGCCTCCGGCTTGAAGGTCACATCGGTCGTTTCGCTCATGATCGGGATAGTTTACCCGAGACGATGCGCCCTGCGGCAGCAGGGCGCATCCGGTCGCCGCTCAGGTCGATCGCGCCACGTTGCGCGCTTGCAAGCCCTTCGGCCCCTGCACCATCTCGAAGCTGACCTTCTCGCCCTGATTCAGGGTCCGATAGCCTTCCGCCACGATGGCGGTGTGGTGGACGAAGACGTCCTCACCGCCTTCCTCGGCCTGGATGAATCCATAGCCCTTGGCGTTATTGAACCATTTGACTGTTCCTTGTGGCATGTGCGGCGACTCCTTTCTGGTGAATCATCTGCCCCCGCTCTGCGGGGACCCGACGGATACACAAACTCCAGGACGGCTCACACCTGCTCATGCCGAAGCACTGCCGATTCGTCGTCTTACCGCTGCAAAAACAGGTTTTACGCATCCTGGCACCGGAGGCGCGCAATAGCAAGGCAGAAGTGCTCTTTTACTGAGCACTTCCAAGCCTTGGAGAGCTGTTCTTCAGGTGGAGAAAGGATCTGGCCTGGCTGGGAGGGATGGTGCCGAAGACCGGACTCGAACCGGTACGGGTTGCCCCACACGCCCCTCAAACGTGCGCGTCTACCAATTCCGCCACTTCGGCCGGCGCACAGGCTAGATTGTCAAACGCCCGGATTCCCGAGGGAATTCCGGGGAACTGCTTACCGCTGCGGCTGCTGTCCGCCACCGGCGTTTGGCGCCGGGGGAGCCGGCGTCTTGGCCGGAGCCGGAGCCGGCGCAGGAGTCACAGCGGGCTGAGAACCGGCCGCCGCCGTGGGAACGTCGCTCATCACTGTACCGCGCCGGGCCTGAGGGACGCCGATCAGCAGGGTGGTCAGGATGAAGATCGCGAACGAGATCACGGTCAGCTTGTGCAGCAGGGTTGTCGCTCCGCGCGCGCCGAAGGCCGCCTGCGTGGTCCCCCCGCCGAACACCGAAAGATCGGCGCCCTTGCCCTGCTGGAGCAGGACAACGAGGATCAGGAAGATGCAGACGATGACATGGATCGCATACAGCACATAAATCACGGTCGAAAACCTCCAGACAGAGCGCGCGGACGGGTACTCGCCCGTCAACCGGAAGCACGGATGATACTCAGAAATTTCCCTGGGTCAAGACTCGCCCCTCCCACGAGGAAGCCGTCGACGTCCGGCTGGGCGATCAGACCGGCGGCATTGTCGGGCGTCGCGGACCCTCCGTAGAGGATCGGAACGTCCCGGCTCAAGAGGCCGCGAATGAACTCGTGCGCCTCCTGGGCCATCTCCGGCGTGGCGGTCTCGCCCGTGCCGATGGCCCAGACGGGTTCGTAGGCGAGGGCGAAATCTCCTTGAAGAGATTCTAGGGCCGACCGCACCTGCCGTTCGAGGACCTTGAACGTGTCGCCCGCCTTGCGCTCGTCCCGGGTCTCCCCGACGCAGACCATGGGGATGAGGCCGTGGCGCAGGGCCGCCGTGATCTTGCGGGCGACCAGGTCATCCCCCTCGCCATGGCCCTGCCGCCGCTCGCTGTGACCACAGAGCACCCAGGTGCAGCCGGCGTCAGCGAGCTGCGCGCCGGAGACGTCGCCGGTGAAAGCTCCCTTCTCCTCGGGGTGGAGATCCTGCCCGCCGACGGCGATCCTGCTTCCTTGGAGCTCGGCCGCCACCGCCGGGATCAGGGGGAAGGAGGGAAAGATCACGACGCGGGCCGCCCCCTCCGCCTCTCGGATCGCCCGGACGAGCTCGGTCGCCTCGGTCCGGAGAAGGTTCATCTTCCAGTTGGCGGCGACGATCCGGGATCTCATTTCTGGAGCACCGCCACGCCCGGGAGGGTCTTGCCCGCCAGGAACTCCAGCGAGGCGCCTCCCCCCGTGGAGACGTGGCCGATGCGCTCGATTACGCCGGCCTGGTGGGCCGCGGCGACCGTCTCTCCGCCGCCGATGACCGAGAAGCCCGGGCAGCTCGCCAGGGCCTGGGCCACCTCGCGGGTGCCGGCGTCATAGGGCGGCTTCTCGAAGACGCCCAGGGGTCCGTTCCAGAACAGGGTCTTGGCCCGGCCGATCGCCTCGGCGAACGCTTTGCGGGTGGCGGGTCCGATGTCCAGCGCCTTGCGCCCCGAAGGAATGTGATCCGCGGCTACGTTCTTCGGCTCCGGATCGTCCGGACTGTCGCCGACCACCACGTCGGTCGGGAGGAGCACCTCGATCCCCTTGGAGCGGGCGCGCTCCAGGATGTCCCGGGCCATGTCCAGCCGGTCGGGCTCGTGGAGGGAGCCCCCCACATCCAGACCCTGGGCGGCGAGGAAGGTGTTGGCCATGCCGCCGCCGAGGAGGAGCATGTCGAGCCGCGGGAGGAGGTTCTCCAGGGTGTCGATCTTCCCTTCGATCTTCGCTCCGCCGAGCAGGGCGGCGAACGGGCGGTCGGGCTCGCCCAGGAGGCGGCCGAGGGCCTCGACCTCCCGGGTCAGGAGGCGGCCGGCGGCTTTCCGGGAGAGCCGCTCGGGCACCCCGACGACCGAGGCATGGGCGCGATGGGCGCTGCCGAAGGCATCGTCCACGAACGCCTCGGCCAGGGCGGCGAGCTGGTCGGCGAAGGCGGGGTCGTTCTTCTCCTCCCCCTCGTGGAAGCGCAGGTTCTCCAGCAGCAGCACGTCCCCCTCGCCCATCTCGCGGGCGATCACCTCGACCGGCTCGCCCACGCAGTCCTCGGCGAAGCGGGCACCGCAGTGCAGGATCTCGGACAGCTTCGCCGCAACCGGCCGCAAGCTGTAGCGCGGATCGCGCCTGCCCTTGGGCCGGCCCGCGTGGGAGGCGAGCAGCAGGATGCAGCCCGCCTTTCGCAGCTCGTTCAGGGTGGGGACCGCCTCCTCGATGCGGGTGGCGTCCACCACCTCGCCGGCCTCGGACATGGGTACGTTGAAGTCCACCCGCACGAAGACACGCTTGCCCCGGAGGCTCTTCAAATCCAGGTCTTCCAGGGTATAGAGATCAGCCATTCACTCCCTCCTCTCCAGCCGGGCCAGCTGCTCGGCGAGACGGTTCGAGTAACCCCATTCGTTGTCGTACCAGGCGACCACGCGCGCCAGGCTGCCTGCCGTCTGGATCAGCGGCAGGTCGACCACGGCCGAGCGCGGATCGTTCACGAAGTCCGATGAGACCGGCTCGTCCTCGGTCACCCCGAGGAGCCCCGACAGGGCTCCGGCCGCGGCATCTACATAGGCCTGCCGGATCTCCTCGGCGGTCGCCTCCCGCTCCAGGTCGGCCACCAGGTCGAGCATGGCCACGGCCGGGGTGGGCACGCGGACGGAGAAGCCGTCGATCCTCCCCGCCAGCTCCGGGAGCAGCACGCCGGCCCCGTGGGCCGCGGTGGTCGAGGTCGGGATGATGTTGAGCGCCGCTGCCCGCGACCGTCTCGGGTCCGGGTGCGGCAGGTCGAGCAGCCGCTGGTTCTCGGTGTAGCTGTGGACCGTGCTCATCAGGCCCCTTCGGACGCCGAAGCTGTCGTGCAACACCTTTGCCACGAGGGCCAGGGCGTTGGTGGTGCAGGAGGCGTTGCTGGCCACCGGCTGGCGCTCGGGATCCCAGATTTCGGAGATACCACGGCAGAGGGTGACGTCCGCGGGCTCCGCCGGATCGGAGTTGGCGGAGAGGAGCACGGTCCGGACGCCGTCGCGCAGATGGGCCGCGGCCTGTCCGCGCTTCAGGAACCGGCCGGTCGCCTCGACCACGCACTCGACTCCTGCCTCTCCCCACGGGATGCGGGTAGGATCAGGCTCGTGGAAGACCGGGATTCGCCGGTCTCCTACGATCAGGGTGCCGGTCTCGGCCCGGACGGGCAGCGAAAAGGGGCCGTGCACCGAGTCGCGGGACAGAAGCCGGGCGAGGATCGGGGCGGGTACGATATCGTTGACCGCGGCCGGCTCGAGCCCGGGCGGGAGATCCTCCCGCGTCAGGACGATGCGCAGCAGGGCGCGGCCGATGCGGCCGAAGCCGTTGATGCCGAAGCGCAGGGGCATGGCGGACGCGGAGCTTATCGCAGTGTCACGCCTGGGGGACTCGCCGCACTTAGAGAGGATGGGCGATAATACGTCCCGACGACCGAATGCACCGCTGTTCCCACAGCGCTCACAGTGAAATTTCAGCAGGAGGAAGACCGATGGCCGAGATGGGCAAGTACTGCAAGGCATACCTCGCGAAGCAGTTCCAGGCGTATCCGAACTGGACCATGAATACGGAGAACGCCCGCAAGGAGAAGAAGGAGGTCGACGGCAAGGAGACCGAGGTCAAGCGCGAGCTCGACGACGACTCCATCCTCTATCTCCAGGAGAATTACGTCGTCACCGATGGGATCTTCAAGGACGAGAACATCATCTTCGACAACGTGACGGACGAGTGGAAGGAGTTCTGCCACGGTACGCTGGCCTTCGAGATCCCGGTATACGAGCCGATCAACATCCCCGTGGCGGCCGGATCCGACACTCCGGGCGGGACCGACGTCGGTAATGGGTAGTAATGGGTAGGTGACCCGCCCGGCTCCTCTCGTCCTCGGCATCGAGACCTCCTGCGACGACACCGCCTGCGCCGTCCTCGACGGCGAGGGGCGGGTCCTCGCGTCGGTGGTCTCGAGCCAGCTCGCCGCCCATCGTCCCTACGGCGGCGTGGTCCCGGAGATCGCCTCCCGCGAGCACCTGTCCAACTGGCCCGCGGTCAGCGCCGAGGCGTTGTCGCGGGCCGGGGTGTCCATGCCGGACGTGGATCTGGTCGCCGCGACCCGCGGGCCCGGGTTGGTCGGGGCGCTCCTGGTGGGGCTCTCGATCGGCAAGGCCGTAGCCTTCGCCGTGGGCCGGCCCTTCCACGCGGTCCACCACCTGGAAGGGCACCTGTTCTCCCCGTTCCTCCCCCCTCCTGCCGAGCCCGGCCCCTCTGTTCTCCCTCCTGATCGCTTCGTCGGCCTGGTGGTCTCGGGCGGCCACACCTCTCTATTCGGCGTCGAGGACGGCGAGGTCTCGACCCTGGCGGAGACCCGCGACGATGCCATGGGCGAAGTCTTCGACAAGGTGGGCAAGCGGCTGGGCATCCCTTATCCCCAGGGGCCCAGGGTGGACGAGCTCGCCGAGCTCGGAGACCCTGCCGCCCATAAGCTGCCGGTGAAGCCCGCCGGGGACGACCTCTTCTTCTCCTACTCCGGGCTCAAGAGCCAGGCGCTTCTGGAGATCGAGAAGCTGGAGCGCCGGCTGGGACCTCTCGATCTTGGAGGCCGGGAGGTGCTCGACCTCCTCGCGGGCTTCCGCGCCGCGGCCGTGGGCCAGATCCTCGACCGGCTGGAGCGCTTGCACCGAAGCCGGCCGCTCGGGCTCCTCGCGGTCTCGGGAGGCGTCGCCGCCAACCGCCTGCTGCGCCGCGAGCTGCCCGCCTGGGCGGCCGAGCGGGGAATCGAGCTGCGCCTGGTCCCCCTGGCCTGGTCCGGCGACAACGCCGCCATGATCGCCCACGCCGCCCTGCTCCGGCACCGGCGCGGCCAGCCCGGCGACCCTTTCGGAGCCGAAGCCGAGAGCCGGATTCCCCTGTGAAATACGTCACATTTTGGCAGTGATATTGACACTAGACGTCATTCTAAGATATGTATACGGCAGCAGTTTTCCTCGCAGCACCTTGAAGATTCTGGGTTTTGGCCGGCGGTTCTCCGTTGGCTTGGCGTTTGCTTCTGAGCTTGGTTCAGTCGTAGCTCTGGAGTTCGGGGGAGGAATCTGATGGGACCGAAACAGGAAGAAGGTACGCCTTCGTCCATGGCAGGGTTCTCGCTCGTCGAATCCCTGATTGCCGCACTCATCCTGCTGGTCATCGCGCTGGGAATCTTCCCGCTGTTCGCTCGCGCGCTGCGCGACAACACCACGGGAGCCGATGCCACCCAGGCCAGCAACCATGGCCGGGCCAGCCTCGAGGAGTACCAGCAGCTCCCGTTCAACAACCAGGCCCTGGCCATCGCGCCGGGCGACACCACGCTGATCCGCGACGAGTCCTGGGCCCAGGGGACCCGGGACGTCTTCGGCGACGACGACGAAGGCTGGTGGCCGGGCGCGCCGTCCGGCCATGGCCTCCTGCTCTGGACGCGCACCACCACCGTCCGCCAGTTCGGCATCAACGACCTCGACGACGGCCGGCTGACCAATCCACTGCCGGGCGGTACCCAGCCCGCCTTCGTCCATCTCAAGGAAGTCGAGGTCCGGCTGGAGAGCGAGCGCCCGGTGGGGAGCCCGCTCGGCCCCGGACGCCAGGTCGTCTTCCGGGTCTTGAAGCCTTTCTAGGAGCAGCAATGACAAAGACTCGCTCCAGGGAAAGAGGCTTCACGCTCATCGAGCTGTCGATCTCGCTGCTCGTTACCATCGTCCTGATTCTCGGCGTGCTGGCGCTCTTCGACTTCGCCAACCGCCTGTCGCGGGTGCAGACCAACGTCAGCGACATGCAGCAGTCCCTGCGCATCTCGCTCCAGAGCGCGGTGCGGCTGGTGCGCATGGCCGGCCGCGGCGGGCTGCCGCTGGGGACGATGCCCTCCGGAATGGGGCTGGCGGTGAAGAACAACGTGCCGGCCGGGACGCGCATCGGCGGGCCGCTCACCCCCCTGGTGCTGGAGGGGACGGACGTGGTCACCGTCCGCGGCGTGCTCTCGACGCCTCTCTGGCAGGTGAACTCGGCAGACCCGGGGAGCTTCATCGTGAATACCGTGGCGGGCGCACCGACCTCGGGCACGCTCCGCATCCTGCCAGGCACTCCCACCGGCATCCTCCAGGAGAGGGAGGCGCTGCGGCAGGCGGTCCTGAGCGGCGCGCCCGAGGCGCTGGTGCTGGTGAGCCCGCGCGACGCCACCATCTACGCCGTCGTCGAGCTCAACCCGGCAACCTCGAACGTCTCCGGCCCGGACGGCTGGACCATCGGCTTCCAGATCGCCGGCGGCACCCATACGGCCAGCTATCTGCCGCTCTCGAGCGGCGGCGGCTGGCCGGTGGGCTTGACCAGCGCGGCGTTCGTCGGTTTGCTGGAGGAATACCGGTTCTACGTCCGTGACATCCGCGAGGGCACGGACTTCGCCCCCCGCTTCTCCCAGGCCCGCGTCTTCCCCGGTACCCAGGCGCCGCACCGCACGGACAACAAGCCGCTCCCCAACCCGGAGAACCACGAGAGCTGGACCCGGGACATCGCCGACAATGTCCTCGACATGCAGGTGGCCCTGGGCTTCGACACCCAGCTCGGCGGCGGGGCCATGACGGACGACGAGGGGGATGGCGGCGACGACGACCGCATCTTCGAGTCGGCCGACGGCCAGAACGACGACTGGCTCTACAACGACAGCCAGGTGTTCAATCCGGGGCCCTGGAGCGGCCGGCAGCTCTACTTCGTGCGGCTGAGCATCCTTGCCCGCACCGACCGGCGCGACCCGCAGCACGCCGCCGCGCGGGTCAACAAGATCGAGGACCACGATCTCGCCGCCGCCAGCCTGAACCTGCGCACGGAGCGGATGTACCGCCGGCGCCTCCTCCAGACCGTCATCGACATGAGGAACCTGGGATGAAATCCGCTGGGATGAGATCTGAACGAGGCAGCGCCTACGTCATCGTTCTGCTGGCCCTGGTGGTCCTGACCATCCTGGCGCTGGCGCTCGCCCTGATCACCCAGACCGAGGTCCAGATGGGGGCCAACGAGCGCCAGGCGAACCGCACGTTCTACTCCGCCGACTCCGGATTGGGGGTCGCGGCGTCCGAGGCCCTGGCCCGGGGCCTGTACACACCCTCGACTCTGATCCTGAACGAGACCCAGGCGGGCACCTCCCGGGTGGCGGACCGCGTCGACGTCGCGCCTCTGGTGCCGGTCCTGGCCGTGCGCTGCGACTGGTGCCCGGCCAACGACGACGGCGTGCCCGAATTCTGGAAGGTTCACCACGCGGCGACCGCGACCGCCCAGCGGGTCTCCTGGACCGGGCCGGGCGACCCGCCGGTGAATGCCCGTGTGCACGCGTCCAAGACACTGAGCGCGATGTTCGAGTTTCAACCCTGGCCCACGCCGCCGGTGGAGTCCATTGCGGACCCCGAGGCGCTGCGGAAGATCAAGTTCTAGGGTCCGGGCCCGGGCGGGCGGGGGGGTAGCGCAGTTTTTCTTTTTTTGCTGGAGGTCGTCATGCGGCAAAGCAGTCGTATCGCCGTCGCGGCAGCGGCGGTCGTGTCCCTGTTCACCCTGGCAAGCCCGGCCTCCGCCGATGACCGGGACCTTCTGCGGGACTCGGTGGGCGAGCCCTACGTCTTCATCCTGCTCGACACCTCGGGCTCCATGCACTGGACCCCGACCTGTACGGCCGCACAGCTCGCCGCGGGCTCGTGCAGCATCCCCTGCGACGCGGGCGACTGCTACGCTCCCCTGCAGGGCGACGATCCCAGCTCCAAGTTCTTCCAGGCCAAGTCGGCGCTCTACGAGGTCCTCCGGGACACCGACGACATCCACTTCGGCTTCGCCACCTACAACCAGGACGAGCTCTATCTCAACGCCAAGCACTGGCTGTACAAGGCGCGCGCGGACGGGCCGGTGATTCCCGGCTGGGGACCGTTCCCGGCCCGGAACGCCGGCGACGTCTTCGGCCGCACCTGGAACTGCGACAACGGCAACAACGCCGACGACGAGGTCGGCTGCTTCAGCGACCAGCCCGCGGACCTCTCGGACGAGTTCGAGCGCAGCCGCATGCAGCGCTTCGCCAAAGGGGGCCTGACCTTCGGCACCACCGTCACCATGTACGTCCGCGCCGGCTCGACCTACCGGGTGCGGTACGAGCCCCGCAGCGGCAGCTACGGCGCCCCTCTGGTCGTCCGCGTGGTGATCGAGCGCTGCCGCAACACGAGCTGCAGCAGCCGGGACGATGTCGGCGACCTCGACGTCACCTTCGATCCGATCGGCGACTTCGCCTCCTGGGACTCCGCGCCGGTCCGCGCGCAGCGCCAGCGCGGCTACTTCGACCAGGGCGAGGCCGCCGACCCGGTGACGGGCAACACCTGCTCAGGCTGGGATCCGAACACGGACACCAACAGCGACAAGCACGACGGCTACAGCACCCGCTGGCCCACCGACTCCTCGGATGCTCGCGGCGCCGCCTTCACCGTGGGCGACGTGATCCCGCTCGACTGGCAGGCGAACCACAAGAACGACATCCTGCGCCGCCTGGCGCCGAACCTGACCCTCAATCCAATCGCGGTCCCCGATTTCCGGACCGCGACCTACTTCCGCGATGCACGCTCCGGATCCGAAGACTTCCTGCGCCTGAAAAATGAAGCCGCCCGCCCCCTGGTGGCCTCGGGCTCGACGCCGCTCGGCAACTCGGTGCGCGCCTTCCGCACCTGGTGGGCCGGCTGCCCCCAGGGCTCCTGCCCGAAAAACAGCGGCTGGAAGGACCTTGCCGCGGCCCAGGACCCCGACTGGGGCTGCCGCCGCAAGTTCCTCCTCATCCTGACCGACGGTGACGACACCTGCGGCGGCGCCGACGCCTGCTCGTCGACCGCCTCGCTGTTCGCCCAGGAATCGGTCAAGACCTACGTCGTGGCCTTCGGCGTCGAGAACCAGGGGGGCAACAAGCTCACCTGCATGGCCGCCAACGGCGGCAGCGGCAAGCCGATCTATCCGCAGAACAAGGCCGACCTGGTCAAGGCGCTCAAAGACATCTTCGGCCAGATCCGTGAAGAGGCGAGCGCCTTCGCCTCGGCCGCGGTGCCGTCCGTCCAGGCCGAGGTGGCCGACCGCATCTACCTGTCGAGCTTCACGCCGCTCAACTCGCAATCGGTCTGGGACGGCCACCTCGACGCGTATCTGAAACCGCTCCCTCTGACCGCGGACCGCAGGCCGGACCGCAACCGCGCCTGCCCCGCGCCGGGCTCGCCCAACCGCAGCTCCTGCCATCTCTGGGACGCGGGCGAAGTGCTCCTCGGCCAGGCCCCGGCCGCCACCGACCTCGCGGGCGCGATCAACGAGTCGACCCTGAAGCTCGGCCTGCAGCCCGACCAGCGGCGGGTCCTCTACGCCAAGAGCGGTTTCAGCGGCATCGTCCCCCGCACCCTGCGGCTGTTCAGCCCGCCCGCGGGCGACCCGGCCACCGATCCCGAGTGGACGGACCTCTGGAACGGCCTCAACATCAGCTTCGCCGACCGGACCGCCGCGACGAGCCGCACCCGGACGGTCATCGCGCGCACCCTGCAGATCAAGGAATCCACCGTCGACCTGACCGGCGGCGGCACCCGCCCGATCCGCTACGTGCTGGGCGACATCTTCCATTCCGACCCGGCGGTCGTGGACCGGCCGAACGACTTCGGCTTCTTCTCCTCCAACCTGGAGAGCCGGGCCGAAGCCTGCTCGACCGATCCGGGCTACCGCTGCTTCGCCCTGGAGAACGCGCGGCGGCGCAAGATGCTGGTGGTGGGGAGCAACGACGGCCAGCTCCACTTCTTCGACGCCGGCGTCTGGGATGCCACCCGCGGGCAGTTCGGCGACGGCACCGGCGCCGAGCTCTTCGCCTTCATCCCGCGGCCGGCCCTTCCCCTCGCGCGCGAGCTGGCCGAGGGGTCGAAGCAGATCTTCGGCCTCGACTCCACCCCGCGCCTGGACGACGTCTTCCTCGATCCGCGCCACAACGGCACGCCCGATCGGGACCAGCGCGAGTGGCGCACCCTGCTCGTGGGCGGCTTCCGCGAAGGGGGATCGAAGGACGGCGGCACCCGCATGATCGACTTCGTGAGCGGCTATTACGCGCTCGACATCACCCAGCCCGACCAGTTCAAGGTGAACGGCGAGCCCATCGACCGCCGGGTCGTCCCGAGCTGCCTCGCGGCCGACAACCAGCCGGTCCCGGGCTGCGGGCCGCTGCCCTTCCCGGCCCTGCTCTGGGAGTTCACGGACTCCATCGCGGGCGCGCAGCTCGACGAGGACGACGTGAACGGCGACGGCATTGCGGAGGGCAACAACGTCCCCGACCTCGGCCAGACCTGGTCCGCTCCGACGATCGGCCGCATCCGGGTGAGGGAGGGGACGGAGATCGTGGCCAAGTTCGTGGCCATCTTCGGAGGAGGGATGGACGCCGAGAGCAAGGCGTCCCCGCGCCGGGGCAACTGGCTGTACATGATCGACGTGGAGACCGGCAAGCCGATCTACAAGCAGCAGCTCACCGGCGCCGCCCCGGCCGATCCCGCGGCCCTGGATATCGACCTCGACGGCTTCCTCGACGTGGTCTACGCGGGCACCACCGCCGGCTTCATGTACAAGGTGGACCTGCGCTCCATACCCGACCTCACGACCCTGACGCTGCGCAAGGCCCTCGCCGTGCCCGACCTGCTCGTGGACCAGCAGGTCACGCGGATCGTGGACCCGCGCTGGAAGCCGTTCCCGATCTTCAGCACCTTCGGCCGTCCGATCTACTTCGCGCCGACGCTCTTCTACGTGTCCAAGGCCCAGCGTTTCGCGCTCGCCTTCGGCACCGGCGACCGCGAGGACCTCTGGAGCTTCAACGACCAGGAGGGGCGCTTCTACGTCATCCTGGACGACAACTTCACGGCTAGCATGCTGTCGGTCGGAGACCTGCCGAAAGATGAAACCGAGTATCCGGCGATCGATCCGGACGCCCTGAACGCGCCCAGCGGCACCGATTTCGTCCTGGCCCCCTCGCCGGGCAAGGAGCGGGGCTGGTACATGCGGCTCGATCCGGACGAGCGGGTCATCACCCAGGCCTTCGGGCTCTCCGGCGTGATCATCTTCTCGGGCTTCCAGCCGCAGATCACGGTGGACCCCGGTCCGGGGAACGGGAACGGCGGCAACAAGGCGGCCCCGGTCTGCGCGCGGGGAGGCACGAGCCGCATCTTCGTGGTGCTGGCGAACAACGGCAATTCGCTGTTGAGCACGGGAGGGGTCCCGACCCGTTTCCGCACGGTGCCCGAGTTCGTGACGAATCCGTACGTGGAGCAGGGCTCGACCAAGAACCCGGGCGGCAGTGGCGGGCCCAACTCGGAGATCCTGGACCAGACGCAGACGCAGATCCTGGGCGAGCTGAAGAAGTTCTACCCGGCCGGCACCAAGTTCGCCAACTACTGGATCAGCGTGAGCGGCATCCGTTCCGACACCGGCTACGAGCGCTACGCCACGATCCCGGTCGGGATCATCGAGCGGAACTGGAAGGAGCACTAGAGGTCAGCGCGGCGGGCTTCGGCCCGCCGCGAGCGCCTCGAAGCTCTGGGTTTGGCCTGTTTCGTCGGAAAAGAGCCGCAAAGCTCGCGCGGACGCCTGATCCGTCTGGCTTGAGCCTGTTTCGCCGCCCGGCGGCCGCAGGCGCCGCTTATTCGCCTGACTGGCCACTTTTCCGCCCCGCTCACCGATTTTTTGCCTGTTCGCTCTGCTCAGACTTGAAAATCCGCCAGCAATTGGTGGATTTTCAAGGTAAACTGCCTGTGTGATCGATCGTCGTCGCCATTTGGAGCGCCTATCGTGGCTCTTCCGGACCTTTCCCGTCGTCGCGATCTTGGGCGCCCGGCAGGTCGGGAAGACTACGCTTGCCCGCGCTTTGGCGGAGACCTGGGGTAGGCCGGTGACTCACCTCGACCTGGAGAGCGCCGCGGACCTCGCTCTCCTCGCCGATCCGGAGCTGGTGCTCGGTCCGCTTCAGGGGCTCGTAATCCTGGACGAGATCCAGCGCCGCCCGGAGCTCTTCCCCGTGCTCCGGGTGCTGGTGGACCGGCAGGGCTCGGACACGAAGTTCCTGGTCCTGGGGAGCGCTTCGCCCGACCTCCTGCGCCAGAGCTCCGAGTCGCTCGCCGGCCGGATCGGCTATCACCATCTCCGCGGCCTAGCTCTCGACGAGGTTGGTCCGTCCGCCCTGGACCGTCTCTGGCTGCGCGGCGGATTCCCGCGCTCGTTCCTCGCCCCCGGCGAGGCGGAGAGCGTCGAGTGGCGCCGCTCCTTCCTGCAGACCTTCCTGGAGCGCGACCTCCCGCAGCTCGGAGTCCGCACGCCGGCCGAGACCCTGCGCCGCTTCTGGTCGATGGTGGCGCACTACCATGCCCAGACCTGGAATGGCGCCGAGATCGCCCGCGCCTTCGGAATCGGGGAAAGCAGCGTCCGCCGCTACCTCGACCTCCTGACCAGCGCCTTGGTCCTACGCCAGCTCCCTCCGTGGCACGCCAACCTCGCGAAGCGCCAGGTGCGGTCCCCCAAGGTCTTCGTGGAGGACTCAGGCCTTCTTCATACGCTCCTGGGGATCGAAAGCAGCGAAGAACTCGCGGGTCATCCCAAGGTCGGGGCTTCCTGGGAAGGCTTCCTTGTCAAAGAGATCATCGAGCGTCTGAACGCCCGGTCGGAGGAGTGCTTTTTCTGGGCCACCCAGGCCGGCGCCGAGCTCGACCTCCTCATCGTCTCTGGGCGGAGACGCTTCGGCTTCGAGGTGAAAAGGACGACGGCCCCCAAGCTCACGCGCTCTATGGCCACGGTGCTCGAAGACCTGGACCTGGAAAGGCTGGACGTCGTCCATGCCGGCCGCGCGACGTTTCCGCTGGCCGAGAGGGTGCGGGCCGTCGCGGCAAATGATCTCCTTGGGCAGATCGAGCCGTTGCGGAGGCCGTGACTACTCCCGGTACCGCGGAACCCCCTCCAGATCGTACTCCTTGACCTTCCGTTGGAGCGTCCGGTAGCTCATCCCCAGCAGGTCGGCGGCCTTCTTCTTGTCGCCGCCCGTATCGACCAGGGCTTGGCGGACGCGGTCGCGCTCTCCTGAGGGGGAGAGGAGGTGGAGGAGGGGGCGGAGGTCGGAGGCGCGGAGGGCGGGACCGTCGGAGAGGATCACCGCCCTCTCTAGGATGTTCGCCAGCTCGCGGACGTTCCCGGGCCAGGGCTGGTCCATGAGGATCTGCTCGGCGTCCTCTTCCAGGCGCGGCGGCTCCAGCTTGTGACGGCGGGCGATCTCCCCCAGGAGATGCCGGGCCAGAAGGGGGATGTCGCTCGCGCGCTCCCTCAGGCAGGGGAGCTCGATCGGGAAGACGTTCAGGCGGAAGAAGAGGTCGGAGCGGAAGGCTCCCTCGGAAACCATCGAATCCAGGTCTCGGTTCGTGGCCGCCACCAAGCGCACGTCGGCCCTGAGGGTCCGGCCTCCTCCCACCCGCTCGTACGTTCGCTCTTCGAGGACGCGCAGCACCTTGCCCTGGACGGACAGCGGCAGCTCTCCGATCTCGTCCAGCATCAGGGTGCCCCGATCCGCCATCTCGAAGCGGCCGGGCTGGCGCCGGTCGGCTCCGGTGAATGCCCCCTTCTCGTGGCCGAACAGCTCGTTTTCCAGCAGCGACTCGGGGATCGCGGCGCAGTTCAGGGCTACGAAGGGACCTTCCTTCCTCGGCGAGAGGGCGTGCAGGGCGCGGCTGAACATCTCCTTGCCGGTGCCGCTCTCGCCGGTCAGCAGCACGGTGCTCTCCGTGGCGGCCACCCTCTGGAGGAGACGGATCGCGGCGCGGAGCCGCGGATGACGGCCCACGATCGCGGGCGCTCCCGGCACGTGGAAGACCACGGACTCGTCGCGCTCTCCGATCGCACGCTCGATCAGCCGCGCGAGGTCGTCGATCTCCAGCGGCTTTTCCAGGAAATCGTAGGCGCCGAGCTTCATGGCCTCGACGGCCGCGCCCACCGTGCCGAAACCGGTGAGGACCACCACCGGCACCCGCGGCTGGGCTCGCCGGCTCGCCGCCAGCACCTCCAGGCCCGATACGTCCGGCAGCTTGAGGTCGGTCAGCACCAGGTCGAACGGCCGTTCGTCCACCCAGCGGATGCCCGCCTGCGCGTCCGCCGCCGCCGTGACCTCGTACCCCTCCTGCGACAAGGCGCGCTCCAGCATGCGGCGCAGGGAGTCGCGGTCCTCGACGATCAGGATGCGTCCGGTCGGCATGGGGTCACATTGCCCGGCGGACGGCGGCGATCAGCGCCGAATCGTCCTCAGGGTCCACGGTCCGGAGGTCGAGCATCAGCCGGCCCTGGCGGAGGTAGCCCATCACGGCTACACGCCGGAGCCGGGCGAGGAGGGCGTCGTCCCCGGGCAGGGAGAGCGCCTCGCCGGGGATCGGCACCTCGGGCGCCGAGCCGCCGCCAAGGAAGGCTTCAGCCGGGACGATCTCGGCTCCGATCTCTCTCGCAATCTGCTCCAGCCGTGCCCGGTGCTCGGCCGGGTCCGGCCACATCCGGTCCAGAGGGAGCGGCGTGCCGGCGAGGTGGAGGCGGAGGACACCCTCCAGCGCCGCGAAAGCCATGCGGTCCGGCCGGAATGCGCGGTAGAGCGGATGCCTGCGGCAGGCCTGGATCAGCTTCGCGCGACCGACCATCAACCCGGCCTGGGGTCCTCCCAGGAGCTTGTCGCCGCTGCCGCAGATCAGGTCGCAACCGGCCGCGATCAGCTCCTCCATGCTGGGATGCCCGGCGAGCTGCGGCTCCAATCGCCGGCGGAGCAGCCCGCTCCCCTCGTCCACCAGGACCGGGATGTTCCTCTCCCGTCCCAGTCCTGCCAGCTCCTCCGGCGGGACCGAGGCGGTGAACCCTGTGATCCGGAAGTTGCTAGGGAAGACCTTGAGGAGGAGCGCTGTCTCCGGGCCGATCACCTTCTCGTAATCCGAGAGACGGGTACGGTTCGTGGCCCCGACCTCGACCAGCCGGGCACCCGCCGTCGCCAGGATCTCCGGGATGCGGAACGAGCCGCCGATCTCTACCAGCTCGCCGCGGGAGACGATCACTTCCCGGCCATTGGCATGAGTGGCCAGCGCCAAGACCAGCGCCGCGGCGTTGTTGTTGACCGCCAAGGCGGCTTCCGCGCCGGTCAGGGTGGTCAGCAGGCGGTCGGCCCGGCGGTTGCGCTCGCCGCGCTTGCCCGTCCCGGCGTCGAGCTCCAGATCGCAATAGGCGTCCAGGAGAGGCGGCAGGCCCGCGGCGACCGAGCGGGGGAGAGGAGCCCGGCCCAGATTCGTATGGAGGAGGATGCCGGTCGCGTTCAGGAACCGGGTGAGCGATTCGCCGAGGGAGGCCTGGATGCGGGCGGCGATGCGTCCGGGCAGGGCGGCCACGGCAGCTTCGATGTCCTCCGGCCCTGCAGCCAGGCGGTCGCGGAGATCATCCACTTCGCGGCGGGCTTGGACCCTCACCGGACCACGTCCGTATAATGGGATGAGGCTCGAGACCGCCGGATCGCTCAGCAGCCGGTCGAGGGAGGGGATGCCTCGGCGGGCATCGGAGGATTCGGGCGTATCCATAATGTCTGAGAGCATTCTAGGAGATTCGTGGACCCCAGGCGACCTTCCCGGCCCGGCCAAGCGCCCGGCCAGCAGAACCCGCAAGCTCCCGGCAAGCGTCCGGGGCACCCAGGGATTGCGGCACCCGCGCCTGCCCAGGGTCCGGCGCGCAGAGGCCCGGCCCTCGCCGAGTCCCTCGACCAACTCCAGCGCGACATCCGCCAGTTCCAGGTCGACTTCGAGCGCTTCTTCAACGGCGGCCTGCCTCTCCCTCCCGAGGAGCTGCGCAACCGCATCCAGGTCCAGCTCCGCAACCTGCGCAACACCAACATCACCGCCGCGGTGGACAACTTCCGCCTCAACGACCTGGAGGCCAGGTACAACAGCTACAACGAGATGTTCAACCGCCGCCTGCGCGACCAGGAGGAGGGGCGGACTCCCCACAAGGTGATCGCCTTCGTGGAGAAGCAGCGCTTCGATCCCCGCGGCGGTATCGTGTTCGGGTCCGACATCGACTCCGAGGCGGCCGAAGCCCTTTATCATGGGCTGGCCTCCGGACCGGGGGACGGACCCAAGTTCGACCTGGACAGCTTCCAGACCTACCTGCGCCGCCAGACCGAGGCGATCCGGCAGAAGACCGGCTGCGAGGAAGTGCAGTTCCGGGTGGCCGAGGAAGACGGCAAGCTGAAGCTCAAGGCAAGACCCATCCCGTCCCGCTGAGCGGGCGTGCAAGACTTTAGAAGGAGATCATGGTGCGTAGACGGATTCAGTCCCCAGCCGGCCTGTCGATCGCCGCGGTCCTCGTGGCTGCCGTGGCGATCGCAGCTTTTGCCGCGGTGCCGCCGAACCTCGCCAAGGCGCTCGAGGCGCAACGGCGACTGGTTACGGAGAAGCCGCAGGACGCCGCGGTGCACAACGACCT
Source organism: Acidobacteriota bacterium (assembly GCA_034667225.1). Classification (GTDB taxonomy): domain Bacteria; phylum Acidobacteriota; class Thermoanaerobaculia; order Multivoradales; family UBA5704; genus DATMER01. The sequence continues at coordinate 86,484 of JAXDKG010000023.1, forward strand.
CGGCAGCCTGCTCCTGCTCGCCGAGCGGACCGAGGAGGCCGAGGCCGCTTATCGCAGAGCCATCGAGCTCGATCCGGACAAGGTCTCGGCGCTGTTCAACCTCGCGCAGCTCCTGCAGCAGCGCAAGGAGAAGCGTGAGGCCCTGCGCCTCTACCACCGAGTCGTGGAGCTGCAGCCGAACCATGCCTGGGGGCACTACCAGATCGGCACGCTCTACGAAGGGTGGGATCAGGATTCCAAGGCCGTCGAGCACTACGCCCGCGCCTTCGCCCTCGATCCCCAGCTCGCCTTCAAGGAGGTCAACCCGCAGATCGTCGAGAACGCGCTGGTGACCCAGGCGATGCTGCGCGCCTATGAAGAGAGCCCGGGTCCCCCGCAGGCGCCCAGGTACTTCGAGGAGCGGGACCGTATCGTAAACCTGCTGGTGCCGCTGCCCCAGCCCGAGGCGCAGCAAGAGAAGCAGGCAGCCGAGCAGGCGGAGGGCACTGCCCGCCCGGGGCAGACCCAGACCCGGCCGGGCCAGAACGTGCTCCGCGAGGGCGACCTGCAGAACCGGACGACGGGTCAGGCGGTGCCGCAGGGCCGCGGCGGCCGCACCACCACACGCCAGCAGCAGCCGCCCACGCAACGCGGCCTGAGGCAGTGGGAGCGCCCCGAGCCGAACCTTCAAGAGGTACCGGGAGAGATGGTCGAGGAGCCGGGAACGGTGCAACCGGGTCAGATCATCACGCCGCCGCCCGGAGGGGTCTACTACCGCCCCGGCGCCCCCAGCTCGGGGAGACTGAACATCCGGGTGATGCCGGAGCGGGACGGCGAGTCCCGGGGGTAGAGTCGTTCTCCCTCTCCCCCGGCACGGGGGAGAGGGCCGGGGAGAGGGGGGATGGGATCAAACGTTGAACCGGAAGTGAACCACGTCTCCGTCCTTCATCTCGTACTCCTTCCCTTCCAACCTCGTCAGGCCGGCCTTGCTGCAGGCGGCCATGGTCTTCAGGCGCACAAGGTCGTCCCAAGGGACGATCTCGGCGCGGATGAAGCCGCGCTCGATGTCGGAGTGGATGGTGCCGGCCGCCTCGCGCGCCTTGGTGCCGCGGCGGATGGTCCAGGCCCGGACCTCGTCCTCGCCCACGGTGAAGAAGGCGATCAGGCCCAGCAGCTCGTAGCTCGCCCGGTTCACGCGGTCCAGGCTGGGCTCGGCGAGCCCGAGGTCGGCCAGGAACTCCTTCTGCTCCTCGGGCGGCATGGCGCTGATGTCCTGCTCGATCGGCGCGCTCACCACCACCGCTGAGACGGCCGGCCGGAGCACTAGCCCGAGATCGGCCACTCCCTCCCCCGCCCGCTCCTCGCCCACGTTCACCACGATCAGCATCGGCTTGGCCGACAGGAGCTGGAAGCCGCGCAGGCGCCGCTCGTCGTCGGGCTCCAGCGTGACCTCCCGGAGCGGGGTCTCCGCCTCCAGGGCCGGCAGGATCACGTCGCCGAGCAGCGCCTTCTCCCTCTGCTCCTCGGGGTTGAGGCCGCGCTTCGACGACTTCTCCAGTCGGTCCAGCCGCCTCTCCACGAGGTCGTGGTCGGCCAGGATCAGCTCCAGGTCGAGCATGGCCACGTCGCGCGCGGGGTCGAGGCTCCCCTCCGGATGGAGGATCTCGGGATCCTCGAAGGCGCGCACCACGTGCACCAGGGCATCGACGGTCTTGAGCTTGGCGAGGTCCAGGCTCTCCGCGCTCTCCCCCCGCTTCATGCCGGGGATGTCCACGTACTGCACGGTCGCGGGCACGTAGCGCTTGGGGTTGAAGAGGTCGCGGAGCTGCTCCAGGCGGACGTCGCGCACCGTGGCCGTGCCCATGTTGGTCTGGGCCGAGGCGGCGAACTTGTCCGTGGCCTGCTGCGAGGCCGTCAAGGTGTTGAAAAGCGTGGTCTTTCCTGATTTGGGCAGGCCTAGGATGCCGAGTTGCACAGGATTCTCCTTCTGATCGAGCCGGCCGATCGAGCCCGCGAGGTTACCAGATTTCCTCCGGCAATTGACTTCCTCTTGAGTCCCCTGTTATAAGACCTGAGAACTACTCTTTAGAAGTTTTGCGGAGGTTTTGCAATGGAAAGCAAGCGCTTCGTCGTCGCCTTCTGCCTGCTTGTGCTGCTGACTGGATCGGGTTTCGCAGTCGCCCAGGAACAAGGCCGGATCGAAGGACGGGTCACGCGGGAGGACGGCTCCGGCATCACCGGCGTCTCCGTCCGGCTCGACCAGCTGGACCAGGTGGTGCTCTCGGACGCGATGGGCAACTTCGCGTTCGCCGACGTGCCGCCCGGCAGCTACACCCTGACCTACAGCCTGCTCGACTACACCGACACGCAGGAAGCGGTCGAGGTGGCCTCGGGTCAGACGGCATCCGTCGACCGGGTGCTCGACTGGGACGTGAGCTTCGCCGAGTCGATCACCGTGACCTCGGTGTCGCGGCGCCAAGAGCGGATCACCCAGGCGCCGGCCGCCGTGACCGTGATCCCCGAGCGCGAGATCGAGCAGGAGGCCAGCACCGGCCAGGTGCCGAAGCTCCTCGAGTTCACCCCGGGCGTTGACTTCGCGCAGAGCGGGCTCTACGACATCAACTTCAACACCCGCGGCTTCAACAGCTCGCTCAACCGGCGCATCCTGACGCTGATCGACGGCCGCGACCCGGCGGTGCCCTTCCTGGGCTCGCAGGAGTGGGCCGCGGTCTCCTTCCCCATGGACGAGCTCGCCAGCGTCGAGCTGGTGCGCGGCCCGGGATCGGCCCTTTACGGCGCCAACGCGTTCAACGGCGTCCTCAACATGACGACCAAGTCGCCGCGGGGGAGCGAGGGCGGCCAGATCCGCCTCACCGCCGGCGAGCCGAACTCCCGCCGCGCCGACCTCCGTTGGGCCGGCGGCTTCGGCAACGACTACTACGTCAAAGTCGTGGGCGGCTATCAGCAGAGCGACGACTTCACCCGCTCGCGCAACCAGACCGTCGAATACTCCAGATTCTGCACCGCGACCGGCCAGACGAACTGCCTGCGCCAAGAGGCCAGGGCCCTGGCTCTCGACGAGGCCAAGATCGGCTTCGGCGGCCTGCGGCTGGACAAGTACTTTGGCAGCTCGGTGCTGACGGTCGAGGGCGGCACTGCCCAGCTCGAAGGCCCCACCTTCCTCACCGGCATCGGCCGCGTGCAGGTCACGGACGTGTCGCGTCCCTGGACGCGCGTCAACTTCAACACCGACCACTTCAACGTCCTGGCCTACTACGACACACGCAAGGCCGAGAAGCAGGTCGCGCTCGCCTCCGCCGGCTTTCTGTACGAGGATTCCTCGAACCTGCACGGCGAGGTGCAGGGCAACGCTGGCTTCGGCAACGGCAAGGGCTTCCTGGTGGGTGGCCTGTCCTATCACGAGCAGGAGGTCGACACGGCCAACCCCGCTGGCATTCAGACGCTGATCAAGACCGAAGCCCGCAGCGAGGACCAGCAGGCTGCCTTCGCCCAGGTGGACTACAGCTTCACCGATAAGCTCAAGGCGGTCCTGGCCGGCCGGGTGGACGAGAGCACGCTGCACGACACCCAGTTCTCGCCCAAGGCCTCGCTGGTCTACTCCTTCACTCCGACCAACACGTTGCGCCTGACCTACAACCAGGCGTTCCAGGTGCCGAACTACTCGGAGTTCTTCCTGCGCGTGGCTGCCGGCAGGCCGATCGAGGCCTTCGCGCCGCTCGAGAACGCGCTGGCGCCGCTCCTCGGCGGGCGCACTCTGGGTCTGAAGAGCATCCCCATTCTCGCCCTGGGCAACGACAACCTGGACGTGGAAGAGATCACCAGCTACGAGTTGGGCTACTCCTCCATCATCGCGAGCAAGCTCTTCCTGACGGTCGACTACTACCAGAGCGAGGTGGAGAACTTCGTCACCGACCTGCTGCCGGGCATCAACCCGCAGTACACGGGCTACGCGCCTCCCGCGTTCCTGCCCGCCCCGGTGCGCACCCAGATCCTGAACACCCTGCGGGGCGGCCTGGGCGCCGCGAACTTCTCCGGCCTGGTGGACCTGAACGGCCAGCCCACGCTGGTCCTCTCTTACGCCAACGCCGGCCTGGTGGACACGCAGGGCGTGGACGTGGCGTTCAACTACTACATCACCAACGGCTGGGTGGCTGACTTCAACTACTCCTGGTTCGACTTCGAGGTCAAGTCGTCGCAGCTCGGCGACCAGCTCCTGCCGAACGCGCCTGAGAACAAGGCGAGCGCGGGCCTGTCCTACAACGGCGACCGCTTCGGCGCCTCGGTCAAGTACCGCTGGGTCGAAGAGTTCCCCTGGGCAGCCGGCGTGTTCGTCGGCTTCGTGCCCTCCTACGACGTGGTGGACCTCGGCATGAGCTACCGGTTCACGGACAGTCTGGAGGTCGGGGTGGACGTGAGCAACCTCTTCGACGAGGAGCAGTTCCAGACCTTCGGCGGCGACCTGGTGACCCGCCGAGCCCTGGGCCACGTCGCCTTCTCCTGGTAAGTGGTTGATCCCATCCCCCCTCTCCCCAACCCTCTCCCCCGCCTGCGCGGGGGAGAGGGAGTCGGTCCGGAGTTTGACACCTTTCCGTAGCGTGACTTACACTCACCTGCGCGTTTTCGTCGGGGCGTAGCGCAGCCTGGTAGCGCACCTGCCTTGGGCGCAGGGGGTCCTCAGTTCAAATCTGGGCGCCCCGAATCCGATGACCGATGAATGAGATACCGACGAGCCTTGCCGGAATCGCGCACCAACGGCTGCCTGTAGCTCAGTTGGATAGAGCGGCGGCCTTCTAAGCCGCGGGTCGGGGGTTCGAATCCCTCCAGGCAGGCCAAACGTTCCCACGCGTGACGATGCTCGACACGCGCCCTTAGCTCAGCTGGATAGAGCGGCAGCCTCCGAAGCTGTAGGTCAGAGGTTCGAATCCTCTAGGGCGCACCACCTACTACTCAATCAGCCGCTCCAGGATCGACTCCGGCACCAGCTCGCGCAGCTCGGGATGGTTTTCGAGCAGCCGGGCGATGTCGGCCAGATCCTTCTGCCGCTTGCTGGCGCGCCGGCCGGGATCGCTAGCGGCCCAGACCTTGCCGCGGAGAACGTCCTCCAGCTTCGCAACCGGCAACTGATGACCGAGGACATTGCGCACCTCGGCTCGCGATGGGAAGTCGTGGTATCGGGGATCGACCTGAAATTGGATCCTCAGATCCGAGCCGGAAGCGGACAGGTTCACCGAGTGCTCGAAGCGCTCCATCCGGATCGGCGGCCCGAACAGCTTCCCAAGGCGCTCGATCTCGCCAGGGGCCACCGCGAGATCGAGGTCGAGGCTCACAACCGGCTCGGTGAAAGCGTTGACCGCTTGACCGCCGATCACGCAATAGCGGGCACCGGCTTCCTCGAGGATCTGTAGCGTCCGCTCGAGAAGGTCGGCGTGGTCCATGGTCACCGTTCTCCAGAAGGTCGCAGCCTGCATGAATAGGCCCTCTCCGAGCACTATAACATTCGGGATATCCTCCGCTTCGATGCCCTCCCCCGCCCTCCTGCGCCAGCTCTACCGCGGACCCTCCGGTTCCTGCACGGGCGTCTGCAACCCCTACCGCGACGAAGACCCCCAGCTCGACCAGCCCGGGGCGGCGCGGCAGCGGCAGCGGAACCTGGAGGCTTACCTCGAACGGGTAGGGACGCCCAGGCTCGTCCTCCTGGGTGAGGCGATCGGATTCCGGGGGGGACGGTTTTCCGGGATCGCGTTCACCAGCGAACGGCAGATCGCGGGGCCCGCGGAGCGGCGGCTTCCGTGGGCAACCGACCCTCCGTTCCGGCCGACCAGCCGCAACCCCGCTCTCTGGCTGGAGCCCTCGGGGAGCATCGTCTGGGATGCGATCGGCGGCGCGCCGGATGGCGTCCTCCTCTGGAACTCGTTCCCCTGGCACCCCTCCGGAACGGCCGGTCCGCTCTCGAACCGGACCCCCGAGCGCAGCCTCTTCCTTTCCAACCTGCACGTCCTGGAGCGTCTCCTGGAAGAGGTCGGGAGCGCCCGGATCGTGGCCGTCGGGCGGACCTCCCAGGCAGCTCTCGGTGCCGTCGGAGTCGAGGCCCCGGCGGTCCGCCACCCGGCCCACGGCGGTGCGGGCCTGTTCCGGCAACAACTTGCACCACTTCTTGTGCTAGACTAATTCGAGTTTATCGATAGGAGATCGTCATGCGCAGGAGCTTCACTCTCGCCGCGTTGACCGCCTTGCTGGCCAGTTTCCCCATGGGTGCCTCGGCCGAGGTTTACTCCGTGACCCTCACGAACGGCAGCGTCCTGGAGACCCAGTACCAGCCCCAGGAGGCCTCGTTCGACAAGGACATGGTCCTGCTGCTGACCGAGGTCGGCAACTGGATCGGCGTGCGGCGGGACGAGATCGAGGCCGTGGTGTCCGATGCCGAGTCGAGCGGCTTCGGCAAGGTCATCGGCAAGAACACCGTCGACCTCGGTTGGGCGGCCAACGACGCCGCCGACCCGAACGCGCCGGGCGCCGACAAGCAGGACCCCGGCCTCTCGCTCGCGGCCCAGGCGCTCCAGGCCGTCTACCAGCAGCGCCAAGCCGCGGAGAGCTACACGATCAAGCAGTTCGTTCAGCCGAGCGAGACCCAGGGTATCCCCGCCGGTCTCATCGGCCAGTCCTCCCCGCCGAAGTAGATCCGGGATAAGCTAGGCATCTGAGATCCCCCCGCCGTGGGGGGACCGTCTTTGACAGGACCGACGGTGCGGTGACGCCGCCTCCGCGAGGAGGCTCGTCTTGAAAGGGAAGCCGGTGTGAATCCGGCGTGGCCCCCGCCACTGTAACCGGGTACGAAACCGGAACAAGCCACTGCACGGGTGGATCGCCTTTGTTCGAACAATCGGCGGTTGCCCCTGTGGGAAGGCCCGGGATTAGGAAGATCCGGAAGCCAGGAGACCTGCCCCACCGTCCTATTTCGCCGATGCTTCCCGCGGGGTGTGGGACGGGCCGATGCGCGTCCGCGCGCTCCCTCCGCCCCACCTCCCCCGGTGGGGCTTCGCGTTTCGAGAGGAGCACGCCGTGCGTCCAACCACCATCCTCGTGATGGCCGGGATCCTCGGGGGAGGGATCCCGCTGCTCGTCCAGACCGCCGTCCCCAAGTTTGAAGACACCGTCGTGGTCAGCGCCTCGCTCGACGAAGAAGAGCGGGACGACGTCCCCGCCTCGGTCACGGTCATTCCCGCTGAAGAGATCGAGGCCCGCCAAGCCGACACGCTCTCCGAAGCGATCTCCACCGTCCCGGGCCTCGCCGTCATGCAGTCGGGCTCGCCCGGCCAGCAGACCTCGCTTTTCACCCGCGGCACCGAGTCCGAGCAGACCCTCCTGCTCTGGAACGGCATCCCGCTCAACGATCCCTTCTTCGGCGGCGCCAACTGGCAGTTCGTCCCCTTGGATGGAGTCGCCCGCGTCGAAGTGGCGCGCGGTCCGTTCAGCGCGCTCTACGGCAGCAACGCCATGGGCGGCGTCGTCCAGGTCTTCACCGGCTCGCGCCAGGGCGGCATCTTCACGGCCGAGGCCGGCGAGAACGGCTACTACCGGGGCGGGCTCGCCGCCGGGACCGACGTCGGCAAACTGCGCCTCGACGTCACCGGCCATCTAAGAAGGGGCGACGGCGAGCTGCCGAACGACTTCTACGACAGCGAGGAGCTGCTCGCCCGCGGCCTGTGGACGATCCGGCCGGGAGTCAGCGTCGGATTGCTCGCCCGGGCCAACGACTCGGAGACCGGCATCCCGCGGATCAGCGGTCAGCCGAACCTGACCGGCGACATCGCCTGGGAGGAGCGCGAGCTGGCCATCCCCTTCGTCGCCGACCTCGGGACCTGGGAGGTGGAAGCGCAGCTCGCGCAGACCCGCTTCGACTCGGCCTACCGCGATCCGGACGACCCGTTCGGCTTCACCGCCTCGGACACCGAGTCCGAAGGGCTGCGCGGCCGGGCCGTCGCGACCTGGAGGCGGAGCGAAGACCTCTGGATCGCCTTCGGCAGCGAGGCCGAGCGCCTGGAGGTGACGAACAGCTCCAGCTTCGGCCTCAACCTGGACGCCGCGCACCAGCGCACCTGGGCGGTGTTCGGCCAGGGGAGCTGGGGCCGCGGCCCCGTCCGGCTCGACCTCGGACTGCGGCGGGACGACAACGACGTCTACGGCTCCGCGACCAGCCTGCGTACCGGAATCGTGGTGAAGGCCGGCGGGGGTGTGAGGCTGCGCGCCAGCTACGGCGAGGCCTTCCGCGCGCCATCTTTGGGCGAGCTGTTCTTCCCCTTCTCGGGCAACCCCGACCTGCAGCCCGAGACCGGGGAGAGCTACGAGCTGGGGATCGAGTACGCCGGCGATACCGCCGGAGGCTTGCGCCTCGGCCTGACCGGCTTCGAGAACCGGCAGCGGAACCTGATCGATTTCGACTTCGTGACCAGCCGCAACCTGAACGTCGACCGCGCCCGCAGCCGGGGAATCGAGGGAGAAGCGGGCCTGACCCGCGGGATCTTCAGCGCCCGCTGGAGCGCCACTTGGCTGAAGACCGAGGATCGCGCCACCGGCCTGGAGCTGCTCCGGCGTCCGGAGTGGAGCTCCGCCCTCGTGCTGACCGCCCGGCCCGGGGACTGGACCCTCAACCTGGAAGGCCGCTACGTGGGAGAGCGGGCGGACGCGGACGCCGTCACCTTCCAGCGCACCGAGAACCCGGACTACCTGCGGGTGGATCTCGCCGCCCGCTGGCGAGCGCTCGGCTGGCTGGCTCCCTATGCCCGCATTCAGAACGTCATGAACGAGGAGTATGAAGAGGTTCTGGGCTACCCCGCGCCCGGTCGGACTTTGATCGGCGGAGTGGCGGTCGAGTTTGATTGATCCCATCCTCCCTCTCCCCAACCCTCTCCCTCACCTGCGTGAGGGAGAGGGGGCCGTTCGCCTACACCTTCGCATCCTTGCTGTCCTTTGCGTCCTTTCTGTCCTTTTGGTCCTTTCCGGCTGTTCCCCCTCTCCCGCGGAGCGGGATGCCCGGCCGAAGGCCGGTGTGGAGGGGGTTCCCCAACGCATCGTCGCCCTCGCCCCCAACATCACCGAGACCCTCTTCGCCCTCGGCCTCGGCGACCGGGTGGTAGGGGTGGGCGCCTACAGCACATGGCCCCCCGAGGCCGCGAAGAAGCCGCGCCTCGGGGGGCTCTTCGACGCCAACCTGGAGCGCATCGTCTCCTTGAAGCCCGACCTCGCCGTGCTGCTGCCGAGCGAGAAGGACCTCGCGGACCATCTCCGGCCGCTCGGCGTCGACACGATCATCATCCCCAACGAGACGCTGGCCGACGTCGAGCGCTCCTTCACCCTGATCGCGCAACGCTGCGGCGTTCCGGAAGCGGGGGAGCGCCTGGCTGCCGAGTGGCGGGCGGGGCTCGCTCCGAAGCCGCTCCGAAAAAAACTCAGGGTGCTCGTCTCGGCCGGCCGGCCGGAAGGACGCCTCGCCGATCTCCTGGTCGCCGGCCCGGATACCTTCTACCAGGAGCTGCTCGACCGTCTCGGCGCGGTCAACGTCTTTGCCGACGCGCCAGTCCGCTACCCCAAGGTCAGCCTGGAGGAAGTCGTGGCCCGGGCTCCGGACGTGATCCTGGAGCTGCGCTCCGAGGACATCTCTCCGGACGTGAGACGCCAGCTCGTGACCGATTGGGACCAGTTGGGCAACGTGCCCGCCGTCCGCGGGAAGCGAATCCACGTGCTGGCCGGCGACCACACCGTGATCCCCGGCCCGCGGCTCCCCCGGCTCTACGCGGAGATGCGGGCGGCCCTGGAGGGCGGGGGAGGATGACACCGATCCTCGCCGTCCGCGGGCTCACGTGGCAACCTGATCGCCGTCCGGTCCTCGGACCCGTGGACCTCGACGTCCTGCGCGGCGAGTGCCTGGCGGTCGTGGGTCCCAACGGCGCCGGCAAGACCACGCTCCTGCGCTGCCTCACCGGACTGCTCCGTCCCACCGCGGGCGAGCTGCGGTATGAGGGGCGGTCGTTCGCGACTCTCTCCCGCCGCGAGCTTGCGCGCCGCATCGCCTACGTGCCGCAGATCCGCCCGGCGAGCGTGCCCCTGAGCGTCGAAGAGGTCGTGCTCCTCGGCCGCTATCCTCATCTCTCGCCCTTCCAGCTCGCGCCGCGGAAAGAGGACTTCGCCGCGGTGGACGCCGCCCTCGTCCTGGTCGGCATCGAAGACCTGCGCCGCCGGCCGGTTGATGAGCTGTCCGGCGGCGAGCGTCAGGCCGCGTTCATCGCCGCCGCGCTGGCGCAGGAATCCGAGTTGTTGGTCCTCGACGAGCCCACGATCCACCTGGATGCCCGCCATCAGCGCGACCTTGCCGAGCTGCTGCTGCGCTTAAAGGCCGAAGCTGGTCGCACCGTGGTCCTCGCCACCCACGATCTCAATCTCGCCTCGCTGCTCGGCGACCGTCTGCTCGCCATGTCCGCCGGCCAGGTGCTCGCTTGCGGCATGCCGTCGCAGATCCTCGAGCCTGGCCTCCTCGAAAAGCTCTTCCGGACGCGGTTCGAAATCGTCCGCGGCGGCGAGCGCCCGGTCACTCTCCTGCAGCTCGGACCCTGACATGCGGCCTCATCCACGCGCCGCCCTGCTCGTGCTGCTCCTGCTCTGGGGAGCGGTCGTCATCGGCGCGCCGCTGGTGGGCAGCCAGCCGATCTCCCTCGGAGACGTGCTTCGCGGCGATCCCACGGCCGGGGCGATCTTCTGGCAGCTCCGCCTGCCGCGGGTGCTCCTGGCGCTGATCGCGGGGGCCGGCCTCGCGGTTTCCGGTCTGGCGTTCCAGACCCTGTTCCGCAACGAGTTGGCCGAGCCCTACACACTCGGCATCGCCACGGGCGCGGCGCTGGGCGCGGTGCTCTCGCTCCGGCTCGAAGAGATGGGCGTGCTCTGGGGCATGCCCCTCGTCTCCCTGGCCAGCTTCGTGGGCGCGATCGGCGCGACCGCGCTGGTCGTGGGGCTCGCCTGGCGCCGCAAGGGGAACACGGGCACGCTCCTGCTCGCCGGCATCGCGGTCTCCCTCTCCTGCTCGGCGCTGATCCTCTTCCTCCAGTACCTCTCCGACTCCACGCAGACGTTCCGCATGGTGCGCTGGATGATGGGCGGGCTCTCGGTCGTGGGCTACGGCGAAGTGCTCTGGGCGGCGCCCTGGGTGCTCGGAGGGGCGGCGGTGCTCCTGGCGCTGCGCTGGGACTTGAACCTCCTCCTCACGGGCGAAGAGCTCGCGGCGAGCCGCGGGGTGGACCTCGTCCGCCTGCGCCTGCAGGTGCTCGGAGTCTCCGCGCTGATGATCGGCGCGTTGGTGGCGGTGGCGGGCCCGATCGGCTTCGTAGGGCTGATGGTGCCGCACATGCTGCGCCGCTGGGTGGGGCACGATCATCTCTTTCTGGCCCCCGCCTGCCTGCTCGGGGGAGGCGCCTTTCTGGCCGTCTGCGATCTGGCGGCGCGAACCATCATGTCCCCGGCCGAGCTGCCGGTGGGGGTGCTGACCGCGCTGCTGGGGGGGCCTTTCTTTTTGTGGCTGCTGGTGTTGGGGCGGAAGGACTAAAATCCCCTCATGCTCCTCTACCGCATCGCCACCGAAGGCTCCTATGCCGTGCTCGAGCCGGGCACGACCGAGCTCCGCGTCCTCTATTCCGACCCGTTCGAAACCCTGCCCGGGCGTTGGGAGTTCGGCCGCACCGTGCCGCTGGACACGGCCGTGCCGCTCGCGCCGGTGCTGCCCGGCAAGATCGTGGCCATCGGCCGCAACTACCGCGAGCACGCCAAGGAGCTGAACAACCCGATGCCTTCGGAGCCGGTGATCTTCCTCAAGGCGATCTCCTCCGTGATCGGTCCGGGCGCGCCGATCGTGCTGCCGCCGGAGAGCGAGCGGGTCGAGCACGAGGGAGAGATCGCCGTGGTTTTGCGCCACCGCCTGAAGCGCGCGACGCCCGAAGAGGCGCGGGCGGCGGTGCTGGGCGTCACCTGCGCCAACGATGTGACTGCCCGCGACCTGCAGCGCAAGGACCCGTGCTTCTCCCGCGCCAAGTCCTTCGACACCTTTTGCCCGCTCGGCCCGGCGATCCTCATCCATGCCGGCAATACCGGCGATACCGATCTGGAAAATCTGGAAGTGATCACGCGGGTCAACGGCGAGCAGCGCCAGCGCGGCCATGCGAGCGAGATGGCCTGGGGGATCGTGGACCTCCTCGTCTACGCCTCGCGCATGATGACCCTGGAGCGCGGAGACGTCCTTCTGACCGGCACGCCCGCCGGAGTCGGCCCGCTGCTCGACGAAGACCGGGTGGAAGTCGAGATCCCGGGGGTCGGAATCCTCGGGAACCCGGTCGAAACGTGGAGGGCGTAGTCTTCAGAGGGTATTTCGAAAGCCCTCTGCCCTTCAGCCCTCACCCCCAGCCCCCCCCCAGCCCCTCTCCCGGGGGTCCGGGCGTGTGGCTGGGAGAGGGGACGGGGGTGAGGGCCGGGACGCCACGGATAGCTCAGAGAGCGCAGACTTCTGAGGCACCCTCTCAGAAAAAGATCCGCTGGATCGACCAGTACAGCCCCACCGCCGCGATCAGGCACGACGCCGGGATCACGATCGCCGGGCGGTACCACGTGCGGTTGCGGAACAGGCCCACGGCCAGGAAGGCGAGGCCGATCACGGCGAGCTGTCCGCCCTCGACTCCCAGGTTGAAGCTGATCAGCGCAGACAGGAGCTCGGAGCGCGGCAGGCCGAGCTCGGCGAGCACGCCCGCGAACCCCAGGCCGTGCAGCAGGCCGAAGACGAAGACCAGGATGACCCGCGACGGGCGCAGCTCCGAGGTGAGGACGTTCTCGACCGCCACGAAAACGATGGACAGGGCGATCAGCGGCTCGACCACGGACGGCGGAAGGGAGACCACGCCGTAAATGCTGAGCGCCAGGGTGACGGTATGAGCGATCGTGAAGGACGTCACCTGGAGCAGCAGCGGCTTCAGACGCCGCGACAACAGGAATAGGCCGAGCACGAAGAGAATGTGGTCCAGCCCCTTGGGCAGGATGTGGGTGAAGCCGAGGCCGAGATAGGTCGCGACGACCTCCCGGCGGGATGGGGGCACCACGGCGTCCGCAAGCACGAAAGGCTCGCTTGCGGAGCCTCCCTCCTGCCACTTGTAAATGGTGCTCTCGTCCCCGTCGTTACGGGGGATCAGCGGGTACGAGCCGAGCGGAGCGGCTTCGGACCAGGTGAATGTCCGCGCCCCTCCCGGGATCGGGCCGCGAAGCCGGAGGGTGATCCGGCCCGGAGGGTCCCCGGGGTCGGATGCCAGCTCGACCTCGGGCCGGACCGGCCGTCCATCGAAAGAGACCGTCGCGCCGTCCACGAGAGAGTGGAACAAGCGTCCGAAGCGCCGGTCGAGGTCGCCGCCCAGCCCCTGGATCTCGCCGTAGCGGGTCGGGCCCGCCGGGCCGCCAACGTCCTGGGACGTCAGGTGCTCCTCGTCGAGAACGAGATCGATGCGGTAGGTGCCGTCCTTCAGGAAGTCGGCGTAGACCTGGACCTTGCCCAGCTCATGGGCCTTCGCGGCCGGAGCGAGGGCCAGGGCGAGTAGTAAAGCGGGAACGAGATGGCGGATGCGAGCCGGCAAAGAGTCCTCCTCGGAGAAACCGTCCAGAGAGGATACGGGGTCAGGTCGCCTCCGGATGGCTTACGGGCCGCTCTCCCGCAGGGTCTCCCGCAAAGCGCTCCACGGGAAGAGCGCGAGCGCTCCGGCCAACAGCAGATGGACGGCCCCGCCCGCGGCGTACCCCACGAAGAGCAGCGCGAGCCACCCCGTGAACAGGAGCAGGGCCAGGGCGGTCCGTAGCGTGGAGGTCATGCCGGGCAAGGTATCACGGCTCCGGCCGGAGGACGGGGAGTCTCCGGAGAGACCGCCGCCCCCGGCTGGCCGTGGGCCTGGCTAGGAGGCGAAGCCTTCGTAGCTGAGGACCACGAGATGGAACCCGCGGTCCGCGAAATTGCCCGACGAGTCCGTCGTTGTGATGAACACGCCCCTGGGGTTGCCGACGCGTCCGACCACCGTGATCTCCCCGGTCTGCTCAATCCCCTGGAACTCCGGGGAGCCGATCGTGGCCACGTAGGCGGCATGGGTGACGTCGCGGTTGAAGATCACCTCGTAGCAGCCGTTGGGCAGGTCGGCCTTCTGTGACGAAACGGCATAGAGACCACGCCGCAGCTTGCCATTGCGGTCCACCACCGCGAACAGGTGTTGCGGTCCCGGGTTCTCGCACTTCGCGGGCCTTGCAGCGGCAGCGGCCGCCGCCTCCGGTCCTCTTTCCATGTTGGGCATTGCCTTGGGTTTCGGTGCTTCACTTGCCATGACTGTCTCCTTTCAGAATGTCGTCCATGACAGAAGACGCTTCAAGGCAGCCATTCACCTCAATGCAAGGCCGGATTTCGAAAACGAGGTATTACAGAAGCCGATTGAGCGCGGACCAGACCATAACGACGCCGCCCAGGCCCAGCACGCTCAACCCGATCAGATGGTTCCTGGCTTTGCGGGCGTCATACTCGGGATCGACGATCTGCGCCCAGAGGGCAGGGCGGAGGAGCGCCATCAAGGACAGGGCTCCGGGACCGACGAGGCCCACCCCGAGCAGGAGGAGACCTCCGGGAGGATTGTGCTGCCCGCTCCGGCTTCCGATAGCGATGACCCCCGCTCCGATAACGACCCAGAGCACCAACAGGGCGACGTTGATCTGCTGATTGAAGGGCCGGAAAAGTCCGAAACGCATGGCGAGCCGAGATTAGCAAAAAAAGAGGGGCGCGCTGGCCGAGCGCGCCCCCCGGGCCTACGTTTACTTCGGTGAATCGATTGTCAAAGAACGGCGGGGCACCGACTTCGCGCCCCCGCGGGTGCTTCTACCTCTTCACTACCTGACTGGGACTACGACTGGTCCGGCTGCGCCGTCTCGACCGGCGGAGGCGGCGGAGCCGGCTTCGTGGACCGGATACGGCTGCGGAGCGGAGCCACCTGGAACTGCACGAGGCGCTCGTTCCGGGTCCCGAGAATGCCCCTGACAACCGCGCGCAGCCGGCGGGCATCCTCGCGGGTCTGGTGCATCAGGGCCCCGAGCTCCTGCGTCGCCTGCTGGCGCTGGGCAGCGAACGAGTCCTGGCGCGCCTTCCCCTCATGGAGGAGGGGCAGGTTGGTGGCGACGGCATCGCGCTGCGGGTTCGCCGAGACCAGCCTCGGCGTTGTCCTCGAAGGCCCGGAGCAGCTTCTCCTGGTCGAGGACGAGATCGGCGAACGAATTGATGTTGGGCATGGTCTTTCTCCTTTCATGGTTTAGCCCGTTTCTTCTCTCTCATTTCGGCTTCACGACATCCCCGGCTATCCCGAGCCGGGTTGGCGCGCGACACAGCGACTGCCTCACGACGTATACATCGCGGATCTCCTTTCTCACGCCCAAGAGGAGCATTCCCCTCGGGGCAACAGCTTGCAGCAGCGACAACGTTGCGCATAGTAAATCCCGACTGGAGCGTTGCCGATCCCCTTTTGCGCATGGAAGTGAGGATTGGATACAATCAGGGCGGACTTGGACGACCTGCGGAGGAGAGTGGAGGATTCGCCCCGAAGGGCGGAGCGCTGGCCCCGACATGCGGGAGTGCCGTCCTCATCGGTAGAGGTCGCCCCTCCTCGGGGGACGGTCCTTGGACAGCGGCTCGCGGTGTCACCTGAAGTGACGAGGAGTCCGGAAGGATGTGGGATGTTTCTGCCCGACCCGTGGGTGGCTCCCGCGAGCGGGCGAGCGCCCCGACCCAGGTACGAACGCTGCCCGCATCGGGCGGATCGTCCCGCAACTGGGGCAGGAGGACCGCGCATCGGGGCGAAAGGCCGCCGGATTGCCCCTGATGGGGACCGAGGTCGGCAGGCTCATCACCGACAGTGTGCATAGATGCCACGCTTTCGGGCGGAAGGGCGCCATGCCGCTTGACAAGGCCTCTCGGCTCCACCAGACTGCGCGCATATCCATGGAGGGTCGAAATGCCGATCCACCGAGAGTTCCAAGACCGGCGCCGCAAGATGATCGTCGAGATCCTGGCGGACAAGCCGATGAAGAGGCAGGTTGAAATTGTACGATCCTTGCGCAAGCTCGGTTTCAAGGTGACACCGTCGAGTGTGAGCCGGGACCTGAGGGATCTCGGCATCGTCCGGAAGGAAGGCTTCTACCGTCTGCCGGCCTCGATGGGGGATGAGAGCAGTATCAACAGGATGGAAGACTTCATCCGGGATACGTCGACGGCCGGCCCCTACACGATCGTGATCAACACGGAGTCGGGAACGGCGAAAGCGGTGGCGGCGGGCATCAAGGGAGCCGCCTGGCCCGAGACAAGGGGAATCCTGGCCGAGGACGACACGATCTTCCTGGCCACGGAAAACGTCTACGACACTCGGCTGCTGCTCCAGCGGCTGAAGAGGCTCGCGAAGACGTGACCCTGTCCGGGAGTTCATTGACAACCAGGAGGGACGGCGGTCGCCGAGTCCAAGGACGTCGCCGTCCCGAACAGGACCCGACCGAAACAGCGGGTCCGCGCTTCAGGGAGCTCCGGTGGATGGAGGTGTGCTCCGGAGCTCCCGTGGCGCGTTTTTCTACGGAGTTCGCCGGCCGGAGTAAGCGTTAGATAGGAAGGAAAGCTGTCATGGCCCACCGCAAGCTCCCCTACGAGGATTACGTGCTCCTCCCGGACGACGGGAAGCGCCACGAGATCCTGGATGGAGAGCACTACGTGACGGCTGCCCCCTGCCCGCAGCATCAAGCGATCCTCGGCGAGCTGTACCTCTGGATCGGTAGCTTCCTTCGGCAGAACCGTCTCGGCTGGATCTTCTTTGCCCCCGTGGACGTGCTGCTCTCCAAGCACGACATCGTCAAACCCGACTTTCTATTCATTTCCAACGAGAGGTTAACCACCCTAACGGAGAAGAACGTCCAGGGTGCGCCCGATCTGGTGATCGAGGTTCTTTTCCCCTCGACGCGCCGGATCGACGAGGGGCTCAAGCGAGAGCGATACGAGCTGCTGGAAGTCCGGGAGTACTGGACGGTCGATCCCTCCCGGAGCGTGGTGAGGGTCTACCGCCGGGCGGCCGATCGCCTCCGCAAGGAGGCGGAGCTCACGGCGGTAGCCGGCGATTGCCTGGCGACGCCTCTTCTGCCTGGACTGGAGATCCCGCTTGTTGAAGTCTTCCAGTGAACCGGATGTGCCTGAGGCTGCTCCGGAGCAGGAGTGTGAGCGAGCAGCGCGCGATCGGATGCTCAGCCGGATGAGAGCAGGCGTCCCTCTGGGCGGACCGCCTTATCCCAAGCGGGAGGAGATCTACGACCGCGTCTCTCCATCTATGCCCCGGAGGGCGACCCGGGTAAGTCAAACCCCGGGTTAAGTCAAACCCCGAGCCTCGGCAGACGACGGCGATCCCCGGTTGCGTCCACAAGGATCGCCAATCTCCGTCTCCAACGCTATCATTCTGCCCTTCGGAGATTTCCGGGAGGGCATCGGATGACCGTACAGGAGGCGATTTCCCAGTTTCTCTTTCACTGTCAGTACGAAAAGAACCTCAGTCCCAAGACCCTCAAGGCCTACTCGATCGACCTGAGGCAGTTCCGGACCTACCTGGAGACCGAGCTTCAACTGACCGATCTCGCCCAGATCGACAAGGTCCCCCTCCGCGCCTACATCAAAAGCCTCTTCGGCCCCCTGGCCGAGAAGAGCATCAAGAGGAAGGTGGCTACCCTCAAGGCGCTGTTCCACCACCTGGAGCGTGAGGACGAGGTGGCGGTGAATCCCTTCCGGAAGATCGATGTACGCATCAAGGAGAAAAAGCGGTTGCCCCGGACGGTGCCGCTTGCGGATATGGAGCGGCTGTTTCGGTATTTATATCGGAGGAAGGACGAGATTGAGGAACGGAATTCTACCACCTATAAGACTTTGGTCAGGGATATCGCTGTCCTGGAGTTGCTCTTCGCAACGGGGGCGAGAGTGGCGGAGGTGTGCAACCTGAAGAGGGCGGACGTGGACCTCCGGATGGGCCAAGTGAGGATCCTCGGAAAAGGGGGGCGAGAAAGACTTCTTCCTTTCGGTGATACGGAGGTGCTGCAAGCAGTCCGAGAATACTGCTCACTATCGCTTGGACTTGCAGACAGCGCGGGACCCTTTTTCTGTAATAAGAAGGGGAGTCGGCTCTCCGAGCAATGTGTGCGCACTGCACTAAGAAAATATGCCGCTAAGGCTGGACTAGCTCTAGTGATCACCCCTCATATGTTTCGCCACTCCCTTGCCACGCTCCTGCTGGAAGAGGGGGTTGATATCCGGTTCATCCAGCACCTCTTGGGACACTCATCGATCGCGACGACGCAGATATACACATCGGTGCAAGAGAGAGGACAGCGAAGGATTCTCTCCGCCAAACACCCACGGCGCCTCTTCCGCATAGCTGCTACTCTGTAGCAATCTTTCGCGCAAAGTACTCTGATTAAGCGACGGCGCCAAAATTTCTGTCGAACTTGCCGATACTCTCTGCTCCGTGTATACTTTGTTTGAATAGCGGCCAGCGCGGTGCACACGCGAAGGGGAGCTTCGTGCGAAGCCGGATTATTCATAACTAGTAATTATCAGC
>JAXDKG010000024.1:0-18742 GCA_034667225.1 Acidobacteriota bacterium
CGGTCTCCTCGCGCTTCGCCACGAGCTGGTCCCGCTCCCGGGCCAGGCGGACGCTCGCCTCCTGGTAGCGGTCGATCGACGCCCGGTCCCGCCGGGCCAGGTAGCGCATCATGCGGATCGAGGGGAGCAGCCGCCGGTCGGGCTTGAGAGAGAGGAAGAGCCGGAGATAGCCCTGGCGGCCGAGGCGGTAGAGGCCGGTCACGCTGCGCTTGAGGTCGGTCCGGGCCGAGTCGAGGGCCCCCTCCAGCCGCCGCACCTCCCCCTCCCCCTCCGCCACCCGCCGGGCCGCCAGGTCGCGCGCCGTGGTCGCCTCGGCGAGCCGGGTCTCCTGGAGCCGCAGCTCGACGTCGACCGCCTGGATCTCCCCCTGGAGCCCCGTCCGCGCCTGGCGGACCGCCGCCAATTGCCGGGTCAGCCGGGCGATCTCCAGGCGCAGGACGGCCAGCTCCTGCTCGCGGGAGGATTTCTGGGCGGGGAGGGGGGAGACCAGGAGGAACAGAAGTCCCATCAGCGCAGCCCCGAAGGGGAGCAGGAATAAAGCCTGGGGTTTCAACCCCAGGAAACGGGATCGGCAAGAACCCGTGAAGTCCCGAAGGGACGCAGGGTCTTCCGCCGCCCCTTCGGGGCTTGGATTTCGATGAGGGACCGCTGACCTGGGGTTGAAACCCCAGGCTTTATTCCTGCGCCCCCTTCGGGGCTCCGATCGCGGGAGGGGGAGTCCCCGCCCTTCTAGCCTTCAGTCTTCTTCCGGCTCCGTCCCTTCGTCTCCTGCATCGGTCCCACTACATCCTCCAGGTACGCCCGCAGCACCTCGGCCACGTTGATCGCCCGGGGCTCGGCGCCATAGATGTTGGAGAAAGAGCCGAGCTCCAGCGCCTCGACCACCTTCCGCGCCTGCTTCCGCCCGGCCGCGCCGTTCACCCGCACCAGAGCGGTCATGTAGGGGCCGAGCAGCCACGTTTGCCCGTCGAGACCCGTCGGCGTGTAGAGCCGCGTCAACGCCTCCAGCAACCGGACCGCCCGCGCCTTGGGCAGGATCGGGAAGGGCAGGCTCAGGGCGAGGACCTCCTCCGCCTGTGCCGTTTCCTGGAAGCTCTTCTGGACTGCCTTCGCCTGCTTGGCGAGATGGATGGCCTCCACCGGGTCGCCGAGCCGCGTCTCCAGCTCCGAGAGGATGCGCAGCGCGTTGTACCCGAGCGCGCCGGTTTCCTCGATCTGAATCTTGCGGAGGGCGGGCAGCAGCGTTCCGCGCACGAACGCCTCGTCTCCCGTGGCCTGCAGGTACTTCCACGAGGCGACGAACAGCCACGGATCCTTGCTCGTCTTGGCCAGGCTCTTCAGGATCTTGCGCGCCTCGTCATGGCGGCCGGTCACGAGGCACAGGCCCGGCAGGGCGATCAGCGCCTCGCGGCTGTCCTCCCCAGACCATGGATAGCCCGCCACCACGGCGGAGCCCTTGCGGATGAGGAAGGAATCGGCAGCCAGGGCCAGGAAGCGCGCGAGCGGGTCCGGCAATCCCTGGACGATCTTCTCGCGGCGCTTCTTCTCCTTCGCGAACAGGGCGAAGGCGTCGCGGCCCGCGGGGCTCGCGGTCGACACGATCACGCCGAACCTGTCCCCCGGCGCGAGCTCGCGGCCGAAGAGGCCGGGCGTCCAGAGATCCTCCTGGAAGTCGAAGCCCTGGCGACGGTCGGCCTCGTACTCGAAGCGGTACCACCACTGCGGTTGGGAGTGGAATTCCGCGCCGGGAGCGAGGAGGAAGACCTCGGGCGTGCTCGCGTAGGGGTGAAGGCGGAGGGTGCCGTCGGCAAAGGAGATTTCCTGCGAGATCTCGCCGTTGGCGGAGGCCAGGCTCTGGAGGTCTCGCGCAGCTATAAAAGGCCGCAGCGAAAGGATGAACGGCCCGGGCGCCTCCAGCACCTCGTAGAGGACCAGAGTGGTGTTCTCGCCGTCCACGGCGGCGACGGTCTTGCGCAGGCGCACCCCGCCGGCCTCGTATTCGAAAACGGGGAAGAGGTCCTGCTTGAAGGATGCCAGGTGCTGGAAGCCCTGGGGGGCGATGATGCCGGGGAACTGGTTGCAGCCCAGATCGAAGCTGCCGCCCTCGACGTGGAGGGTCTCGTCGAGGCGGGAAAGCAGGACCTGCCGGCCGGCAGGCGTGGCCGCGACCAGGAGGCCATGGGAGCGGCGGCTGTTCAGGCCGGCGACGGTGGTGCCGGCCCAGCCGCCGAGGCCGTTGGTCTCCAGCCACTCCAGGCGCGCGGCGCGCTCGAGGTCCTGCGTAATTTCACGGTCCAACTGAATCGACATCGGGTATTTCTCCTGTCTACGTCTCCTTCGATGAACGGACGGCGGAGCTTAGCAGGTATAAGATGGAGGGCACGAACTGGAGGAGACAGGATGCGGAAGGTGGCCCTGGCGTTGACGCTCGCCCGGTGGGGAGAGCTGATCCTTTCGAGCCGGGAAAAGGCGGCGGCGACGAAGGCGAAGGCGCCGGACCTCGGCGCGCTTCTCGACGAGCTGGAGCAGCGGCTCGAGCGCACCCGAGGACTCGACGTCGAGCGGCTCCGGCTGAAGGCCGAGCAGCAGCGGGTGACGCAGGAGATCCGGCAGATGCGCACCGAGGGGGACGACCTCGCGATGCGCATCTGCAGCCTGCTCAAGTCCGTGTTCGGCATCCAGAGCGAGGCACTGAGGCAGTTCGGCATGCGTCCGAAGCCCCGGCGTTACCGCCGCCGCTCCACCTCCCGGCCGCGAGAGGAAGGGAACGGCTCCGCATAGCCTCCTGCGACGAGCAGATTCACGGGGCAGCGACTGCCCATCAGATTTGCGGCTCCAATTTCAGTGGGCAGCGACTGCCCACCAGATTTCCTCGCCGGCGGAGGCTCTCGGGCCGTCCGAATTCACGGGGCAGCGATTGCCCCGCCAATTACTCTGCCCCAATTTGAAGGGCAGCGGCTGCCCTGTAAAAACTTCCCCTCCGGACGCCTTCACGGGTCCTCGAATTTGAGGGGCCATCGCTGCCCACTGAATTTCCCGTCCCAAATTCAATGGGCAGCGGCTGCCCTGCAAATTCGAGCGCT
Organism: Acidobacteriota bacterium; assembly: GCA_034667225.1. GTDB lineage: Bacteria > Acidobacteriota > Thermoanaerobaculia > Multivoradales > UBA5704 > DATMER01. The sequence continues at coordinate 3,084 of JAXDKG010000024.1, forward strand.
ATACTTCAGTCGTTCTTTCATCAAGAGGGTGTCCAATGCGATCGTACTGGATCTTGCTGGCTCTGATGTCAGCTCTCTTCCTGGCGCTCTTCGGAATTGTGGAGGCGCTGCACGTTCCGTTGCTCTCCGATCCGGGTCCGTGGCTCTCCGGCTCAGGCCGCTGGGGCGCGGCGGCGATCGGCGTCGGCCTCCTGATCGCGGACGTCTTCCTGCCCGTGCCGGCGAGCCTGATCATGGTGGCCAACGGCGCGCTGTTCGGGATCATGGGCGGCACCCTGCTCTCCCTCACTGGAGGCTTGGCCGCCTCGGCAGTCGGGTTCGCCGTGGGCCGCAGGGGAAGCGCCGCGCTCCACCGCTTCGTGCCGGAGGACGAGCGCCGCCGGGCCGACGCCCTGCTGAGGCAGTGGGGAGACCTGGCGGTCGTGGTGACCCGGCCGGTCCCGATCCTGGCGGAGAGCGTGGCGATCCTGGCGGGCACCTCGCCGCTCGGCTGGCGGCGGTTCCTGGTGGCCTCGGCGGCGGGCACCCTCCCGGCCGCCCTCCTCTACGCCCTGACCGGAGCCACCGCCGCCCGTCTAGACAGCGCTTTCCTGATGTTCGGTTTGGTCCTGCTGGTCGCCGCGCTGGTCTGGTTCGGTGGCCGGCGGCTGCGCAACGGGGCACAGCAGCCGGTCAGCCCGCCCTCTCCACCAGCGCGATAAAGCACCCCGCCTCCGTATTGCGGACGTGCACGTACTCCACGTCCTCCCTGGCGAGCAGCCGCTCGAGCGCGGGCTCCACCTCGCCGTCCGTCACCCGCTCGCGGGCGACGATCCAGCGATCTTGGCCGTAGCCCTCGAAGGTGAGGGGGAGATCCCGCAGCTCTGGCGGAAACGCCGCGGCGTTGTAGGTCGGGCACGTCTCGCTGTGGACGAAGATCGGCCCCGGCGACGGATATGGGTCCCGTCCCGCGAAGGGGTTGTAGGTGAAAAGAAGCCGCTCGTCCCGGCCCGTCTCGAACTTGCCGAGGCAGGACCGGCACGGTCCGTACCCTTTCGCGACCTCGGTGTGGGCGGGATGTCCATACTGCGGCGACTTCATCTCGGCCCGGGCCTGCCGGGCCAACTCTTCAGGAATACCGACGACTCGGAATGGAATCATGGCTCTCACCTCCTGAAGTGAGAGTAGACGCGGTGGGGGAGGTGGAACCATCCGTAGATTGCTGTCGAAATCTCCGCAAAGTGGCACCGCAATTGCTGCGATTTTCCCGTCCACGGGAACCGGCATGCCGTCCCACTTACTCGCCAGGAGGTGCTCCCTATGATCGTGCGGATCGACAAGCTACCGATCGAACTGCCCACGCCGAAGAACCCCTCGCCCAACTCCGCCTCCGCCGTGCAGGAGCTGCTCGGCGGCAAGTTCGGAGAGATGTCCACCCTGATGAACTACACGTTCCAGTCCTTCAACTTCCGGGGCCGGAACAAGCTGCGTCCCTACTATGACCTGATCGCGAACATCGCGGCCGAGGAGTTCAGCCACATCGAGCTCGTCTCCTATACGATCAACCTGCTCCTGAGCGGATCGAGCAAGAGGGGGACGAACCCCGCGGCCACGCCGCTCAAGGACAACGTGGACGCCCGCAACCACTACCACTACATCGCCAGCGGCCAGACGGCCCTGCCCGTGGACTCGATGGGCAACCCATGGACAGGCGCCAACGTTTTCTCGAGCGGCAACCTCAAGCTCGACCTGATCCACAACTTCTTCCTGGAGTGCGGCGCGCGGGCGAACAAGATCCGGGTCTACGAGATGGTGGACGATCCGACCGCCCGCGAGATGGTGGGCTTCCTGCTGGTGCGTGGCGGCGTGCACATCGTTGCCTACGCCCGGGCGCTGGAGATCCTCACCGGAGCGGACCTCAAGCAGCTCTTCCCGGTCCCGGACATCAGCAACAAGAAGTTCCCCGAGGCGAGGAAGTGGGAGGACAAGGGCCTCCACCGCATCATGTTCCAGTGGAGCCCCAACGACTACAAGCGGGTCGGCGAAGTCTGGAGGGGAACGCATCCCGAAGACGGCTCCGAGCTGCTTGTCGACAGCAACATCCCCGAGGGCTTCGCGCCCCCGGACCTCGACGAAGAGCCCCAGTTGACGGCCCCGGGCGTCGACATGGAGCTGGTCCAGGAGATCGCGGACAGTTTGAGCTTGCGCTGAGCTGCTCGCGACGCCGCCGGCTCCGGCCGGCGGCGTCGCCCCCGATGCGAGCGCCCGCCTCAGGATCGCTCGTAAGCGTTGAGGAACTCGTCCCGGGTGATTCCCGCCTGCGTGCAAATCGTTCGCAAGGTCGAAGACTTGATGTGTAGGTGGTTGGGCAAGGTGAGCGGCATCCGTGTTCCATCAGGGCGCTCGCGGATCATGGCAATGTGCTCTCGCTCGCGGACGATCCGGAACCCGAGGGCTTCCAGCGCCCGGATGACCCGCATTTTGGGGGCATCAACAGGGAACTTGCCCATTCAGGTCTCGAACGCAGCCTCTGCGACGAACGCCTCCAGGACCTCTGGCTCCATCTCCAGGGCTCCGCTGCCAAAGGTCTCTAGATGGAAGCGGATGGCCGACTTCACGTCTGTAAGAGCTTCGTCGTAGGTGTCTCCCTGCCCGACGACCACTCCTTTGATGCCCAGAGGGTAGGCCACATAACCATCTGGATGTTTCTCGACAATGACTTTCAGATTTCTCATGTCCGGCTCCGATATCAACCTATCTCCAACCCTACCACCTTCTGGAATCCTCTCGGCAGCTTGTTCCCCCGCAGCGCCCGATTACCCATGAACTCGGCCCATTCCGACGTCTTCAGGTTCAGATACCGCTGACCCGCCCTGACGATCAGGTGCGCGTTGGGCGGCAGCGGGGTCACGGCGACCAGGTTTTCACCCTTCAGGCTCATGATCTTCACCCCCTTGCCCTTGGGCAGCAGGGGCAGCTCGTTCAAAGGGAAGATGAGCAGGCGGCCCTCGTCCGTGGCCGCGGCGAGGAGCTCGGTATCGAGGTTGTTGACCTTCTGGGGGACGAGGGGACGCGAGCCGGAGACGTTCAGGACCGCTTTGCCCGCCCGGTTGCGGCCGTGGAGCTCGCCGAGCTTCACCACGAAGCCGTAGCCGCCGGCGGAAGCCAGGACGTATTGGTCCTCCTCGGGTCCGATCATCAGCCCCACGAAGGTCGCTCCCGGCGGCGGGGTGAACTGGCTCGAGAGCGGCTCGCCCTGACCTCTCGCCGAGGGCAGGCTGTGCGCCGGGGCGGAGTAGGTTCGGCCGGTCGAATCCAGGAAGATGGCGAGCTGGTTGCTCCGTCCTTTCGCGGCCTGGAGGAAGGCATCCCCGGCCTTGTAGGAGAGCTCCCGCGGGTCGATCTCGTGACCCTTGGCCTGTCTCACCCAGCCCTTTTCTGAAAGCACCACGGTCACCGGCTCGGTCGGAATCAGGACGGACTCGTCCATGGCGCGGGCGGCCTCTCGCGACACGATCGGCGAGCGGCGGGGATCGCCGTAGGTCTTCGCATCTTCGACCAACTCGTCTCGGACTTTGCGGCGTAGGAGCTTCTCCGAGCTGAGGATCTTCTCCAGGGCGTCGCGTTCCTTGACCAGCTCCGCCTGCTCGCCCCGGATCTTCATCTCCTCCAGGCGGGCGATGTGGCGCAGCTTCAGCTCCAGGATCGCCTCGGCCTGGATGTCCGTCAGGCGGAAGCGGGCCATCAGCACGGGCTTGGGCTCGTCCTCCGTGCGGATGATCCGGATCACCTCGTCGATGTTCAGGAAGGCGATCAGGTAGCCGTCGAGGATGTGGATGCGCTGCAGGACCTTGTCGTAGCGGAAGCGCAGCCGGCGGCGGACCGTCTCGATGCGGAAGGTGAGCCAGTCGCGGAGCAGATCGCTCAGGTTGAACTGCTTCGGCCGGCCGTCCAGGCCGATCATGGTCAGGTTCACCCGGTAGGTCCGCTCCAGGTCGGTGGTGGCGAACAGGTGGTCCATCAGGCCTTCGAGATCCACCCGGTTCGAGCGCGGAGTGATCACCAGGCGCGTCGGGTTCTCGTGGTCGGACTCGTCGCGAACGTCCTCCACCATCGACAGCTTCTTCGCCTCCATCTGCTTGGCGATCTGCTCGATGATCTTGCTGCCGGAAACCTGATAGGGAAGGGCGGTGAGGATGATGTCGCCTTCCTCCCTCTCCCACGTGGCGCGCATGCGGATCGAGCCCGAGCCGGTCTCATAAAGCTTTCGAATCTCCGCCCGGGGCGTGATGATCTCCGCCGTGGTCGGATAGTCGGGAGCCTGGATCTCCTTGAAGATCTCCTCGTCCGGGAGCTTGGGATCGTCGAGAATGCGGACGCAGGCCTCCACCACTTCATTCACGTTGTGCGGCGGGATGTCGGTCGCCATGCCCACGGCGATGCCCGAGGCGCCGTTCAGGAGCACGTTCGGGAGCCGGGCGGGGAGGAGCTTGGGCTCGTCGAGAGTGCCGTCGAAGTTCGGCCCCCAATCCACCGTGCCCTGACCGAGCTCGGAGAGGAGCACCTGGGCGAACGGGGTGAGGCGCGCCTCGGTGTAGCGCATGGCCGCGAACGATTTGGGGTCATCCTGCGATCCCCAGTTGCCCTGGCCGTCCACCAGCGGATAGCGGACGGAGAACGGCTGCGCCATGAGCACCATGGCTTCATAACAGGCGACGTCGCCGTGCGGATGGTACTTGCCCAGCACGTCGCCCACGGTGCGCGCCGACTTCTTGTGCTTGGCGTTGGGCCCGAGACCCAGCTCGGACATGGCGTAGATGATCCGCCGCTGCACGGGTTTCAAGCCGTCCGCGAGGTTCGGCAGCGCCCGGTCGAGGATGACGTACATCGAATAGTCGCGGTACGCCTTCTCCGTGAACTCGTAGAGCGGCTGTTGCTCCCCGTCGATAAAGGGGAGGATGGGCGGCGGCGGGGAGGCGGACGAACGGGATCGGGTTCGGGCCAAGCTAGATCTCCACGTCGGCCTTGTCGCCGGTCAGCATGAGCCACTCCTTGCGGTCGCCGGAGCGGGCCTTGGCGAGGAGCATGTCGACGGTGCGGTTGGTCCTCTCATCCTCTTCCTCTGTGAGGATGAGCTTGACGAGGCGGCGGGTCTCCGGGGCCATGGTGGTCTCGCGGAGCTGCAGGGGGTTCATCTCGCCCAGGCCCTTGAAGCGCTGGACGTTCGGCTTGCCGCGCTTCTTCTCCGCCTCAATGCGGTCGAGGATGCCCTTCTTCTCGTGCTCGTCGAGGGCGTAGTAGACCTCTTTGCCCACGTCGATCCGGTAGAGCGGCGGCATGGCCACGTAGACGTGGCCGTCGAGAACCAGGCGGCGGAAGTGCCTGAGGAACAGGGCGCAGAGGAGCGTCGCGATGTGGGCGCCGTCGGAGTCGGCGTCGGCCAGGATGCAGATCTTGCCGTAGCGCAGGCCTTTGAGGCTGTCCGACCCGGGGTCCACCCCAATGGCGACGGCGATATCGTGGACCTCCTGCGAGCCCAGCACCTCGGACGAGTCTACCTCCCATGTGTTCAGGATCTTGCCCCGGAGCGGCATGATGGCCTGGAACTCGCGGCTGCGCGCCTGCTTGGCCGAGCCGCCGGCCGAGTCGCCTTCGACCAGGAACAGCTCGGTCTGGTTGAGGTCCTGGCTGGTGCAGTCCGCGAGCTTGCCGGGCAGGGCCGGACCGGACGTGACCGTCTTCCTCTGCACCCGCTTGCCCGCCCGCAGACGCGCCTGGGCGCTGTCGATCGCGAGTTGGGCGATCCGCTGCGCGTCCTCGACGTGCTGGTTGAGCCAGAGCGCAAAGGCGTCCTTGGTCACCCCGGAGACGAAGGCCGCGGCATCGCGGGAGGACAGCCTCTCCTTGGTCTGGCCGGTGAACTGCGGGTCCTTCATCCGCACGGAGAGGACGTAGCAGCAGCGCGCCCAGACGTCCTCGGGCGCGATCTTGACCCCGCGGGGGAGGAGGTCGCGGAACTCGCAGAACTCGCGGACGGCGTCGGTCAGGCCGGAGCGGAAGCCGTTGACGTGCGTGCCCCCCTGGACCGTGGGGATCAGGTTGACGTAGCTCTCCGCGACCAGATCCCCCTCGTCGCCGAGCCAGACCACGGCCCAATCCACCTCCTCGTCCGGCCCCTTGAAGCGGCCGATGAAGGGCTGGGACGGCACGAGCTCGGCGTCGTGGAGCTCGTCCATCAGGTAGGCCTTGAGGCCGTCTTCGTAGTACCACTCCGCGTCGTCCTCGGCGTGGCCCTCATGGACGAAGCGGATGCGCAGCCCCGGGCAGAGCACGGCCTTGGCCCGCAGGTTGTGCTTGATCTTGGGGACCGTGAACTTGGGCGAGTCGAAGAAGCCTGGGTCCGGCCAGAAATGGACGGTGGTGCCCGTGTTCCGCACGCCCACGGTGCCGACGACCTTCAGGTTCGAGACCTTGCGGCCATCCGCGAAGGTCATCAGGTGCTCTTTGCCGTCGCGTTTGACCCGGACTTCCAGACGATTGGAGAGAGCATTGACCACGGACACGCCGACGCCGTGGAGGCCGCCGGAGAAGCGGTAGCTCTTGTCCGAGAACTTGGCGCCGGAGTGCAGGCGTGTGAGGATCACTTCGACGCCCGGGACCTTCTCGCCTTTGTGGATATCGACCGGCATGCCGCGGCCGTCGTCCGACACGGAAAGGGAGCTGTCCTCGTGCAGGGTGAGCACGATGTTCGAGCAATAGCCGGCGATGGCTTCGTCGACGGCGTTGTCCACGACCTCCTGCGCCAGGTGGTCGGGACGGTCGGTGAAGGTGTACATGCCGGGGCGCTTGCGCACCGGCTCGAGTCCGGTGAGGACTTCGATGGCGGAGGAATCGTAGATGGGGGCAGCCATATCAGTCAGTTACGTCCAGGGTAGTCCGGGCCGCATGATACAGGCTCCGGCGCGGGGATCAAGACCGGAAAGCCGCGTCGGAATGACCCCTTGACGTTACACTGGTCGTGGAGTAGTCTATGCGGTAATTGGGCGTAATTCAAGGCATCCATCCAGCAACGTCACATGAAATGAGAAGGAGGTCGAGATGAAAGTACGTGGGATCGCGATCCTGTGTCTTCTGGCCCTGATGTCCGTCCCTGCCCTGGCGCAGCATGAGCACGGCACCAAGCCGCCCGAGGGCAAGCCGCCGGAGGGGGGGATGCCGGCCATGGACAGCCCCGAGATGCAGGCGGCCATGGCGGCCATGGCGCCGGGGCCGGAGCACAAGAACCTGGCCCGGATGACGGGCGACTGGACGTTCACGAACAAGATGTGGATGGACCCGTCGGCGCCCCCGGCCGAGGGGAGCGGCACGGTGCACGCCGAGATGATCCTCGGCGGGCGGTATGTCCATTCGGTCTGGAAAGGCAATTTCATGGGCATGCCGTTCGAGGGGCACGGGACCGACGGATACGACAACATAACCAAGAAGCACGTCAGCTCCTGGGTGGACAACATGAGCACGGCTATCATGTACTCGACCGGCACCTGTGAGCAGAACGGCAAGGTCTGCACCTCGACGTCGCAAGAGATGCTCGACCCGATGACCGGCAAGATGACCAGCTTCCGCAGTGTCGTCACCTGGACGGGCGACAACAGCTTCAAGATGGAGATGTACGCGAAGCCCGCCGGCGGCACCGAGATGAAGGGCATGGAGATGACGGTCACGAAGAAGTAGGCCTCTCCCTCCGGGGTCGGCGGTTCCCGCCGGCCCCTGCCTTGTCCCTCTTTCCTTACGCCGCGCACGGTTAGCTTATGTGAAGATCGTCCGCGCGCTCTCGCTGGTTTTTCTCGCTGTGCTCTTCCTCTACGCGGGGATCGACAAGCTCTTCCACTATGGGGGCTTCGTCAAGGCGCTGGGCGGGTACGTGCTCGTGCCCGAGGGGCTCGAGCGGCACCTGGCCCTGCCGATCATCCTGGCGGAGCTGCTGGTGGGCGCGGGTCTTCTGATCAAGGCATGGCGGGCGCCCGCGTCGCTGCTCGCCGCCGTCCTGCTTCTTGCCTTCACCGTCGCCCTGGCGGTGAACCAGCGCTACGCCCCGGGGGTGGAGTGCGGCTGCTGGTTCACGGTCACGCTCGGCAAGGCGACCTCCTCCCACATCCTGCAGAACGTGCTCCTGCTCGGGCTCGCGGTGAGCGTCTGGCTGGACGAGAGGAGGCCTGTTCCAACCCTCGATCCCCTCGATCCGATACGGAATCTCCAAGGAGGTGCTCATGAATAAGCTTTTCGCAATGCTCCGTCTGGTTTTCCTGCTGGCTTCCGTGCTCGTCGCGGGACTGAGCTTCTTCCCGTCCGAGTCCAGCGCGTCGTACTGCAAGCCCGATTGCGGACCCCAGGGTCCGATCTGGTGCGGCGGCAGTTCCTGCCGGCGTCCGGAATGACGCGGTCCATCTGAAGGCTCCGGGGTCGAGGGTTGGAAATGCCCCGCGAGCGCATATTCTGGATGGTTCTGGCGTCGCTGGTCCTCGTCGGAGTCGTGGCGGGCTCGTTCAGCCGGCGCGCGGGAACCTACCCGTTGACGTTGGCCCCTGGCGCGCCGTCTCCACGTCCTCAGGAGACTAGCGAGAGGGTCTGGAAAGAGGCTGAGTTCGAGCGCGTCGCCACGGTTCAGATGGGCCTCCCCACGCTGCTCAGGCCTGGCCCGGGAGGGAATGTCTACGTCCTGGACTCCAGTCGTTCGCGGGTGCTCCAGCTCTCTCCGGAAGGCCGGATCCTGACTACCTATGGAGATCCCGCGCTGGGCAATCCGACGGACGTGGCAGTCGGAGCAGACGGCGAGGTCTGGGTCTGCGATCTCGATCACAACAGCATCGCCGTGTTTGACGGCAGACGGGCCCGCAGAATTGACCTGGACCCGCCAATCGGCCGTCTGGCGTTGTCTCCCAAAGGATTCGTGGCCACGGGCATCGCCGGCGGAGAAGGCCTGTTCCGAAGGTACTCCAAGGATGGAACGCCGGAAGGCTCGTTCGGCGCTCTCTTTCCGGAGGAGCTCCAAACCTCCATCGCGGCGGACGGCTGGATCGTTCCGGGAGCTGATGGGTTTTTCTATCCCTTCCGCAACGCCGGCCTCCTCGCCTCCTACACGTGGGATGGCCGTCTCCGCTTCTTCCGGCAGACGATCGATCCCGTTCCCCTGCCCAAAGTGCGAGTCGACACGGCAGGCCGGCAGAGCGTGCCGGATGCAACACTGGTATCGATCAGCAGCAGCGTCGTCGAGGACAACCTATTTGTCTTGACAGGAGAACGGGTGTTGGACGTCTATGACGTGGAAACCGGCTCGTACCGTTATTCGCTGCACCCGCCTGAGAAAGACACTCGATATGTAGTGCTGACGGGTGATCGTCTGTATAGCGCCAGCCAGCGGGGCGTTACTGTCTGGAGACCTCGAAATCCCTTGCCATAGAGTCGGCGATAGCGAGCCCTCCCAGGGTGGGGACCAGCCGGTCCGCTTCCAGCCTCAGAAGCCCTTCCTGGCTCAGCCGCTCGATGAGAGAGGCGTTTCTATCGAGGAGATCCACTTCGTAACGCTCCTGGAAGAGCCGCAGGTCGATCCCCTCCGCAGTTCGAATTTCCAGCATCAACGCTTCGAGGGCGAGGTCCGGAATGCTTAGCTCCTCGCTGTCAGCAATGGGCCTCTCGCCTGAATCAATCCGGGCCTCGTAGGGCTTGATCTTCCGCTCGTTCCACCAGCGCCGATGCCCGTCGAAGGAGTGAGCGGATGGCCCAAGTCCCAGGTAAGGAGTGTGGTTCCAATACTTCCGGTTGTGACGGGACTCGTGCTCGGGAGAGCGGGCGAAGTTCGAGACCTCGTAGCCAGGCCATCCGGCGTCTTGAAGGAAAGAATGAGTGAGAAGGAACAGCTCCGCCTGCGCCTCCTCAGGCGCCTCGGCCAACTTTCCGCGCTCCATTCGAAACCCGAACGGCGTTCCTTCGTGGATCGTGAGCTGATAGCAGGAGATGTGGTCGGGCTGAAGCGAGACGGCCGTTTCAAGAGTCCGCCGCCAAGCTTCGACTGACTGCCCAGGAAGGCCATAAATCAGATCGAGGGCGACCGTGTGAAACCCAGCCCCTCGGGCCAGCTCGACACTCTGTCGTGCCTGCTCGGGAGAGTGCCGGCGACCCAGGAAGGCGAGGGCCTCGACATCAAAGGACTGAATGCCCAGCGAGAGCGTCCGGACTCCGAGGTCCCGCCAGGCAAGAACGCTTTCGGCAGTGACATCTTCGGGGTTGGCCTCCAGGAAGATCCAGGCATCTTCCTGAACGGGCAGGAAACTCTTGGCGGCTTCGATGATCCTGCCGAGCTGCTCCGGGGAAAGTGCGGAAGGAGTGCCGCCGCCAAAGTAGACCGTGTCCATCCCCCGGAACGGCTCCGAGTCGGACGACCACATCCCGATCTCCCGGATGAGGTGATCGGTGAATCGTGCCCGCTGCTCCGGCCCGCCTGTCAGGACGGCAAAATCGCAGTACGGGCAGATAGCCGAGCAGAAGGGGATGTGGAGGTAGAGGCCGGGGCTCACGTCCCGGCCTCGGTGGCGGCCTCCTCGGATTGCGGCCCATACTCCTTCACAAACGGCTTCTCCCGTCCCAGACGCTCCTCAGCGGCATGGATCAAATCCCTGAGACCCTTGCGGGTCTTGGAGCTGACCGGGATACCTCCGAAACGCTTGGCGAAGGCTTCGACTTCGTGCTCGGCGAGGAGGTCTGCCTTGTTGAGCACCAGCAGGCGCGGGGTCTCGTTGAGGTGGAGCTCCTCCAGGATCTTCTCCACGGCCTTGAGCTTCTGTTCCAGATGCGGATCGGCGACATCCACGACGTGGAGGAGCAGGTCGGCATCCGACAACTCTTCCAAGGTCGCCCGGAAGGCGGCGACCAGATCCTTCGGCAGGTCGGCGATGAAGCCCACCGTGTCGGTGATGACAACCTCTCCCTCGCGCGGGAAACGCAGGCGGCGGCTCGTGGGGTCGAGGGTCATGAACAGCTTGTCCGCGGCCTCGATCTCGCTGCCGGTCAGGGCGTTGAGCAGCGTGCTCTTGCCCGCGTTCGTGTAGCCGATGATCGAGAGGACCGGCACGCCTTCCTCCCGGCGGCGGCGCCGCCGCAGGTCGCGCTGCTTCGACAGGCCTTCGACCTGCTTCTCCAGCGCCCGGATGCGGTCACGGATGCGCCGGCGGCCCACTTCCATCACGGTCTCGCCGGGTCCCCGGCCGCCGATTCCGCCGGCCAGGCGCGAGAGGCCCGCGTCCCTCTCCGTCAGGCGGGGGACCGAGTACTTGAGCTGCGCGAGCTCGACCTGCAGCTTGCCGTCCCGGCTGCGGGCGCGCTGGGCGAAGACGTCCAGGATGAGCTGCGTGCGGTCGATCGCCTTGAGGCCGGTCGCGTCCTCGAACGCCCGCGCCTGGCCGGGCTTCAGATCGATGTCGAAGATGGCCACGCTCGCCCGGCGGCGCATGGCTTCGAGCACGATTTCCTGAAGCTTGCCCGAGCCCACGACCGTCCGCGGATGGACCTTGGAGCGCTTCTGGCGCATCGTGCCCGCGACGGCGACATCCGCTGAGCGGACCAGCTCCAGCATCTCCTCGAAGTGATCGTCGTCCGGCACGATGCCGATGACCAGGGCGCGCTCCTTCTCGGTCCCGCCCGCGTCGCTGGAAACTCGCGAGACTTCCTGTTCCAGGGCGCGCATGGTGGCCTGGAAGTCCATCTCGGTCGCGAGCTGGTAGACGTCCCGCATCTGGATGCGCTCGAAGGGCTCGGCGTCTGCGTGCCCGTCTCCGTCTGACAGGGAGGCTTCCGGCGCCAGATGGGCGACCTCGGCGCGGCCGGGCAGGCCGTCGCCCAGAACCTCGATCATCGCGACGAGGTCGAGCCGGAGCAGCGCCAGGTCGTTCAGGTCGTCCTTGGTGAGCGGCTCGCCCTTGAGGTGCGTGTGGACGAGGCGCAGACCGCGGAAGCGGCTGATGCCGCCGCGCAGACGGCCGATGTCAGGCAGCTCAAGGGTGCTGGCGTCGCCCAGGATGACGTTGCGGACCGTTCCATCGCGGTCGAGCATCACGCCGACCTGGCGGCCGAGCTGACGCGAAACTTCGGTCAGATGGCGGGCCAGCTCGGGCGAGACCACCTGCCGCGGATCGACGCGGCGGCGGTAGGTGCGCTCCAGCGCGCTGATTTCGGATGTCTTGATGCCCCGGGTATCCCCGGTGATCTGATTGGAAATGACCTTCTCCTTGTAATCCCCTCAATTGACCATCGGAGGGGAGTAGTACTCGTCGGCCGAAAGCGGCTCGATTCCCATACCCATCAACGTTAAAAGGAGCTCTTCTCTTTCCATCGGGCCGGCGGCTTCGAGAAGGGCCTGCTTTTCGGCCGGGCGGAAGGGCAGGGCCGCGGCGAGCCCGTTGAGCAGGGAGACGCCCGGCAGCGCGCCGAGGAGGTCGAAGTCGAACTCCAATCCCTGCACCTCGGAGAAGCCGCGGAGCGCGCGGAGCATCCGCGAGGGGTCGAGCAGGATGCCGGGCTCGGCCGCGTCGGCCGTGAACGTCGAGTAGTCGGCCTCCACCTGCCGGTAGCCGCGCCGCAGAGGCAGCTCGCGCTTGATGCGGAAGCGGCCGACCCCCCGCAGGACGATCAGGTAGCGCCCGTCGGATTGCGGCTCGCAGCGCTCGATCCGGCCGGCGCAGCCGATGGGGTAGAGGTCCGGGGTGTCCGGCGCCTGCGCGGCGTCGACCCAGTTGTCCGGGTGCGGGACGACGGGCTGGATCATGCCGATGTGGCGCTCCCCGGCCATGGCGTCCGCCACCATGTTGCGGTAGCGCGGCTCGAAGACATTGAGCGGCAGCAGGTTGCCGGGCAACAGCAACGAGCCGGTCAGGGGAAAGACGGGGAGGATGTGGGGAGCTTCCATCAGGACCCCGTATCTGACTTGAGCACGGCGAGAAAAGCCTCCTGCGGGATCTCGACCGCGCCGACCATCTTCATCCGCTTCTTGCCTTCCTTCTGCTTTTCGAGCAGCTTGCGCTTGCGGCTGATGTCGCCGCCGTAGCACTTGGCCGTGACGTCCTTGCGGAAGGCGGTGATCGTGGAGCGGGCGATGATGTTGCCGCCGATCGCCCCCTGGATGGCGATCTTGAACTGCTGGCGGGGGATCGTCTCGGCGAGCCGCTCGCAGTAGTGGAGCGCGCGGGCGCGCGCCTTTTCGCGATGGACGAGCTGCGACAGGGCGTCCACCGGCTCGCCGTTGACCAGGATGTCCACCTTGACCAGATCGCCCTCGCGGTAGTCGGTCAGCTCGTAGTCGAAGGAGCCGTACCCCTGGGTCATGCTCTTCAGCCTGTCGTAGAAGTCGAAGAGGATCTCGGCGAGCGGCAGCTCCACGCTCACCTGCAGGCGCTCCTGCGACAGGTACTCGTACGTGAGGCCGGATCCCCGGCGGTCGCGGCAGAGCTCCATGACCGGGCCCAGGTAGCGTTCCGGGATCAGGATCGTGGCTTTGATGTACGGCTCGCGCACATAGGAGATCGCCGACGGGTCCGGGTAGTGCGCCGGGTTGTCCACCCAGAGGATCTCGCCCTTTTCCAGCGTCACCTCGTAGCGGACGGAGGGGGCGGAGAGCAGCAGGGAGAGGTTGTACTCCCGCTCCAAACGCTCCTGCACGACGTCCAGATGGAGCAGCCCGAGAAAGCCGCAGCGGAAGCCGAAGCCGAGGGCCGCTGACGAGTCTTTCTCATAGGTCAGGGCCGCATCGTTGATGTGGAGCTTCTCCAGGGCGCGGGCCAGGTCTTCGTAGTCGTCCGTGGCGATCGGGTAGATCGAGGAGAAGACAACCGGCTTGGCCTCCTTGTAGCCGGGCAGCGGATCGGCAGCGGGGCGCTGGGCATTGGTGACGGTGTCGCCGATGGTGATATCGCGCACCATCTTGATGCCGGCGATGATGTATCCCACGTCGCCGGCGGTGAGCTCGTCGGTCTTGACCCGCCGGAGGCGCAGGTGCCCCACCTCCTCCACCCTGTATTCCTTCTCCGTGTGCATCAGCCGGAGGGTCTCGCCTGGGCGGACCGTCCCTTCCTTGATGCGGACCAGGAGGACCACGCCGCGGTAGGCGTCGTAATGGGCATCGAAAATCAGAGCGCGCAGCGGATCGGCCATATCGCCCTGGGGGGGAGGCAGCTTGGCGACGATCGCCTCCAGCACGTCGTCGATGCCGATCCCCTGCTTGGCCGAGCAGAGCACGGCTTCGAAGGGGTCGAGCCCGAGGTCCGAGTCGATCTCCTCGCGCACCCGCTCCACCTCGGCGGACGGCAGGTCGATCTTGTTGATGACGGGCACGATCTCCAGGTCGAACTCCAGGGCGAGGTAGAGGTTGGCGACGGTCTGGGCCTCGACTCCCTGGGAGGCGTCGACGAGCAGGAGCGCCCCTTCGCAGGACATGAGCGAGCGGCGGACTTCATGGGAGAAGTCCACGTGGCCGGGCGTGTCGATCAGGTTGAGCTGGTACTGCTCCCCGTCCTTGGCCTTGTAGAGGAGGCTCACCGTGTTGCTCTTGATGGTGATGCCCCGCTCGCGCTCGATGTCCATGGAGTCCAGGATCTGGTCCCGGAAATCGCGGTCCTCGACCCCGCCACAGCGCTGGATCAGCCGGTCGGCCAGGGTAGACTTCCCGTGGTCGATGTGGGCGATGATGCAGAAATTACGGATCTTGTCCAAACAGGTTCTTCCTCTCCAGGGCCTCGAACGGGGTTCTTGGACCGCTGATCTTATAACGCCGGACCGGGGAGGCGATGTTCCATGAAGCCAAAGGGGGGAGGACGGCTGGTCTGGTCCTCGGACCGGCCCGTGGAGCGGAAGGCAGACGCTCCGGCCCGGGAACCCTGGCGCAGTCTTCTGCCGGCGGAGCAGGACGTGCGCGTGCGGCGCGAGAAATCCGGCCGGGGCGGCAAGACTGTGACCGTGGCGAGTCCCCTCGTCCTGACGCGGGAGGACGCCTCGGGCCTTCTTTCGGAATGGAAGCGCCTCTGCGGGGGCGGCGGCGGGCTCAAGCTGTCGAAGACTGCCGCCGGGGATCCCTGCTTCGAGGTGGAGGTGCAGGGCGACCACGCCGACAGGCTGATCGCCGAGCTGCTCAAGGCTGGTTACAAGGCGAAACGCTCGGGAGGCTAGTGCCCTGTCACGCCGGAAAAGATGGATCATCCCTCTGTAGGGGCACCTCTTGTGGGCATATGCGCTAACTTTGCCACGGCAACAACCGGCGGGTCTACCCGAGCGACTCGGGGAGAAGATTCAGTAGCTCGGGGACAGCCCCGAGCGACTCGGGGAGAGGATTTAGTGACTCGGGGACAGCCCCGAGCAACTCGGGGAGAGGATTCAGTGACTCGGGGACAGCCCCGAGCAACTCGGGGAGAGGATTCAGTGGCTCGGGGACAGCCCCGAGCGACTCGGGGAGAGGATTCAGTGGCTCGGGGACAGCCCCGAGCGACTCGGGGAGAGGATTCAGTGACTGAGGTTCCGTCAAGAGTTGTGTAAACGTCGTTCTAGGCGGCGACCTCCTGTGAGCGGTTGTAGATCTGGACTCCGTCGACGTACCGAGCTCCTAGAAAGACGGCGTTGACCAACGCAGCAGCACAGAGCTTGTG
>JAXDKG010000025.1:0-15964 GCA_034667225.1 Acidobacteriota bacterium
GCTGATAATTACTAGTTATCGTGTTTTAGAGCCTCTGAAGCCAGGTTCCGGACTTCACAGCGATCGCCGCTCGGGCAATTCTGACGCCTGACCGTGTTGACCCGGCGATGGCACCGAGGTACTATCAGCTAAACTACAGAAACCAAGATCTTATCGACATCTTGCCATCAGTATCATGACCAGCCGAAGCCATGGGGCACTGATTTTATCGTTGAACGCTAAAGGAATGTCGGCATGTACAAGAAGACCATCAGCGTTTGTTTTGCCACCAGTGGCACTATCATTGGGCTCCTGAGTGTTAAGGGGCTCCTTCCAATGTCGTGGGAGAATTACCTGACCGGTGACGCCTTCACCTTTCTAGCGGTCCTAGGTGTCGGATTGCTTATTGTCGGCGTGATTCTATTCGTCGCTCGCTTGATCATCGAGCGTATAGAACTGCTAACGACAAGAGGCATCTCTCACTCCGTCGCAAAACCGGCAGATCTTGAAGATATAAGAATTCTTGCGCAGCGTCTGTACGAAACCGAAGAAGTTTCACCTCTTCCGCAGATGAGGGCTTGGCTGCGCAAGTACCCACGGGCGTTTTTCGTGGTCTTTACACGAACCCGTCCACGACTCTTTCAGACCGTCGAAGAGTTGCAGGGATACTTTTGCCTCCTTCCTCTCTCCAGCATCGCTGCGCAGAAGCTGTGTGCCGGCGAGTTGCGTTTTAAGACTCTAAGTGCAGACGATTTGATGCCTGCGGGATTTTCGACGATATATCTCGGCGGCGTTGCTGCCATTGACAAAATGTCTCGGGGAGTCTGCCTTGACAGGCTTCAGACTGAGATCGAGAACTTAGCAGCGTTGAAACCGGATGCGGAGCTGCTAACTCGACCTGTTACAAAAGACGGCCTGAGACTTGTTCGCTCGTATGGATTTCGCCCGATTGGCACGTCGACATTGGCCATCGGCACTTTAGCGTCGATCTCGCTTTCAGACGTTCTGCGGCGGGAAGGCAATCGCGTCCAACACCCTGCCTCCGGGCCTTCGGCCCTCCGACAGGCCACCGGTGAACTTTTGGGGCTCTATGGCATGCAACTCGGCGCAAGGTCGGCGGCTGAAAACAAACCGAGCGACCGATCATTCAACGCAGAGAATGGTTCTTACTGTATACAATCGGCCGTGTGGTCTCACCAGGCATACATGACTCTATCGGAGCATCCGTACTGCGATGGCCTCGCTTGGTCGCGTCGGGCACGGGAGTGCCGGTCCGACCAGGAATCAGGCTTTATGCCGGTTGATATAATACGTTACTAAGTGCGGTCGGTATTTGACCGCACGTTTATTCTGAAAGTAGATATTGAAGAGGCTGAGGTTGTTGTGTTTGCCCATGGAGGAGGCTGACCTCCTCAGTGGGTTCCCTGATCCTGACTCAAGATCGCCTTCACCCGCCCGACCGCCCCGCTGGTGAGGCGGACCTTGATCCCGTGCGGATGCGTCGGCGAGGG
Organism: Acidobacteriota bacterium; assembly: GCA_034667225.1. Lineage (GTDB taxonomy): Bacteria > Acidobacteriota > Thermoanaerobaculia > Multivoradales > UBA5704 > DATMER01. The sequence goes on from JAXDKG010000025.1 coordinate 1,491, forward strand.
AGTCAGAATTTCCTGCACGATGCCGCGGGTCAGTTTGCCCGTCCGCTGATCCTGCTTGAGGACGATCTCGACGGTGAGCCCGGGGCGGATGTCCTGTCTGCGTGTTCCATCCATGGCGCCATTCTAGTCTTGACGGTGACTCGGGTACGATTGTGAAATGCGTGGAACCCTCCTTCTCGCCCTCCTGCTTTCCGGTTGCGGACTTTCCTCGGCGCTTCGGGAGGCGAAGGACGTGGCCAGCCCGTCGATCGCGGGAGAGCTCGCCCTCCGCGCTCCTGCGGGCGAGCCCATCACCTGGAGTCCGGACGCCTGCTCTTCGGGCGAGCACGAGCAGTTCTTCGGATTCATTCTCCACTCCAACGGCTCGCCGGTCGTGCTGCGCGCCGTGGTCGATCCTCTCGACGGTCCCGGCCTCCGGGTCGTGGGTCTCGAGGGGATGGACGGCCTGGTCGTCCGGCCCTACACGTGCGAGCGGTTGGACCTGGTTGTAGAACCGACGAGCTGGCGGGTCAACGACATCCAGGACCTGAGCGGCACGCTCGATGTGAACTGCACGGCCGCGGACGGCGCGAGCATCGAAGGATCGGTCGAAGTCCAACATTGCCATTGAGCCGTAACGTTCTCCGGCCTGGATCGCCTGGGATCTGTGTGGAGGGCGGAATGAGTGACGCGAGTGTAGCCACAGGCATGTCTCACCTGATTCCCCGGTTTGCGGATCAGGGCTATTCGGCAGGCGCCATAGCCGCCCGCCGGCGCTGGCTCGAGGAGCGGACCGGCGCGGACCTGGGCCAGGTGGGCGACTTCTCCCTCGCGGCTGAGGAGATGCGTGGCAACATCGAGAACCCGATCGGGGCGGTGCAGGTGCCGGTCGGTGTGGCCGGGCCGCTGCTGGTCCGGGGCGAGGAGGCGGACGGGATCTTCTACGTCCCGATGGCCACGACCGAGGGGACGCTGGTGCGCTCTTATGAGCGGGGGGCGATGGCGATCACCCGCGCCGGCGGGGCGGTCGTCCGGCTCTTCGTGGATGAGAACCGGCTGTCGCCGCTCTTCATCTTCCCTGGGATCGCCGAGGCGGCCGAGTTCGTGCGCGGCCTCCCCAGGCATTTCGAATCCCTGAAAGCCGAGGCCGAAGCGACCACCGGCCATGGCCGGTTGCTGCGCATCGAGCCTCATCCGATCGGCCGGCAGGTGATGGTCCACTTCTGTTATTCGACCGGCGATGCCAGCGGCATGAACATGGTCGCCAAGGCGACCGACTGCGCCTGCCGTTGGCTGGTCGCGAAGGGGATCGCGCCAGACTTCTATCTTTTCAGCGCTCTCGATTCGGAGAAGCATGCGAGCTCTTCGCTTTTTCTCGGCGGCAAGGGGAAGAAGCTGGTGGCAGGCGCCCGCATCCCGGCGAAAATCGTGAGCTCCTACCTCGGGACGACCGCTCAGCGGATGCTGGAGTTTTGGGATTCGAACGTGCTCGGCCAGTTCCACGCCGGCTCCACGACCTGCAACGCCCACTATGCGAACGGCCTCGCCGCTCTGTTCATCGCCTGCGGGCAGGATGTCGCCAACGTGGCGAACTCCGCGGTCGGTCTCACCCGGATCGAAGTCCTGGACGGAGGGGATCTGTACGCAACGGTGACTCTGCCGTCGCTGACGGTCGCCACGGTCGGGGGCGGCACGAGCCTTGGAACGGCACGCGGATGCCTGGAGATGCTCGGCTGTCTGGGGAACGGGAAGGCTCACAAGCTGGCCGAGATCGTGGCCGCGTTTCTGCTCGGCGGCGAGATCTCCCTCCTGGCCGCCATCTCAGCCGGCGAGCTGGTCGGAGCCCACGAGGCTTACGGCCGCAACCGGCCGGGGGAGTAAAAGCTTTCGGAGAGGGGGCCGGGGGGTGAGGGCTCAGTTCGCGGTGAAAGGCAGACGGGGCAAGGTTGCGTGTATCCTCCCTTAGTGAGCGCCACGCCTGTCCCGATCATCCGCGCCGTCACCTTCGACGTCACCCACACACTGATTCACTGCCCCCGGCTGGGCGAGATCTATGCCGAGGTGCTCGGCCGGCATGGCGTAGACGTCGCTCCGGAGGAGGCCGGGCGGCTGGTCCGGCTGGTCTGGCAGGAGCTCGCCTGCGTGGCCGATCCGGCGCGGGACCGCTTCACATCCCATCCCGAGGGTCCGGCGGGATGGTGGAAACGGTTCCTGGAGCGTTTGTGCGAGCATTTGGAAGCTCCGCCCCCGTCCCGCTTCGCCGCGGCCGAGCTCTTCGCCCGCTTCGCCCGGGCCGATTCCTGGGAGGTCTATCCGGACGTGCGCGATACGCTCACTGTCCTGCGCGCCCAGGGGCTCAAGCTGGGAGTCGTGAGCAATTGGGACCACCGGCTACCGGAGGTCCTCGAGAGCCTGGGGCTCGCCCGCCTTTTCGATGCCCTGGTCTACTCCTCGGATGTCGGCGTGGAGAAGCCGGACCCGCGGATCTTCGAGTCGGCGCTGCAGCGATTGGACCTTCCGCCGGGCGCGGTCCTGCACGTGGGAGATGGCCGGCTGGAGGATGTCGAGGGGGCGCAGGCCGTGGGCATGCGCGCGCTCCACCTCACCCGCGGACGCGGCGCGGGCGACCTGCGCGACCTCGCTCCTCTCCCAGCGATTCTTTCCGGCGGGGGGGCCGGGGGAAGAGTCGCAACTCGGACACGTGTGTTAGAATGAGGTAACAAATCAGGAGGCAGGCTCTCTCGCCGGCTCATATGAAGATCTCCACCAAGGGTGAATATGGAATCCGTGCGATGCTTTACATCGCTATGCAGAGCAGTCGCGGCTGCCCGGTGACCAGCCACGAGATCGCGCAGCGCCAGGGCATCCCCGAGCCCTACCTGCGCCAGATCCTGGCCCTGCTGTCGAAAGACCGGCTGATCGCCTCGAACCGCGGTCCCCAGGGCGGGCACATGCTCGGCCGGCCGGCCTCGGAGATCAACCTGCGCGACATCCTGGTCACGCTGGAGGGGCAGACGACCCCGATCGACCAGATCCTCGCGCTGCCGTGCACGATCGAGGTCGGCACCGAGCACTGCGTCATCCGCGAGTGCTTCCTGGAGATCAAGAGCGCGGTCGAGAACCTGCTCGCTTCCATGACGCTCGAACAGATGGTGAACCGCCAGCAGGAGATCCTGACCCGGCGGATCCTGGTGCCGCTCGACCTGCCGTGCAACCTGCCGGCCATCCCGCCGGTCAGGCCCGCGGCTCTCCCGCTCCTGCCCATCCTTCCCGACTGATCCGCGCCTTTCGGCTTGCGGTATGATGCCCGGCTCCGGCCCTTCGGAGGCGATAGGTACCCATATGGCACGCAAACAGACGGATGAAAATCCCCAGCTTTTCCGGATGCGCCACTCGGCGGCGCATCTGATGGCCGCTGCGATCCAGCAGCTCTGGCCCGAGGCGAAGTTCGGCGTCGGGCCGCCCACGCGCAACGGCTTTTATTACGACATCGACCTGCCGCAGTCTCTCAGCGCGGAGGACTTCCCCCGCATCGAGGAGAAGATGCGCGAGCTGCGCAAGGCGAGGCTCCCGTACGTGCGACGGGAGATCGGCATCGAGGAGGCGATCTCTTACATGAGCGAGGCGGGGCAGCCGTTCAAGGTCGAGCTCCTGGGCCTGCTCAAGGAGAAGGGCACGACCGCCGTCGCCAAGGAGACGGGCGACGATTCGATGGCAGCCTCGACGGACGGGGAGGGAGCCAGCGAGGTCAGCTTCTACGAGACCGGCTCGTTCGTCGATCTCTGCCGTGGTCCGCACGTGGAGCATTCAGGTGAGATCGGTGCTTTCAAGCTGCTCAACGTGGCTGGCGCCTACTGGCGCGGCAACGAGAAGAACCCGCAGCTCCAGAGGATCTACGGCCTCGCCTATGCGAACGACCAGGAGCTGAAGGCCGAAGTGCAGCGGCTGGAGGAGGTCAAGCGCCGCGATCATCGCCGCCTGGGCAAGGAGCTGGAGATCTTCACTTTCGCGGACGACGTCGGCGCCGGCCTGCCGCTCTGGCTGCCGAACGGCACCGTGCTGCGCAAGGAGCTGGAGAAGCTGGCCACGGAGGAGGAACGCCGCGACGGCTACCAGGCGGTCGTAACCCCGATCCTCGCCAAGGAGGACCTCTACTACCGGTCGGGCCACCTGCCGTACTACAAGGACGACATGTACGCGCCCATCGACATCGAGGGGCAGAAGTTCTACCTGCGGCCGATGAACTGCCCGCATCACCACCTCGTGTTCTCGTCCACGAACCGGTCGTACCGGGAGCTGCCGCTGCGGCTCTCGGAGTACGGCGTGTGCCATCGCTACGAGGCGAGCGGCGTACTCACCGGGCTGATGCGGGTGCGCGGCTTCGCGCAGAACGACGCGCACATCTACTGCACGTACGACCAGGCGAAGGAGGAGTTCAAGCGCGTGATGAGCCTCCACGCGCGCTATTACGATCTCCTGCAGATCCAGGACTACTTCATGCGTTTTTCGATGCCGGACCTGGACAAGCTCGACAAGTACGTCAACGAGCCGGAGCAGTGGCTGGCGGCCATGAAGATCGTCCGCGAGGCCATGGAGGAGTCGGGGCTGCCCTACGAGGAGAGCCCGGGCGACGCCGCTTTCTACGGTCCCAAGATCGACTTCATCATCGAGAGCGTGGTGGGCAACGAGTACGCGATCTCGACGAACCAGCTCGACTTCCTGGCGACCGAGCGCTTCGACTTGCGCTACATCGGGGAGGACGGCGCCGATCATCCGGTCTACGTGATCCACCGGGCGCCGCTCGGCTCGCACGAGCGCTTCGTGGCCTTCCTGCTGGAGCACTACGCCGGCGCCTTCCCGACCTGGCTCGCGCCGGTCCAGGCCATGATCGTGCCGATCTCTGACCGCCACGTGGAGTACGCCATGGAGGTGAAGGCGAAGATCTTCGGCGCCGACGTGCCGACCGCGACCGGCGGGACGCGGGTGGAGGTCGACCTCTCCTCGGAGCGGATGCAGAAGAAGATCCGCAACGCCCAGGTGAAGAAGATCCCCTACATGCTCGTGGTCGGGGATGCCGAGCGCGACGCCGGCGAGGTGGCGGTCCGCCACCGCTCGGGGACCGACCTGGGGAAGATGACGGTCGAGGTCTTCCTGGAGCGGGTGATCCGGGAGGTCAAGACCCGGCGGGACACGCCTGGGGTTGAAACCCCAGGCTAGAAGAGTGTCGTCCCCTCCGGGGGCGAGCTTCCGACGACATCTCTGACGAGGCGCAGCCTGGTGCGCCTCCAGCCCCGGGGAGGGGCTGTACCCTTCTAGCCTGGGGTTTCAACCCCAGGCGGCCGGGCTCGTCTTTTCCGCTTGTGACGCTTGTCACAAGCGGGGAAGTTTTGTGCTACACTGCGCCCGCCGAGGAGAGCGGGGGGTGCCCAGGAGAGGTCCATGATGCCCGAGGACCGGAGAAAAGCTGACACCGAGTGGATGAAGCTCTCCGGGTTGGGGATCGAGCTTGCAGCCGCGGTCGGCGGGCTCACCCTGGTGGGCTGGTGGTGGGACCGCCACTTTGGCACGGAACCCTGGGGGTTCTGGATCGGGCTCACGATCGGCATGGTAGGCGGCATGTACAACCTGATCCGTCAGGGGATGGCCGCCGGCCGGAACGAAACCACGAAGCGAAACACGAAGCGCGACGATCAGCCATGACCGATGCCCGACCGCCGGCCGCAGAGTACCTGCGGTTCCTGGCGTGGGTGGCGGGGGCGGCGGTCCTGATCGCGCTGGTCGGCGCGCTGCCGACCCGGCGGCTGGGTGGCGAAGAAGCCATCCCCGCCATGATCGCGGGGTGTGTGATCGGCGCCCTCGCCTCGGCGGCGGGGGGCATCCCGGTGGCTCTCGGCCGCAAGGCGACGGACCCGGGCGGACGGCTCAAGGCCACGATGCTCGCGATGTCGCTGCGCGTGGCGGTGGTGGCCGCCCTCGGCACCGCGGCGGCCCTGTCGGGTGAATTCGAGCGCGTGCCTCTGCTGCTCTGGATCGCGCTCGGCTACGTGACGCTGCTCGCGGTCGATACCTGGTACGCGGCGAAGGGCTTCTGAAGACGAGACGAAGAGGACCTGGAGACGACATGACCTTCTTGCTGATGTTTGCGACGGATCCCCTGGAGCACGTGGTCCAGCATCCGATCTTCCAGCGGCCGGCCGACTTGGGATTCCTGACTCCCGAGGGCAAGATCTCGCTGCTCACGAATCAGACCGCGACACTGATCGTCGCGGGCCTGCTCCTGATGCTTTTCGTGCCCGCGCTGGTGCGCCGGCGCCGCGGCACGGACGAGGTCGGCCGCCTGGTCCCGACCGGCTCCGCCAACGCCATCGAAGCCATTTGCGAGTTCATCCGCAAGGACGTCGCGCAGCCGAACCTCCTGGGGTACACGGACCGCTTCATCAAGTACATCTGGAGCGTGTTCTTCTTCATCCTGCTCAACAACCTGCTGGGGCTGCTCCCCATTGCCGCGATCGCGCCGCTGTTCGGCGCGCACATCGGCGGCACGGCCACCGGCAATATCTATGTGACGGCCACCCTGGCGCTGATGACCTTTGCGCTGATGGTGTTCAACGGCATCCGGTTGGGCGGCAAGCACTACTTCGCGCACTTCTGCCCCGGCCCGCTCTGGCTGGCGCCGATTCTGGTGCCGGTGGAGCTCGCCGGCCTGATCGCCAAGATCTTCGCGCTCACCGTCCGTCTGTTCGCCAACATGCTGGCGGGCCACATCCTGCTCGCCGTGCTGCTCGGTTTCATCCTGAGCGCCGGCGCCAGCTCCCCCGCTATGGGGTACGGCATCGCCATCCCGGCCGTGCTGGGCAGCGCCGCGATCACGATGCTGGAGATCTTCGTGGCGTTCCTGCAGGCGTTCATCTTCACCTTCCTGACCTGCCTGTTCATCGGCCAATCGATCGTCTTCCATCACGGCGACGAGCACGGGCATGGTCACGAGGAGGCGGCGGCGCATCACTGATTTGATCTGATCGCCATGCCCGGACATGCGCGGGGCACTCGGGCCGTGAGGCGTGACTGCGATGGCGATTCGAAGAGGGCGGCCGGCCCCGCACGGCTGCCGAGACACGAAAGAAAGGAACTGTTTCTCATGAGCAAGAGGGCTTCCAAGATTTCCCTGATGATGATTCTGCTCGGCTTCGTGCTGATGTTCGCGTCGGTCGCTCCGGCGCACGCGCAGGAGCCGATCGACCCCGGTGCCCGCGAGGGCTCCTTCCTGACCTCCGACGGCGCGGGCCGCCTGGGCGGCGCGATCGGCGCCGGCCTGGTGATCATGGGCGGCGCCGCCGGCATCGGCCGCATCGGCGGCAGCGCGGTCGAGTCGATGGCTCGCCAGCCCGAGGTCGCCGGCTCGATCAACACCGCGATGATCATCACCGCGGCCCTGATCGAGGGCGCCACGCTGTTCGCCGTCATCGTCTGTCTGCTCGCGGTGAACGGCTGATCGAGATGGAACTTTGCTCCCCTCCCCAATCCAGGGGAGGGGGCTTTGATCGAGTAACCGCAATGATTCAGAGAGCCTTGACGATCCTGATTTCCCTGGCCCTCGCGGCCCCGGCCCTGGCGCAGGAGGCCGAGCACGGCGGCGGGGGAGAGAACAATATTTTCGCCGGCGACGTCGGCAACATGATCTGGACGCTGGTGATCTTCCTGCTGGTGGTGCTGGTGCTCGGGAAGTTTGCCTGGGGTCCGATCCTCAACACGCTGCAGGCCCGCGAGAGCTTCATCCACGAGGCGCTCGCGACCGCCAAGCGCGACCGCGACGCGGCCGAGGCCCGCCTGCGGGAGTACGAGGAGAAGCTGGCCCAATCCCGCGCCGAGGCCACTGCCATCGTGGACGAAGGGCGCCGCGACGCCGTGGTGGTGAAGCAGCGGATCGAGGAGGACGCTCAGCGCGAAGCCGACAAGCGGCTCGAGCGCGCCAAGCGCGAGATCCAGATCGCGACCGAGACGGCCACCAAGGAGCTGTACCTGCTCTCCGCCCGGCTGGCGACCGACATGGCGGGCAAGATGATCGGGCGCGAGCTCACACCCCAGGACCACGAGCGCCTCATCGCCGAGTCGCTCGACGGCGTGAACGCTGCCGCGATACCGCCGCGAGTCTGATGCCATGGCGAACGTGAACGACCGCGAGCTGGCCATCGCCCGCATCTACAGCAAGGCCATGCTGGACCTCGCCGAGCAGCAGGGCGAGGCCGACAACCTGCTCGACGAGCTGCAGGAGTCGGTGAAATTTCTCGACCGCAGCCCGGAGTTCGAGCAGTTCCTGGGCAGCCCGCTGGTGGACGGCGAGGACCGCTCCCGCACGTTGGAGCGCGCTTTCCGCGGCCGTGCCAGCGACCTGCTGGTGGACTCGCTCCAGGTGGTGAACCGCAAGGGCCGGCTCGGCCTGCTGCGCGCCATCGCCGAGGGCTACCGCATCGAGCACGGCCTGCTGCGCGGCATCGTCGAGGCCCATGTGCGCACGGCGGTTCCACTCGGCGAAGCGTTGCGGACCCGGGTGCGCGAGTCCGTCGCCCGCTACACGGGCAAGCAGCCGCGCCTGATCGAAAAAGTGGACCCGTCGCTGATCGGCGGCATCGTCATCGAGGTCGAAGGCCGGAAGATCGACGGCAGCGTGGCGAGCAAGCTGCGCGAGCTTGGGCAGGCGCTCGAGCGGCGCGCGTCCGAGGAGATCGTCCGCGCCCGCGCCTGAACAATAGAATTCTTTCGAGAAACACTGAGGAACAACATGAGATTGAATGTCGACGAGATCGGATCGGTCATCACCGAAGAGATCCGGAAATACCGCACCGAGGTCGACCTCTCCGAGGTGGGCAAGGTGCTCGAGGTCGGCGACGGCATCGCGAGGATCTACGGCTTGACCGGCGCCATGGCCGGCGAGCGCCTGGAGTTCGCGAACGGCGAGTTCGGCCAGGTGTTCAACCTGGAAGAGAGCTCGGTCGGCGCGGTCGTCCTCGGCGACTACCTCGGCATCAAGGAGGGCGACGAGGTGCGGCGCACCGGCGAGCTGCTCTCCGTGCCCGTCGGCCCCGAGCTGATCGGCCGCGTGGTCGATCCGCTCGGCCGTCCGCTGGACGGCAAGGGCGTGATCGAGACGCCGCATCGCCGGCCGCTGGAGTTCAAGGCGCCGGGCATCGCCGAGCGCCAGCCCGTCACCGAGCCCCTTCAGACGGGCATCAAGGCCATCGACGCCATGATCCCCATCGGCCGCGGCCAGCGCGAGCTGATCATCGGCGACCGCAAGACCGGCAAGACCGCCGTGGCGCTCGACACGATCCTCAACCAGAAGGACAGCGGCGTCATCTGCGTCTACGTCGCCATCGGCCTCAAGGAGTCCACGGTCGTCGGCCTGATCGACAAGCTGCGCGAGCATGGCGCGCTGGACTACACGATCGTCATCTCGGCGTCGGCGGCGGATCCCTCTCCCTTGCAGTACATCGCTCCGTACGCGGGCGCGGCCATGGCCGAGTACTTCATGTATCAGGAGGGCAGGGCGACCCTGTGCGTCTACGACGACCTGTCGAAGCAGGCGCAGGCCTACCGCCAGCTCTCGCTGCTGCTCCGCCGGCCGCCGGGCCGCGAGGCCTACCCCGGCGACGTGTTCTATCTCCACTCCCGCCTGCTGGAGCGCAGCGTGAAGCTGCGCGAAGAGTTCGCGGTGGTGCCGAAGGACACGCCGGAGAACAGCCGCGACCGCAACCTCGCGGTCAAGCACCCGGAGGGGCTCGCCGCTCCCGCGGACGTGCGGCCCGATGACGAGTTCGGACTGTTCCACCGGCCGCACGGCAAACACAAGGCCGCGGCGTTCCTCGACACGCTCCAGGATAAGGAAAAGTACCGCGTCCATCGCTTCCCGGACACGGGCGGGTCGATGACCGCGCTGCCGATCATCGAGACGCTGGAGGGCGAAGTTTCAGCCTACATTCCGACCAACGTGATCTCGATCACGGACGGCCAGATCTACCTGGAGCCCGACCTGTTCTTCGCCGGCGTGCGTCCCGCGATCAACGTCGGCATCAGCGTGTCGCGCGTGGGCGGCAACGCCCAGCGCAAGGCGATGAAGAAGGTCGCCGGCACACTGCGGCTCGATCTCGCGGCCTTCCGCGAGCTGGAGGCGTTCGCGCAGCTCGGCACCGAGCTCGACCAGGCCACCCAGCGCCAGCTCGACCGCGGCCAGCGCATGGTGGAGCTGCTCAAGCAGCCGCAGTACCGTCCGTATCCCGTCAGCGAGCAGATCATCTCCCTGTTCGCCGCCACCCAGGGCTTCCTCGACGACCTGCCGGTCCCCAAGGTGCGGCCGTTCGAAGAGGCGATGCTCAAGCACTTCCGCGACGAATATCCCGAGGTCCTCGAGCAGCTCAACAAGACCGGCGAGATGCCGAACGACCTGTCGGACCGCATCAAGCAGGTGATCCGGGACTTCAAGACCCACGCCAGCGGCGCGGCAGCCTAGGAATAGATCGTCATGGCGAATCGAAGAGTCCTGGTCAAGCGGCGCAAGTCGGTGCGCAACATCCGCAAGATCACGCGGACCATGCAGCTCATCGCGACCGCCCGGTTCCAGGCGGCTTTCAACCGGGCGGTGGCAACCAAGCCGTACACGGAGAAGCTGGCCGAGCTGGTGGCCGACCTCTCGCGGGCGGCCGGCAACGTCGAGCATCCGCTGCTCCAGACGCACGACGACGTGAAGGCCTCGGCGCTGGTGGTGATCTCGAGCGACCGCGGCCTCGCGGGCGGCTACAACTCGAACGTGTTGCGGGCAGCGGTGGGGCACATCGAGGAGCAGCGGGGGCGCGGGGTGGTGCCGCGGGTCCACATGGTGGGGCGGAAGGGGATCAACTTCTTCAAGTTCCTGCGCCGGGAGATTGCGGAGCAGACGACGGGGCTCGGCGACAAGCCGCGCTTCGAGCAGATCGAGCCGATCGCGAACGACCTGATGGACCGCTTCATCCGCGGCGAGATCGCCTCGGCGCACGTGGCCTACATGCGTTTCCACTCGGCCGGCGTGCAGCGGCCGGCGGTGATACAGCTCCTGCCCCTTTCGACCGAGCAGCAGCAGGGAAAGGAAGAGGCGAGGCCCGTCGAGTACGAGTTCTCTCCCGACCCGAAGCAGCTCCTCGACGAGCTGCTGCCGGCGACCGTGCGCGCGCGGCTCTTCCAGGCTTTCAACGATGCGATCGTCTCCGAGCAGGTCGCCCGCATGGTCGCCATGAAGGCGGCCACCGACGCGGCGGGCGATATGATCAAAGCGCTGACGCGGGAGTACAACCGCGCCCGGCAGACGCAGATCACCATGGAGCTCCTGGACATCGTCGGCGGCGCCAACGCCCTGTCCTGAGCCCTCAAAAGATCGGAAATCAAGATGCAGAACGCTCATCAAAATACGGCAGGAAACATCGGTCGGATCACGCAGGTGATCGGCTCCACGCTGGATGCCCAGTTCGCTGAGGATCAGTTGCCGGGGATCTACAACGCCCTGCGCGTCGAGGTCGCGCGCACGGTGCTCGGCCAGACCGTGCAGGAGACGCTCTGGTGCGAAGTCGCCCAGCATCTCGGAGGCGGACGCGTGCGCGCGGTCGCCCTCGGTTCGTCCGACGGCCTTCAGCGCGGCTCGGACATCGTCGACACCGGCGCACCCGTGAGCGTGCCGGTGGGCATCGAGACGCTCGGCCGGGTGTTCAACATGGTCGGCGAGCCCATCGACGGCCTCGGCCCGGTGCATGCCACCGAACGCCGGCCGATCCATCACGCGCCGCCCGAGTTGGACGAGCTCTCCTCGAAAACCGAGCTGTTCGAAACGGGCATCAAGGTCATCGACCTGCTCTGCCCCCTGGTGCGCGGCGGCAAGGCCGGACTGTTCGGCGGCGCGGGCGTCGGCAAGACCGTCATCATTCAGGAGCTGATCGCCCGTCTCGCCCGCTTCCACAGCGGCTACTCCTGCTTCGCCGGAGTGGGCGAGCGCACCCGCGAGGGCAACGACCTCTGGCTGGAAATGCAGGAGGCCAAGATCGGCGACACGGGCAAGAGCGTCATCGATCAGACCGTGATGGTCTTCGGCCAGATGAACGAGCCTCCCGGAGCCCGCCTGCGCGTGGCCCTCTCGGCGCTCACCATGGCCGAGTACTTCCGCGATCAGACCGGCGTCGACACGCTGCTCTTCATCGACAACATCTTCCGGTTCTCGCAGGCCGGCTCCGAAGTGTCCGCGCTGCTGGGCCGCATGCCCTCGGCCGTGGGCTATCAGCCGACGCTCGGAACGGAGATGGGCGAGCTGCAGGAGCGCATTACCTCCACCAGCCGCGGTGCTGTGACCTCGATCCAGGCGATCTACGTGCCGGCCGACGACTACACCGATCCGGCGCCCGCCACGGCGTTCGCCCACCTCGACAGCACGGTGAACCTGGAGCGGAGCATCTCGGAAAAGGGCATCTACCCGGCCGTGGACCCGCTGGCGTCGAGCAGCCGCATCATCGCGCCGGAGTACATCGGCGATCGGCACTACGCGGTTGCCCGCAAGGTCCAGCAGATCCTCCAGCGCTACCGCGACCTCCAGGACATCATCGCGATTCTGGGCGTCGACGAGCTCTCCGAGGAGGACAAGATCATCGTCCGCCGGGCGCGCAAGGTCGAGCGCTTCCTGTCGCAGCCGTTCTTCGTGGCCGAGCAGTTCACCGGCCTGCCCGGCATTTACTGCTCGCGCGAGGACACGATCCGCTCCTTCGATGAGCTCTGCGACGGCAAGTGGGACCACCTGCCCGACCAGGCGTTCATGTACGTCGGCGCGATCGAGGATGCGGCTGCCCAGGCCGAAAAGATGGCGACCCTGGACAAGAAGGACAAGTAGACCGGCGAGGCGCGCATGGCGAAGAACGACACGTTTCATTGCAGTGTGATCACTCCGGAGCGGGCCGTGCTGGAGGCTGACGCGACGTTCGTGGCCTTCCCGGCGCACGACGGCGAGGTCGGCATCCTGCCCGGCCGCGCGCCGCTGCTCTTCAAGATGGGCATTGGCTCGCTCCGGGTGGAGACCCCGGAGGGGAACCGCGAGTTCTTCGTGGATGGCGGCTTCGCCCAGATGGTGGAGAACCGTCTGACGCTCCTGACCGAGCAGGCGAAAGCGGTGGAGGAGATCGATCCGGCCGCGGCCGAGCGCGCACTCGACGCGGCCCGCGAGATGCCTTCGATCACCGAAGCCGAGTTCGCCGCCCGTCAGCGGGCCGTCCGCCGCGCCGAGACGCAGATTCACTTAGCGGAAAGCCGCTGAGCGAGTACGAACCTCTTTTCTCCGACACCCGCACCGGCGAGGACGATCTCGAGCCGGTGCGGGAGCACTTCCGCAAGGCAAGCCGTCCTTTCCTCCGCAATCCATGGTCCTGGTTCGCCTGGGCCGTGCTGCTGCCGATTGCCGCGCTGATCACACCGCCGGCGCTCCGCATGAGCGGACCCGCGGCCGTGCTCTTCATCTGGTCGGGCGTGATCCTCGTGGGGGGAGCGGTGGAGATCGTGGGGATCCGGCGCGCGGGAGGCGGGTTCGGAGGAGGGAGCACGCCGCTCGCCTCGTGGGTGCTGGGTCTGCAGGGCAACCTTTCGTTCGTGGCGCTCGCGCTGTCGTTCCTGCTCGTCTGGCAGGAAGCGGCCTGGGCTCTCCCCGGGCTCTGGCTGCTGATCCTGGGGCATTCTTTCTACATGCTGGGCGGGCTGGCTTTTCCGCCGTTCCGCACGACCGGCCTGATCTATCAGGTCGGCGGGCTGGTGGCGCTCTGGCCGGGGGGCTTGCCATTGGTTGCTTTTGCCGCGGCTACAGCGGTGGGCAATCTTTGGATGGGCTTTTCGATCTGGCGGGAGCGGAACCTCTAACAAAACCCGGCCCAACGGGCCGTGAGAATTTAGCCCAGGGCTGAGCGCAGCGATGCCCTGGGAAAGAAGGTCGTCACCTCAGAGCGCCCTGTAAGGGCGCGAGAGGGCGGGGGGAAAGATTCTCGCGGCCCTTCAGGCCGCAGGGATGCGTAACCTGTTTACCCAGGGCATCGCTGCGCTCAGCCCTGGGCTCCGCTCTCCCGGCCCGTTGGGCCGGCTTTTGTTGGCGACGAAGCTTCTTGGCGCGGCTCCAAGGAGCCTCGGGCCGATTTAAGGGCCTTGGATCGGATCTAAGAAGCTCGGGACCCGATCTAAGAAGCTTAGATCCAATCTAAGAGCCTCAGATCCGATCTAAAAGCCGTGCGCCGTTTTTCAGGGAGCTTAAATCGGATCTAAGGAGCTTAGACCCGATTTAAGGGGCTTAGGGCGGATCTAAGAAGCTTAGATCCGATTTAAGAGGCTTAGGACGCGTCACGGAATAAGTGCCTCAGTTGCACGTTCTTCCCTGGGGAAGATTGTGTAGTTCCATTCACCATGAAAGCTGTCTCGGCGGAGATTGACTTCCGCGACTTCTTTCTTGCTGACCA
>JAXDKG010000026.1:0-271873 GCA_034667225.1 Acidobacteriota bacterium
CCAGCATGTAGGCCCGCCGCTCCTCCGGGTAGGACGGGTCGATCGGCACGTACGCCCCGCCGGCCTTGAGCACGCCCAGGAGCGCCACGAGCAGGTCGGGCGAGCGCTCCATGGCGATCGCGACCCGCGTCTCCGGTCCCACACCGAGGCTCTGCAGATGCCAGGCGAGCCAGTTCGCCCTGCGGTCCAGTGCGGCGTAAGTCAGGCTCGCGTCGCCGCAGAGCACGGCTACGGCTTCAGGCGTGCGCGCCGCCTGCTGGGCGATCTGCTCGGGGAGGCTTCGGATGCCGGCGATACTGGCGATACTGGCAATACTGACCGCGGTGTCGTTCCACTCGCGCAGAAGCTGGGCGCGGGCGGCGGCGGAGAGCAGGGGGAGTTCCGAGAGGCGCACCGCGGGATTGGCCACAGCGCCCTCGACCAGGGTTCGGAAGTGATCGGCGAAACGGGTGATGGTCGCGGCGTCGAACAGGTCGGAATTGAACTGGAAGGCTCCGGCCAGACCTGCGCCCCGTTCGACCAGGCCCAGAGTGAGGTCGAATTTGGCCGTCCTCTCCTCCGCGGGCATCACACTGCCGAGCGCCCCGCCGATGCGCAGCTCGCGCCGCGGCAGGTTCTGGAGCACGAGCATCACCTGAAACAGCGGCGCGTGGGCCAGCGTGCGCACCGGAGCCAGCTCGCCCACGAGCTTCTCGAACGGCAGCTCCTGGTGGATATAGGCGCCGATCGTGGCTTGGCGGACCCTCTCCAGGATCCCGTCGAAGCCCGGATCGCCCGAAAGATCCGTACGCAGCACCAGGGTGTTGACGAAAAAGCCAATCAGCCCCTCGAGCTCGGTCCGGTTGCGCCCAGTGATGGGCGAGCCCACCACCACATCGAGCTGGCCGGTCAGGCGCGACAGCAGCGCGTCGAAGGCCGCGAGCAGCGTCATGAACAGGGTCGTCCCGCTCCTGCGCGAAAGCGCCGCGATTTCCGACGAGCGCGGCAGTGCGAGCTCGACCCTCCCGCCACGGAAGCTCTGCACCGCCGGCCGCGGCCGGTCTGTGGGCAGTTCCAGCAGCCCCGGCGCGCCGGCCAAGCGCTCGCGCCACCAGGCCAACTCCTGCTCCAGGGCTTCGCCTGCGAGCCTCCCCCGCTGCCAGACCGCGAAGTCCGCGAACTGGATGGGCAGCTCCGGCAGCGGCGAGCCTTCGTACAGGGACGCCAGCTCCTGGAACAGAAGCCCCATGGACCAGCCGTCGGAGACGATGTGGTGCATGCAGAGGAGCAATGCGTGCTCCTCTTTCCCCAGCCGCAGCAGCATCGTGCGCAGGAGCGGAACCTGGGAGAGGTCAAACGGCCGGCGCGCCTCGGCGTTGGCGAGGTGCCGGGTCTCGGTTTCCCGCAACACCGCCGGCAGGTCTGCGAGGTCGACGACCGGCAGCGGCCGGCACAGCTCCGGCTCCACGACCTGCGCCGGCTCGCCCTGGACCGCCGCGAAGCGCGTGCGCAGGGTCCGGTGGCGGCGTACGATCGCATTGAAGGCTTCCTGGAGCGCGGCCGCGTGGAGCACCCCTTGGAGCCGTACCATGGCCGGGATGTTGTAGAACGAGCTGTCCGGCTCCAACTGGTCCAGGAACCAGAGCCGCTCCTGCGCGAAGGAGAGCGGCAGCGGAGAGGCGCCGTCCCACTCCGCGGGCGCGATCGGCTGGAGGCCGTGCGCCGGCCGCTCGTAGCCGAAGGCCGCTGCCACCACCCAGGTCTCCGGCGCCAGGAAATCCTCCCGGTAGCGCTCCCGCCAGCGCTCCGCAGTGGACGCTTCCACCCCTTGGTGCTGGTGGAATTTCACGTCACCCAGCATGCGCGATTCGGCATAGAGCCCGTCGGTCATGCGCCGGCCCTTGTCCTGGTAGGGCGCCGCCATGGCCGGATCGAAGTCGAGGCCAAGGAAGCCGCAAAGGGCCCGCAGCGTCACCTCCGGCTCGCGCACCAGGTCCTCGAAGTAGACCGCGCGGTGGCGCTCGGCCGGGATACCGGCCAGGAACGCGGTCACGTTCTCGTGGCTCACCCGCCATACCAGCTCCGCCAGCTCGCGGCGCCCGAACGGGTGCGCGCGCCGGAAGAACACCTGGTCGAGCTTGGCCTCCTCGAACGAAGAGATCATGCCGTACGGGTGGCGCAGGAGGTGGATGTAGAGCGGTCCGTCGAAGCCCTCCTCCGCCCGCTGCAGCACCGATGGATCGAGCGCGTACGACGGCGTCTTGTCCACCAGCATCCGCCCGCCCAGAAGCTCCTGGATCTCGCGGTAGAAGCGGTGCGTGGTCCACCCGTTCCGCTCGCTGCGATCGATCCACTCGCGCGCCTTTTTCGGACCCTCTCCCTGGATCTCCATCACGGCGCGGATCGCACCTTCGAGCCAGAAGCTGTCGCGGCCGGAAAAGGCCGCGCGGCGCTCGGCCATGGTGTTGAACGACAGCAGCTCCAGCTCGGGCGGAGCGAACAGGCTCGGATGGCCGGCCAGCATGACGCGCAGCAGCGTCGAGCCAGAACGCGGCGGCGACAGCAGGAACACCGCCCGCGGGCTCTTCCCCGAAAACACGGCGGGCGCGAGCGGCTCGATCAGCTTGCGGAAGGCTGCGGCCGCGGCCGGACCCAGGACGAGGCGGTGCGCCTCCCCCACCGCTTCGCCCCGCAGCGAGCCTGGCCCCCAGAGCCGCTCCACCGCCTCTGGACAATGGCTGCTCAGCCAGGCCGCGAGGCCGGCGACGGTCGGAGCGTCGAAGATCGCCACCACATGGACGATCTCGCCGAGCCGCTCCTGGAGACGGTTGATCAGGATCGCGCCCGTGATCGAGTTGCCGCCCAGCTCGAAAAAGTTGTCGTGGACGCCGATCTTGTCGAGCCCGAGCGAGGTGCTCCACATTCCGGCCAGCTCGCTTTCGAGAGCCGTCCGCGGCGCCACATAACCCTGCTCCGGCGCCGCGGTCCACAGCACCCCGAGCTTCGCCAGCGCGCCGCGGTCCACCTTGCCGCTCGGCGAAAGCGGCAGGGCTTCGAGAGCCACGATCGCCGCCGGCACCATGTAATCCGGCAACCGCGCACGCAGGCGCTCCTTGAGATCGGCGTCTGTGCCCACAGTGCTCACGACATAGGCGACAAGCCTCCGGTCGCTCGCCTCCTCGCGCACCACCACCGCGGCCTCCCGCACCTCGGGCTCAGCCATCAGGGCTGCCTCGATCTCCTGCAGCTCGATGCGGAAGCCGCGCACCTTGACCTGGTGATCGATCCGACCCAGGTACTCGATCCGCCCATCCCCCAGGAAGCGGGCCAGGTCCCCCGTCCGATAAAGACGCTCGCCCTCGCCTGGCACGAAGCGCTCCGCCGTCAGGTCCGGCCGATCGAGATACCCGCGGCCCACTCCAGCGCCCCCGATCAGCAGCTCCCCGGGCACGCCCAGCGGCACCAGATGGAGAGACCGGTCCACGATCTGGATCGAGAGGTTCGCGATCGGACGGCCGATCGGCACGGTCCGGTCGTCGCGCCGGCAGGCCCAGTACGTGACGTCCACCGCGGCTTCCGTCGGACCGTACAGGTTGTGCAGCTCCGCTCCCATCCTCTCGAAGTAGCGGCGCACCAGGTCCATCGGCAGCGCCTCGCCGCTGCAGATCACCCGCTTGAGGGAGGTGCACTCCTCCACCCCGCGCTGCTCCACGAACACCTGGAGCATCGAGGGAACGAAGTGCATCGTCGTCACCCTCTCGCGTTGGATCAGGTCCACGAGATAGGCGCTGTCCTGGTGACCGCCCGGCTTCGCCAGGACCAGGCAGGCGCCGGTCAGCAGAGGCCAGAAGAACTCCCACACCGACACGTCGAACGAGGCCGGAGTCTTCTGGAGCACCCGGTCCGAAGAGTCCAGACCGTACGCCGACTGCATCCATCGCAGCCGGTTGACGATCCCGCGGTGGCTGTTCATCGCCCCCTTGGGCCGGCCGGTCGAGCCCGACGTGTAGATCACGTAGGCGAGGTTCTCCGTCCGGACTCCGGAGTCTGGAGCCTCATCGCTCTCACCTGAAAGCTCGAGAACCCGCTCCCGGGTCAACTGCACCGCCGCCCGGGAGTCCTCCAGCATGTAGGCCAGACGCTCCTGCGGATAGGAAGGGTCGAGCGGCACGTAGGCGCCGCCGGCCTTGAGCACCGCCAGCAAAGCCAGCGGCAGCTCCAGCGAACGCTCCACCGCGACCGCCACCCGCACCTCCGGCCCTACGCCCAGCTCACGCAGCCGCCAGGCGAGGTGGTTGGCCCGGCGGTCCACCTCGGCGTAGGTGAGGCTCTCCCCCTCGAAGACCAGGGCCGGCGCGTCGGGCGTGCGCGCCGCCTGGCGTGCGATCAGCTCATGCAGGCAGGTGTTGCGGCGGAACGCCGCGCCCGTGTCGTTCCACTCGCGTAGGAGCTGGTGCCTCTCGGCCTCGTCGAGGAGTGGCAGCTCCGGCAGGGGAGCGCCGGGATCGGCCAGCGCGCCCGCGAGCAGCCTGTGGAAGCCGGCCGCGAAGCGCGTCACGGTCGAGTTGTCGAACAGGTCGCGGTTGTAGACGATCGAGCCGGCGAGGCCCTCCTCGCCTTCCATGAGCGACAGCCGCAGGTCGAACTTCGAGGTCCCCGCCTCCACCCCGAGCCAGGTCAGAGCCAGGTCGCCGAGGCGCAGGTCCCGCCACGGCGCGTTCTGGAGGATCAACATGACCTGGAAGAGCGGCGCGTGGGCGAGCGTGCGCACCGGAGCGAGCTCGGCCACGAGCTTCTCGAACGGCACCTCCTGGTGGGCGTAGGCGCCGACCGTGGTCTGGCGGATCCTCTCCAGGACCTGGGCGAATCCCGGATCCCCCGAGAGGTCCGTGCGCAGCACCAGGGTGTTGACGAAGAAGCCGATCAGCCCTTCCAGCTCCGCCCGGTTGCGTCCCGCGACCGGCGAGCCCACCACCACGTCGAGCTGGCCGGTCAGGCGCGAGAGCAGCGCGTCGAAGCCCGCCAGCAACGCCATGAAAAGGGTCGCCCCACTCTTGCGGGAGAGCGCCGCGAGACGTTCGGAGAGCGCGGCCGGGAGCGCGATCTCGACCTTGCCGCCGCGGAAGCTCTGGACCGGAGGCCGCGGCCGGTCGGTCGGCAGCTCGAGCAGTGCCGGGACCCCGGCCAGGCGCTCGCGCCACCAGGCGAGCTCGGCTTCGAGAGCCTCGCCCGCGAGCCTCCCCCGCTGCCAGACCGCGTAGTCCGCGTACTGGATGGGCAGCTCCGGCAACGGCGAGGACTCGTAAAGCGCCGCCAGTTCCTGGAGCAGGACCCCCAGGGACCAGCCGTCCGAGACAATGTGGTGCATGGAGAGCAGCAGCGCGTGCGCCTCGCTCTCCTGCCGCAGCAGCGTCGTCCGGATCAACGGACCCTGGGACAGGTCGAACGGCCGGCGCGCCTCGGCGTTGGCCAGCCGCTGCGTCTCCGCCTCGCGCAGGGCGCGCGGCAGAGCCCCGAGGTCGACGACCGGCAGCGGCACGCGCAGATCCGGAGCCGCCACCTGTACCGGCGCGCCCTCGACCAGCGCGAAGCGCGTGCGCAGCACGCGATGGCGGCGCACGGCCTGATCGAAGGACCGCTGGAGCGCCGCGGCGTCGAGCGCGCCTTCGAGGCGCAGCGCGGCCGGGATGTTGTAGAACGGGTTCCCCGGCTCCAACTGGTCCAGGAACCAGAGCCGCTCCTGGGCGAAGGACAGGGGTATTGCCGGGGGTGGCGACGCGCCGTCCCACTGCGCGGGTGCGATCCCCCAGATCCGCTCCACCGCCTCCGGAGAACGGCTGCCCAGCCAGGCCGCGAGGCCGGCGATGGTCGGCTCGTCGAAGATCGCCGCCACGTGGACGGTCTCTCCGAGCCGCTCCTGGAGACGGTTGATCAGGACCGCGCCCGTGATCGAGTTGCCGCCCAGCTCGAAAAAGTTGTCGTGGATGCCGACCTTCTCCAGCCCCAGCGAGGAGCTCCACATGCCGGCCAGCTCGCCTTCGAGAGCCGTCCGCGGCGCCACATGACCCTGCTCCGGCGCCGCGGCCCACAGCACGCCGAGCTTCGCCAACGCGCCGCGGTCCACCTTGCCGCTCGGCAAAAGCGGCAGGGCTTCGAGAGCCACAATTGCCGCCGGCACCATGTACTCCGGCAGCCGCGCACGCAGGCGCTCCTTGAGATCGGCGTTCGTGCCCACGATGTAGGCCACGAGCCGCCGGTCGCCCGCCTCTTGGCGCACCACCACCGCGGCCTCCCGCACCTCGGGCTCGGCCAGCAAAGACGCCTCGATCTCCCCAGGCTCCACGCGAAAGCCGCGGATCTTGACCTGCTGATCGATACGCCCGAGGAAGTCGACCGTGCCGTCAGGCAACCAGCGCGCGAGGTCGCCGCTGCGGTAGAGCCGGGCTCCCGGCTGACCGCCGAAAGGGTCGGGCACGAACTTCTCGGCCGTGAGATCCGGGCGGTTCCAGTAACCGCGGGCCAGCCCGTCGCCGCCAATGAACAGCTCGCCGGCAACGCAGAGGGGCACTGCCGTCATGGTGCCGTCGAGCAGGTAAACCCGGGTATTGGCGATGGGGCGGCCGATGGGGAAGGACGAGTGGACCGCCGCCGAATCGCTGACCGGGTTGCAGCAGGTGAAGGTCGTCCCCTCGGTAGGCCCGTAACCGTTGATGAGACGGGCACCCGGCAGTGCCACGGCAAGGAACTTCCGCGACTGGATCGGGGAGAGAACATCGCCGCCAGCGAGCATCTGCCTCACCCGTGCAAAGGCCTGTGGACGCTCGTCCAGCATCACATGGAACAGGCCCGCGGTGAGCCAGAGCGTGCTCACCCCGTGGCGAGCGATTTCCTCTTCGAGCTCTGCCAGTGTCGGCTTGCGCGGGGGGAATACGACCAGCCGTGCACCGTTGAGCAGGCTGCCCCAAATCTCGAATGTCGAGGCATCAAAGGAAACAGGAGCGAGCTGCAGGAAAACCTCGCCGGGTGCGAAAGTGGCGTAGGAGGGCCCGCGCACCAGCCGAGCGACCGCACGATGCGGCACCGCCACTCCCTTGGGCCGGCCGCTCGATCCCGAGGTATACATGACGTAGGCGAGGCTCTCGGGGCCTGAAAGGTTGGGCAGGGGATCGGCACCGCGCTGCGCAATGAGGGCGCGGTCCCCGTCGAGCAGCACCCGCCGGACTGACGGGTCGGGCAGGAGGCCGGACAGGCGCTCTTCGGTGACGAGGAGCCGGGCGCCGGTGTCGGCGAGGATCCATGCCAGCCGCTCGGACGGCGACTCGGGGTCGAGGGGTACATAGGCCGCCCCGGCTTTGAGGATCCCCAGGAGTCCCACGATCAGGTCCGGGGAGCGCTCGAGACAGAGGGCAACCAGATCCTCGGGGCCGACGCCGAGCAGCTGCAGATGATGGGCGAGCCGGTCGGATTGCTCGCCAAGCTCGCGGAAAGTCAGGCACACGTCGCCGCAGATCAGGGCCACCTCCGCGGGGGACCGCTCGACCTGCTCGGCGAAGACGGCGGGCAGGGCCCGGTCGTACGGATACGCCGCGCCTGTGTCGTTCCACTCGTGGAAGACCTGGTGCCGTTCGGCCGGGAGCAGAGCCGGCAGCCCGGAGACCGGCCGGTCCGGTTCGGCCAGGGCCGCCGACAGGAGCTCCTCGTACTGCGCGGCGAGGCGCGCCATGGTGGTCCCGTCGAACAGGTCGCGGTCGTACTGGAGAGCGAGCGCGAGCCCATCGCCGGTCTCGTGGATCGCGAACGTCAGGTCGACCTTGGTCTCCTCGCGCTTGATCTCGCGCGGGGCTAGCTCGATACCGGGCAGATCGAGCCTCTCCCAGGCCGCGCTCTGCAGCGTGAAAATCACCTGGAAGACCGGCGCATGCCCCAGGTCCCGCTCCGGCGAAAGCTCCGTGACGAGCTTTTCGAAGGGCATCTCCTGGTGCTCGTAGGCCGATAGCGTCACCGCTCGCACCCGGCCCGTGAGCTCTCGGAAGCCCGGATCGGAGGCCAGGCTCGTGCGCAGGACCAGCATGTTGATGAAGAGGCCGATCAGCCCTTCGAGCTCGCTCCGGCTGCGTCCCGACACCGGCGAGCCCACCACCAGGTCCTCCTGGCCGGTGTGCCGGACGAGAAGCGCCTGGAAGGCGGCGAGGAGCGCCATGAAGGGGCTCGCCCTCTCCCTTTCGCCGAAGCTCCGCAGCCGCGCCGCGAGCTCCCGCCGAAGCACCCGGCGGACTCCCGCGCCGCGGAAGCTCTGGATCGCCGGCCGCGGCCGGTCCGTGGGCAGCGCGAGCACCGGCGGCGCGCCCTCGAGTTGCGTCCGCCAGAAGGCGAGGAGCTTTTCCAGCACGCTGCCGGCGAGGCGCTCGCGCTGCCACAGCGCGAAGTCGGCATACTGGAGCGGCAGGGGCGGCAGGGTCTCTCCAGCGTAGAGGGCGCCGAGCTCCCTGAGCAGGATGCCCAGCGACCAGCCGTCCGCCGCGATGTGATGCAGCGTCAGGAGCAGGACGCTGCGCTCGTCCGCGAGCCGCAGCAGCGTCAGGCGCAGCACCGGCCCCCGGGCCAGATCGAACGGGCGCAGCACTTCCTCCCGCTCCAGCCTGCGGGCCTCCTCCTCGCGCGCGGGCGCCGGGACCGCGCGCAGGTCGAGCACCGGGATCGCGAGCGCCAGCTCGGCAGCGACCGCTTGCACCGGCTGCCCCTCTACGATCGCGAAGCTCGTGCGCAGCGCCTCGTGACGGGCGACGACCGCGCCGAGGCTCCGGGCCAGGGCCGCGGGATCGAGCGGCCCCTCCAGAGCGAAGGAGCGCGCGATGTGGTAGGCCGCGCCGTCCGGCGCGAGCTGCTCCAGGAACCAGATCTGCTCCTGGGCGTACGAGAGAGGGGTAAGGGCGCCGGGTGCGCGCCGCGGGATCCGGTTCGAGGGGCGGTCCTTCCGCCTCCTCTCGAGCAGAATCTTGGAAAGGTCTGAATTCCGCGCCCGGCCGGCCTTTGGCGAATCGGGTCGCGGGTGGTCAGTCGGTTCCATCAGTCAGCCGCTCGTTGAGCCTCAAGATACCCCGGGTCTGGTGCGCGAAGATGCAATAAGGTACCAGAACTGCTGAGCTCACAACCGATTCGCTCGAAAATCCGGCTTGGATGAGGGTCCTTCGAGAGGTTAGACTGCCCTCCGTCATGGCGCACCGCATGGGCACCTTCGCCCTGATCTGGACAGGCCAGGTGATCTCGTTCATCGGGTCGGGGATCAGCATGTTCGCGCTCGGCGTCTGGGTCTTCCAGCAGACCCATTCGGCGACCTCCTACACGCTGATCGCGCTGTCGGGATCGCTGGCCGGGCTCCTGCTGATGCCGTTCGGAGGGGTCCTGGCCGACCGCTGGCCGCGCCGCCTCGCTATTCTGTGGAGCGACGCGGCCGCGGCCCTGGGGACCCTGTTCCTGCTCCTGATGCTGCTCTCCGGCCGGCTCGCGGTCTGGCACATCTATCTGGCGGTGGCGTTCATAGCGGTCTGCAACACCGTGCAGGTCCCGGCATTCATGGCGGCCGTGACGATGCTCGCGCCGCGCAAGCAGCTCGGCCGGGCGAGCGGCCTGATGCAGTTCGGCAACTCCGCGGCCAGCATCCTGTCGCCGCTCCTGGCCGGCGCCCTCCTCGCCGTCCTGCCGCTCTGGGGGATCCTCCTGATCGACATCGCGACCTTCCTGTTCGCGGCCGCGACCCTCTTCATCGCCCGCATCCCGGAGCCCGAGCGGTCGGAGACCGGCGCCGCCGGCCAGAGGTCGCTGCTCGGCGATGCCGCGTTGGGCTGGCACTACATCGTGCGGCGGCCTGGGCTCGCGGCCCTGGCCGGCTACTTCGCGATCCTCAACCTCCTGGTCGGGATCACGACCGTGCTCGTTGCCCCGCTCGTCCTCTCTTTCGCCGGCAGCGCCGAGCTCGGCCGTGTGCAGTCGCTGGGGGGTATGGGCCTGCTGGCCGGCGGCCTGATCATGACGGCCTGGGGAGGGGGCACGCGGCACATGCGCACGATCCTCGGCCTCTCGCCCCTTCTGGGCATCGCCCTGCTCCTGGTGGGGGTCCGCCCGTCGGTGGCGCTGATCGCGGCGGGCATGTTCTCCTTCTTTCTGATCGTGCCGCTGATCAACGGCAGCAGCCAGGTCATCTGGCAGAGCAAGGTCGAGCCCGACCTGCAGGGGCGGGTCTTCGCCATCCGGCGGCTGATCGCCCAGGGCACTCTGCCGCTCGCCTATCTGATCGCCGGACCGCTGGCCGACCGGGTCTTCGGACCCCTGCTCGCCAGGGACGGCCTGCTCGCCCCGACCGTCGGCGCAGTGCTCGGCACGGGTCCGGGGCGGGGCATCGGCCTCGTCTTCCTCACCATGGGCGTGATGCTCTTCGCCTGCACCGCCGTGGCGCGCACCCTGCCGCGGTTCACGCGCATCGAAGAGGACCTGCGGGACGCCCGCATCGCCGCCGCGCCCGAGATCGGAGCCGCGTGAAACGAGGCGGCTGCACCTTCACCTTCCGGCCCCCTCTCCCGCGTAGCGGGGGAGGGCTGGGGAGGGGGGTCTTTCGGCATCCGCTCGACCCTGGGAGCTTGGCGCTCGCACGTCGTGAGTGACTATCCCACGGGGCGAGTGACTATCCCCATGGGGCGAGTGACTATCCCCATGGGGCAAGTGACCATCCCCATGGGGCGAGTGACCATCCCCACGGGGCGAGTGACCATCCCCACGGGGCGAGTGACCATCCCCACGGGGCGAGTGGCTATCCCCGTGGGGGAAGCGACTATCCCCACGGGGCGCGTGACCATCCCCATGGGGCAAGTGACAATCCCTACGGGGCGCGTGACTATTGCCGCGGGGCGAGAGGCTCCCACCGCGGGGCGAGCGACTTCTCCTGCGATGCGAGCGACTCCCTCCGCGGACGCGAGGCTTGTCCCCCGAGGGCGAGTGCCTCCGCAGGCGGTAGGATAGACTCCGCGTGATCATAAGTCCCGAAGGAGGACGCAGGCATTGGCCCTGGGGCTGCTTTCCCTGGGAGCGCTGGCGTCCCGCCGGCATGTGCGGGGGAATCGGCGGAACGCCGGCCATTGTCGCCGCCCCGGCAACAAGGCCGGGCCTTTGGCCCAATGTCTTGAGGATGCCGGCGAGACGCCAGCGCTCCCAGGGAAAGCCCGCCGCCCGCGAGCGGGGTTCCCCTGAAGAAGACCCCCTCCCCAGCCCTCCCCTGCTACGCGGGAGAGGGGGCCGGAGCGTGAGGATCCGACTGTGGCACAGTTATTCCGTGACGAGCCCTAAGTCCGCTTGGATGAACGGCCGCGTGAGATTAGACTCCCGCGTGAGTAACCCAACCACGCCGGAGATCGGAGCCGCATGAAACGAGCCGCCGTCTGTTCGTTGCTTCTGGCCGGAGCGCTCACCGCTGCGGAAGTCCGCAATCCTCCCGCTCCGGTCAGCATGGCCGACGAGGCCATGGGCGGCGAGAACGGCCCTTTCTACCCCTCGTCCGTTCACACCGCCTCCGGGGGGCTGCTCCCGGGCCGCGTCTTCCTCGGCTCCGAGACCTGCGGCCAGGCCGGCTGCCATCCGGACGTCCTTCGCGAGTGGAAGTCTTCGGCCCACGCCTCGTCGGGGTTGTCGAACCCCTGGTACCGCAAGGCGTACGAGCACACCCGCGAGGGCGCGGGGGCGGTGCCCGCGAAGTGGTGCGCCGGCTGCCACAGCCCGGCCCTCCTGCTGTCGGGCAACAAGGCCGACGACCCCGAGGTGGCCCACGCCGGCGTCACCTGCGCCACCTGCCACGCGGTCTCCAGGGTGCGGAGCACCATGGGACAGGGGGATTACGAGATCGCGGTCTCTCCCGGCCTCGACCGCCTGACGAGCCCTGACGCGAAGGTGCGCGCGGCCGCGGTCCGGAGTATCCAGAAGGACCCCGCCGAGCACCGGAAAGAGCTCGGTCGTTCCGGCAACCCGGTGCTCGCGACCGCCGCCTTCTGCTCGACCTGCCACAAATCTCATCTCGACAAGCCGCTCAACGGCGCCGGCTGGATGCGGGAGCACAGCGACTACGATATGTGGCAGATCTCCAGCATCTCGGGCCAGGGGGCGCGCTCCTTCTACCGGCCCGCGCCGCGCGACTGCCTCGACTGTCATATGCCCCGGGAAGGCGTCCGGGGGAAGACATCGCGCTCCCACCGTTTCGCCGCCGCCAACTCCGCTCTGCCCGCCCTGCGCGGCGACCGCGAGCAGCTCCGCGCGGTCGAGGCGGCCCTGAATGGCTCGATGCGCGTCGACATCTTCGCCATGTCGGAGCCCGATACCGAGCCGGCGGCGGCCGGCGCCAAGGCCGAGGTCGCCTCTGTGCTCGCGCCGCTCGACCGCATCCACGCGGCCGTGCGCCGGGGCGAGTCGAGGCGCATCGACGTGGTTGTCCGCAACCTGGGGGTGGGTCACTTCTTCCCCGGCGGCAAGCCGGACGCCAACGACTGCTGGCTGGAGCTCAAGGCCGTCGACGACCGCGGCAGGGTCGTCTTCTGGAGCGGCAAGGCGGACGAAAATTCGCCGGTCGACCCCACGGCGCACTTCTACCGCTCCTTCCTGGTGGACGGGAAGGGCGAGCGGATCGACAGTCGCAACACCTGGGCGGCGCGCGCCGTCGTCTACCAGAAGCGGGTGCAACCCAACTGGTCCCAGATCGCCCACTACCGGCTCGAGGTCCCCGAGGACGCCGGCAGCTCGCTCACGCTGACGGCACGCCTCCTCTACCGCAAGTTCGCCTGGGAGTACACCCGCTGGGCCGGCGTCGATCGGCCGATGCCCATCCTCACCGTGGCCGAGGACAGCGTGCGGGTGGCCGTGCTGCCGGCCGGGACGAGTCTTCCTCCCCGGGGGCCCGAGGCAGGCGCAGGCAAGCTCGACCTCCAGACGGACTGGGAGCGTTTCAACGACTACGGCATCGGCTTCTTCTCCCAGGGCGATCTCAAAGGGGCCGAGCGGGCCTTCCGCAAGGTCGCGGAGCTCGCGCCCGGGGTTCCGGACGGCTGGGTCAACCTCGGGTTCGTCTATGTGACCGAGGGGGACGTCGCGGCAGCCCGCCCGGCGCTCGAGAAGGCCCTCGCGCTCGACCCCGAGCTCGCCCGCACACACTTCTTGCTGGCGCAGCTCGAGCAAAACGCCGGCGGCCACGACAAAGCGCTCCTCCACCTGAAGAAGGCCGCCGAGCGCTTCCCGTACGACCGCAGGGTGCTGGCCGAGATCGGCGACATCCAGACCCTCCAGCAGAACTTCCGGGATGCGGCCGCGACCTTCGAGCGCATCCTCGCCATCGATCCCGAAGACCGTCCCGCCCACTACAGCCTGATGCTCGTTTACCGCACCCTGGGGGACAAGACGAAAATGGAGTATCACCAGAAGCTCTACCAGCGGCTGACGCCGCTCGACCCCGGGGGGATCCTGGACGGCAGGTACTGGGCGGCCCATCCCCACGAGAACAACGAGCGGCAGGTCGTGCACGAGCACCGGTCGATCCCGCTCCCGGCGAAACCATGATGAAAGGATGGACGATCGTGGTAACGATGGCTGCCCTTGCGGCACCGGCCGTGGCCGAGCCGGCGCGCTATGTCGACGTGACGCAAGCCGCCGGCCTGCGCTTCACCCACAACAACGGCGCCTTCGGCCAGAAGTGGCTGCCCGAGACGATCGGCCCCGGGGTCGTGATCTTCGACGCCAACGGCGACGGCCGGTCCGACGTGCTGTTCGTCAATGGCCGAGATTTTCCGGGCAGGCCCGGCAAGACTGGGGAGGAGGCGACCCAGAAGCTCTTCCTGAACACCGGAGGGATGGGCGTCATGAAGTTCGAGGACAGGACCGCGGGCTCCGGGCTCGACGTCAGCGCCTACTGCCTGGGCGGTGCCGCGGCCGACCTCGACAACGACGGCGACGAGGACGTCTACCTCTCCTGCCTCGGCCAGGACCTGCTGTTCAGGAACGACGGCGGCCGGTTCACGGACGTCTCCCGCCAGGCTGGATTGACGGCCGACTACGAGTTCGGCGCCTCGGCCGTGCTCTTCGATGCCGACCGGGACGGCCTCCTCGACGTCTATGCCACGCGTTACGTCAAGTGGACGCCCGAGAACGACGCGTTCTGCAGCATCGACGGCAAGGTCAAGGCCTATTGCACGCCGCAGACCTACCCCGGGGTCCCGTCCCGCTTCTACCGCAACCAGGGGGGCCTCCGCTTCGCGGAGAGGACGAAGGAGGCCGGCCTCTACCAGCCGGGCGCCAAGTCCATGGGCGTCGCCATGCTGGATGTCGACAGCGACGGCTGGACCGACCTCGCGGTGGCCAACGACATGACGCCCAACTTCCTCTTCCGCAACAAGGGGCAGGGAGTGTTCGAGGAGGTGGGCCTCACCTCCGGCATGGCGGTGAGCGAGACCGGCCGGGCGCGCGGCGGCATGGGGATCGACGCCGGCGACTTCGACCGGAGCGGCCGTCCGAGCCTGGTCGTGGGCTACTTTGCCAACGAGATGTCGGGCCTCTACCGCAACGACGGCGAGCAGACCTTCACCGACGTCGCCCCTCTGATGCCGTTCGGCAGGAGCACCCTCCTCTACGTGGCCTGGGCGACTTTCTTCTTCGACTACGACCTGGACGGCTGGCTGGACCTCCTGGTCACCAACGGACACCTGGACCAGGAATGGGAGAAGGTCGCGACCCGCGTCTCCTTCGCCCAGCCGCAGCAGCTCTTCCGCAACCAGGGGAACGGGAGCCTCGTCGAGGCGGCCGGGACCGACGCGGGAGACCTCGCCAAGCCCCTGGTGGCGCGCGGCGGGGCCTACGCCGACTTCGACGGGGACGGCGACCTCGACGTCGTCGTGGCGGCCAACGGCGGGCCGGCCCGCCTCTACGAGAACCGCGGCCCGCACGGCCGCTGGCTGCGCCTGGGGCTCGTGGGGGTCGAGAGCAACCGCGACGGCATCGGAGCGCGGATCGAAGTCACGGTCAAGGGAGCGGTCCAGACCTGGCTCGTGCACACCGGCGGGAGCTACCTCTCGCAGCCCCAGGTCGAGCCCACCTTCGGCCTCGGCGATGCGGCCGCCGCCGACAAGGTCGTGATCCGCTGGCCCTCGGGGGCCGTGCAGACGCTCACGAACGTCAAGGCCGATCAGCGGATCGAGGTCAGGGAGAAGGCCGACCCGCCGCCGGCAGCAGCGCCCTGACCACGCCTCCGCTTCGCCTCAGAACCTGCGCCCGATCGACAGGTACGGCTCGCGATAGCGGCGGGCGGAGACGCCCCAGACCCACTGGTTGTAGCCGATCTCGACGGTGGTGTTGCTCTGGCCGAGCGGAGCCAGGAACGAGACGCCGAGCCGCGCCATGCTCGCATTGTTGAAGTTGGTCGTGGCGCCTGAGCCGAAGCGGTCGTCGGGCTGGCGCGTCGATTCGTTGCCCAGGCTGCGCACGAAATACAGGCTGCCCTTGACCGCGGAATTCAGGAACGGCAGCGGATAGCCGAGCTCGGCGACCACCGGGATCTGGTCCGCCGGCGCGCCGACGCGGTAGGTGTAGCCGGTCTCGAAGTTCATCCAGCCGCGCCCCTCCAGGTAGGAGTGGCTGAGCAGGTAGCTCAGGGTGTAGTCCTCCTTGAGCAGGCCCCGCCACTCGGGGCTGACGCCGCGCCGCCGGCCCTGCGAGTCGAAGAGGGCGCGGTTGTAGGGGCCTTCCAGGTCGTAGAAGTAAGCGGTCCGCATCGAGGCGCTGACCGCCATGGGCCACTCCCCCTGGGCCAGCGCGTACTTGAAGCCGAACCAGGCGTCCGACGGGCCCGTGTTCTGCTCCAGGTCGTCGTGCGGCCCCTCGAACCCGTCGAGGTAGGTGATCAGGAACCGCGTCGATAGCCGATCCAGCAGGCCGACCTCTCCGGAGAGATAGGCGTAGCGGAAGTCGTGGTAGCTGACGATTCCCTGGCCGTTGAGATTGCGGAACGTGTCGCCATGCGTGTTCCAGGACGTGCTGGCGGTCTTGCGGCTGAAGCCGAGCTGGACGTCCCCATCCCCGGGCGCCGGCACCCAGGCGCCGCCGCACAGCCCCGCCTCGGCACACAGGATCATGGCCAGGATCGCAAAGAGGCAAACCTTTTTCATGACTCTCACCTCCAACTGAACTTGGGGCTGAAACTCTAGGGATCAACCAGGACGTTGTCAAACACGCCAGCAGTACTGACGTCATTACCCCCCTTCGGCTCGTTCTTACCGCCTGGCGGCACCTATATTGATACCCTGAGTCGCAGGGAAAGATGTATTTTAGAATGAAAGAACAGACCGACACCGAGGCTCCCCCGAATTGCTGTCTCCAGGACCTGATCGAAGGTCAGGCAGCGCGCACCCCCGAAGCCGTCGCGGTCCTCTCCGAGGGCGGCCGGCTCACTTTCCGCGAGCTCGGCGAGCGCGCCGATCGGCTGGCGCGGCATCTCCGTTGCCTGGGAGTCGGGCCCGAGGTCCCGGTGGGCCTCTGCCTCGACCGCTCGCTCAAGATGGTCGTGGGGCTGGTCGGCGTCCTCAAGGCGGGCGGGGCGTACGTGCCGCTCGACCCCGCGTACCCGCGCCAGCGCCTGGCCTTCATGCTGGAGGATGCCCGCGTCCCGGTGCTGCTCACCGCGGGCTCGCTGCCGGACCTGCCGCTGCCTCCCTGCACCCGCGTGGTCCGGTTGGACGAAGAGCTGCCCCTTGGCGACCGCGCTCTCTGTCTTCGGGATGCGGATCAATCCGCCTACATCATCTACACCTCGGGCTCCACGGGCCATCCCAAGGGGGCGGTCAACGCTCATCGAGGCGTTGTCAACCGCCTTCTCTGGATGCAGGACGCCTACGGTCTCACGCCCGGCGACCGCGTCCTGCAGAAGACCCCGTTCAGCTTCGACGTCTCGGTCTGGGAGTTTTTCTGGCCGCTGATCACCGGCGCCCGGCTGGTCATGGCCAGGCCCGGTGGCCATCAGGACCCCGCCTATCTGGCTGAGACGATCCTCCGGGAGGGGATCACCACCCTGCACTTCGTCCCTCCCATGCTGCGCGCTTTCCTGGAGCAGCCGGGGGTGGAGGCCTGCGCCGCCGTGTTGCGCCGCGTGATTTGCAGCGGCGAGGCGCTGCCGCTCGATCTTCAGCAGCGGTTTTTCGCCCGCCTGCCAGGAGTCGAGCTGCACAACCTCTACGGCCCCACGGAGGCGGCGGTCGACGTCACGTTCTGGCGCTGCGATCCGGCGAGCCCTCATGCGACGGTGCCGATCGGCCACCCCGTCGCGAACGTCTCCATCCATCTGCTCGATCCGGATCTGCAGCCGGCGGCCACAGGCGAGCTGTGTATCGGCGGAGTGCAGGTGGGGAGGGGCTACCTCAACCGCCCGGACCTGACTGCCGAGAGGTTCATCCCCGATCCGTTTGGCGGAGCCGGGGCACGGCTCTACAGGACCGGCGACCTGGCGCGCCACCTGCCGGACGGCGCCGTCGAGTTCCTGGGCCGGATCGATCACCAGGTCAAGATCCGCGGCTTCCGCATCGAGCTGGGAGAGATCGAGGCGGCGCTCTGCGAGCACCCGGGCGTCGAGGGGGCGGTCGTCGTGGCCTCGGACGGCCCCGGAGGAGACCGCCGCCTGGTCGCCTATCTGCGGCCGGACCCCGATCGCGCCGCGGCGGTGCGGCGCTGGCTGCGCCGGGAGCGGGAAGGGCGGCTCGCCGGGCAGACCTTTCATGAGCTGCCGGACGGCACCGTGGTGGCCCACCGGGGCCGCGGTGAGACCGAGTTCCTCTACCGGGAGATCTTCGCCGAGCGCGGCTATCTGCGGCACGGCATCGCCATCCCGGAGGGCGGCTGTGTCTTCGACGTGGGGGCAAATATCGGCCTCTTCACGCTGTTCGCGGCGCGGTCGGCAGCAGGCGTGCGGGTCCACGCGTTCGAGCCGGTGCCGCCGCTCGTCGAAACGCTGCGCATCAACGCCGAGCTGCATGGCCTGGACGTGCGGATCCACGACTGCGGGCTGGCCGAGGAGGCGAAGAGCGCAGAGCTCACCTACTACCCCCACGCCTCGCTGCTGTCAGGGCGCTTCGCCGATGCCGCCGAGGAGCGCAAGGTGGTCCGCTCCTTCCTTGCCGCCACCGGGGCTCCCGAGGCCGAAATGTCCGGGGAGCAGATCGAGGAAATGCTCGACGAGCGGCTGCGCGCCGAGCGTTTCATCTGCCGGCTGCGGACGCTCTCCGAGGTCATCGCCGAGGAGAAGGTCGAGCGTATCGACCTGCTCAAGGTGGACGCCGAGAAGAGCGAGCTCGAGATCCTCTCCAGCCTGAGCGAGGGGGACTGGGGGAAGGTGCGGCAGGTGGTCGTCGAGGTCCACGAGGCCGGCGGCCGGCTCGCCCGGGTCCTCGACCTCCTTCGCCGGCACGGCTTCGAGGCCGCGGTCGAACAGGACCTCATGCTTTCCCAGACCGGGCTCTACAACGTCTACGCCCACCGGCCCGGGGACGCCGTCGTCCCGGCTCCCGCCGCCCCTGCCGGGCCGGCCTGGACGAGCCCGGGGCAGCTCGCTCGCGACGTCAAGGCCGGCCTGCGCGCGCGCCTGCCCGAGCACATGGTCCCCGCCGCCTTCGTGCTGCTCGAGGAGCTTCCGCTCAGTCCGAACGGCAAGGTGGACAGAAAGGCGCTGCCCGCGCCCGAGTCCCTGCGCCACGATGTCGGGCGCGAGGACCGCGAGCACGTGCCCCCGCGCACGCCGGCTGAGGAGAACCTGGGCCGGATCTGGAGCGAGATCCTGGGCGCCGAGCGGATCGGGGCCGGCGACCATTTCCTCGAGCTGGGCGGGCACTCGCTGCTCGCCACGCAGGTGATCGCGCGGGTGCGCGAACGGCTGGGAGTCGAGCTGTCGCTCCGCGACGTCTTCGAGAATCCGGTCCTGGGCGAGCTTGCGGCCCGGATCGAGCAGGGGAACAGCGCCCCGCTCGTCAGCCCGATCGTGCCGGTCCCCCGGACCGGCGACCTGCCTCTCTCCTTCCCGCAGGAGCGGGTCTGGTTCCTCCAGCAGCTCGACCCTGCCATCCAGTCCTACCAGTTCCAGTCCAAGCTCGCCTTCCGCGGCAGGCTGCGCATGGAGGCGCTGCGCCGCAGTCTGGCCGAGGTCGTGCGGCGGCACGAGGTCTTCCGCACCACGTTCCCCACGACCGGCGGGCGGCCGGTCCAGCGCGTCTGGACCGGATGGCCTGGCGGCGAGGTGCCGCTGCCGGCCGTCGATCTCTCCGGCCTCCCCACGGCAGCCCGGGAAGAGGAGGCGGACCGTGCCATCGGCATCGAGTGCCGGCGGGTATTCGACGTCACCCGCCTGCCGCTGATCCGCTGGACCCTCCTGCGGCTCGGCCCCGAGGAGCACGTGCTGCTGCACGTCGAGCACCACCTGGTCCACGACGGCTGGTCCTTCAACCGCATTCTGGAGGAGCTGGCGACGCTCTACGGCTCCTTCTCCCAGGGCAGGCCCTCGCCTCTGCCCGAGCTGCCTCTCCAGTTCGTCGATTGGGCGGTCTGGCAGCGCGAGTGGATGCGCGGCCCGGAGGCCGCGGCCCAGATCGAGTCCTGGAAGCGGACGCTCTCGGGCCGGCCGGCGGTGCTGCGGCTCCCTACCGACCGGCCGCGGCCCCGGAGACAGAGCTTTGTCGGCTGCGTCGAGCGGGTGGAGATGCCCGCCGCGGCGAGCGAGGCCCTCCGCCTGGCGAGCCGGCGCGAAGGAGTCAGCCTCTTCATGCTCATGGAGGCGGCCTATGCCGCCCTCCTCTCCCGCTGGTCCGGCCAGGAGCAGATCAACGTCGGCTCCGCCGTGGCCAACCGGCGCCGGCAGGAGACCGAGTCGATCCTCGGCATGATCGTCGACAATGTCGTGCTGGCCAACGACCTGTCCGGAGACCCGACGGTGCGCCAGCTCCTGCAGCGCACCCGCCGGCTCGCCCTCGAGGCCGGGGCCAACCAGGACATCCCCTTCGACCTGGTCGTCGAGGCCGTGCAGCCGGAGCGCGACCCGGCCTACAACCCGCTCTTCCAGGCGAGCTTCAGCTTTCACGACTCGCCGCTCTCCGAGCTCGCCTTCCCCGGCCTCGCGACGGAGCTGACCGAGGCGCTGTCCAACGGCTCGGCCAAGTTCGACATGAACGTCATCTGCATCCCGAGGAGCGAGCAGCGCGTCGGCAGGGCCGGCGCGGCCGAAGCCGGGATCACACTGCTCTGGGAGTACACGGCCGCGCTCTTCGACCGAACCACCATCCAGCGCATGATCGGGCACTTCCAGACGCTGCTCGCCGGCTTTGCCCTCAGGCCCGGGAGCCGCGTCGCGGAGCTTCCGCTGCTGACTCCGGAGGAGGAGAGCCAGGTCGCGCGGTGGAGCGGGACGGAGCCGGTCGACCATCATGGCGCCTTCGTCCACGAGCTGTTCGAAGGCTGGGCTGACCGTGCTCCGGAGGCGCTCTCCGTTCGCGATGCCAGCCGGAGCCTGACCTACGGCGAGTTGGAGACGCTGTCCAACCGGCTGGCCTGGCGTCTGCGCGACCTGGGCGTAGGACCGGAGGTGCGGGTCGGCGTCTGCCTGGAGCGCTCGTCCGACCTCGTCGCCGCCGTGCTCGGCGTGCTCAAGGCCGGCGGCGCCTACCTGCCGCTCGATCCGGGACACCCGGCGGAGCGGCTCGCCTACATCCTGGAGGACGCGGCCGTCAGGGTGCTGATCACCACTCGGGAGCTCTCCCACCTTGCAGGTCCGGCGCGGGTCCTGGCGATCGACGAAGATCTCCCGGAACGGGCTGAAAGGCCGCGCGTTCCTATTCACCCGGAGAACCTCGCCTACGTCATCTATACCTCGGGCTCGACGGGCCGGCCCAAGGGGACCGAGCTGACGCACGCAGGGCTCCTCAACCTGGTCGGCTGGCACCGGCGGGAGTACGAGCTGGTTTCGACCGACCGGAGCACGCTGGTGGCCAGTCCGGCCTTCGACGCCTCGGTCTGGGAGATGTGGCCGCCGCTCGCCTCCGGGGCCAGCCTGCACGTCCCTCCTGAGGAGGTCCGCGTCTCGCCTCAGGACCTGCTCGCCTGGTTGGCGGCCGAGGGGGTCACGGTCTGCTTCCTGCCAACGCCCCTCGCCGAGGCCTGCCTGGAGCCGGCCCTCCCACAGGGCCTCGCGCTGCGGGCCTTGCTCACCGGCGGAGACCGCCTCCATCCGGTCAGGCGCGAGCTCCCCTTCCGGCTGATCAACCACTATGGGCCGACGGAGAGCACCGTGGTATCGACGGCGGCGGAGACGGCGGCCGGAGAAGAGGCGCCGCCCATCGGCCGGCCGATCGACAACCTCCAAGCCTACGTGCTCGACGGCAAGCTTCAGAGGGTGCCGGCCGGCGTGCCGGGAGAGCTGCATGTGGGTGGGGTGGGCCTGGCCCGCGGCTACCTGCGGCGGCCCGATCTGACGGCGGAGAAGCTCATCCCCAACCCGTTCGCGGAGGGTCCCGGGGCCCGCATGTACCGCACCGGCGACGTGGTCCGCTGGCGCCTGGACGGGCGGATCGAGTTCCTGGGGCGCGCCGACCACCAGATCAAGATCCGCGGCATCCGGATCGAGCTGGGGGAGATCGAGGCGGTCCTTGGCCGGCATCCGGCCGTGCGGGCGGCGGTCGTGGTCGCCCGGGAAGGGCCGCGGCTCGTCGGATACGCGGTGCCTTCCGAGATGGTCGCTCCGGACGAGCTACGCGCCTTCCTCGCGGAGCGCCTGCCCGCGGCCATGGTGCCGTCGGCCATCGTGATGATCGAGAGCCTGCCGCTCACCCCGAACGGCAAGGTCGACCTTGGCGCCCTGCCCGAGCCGGCCGCGGCCGAAGCCGGAGGAGGAGAGTGGGAAGAGCCGCGCAACCCGATCGAGCAGATGCTCCAGGAGATCTGGTCGGAGCTGATCGGCGTCGAGCGGATCGGGATCCGGGACGACTTCTTCAAGCTGGGCGGCCACTCCATGCTGGGGGCGCGCATCGTGTCGCGCGTGCGGGACGAGCTCGATGTCGACCTCCCGCTGAGCACCATGTTCGACCGGCCGACCATCGAGGGGTTGGCCGCTGCAGTGGAGGACCTCCTGGTCGCCGAGGCGGAGAGGCCACACTGACGAGGTACTGACGAGGTACCAGCTTCCCGGCGGCTCGCCCTGACGGGTTCGGAGCACTTGGGTATTACGAGTGTTCCCGCACCCGAAGCCGAGCCCCCGGACGTTTTCCAGGGCCTCGGCGGAGGGTGCCTTTAACCCACCGGCCGTAGAACGGAAAGGAGCAGCCGTGTCTCTTCGCAGAGCCCTGTTCGTCTTGATGTTGTCGGCGCTATTCCTGAGCCCATCCCTTTCATTCGCCATCGTTCCGCAGGAGGAGTCCCCTGAGGAGGGCATGGCACGCCTCCAGGCGATGATGTTCTCACGCGAGTTCACCTCGCCCCAGCTCGACGCCCAGCCTTCGCTCGTGACGGTCCGGCGGGCCGCCTCGGGTGCGACACGGGGCGATACCCGGGGAGAAGCGCAGCGCTTCCTGGCCGAGCAATCGAGCCAGTGGGAGATCCGCTGGGACACCCGGTCGGACCGTGCCCACCTGGTCCAGGGCGCCGGCGTGCCGGTGCTGCCGGGCCGCGGCAATACCCTGACCCGCTCCCGCGTCGGGCTGTCCAGCCAGGGCGCGGTCACCCTGAGCGACGTCGAGCGCGTCCTGCGCACCTTCATGAACAATTACCCCGAGCTGTTCCGCATCGCCCAGGCGAACCTGGTGCTGAATCCGAAGAGCACGGTCAACGTCGGCGAGGCCGGTGAGATCTGGCTGGTCGAGTTCCAGCAGGTCCACAAGGGCGTTCCCGTCGAAGGCGCCAACGTCTTCTTCCGGATCAACCACGGCAACATCGTCCAGTTCGGCACCGACCGGATCGCCGACGTAAAGATCCCCACCAAGCCGAGCGTGAGCCCGGAGGCGGCGTTCGCGGCCACCCTGGATGCGCTCGCCTTCGACATCTCGGAGGTCTCCGAGATCCTGAACCCCGGCGAGCTGAAGCTCCTGCCGATGCTGCCGAACGGCGAGATTCCGGGCGACGGCTACCAAGGCGCCCCGGGCAACGGCTATCAGCACGCCCTGGCCTGGGAGGTGACCTTCCGCAAGACGGATGACGCGACCACCTACCAGGCGTGGGTGAACGCCCACAACGGCAAGGTCCTGCAGCTCGTCGACCTCAACGCCTATGCCACGGTCACGGGAGGCATCTACCCCCAGACCAACACCGACGCCGAGGTGGTGCGCGGCCTGCCGTCGTGCAACGTGACCAACGGCACGGTCAAGGTCACCAACTCGGCCGGCACCTACACCTACGGCAGCGGCGCGGCGACCGTGACCTTGAACGGCCGCTACATCCGCATCGCCGACCAGTGCGGCACGATCTCGAAATCGGACAGCTCGACGGGCAACGTCGCCTTCGGCACCAGCGGCGGCACCGACTGCACCACCCCCGGATCGGGAGGCGCGGGCAACACGCACGCGGCGCGCTCGGGCTTCTACCACCTGACCAACATCAACCGGAAGGCGGCCTCGTTCCACCCCAGCAACACCTGGCTCAACGGCACGCTGACCTCCAACATGAACATCAACAACACCTGCAACGCCTTCTGGAACGGCAGCACGGTGAACTTCTACCGCTCCGGCGGCGGCTGCTCGAACACGGGCGAGATCGCGGCCGTGTTCCTCCACGAGTGGGGCCACGGCATGGACACCAACACCGGCGGCTCCGCGAGCGACAAGGGCTCGGGCGAGGCCGTGGGCGACACCTTCGCCTTCCTGGAGACCAAGAACGGCTGCATCGGGCCGAACTTCCGGCCGGGCGTGAACTGCACCAACTGCACGGCGTGCACCGGCGTCCGCGACGTGGCCGACTTCGCCCTCGGCGGCAGCGCCACGATCGCCAAGCCGGCCAACGTGGCAAGCAACACCGG
Source organism: Acidobacteriota bacterium (assembly GCA_034667225.1). Classification (GTDB taxonomy): domain Bacteria; phylum Acidobacteriota; class Thermoanaerobaculia; order Multivoradales; family UBA5704; genus DATMER01. The sequence continues at coordinate 24,029 of JAXDKG010000026.1, forward strand.
CATTAACTGCGACCGCTACGCCTGCCCGTACACCTCGGGCCTCTCCGCCTACCAGGGCCCGATGGGCTACGAGGGCCACTGCGAGAGCTACATCGCCAGCTCGGCCAACTGGGACCTCGCCCAGAACCTGATCACCCGCTGGGGCACGACGACCGGCTGGAGCAAGATGGACGGGATCTGGTACAAGAGCCTGACCCCCAGCAAGAGCGCCTACCGCGTGGCCTCGGGCGGCAAGTGCAACCCCGCCGCCGCGGTGGACGGCTGCGGCTCGACGAACTGGTACACGGTCTACCTCTCAGTGGACGACGACGACGGCAACCTCGCCAACGGCACCCCCAACGGCTGCCGCATCTGGGACGCTTTCAACGCTCACGGCATCGCCTGCGGCAGCCGACCCGTTTGCACGCAGTAGGAAAGGAGTCAAAGTGCGAAGAAGAGCCCTGTTCGCCCTGATTTTGTCCGTCGTTCTGGTCCCCTCTCTGTCGTTCGCCATCGCTCCGCAGGACGAGTCCTCGGAGGAGAGCCTGGCCCGCCTCGAGGCCATGATCTTCTCGCGCGAGATCGGCTCGCCAGAGCTGGACGCCCAGCCTTCGCTGGTGACGATCCGCCAGGCCGCCGGCCAGTCGCGCAGCGAGCTGCGGCGCTTCTTCGCCGTGAGCTCCGACCAATGGGAGATCCGCTGGGACACGCGGTCGGACCGCCCGAACCTGGTCCAGGGCGCCGGCGTGGCGCTGCTTCCGGGCCGCGGCAACAATCTGACCCGTTCGCGGGCCGGTCTCTCGGCCGAGGGCCCGGTGCGCGTGAGCGATGTCGAGCGCCTCGTGCGCGCCTTCATGGCCGAATACCCCGAGATGTTCAAGGTGGCGCAGGAGGAGCTGCGGCTCAACCCGAAGTCCACGGTCCACGTGGGCGAGGAGGGCCAGAGCTGGCTGGTCGAGCTGCAGCAGGTCCACAAGGGCGTGCCGGTTGAGGGCGCCACCGCCTTCTTCCGGATCAACAACGGCAACCTGATCCAGTTCGGCACGGACAAGATCGCCGACGTGCGGATCTCCACGACGCCGCGCCTGAGCCGGGAGGCGGCCTTCGCGGCCGTCCTGAAGGCGATCGGTTCTGGCGTCTCCGACATGACCGAGGTGGTGAACGCCGGCCAGCTCAAGATCCTGCCCATGCTGACCGCGGGCGAGCGTCCGGCCGAGGCGTTCCGCGGCGTGGCCGGCAACGGCTACCGCCATGCCCTGGTCTGGGAGCTCGCCTTCCGGCGGGCGGATGACCCGGCCACCTTCCAGGCCTGGGTCGATGCCCGCAGCGGCAAGATCCTGCAACTCGTGGACCTCAACCGCTACGCCCAGGTCACGGGCGGCGTCTACCCGACGACCAACACCGATCCCGAGACGGTGGTCGGCTTCCCGTTCACCAACGTGACCAACGGCGCGGTCAAGGTCACGGACGCGGCGGGCAACTACACCTACGGCGGGGGCGCCGCGACGGCGACGCTCAACGGCCGCTACATCAAGATCACCGACAATTGCGGCGCGATCTCCAAGGCGGACAGCACGACGGGCAACATCGCCTTCGGCACGAGCGCCGGCACCGACTGCACCATACCCGCAGGGGGCGGAGGTGTGGGCAACACGCACGCGGCGCGCTCGGGCTACTACCACCTGACGAACATCAACCGGAAGGCGGCCACGTACCATCCGGCCAACGCCTGGCTCAACGGCACGCTGACCGCCAACATGAACATCAACAGCACCTGCAACGCCTTCTGGAACGGCAGCACGGTGAACTTCTACCGTTCGGGCGGCGGCTGCTCCAACACGGGTGAGATCGCGGCCGTGTTCCTCCATGAATGGGGCCACGGCTTCGACACCAACACCGGCGGCGCGGCGAGCGACGCGGGCTCGGGCGAGGCGGTGGGCGACACCTTCGCCTTCCTGGAGACCAAGGACCCCTGCATCGGCCCGAACTTCCAGCCGGGCGTGAACTGCGCCAACTGCACGGCGTGCTCGGGCGTCCGCGACATCGCCGACTTCGCCGTCGGCGGCAGCGCCACGATCGCCAAGCCGGCCAACGTGGCGGTCAACACCGGCATCAACTGCGACCGCTACTCCTGTCCGTACAATCAGTTTATTTTCTTCGGCGCCTACCAGGGTCCGATGGGTTACGAAGGCCACTGCGAGAGCTACATTGCCAGCTCGGCCAACTGGGACCTGGCGCAGAACCTGATCGCACACTGGGGCACGACCACCGGATGGTCGAAGATGGACTCGATCTGGTACAAGAGCCTGACCCCGAGCAAGAGCGCCTACCGCGTGGCCTCGGGCGGCAAGTGCAACCCCGCCGCCGTCGTGGACGGCTGCGGCGCTCAGAACTGGTACACGGTCTACCTGTCGGTGGACGACGACGACGGCAATCTGGCGAACGGCACGCCGAACGGCTGCCGGATCTGGGACGCCTTCAACGCCCACGGCATCTCCTGCGGTGCCCGGCCCACCTGCACCCAATAGGTTGATCCCTGGGGGCCGGGCACGTGCCCGGCCCCTCTGTTATCCTCCGCTCTCCCGTGAGTAACCGAGCACAGCGCCGGGCCGCCGACAGGCAGGCCCGCAAGGAAGCACCGAGACCCACCCGGCGGAACGACCTGTGGATCGCCGCGGGCCTGACCCTGCTCGCCTGGGTGCACCGGTTGATCTTCCTGCGTTCGAACCGGGACTTCTCCTGGCCCTACACCTTCTTCTATGAGGGGGACTCGGAGACCTTCTACAGCTACGCCCGAGCGCTCCTGGAGGGCAGGCTGTACGACGAAGGCGTACCCTTCCACCCGCCCGGCTTCGCCTGGTTCCTGGCTCTGATTCATGCGCTGCTCGGCGCCGGAGACGCTGGAGCACAGGTGCCGCACGTGGCGGTCAAATCGGTCATGGCTTTACTTGGGAGCGTCGCGATCGGCCTGCTCTATCTCCTGGTGCGGCCCTACCTGGGGCGGACCGTCGCGCTGATCGCCGCGCTCCTGGGGATCTACCACTTCGGCCTGTACGTCCTCTCGATCGCGCCGGTGACGGAGAGCCTTTACCTGGTCCTGCTCCTCCTCGCTCTCCTGATCTGGACCCGGCGGTTCGAGCATCCACTTTCGATCGAGGGCAAGCCTGGAGGGCCGCGCTGGTCCCTCGCTCTCGGATTGCTCCTGGGAGCGCTCGCGCTGACCCGGGCGGAGGCCGTGCTCGTCGCGATCCTCCTGGGCGGGATCGGCCTGCTGGGCTCGCACAGGAAACGGTGGGCGCTGGTGGCCCTGGGATGGGTGCTCCTCGTGGCTCCCTGGACGATCCGCAACGCGGTCCGCATGGAAGCGATCAACGAGAAGTACGCCGCGGACCTGCCGACCTTCGTGCCGCTGACGCTCTATGGACCGATCAACCTCGCCCTCGCGAACAACCCGATGGCCGAGGGCAGCTTCTCGCGTGCCTGGCTCTCGTCGCAGGCCCAGAATCCCGGCCTCGACCTGAGCGACCCGCAGCACGTGGAGTTCCTCCGCCACGGCGACCGCATGGCCTGGGATTGGGCGCGGGACAACCCCGGCGACTTCGTCCTCCTGGTCGGAAAGAAATGGAAGCTCGTCTCAGAGGCCTGGACCCTGGGCTGGACGCAATGGGACTGGCCGGGAGGCCTCACCGGCAAGCGCCGGCCGGTGGACGTGTTCGTTCCCAACTCGAAGGTCGGCTACTGGATTGCGCCCCTGGCTCTCCTGGGACTGGCGCTGTGCTTGAGAAAGCCGGGCGAGCCAAGGCGCTGGGCCGGGGTTGTGCTGCTGATGACCGCCGCGCTCCTGCTGGCGACCGGCCTCTTCTTCGGCTACGTCCGGCTCGGCCTTCTCTTCCTCCCCTTCTGGCTCACGTTCATGTCCGTGGCCCTGGTCTGGCTGGCCTCGCTCCTTTCTCCCGTGCCCTCCGACCCGCCCCGCCGTCTCTGGCAGGCGCTCGCCGCCCTCACCGCCGTCCTCCTCGTCCTGGAGATCTGGGGGATCTCCCTCCACCGCAACTTCAAGGCGACGGGAGTGAACGTCCAGGGCACGAGCCACCTGGACCGGGACGCGCCGGTCTATCTGGAATTGCTGCCAGCGAAGAAGGACTGACGGAAGATCTCCCCTGCCTCAGTTCCCACCCTCAGTTCAGGTTTCAATCTGCTCCAGGCGGACCTGGCTTGCCGCAGCGTCTTCGCATGCCGCTGAAGTCGGTACAGTCCCAACCTCGGCGCTGGTCCCGGAATATCTTTACCTCAACACACCCACAACTCCATTTGGTGATCTCCGCATAGGTAGGGCACGAATGCTTACAATGGCAGTGCTCCTTCCAGCGATCGACAATATGAGCCATGTCCTATACCTCTTGCGCTCTGCCACCCTTGCGGTGTGCAGAAGCAATCCTTACTCTAGTTTTACTGCTCAACTTCAGCACAAGCATCAGCGGCCTACGTGCTGGTTGGCTGCCCGCTTGACGGCTGTGGCGGGAACGCCAAATTGCTCGGCGATTTCTCCGAGCGAGTACCCTGCGCGATAGGCCCTCGCCATGGCAAGCTCCCGGTCCTCCCCGACAAGAAACGAGGAGAGAGAAGGACGCTCGGCGCCGACCGTGGCTTTGGGAACCTGGGGCTCCAAGGGTTTCCAAGGGACCTGCGCCGTGGCAGGGGAGCGAGTAGGCTGCGGTTCAGGCGCTCGTGGAGAGGGATGGAGCCCCAGAGAGCCACGCTTCTCCGGCAGGATCGCGAGCAAGGTGGTCGTGGGCTTTCCTCTGGCCTCGACCATCCGCACCTGCGCGAGCCGCATTGAGCCACCTATGCACGCGCCCACCACCACGTCGGCCAAGGCCCTTCCCGCCAGCCCGGCACCGACGGAAACCAGGCTGGTCACCGGGTCGAACAGGGCTCCTCCCATGATTCCCCCGAGCAGGCCTCCCAGCGCACAGGCACGCAGATCTTCCCGGGTGTTCTCTCGGACCCCCTGCCCGAGCCCGATGGCAAGACCCACGACGGCCCAACTCAGTATGCGGAGGATGATCAGCACGATCGGACTGGTGAGCGGTTCCGCCGCTTCGGCAGGCTTGCCTCCTGCGCGGCTCGTCATGTCGATGTTTTCGGTGAAGATCTGTTCGAACAGCGCGGTGAGCGACTCGGCGTCCTCGACCGGGTAGTAGCGGCCGTTAGTATCCGCTGCGATGCTCTCCAGGACTGCGGGATTGATCTCTGATCCCAGACCGATGGTGTAAATCTTGATCCCCGCGAGCCGAGCCCGTTGCGCAGAGGACGGATCGTAGTTCCCTTCGCCGTCGGTCAGGAAGATGAGGAACTGCGACCGGCCCTCGACCCGATTGCTGGTCAGCTCTTCGATACCGGCGTCGAGTCCAGCGCTCAAGTCCGTGCCGCCCTCATCATTGATCCGGTTGACGGCGGCCTTCGCCGCCCGGCGGGCCGACCTCGAGTCCATGACGTTCAATGGATAAAGGACCGAGGCGACATTGTCGAAGTCCACTACCGCCACGCGATCGGTGGTCGAGAGGCGATCGATCAGGTTCTTCGCCGCCTTGCGGCGCTCGCCGTCGGGATCGTGGCCTAACCGCTGATCGTTCCAGAATACGAACCAAGGTTTCGCCATGCTGCCGGACGAATCCAGCGCGATCGCGAGGTCGGCGTTCGAGCTGCCGGCGTATTTGAGGGGCACCAGCCCGTAGATCGTCTGCCCGACGGCGCCGCCGGCGAAGCCTCCGGCGGCACCGAGGACTAAGCCCATAAAGAGGCCGTAGACCAGCCGGCCCGGCTTCTTCTGCACAGCCCCCTCGGTCATGCCGAGCGCGGACCCCACCGCTAAGCCGAATCCCGCGAAGTAGATCGACATGCGCAGGATGTCACCGGACCGCGTCCCCGCTCCAGGGACGACTTGTGACCCGATTTCCATCAGTGCGAACCCCAACAGCCCGCCCAAGGCGCCGCTCAGCACGAACCACTGCGACCGGACTCTCATCGATCGTCCTCCTCCGTCGTCTGCGTTGCTGTAGACACGCTAACGCGGCTTTCGGGGAGGGCAAAGATGGCCCTAAACAAACCTCATTGCCGCCGTGTCCAACTCGGACGGGAAGCGGGCCGCCCGGCCTCGTCGAACCCAGGAGGAGACATGGAAGACTTAGCACAGTTGCCGGTCCCCGTCGCGGATCCGGCAGAGCAACTCGCGGCCGAAGCACCAATCCCACCCGTGGTGAGTCAGGATGCACCAGCCCCCGATGTCGATGTCTCAATTGCACTCACCAAACTCCAGGAGACAGTGAAGGGCGGCTTCGCCGATCTCCTTGAGCAGCTCCGGGACAAGCTGATCTATGACCGCTTCAAGGAAGAGCAGATCGCCCGCTTGCACGAGGAGCTGCAGTCCTACAAGAGCGACCTCATCTCCAAGCCGGCACGCCAGCTCCTGCAAGGCCTGATCCGGCTCCACGACGACCTGGGCAAGATGGCCGCTGCCCTGCGCCAGAAGCCGGTCGAGGAGCTCACCCCCGAGCGGTTCTTCCAGCAGTTCGCCGGCTTCCAGGACGACCTCGAGCTGCTTCTCGGCCAGAACGGCGTGGAACCCTTCCAGATATCCGGCGATGTGTTCGACCCGCGGCGACAGACAACGATCCGCATGGTCCCTGCCGACGATCCGGCCCGAGTCGGCCAGATCGCTGAGCGCCTGCGGCCGGGATTCGAACAGGGCGAGGCACTCCTGCAGAAAGAGCGCGTCGCGGTCTACGTGGCATCCAACGGCAACCACAAGGTACAGGGAGGCCAGTCATGAGTGGCAAGCGGGTCTACGGCATCGACCTCGGGACCACCTACTCGTGCATCTCGCACGTTGACGAGCACGGCAAGCCGGTGGTCCTACAAAACGCGGAAGGCGACGCGACGACCCCGTCGGTCGTCTACTTCGAAAGCGCCGACAACATCGTAGTCGGCCAGGCGGCGAAGGAGGTGGTCTCAATCCACCCCGACCTGTGCGTCTCGACCGTGAAACGGTCCATGGGCGACCCGAACTGGGAGCGCAACTTTTACGGCCAAGCTTACAAGCCGCAGGACGTCTCGTCCTTCGTCCTGCGCAAGCTGGTAGGAGATGCCGAGAAGATCACCGGCGACAAAATCGAGGACGTCGTCATCACCTGCCCTGCCTACTTCGGACTCAACGAAAAGGAGGCCACCAAGCAGGCAGGCGTCGTGGCGGGCCTCAACGTCCTCTACGTCATCCCTGAGCCCACGGCCGCGGCCCTCGCCTATGGCATCGAACAAACTGAGGACCAGGTAATCTTGGTCTACGACCTGGGCGGCGGCACCTTCGACGTCACCCTGATTGACATCAAGGCGGGCGAGATCACCGTCATCTGCACCGGCGGCGACCGCGAGCTCGGCGGCAAGGACTGGGACGACGCCGTGGTCAGCTACTTCACGCAGAAGTTCTCCGAGGCCACGGGCACGCCGGCGGACGCCTTGCTGGAAGACATGGAGGCCTACCAGGAGTTGCTCAACGCGGCCGAGAAGTGCAAGAAGATGCTCTCCAGCCGCCAATCCGTCACCGAGGCCGTGCGCTTCGGCGGCGAGCGGGTCAAGGTTGATCTCACCCGCGAGACGTTCGACCAGATCACGGGACAATACCTCGAGCGCACTCTCAGCCTCACCGAGCAGGAACTCGAGAAGGCGCGGCAGAAGGGCTACGCCAAGATCGACAAGCTGCTCCTGGTAGGCGGCTCGACCTACATGCCGCAGGTCATCGAGTCGGTCAAGAAGCGTTTCCCGTTCGAGGTACGCCAGTTCGATCCCAACCAGGCCGTGGCCAAAGGCGCGGCGATCTTCGGCTACAAGTGCTATCTCGACGAGCAGATCAAGATCCGCGTCGCCGGCCAGACGGGACAAAAGGCCGATCAGGTCGACCTGGCCACGATCGACACGTCGTTGATCGAAAAAGCTCAGAACGAGGTGGCGCAGGCCCACGGTATGTCCCTGCCCGGCCTCAAGTCTGTGGTCGAAAAAAAGATCACCAACGTCACCTCGAAGAGCTTTGGCGTCGTGGTTATGAATGCTCAGCACCGCGAGGTCGTAGCCAACCTGATCGAGATCGATGGTGCGGTTCCCAAGACGATCTCCAACACCTTCGGGACGTTCGAGGAGGGGCAGATCCAGGTGGATCTGAGATGCATGGAGAACAAGCTCGCCCAGAGCGAGGTGGAGCTCGGCGATTGCACGGAGCTCGGCCAAGCGGTGCTCCCCTTCGGAAAGGCCCTGCCCAAGGATTCGCCGGTCGAGGTTACCTTCGAGCTCGGTCCCGACGGCCTTCTCAAGGTCCACGGCCGGGACATGACGACGGGTAAGGAGATCGACGCCAAGTTCCAGACTCAGTCAATCATGAGCCGGGAGGAAGAGGACGCTGCAAGGAGCCGCAACCTGGCTCTGCGGGTGGCTTGACGCCATGAGCACCGCCGTCGGCATCGATCTCGGCACGACCAACTCGGCCATCGCCCATGTGGATGGGCACGGCCGGCCGGTCGTCCTCCCCAACCGCTTCGGCGAGCCGATTACCCCGTCGGTCGTCTGCTTCCGCAAGGGCGAGGTCCTCGTCGGCCAAGAGGCCAAGGAGCTTCAGGCCACCGGCGAGCCGCAGGTGGCCGCCTTCTTCAAACGACAGATGGGTGTGCCCAACTTCGTCTTCTATGCCGATGGCCGCGACTATACGGCCATCGACCTGTCGGCCCTGGTGCTCGCATCCCTCAAGCGCGATGCCGAGCAGGCGCTCGGCGGGAAGGTCACCCATGCGGTCATCACCGTGCCGGCTTATTTCCGCAACCCTCAGCGGGAGGCCACGATCGCGGCTGGGAGGCAGGCGGGCCTGGAGGTGCTGCAAGTCATCAACGAGCCCACAGCCGCGGCGATCGCCTACGGCGTCCGCGGCGCAGAACGCGAGCAGACGCTGCTCGTCTACGACCTCGGAGGCGGAACGTTCGACACCACGCTGCTCCGCCTTGGCCACGGCGAGATCCGTATCCTCAACTCGGAGGGCGACCACGAGCTAGGCGGCAAGGACTGGGACGACCGCATCGTCGAGTTCCTCGGCAGCCGCTTCGCCTCCGAGCATGGTGCCGATCCGCTCGACGACCTCGAAAGCCTGGCCGACCTACAGGTGCGTGCCGAGGAGGTGAAGAAGCGGCTTTCCACGGCGGAGAGCGCTCCGATCTCCCTCGTCCACGACGGCCGCCGCGGGCGCTACGAGCTCGACCGCGCCACGTTCGAACGGATCACGGCTGATCTCATGGAACGGACAATCGAATTGACACGCAAGGTCCTAGACGACCAGAAGATGAAGCCGGCTCAGGTGGACGGCGTGCTGCTGGTCGGAGGCTCGACGCGCCTGCCAATGGTGCACGACTTCATTCAGCGCGCCTTCGGCCGCCCGCCTATGACCGGTGTCAACGTCGACGAGGCTGTGGCCCTCGGCGCCGCCTTGGTGGCCACCGAGCGGCAGGCAGATGGAGCGAAGCCGCGGTTCGCTCTCGGCGGTGTGGTGAAAACCATCGACGTCACCAATCACAGTCTGGGCATGATCGCGCTCAACGAGGACCGCGCGTCATACCTCAACAGCGTCATCCTGCCGAAGAACACAGCCATTCCCTGCCAGAAAACCCAGCAATACCAGCACCGTACTCGCCGCACCGGTGAGAACTTCCTCGAGGTCTACACGACCCAGGGCGAGTCCGGCTCACCGGCCGATGTCTCCTATCTCGGCAAGTACGTGCTGCACGACATCCCCTACGCCGACGGCGGCCGGACGGTCATCGACGTCGAGTACAGCTACGACGAAAGCGGCACCGTGAAAGTGACCGGCCGGGTGCAGGGCAAGTCCCTACGCCTGACCGTCGAGCCACTACCGCCCGACGTGCCCGAGCGTTTCCTCAAGCCGCCCGAGGAGTCGGTAGAGGCAGTCCATGTGATCGCCTATCTGGCGTTCGACCTCTCCGGGTCGATGACGGGCGCCCCGCTGGCCGAGGCCAAAAAGGCTGCGAAGAGCTTCCTTCAGAACACGAACCTCGATCACTGCTCCATCGGGATCATCGCCTTTGCCGACGAGGTGAAGGTGAAGCTGGAGGCCAGCCAGGACAGTCGGGAGATCAAGCGCGCGATTGACGCGCTCTCGATCGGCGAGGTCGGCGGGTGCAACGGGGCACACCCCTTCGACAAGGTGTGCTCCGTGCTCTCCCAGGTCGACGAGCCGAAATTCGTCATCACCTTGGCCGATGGCGTCTGGTCCTGCCAACCGGAGGCCATCCGCAGCGCGAAGAGCTGTCACGCGGCGGGCATCGAGAGCATCGCCATTGGCTTCGGCAGCGCCGACGAGAAGTTCCTCAGGGCCATCGCCTCATCGGACGAAGCGAGCTTCTTCACCAGCCTGGGCGGTCTCGTCGAGACATTCACCAATATCGCCCAGGTGCTCCGGGATGGGACCAGCACCGCGGCGCCACGGCCGCAAGGCGGCAGCCGCTTCTCCTTTCTCGGCCTCGGCCGCCGTTAGCAGGGGCATCCATCCATGTCCGACCGCCCCAACTTCTACCTCCTGCTCGACCTCGATCCCAAGGTCGACGAATGGCTGACGATCGAGAAGCGCCTCAAGGACAAGCAGCGGGAGTGGTCCGCCGACCGGCAGGGCAACCCCAAGAAGCGCCGCATCGCCGAGAGCAGCTTGGCGCGAATCAAGGAGATCGAGGCCGTCCTCAAAAATGACGAGACTCGCAGACAGGAAGCCAAGGAGGCCGTCCGGCAGCTCCAGAAGGCGCGCCAGGAGCAGACGCGCGATCTGGACGGAGCCATCGAGGTCCTCAAGACCGGCGGCGGCCGGTGTACCGCCGAGCAACTCAAGAGCCTGGCTCAGCGGTTCTCGGGCACCTTTGCCGCCGACGAGATAAAGAAGCGCCTCCAAGCCGCGGGTCTCCAGCTCGAAGGCGGTCCGTCGGCGGACCGCAAGCCGCGCCCCGCCAAGGAGAAGATCGACAACGTGACGGCGGGCAACGTCCGCCGCAACCTGGACCACCTGCGGCTCAAGAACCTTTACGAGCTCCTCGAGCTCAAACCCCAGTCCTCACCCAAGGCGCTCTGCGACCGCGCCGACGAGATCTACCGCGAGAACCAGAGGCTCGGCAGGACCGACACCGACGCCTCGGCCCGCAACGAGCTCGCCGGCCTGTGCAAGAGCCTCTTTCAGAACGACCGGGAGAAGGCGAAGTACGACAACTACCTCGCAGTCGAAGCCATGGAGGCGCTCAAGCCCGACCTCGAGCTGGCCGGCGGCGACGGCTTTCTGGCCCGCGGAGAGATCGACGCCCTGGTCAAGCGGGCCCGGCAGCTCGGCGTCTCGACCGAGGACGCCCGCGCCTACATCGAAGATCATGCCCTGTCGCGCAAATGGGGCATGCAGCGCGACGGCGGCGAGTTGCCCGCGGAGACGCTCAAGCTATGCGGCTTCTGCGCGGATCTCGCTCCCGCCACGGCTATGAAGTGTTCGAACTGCGGCCATCTCCTGGAGCCACTCTGCCCGCGCTGCGGCACCAAGACGCCGAGCACCCATGCCGCCTGTGCGAGCTGCGGCTGCCGCACCGGCGACGCGCCGCTCGTCATGGCGCTGCTCAAGGAGGGGGAGCATCTGGCGGTGGAAGGCGACACCGCGGGCGCGTTGCAGCGCTTCGACAAGGCCCTGCTCTATTGGCCCGACTGGAAGCCCGCAATGGAGGCACGGCGTCAGGTCGAGGAGCGCCGTAAGCAAAGGGAGACCGAGCTCTCGGCAATCGAAGAGCTTCTGCGGCAGAGGAAGCTCGCTGCTGCGCAGAGCGCGCTCGATCGCTTCGAACGGGGGTATGGCCCCGCCGGGCTCGAGCCGTTGAAGTGGCAGCTGCAAGAGGGCCTGGCCCGGGCCGAAACGGCGTTTCAGGAAGGGGAGAGGCGGCGGCGCTCCGGAGATGGCGAGGCCGCTCTCGATCGTTTCGAGGAGGCTCTGGCTGCCTGCGCCGACTACGAGCCGGCCCTGCGCGCGTCGGCCGCCAGCCCTCCTCTGCCACCTTCCGTGCTCCAGGTGTCTACGCTGGCAGCCGGTTTCCGGCTGACCTGGAAGGCTGCCGGGACCGGCCGAGGCGTCGCCTATCGCGTTCTGCGCAAGGCCGGAGGCGGCCCGCAGACCACCGCAGACGGCGAAGCGCTCGGCGAAGTACGCAGTACCATGCTCGACGACGCTGACGCCCCAGTCGGTGTGCTCTGGCACTATGCCGTCTTCTCCGTGCGCGGCGGCACCGCCTGTCACGAGCCGGCGGCGAGCGGCCCGCATCTGCGAACCGCCGAGGTGGAGGACCTCGAGGCTGTTGCCGGAGACCGCGAGGTGACGCTGCGCTGGAAAGCCCCTCCGGGCTGCCGTCGCGTCGAGGCCTGGCGTCGACGAGGTGCCCTGCCCGAGCGGCCCGGCGACGGCACGGCCGTGACGGTCGCAGGCAACAGCGCACACGACACGGGACTTACGAGCGGCGAAGCCTACGGCTACGTTGTCGTCGCCGTCTTCCCGGACCCCACCCGTCCCGGCGGCGAACAGCGGACCAGCGGACGGACGGTCCTCGCGACCCCCGTGGCCCCCCCCGCTGCCGTGGTCGATCTGCGCGCCTCCCGCACCGGCAAGAACGTCCTGCTCTCCTGGACCTCCGTGCCGGGCGCGACCGTCCAGATCCGTCAGGCCTCCCGACTGCCCGACTACGCACCGGGACTCATCCTCCCTGTTTCGCAGGCCGACCGCTTCGGCACGCTCGTCCTGGGCGCCACGAGCAACGGCGCGCAGGTGACGCTGGCGGGCCAGGGCCGGACATTCTTCGTCCCGCTATCCGTCTCTGCCGGCACGGCCGTGGCCGGACGCGCGGTCGAAATCACCACGCTGGATCCGGTGGCCGGCTTGAAAGCCAGCCGCTCCGGCCCCAACCTGGTACTGACCTGGGACTGGCCTCCGGGAACCGACGAGGTGGTCGTGGCCTGGGCTCACGACCGTCACCCGGAGGACCCTCGGACTGGAAACGGGCAGCGGGTGACGGTGACGCGCCGGGAGTACGAGCGGACGGGGTGCTGGCTCCTGCCCCACGCCGAGCGGAAAGCGCACTACATCTCCATCTTCGCCAAGGCGCCCGGCGATCTCTACGCTCCGGCTGCACAGATCGTCGAAAACATGGGCGAGGCGGCCTGCGTCACTTACGAAGTGGTGGTTAAGAAGTCCCTCCTACGTCGCCGGATCGAGGGCGCTTGGCTAGCCTTGACCTGCAGTGACCATTCCCGCTCAGCCCTGCCTCCCCTGATGATGGTGGGCAAGGCCCAGAGCGTGCCGATGTCACCGCGGGACGGCGAGCTCCTGGAAGAAATCCCAGCGGTCCACCTCGCCGAAGGGCGGGCCACTCTGCCCATTCCAGAGCGCCACTGGGTCCGGCACCCCTACGTGAAGCTCTTCTTCCGCGACGGCATGGACGCGAAACAGATCCGGCTCCTGCCGGCGGAGAAGGAGCGCCTGCGGTTGGATTAGCGCTCTAAACATGCTCCCCCACAGCGGGTCTAATTCTCTGGAACGCCGGGGACAGCCACGTCGAGGATGATTATGAACTGGTCTGAAGCTTGGGCTGAGATGGGCATCTACGGGCTAGGGGACTGGGGGAGCTGGGCCTCCATCCTGGGCTTGGCTATCACCGTCTTCGTAAGCTGGAAGCTGGTTCAAATCGTCCGCGCGATTGCGAAGGACCGCCTGTCCATTGAAAGGATCCAAAACCCTATCGAAATCTACCATCACATCCGTCAGGCCGGACAGTTTCTGGAGGGGCTCCGCAGCAAAGGCGGGATCGACAAGCGGGTTGAGCGGGAGCTCTTCCGCGTCCTTCGGGGCCTGCAAAAATCAGAGGACTACCTAGAGCATTACTTCGACTTCGTCAGCGATCTGCGACAGTCCGGCGAGAATGCGTTTCTCTGTGCCGGGCGGCACTTCAGATCCCGAGGAGATGCCGGCCGAGCGGCTCTGCACTATGAAAGAGCCTTGGACTACCACAGAGCGTACAGGCGGATGAGAAAGGAAGAGCTCGAAGAGTGCGTAGCGGAGTTACAGATCTGCTATCTGGCCACCTTCAACATCGAAGGGATCCATCGCTTGGAACGGCGAGCGAAGCAGACTCTGAAGGTCTCCATCGAGAAGGTCGAACCGGGCATCTCCTTTAGACTCCAGTGCCTAAGCGAATGGCTCTCCATGCGCCTCAAGGCCGTGGTGTTCCCTTTCCGGCGTCAGCGTTCTCCAGACACCAAGATCATCCAGATCCACAAGCCGTCGCTCTAAACAAGCTGCCGGCCAAGGGTGTCCAACCCTTCGGACCCAGCAGCGCCAGTGGCGGAAGGGCTTCCGATGATCAACGTGCTGACGGCAAGCTTGCGCAAGGAAATCTGTCCGTACTGCTTCGAGCCTTTCCGGCTCAAGCAGACGCCCTTCCGCTGTTCGAGCCCACCCTCCCGATGTGCGCCAGAGCGCGACGAGGTACGGGCCAAGGCCTGGGAGGACAACGCTCCCTTGGGGCGCGTGCTGCCTGCCGAGGGGAAGTTCCGGAAAGAGAGCCGCTGCCCCACCTGCAATCAGATCACCCGCAAGCGGCTGTGCCCGCACTGCCACATGGACCTGCCGCATACCACGGGCCGTCACCGCAACTTTATCTTTGCGGTGATCGGCGCCAAGGAGGCGGGCAAAAGCCACTATCTGGCCGTGCTTATCGATCAAATCCAAAAGCACATCGGCCCTGAGCTCGGCATCCTTCTAGAGGCCCTGAACGACCACACGATCCGGAGGTACCGGGATGATTTCTACGATCCGGTCTTCCGCCGCGGCACGGTCATCCGCGGCACCGTCTCCGCTCTCGCCGACCGAAGAGTGCAGATGCCGCTGATGTACAGCTTGACTCTGGCCGGCAAGGATCTCTTCGGCCGCCGGTCCATCCGAGGAGTGGTCACACTGGTCTTTTTCGATACCGCCGGCGAAGACCTGGACAGCCGCGACACGATGGGAACCGTCAACAAGTACATCTACCGGGCCGATGGCGTCATCCTCCTGCTCGATCCCCTGCAACTCGACCGGGTTCGCGGCCGGCTGGACGGCTCCGTGCCCTTGCCGTCGCTCAACACCGAGACATCCAGCATCATCGGGCGCACGACCGAGCTGATCCGGCTGGGGCGCAGCCTCTCCTCGGAAAGCAAGATCGTCACACCTCTTGCCGTCGCCTTTTCGAAGTTCGACGCCGTCGGTCCCCTGGTCGATTCTCAACTCCAGCTCAACGCGGACTCCAATCACCAGCTTGGCTACGACAAGGCCGACTTCCTGGCGGTCCACGCCGAGATGCAGTCTCTGTTGCGCGAATGGGAGAGCCCGGCCATCCAGCAGCAGGTCGAAGTGCACTACAGGCACTCAGGTTTCTTCGGTCTGACGGCCTTGGGCTGTAATCCTCATGGCGATCAGAAAATCCCACGCGTTCTTCCCCGGCGTGTCGAAGACCCCTTCCTGTGGCTCCTTCACCACCATGGCCTCATCCCAACCGCCAGAAAGCGTGTCTAGGAGTTCGCGATGAGAGCCTTGCAACTGCACTACACCTCCTGCCGCCGGGGCCAGTCAGGCAGCGCCGGGTTTCAGACCCGGACGCTCTCGCCCGGCATCCGGTCCGATGAGCAGCGCGAGATCGAGCGCCGCGGCGTCTATCGGCCGCCTCGGGATGCGCGGCCGGAGCCGAACGAGGAGGAAATGGCCAGGGACTTCCCGCACGCTCTGCGCTCCTATGTGCTGGAGTCCGGTCGGAGGGCGCTGACGCGCAGCCTCTACACCGGCCGCGACTACAGTGGGCGCTGGGGCAACTTCTTCGCCCATACGCTCGTCCTTGAGGACGGAGAGCTCCCTGCGTACTGGCCGATCGACTATTACGAGTGGGATGGTTGGAAGGAGCGCCTCGCTCCGGAGGAGGACATCGACGAGCTCCCTCCTCCCTTGCCTGCCGTGGACCTTGGAGCCGTGGCTCCGGCCGAGTCGTTCCGTCGGGAAGAGATCCGGGAGTTCCTCATCGAAGACTCCGCCCGCCCGGCTTTGCTCGTCCAAATGGGCCGCGCCCTGCTCCTCGGCCGCGAAAGCTCGCGCGCCCTCGTCCTCCGTGACTCGCCCACGAATAATCTCTTCTGGATCGCCGCCCTGCAAAAACTGTTTCCCAGGCGCCACGCCTGGGCCTTGACCTACTCGACCTATCAAGATGATGCCCGCGGTTGTGCGGATGTCAATGCCACAACGGGCGAGACCGACTTCCGCTTCGACGACAGCGAGCGCCGCTTCCGCTTCTACATGTTTGACCTCGCAACCGGCATCCACAGCGAGGTACCGGAAAACGCGGATGACTACCCGGCCGTGGCGGCACGCTGGTTGGCCGAAGACCCCCAGAGCCTGGAGGATTTCGAGACATTCCTGCGCCTCTTCGAGCACGACCGGCCTGAGCCGGAGCTCGTCTCGGCCGCTCACCTGTTCGAGCTTTCCCGTGGCGAGGCTGACTCCCTCGCAGGATCGAAGCTGACGGGGATGATCACCTTCGCCTCCAAGTACGCCAATGCCCCGGGAAAGGTGGCTCTCCTCGAAGCGCTCGGGTGCGCGGCCGGCCTTCCAGGAGCCCTGGGCCGGCCTGAGGACGCAGCGCTCGTTCTCCCGTTCCTCGCGGAAGGCGCCAGCGCCACGGGCCGTGCCGACCATCGCATGCTGGTCTTCGCCGCCTGGTCGGCCCTTCTCCGGGACCATGTGCTGACCCGCGGTGCAGGACTGGAGATCGCCGAGGCGACATGGACGCGGATCCGGTCGGAGCTGTCCGGTCATGGCGCTGAGCTCTCTGCGCATCTTCTTGCGCAGCCGGTTTGGAGCGAGCCGCAGCGATGGCTCGCGGGCTGTAGCACAGAGGTTCTGTCCTTCCTTCTGCGCATCACTCGGACCAGTCTTCGCGAGGTAAGCCGGCACCCGGCCTGGACCCAGCCGGAGATCGCTGTCATCGCTGAGGCGATGCTGGCCCGGGACGGAGAGGTTACCGAACAATGCATGCCTCTCCTTCAGGCGGCTGGCGACGATGCCGCAGCGCTCTCTAGCCTGGCCCAACTCGCCGTGAAGATCCGCGAAAGCGGCACGCCTTCAGAGGCGGTTCAACTCGGCGTCGGCCGAGCCCTGGGACGGATCCTTGCCGCCATGCCGCCCAACGCCGCTCTTGAAACCCGTCGGAGCCTCGAAGCAGCGCAGGTCTGGCGCCTCCTCCTCGGCGAGTGGATCGAGCTCTGCGAGCGGGCGCGCGACCCTCTGGCTGCCCTGGACCGCTACCGGCGCGAGGTGCTCGATGCTATGCCCGACTACAGAAGGATCTGCGGATCTTCGGTGGCTGTCGCGGCTCTCCGGCATGTCTCGGAGGCTCAGCGTCCCGCCGTCGCACTCGGTTGGCTCGTTGCGGGCGATGTGGACCGCTTCCCCGACAAACTCGCCCTCGAGTGCGTGAAACTCGCCCATCTGGCCGTGCCGCTTGATCCCGACGCACTAGGGGGGGACAAGGCGGCAGACTGGGTGTCGCGGGCAGCTGACAGGCTCGGCCTGCGCCTCGAGCCTGACCGCCCCCGGCTCCGGCAGACTCTCGCCACAATCCGCGAACCCAGGGCAGTGACGCTAAAGCCTCTCTTCGCCGAGGTGCGCAAGTCCGTTCCGAGTCTGGGCGCGGCCGACTACGACCTGGTTGTCTCGCGCTTCCTCCAGCCTGCCCTTGAGAAGACGGGCAGCCGAAACGAGCACCAGGAGGTTCTCCTGGCGGTGCTTCATCCCACGTGGCCGGACCCTCTTCGCCGGAGCTATCTGGAGTTCTTCACAGCGAAGCGCAAGAGCCCCTGGCCTGAGGCGCTCCAGGGAGCCCTCCGCTTCTGGCTGGAGTTCGACCGCCGAGCAGGGGGACCCGAAACGATACGCCTGGCCTTCCTGGAAGAGACCGCCCGGGACGGGCTTCTTGCCGCACTGGCCAAGCTCAAGCCGAAAGAGGTGCAGAGGATCGAAAGCCGGCTCCGGCAGGCGCGGACCCAGGGACGAGCCCGGAAGGCCTGGGAAGAGTTGCTGGAGACTCTGGAAAAGAAGAAACGAAGCCCCTGGTCCAAGCTCAAGAGCGTGTTCGTCAGGAGCTAAAACGGCTCAAAGGAGGGAAACATGTCGGATGCTGACGATGTCTGGGGTTGTGTGGGAGGGCTGCTCCTGATCGTCGTGGTCGTGACGGCGGTCGCCATTGCGGTCATGGCCCTCATGAGCGTCGGGAGTCTTTACGGGGCGGGGACCGCTCTCCGGAACTATGGCCTGGCCTTCGCCAATAACGTCAAGCCGGAAGCGGTGACGCCATGAGCGCCACTGCCACACCCGAACCTGCCATCAAGAGCTACTTCTTCGGCAAGGGCTATGCCGACCTCCACTCCACGATCGTCGAGAGCTGGCAGCGCAACCTGGCTTCGGCACAAAGTGAGTTCACTCAGGCCGGTACGCTCTGGCCCGGAGACTATCCGGCCAAGGGACTGGCCATTCTCCGCGGAACGGCTGGAATTGCGGTCGTGCTCTTCGGCACGGCGGTATTCATCCTGTTTTCGGTAATCCACATCACGGTGCTCCTGGCGTTCTTCCTGCTGATCTATATCGGCTTTACTCTGGTCTATCTAAGCGAGCGCGGCTACCTGGCCCTCAAGCAATTCTTTACGGTCTGCCCTGCCTGCCATAGCAAACGGCCGCTGCCGGACTACTTCTGCCCGAAGTGCGGCGCCATCCACCGGCGCCTGATCCCGTCGAGCTACGGCATCCTTCATCGTACCTGCCAATGCGGCCAAAAGCTTCCCTCGACCTTTTTCTTGAAACGTGGCGAGCTGCCGTCGAAGTGTCCGGACTGCAACGAGATGCTCGAAGCAGGTCACACCGAGGCGCGCAAAGCGTTTCTGCCGGTCTTCGGAGGGCCATCTGTGGGCAAGTCGGCGTTCCTATTCTCGGCCGTGCAGCAGATTGTGGAGGACGAGGCTCCAAGGTTGGGTCTGCAACCATCCTTCCTGGACTCACGCACCAAAAGCGACTACCAGCGCGTCTGTCAGCAGCTCTCGCAGGGCCGCCCGCCGGATAAGACGCTTTCGGCCCTGCCGCGGGCCTTCAACCTGAAGCTGCAGAAGGCAGGTCAGAGCTCCCGCGTGCTCTACCTTTACGATCCGGCCGGCGAGGCCTTCAACGAGACCGAGGGGATGGTCCTGCATCGCTACCAAGAGTACCTGAGCGGGCTGGTCTTCCTGATCGATCCCTTCACGATCCCCGCGGTCCGAATTGAGTATTCCGACCGGCTGCCAGCGGTCGAGAGCGCGTTGAAGCCGAGCGCGCTACCGGTGGAGGATGCTCTGTCGCGGATCCTGATCAGCCTGGAGGAGAACTTCGGCCTGACCCGCGGCGCGCAGCTCAAGGTGCCACTCGCGGTCGTGTTGAACAAGGTGGACGCCTTCGATCTCGAGCCTCGGATCGGCGAGCCAGCGGTGCAGGCGCGCGTCAAGGCGAGCCCCACACCCCTTGACCCCGAAACGGCCCGGAATCAACTGTTGCGGGAGCAGCTCATCCGTTGGGACCTGGGAGGGCTGGTGCAGCAGATCGAGACACGCTTCTCGCGCATCCGCTACTTCACCTGCTCGTCGCTGGGGCACATGCCGGACACGAGCTGTCGTGCCTTCGAAGCGCGAGGGGTCCTGGAACCGGTGATGTGGATCCTATCGGCCGCGGACTCGGCGTTCGCCGCCACCCGTCCGCGCAAGGCGGCATGAGCAAGAAAGGAGATCATCGATGGCAACCTGCAAGACCTGCAACGGCAAGGGCGCCGCCAAGTGTCCGAAGTGCAAGGGCTCGGGCCGTGTGGGAGGAGGGGTCTTCAGCTCCTCCTCCAAATGCAACAACTGCAACGGCTCGGGTGTCACGAAGTGCGGGGTGTGCAACGGCAAGGGATACGTCTAATCCCAACCAGGAGGAATCGCAATGGCTTCCGAATACAAGGTACTACCCTTCGTGGCATCCATTGGCACGCAGGAGGGTTCACAGCAGGTCGCAGCGCAGCTCGAGGGCTTGATCCAGAGTCATTCTCAGACAGGCTGGGAGTACGTCCGCCTCGAGAGAGTCGAAACCTTTGTGGCCGGTACTCCCGGATGCTTCGGGTTGGGTGCGACACCCGCCACGGTGCGGTCGTACTCCATGGTCGTCTTTCGGAAATGAAGCTGCTCCTGCTTCTCGGAATCCGGCTCTACTG
Organism: Acidobacteriota bacterium; assembly: GCA_034667225.1. Classification (GTDB taxonomy): domain Bacteria; phylum Acidobacteriota; class Thermoanaerobaculia; order Multivoradales; family UBA5704; genus DATMER01. The sequence continues at coordinate 44,410 of JAXDKG010000026.1, forward strand.
GAGGCTCTGGCCGGAACAGCTCAGGCGTTCCTGCCTTTTCCGCGAGAGCTGCTCACGATATGTCTACCGTGTAACGGCTCATGCCGGAGCCTCCGCCGGGTTCGCTGCGTTTTTGGAGCGGGCCCGCAGGTGCCGCGGCGGCTACAGTGTCGAGACCCTTACGGAGCGGTTGGTCGTCAGGCTTGTTGATGGCTCGGCCCTCTCGGAAACTGAAGCGTCGCCGAGCCTGCTCTTACCCTACTGGTCGGCGGCGCAGCAACGCCAGCAGGAAATCGCGCATAGCTGCTCCCATGTGACGCTTGGCGAGCAGCCCTGAAGGCGGGCCATGTTCAAAGACTGGAAGACCAACCTGTCGTGGCTGATTCTGATCGCCGGCGCGATCTGGGGGCTCTCCCAGACGGCCGGCCGCGGGTGGAACCAGGAGACGCAAACGGTTCTCGGATCAGCCTACGTCCCATGGGCGGTGTTCTGGGGACTGCCTCCCTTCTTGAAATGGTGGAGCCGCTATTGGGTGATGATTCCCACCATGACCGGCTGTCTCCCGGGAGGCTGCCTGATTCAAGCGCTGCTCGTGACCGTCATACTCTTCTTCGGAACGCCCTTCTACTGCCTCTGCGGAGGCGGGGTTTATCAGTTCGTCCGTCATCAGCTCGCCGTCCGGCGCTGAGTCCGCACCAACGTGGACTCAGAGGCCTTGAAAAATCGGTTTAGACTCCCTCTTTCGAGTGGCTCACCGCCGGTCTTGCCCCACAGGGTGGGCGAGCCGCTAGCCCTTCCCTCTTCTCAGGAGCGAGGCGCTTGCGCCTCTTCCGGAAGGGAGTATCCGGCGAGGGTGCTCCGGATGCGGATCCAGAGAGGGACGAAGAAACCTCCGAGCGGCATACATGCGGTGAAGGTCAGGAAAGCCAGCCGTCTCCGCAGCGGCTTGGGAAGACTCGGATTGAAGATGTCCCTGACGCGGAAAGGCCGTACCAGCCAGCGACAGCGGTAGAGGCCTGCGAAAACAGTGAGTAGGAGCACGAGAGGGATCATCAGATGCAGCTTGAACAGGTGGAACTTCGCCACGTCCTCGACGGTGGGACCGATGCCGAGCTCGAGGAGGCGAGGCGAACCGTGCTGCATTTCATACCCGGTCATTCCGATCATCGTGAACAGCACGGGCCAGATGATCAGAAGCTTCTCGCCCATTCTGACCAGCCCCCACAGAGCGGCGGGAAACCCGATCGTAGTCCCGAAGGTTCCGATCAAGAAGAGCAACGTCCCCAGTGTGCCCACCTCTCTGGCGCCCGCGAGCGCTCCGATCGAGAACCCGCCGACGACAGCCATGGCCGTGAGTAGAAGATAGCGGGCCAAGGGGTGCTCCATCCACCTCTTTGTTCGATCCGCGTGCCTGGAGAACAGGAACAAGAGGGAGCGTAGATAGAGCACCGCGCCAACCGGCAGCATGAGCAGGGAGACGAGGAAGAGCAGCGCCACCAGGCACCCCGGCAGGTTCAGCCAGGGGTACCGCTCGCGCGCAGGCACGACGAGCATCATGACAGATGCCACTTCCGTCATCAGGAGGAACGTCTTCTCCCGGTAGAGCCTGAGCGCCTGGAGCGTGGCTTCATCCAATGCCACGTTGTGAAAAGCCCGGCCAAGTGCCGAGAACAGTGGACCCTCGGCATCCCGCTCCCGGGTCGAATGAGCCCGGACGTCCTTCATCACGCTCCCCCATCTCTCACCGACCAAGACGAGAGCCAGGATCCCGAGCAGGAACGCACTCTGCGGGAGAACCCATGAGCCCGCCGAGAGCAGGAGGCTCCATTTCCTCTTTCCCCACAGAGCGCCCTCGCGATCGCGCAGGCGAACGTAGATCACCGTGCAGACCAACCCGACGATGCGCAGACTCCCGCAGATAGCCTGAACGGCCAGCAGGCCCGTCGCGGTCGCTCGCTCCGGCTCGTCCAGCCATGCCACGGCGGCTCTGAGCGCGAGAAGATTGGAAAGTAGAAGCCAGACAAAAAATCCGACCGAATGAAGCTCAGCTCCTCCCCGGGGGAGCCGCATCGCCGGATCGGGACCCCCGAGGACAAGCCTCGGCGCCGCGCTCCAGCTGGCCCATGCCGGCTTGCGGTTGGCCAGAATGCGCCATAGGGGAATGACGCAAAGACCCAGTAGAGGCAGGCCACCGACCAGGCGCCGCAGGATCAGGATCGAGCGCCGGAAGGAAGCATCGGCACCGCCGTGCTTAGCCACGAATCGGTCGATAAGCACGGCATTGACGAGGTATACGACCGCCGCGGGAATCCAGAGGCCGGCCCGCTCGGGCGATACCCACTCGAAGGGGAAAAGCCAGAAGCCTGAAAACCCTTTCAGCTCGCCAGGCCACTCGCCTTCGTACGTCTCGAGGACCCTGAAGATTCCTCGCCGCCAGAGCAGGGGCTCGACCTGGAATAGGAACATGGAGATGAACCCGCTGACGAGAGCGATGCACGAGGCGTCGTCATACCTGGGATCCCTGAGGATGCTGGTGAACAAATTCCGGGCCTTCTTGAGCTCCCAACCCACAGCCTGCATAGGGTGCCGCCCCTTTCATCGGCAGCTATGAGGACCCCACGGGCAGTCGATTTGTTGAGCGGCTCCTCGTAAACAAGAACGGATTCTTCCGTGTCTACCCCAACGATCTGGCATTTTCGGGAGGTGCCCGTTGCATTACGAAGATTTTTTCGTGCAGATCCATCCCCCGCAAGGGGAGGACCATCCGGTGACTGTCCACTGCCCGGCCGGCGATGGACAGGGCACATTCCGCGTGCCTCTCACACCTGCAGATCTACAGGCCCTCCGGAACGGGTTCGACGACGAAAGCCGACCTGTACAGCCGGAGGCGGTCGGGACACGGCTTTTCGAAGCCTTGTTCTCCGATGGGCTCCGCCGCCTCCTTGCAGAGAGCTTGGCGGCGCTGCCTGGAGATGGTGAGCACGGCCTTCGGATCAAGCTCTGCTTCGATCCCGAGATCATCCTGCTCGGCCAGTTGCCCTGGGAAACCCTGTTCTGGAAAGAGCGGCGCGAGTTCCTCACCCTCGGTCGTGCGACTCCTCTGGTCCGCTACCTCAACATCCCGCGCGGAGTGCGGCCCCGCCTCGTTGCGCCGCTCCGCGTCCTGCTCGCCTCGGCCTGCCCACCCGGCACCGAATCGCTCGACCTCGAGCCCGAAGCCAAGAAGATCCAGAAAGCTCTCGAGAAGATTCCCGGCGTCCGGGTCCAATGGCTCCGCAATGCCACCCCACAGGGCATCCGGGAGAAGCTGCACGAGGAGCCCTTCCACGTCTTTCACTTCATGGGCCATGGCAGCTTTGACGCCCAGGACGGAGAAGGCGCACTCCTGCTCGAGGACGATGAGAGGCAGCAGGTCCGGCTACCGGGGCGCATCCTGGCCCACCTTCTGCGGGACTTTCCCTCGTTGAGGCTGGCCTTTCTCAATGCCTGCCGGACGGCTTGCTCGGCCCAGGAAACCGGGCTCGATCCCTTTGCCGGAATCGCCTCCGCCCTGGTGTTGGGCGGGATGCCGGCGGTTCTGGCGATGCAGTTCTCGATCATGGATGAGGCTGCCGGTCTTTTCAGCAAGACCTTCTACCAACGGATTGCAGCCGGCGACCCTGTCGATGCAGCGACGACCGAGGCGCGCATGGCCGTGCTCCTGGGCGATCCGGGCTCTTCGGAGTGGGCGACTCCGGCCTTGTTCCTGCGCAGTTGGGACGGCCGGTTGTTCGAGCCGGCTCCGGCGGCCATCACCGATTCCGGCGCTCAGGAAGTCCGCTCCGAGATCCATGATTTTTCCAGGCTGATCCGGGACAAGACGGAAGGCTTCATCGGCCGCCGCTGGATCTTCGACGCCATCGCGCGGTTCACCCGGGAAAACTCCCGGGGCTACTTCATTCTTCGTGGAGATCCCGGAATCGGCAAGACGGCCATGATGGCAGAGCTCGTGAAAAGGGAAAGGTTTCCTCATCACTTCAATGTGCGCACGGAGGGCATACAGCGGCCTGAGCAGTTCGTCCGGAACATCTCTGCCCAACTCGTCGCCACCTATGGGCTCGAGCCCTCTCCCCTGCCACCGGATGCCGGCCAGAGCGCGCGCTTTCTCAACAGCCTGTTGGACAAGGTCTCGGCGCGGCTGAAGCCGGGCGAAAGGGCCGCGCTCGTCGTGGACGCTCTGGACGAGACCGACTTGAGCCTCCTGGCTCCGGGAGCCAACCCTCTCTATCTTCCCGTAAGCCTCCCCGAGGGTTTTTACATCTTTGTCAGCAGCCGCCGAGGAGACATTCCCCTGCACGTCCAGTGCAAGCAGGAGCCCTTCGACATCGATGCAAAGTCGACTCACAACCTGGAGGACATCCGCGATTACACCGAGAGTCGTCTTTCCTCCGCCGGTATTCGGGCCTATCTGGCCTCGCAGAGCCTGGACGACGACTCCTTCGTCGCTGAAATGGTCGACCGTAGCGAAGGGAATTTCATGTACCTGCGCCACGTGCTGCCGGAGATCGAAAGGGGTGCCTACCGCGATCGCTCCTTCCGGACCCTTCCTGTCGGCCTGGTGAGCTACTACGAAGATCACTGGCGACGTATGCGCAGCCGCAACGAGGAGGAATGGTTCAAAATCCAGCTCCCGGTACTGGTGGCACTCACTGCATTCCAGGAACCGATCTCGGTCGATGTCATCACCCGTTTCTCCGAGCTTCCGGAGCGGCGCCGTGCCATGGAAGTGCTCCAGGACTGGGCCCAGTTCCTCTATGTGGAGCGGTCGGAGGATAAAGCTGGGCAGCCCCGCAAACGGTTCCGCCTTTATCACGCCACTTTTTCCGAGTTCATCGCGGAGAAGGACCCGGTGGCAGACGAGCGCGTCAATCTCAAGGAAGCGCACCGGCGCATCTCCGAACAGCTCTGGTAGGCCATGGAAGGACAAGGCGAGCCGCTCTTCGATCCGGACGAGTGGCAGGAGATCGTCGATCCGGAGCGCGTCGAAAAGGAGCTGCAGGCCCTTCGCCCTCGACATCTGATCGATCAACTCGCACGCAGCCTGGAGTGGTGCCGGCTTTGCGAGTTGATCGAGGAGAGAGGTTTCCTAGCGGAAATGGCCGAGGCGCACGGTTTTCAGCGACCTGGCGAGGATGTCGAGGAGCATGTGCTCGCCTGTGCCATCAAGGTCGGTGACTGGGACCGCTTCGTGCGGTTTGCCGCCCTCGCCTGCAACCTCCGGGCACTCGCCGAAGATCTCGCGGCTCCCGAGATCCTGCGGGCTTTGACGCAAAGCGACCGCATCCCCTTGGCCCTGGACATCGCTGCCCGGATCGCGGAGCCGATCCATCGCGCCGAAGCGCGCGCGGTGATCGCCAGTGCCTGCGGTTCGGGCCGGGAGCCTTTTGGAGCTCTCCGCCGGGCTATCTCTGAGGATCTCCAAGAGGTTGCAGCCACTGGAATCGGCGAGGAGCCTGAGGCTCGTGCCAGGGTTCAGTCCCTGATTACGATCGGCCGGCTCCTGGGGCCAGAGCTCGATGCGCTCTGGCCGTTGTGCCTCTCGAAGCTCGCTCCGGAATCCGAGCACCCCCGGATTCGCCAAGCCATCGCCGCGGCCTGGCTGGACCGAGGCGACCTGCACAACCCCGGCCTCTGGAATGCCTTGGAAGCCGTCTCGGATCCCCGGCTCCTCCTGGAGATCGCCCCTGAAGCCCTGGCTGCCCTAGCGCTGGACGACCCGCAAGCCATCCTGAAAAAGCTGGGAGCCCTCTTCCGAAACGAGCCTAAGATGAGGAGACTGGCCCTGGCCACCTTCCTTGGACGCCTCGCCCGATCCCATTCCGAACTTGCCCTCTCCGCCTGGGAGGACTGGGCAGTAAATGAGCCCGTGCCATGGTCGGCGCAGCTCGTCGAGGCCGGGCGTGACGTGATCGTCCGGCTGGACCCGAACCGGCTCGAAGACCTCTATGCCAAGATCGAAGACTCCACGGCCCGAGCAGCGCTTCGGGTGGTGGACTTGGAGCACCGGCGCGACCACGGCAAGGCCGCCGCGGCACTGGCGGCCGTGGGAGAGATCCCGGATGGACCGGAACGCCTCCACTGGAGCCTGCGCTACGTCGCGGCCCGGCCGTGCGGGCCCATTGAAGAGGTCCGAAACCAAGTGGGAGCCATCGCCGGCTTTCTCTACGAGGTGCGCTACGAGGCTCCCGCGGGAGACCTCCGCCGCTTCCTGGATCTCGTGGCCCTCTTCCGGGAGGACGAGCTCAAGGCTCAACTGGAAAGTGTCGTCTGGTCCCCAGCAAGTCATCCCGACACATTGCTGACCCTGGCACGCGAGACCACCTGCGAAAAGGTGGCAGACCTTCTCTTGGAGGATGCGGAGCGCTACGCCGCCGCAGCCTCCCCCAGCGCCGCCGAAGGGTTTCAGCTCCGCAAGGAGCTGCTGATCAGGGCGACATCCAGACTCTGCCTCCTTCGGCAGAGCACTCGGGACCTGGACCGAGTGATTGGCCGGCTCTTACCCGAAGAGGAGGACGAGCTCCGCGCCATCCTGGCACCGCAGCTTCGATCGCGCGAGGTCGCTGAAGGGATCCGAGATCGCCGGCGACGGCTCCTCGCCTTGCTTGAATCAATTCCAATCAAGGAGGCCCGAGGTGATCTCCTTACCGCACAGTCTCTTTACCGGTCCATGGCCAGGGTCGACGTCCTTGAGGATGAAATCCGGGGAATCTCCACGCTGCTGGAGCTACCCTTCGACCTCTCGGGGCTGGCGGAGAAGCACGTCGGTGCCATTCAAGAGACCAGCATCCGTCTCCAGACACTCCTCCGGCTCGCCTGGCACTCCCTGGCATTCCAGGAGTCCTTCTACGGCGGCCGGCCGGACCGCGCTGCGGCGATCGAGATGGTCCGGTCCGCTTTCAACGCCGATACGGACAGCCGCCTCGTTGCCGTTACGCCTCAGGTCGCCGAGCTCGGAGCTCAGGTAGGCGGCGGGCGGGCCGTGGCAGAGTTTCAGGAAGCCGCCCGCCGGCTCGCACGGCTCGACTCGGTGCCTTGGTCGAAACGATTGGAAACCCTTGAGCGGCTGCTCGCGCCGATGCCGTCGATCTTCCTCGCTCCCCGGCAATGGCGTGGAGCCCGTAAGGCAGCCGAAGTGCTGGAAGCAGTGGCGAGGCTCCCTCTCCAAACCGATGCCGGCGCTGCGCTGGAGGAGATCCGAACCGGTTGGCACGAGGTCCTCCCCATTTTGACCGCAACCCTGGACCGTCTGCCGAAGAAGGTAGCTCCTCGGGTGCTGCACGCTTTCCGGAAGGGTCTCGCCTTCCCTATTGATCCGCGCCACGCGAGACTGTTCGATCTGTGTCTCCTGCCACCTGGCGAGAGACTCAAGGAAGCCAGCCGCCGGCTCAGCGAGCCAAGCCCTGACCTGGAGGAGGTCCGGGCGCTCGTATACCTCCTCGCAATTCCGGCGCCGGAGACGGCGCGCGCGGCTCTGGAGCGCCTGCCCGCAGGTGCGGAGCGGGATGAGTTGGGACTGCGCCTGATCCGAAATTCCTGGCTGCCGCCAGAACAGAACCTGGCCTTGCGGTCCCTCTTTTCGATCCCGGAGGCATTGCAGAGAGCAGATGTGTGGCTCTCTCCCGATCAGGACAGCTGGTATCCGACCTTGGCCGCCTTGGCCGCCCGCGGCGAGGTCGACCCTTCCTCTCCGGAGCATGAGCCCCTGGTTCGCCTGCTGTGGAAGCGCTCCTCTCCAAAAATACTTCCTGACTTGGGGAAAGCCGTGCGGGAGGCGCTGCGGACCGGCGGACGGGAACGGGGCGAGATCGCGCTGCGACTCTGGTTACACGCCCGGCTCGCACCGGAGCTTGGCACCGCCCAAGGTGACCGGGCGCGATGGGCGGAAGGAGCCTGCGCAGCCCTGAAGCGAGCCCTGGAGCTCGGCTCTACCGTCAACCCGGGAGGATGATGCGTGGGAGAGCTGTTCGCGGCCGTGAAGATCGACCGAACTCGACTCGCCGGCATCTGGGGCCGCTGGCCGCGTTACCGCTGGGACCACCTTGGCAGATCACGCTGGGAGGGGTGGAGCACCGAGCGCTACCTGGGCTTTGGCATCGTCGGTACCCTGGTCGCGGCCACGTTCCTGGAACTGGCGTTGGTGTCGGGCAAGGGGGAGCCGCTCACCTTCCTGAGCGAGCTCGGACTGACTCCATCCGGGCGCGCCATCCTACTCTTGCTGACGGCCATCAACGCCTGGATTCTCGACCGGTGGATCTCTTCTCATACGCGTGGCGATCGACATCTTTCCGTCTGGCTTCGAGCCCTGCGGCCGCTCACAGCGGGCGTGCCAATCATCGGGCTTGCCTTCGTGCCTGCCTGGAGATGGATCGCCCAAGTGCATCCTGCCTGGGCATTTTGGCGAAAACCCGAGGCCGGTCTCCAGCTTCTCCGTCCCTCTCCTCCTCGCCGTCTGGAGGTGCTGGCTGAACAATGGATTCGGAGACGCGGTCAACATCTTCCGTGGTTCATCCTCTGGGTGATCGCCTGCCAGATCTCTCCTCTTCTCAGCGGAGTGTCATGGTTGGCCGGGAATGGTCCATTGGGACCCTCCCGCAAAGCGATGCTCCTGGGGGCATGCGCGACCCTACACCTGGGGGCCGCGCTTTGCGGAGCTTTCTACGGCCGGAACCGAGCTGACTCGTCAGCGTTCCGGCTGCGGATATTACCGTGGTTTCTGCTTCTTCCCGGGTTGGGGATTCTGAGCCTGGCCGTCATGCACCCGGCATCCTTCCATCCCAGGGAGGAGAGTCTCATGCAGGTCGTTCACGACCGCCAACGAGTCAGGGACATGCCGATGGACGCGCGTCTGGACTCTGTCAGGAGAACCGGCGATGCAGAGCTTCACCGCCTGGCGTTCTTCCGAATGAAGGCTCTCTTCCTGGCCTTGGACGCCGCGGCGTTGGCATGGCTCACGGCCCGGCTCGCCGGCTGGAGCCTGGGCCTGTACCTGACCCGCTTCCAGAGCGGAGTCATCCTGCTTGTGCTACCCGCACTACCCGGTCTCCTCCTCGCAGTGACAGCGATGGCCGCAAGACTGACCGGCTCCTGGCCTGTGTTGCGCGAGTTGGAAAAGCATCCGTACGGCCGCTATCTGGCCCTGGTTCCGGTGACTTGCCTTTCGGGGCTTGTCACGGGCTCGCTGCTGGCGTACGGATGCATCTCTTCAGCCGGGCTGTTCCTGACCGCGGTTGGATTTTCAGCTTTACTGCTGCTTGTCGTCTTGATGCCGCTGTCGGCGCTCGCTGGTTCTCCTGTGCAATCGGACCCCACGGGCGCACTCTGGTTCGTGCTTTGGTTCGAGCTGACGATTCTGGGTGCTGTTCTCGGGCTTCAACCTGAGCCGGGCCTGGTCCGAAGCCTCGAAACTGCCTTTCTGTTTGCCCCGGTCTGGAGCCTGGGATTGTTCCTGGCCTTGGGTCCGTGGCTGCTGCGCCCATTCACTCTGCGCTCTCTTGCCGATCGCCGGCTGCCACGAAGGGACCGCGCCGTCCTGGCTGCCGTGGCGTTCACTGCGGCACTCCCTCTGGGAGGCCTTTTCATTCCTTTCTGGATCTACGCCCATCATCGCCTGTGGCCGGGGATGGAGCGCTCGTGGGCGGCCGCACGGACCATGATCGAAGACAACACCAGCCGCGCCGAGGAGGTTCACCGCCGATGGCGCCGCACTTCGCTGGACGTCATGGGGCGCTCGAGTTGGGGCGGCTGGACGCCGGAGGATGCTACGTTCATCGTGAGCCTTGTCTCTGTCGCGGTCCTTCTGTTGCTGGAGCCGGCCCTCTGGTTCCGCGACTGGCCTCCTTCTTTCATCGGAGATCGCGTGCTGGACTGGCTGGCACCTTCGTTTCTCGTCATGCCTCTGCATGGCTGGCTTCTCGACCGCTTCCTCTCGGCCAAGACTTCCGCCGAACGGGCGATGCCGCGCTGGCTCCTCGTCGTCCGGTTCGTCGCTGGCAGCTTCCCGCTATTTTCTTTCGCACTGCTGCCAGCCTGGAGGTTGCTCCTGGAGCGCCGGCCGCCCTGGGCATTTCAAGGCCATCGCCCTGGACCTTCGCTTTGCCTTTCGCATTCGCCGTCCAGGTCCCGCTCTTCTGGAAGACTTCTGCATCTCTACACCTCCGGAATTTTCGCCGTCTTTATGGGGCTTGGTTTCGCCCTTCCGATGCTCTGGGCTGCTTGGCTGGCGCGCAGGGCTCGGCCTCCTGTGATTGTGGCGGTCTGCGCTCTCCTCCACTTTGTTGCCTTCATTACCTCTCGGTCCCAAGCCGCTCGCCTGCACCAGACTTGGAGCGGGCCGCTGCCAAGTGTGCTTCCCTGGCTTGCATTCCTGCCCTTCCCGGGGCCGATGGCAAGCGCCCTCGTCCCGGTAATCCTGCAGACGGGCGGCAGCACGAACACCTTGATTTGGAGCGCCTGGGCACAGCGGAGCTCTGCCGACCGCCTCCCGCTGTGGCGGCAGTTCCAGGACACGCTCCGTACCCGCAGGAGAGCTGCGCCCTGGTTCCAACAGTGGCGGCGTCCTCGGTTGCACGATCGGCCGATCCGGGCCGGAGAGCTCGACCGCGATCTGCTGTCCTTCTACCGACTCAAGACGGCGCTTCTCCTGCTGGAAGGGGGAGCGCTGGTGGCAGGACTGGCGATTCTCGTGGAACGCTTCCCACGCCTCGGCTCCACCGTCGATGCCACGCTTCACTTCGCGACCTTCTTCGCGGTCGCGCTAGGCGGTATCGGCCTGATAATCTGGACGGGTGCTGTGATCGCCCGGTTTCTACGGCTCTCCGGCCTTGCGAAGTCCGATCTCCTAATCTTCGGGCGCTATCTCCTTCTAACCCCTTTGGCGTTCCTGGCAGGGTCCCAGGTCGGGTTCGCCTGGGTCGCAGGGCGACAAGCGGAGCTCGGCCTCCTCATCGGCTATGGCGGAGCCCTCCTCGCCGTACTAGCCTGGCTCTTCTTCTTCCCCAGCAGCGTGAAAAGTCATGATCTAGGGACATCCGCGTTCTGGAGCTTCGCGTTCCTGGCGATCGCTCTTATAGGCATACCGATCGGTCTCAACGCCAGGCTCGGCGGCTGGCCCACGCGTATCCTAGGCGGGACTGCTCTCCTGGCACCCGCCTGGAGCTTGCTTCTCTTTCGGCGTTTTGGACACTGGCTGGCGAGGCCATTTCTCTGGCGCGACCTTTTGGACCCTAAGCTCTCCAGCCGTGTGCGGGCGTCTCTGGCATTCCTGAAATGGACGGCGGTGCTTCCCGGCGCAGGTCTGGCCATCCCTGCCTGGATCGCGCTTCGGAGCTTCCTGGAAAAAGAGTTTCGGCAGGAACGGTAGGCAGGGCAAAGCCAGCCGTCCAGCGGCTTGGCCAGGCCGCTCGCCGGCAAGCTGTGAAATCCAAAGGCATGGATTGCCGGCGAAGGGCCGGCACCATCCGTTCAAGGGCATGGACTGCCCGCCGCGGGCTAGACCTGGCCGTTCAAAGGCTTGGAGGATCCGAGTCCGAGAGAGGGAGAGGCGGTACCTCGGGCGGTATCGGCGGCAGAGGCGGCTTCGGGATTTCAGCCGCCAGGCGCAGGGCGAGCGCGCGCTGCGCGTCGGCCGCGGCCTGGGCGATCTCGGCGTAGACTTCCCGCGCCTTGCGCTGCCTCATCCGAAAGTGCATCCGGGCTCGGGTCCGCTTGCCATAGACCGTGACCACCCAGACGGGAGCGAGCGCCGCTCCCACGGCAGAAGCGACAAAGAATGCTGCCAGGAGCCAGAAGACCCGGCTCGCGTCCGGCTCGTCTCTCAACGCCAGGGCCATGATCACGAAGAACAGCGCCAGGAAGAGAGGGAGGATCGAGACCAGCACCCCGCGCGTGCTGTGCAGGGTGACCAGCAGGATCTCGTCGAAGAAGACCCGGCGCCGGCGGATCTCGTAGTTGTCGGCCCGATCCACCTCCAGGGCCTCGTCGGTCCAGTAGGTGCGGACTCGCTCCGACAGGGTTTGAGCCCTGCCCAGGTAGCGTCGGGGGTGGCGCAGCGGCTCGCTCATCCGACTCCGAACAAGGGGGTGAACAGGCTGACAATGACGAAGATGCTGATTGCGATCTGCGTCGCCCCGAGCAGGCCGGCGATCACGAGCGCGGGCATGCCTCCCTTCTCATTCCAGCGGCGTTTCTGGCGGACCGCCTGCGCCACGAAGAAGAGGGTCACCGGGCCGGTGATCAGCCCGAAGCAGGAGAGCAGGAGCCCGAGCACTCCGAGGGAGAGCGCCATGCCACGGTAGTCCCTGATGCGCGTCTGCGCCCCGGACAGGACCCCCTCCGCGGTCAGGCGGTCGAAGCAGCCCGGGCAGAGCTCCTGGCCCTCGATCTCGATCCGGCACAGATTGCACATGAAGACACCACAGCGGCTGCAGTTGCCCACCGCGGCGTTGCCCACGTGGCGGGCGCAGGGCACCGCGCCCTCGGGTCCGGCCTCGGCCATGCTTCCCACCCGCTCCCGCAATACAGGCGGCCGGAACGGGGTGGCGAGGAAGATGCCGCCGCAGCTCACGCAGCGGTGCTCCCCGGCCACCATGCGGTCGAGGTCGACGTAGCCGCCGCACCGCGGGCACTCGGGCCCTGTGTAGGCGCGCGCAGTAGCAGTCAGGGGGGCCATGCCGTCATTCCGAGTTCACCACCCGGGTCTTGGCCATCATGTCGTGGATGGTGGTGCGCTCCTGGCCAAAGGCGACCAGGTAGTCGATCAGGCCGAGGCAGGGCACGATGCCCAGGATCTGGCGCGAGGCCGCACGCCCCCAGGCCTGGCCGGTGGTGAGCTGGCTCCCCTCGGCCGTGACCACCTTGACACTCATCGCCTTCTTGCCCACCGTCTGCCCGCCCGAGGAGAGCATCAGCCCCTCGTAGAGGATGTAGGCGGCGGCGCCCATGAAGCTCACGAAGATGTTGCCGAAGATCGCCAGGGCCGGCGGAAACTCCTCCATTCCGGCCTGCGCCTTCAAAAGGCCGAGCGGCAGGAACACAAGGAAGATCAGGGCTATGATGGGGATCGTCACAATCAGGCCATCGATGAAAATCGCGACGAACCGGCGGCCGATCGAGGCCATGTCGAGCACCCCTACCGGCACGCCCGAGCGCAGGTCGCGCATCGATTCGGTCTTGCAGCTCAGGCAGTATGGCAGCCCGCCGATCTCGACGATGCAATCCGGGCAGAAGGCCTCGGCACACCGCGAGCAGCGGGTCAATCGGTCTTCGACGAATGGATGGTTCTTGCACGGCATGAGATCTCCCCTTCCGACCCGTCGTCTCAGGGCCGCAGCCCCCTCTGGGCGTTTCCTCGGGTGAACGGTAGAATTCTACCGCAACGTCCCATACGCTCGCACGACTTCGACCAGACAAAGCCTCCTACGACCCCATGGCCGCCCCCGCGCACTGCTTCTATCATCCGGACCGTTCCGCCCTGGCGATCTGCGTCTCCTGCCGCAAGCCGATCTGCCAATCCTGCTCCACCCTCTGGGAGGGGATGCATCACTGCACCGCCTGCCTGGCCCTGCGCCGCGCCACCGTAGGCGAGCGCGGCACGACCGTGCGCACGGTCTTCATGGTCCTGCTCACGCTCGCCCTGCTGGCAACGGTCACGGTTCTGCGGGGCTGGATCGGCGCCATCCTCATGGAGGGCTTTTCTTGAAGCCGGGCGGCGTCTCGGTGACGGCGGTGCTCGACGAGGCCGCCGAGCTCGTGCCGCGCGAGGTCGCGGGCTGGGCGGGCCTGCTCGCCCTGACCGCGCTCCCGTTGCGCTTCCTGGAGGCCCACTTTTTCAACCGGCTCCTCCAGCTCGGCGACAATGCCACGGACTACGTCACCTACCTCCTGTCGCTCTCCTGGCTCGTCGCCTTCGCCCTGCTGCCGGCCTTGTGGGGACGGGCGGTCTTCGCCCGGGCCTGCGCGCTCGCTCTTTCGGGCCGCGCCGCCGGCCGTGGTGCTCCGCTGAGGGCTCTCCGGCCCTCCTTCCCGTCGTTCGCCGCCTATGCCTACGCGGCGATGGTCGCCGAGCTGCTCCTGGTCCTTTTCGGATGGACGGTGGTCGCGCTGCCCCTCCTGGCCCTCTATGCCGGGCTCGCCGCGGCCACGTCGTACCTGCAGGAGCGCCCCGGGCCGCTGGCATCGCTCGCCCTGCCGATGCGCGCGCTGCGGCCGTTCTTCCCGTTCCTGGGGCTGACCGCGATCTTCGCCGTGGCCCTGCTGCTCGCCCTCATCAACCTGTTCTTCCTCTTCGCTCTCGGGCTCTGGCTCGCGGGCGGAGCTTCTGGCCTGGACCTCTCCTGGTGGCAGGTCACCCTGACTCCGGACAACCAGCAGTACCTGCTGCTGCTCATCGCCTGCGCGGTCACGGTCGTGGAGCCGTTCTGGATCGCCGCCCTGGTGGCGGCCGTGAGGCGGGTGAGGGCCCGCGAGAGCGGCGAGGATCTGGCCGCCTGGTTCGCGGATATCCAGCAGAACACGGACGAACACGGACGAGCACGGACGAGCACGGACAATCCGGTCTCCGATGTCCGTGATCGTCCGAGTCAGTCCGTGATCGTCCGTGTCGTCCTGCTCGCAGCGCTGCTGCTGCCCGGGGTTGCCGCGGCCGAAACGATCTCCCCGGCGGGCTACCGGGAACGGCTTGAAGGAATCCAAGGGAGCCTCCGCGCGAACGACTGGGTGAGGGCAAGGACCGACGCCCGAGGTCTGCTGGAGGACCGGATTGCATTCGGAAAGGATCAGGTCGAGCCGGACCGCTCCGTGCTCGGCCCCATCGCCACCGCGGCCAACCTTCAGGCCGCTCGCGGCGCCGTGCCCGCGCTGGGCCAGCTCGTCGCCGCCCTATCGATCGAGGACAAAGGCAGCAAGCCGCCCGCACCCGACCCGAAGCTGCTGGAGAAGGTCCGCGCCCGGGAAGCCCTCGCGGCGCTGCCCCAGGGCGGCAGGCTGCCGGAGGTGAAGGACGGCGGGTTGTTCGCCGCTCTCGCAGGGTTCCTCGAGCCGATCGCCCAGGCCATCAGCGACTTCTTGGAGAAGATCTGGGATTGGCTCCTGGACCTCCTGTTTTCGGGCCGCTCCTCCGGCGGATCGGGGATCGGGCTCAACCTGGTGGTCGTGACAGCCCTGGTGGTCGTGCTGGCCCTGGTGCTCGGCTGGGTGGGCTGGCGCGTGCTCCGCAACCGGCGGCGCGGCGTGGCCCCGGCCGTGGCCGGACCCGCTCCCCTGCCCTCCTCCGCGGACGACGACCCGCTCTCGCGCGAGGCCAACGAGTGGGAGCGCTACGCCCGCGAGCTGGCCGCGGCCGGCCGGGCACGCGAGGCGATCCGGGCCTGGTACCACGCGGTCCTGGTGGCTTTCTACCGCGCCGGGACGCTCCACTACCGCAAGGGGCGCACGAACTGGGAGTACGTCTCGGCCGTGCCGCCTGGCACCGCGTGGCGCTCGCGCTTCGTCGAGATCACCCGCCATTTCGAGCGCGAGTGGTACGGGCGCGACGTCAGCACGCCCGAAGCCCTGCGTGAATCCGAAGAGATGGCCCTGTCCCTGCTCTCGGCGGTCCGGGAGCGGGCTGCGTGAGCCGCGGCTTCCGCCTGGCCGCCCTCGCGGCCGCGCTCTACCTGGCAGGAGTCCTGGTCTGGGTCCGCTACGACCGCCGCTCCGCCCAGGAAGCCTTCTCGCCCGGCTCGGTCTTCAACACCGGTGAGGAAGGACTCTCTCTCGCCTTCGCCTACCTCCGCGAGCGCTCCAACGCCGACACCCTCCACCGGCGGATCGAGACCGCGGATCTGCCGGCGAACGGGGTCGTGCTTCGGGTGCAGCCTCTGCTGGGGCCGATCCTCCTCGAAGACGAGGAAGAGAAAAAGGATTCAGAAGACGAAAAGGACCCAAAGGACAAAAAGGACGGTAAGGACGAAGAGGGTCCCCGAGACAAGCTCCAACGGAAAATTCGTGAGGAGGAGGAGCGCCGCGCGAAGGAGGAGAAGGAGCGGCGGAAGAAGGCCGGCATCAAGGAGAAGCTTCCGGTAGTCCGGCTTCTGAGCCCCGACGAGGAGGCCTGGGTGCGAGGCGGCGGACGGCTGGTCCTCGCCTTCGCAGGCATCTACGGCTCCGGCCATGCCGAGGAGTTGCAAGGCAAGCAGCCGGTGCGCAAGGTCTTCCCTCTCTGGCCCGGCGTGGCCAACCTGGTCCCGCCAACCGCCCGTTCGCTGTCGCTGCCCGCTTTACCCGGCGGCCATGCGGTCTTCCTCGCCGGCGAGTCTCCGCTCGTCGTGCGCCAGGCTCTGGGCGCGGGCGACGTGATCTTCCTCGCGACTCCCGAGATCTTTCAGAACCCCCATCTCGGGCAGGCGCACCACCTGGCCCTGCTGGAGGCGCTCGCCGGCGTGCCGGAGCGGCGCCCGGTCCTCTTCGACGAGCGCGCCCACCTTTTGGACGACTCGGGCGGCATCCTGGACATCCTTGCGGACTGGGGCCTCGGACCGCTCCTGCTTCTCGGCCTGATCGCGACCGGCGCCGCCTTCTGGCGCTCGTCCAGGCGCCTCGGACCGCCCGAGCGCGAGGAACGCAGTGACCTGGGAGAAACGCGTTCAGATGCGGTCGAGCTACTGGATTCGCTGGCCGACCTCTACGACCGCGCGCTCCAGCGCGGCGATGCGGTCTTCCTCTTCTACGAGAGCTTCACCCATACCGTGGCCGTGGAAACCGGCCTGCGGGGAAAAGCCCTGGAGGAGCGGTCGAAGGCCCTCCTCGACGGGTATGTCCCCTCCCGCCTGATACCAGGCGAAGAGCTCTCCCGCGAGCGCTTCGACCAGGCGCTCCGCACGATCAACCAGGCCTTCAGGAGATTGCAGGATGCAAAGCGTAAGTGAGGTCGCGGACAAGTGGCGGCTCCTCAGCCAGGGGCTCGACCGGGTCATCATGGGGCAGAAGTCGGTCAAAGAGCAGCTCCTGGTCTGCCTGCTGGCCGGCGGGCACGCGCTGCTCGAAGGGGTTCCGGGCACGGGCAAGACGCTCCTGGCGCTCACCCTGTCGCGCCTCCTCGGCACCCGCTTCAGCCGCATCCAGTTCACCCCGGACCTCATGCCGGCCGACCTGCTGGGGACCAGCATCTACAACCAGAAGACGCAGGACTTCGAGTTCCGCGCCGGCCCGATCTTCGCCGACTTGCTCCTCGCCGACGAGATCAACCGCACGCCGCCCCGCACCCAGGCGGCGCTCCTGGAATCCATGCAGGAGAAGGCCGTGACCCTGGACGGCATGCGCCGCGTCATCTCCCCGGTCTTCACCGTGCTCGCCACGCAGAACCCGGTGGAGTTCGAGGGCACCTATCCTCTCCCTGAAGCCCAGCGCGACCGCTTCCTCCTCAAGATCAGCATCGACTACCCACTGAAGGCCGAGGAGGCGCAGATGCTCTCCTCCTACGCGGCCGGCCGGCGCCTGCATGACGACGCCGTGCGCGAGCTCTCGCCCGTCCTCACCCCGGACGAGATCCTGGTCTCCCGGGACGTCACCGCCCGGGCCGTGCGGGTCGAGGAGAACATCCTCGGCTACATCTTGGGGATCGTCACCGCGACCCGCCACCACGAAGCCATCCACATCGGCGCCGGCCCGCGCGCCTCCCTGGCCCTGCTGGAGAGCAGCCGCGCCCTCGCGGTCCTCCGCGGCCGGGACTTCGTGACCCCCGACGACGTCAAGGAGCTGGCCGGCCCGGTCATGGTCCACCGGGTCATCCTCACGCCCGAGGCCGAGATGGAGGGCACGACCCTGGCGGATATCCTCCGGCAGATCTTCGAAAAGGTGGAAGTGCCGAGATGAGGAAGGATGCTTTTCTCCCTCTCCACCGGCACGGGGGAGAGGGCCGGGGAGAGGGGGAACGGGATCAATAATGCGCCCCGGACGCCTCCTGATCCGCGCCCTGTTCGGGCTCTGCTTCGCGGCCCTGCTGGTGCCGTTCGCACCGGTCCTGACCTGGGCACTGGCGCTCGCTCTCGCCGTGGTGCTTGGGATCGCGGCCTGGGAGGCGCTGGCGCTGCGCCGGATCACCGTCACGGTCGAGCGGCCGGCAGCCTGGGTGCTTCCCCTGGACGAGGAGGAGGACCTGCCGCTACGGTTCACCACGACCGCCCCGCGCCCGGTCCGGCTCACGGTGCGCCAGACCTGGCCCCGTCTGCTGGAGCAGCCCTCCAGCGTCTTCGCGGGGACCTGCCGGCCGGGTGAGATGCTGACGCCCGAGGCCAAGGTGCGGGCCGTCGCCCGCGGAGCCGCAATGATCGGGCCGCCCTGGGTCGCGGCTACCTTCGACGGCTGGATGGAGCGTTTCCTCCCCGCGCAGCTCCGCGACGAGGAAGGCCGGACGATCGAGGCGACCGAGGTCACCGTGCTGCCCAACCTGCGCGCCGTGAAGCGCATGCGCGCGCAGCTCGACCGGCTGTTCCTTCAGGGCTTCGGCAACCGCGCGGCGCCGCATCTGGGCAAGGGCCGCGACTTCGACCGCCTGCGCGAGTACGTGATCGGAGACGACCTGCGCGACGTGGCCTGGAAGGCCTCGGCCCGCCACCGCAAGCTGATCACCCGCGAGTACCGGCTCGACCGCTCGCAGGACATCCTGATCTGCCTGGACCGCGGCCACCGCATGGCCGCCCGTGTGGCCCACATCACCCGGCTCGATCACGCGGTCAACGCGGCCGTGCTCCTCGCCTCGATCTGCAACCGGATGGAAGACCGGGTCGGCCTCCTCTCCTTCGCCGACGGCGTCGAGCAGGGCCTGGGACAGGGCCGCGGCAACGCCCACCTGCGCAAGATCACCGGCTTCGCGGCGGGCGTGATGCCCGAGTACCTCCATACCGACTACCTGGCGCTCGGCGCTCATCTCCGCCGCCGGATGCGCAGCCGCTCCCTGGTGCTGATCCTCACCTCGCTGCCCGAGATGGAGGGCGAAGGGGAGATCGTGCGCGCCGTGGAGATGCTCGTCCCGCAACACCTGCCGGTGGTCATCGTCTTCTCGGACCCGGCAATGGCAGCGGCAGCCACGTTCCTGCCGGAGGACAAGCCCGAGCTCTGCCGCACGCTGGTGGCGCGCGACCTCTGGATCGAGCGCCGCAAAGTCCTGGCCGAGCTGCGGCGCCGAGGCGCCCTGGTCGCCGAGACCGCGCCCGGCGACGCCGGCGTGCAGGCCGTCAACAGCTACCTGGAAGTCAAGAGGAGGCAGTTGCTATGAGGAGGCAAGGATCATGAGGATGCGCCGCTGCCTGGGGTTGAAACCCCAGGCTAGACGGGTACAGCCCCTCCCGGGGCTGGAGTCGCAGCACGCTGCGCCTCGTCACCAAGGCTGCCGGAAGCTCGCGCCGGGAGGCGCGATACTCTTCTAGCCTGGGGTTTCAACCCCAGGCACATGGCCATGGACATCGACCGCTTCGTCGAAGAACGCAAGGACCGCTGGCGCCGGCTGGAAGAGGTCCTTGGCCGGGCCGAGAATTCCACCGAGCAGGAGCTGGGGCCGGAGGGCATGCGCGAGCTCCTCCGCCTCTACCGGCTGGCATCCTCGGACCTGAACCAGGCCCGCTCGCTCACCGCGGACCCCGAGCTGCTGGAGCGTCTGAACGCGCTCGCCGGCCGCGGCTATCGCTTCATCTACCGGTCACGCCGCCAGGGCGGGACCCTCGGACGCCTTCGCCGCTTCCTCGGCGTCGAAATCCCCAAGGCCTACCGCCAGGAGGCCTGGTCCGTGGCGACCGCGGCCGCGGCCCTGCTGCTGGGAGCGCTCTTCGGGGTCCTCGCCGTGCTCGCCCGGCCCAGCGCGGCAGAGGAGCTCATCGATCCCATGTTCTTCTCGCAGAGCCCGCGCGAGCGGGTCGAGCAGATCGAGAAGCAGGAAGAGCGGATCTCCACCCTGGACGATGCGGCCCTTTTCGGAGCCCAGCTCTACACCCACAACATCAAGGTCTCGTTCCTCGCCTTCAGCCTCGCCGCGCTCACCCTGGTCGGAGGCACCTGGATCCTCTTCACCAACGGCATCCTGCTCGGCGCGATCGCCACTACCTATCTCCTGGACGGGGTGAGCCTCTTCTTCTTCGCCTGGGTGGGACCGCACGGCGCGCTGGAGCTGCCGTCGATCGTCTTCGCCGGGGCGGCCGGGCTGGTGGCAGGCCGGGCGCTCTTCTTCCCCGGAGAGCTGTCGCGCCCCGCGGCGCTGCGCCGGGCCATGCCGCAGGTCTGGCGGATGATGGTGGGCGTAATGCTGTTCCTCGTGGTCGCCGGGCTGATCGAAGGCTCCTTCTCGCAATTCTCGGCGAAGACGGTCCCCTACTCGCTCAAGATCGCCGTGGCCCTCGTCCTCCTCGTCGCCCTGATGGCCTACCTGTTCGTGCCGCGGCAACCGGAGGCCCGGACGTGATTCCTGGAATCCGGAGCCGCCGCGGCGACCGGCTGATCCTCACGCCGGAGCACGTGCCGATCCGGCTGAGCCCGGCCGGCCTGGGCAGCCGCTTCCTCGCCCTGTTGACCGACGTGGTCATCGTCCTCGGCACGCTCTCGGTCGTGAGCGGCGTCCTCCGGGGCGTCTTCAGCCCGGGCGTGGGCGAGGCCTTCGCGACCACGGCCAGTTTCGTGCTCTTCGTCGGCTATCCGATCTGGTTCGAGCTCCGGCACCAGGGGCGCACTCCCGGCAAACGCGCCTTCGGGCTGCGGGTCGTGGACGGCCGCGGCCTGCCGATCCGGCTGGAGCAGTCATTCATGCGGAACATCGTGCGGGCGCTGGATTTCCTGCCGCTGTTCTACGGCGTGGGCGGCTTCGTCTCGCTGTTCGACCGCGACCGACGCCGGCTGGGAGACATCCTGGCGGACACGCTCGTGGTGCACGAGCGGCTCCCCTTGCGTCCCCAGGGGCAGATCCGCCTGGAACGGCGCTTCAACACGCTGCGAACCCCGTCCGCGCTGCGCCGCATCCGCCAGCGGGTGGACCTGGAAGAGCGGGAGTTCCTCCTCACCCTCTGCATGCGCGCCGACCGCCTGGAGCCGAGCGCGCGCTATGACCTCATGGAAGAGGTGGGGACCCACTACCGCCAGCGCCTGGAGATCGACGCGCCCCACCTCTCCAACGAAAACCTGGTCCGCGACCTCACGGCTGCGCTCTACAACGTGGGCGAGGGGTAGAATCCTTGATGATGAAGCCCCGAGCCTACGTCGAAACGACGATCCCCAGCTTCTACCATGAGGTGCGAACCACTCCCGACGTCGTGGCGCGCCGTGATTGGACTCGCCAGTGGTGGAACAGTGCGATGGAACGGTATGAGTTGGTCACCAGCGAACCGGTGTTGAACGAGCTGGCAGGCGGTCTCTCCGAACGTAGCGCAGAGCGCCTCACCCTGGTCCGCGACCTCCCCATCCTACCCGTTGAGCCGGCCATCCTGGAGGTTGTTGAAGCCTACATCCGTCAGAAGGTCATGCCGGCAGACCCGGGTGGTGACGCCTGGCATCTGGCCCTTGCCTCGTACTACAAGTGTGACTTCCTGGTCACCTGGAACTGCCAGCACCTTGCGAATGCTAACAAGTTTGGGCATATTCGACGAGTGAACACGATGCTGGGACTGTTCGTCCCGGCATTGGTAACGCCCCTGGAGCTGTTGGGAGGCAACGATGAGCCAACTACCCCGTGATCCCGTGATCGAGGAGATCCGAGAGATTCGACACCGGATCTCGGAGCGTTTCGATCACGACCCGAAACGCCTCCTCGAGTACTACATGCGCCTGCAGGAGGAGCACAAACATCGGTTCATCGAGGCTGTCAAGCAGACGACTCGGTAGCCAGGCGGCGAGGGTAATCCCCTTGCCCCTCACTTCGCGCGATCGGCTGCAACGGCTTGTTGGGTCTTGTCGCCGTCTACGTAAAGCAATTCATATGCATCTTCCGCGGCCTGTTGTTGACGGCTGCGCTGTGCGATGGACCATTCTCTCGTGGCTCTATCTATTGCCAAAGTCGTCCATCCGCGGCCATCTTCGACTGAGATGTGAACGAGCAGTGTGTGCTTGTTATGCTCGACGCGGGCGCGGTGCTTAGGGTTGCCTTCTTCCTCCAGCCTGCGCACAGTTCGCCCCTTGGCAAGAGTTCCTATGAACGAGGTCCAGCGGCTACGAGGCGGTTTCGGTACAGATCCACTGCGAGCATCAGTCATAGCATTCTCGTCCTAGAGCTAGTTTCCTCTGCTATCGAGCCTTCACCTGCTTAGGGCATAACGCCTGTGGGCATACGCGCGGCGTCAGCCGTCCGCTGCAGGCGTTGGTCCGCGACCAGTCACCTACTTGGCGGAAGCGTCTTCAGGAGGCCGTCGCTGGTGTAGATGTTCAATGACCCGTCCTTTGAGATGGTAAAGTACTCACCGCGGTGATCCTCAACCTTGTCCAGGCGTCGCACTCCAGCATCATGTGACTCGCGCAGCTCTTCGGTCAAGATGCTCCCATCCGTGAATCGGCGTTCCATGAATA
Organism: Acidobacteriota bacterium; assembly: GCA_034667225.1. Taxonomy (GTDB): domain Bacteria; phylum Acidobacteriota; class Thermoanaerobaculia; order Multivoradales; family UBA5704; genus DATMER01. The sequence goes on from JAXDKG010000026.1 coordinate 66,940, forward strand.
GAGTTCCACCACGCTCAACGAGGCGAACGGACCCACCAACAAAGGCAGATTGATCGAACCAGCGCTCCAACACCGCTTTGTCGGCCTGCTGTGGTGCGTTCTGCAATTCATGCTCTTGCTCGGCAGTTGGGCCTAAGATCTTGACCTCAAGAGTGGGATTGAAGTGCGTCGTCGCCCATGCCGCTTCTTCGAGGGGCATTCCAGCAAGGTGGTAGGTAATGAAGATGCGTTCGAATTCTCCCGGGTAGGTGGAGCGTATCTCTTGGGCGATTGAACGCAGCTGATCTTCCGTCACTTTTCCGGGAAGCTGTACACGTAGGCTGAGCTTTATCCCTGGAAGGCGACTCTCTTCGATTACCTCGTACTGTGGCGCTGAACTGGGAGGCCCAGAGGGACCTGTCGGCGGGTTTGTTGTAGCCAATGTCTCTATGCCTGCACCTCCAACTGCGGGCGCTGAGGGCTTCGGGTGATTGAAACGGTAGACCGAGTAAGCAGGCCATAAGATTGCAAGCGCAATAAGAGGTCCGAATATCCACCACTTGCTCGGGTCGCCCTGCGTTACCGGCGACCGTGTCGACACCTTTCCCGCTGGAGGCCCCTTGGGCTCCGCAATCCCCGATAAGCCACGAAGGCGCTGAGCGACTGATGCTGCGGCGCTCGAGTCGAGATGCTCCAAGGCTCGAAGTGCCAACGTTCGCTGATCGCAGTCAGGTAGCTCGTTCAAGGCCATGCTGGAAAGAGCTGCCACTGGATCGCCTCCAACTTTATGAAGGGAGTCAGCAGTTCGCTTGACGCCTTCCAGATCGCCCGAGTCTAGCGATTCACGAAGAGCCGCAAGCAGCTCTTCCCTGTGTGCTCTTCCTTCCATAAGGTCTCTCAACCACTACTCGCTTGCCGCCGAACGCTGCGGGCCTAAGCGGCGGGATCGCGCGATAGCGCGGTATCCGTCCGCTTGAAGCCAGTGTTAGCCGCTTATCTCCCCCACCCCTGCCTGCTTCGGGGTGCGCCTACGAGCTTTCTCTGGCCAGATAGTACCAGACGCGTACAAAGAATAATACAGAAGCGAAAGCATTGCTATTACCATATCGACGCATGTCAGCCGAATGTTCCCGCTGAGATAATCGTCGATAACTCGACTGCCAAGAAAAGCGCAAAGAGGAGCCCGGTACACGCGGGGAGGCTCTCTCTCCCATGGGGGATGGAGCCCGGTACAGACGGGGATGTCACTCTCCCCCACGCGGGGGGACGCCTCCCCCAGGCGTACGAGTGATTCTCCCGCGTGTACGAGCGACTGCCCCGTCTGTACGAGCGACTCCCCCAGCCGTACGAGCGATTGCCACGCGCGTACCAGCGACTCCCCCGCGTGTACCAGCGACTCCCCCGTGCGTACGGGCGTCCGCCCCGTGTGTACCGCCGACTGGTACGGCCGTACTAGTCACTCGTACGCGTGTACCAGCCACTCTCCCAGACGCACGAGCTACCCGTCCCAATGTACCGACCCCTGGTACGGAGGTGCGGGAGGCTCGTACGAAGGGACGGGAGGCCGATACGCGGAGAGGTGGGACTCGTACCATGGGGACGAGCGCTCCCATGGAAGCGGGGTTAATTACAGTCACCTGAACACTTACCCGAACACTCACCAGGACTTGGTGATGGCGGAGCAGGAGACGCCAGAGATCGAGCCATCTTCTTGGAGGAACGAGAGATCCCTCTCTCAAAGCCGGAGATTTACGGCTGCTTCTGCGTCAGCAGCGTGGCGGATAGCTGCCGAGCCGCGAGCGGCTTTGGGCGGAAAAGACATTCGCTAAGCCCACTCCTCCACTGCCGATGCGTGCCGGATGGCTATGCCCGCGAAGAGGACAGCTCCGCATGTGCAGGGAACCGTCCGGTACGCGCCCCGAACGGCTCGAGACGCGAACGGAATGATTCCAGGCGTGATGCGGAAGATCCCAGACGCGATACGGACGGTTCGGATCGAGAAGAGAGCGGTTCGAACGCGCTGCGGACGCTTTGAGATGCGAAGCGAACAGTTCCAACCGCGATCCGGACGGCTCGTAGCGCGAACGGAACGGTTCAGCAGGAGCTGCGGACGGCTCCGAAGCGCAAACGAACAGTTCGGAGCACTTCGCGGACAGTTCCGGAGGCGACGAGGAGGGTTTGTAGCGCGATCCGGACGGTTTGGAAGGGCAAGAGAACGGTTTGAAGCCCCATGAGGACAGTTCTCTCGTCCATGAGGACAGTTCTCTCGCCCTTCAGGACAGTTCTCTAGCGCTTGAGGACAGTTCACTTCGCCGTGAGAACAGTTCGCAAGGGCAAGAGAACTGTCCTCATCCCCTTGCAAGCCGTTCTCTTCGCCGATCAAACCGCTCTTTTCTCGCTCCAGAACGCCGAACCTGGGGCGAGGGGAAGTCCCCCTCGCCCCACATCAGCCTTTTAGAACTTAAACGACTCGCACGAGTAGACGAAGCGGCCGTTCATGCCGAACACTTACCAGGCACTTGGTGATGGCGCCGTTCCCGACGAGGGCCGGACCGCCGAGGTGAAGGCCCTGACCCTGGAACCTAGTCGAGGCCTTCGAATCGGAGGACGTGCACCGCGAGACCCGGAAGGAGTTGGATCTCTTCCGCGAGCGGCGGCGCGGGAAGCGGCCACGACGACACTCCACCAGGCACTTGGTGATGCTTCAAGTCGGCGAGCCACTCTGCTCCGAACACCTGACAGCTACATTCCAATATAGAAAAATCGATTCTCTTGAGTTGCTACCCCTCAGGCCCACATATTAGAATTACCTCAAACAGATAGGGGAGAACATCATGGCTCCGGCAGCTAGGAAGACTTCATCTGAACACCCCAAGACAAACACAGATCTTAGCGAGGATCACGAGTTAGCTCAATACGTCCAGTCTTTCACTGCCTCTTCCGACCGAGTACGACACCTCATCGTCATATCCGCAGTGGCCAGCGTACTTGCCTTCGCTGCCTACCGTAATTCGCTTCCCGGAAGCTGGTGGAGTACACGTCTGGACGAGGCTAGAATTGCTGTCCGCAATGAACTATGGAGAGACCCCGCAGGGCGTATGGAAATCTGCCGGAGACAGGGCCCGAAAGCTGCTGGATTCCACGAAAAGTCCTGCGCCGAAGTACAGAATACTATTGATTGGGTTAGCCAAAGCAAGCATGGACAGGTCTCTTTAGAAGCCCATCTTGCTGAGATCGAGAAGCAGCGCGTCAGCGAGCTATTGTTAATCAACATACCTTTTTTGGGAATCCACTTTGACATCAACGATCTCGGAGCATTCTCAGGTATAGGACTGGCAATCATTTGCTTTACTCTTTGCTTTGCCATGGCTCGCCAGCATGAAAATCTCTATCTCAGCTTGTGGAAGGTACGCAGGATCGCCGATCGCGAAGGCCGCTACAACGACGGTGAGAGCACGGCCAACTTCCTGTACCACGCACTTGCGATGGCGCAGGTTTTCACAAGGCCTCCTACCCTGGCTCGATGGAGGCCTCGCGGGATCGGGCGCATCGCCATGCGCGTGCTGCTCTTTCTACCCGTTCTCATTCAAGGTCTTATCATCTTCAGAAACATAAGATCGATTGAGAGTGCATGGCGCCTCAACCCGCGCGCCACTATCCTTAGCATGGCAATCCAGGTTCCCATGCTAATCGTCATTCTTGTATGCATCCTAGCCTCCTGCTTCTACAGCCGCGCAGGAGACCTACGTTGGCGGGAAACCTTTTTCGCCATCAATCCAGGTCTCCTCTCCCTGAAGGGATCACCTTTGCTGGAATGGCTAAAAATATCAGAGCCGCCGCATTGGATCTTCGCGTTGGATAACAGCGGCTGCATCTACCTTGGCGATCCTCCTGAAACCTTTGTAAAAAGAGAGGGAGCATGGACCGTCTGGAGGATCCGCGACGATGGCTTTGTGAGGCGCATCTGCGACCCGTCGGAACTTCCCGATGAGATCAGAAGACGGCTTGACTTGAAGGGAAATGAGTACCGCTTTCAAGAAGCCGAGGAGAACAGTAAGACAACGGTCCTGGTGCGAATTGAGCCTAATGGAAACACCACGCGTTTGGCCGGCGGCAAGCGGAGCATCACTGATGGCCAAGGTGTCGAAGCGGGCTTCTCATCAATACGATCTGCGGCGCTGAGCTCACAAGGTGTACTTTATGCGATCGATGGAGCTTGTGTTCGTAGAATAGGCTCTGACGGGGCTGTTACGACTCTCGGAGGTAATCCACTAGGGAAGTTTCCCCGGAGTCGCTGGCCTCGCCTTCTCGGGCTCGCGATTGACGGCAATCACGTTCTCGTGGCTGACTATGACTACGGATGCATACGGCAAATCGGTTGCGAGGACGATGTACTCGGAATCCATTGGAGAAGCCGGGGAAGCTGGTCACCCGTTGGAGTCCTTGTGACTGGTGACATGGTATATGTTCTGGAGCACCGCCGCCCAAGAATAGGCGGCATCTTCCTGGGCAGCATCGCAGCGATCGCTCGAATCCAGCGAGTTCCGAAGGCCGGCGGCAGCCCTACTGTTGTACTCGAAATTACAAGCTGACATCAAGCGTTGAATACCCATCCGAACGTGTGGGCGAGGGGGAGTCCCCCTCGCCCGCACCAGCCTTTTAGAACTTGAACGACACGCGCGAGTAGACGAAGCGGCCGTTCATGCCGAAGGGCGAGCTGCTCGGGTAGGTGAAGATCCCCAGGTTCGAGTTCGGCTCCAGGTTGCGGTCCGGGAAGATGTCGAAGAGGTTCTGGGCCCCCACGGCCCACGTGAAGCGCGGGAATTCGTAGCCGATCTCCAGATCCGTCAGCCACTCCGCTTCGAAATCCTGGGCGACCACCTGCCGGTCGACGAGGCAGTACTCGCCGTAACGGCTCTCATGCACCGACGTGAAGAGCCCGCCGCGCTTCCAGTCGGCCGCCGTCCGCAAGCTGTTCTCGGGCTGGCCGCACTCGACCCTGCGCCGCTCGATGGCGTCGAAGAGCACTTCCTGGAGTCCGGTGAGCTGCGGCGGCGTCGGCGCGACCCGCACCACTTCGTTCTCCGTTGCGTTGTAGCCGACCGAGAGCTTCAGCGTGCTGTCGCTGCCGAGGCGCGTGCCCCAGCCCGCCGTCACGTCGTAGCCCTCGGTCTTGGTGTCGATCGCGTTGGTGAAGAAGCGCGCGCCGGTGACGTTGAACGGCGCGAGCAAGGCTGCCACCTGGGCGCCGGTGAAGTTGCCGGACAGGACGATGCGATCCTCGATGTCGACTCGGTAGAAGTCGATGCCCGCCTCGAACGAAGGCGTCGGGTTCCAGACGAGGCCGATGCTGCGGTGCTCCGACTGCTCGGGCTCCAGGTCGCTCGCGCCGAGCGCGCGGGCCACCGGGCTGGCGACCGGGAAGGTGCCCACCTCGAATGGCACGAGGACGCCTCCCACCGCCAGGAAATTCGTGCTCACCGTCGAGAAGAAGGACTGGCCCAGCGAGGGCGCGCGGAAGCCCGTGCTCAGCGCGCCGCGCACTACGAACGACTGGACCGGCTGGTAGCGCAGGGTCAGCTTGTAATCGCTCGTGTTGCCGAAGTCCTCGTAGTCCTCGTAGCGCACGGCGATCCCCATCCGCAGCTTCTCCAGCAGGTCGCCCTCCAGGTCGACATAGGCGGCATAGCTGTCGCGTTTGGCGTCAACCTCGTTGGACGGCCGGAAGCCGGGGAACACCTGCGCCCCGGCCGGCGCCTTGGCTCCGAACTGGTCGGGGAAGCCGCCGTCGATATAAGAGGCGGGCTCGCCGGCGGTGATTTGATAGCCCTCGCGCCGCAGCTCGAGTCCGAAGGCGACGTTGAGCGGCCCGGCGAGGCCGACCTCGAAGCCGCGGCTCACGTCCAGGTTCGTCACCAACTGATCGAAGCCGAGCGCGCCGGCGTCGAAGCTCGTCTGGGAGGTCGGGCCGAGCGATACGTTCAGGCTGTTCGAGACGTCGAACTGGAACTTGTTGTCGCCGTACTCGGTGCTCACGTCCCAGAACCAGTCGCCGCGCGCGCCGCGCAGGCCGACGGCCACGGAGTAATCGGTCACCTCGGGCTCGATCAGCGGCAGGAAACCGTTCGGATAGATCGACGGAATGTTGCGGTTTTCGTTCGCCCGCCGGAAGAAGCCACCGGCCGAGCCCTCGCGCCGGCTGACGCCGCCGAAGGTGTAGAAGGAAGTCGAGCCCGACGCGCCGATCTGCGTGGACCCGTTGAAAAAGGCCATGATGTCCTTGGTCTCCGCGTCGCCCCAATGATGGTTCGGCTGCTCGACCGGATCGCGGGAACCCTGCGGACGGGGGTCCGGGCCGGCGCGGTTCGTGTCCTCGCGGTCGCGGTACTCGACCGTGGCGAAGAGGGAGCCCCGACCGAGCGCCCAGCCCTGGCTCACGGAGGTATCGATCAGGGCACCGTCGCCGTGGGTGGTCGAGCCACCCTTGAGGTTTACGGTGAGGGGCGAGGCGCTCTGCTTGAGGACGACGTTGATGACCCCGGCGATCGCGTCCGAGCCGTACTGGGCGGCGGCGCCGTCGCGCAGGATCTCGACCTCCTGGATCGCCGAGGCCGGGATGGCGTTCAAGTCCACGCCGGTCGAGCCGCGGCCGATGCTGCCGTTGACGTGGACCAGCGCGCTCGTGTGCCGGCGCTTGCCGTTGACGAGCACAAGCACTTGATCCGAGCCGAGGCCGCGCAGGGTGGCCGGCCGCACCGTGTCGGTGCCGTCCGTGATTGTGGGCCGCGGGAAGTTGAACGAAGGCGTGAGCGATTCGAGGATCTGGTTGGTCTCGCTGGCGCCGGCGGTCTCGATGTCCTCGATCTGGAAGACGTCCACCGGCACGGACTTCTCCGCCTCGGCGCCGGCCGCGCGCGAGCCCACGGTGATCGACTCGTAGAAACCTACGCCCAGGCTGAAGTCCTGGGTCACGGCTCCGGGAACGAGGTCCACCTCGACGGTGGAGGGAGCATGCTCGGGGAGAGTGACCTGGAGCTCGACGGTCAGCCCGGAGCCGGGCGGCACGGTCAGGGTGTAGCGCCCTTCCGCGTCGGTCGTAGCGGTGAGGCCGAGGGCCGGGGCGATCACGGTCGCCCCCGGCAGCGGGCTGCCGTCGGTGGCGCTCGTCACCTGACCGCTGATCAGGGTCGGCTCCTGAGCCAGGGCAACCCCGGAGAACAGGATCGCGAAGAGGAGGAAAGCTGCGGCGCGGGACTTCATGGAGACGCCTCCTTTCAAGCTTGCAAGAACGAATTGCTTGAGGGAAGGCTAACACAAAGGGCCGCCGGGTTTTCCCCGGCGGCCCCTGGGGATCAACGGATCACTTGGGCACGCACGCGCGCCGGTCTCCGATCGGACCGATGCAGCCGCCGTAGTAGAGCACCTTCTCCTTGAGCACTCCGTAGCAGGTCGGACAGACCGCGCGGCTGGCGCCGACGCTCAGGAGCGCATTCGTCGGCGGATCGGCGTGGCGCACGACCTTCCGCTCTGCGTGGTTCTCGCACCGGTCGGCGCCGTTCGCGAGGTTGCCGAGGAAGTTGCCGTCGATGCCGAAGAGAGCGGCGGCGGTCATGCCCAGGAACTCGAACAGCTTCTCGAGGCGGCTGCCGCTCAGCGCCCAGGCGAGCTCGCGCGGGCCCGCCTTGAACATCGCGGCCTTCGCCAGGAGGATCTTCCGGCCCGCCTCGGTCCTGGGATCGACCTGCCAGTCCGTGAGCGGAATGTCGAGGGGCTTCTTTACGATCCAGCCGAAGGCGACGGTGATCTTGTCCGCCTTCCCCTCCCAGGGCGGTTTGCCGTTCTTGCTGAACGGGTTCGGGATCTGCTGGTTGGCGAGTTGGCGCCACGCGGCATCGACCGACATCGCGAGGAGCACGTTCATCGCGCAGGAGAGCAGCGTCTCCGAGATGCGGCCCACGTAGTAGCCCTCGATCGTCGCGTTCTCGCTGCTGTACTTGGCGATCGTCCCGTACTCGATGGCGACCGAGAAGCCGGTCGGATCGTAGGCGTTGATCGGATCCGCGCCCGCGTAGGTGTAGCGGTTCAGATCGATCGGATCGTTCAGGCGGAAGGCCGCGACGTCGCGGGTGAGGAAGCGGCCGGTGCCGGGGCTGAAGTGGCGGGCCCGCAGGTATTGCAGCCCGGTCGTGCCGTCGGTCCACTGGCCGCGGTAGCCGAAGGGATTGGCCGTGGAGCCCTGGACCTGCGTGCGGACGCCCCAGGCGTCGTAGCGGTAGCGGTCGGTCTGCACACCCGCGGAATTCGTCAGGCCGACGATGCTGCCCAGGCCGTCCTCGACGTAGTACGCGGAGGTCGTGCCGAGCCGCTGCACCACGTCGTCGCCGCCGTAGGAGTAGGCGATCGAAGAGCCGGAGGAGTCGGACTCGTAGACGATGTCGCCGAGCGCGCTCTGTTCGTTCCAGGCGTAGCTGCGGATCGAGCTGCCGACCGCCTCGCGGACCATGCGGCCGTCGGCGTCATAGCCGTAGGTCGAGGTCAGGCCGTTCGGCATTACGGCCTTGGTGAGGCGGTTGGCCGCGTCGTAGCTGTAGGTGGTCGTGCTGGCGCCGTCGGTCACGCGGATGAGATTGCCGCGGCCGTCGTAGGTGTACTGCGCCGAGCCCGCCGACGTGAGCTGATCGAGCTCGTTGTACTGGTAGGCCGTGGCGGCGCCGTTGGCGGTCGCCGATGTGCGGTTTCCGGCCTGGTCGTAGGCGTATCCCAGCTCCGAGACCGTGGTGCCGGAGCCGCTGACCACCGCCTCGCGGATGAGGCGGGAGGCGTCGTCGTACGTCCAGTTCGTGCGCGTGCCGCTGGCCTCCTGCACGCTCAGGCGCCGGCCGCCCGGGCTGAACGTGTAGACGAACGATTCGAACGACGCCGCGGCGCCGAGGTGATGGGCGACGCTCGTCAGGCGGTCCCGCGAGTCGTAGCCATAGTCGGTGATCACGCCGTTGGGAAGCTGCCGCTTTGTCAGCCGTCCGCCGGTGTCGTAGGTGTAGGTGGTCAGGCCGCCGCTGGGATCGGTCACCGTCTTCAGGCGGTCGAGCGCGTCGTAGGTGTAGCCCGTCACCCCGCGGGGGGTGGAGATGGAGGTGATGTTGCCGGCCGCGTCGTAGCCGTAACCGATCACGACTCCCGTCGGCTGGGTGATCCGGCTCAGACGGTCGAGGTCGTCGTACTCGTAGAGCGTGACGCCCGCTTCCGTGGTCGCGGTCTGGCGCTTGCCGGTCGGCGAATAGGCGAACGCCGCGGCCTTGCCGTCGAAATAGTTCACCCGCAGGAGGCGGTCCATGCCGTCCCAGGTGAGGTGATTGACGTTGCCGTCGGTCAGCCGGATGTCCACGACGTGGCCGACCTGGTCGTAGGTGTATTGCTCGAAGGTGCCGCCGGGGAGGATCTTCTTCACCAGCCGGTCCTCGCCGTCGTACTCGTACCGGGTCTCGTGGCCGTTCGCATCGATCACGCCGGTGACGTTGCCGACCTGGTCGCGCACGTAGCTCGTGATGTTCCCGGCCGGATCGGCGACCGAGGCGATCTCGCTGTGCTCGTCGTAGGTGTACGACGTCGTCTTGCCGTCCTCGTCCGTCGACGAGCGCAGGAACATGCCGTCGTAGACGTTCTGGACCGACGTCCCGTCCGGATTGATCAGCGAGGTCGTGCGGCCGCGCGAGTCGTAGCGCGCCTCACGCTTCAAGTTATCGGCACGGGTGACCGCGGTCACCTGGTTCTTGGCGTCGTAGGTGAGAGTCGAGGTGCGGCCGGCGGCGTCGCGGACCGACTTGATGCGGCCGGCGTCGTCGTGCGTGAACACGGTGGTGTTGTTGCGCGCGTCGATCACGCTGGTGAGGCGGCCCGCCGGGTCGTAGGTGTACGTGGTCGTCGCGGCGGAGGGCGTGCCGTACGCGCTCGTCGTGCTGACGAGCTGCTCGGCCTTGTCATAGACGAACCGCTGCACGTTGCCGTCCCCGTCCGTCACAGAAAGCATCCGCCCGGCATGGTCGTAGGTCATCTCGGCCTGCGAGCCGTCGGGATACGTGGTGGAGATCAGGCGGTCGCCGGCGTCGTATTCATGGACCCAGGAGCCGCCGTTCGCATCCTCCTCGGCGGTGCGGTTGCCGTTGGCGTCATAGGTGTACGTCAACGCGGCGCCGAGCGAGTCGCGGCGCTCGGTCAGGTTGCCCAGCGAGTCGTACTCCCAGGTCATGGCAGTGTGCCGGCTGTCGCTCATCGAGGTCAGGTTGCCGAACGAATCGAAGCCCTGCGTCCTGGGGAAGCCGCTGTGGTCGACGAGGCCGGTCGCGTTGCCGCGCGAGTCGTAGGTGAACTGCGCGCTGCGGCCGCTCGGCAGCGTGACGCTGGTCTGGCTGCCCTTGGCGTCATAGGTGACCGCCGCGAGCTGGCCGAGCGCGTCCGACAGGTTCGACAGGTTGCCGGAGGCGTCGTACTGGAACGTCTTCATCTGGTTGAGCGCGTCCTTGATCGTAAGCAGCCGTCCGCGCGCGTCCCAGCTCCGGGCTTCGGTGTTTCCCAGCGGGTCTTTCACAGAGGTCAGGTTGCCGTTGGCGTCGTAGGTGAAGGTCCACGTCTTGCCCAGCGGATCGGTACGCGTGAGCATGTTCTGGTTCGCATCGTAGGTGACCGTGGTGATGCGGTTGAGCTGGTCCTTGATGCTCACCGGGTTGCCGGACGCGTTGTCGGTGCGGACCATCACACCGCCGTCGGCGAAGGTGGTCGTCGTGGTCCTGGCCGCGACGTTGTACGCGAACTGCGTGGTGTTGTTCATCCGGTCGGTCTCGCTCTTGATGCGGCCGTCCGGGTAGTAGGTGGCGGAGGTCGAGCCGCCGCGCGGATCGATCTCGCGGATCAGCAGGTGGCCGGCGGCGTACTCGTACTGCACGGGTGTGGAGATGGATGGCGGCTGGAGGGCCGTCAGGTCGCCGTTCGTGTCGTACGTGTATTCATAAGGATTGCCGGCCGGATCGGTGATGCGCGTGATGCGGCCCTGCGCGTCGCGCACGAACGGCACGGTGATGCCGCCGCCGCTGCTGATGATGCCGTCGCGCGTGAACGTCAGCGTGTTGCCGTTCAGGTCCTTGATCGATTTCATCTGGCCGTCGCTGCCGATCACGTACTGCCGGCCGTACGGGTCGGTGTACGTGTAGGTCGTCGGCGCGAAGCTGCCGGGCACGTCGAGGAAGCAGGCGAACGTCCCCCCCGAAAGGACCAGCAGGCCGCAGCCGTCGCCCGTCAGCGTGCCGTAGGTGCCGGGCTCGGGCACCCACTTCGGGAAGAGGAGGAAGGGGAACGGGAACGGTCCCGGCTGCGGCTTGAAGTTGAACGTCTGCCGCCGGCCGTTGAAGTTGAAGGTGACGTTGTTCTTCTTGTCGACCTCCAGCCGCACGCTGGTCTGCAGCGACCAGCCGTAGCCGAAGTCGCCCACCTTGCCGCGCTCGAGGCTGTCGTAACGGCGCGAGATCGTCACCGGGAAGCCGGCGACCGGCACACGCAGGTCCGTGACCTGCTTGACGACGCGGCCCGGCTTCAATTCGCCGGTGACGCTGACCACGATCAGGCTCGTCTGCTGCGTGCCGTTCGAAAGGGTTCCGCGCAGCCGGATCGTGTATTCGCCATTGGCGAGTGTCGTTGGATCGATCGTGCCGACCGTGCCGCTGCCGGTCACGTTCGGATTGAGCACGCGGATCTCGTCCGGGTTCGAGCTCGGCCAGAAGTCGAGCACGCCGGAGACGAGCGACACGCCCGCCACGGTGATCGGCGTACTCGTCTGGATCGTGCTGCCGATGGCCGGCGCGCCGATCCATCCTTGCGTCACGATCGGTCCGATGTTGCCGCCCGGCAGGCCGCCTCCCCCTCCCCCGCCGCCACCGCCCGAGCCCACCGTCCAAGGCACGTTGACCACGTTCGAGAATGTGACCAGGCCGGCCACGCGGCCGATAGCCTGCGCCGTGTCGGTGCCGGCGAAATCGGCGACGTAGCTGAAGGTGGCACGGCCAGCCGCATCGGTGAGCGCGCTGATCTCGCGCGCGTTCGGGCCGTTGACGATCAATGCGAGGCCGGCGTTCGCGACCGGCAGGCCGGAGCCGTCGAACGCCTCGACGGTCAGAGTGTGGGCCTGCCCCGTGGGCTTGGCCGTGAGGTTGATCGGGCTGAGCTTGAGCGAGCCGGTCGGCGGCACGCCCGTGCTGCTGACGTTGCCGGCCGTGACGGTCAGCGCGAGCTGACCGGCGCAGCACTCGGAATAATCGACTTCATACGGGTACGTGCCCGCCGCGGGGAAGTGCACGACCACGCGGTTCGCCACCGGCGCCGTGGCCGCGTTGTAGGCGCCCATGACCGGCAGGTTCTCGAACGGCGTATTGCCGCCGGCCGGAACGTTGAGCAGCGGGCCGCTGACGCGGGTGGCGCCGCCGCCGACTCCGAAGATGAAGCCGTCGTCGGAGAAGAAGCTGATCACCATGTCGCCGGCGCTCGCCACCGTGAACGAGCCGGTGAACACCGCCTGGAAGTCGAAGGTCGAGCCGACGCCGGCTTGGAGGCCATTCCCCTGCGCGATGATCGTGCCGGTGAAGTTGCCGTTCAGGTCCGTGGTGACGTTCGTGAACGGCCGCGAGTTGACCCCGATTCCGGACGTGTTCCCCGGGATGGTGCCGGCCGGCGGGTTGAAGTTGATCGTCGGGAAAGCCTGGATGAACGCCGGCTCCGTGCCCGCGGGCGTGTTGAAGACGCCCGAGCCGTTCGAGAAGAAGAAGCGGGCGAACATCGGCGTCGTGGAGATGCTCTGCACCGGCGTGATCCAGTTGACCGAAGCCGTGTTCGACACTGCCGCGCCCGAGGTGGCCTGGACCGCGTCGGCGCCCGCGTTCGCGCCGGTGTAGGTGAAGGTCGCCACGCCCGCGGCGTCCGTCGTCCCCGTGCCGCTCGTCAGGTTCACACCCGTCACGTTGAACTGCACCGTGGCACCCGGGATCGGCACTCCGGCGGAGTCCTTGAGCGTCGCCGTCATCGTCTGGCTGGTCCCCTTGACGTTGGGGCCAGCGATGGCCGGGGTGAGGACGAGCGAGTTGAAGAGCGTCGGGTTGGTGACGTCGGTCTGCGCCGAGGACTCCAAGGGCCCGTACGCGTTCTGCGCCGGATCTGTCCACATGGCCGACGCCTCGGCGCGGATGATTCCCGCCGGCTGCGTGGTCGGGATCGCGTAGCTGATCGTGGTCTGGAAGGCAGCGCCGGGCGCGAGGCTGCCGACCGCCGGTTTCTGGATGCTGCCGTTGGGCAGGAATACCGTCAGGTCCACTTCCGGAGCCGCCGCCGAGCCGACGTTGGAGGCCGCGATCGTGTAGGTGATCGTGCTGCCGGCCGACGCGGTCGCCGGGCCGGTCAGCGTGATCGGAACGATGGAAAGGATTTCCTGCGAGCGCGCATCGGCCGAAGTCGGCCCGTAGGTGGCGCCGCCCGGATCGGACCAGTCGAGATCGATGCGGAAGTCGAGGTTGCTGCCGTCGACGCTCTCCAGGCGAGCGCGATACTGGGCATCGGTCTCGCCGTCCTCGTCCCGCTTCGGGACCTCGGGCACGCGCCACTCCGTCGCGATCGTGGTCGACTCACCCGCGGCCAGGACGAACTGCGGAGCGCTCGTCACGGTCCCGTTCGGGTTGGTGACGAGGAGATTGCTCAGCACGGCCGTGCAGCCGCCGGTGTTCCGGACCTCGATATCGACGTCCGCGGTCTGCGTGGGCATGAGGGTGGCCGGCACCTGGGCGGTGAATTCGAGGATCGGGACGCGGATGCGGCTGGTGAAGATCCTCTGCCCCACGTCGCCATAGGAATTGCCGTTGGCGTCGCTCCACGAGACCTCGGCGGTCGCGGTCAGCAGCTCCCCGTCGGCCTCCTTCAAGCGCGCCAGGTACTCGGCCGTGGTCTCGTTCACTCCCCTCGGTTCGATGGCCGGCAGCGTGAACGTCTCGATCTGCGTGAAGCTCGATCCGGCAGCCAGGCCGGCGGCGCCGACCGTCCGCAACGTTCCATCGGGCATCGTCAGATCGACGGCCGCCGTGGCCGGCGCGGAACCGATGTTCGTCACCGTGACCTTGTACGGCGCGGGCGAGCCGGGGCTGGCGACCGCGGGGCCGGAGAGGGCCAGGGTGAGGACCGGGATCGCCAGGACGCTCCGCGACGACACCTCGACCGGGAGGTAGACCTGCCCGTTGGGATCGGTGAACGTCACCTTGCCCGCAGCCGTGTAGACGCGGCCGTTGAGCGAGGTGAGCCGCCGGATGTAGTCCGCGGAGCTCTCGTTGTTCCCGCGCGTCTCGATAGCGGGCGTGACGGCATGGAATTCGACCGTCCGGCTGGCGCCCGGGTTGATCGTGCCGATCGTCTCGGAAACCGTTTCCGGCGAGAGGCCGTCGAGCCTCTCGCTCAGGACGGCGCCGGTCGCCGCGGTCGCGGTCGAAGTATTAGAAACTGTCGCCGCGATGGTGATCTGCTCATTCGGCAGCACGGTCTGCGGCTGCGTCTGCGAAGCCGCGACGGCGGCGGGGGCCGGGAACACGTCCGAATCCTCGATCACGGCCACGATGACGCCATAGCCGGGCTTGCCCGGAACCGGCCCGTAGGCAGGCTCGGGATCGACCTTCACCACTGCCGCCGCGGCGACGTTGCCGTAGATGTCGTTCCCGTGCTTGGCGATCGCGGTCGAGACGATCACCTCGATGTAAGCCGGCACGCTGACCGGGGGCGGCCATGTCTGTCCGCCTTTGGAAATCCAGCAGGTCGGTGTCAGGCTGTTCTTCGTGGCGTTCGGCTGGCAGACATGGATCTGATCGATCGGATCGGCCTGGCCCTTGAAGCTGGCGTTCGCGGCGTACTCGCCCTGCAGCACCTGCGACGACCACTGGGCGCCCCAGAACTGGACTCGCTGGCCGAGCTTCAGGCCGGCGTCGTTGCCGCCCCAGATCACGAACGACGTCGAGAGGTAGATCGTGACCTGAACCGTGCGGAACGCGGGCTTGTAGAACGCGTCACCCGCGAACGAGACGGTCAGCGATGAGGGACCGGACATCTGGCCGGGGCCGAGAGTGATCGTTGTGGCGGCCACGCCGTTCGCGCCCGTGACCGCCGTCGCCGTCACCGAGCCCACCGTGAACGTGACCGTCCTGCCGGCGATCGGCGCGAGCGAGTCGGGATCCCGCAAGAGAGCGGAGACCGGCTGAGGCACGGCGGTCCCAAGGAGCGTCTTCGCCGTGTACTCCAGGAGCACGTCCTCGCGCTCGACCGTCACGGTCTCCGTGGCGCGCAACGCAGGCATGCCCGACCCGCCGGCGAAGTCGACGGTCACCGGCACCTCGGCCGGCGGAACGGTGGCGGTCACCGCGACTCGCGCGGTGCCGGTGGCATCGGTCGCAACATTAGAAATCTGGCCGCCGAACGAGAACTTGAGCGTCCGGCCCGCGGCCGGCTCACCTAGGGGATCGCTCAGGAGGCCGGCGAGCTCGATCGGGTCGCTGTACTGCACGCGCGTGCCGCCGGTGTAGAGGAGGGTCGCTTCTCCCGTCGGCGGCAGCGGCACGTCGGGGCCGCACGAGGCGGTCTCCCAGGTCACCGTGACGTCGTTCGACTGCACCGGAGCGCCGCTGGCGTTCGTCACCGAAGCGCGGACGACGTCGGCGCCCTGAGCGGTGCCGATGTAAGTGAACCGCGCGTCGCCCTGGCTGTCGGTGACCCCTTCGCCCGTCTGGCCCGTGTTGGGGCCGCTGACCGCCTGAAAGTCGACGGTCACGCTCGGAAGCGGCGCGCCGTTGGCATCCTGGAGGTGCGCCCTGAGCGTCACGGGCGAGCCGCCGGAGCCGGACAGGTTCGAGGGGCCGAGAATCAGCTCACCCGAAGGGACCTCGATGCCGCTGGTGCCGACCTCGCGCCACTGCACCGACTCGTTGCCGCGGCAGGAAGAATCAAAGCCGCCGGTGTCGAGCACGTGCGCGGTGTCGAGGAAGGACGCGGTGCTGCCCGCGATCGTGACCGTGATCTTCGGGATGCGCGTCTCGCCGGCCGCCAGCGTGCCGCCGCAGGGCACGATGGGATAGGCACTGGTGTCGAAGTTTCCAGGGAGGGTCTGCGTCAGGACCGCGGAGCCGCCGGCTGGAATCGTGAACCCCTGCCAGAGCGAGAACTGCGCATTCACGCTCGTACCTCGTTGCAGATCGACTTCGACGCGGTCGATCGGAAGGGGGGCGCCGGAATGGTTGTCCAGGCGGATCGCGCCGGCATTCACCGGCGTTCCGCCGCCGATGTAGACCACGTTCGGAGCGCCCTGCCAGGGGGTCGGGAAATCCGCGCTTGCCGTCGCGCTGTCCGCAAACCCGACGGACAACGCAAGCCCGGCATCCTCGGCGGCGAACTCATAGGCAGGCGCCAGGCCTTCGCCGACCTCCACCTCCTTGATCTCCTCCGTTTGAGCCAATTGCATGGCTTCAGATCCGGCCATGCGGCTCGGCAGGGGCACGCCCGGCTCCATCGCATACAGCGGCTGAATAGCCTGTTGGAACGGCGGGGCCATGAGCCCGTTGATAAGAAAGATGGCGAGGAGCTTGCGGAACATAAAGACACCTCCGGCCGCAGGTGGCCTGGACCCGAATCCGTCAGGGCAGCTGAACTGGCTGCGCATCCTCCCGCGAGCCGAGGGAGATGTCAATACTTTCGAATAACTTCAGTCTGACGAGGTGGGCTAGGCCGCCCCGATGGCTTGGCGGATGCGGGAGATCTGCCGGAGATGCACCACGTCGTGTCCCGCGTAGAGCTTGATCATGTGGGCCAGCGGCTCGTCGCCGCGCTCGGCATGGCGCATGACCCGCTTCATGTCCTCGGGCGTGGCGCGCCGCAGGAGCCGGAGATTCAGACCCCGGAGGAAGTCGAAGTCATCGAGGGCGGTGGCGAGATCGCTGTCCTGGTAGCGCAGGCGTTCCGCAAAGAGGTCCTGATCGTAGCCGGGCAGCGCGGGGGCGTCGTGGGCGAGCACCATGCGGAAGCGGAAGCCGCCCACGAGGTCGGAGTCGGCCAGGTGCTGCACGACCTGGCGGACCGACCACTTGCCAGGGCGCTCGGGCGTGCCGTCCTGCTCCGGGGTGAGACCGGCCACCGCCGTGCGCAGGACCGTCGGAGTTTCGGCGAGAAGCTCCATGGGATCGCGCGAGCCGAGGGCGGCAAGGATGGCGGCGACGTACGCGTCGGCCTGGGCGACAGCATCGGGAAAGCTGTTGGCGGATTCGGACATGGTGTGGATCCTATCTCACCGCACCTCCCTGGCGTTGTCCTGGACGTCCCGGTCGAGCAAGAGATGGTAGGGGTCGATTGCAGCGCGAGAGGGCTTGCGCGGCACGATGACGGTAATCGACTGCGCGCCGGAGCGGAGCCGGCGCTTTTCGAGAAGGAGCGGCCCGGCGGAGTCAAAGACGCCGACCTCCACCCAGTCGTCCATCGGCACCTCGGTCTCGGCGCCAACGCCGTCGACCGCCACCTTCCGCGCCGTCACGTCGAGCGTGACGCGCCACTCTCCCGTGCCGGTCGGCTCGGCGCGGGCCTGCTTCGCCTGCAGGTCCCAGAGCGTGACCTTCTCGAAGAGGTCCGCGAGCAGATACCGCAGCGGCCCGGGCGTGACGGCCTGGAGCTCCCGGTAGAGGTCGCGGGAGGTCGGATACGGCGGATCGCCGGAGCGGTGCTTCTCCAGGAAGCTGCGGAGCGCGGCGTTCACCCGCTCCTCGCCGATGTACTCGCGGAGCGTGTACATCACGAGGGCGCCCTTGCGGTAGACGAGGTTGGATTGATCGCTCAGGAGCAGGAGCGGGACCTCGCGGTTCTCCCGGTTGTGGCGGCGGTTCATGTACTCGATCCGCGTCTGATCGAGGAACTTCCGGACCTGCTCGCGGCCGTGGGTCCGCTCCAGGACCATCATCGCGCTGTACTGCGCCAGGATCTCGGTGAGCATCGGCGCGCCCTCCACGCCCGCCGGCGCGACCTGGCTCCCCCACCACTGATGCGCCACTTCATGGGCGACCACGGCGAAGGGGGTGTCGAGGTGTCCCTTCTTCTCGTCCACCCGCGTGAGGAAACCGAGCCCCTCGGCGAACGAGATGGTGGTCGGGTACGCGTGGGCGAGCTCCGCGTAGCGGGGGAACTCGGCGACCCGGATCTGGCGGTACGGATAGGGACCGAAGTTCTTGGTGTAGTAGTCCAGCGAGGCCCGGACGCTACGGATCATGCGGTCCAAGTTGAAGACATGCCGGGGGTGATGGAAGATTTGGATGCGCACGCCGTTCCACCAGGCCTCGCGCACCTCGTAGCCGGCCGAGAGGAAGGCATAGGCGTTCCGGATCGGCACGTCGGAGCCGTAGTGAAAGTAGCGCCGCCCGTTCTCCGTCCATGTCCTGCGCAGCGTGCCGGGGGCGACCGCGATCTGGCCCTCGTCCGTGCCGATCACGGCCTCGAAGTCGATCCACTCGCGGCCGGCCGGATCGCGTGTCGCCTCCAGGTCGTCGCGGGAGCGAACCACGGGCTGCGGCGCGAGTCCGTGCTCCTGCCGCAGGCTGGCATCGGCGAGCTCGCGGCTCCTCTGGTAGCCGATCACGGGCAGCCACCGGCGATGGTTCGGCTGCCTCCCGCCCACGTGGTCGAAGTAGGTGCCGTTCCCGACGACCGAGGTGTTGATGTCGTCGTTCGGGAATCCCCGCGGCGCGAAGAGCACCTCGAAGCTCATCCGCAGCGAGCCGCCCGGCTGGAGGGCCTCCGCGAGGGCGTAGGTGCGATGACCGAGCTCGTCGTCCGCGATCGCCACCCGGGCCGGCCGGTCGAATTCCACCGCGCGGGTCTCGACGTCGGGATGGACGGACAGGTGGATGGTATCGATCACTTTTTCGGTCCGGTTCTCGATCCGATAAACGCCGCGCACCTGGACTTTCCGCGCCTTGGGATAAATCTCGACGCGCAGCTCCGTGCCGGTCATGGAAGGCTGCGGGACGCCTTCGAATCTTCCGTAGCGCCGCTCGTACTCGGCGCGGAGCTCCGCTTCCTCGAAGCGGGTACGGTAACCGTTCAGGACGTTCGTGTTGTACAAGAGGAACCCGCCCACCGTCAGGATGAGGACCGCCGCCGTCACCGCGGCCGCGGCGGCGGGACGCGTGAAGCGCAGGCGCGCCAGCCGGATCCGCTGCCGGATTCCCCGCTCTTCTCCACGCACCCAGAATAGATTCGCGGCCACGGCGAAGAGCAGCGCCCACCCCGCCCAGTAGAGCTTGAACCAGAGGAAGGGAGCGACGAACGGCCCGAAGCCGCTCAGGTCCGAGTAGACCAGGCCCGGATCGGAGCCGTAGACGAGCAGGTGATGCTCGATCCCGAGCCGTCCCGCGAAGACGGAGAATAGGACGAAGACGAGCGCCAGAAGGTGCCCGAGATGCTTGTTGTCCATGAGCACGTGCACGAGCATCGCGAGCGCGGCGAAGAGGAGGCAATCGGCGAGCCGGAGCCCGAGGAGCACGCGCAGGTAGAGACCGATCTCGAAGTCGAAGTAGCCCAGGACCGCCTGCAGGAGCATGCCCGCCGCTATCAGCGTCGCCTGCACCGCCACGAGCACCATGCCCAGCGCGAGAAACTTGCCGAGGAAAGGCACCCAGTCCGGCACCGGCGTGGCGTCGGCGATCTCGCTCTGGCCCGCCTCCCGCTCCCTCCAGATCAGCTCGCCGGCATAGAAAGAGGTGAGGAGAGCGACGAGGACCTTGACGAAGAAGGCGCTGCCCAGGAACGCCATGACGGATTGAGTGACAGGCCAGAGCGGAGTGCCGAGGGAGTCGTGCATCAGGGGCATGCCGATGGCGAAGACGGCGATCACCGCCGCCCCCGCAACGGCGAGCGAGCCGCGGCTCGTCGCGATCTCCCGCAATGCACGCAGGGCCACGGCGAGCGTTTGGAGAGCGCGGGTCCCAAGGCCGAACGTCCGGGCGGCCCGCGGCACGATGACGGGGCCATTGGGACCGCTCCTCTCCGTCATGGCGGGAAGCTCCCGGTTTTTCCGGCGGCTGCCCTCCGCGGGCAGGGCGAGACGGAAGCGCGCGCAGGTGAGCGCGAGCACGCCGAGCGCGAAGGCGATCCACAGCAGGCGGTTCGCGACCAGCGAGCCGTCGAGGCCGAGGAGCTGCGCGTTCTTCTCGACGGGCGTCCAGGCCTCCCACAGCTTGTTCAGCGCGGTGAAGCCGAACGGATCGAGGAGAGCTCCCAGCTTCCCCTTGCCCATCTGGTCGGCCACGACCTCCTCGCTCAACACGCTGCCGAAGAAGAGGAGGATCCCGCCGGCGTAGCTCGCCAGGGCGTGTCGGCTCCACACCGCTATGGAGAACAGGATCGCCGCGGCGGCGAACGCGGTGGGGAGCGCGAGCAGGAGGTACGGCTGGAGGTAGGCGGCCGGCCGGAACGGGCCGAAGAGATCGGTCTCCAGGCCCGGTATCCGGGCGGCAAGCAAGAGGCCGGCCGGCACGGCGCTCAGGAGCAGCGCGTTCACCGCGAAGACACCGAGAAAGCGCCCGCCCAGGTAGGCCACCTTGCCGAGCGGCATGGTGAAGAGCAGCGGCTCCATCCGCGAGCGCGCGTCGCGGGTCGCGGCCTCGCCGGCCAGGGCCGCGGTGATCACCAACCCCATCATGCTGAGGAAGACCGTGGCGAGCGCGACCGAGATGGGTGCGTCGGCGTTGATGTCGCCGCGCCGCGCCTCGTCCACCAGCATGCCGTCGGTCACCAGGAAGGCGAGGACGAGCACGGCGGCGAAGCAGATCCAGGTCGAGACGCGCCGCAACTGGTAGACGGCCTCGAAACGGAAGACTTCCCAAACCTTCTCGATCTGCAGGATCATGCCGTTTCCCTCGCACCTCTATACGCGCGAGGCCGGCATGTATTTCCGGCTGAAGATCAGGCGGCGCCGATGGCTTGGCGGATGCGGGCGATCTGCCGCAAATGCACCACGTCGTGACCCGCGTAGAGCTTGATCATGTGGGCCAGTGGTTCGTCACCGCGCTCGGCGTGCCGCATGACCCGCTTCATGTCCTCGGGCGTAGCGCGCCGCAGGAGCCGGAGATTCAGACCCCGGAGAAACTCGAAGTCATCGAGGGCGGTGGCGAGATCGCTGTCCTGGTAGCGCAGGCGTTCCGCAAAGAGGTCCTGATCGTAGCCAGGCAGCTCGGGGGCTTCGTGGGCGAGCACCATGCGGAAGCGGAAGCCGCCCACGAGGTCGGAGTCGGCCAGGTGCTGCACGACCTGGCGGACCGACCACTTGCCGGGGCGCTCGGGCGTACCGTCCTGCTCCGAAGTGAGGCCGGCCACCGCCGTGCGCAGGACCGTCGGAGTTTCGGCGAGAAGCTCCAATGGATCGCGCGAGCCGAGGGCGGCAAGGATGGCCGCGACGTAC
Source organism: Acidobacteriota bacterium (assembly GCA_034667225.1). Lineage (GTDB taxonomy): Bacteria > Acidobacteriota > Thermoanaerobaculia > Multivoradales > UBA5704 > DATMER01. Next base: position 88,418 of record JAXDKG010000026.1, read on the forward strand.
GCGTCGGCCTGGGAGACGGCATCGGGAAAGCTGTTGGCGAATTCGGACATGGTGCTCGGATTCTATACTCAGGGAGCAAGGAGGAGACGACATGATCCGTGGAGTCCACACCATGTTCTACTCGTCACAGGCCGCGGAGCTCCGGACGTTCCTGCGGGACAAGCTGGGCTTCCCCGCCACCGACGTGGGAGAGGGCTGGCTCATCTTCGACCTGCCGGAGGCCGACATGGGCGTCCACCCCGCCGATGCCGAGGGCGCGCCCTCAGGCACTCCCGACATCTCGTTCTACTGCGACGACATCGAGGCGACCGTGCAGGAGCTGAAGACCCGGGGCGTCGAGTTCACCGGGGAGATCCAGGACATGGGCTACGGCCTGGTCACACACTTCAAGGTGCCCGGAGGCTTCGAGCTTCAGCTCTACCAGCCGCGCTACTCGAAGTAGCGGCGCACCCCGGGCCTGAACAGATAGACGAGCAGCAGGGCGACGATCGGGATGCCGACGATCGCCCGGGGCTCCGTTCCGAGCACCACGTTCGCGATGTCTCCGATGAGGTTGAAGACGAGGAGGCCCACTGCGACACGGTACCCCCAGCGCCTGCCCCGCCAGAGACCGAAAGAAGCGGCCCCGCAGGCGGCGCTCACGGTGATCAGCAGAACGGGCGCCCAGATCCCCATACTTGAGAAAGCGGTGCGCGCCCGCGGGTTGAGCCGCCACATGGGCTCGAGGAAGCTCTCCGGAAAGAGCAGAGAAATGCTTGACGTCAGAGGATCAGGAAGCCCGCGGCGAAGAAGATGCTGAGCGCCGTTATGCCGAGGGGACGGTTGCCGCGGGGGCTGCTAGAACGGATCGAAGCAGTCATAGTTTCTCTGCCGCACGATCCGGCCATCGCGGAGCTCGAGGAAGATCGCGAACCTGGCCCGCATCTCCCCTCCGGCCGGGATGGAGCCGAAAGGTACGGCCAGAGTCCCCGTCCAGATCGTCTCGACCGCCACCTGATTCCCGCTCGCCAGCGCATTGACGATCTCATAACGCTGACGCGTCATGACCTTGCGTCCCCTCACCGCGGCCTCTTCGAGCGCCGCAAGGTCCCGCGTGGCTCCGTCAGGTATCAAGCGGTTGGGGAACTCCTCCTGCACTACATTCGGTGCAAAGAACTGCAGGCTTTGCCCCGGCTCGCCGTTCTCGATGGCATCGAAATATTTGCGGACGATGGTGATCAGATCGGTTTCCGAGCTCATGGTTTTGAACCCTTGGCGTAGTAGTGCACGATAAACTGGATGGCGTCGGCGACCTCGGGCCCGATCCGGACGTCGGGCGGGATGCCCTCGGCATTGAAGCCGCCCGCGGGGAGGTGCTCAGATCCTGCCGTGGTCGGATAGCCAAGCATCAGCCCGTGCGAACGACAGGCAAGCGGCACGATGGAGACGCTCTGGTAGTCGATCGAGCCGCCGCTCCGGTCGCCGAAGAGCGTCACGCGCTTGGACTTCCAGGCGGCCAGCACGAACGCCTCGGCCGCGCTCACTGTCCCACGGTCGATCAGGATGGCGAAGTGCTCGGGCCGCGGGTAGGCTGGGGCATGCGGTGGCGGCGGCTCGGGGGGATTCCCCCACACATCGGTGACCAACACCTTGCCGGGCTCACGTTGCATGCGCTCAACCAGAGCCTGGAAGCGTTTGTGCCACGCCGATCCCGGCTCCATGTTCCCGACGGTGCGCTGGAAGTACGCGATCTGATCGGGCGACGAGACCACCGCCTCCTGGCCCGAGTAGGCGCGGCGAGGTTGCGCTTTCGCCGATTCATAGAACGGTGCCAGCGGATTGGATGTCTGCGCGCCACCGCCTTCGTTGCCGCGCAGGTCGACGATGATCAGGGGCGCTGCGCGCAGCTGCTCGAGGTGCTCGGCGATCAGCAGCTCGAGCGGCTCGCGATACGGACCGTCGTGTGATGGCATCGAGACCACCCACGCCCCATTGTCCAGCGGCTTGATCGTCGGGTTGCGCGGGTTCTTGGCGTCGAGCAGCCCGGCGTCGGCGGGCCGCACCGGGTACGCCTTGCCCCAAAAGGCGGGTGCCATGCGCAGCAGCAAACCTTTGTAGATCGTCCCCTCGAGGTGATGGAGCGAGTGATCTCCGTAGTAGTAGCGCACGTCAAACGAGCCGTCGGCCCGGGATACAAGCTCGGCCTTGACCTGCCCGGGCTTCCAGGCGTCGGCACCGCCGGAGAGCAGGATCGCGACGAAGTCACGCCGGGGCGACTGGCGCTCACGGACGATGCCGAACCTGCTGGTATCGGAATACCAGATGCCCTCGACTGGATCGAGGTGCCCGGCGTTGCGGTCGAGGTACGACCGCACGCTCTCCTCGGTCCATGGCAACGTCTCCGCAGCCGCCGCGAGGCGCGCCTGCTCTTCGACGGAGAGCTCGGGCTGCTCGGAGAGGAAAAGATGCCCGTCGTGGAATTGTGTGACGTAGGGGCGCAGGACCTGGAAGCAATCTTCATCGGAGGCCGTCGTGGCGGCGCGCCGGATGGCCGCCTTCGACGCCTCGTAGCGAGCGCGATCGAGCGTGGGCAGGCCCAGGTGGAAACCGATGTAGTCGGCCTCGACCTTCTGCACCAGCGAGTCGAGCTCCTCGGCACAGCCGCACGCTGGCGGCGCTGCGGCGATGGCCACCGTCGGCAGGATGCCCATCAGCGTCGCCAGCCCCCACGACGCCAGGAGGTGATGTCGAATCCCGCGGCCGTTGACGTTGATGAGCATCCGTTTCTCTCCTATGGGTGTGGCATCATCCCATAGGTGATACGGCCAAACCCGTGAGAGGGTTTGTGAATTGAGGTGACGGCGAGCCGCCGCTATTGCCAGGCGAAGCGCGGCTGCTCGAAGTGCGCCACGCGGGTGTCCCGTCCGTGCACGGCCACTTCGGCGAATTGATGGACGACCGCCGCCGTCGGCGCGTAGAGGATGCCCTGCGGCAGTTGCAGTCCCATCACGGGACGGCCGCTCTCCGCGCCCGGCTGGAGCACGACTTTGTCCGGGCTCAGCTCCTCGAGCGGCAGGAGGTAGATCTTCGCCACCTCTCGGGGATTCGGCCGCAACACATCGCCGCTCCCCCAGATCACCACGGGCGTGATCACGAAGCCGGAGCGCGTCGGATAGTCATCCAGGCAGCCGAGGATGTGCTCGGGCGGCAAAGAAAGGCCGATCTCCTCCTCCAACTCACGTAATGCCGCGACTTCGGGGGTCTCCCCCGGATCGCGCCGGCCTCCCGGACAGGCCCACTGCCCGCCGTGCCGCCGCAACCCCGCCGCACGGACAGTAAGCACGACCGCGGCACGCTCCTGGGCATCCGGCACGACCACGACGGCCACGGCTGCGAGGTGCAGTCCCTCGGCTGGGGCGCTCCGTCTCTCGAAGCGGGCCAGATTGGAGGACAGTGTGGCACGGAGGCCCTCTTCGAAGCGCATCGGGAAAGCGTATACGATTGACTGAAACTGGAGACGAAGAGCCATGCTCAGTCGAAAGATCGTCCTGCCGTTCCTCTTTCTTTGTCTGCTCTCCGGCTGCGCCAAAAGGAGGCCGGCGACCGCGCCCGACTACTACGCGTCGTCGGAATACCAGAATCGGGACGTCCTCAGCCAGTCGCTGTTCAAGTCCGATCAGGCGATCCTCTCGAACGACGAGATCGAGAAGATCCTCGGCTCGAAGATCCAGTTGCCTCGCCAAGCCCACCTCACGGTGCTCCGGTTGGGCTCGTCGCAGGAGATCCTCTCCTGGGCCTTCCTGTCAGGTTCGGAGAACCCGCTGAGCGTCCTCGACAGCTCCCCTCGCCTGACCCGCGTCTCCTGGCTGCCGTCTCTCCTGGTCCCCGAGAAGCTGACGGTCTCGCTCTTGCGCGAAGCGGCGGCGCGCTTCCAGGCAGACCTCCTGCTCGTGTATCGGAGCCCGTGCCAGCGCTTCCAGGACTACCGGCTCTTCGGCACTGACAAGGCCAAGACCTACTGCGTCGCGGAAGGCATCCTCCTGGACGTGCGGACCGGGGTGATCCCCTTCTCCACTGCCACCACGCGGGAGGTCCGGGTCGAGGAGAAATCCGGCGATGTCAGCTTCTACGAGACCATGCAGAAAGCGGAAGCCCAGGCCACGGCACAGGCTCTCACCGAGCTGGCGCAGCAGCTTTCGGAGTTTCTGGCCGCCGCGCCCTGACGACTCGTTTTGGCAGCCTTGGCTGTGGCTCTCGCCTTCGACCTGCCAGCGTCCTTGGTTGGCCTTACGGGATTGGCCGACGCCATTGGAAGTGTCCTCATGCAATAGCGGCAGACCCCCGCAGAAATCAGGGGTTCGAGTCCGTCTGAGCAGGACAGAGTTGTCCTTCCACCCCGAAGAGGAGGTCCCATGCATTCCCTGACACTCTGGCTCGCTTTGATCCTGTCCAGTACCGCCCCGGGCCCCGCTCCCGATCAGATCTGTGAGGGAGCCTGCGACGGCTCGACGGCCGTGGCTCTCGGACCGGATCGATTCCTGGCCGCCGAGGATGAGCACAACGTCCTACGGATCTACACGCTCGGCAAGCCCAAGGGCCAGGAGATCGACATTACCGATACTCTCGCCCTCGACAACAAGAAGAAAGAGGCGGACCTCGAGGGATCCGCCATGCTAGAGGGAACCCTGTACTGGATCACCTCCCATGGCAGGAACAGCGATGGCGAGCTCAAGCCCAACCGGTTCCGGCTCGTCGCGCTCACGCCGAAGTCCGCAGGAGGCGTCGAGCAGACCGGAAAGCCCTACAAAGGCCTGATGGAGGACATGCTGGCAGATCCGCTCGGAAGCAAATTCAATCTGACGCGATTGGATCTGCCCACGGCTCCGGAACTGGCTCCTGAAGCACAGGGCCGCACGAACATCGAGGGGCTTGCCGCGTGGAGGGGAACCAATTGCTGATCTCTTTTCGGAACCCGATTCCCGGCGGGAAGGCGCTGCTCGTCCCACTGGAGAATCCCGGCGGAGTGATCAAGGGCGAGAAATCCCGTTCGGAGACCCGATCCTGCTCGACCTTGGTGGGCGCGGCATCCGCAGCATCGAGCTGCGGGAAAAGAAAGGTGACTACTTGATCGTGGCCGGAGCCTTCGATGACAGCCCGGATTTCCAGCTGTTCCTCTGGAATCCCGCGAAGCCTCCGAAGCGCGTCGACACCGATCTCTCCGGAATCCGGCCGGAGGGAATTGTCCTGTTTTCCAACCGGCCGGACGAGGCTCTGCTCCTGAGCGACGACGGAGGGGTCATAGTCAAATTCGACGGCAAGGACACAGAGTGCAAAAAACTGCCGCCGGATCAGCAGACGTTTCGGGCACGGTGGGTCTCCCTACCGCCGCAGCCCTGAATCGTCAAGTGGAGCTCCTTTACAAAAGCGTATGAGTCCGTGCGAGCTGGCGGTCGTGGAGACGGGACAGGAGAAGCTGCGCCGTGACCGCGCCGAGCAGGGCGAGGAACATGTCCCACTGGGTGTCCCAGACGTCGCCCTGGGTGCCGAGGAAGTCGTCCGCGGCCGAGCCACCGATCACGGCAGACCACCACTCGAAGAACTCGTAGCAGGCGCTGAAGGCGAGGCAGACCGAGCACACCAGGAAGAAGAGCCAGCCACCGGGTCTGAGGGGTGTGCGGCGCAGGAGGATCTCCCGGGCGAGGATCGCGGGCACGAATCCCTGGGCGAAATGGCCGAGCCGGTCGTAGTGGTTGCGGCCCAGGTCGAACAGATCCTGCACCCAGAAGCCGAGCGGCACGCGGGCGTAGGTGTAATGCCCGCCGAGCATCAGGATCAGGGCATGGACGAAGAGGAGGATGTAGAGCAGCGGTGTGAGCGGAAAGCGTCGCCGCGTCGCGATCAGAAGAGGGACACCGAGGAAGATCGGAAAGACCTCCAGCCACCAGGTGATGCGGTCATGCGGGCTGATGCCGGAGACCACCAGGGCCGCCGCGGTCAGCACAAGGAGCACGAGAAGATTCACGGCTGAAGCTGCTTCTTCTGAAAGGTTTCCCAGGCCGCTTCGTCCATGCTCTCCACTCCGGTCAGCTTGAGCTTGAAAGTCTTCCAGTCCGGGTTGTCCGGCAGATCGATCTCGGCGTCCTCGACATGCCCTTCGGCCTAGTTGACCCAGAGGAAGCCGCCGCGGTTCTGGAGCCCGGGGCCGTCGATCCGATACCTGCGGCAGAGCACGCCAGCGCGCGTCTCTTCCCCCAAGTAGGAGACCTCGGCCTTGCCGCGGTAGAGAAAGGCCGGCCCCTCGCCGAAGTTGGGATCGGCGATGCCGATCGTGAAGCGGCCCTTGGGGTCCACGAGGTGGCGGAAGGCGAAGCCGAGGCTGGCGAGATCGAAGTTGTAGATGTGCCAGGGCAGGCGTCCGATCTCTACCGTCTCGGCAGGCTTGCCGAGCATGGGAAGCTCGACGTTGACCCGCTTGCCGCCGTCGAGCGCCGTGAGCGTGGCCATGAGCTTGCGCTGGCCGTCGGCCATCCGATGCCAGGAGTCGATCTTCCGCACCGAGAAAACCTGCCAGTCCATGTCCGCGGTCACGAGCGCGGCCGGCGGGTCGCCGGGATGGAACTTGAACGATTCGATGCGCTCCGGCGACCCCACCCGGATCGAGACGTGCTCGGGGTGGGTGCCGTCGATGTTCGTCTTGAGGTAGTGGTACACCTTGCCCACCGGTACTTGGGCGGCGCGGGCGGCGTCGTAGTGGAACGCCTCCACCTGGGCGGCTGCCGGGACCGCGACGAAGACGAGCAGCAGCATCACCTCGAGGAGCTTCCTCATGCTTTCCTCCAACCGAATCCCAAGGGGGTCTTGGAATTTCATCCCGGGTCTGGGATCATAGGGGGGACGATGAAGCCTGACAACCTGCCGCTGGTCATAGCGATCCTGCCGCTGGAGGAGCCCCTGCTTCTTCCAGGAACTGTCGTGCCGTTCGACGCCGACGAGGAGTGGTTGCAGAGCCTCTCCGAGGAGGTGCTCGGAGGCGAGGGGTACGTGGGCGTCATCCAGGTCATGGAGCCGGAGCCCGGGATGGACGACGAGGAGGACTTCGGCATGTTCACCGTCGGCTGCCTGGGACGTATGGAGGCCGGCCGGCCGGAGAACCCCGACGAGTTCCTGGTGGGCGGCCTGATCCGGTTCCGGGTCGTGGAATGGCTGGAGCCGGTGAACGGCTATCCGCGAGCCAAGATCGACTGGCTGGAGTTTCTCGACGACCTGCAGGAGATCGAGATCGGGCTCCCCTTCTCCGCGCTGCGGAAGATCGTCCGCCAGCGGGTCGAGACCTACCATCCCGACTTCGACTTCACGGTGATGGAGCGCATGGCCGGCACGGAGATCGCCACGGCCCTCGCGCACGCCCTGCCCTTCTCGGCCGCGGAGCGCCAGGCACTCATGGAAGCCCCCAGCCTGCGCGACATCGAGGAGGTGCTGCTGCAGCTCATGTCCGGGCCGGGGCCGATCCCCTTCGATCTGCCGCCTCTGCCGGTCTGCTGAAGCGCGCTACACGGACTTTCACGGACGAGCACGGACGGTCCGCGGTGTTCGGGCTGTCCGTGTGGGTCTGTGATCGTCCGTGTCAGTCCGTGTTCCCCAGCACCCGCAGCGCCTCTTCGAGCCGCGGCAGCGCGGCTTCGATCTCTTCCATGGAGACCGCACCCACGCTCAGGCGGAACCAGCCCTCGTCCTCCTTGGAACCGAAGGCGTGGAAGTGGACGACACCGATGCCCGCGGCGTCCAGCACGTACTTGCGCACCTCGCTGTTCGTGCGCAGCTCCGAGCCCGCGGGCGTGCGTCGGCCGAAGGGGTGGATGCGCGCCGTGAGATAGATGGCGCCCATCGGCGGGATGCTCTCGACCGGTAGCCCGCGCCCCTTCATCGCCTGGAACCCCTCGTGCAGCCGGTCCAGGCGCATCTGCAATCCACGCTTGAGCTCGGTCTGGTACTCCCGGATGCCGTCCGTGTCGTCGAGCAGATCGACCGTGGCCGCCTGCTCGGCGCGCGGCGCCCAGGCGCCGATGTGGCCGAGAACGGCGGACATCCGCGTGATGAGATCCACGGGGCCGACGCCCCAGCCGACGCGCAGGCCCGTGGCCGCAAAAGCCTTGCTGATGCCGTCGACGAAGAGCGTGTAGCGCGCCATCTCGGGCAGCAGCTCGACCGGCGTGCAGTGCCGGGTCTCGCCGAAGCAGAGCATCCAGTAGATGTGGTCGTACATCAGGTAGAGCGGGCGCTCGCCGCGGCGCTCCCGCGCCTCGTTCTCCTCCAGGATCGCCTCGCAGACGGCCAGGAGCGCGCCGCGCTCGAAGGCGGTGCCGGCGGGATTCAGGGGGGAGTTGAGGCAGAGCAGCCGCGCTCCGGGAAGCAGCGGGACCAGCGCCTCGCGTGTGGGCAGGAAGCGGTCCTCCGCCCTGCAGACGACTGGCACGTCCACGCCGTCCACGAGGTGGACGTAATGGTTGTTGTTCCAGCTCGGCACCGGGTAGATCACGCGGTCGCCGGGATCGCAGAGCGTGCGGAAGATGCAGTAGATGACCGGCCGCGCACCGCCGGCGATGAGCACGGATTCGAGCGGGTACTTGAGCCCGAGCTCGCGCTCGTAGAAACGCATCACGGCCTCGCGCAGGCCCAGGATGCCGGAGGACGGCGGATAGTTGGTCTCGCCGCGCTCCAGGGCCTTCTGGATGCCGTCCTCGAGCCGCTTCGGAATGCGGAAGTAACTCGGGTCGAAGTCGCCGACGGTGAGGTCGCAGATGGTCCTGCCCTCTGCCTTGAGGGCGCGGATCTCACCCGCGATCCGGAGGATCTCCGAGCCGACGAGCCCCGCCGACATCTCCGAGACCCGGCGCAAGGGCTCCGGTCCGGCCTCTTTTGCCAGCTCCGTGAGGTCGATCATCGTCTGAGTTTGCATGGAGACAACTATATCGCCTTCAGGGCCCGGCAGGCGCGGCTTGGATGAAGGTACCGGTGGTGGATCGTCGACCCCAGGGACGGGGTCTTTCTCATCATGATGGGCCGGAGTATATGAAATGCTTCCCAAGCCAAACGACACTCTTGTTCGAAGGAGGTGGCACCATGGCCAGAATCGCAGCCGCCGCTCTCTGTTTCTTCCTCGCCGCTTCGGCCGGCGCGGTCACGATCGAGCAGATCCCGGACCCGAGGCCCGCCGGCTGGACCGTGGATCTCACCGGCTCGCTGACGCCGGAGACGATCGAGGCGCTGAACCGGCTGGGCGACGACGTCAAGACCCGGACCGGGGGCGAGATGATGGTGGTCGTCGTGGGATCGGTCGACGGCGCCGACCCGCACGACTTTGCGACGCGCCTGGCCAACGCCTGGGGGATCGGCAACCGCGATGCCGACAACGGCCTGCTCCTCTTTACCGCGCTCGACGACCGGGCCGCGGAAATCGCCCTCGGCACCGGCATCGACCGGCCCGAGACCCGCCAGGCCAGCGAGGAGATCATGCAGGGCGAGATGGTGCCCCGCTTCCGGGAGGGCGACGCGCCGGGCGCCCTCCTCAACGGCGCGCGCGCGGCAGCGAGCCGGATCTTCCATGCCACACCTCCGGCCGAGACTTCGGCTGTGGCGGTACCGCCGGCCCCTGTGCCCCAGACTTTCAAGCCTGCGAGCCAGCCTTCCATCCGCAACTCCGGTTGGCTCTGGCTGCTCCTGACAGGCATCGCCGGCATCGCCGCCGGGCTCGGCTTTCTGAAGCACTTCCCCCCGAGCTGCCGTGACTGCCGGACGCGCATGGTGAAGCTGAGCGAGGCTGGGGACGACCTCCATCTCGAGCCGACAGAGCAGGTCGAGGAGCGGGTCGGCAGCGTCAACTACGACATCTGGATGTGCAACGGATGCGGGCAGATCGTGAAGCGCCGCTGGCCGAACTTCTTCTCGGGCTACGGCGCCTGCCCGAGCTGCAAGGGGCGAACGAACTCAAGCGTCTCCACCATGCTCCGGCAGGCCGACGAGTGGACGGAAGGGCTGGTGCGGGTGGCGGAGTCCTGCGCAAACTGCGACTACCGGAACACGTACAACCGGGTGGTCCCCCGGCACCAGCCCTCGAACAGCTCTAGCGGATCGGGCTTTTCCTCCTCGTCGTCGTCGTCGAGCTCGGGCGGCAGCTCCAGCTCCGGAGGTGGCAGCTTCTCGGGTGGCGGTTCCAGCGGACGCTGGTGAGGAGCTAAGGGGCAGCGAGCTGATCGCGCAGCCAGCCGTTGCAGGCGTCGATCATCCAGAGCCCGGAGCCCCGGCGCCGGCTCTCCGGCCGGTGCAGCTCCACCACGTCCCACTCGTCCACCCCTGGCCCCGGAATATCGCGGAGCCGGTTGACCAGCGTCGCGCGGCACGGGTCCGGGCCCGGAGAGACCTGGGTCTGCTTCCAGAAAAGGGTCCTGATGAAGAGCCGCGCTTCCCGGTAAGCATCGTCCCGGCCGCGGGGAAGCTCGAACCTGGGCCCGGGAACCACCACGATCTCGGGATCATTGCTGGCGAGCTCCCAGAGCCGCCCCGTGAGGCCGCGGTACTGCCCCTCCGCGGGCCACACCTGTCCGGCCGGAATGCGCCACACTAGCGCCAGGACGCAGGCTGCCAGAATCGCCGCACGGATGGCCTTCCGTTCCGAGAGAGATTGCGCGCTCACGGCCACGAGCAGGGCGATTCCGGGATAGCTCAGGTAGGTATACCAGGGGAGCTTGCTGGCCGAGGCCGTGGCCAGGACTGGTGCAGTCAGAGCCCAGACGGCGAGGCATGCGATGTCATGGCTCGAAGGCCGCCAGCCTCTGCGAAAGGCGAGCCCGGCGGCCGCGACGGGCAACAGCAACAACGGACCGAAATCGCGCACCGTGGTGCCCAGGTAATATCCCGGACCCGCGGTCTTGCCCATCTTCCCCTCGATGCGGTTTGCGTACTGCTGCACCAGGAGCGTCCTCGCCACCTGGCTCGGCGAAAACTCGGAGCTGAGCACGCCGAGCCAGAGGAGCCAGGCCACGATCCAGACGCCGACCGCCAGCGCCAGTGTCAGGATGAACCGGGGGGTTCCCCGGCCTGCGCGGCGCGCGGGCAGCTCGGTGGCGAGCAGATAGACCAGGAACACGACCAGGGCGAAAGGAGACTTCACCCAGGCGACCGCGCCTATGGACGCCACCATACAGGCGAGCATCCAGGGACGGCGGCGGCGCCAGAGCTCGAGAGAGACGATTGCGGATGTGACGAGCAGGATTTCGAGCGCGTCGGGAGTGGCGCTGCGGATGCCATGCAGCATCAGGGGATTGGGAGTGAACAGGAAGATCAGCGCGGCCAGGATGCCCGCCATCTCGCCGAAGGCCGCCGCACCGAAGAGATAGAGCACGGCCCCGGTCGCGACGGCGGCAAGCACGCTCGGCAGGCGAGCCGCGAAAGGGCTCGGGCCCAGGACCTCGGAGGACAGCCGCATCATCCACAGGGCGAGCGGCGGCTTGTTGACGAACAGCGAGCCGTTTCCATAAACGGGGAACACGGTGTGCTGGGCCATCGACTCCAGGACGCCGCTCATGTAGGTGATCTCGTCGGTGTGCAGCGGCGGATAAGCCAGGCGGACCGAGAGCGCGGCGATACCCAGGACAGCCAGAAGGATGGCCGTGGCGAGCCGGCGGCGCGAGATCATCCGGTCACGTCCTCGAGCCGCTTCCGAAGCTCGCGCAGGTCCCCGGCGAGGGAACGGATCTCTTCGGCCCGTGAGCCTTGATTCAGACGGGCGACATACAGCGCCGCCTCGCCGGCCGCGAGCGCTCCCCAGGCCGCGGCGGCGGATTCGCCGCGGGCATTCTTGAAACCCTTTTCATGAAGCTCAAGGGCCATCGCCGCGAGGGCGGCACAATCCCTGGCAATCGCGATCGGGATCTCGGTCGCCCGCGCCAGTGCCTCGCTCGTGCGGCTTTTCCAGAACTCCTGGAAGGCCGCGGCGTCCTCGTCCACGGCCTTGCGCAGGCGCTCGCTCCTCTCGCGCGCCTCGTTCAGCAGCCCTTCATCCCGCGAGTACTTCGCCACGGCCTGGATCAGGCTGCCGGCGAGAGCTCCCTTGAGAGCCGCAGCGCTCCCGGCGCCGGGAACGTTCTTTCCGGCAGCAAAAAGATCGAGGAGATCTCCGGTCGAACGGTCCAGGAACGACATCTCAGAGTTGTCCTCAGAAGAGGCCGACCACCCTGCCGTCGTCGCCGATGTCGATCTTCTGCGCCGCGGGCGTCTTGGGCAGACCCGGCATGGTCATGATGTCGCCGCAGATCATGACCACGAACTCGGCGCCCGCGGACAGGCGCACCTCGCGCACGTTGATCGTATGGTCGGAGGGTGCCCCGCGGAGGTGCGCATCGGTCGAGAATGAATACTGCGTCTTGGCCACGCACACGGGAAAGTGCCCGTAGCCGCTCTCCTGCAACCGCGCGATCTGCTCGCGGACCTTGGCATCCGCATTGACGTGCGAGGCACGATAGATCTTCCTGGAAATCTTTTCGATCTTCTCCCAGAGGGGATCGGCGTCCTCGTAGACGAACTGGAAGTTGGAGGGTTGCTCGCAAAGCTCGACCACCGCTTTTGCAAGATCCAGCGCGCCTTTGCCGCCATCGGCCCAGTGCGAGGCCTGGACGGCCTGCACGCCAATGTCACGCATCCGCGATTCGATCAGAGCCATCTCCGCGGGAGTGTCGGAAGTGAAGCGATTGATCGCGACCACGCACGAGAGACCATAATGTTTCTGCACGTTCTCGACGTGGCGCTCCAGGTTGACGAGGCCCTTTTCCAGCGCCCCGAGATCCTCGCGGGTGATGGTCTTCAGGTCCGCGCCACCATGGTACTTGAGGGCGCGGACCGTGGCGACGACCACGGCCGCGGCCGGCTTCAGCCCCGCCTTTCGACACTTGATGTCGACGAACTTCTCGGCCCCCAGGTCGGCGCCGAAGCCCGCCTCGGTGACCACATAGTCGGCGAGCCTCAGCGCGGTGCGCGTGGCGATCACCGAGTTGCAGCCATGAGCGATGTTGGCGAACGGACCGCCATGGACGAACGCCGGGTTGTTCTCCAGCGTCTGCACTAGGTTGGGCTTGATCGCGTCCTTGAGCAGGACGGCCATGGCGCCCTGATCGCCGAGGTCGCGGGCCGTGATCGGCTTGCGCTCGCGGGTCGAGGCCACGACGATGTTGCCCAGGCGCTCCTTGAGGTCGCGGAGCGAGGTCGCGAGGCAGAGGATCGCCATGATCTCGGAGGCCGCGATGATGTCGAAGCCATCCAGGCGCGGGAAGCCATTGCCAGGGCCGCCGAGGCCGACCATGATCTCGCGCAATGCCCGGTCGTTCATGTCCATGACCCGGCGCCAGGTGATGCGCCGCACGTCCACCGGAGGCTCAAGTCCCCAATGGACATGGTTGTCGAGCAGCGCGGACAGCAGGTTGTTGGCGAGGGCTATGGCGTTGAAGTCGCCTGTAAAGTGGAGGTTGATGTCCTCCATGGGTACGACCTGCGCGTAGCCGCCGCCCGCGGCGCCGCCCTTCATCCCGAACACGGGTCCGAGCGACGGCTCGCGCAGGCAGATCGCGGCTTTCTTCCCCAGGAGGTTGAGCGCATCTCCCAAGCCCACCGTGGTCGTGGTCTTGCCCTCGCCGGCGGGCGTGGGCGTCATGGCCGTCACCAGGATCAGCTTGCCCTCGGGCCGGCTTTCCAGGCTGGCGAGATAATCGAGCGTTATCTTTGCCTTGTTGTGACCATAAGGCTCGAGCTGTTCCTCAGGAATGCCAAGCTTTTCCGCGATCCGCGGGATGCTCTCGATTTTTGCCTTCTGTGCGATTTCGATGTCTGACGACATGCTTGCGGCTCCCTCCTCGATCAGTCCGTACCTTTCGACGTCAACCAGCTGTTGACGTACTTGATGTACTCTGCCATTTCCAGTGCTTGGACATCGCGGTCCGAGTAACCCGACCGCTGAAGCGATATCTCCAAGTCGGTTTGAAAACGGTTGTATTGCGCCCACACTCTGTCGCCTGCGGGGAGAGGCTCTCCCGTTGACACGAAGAACCAGTTCCGCAACTCCCTAATCAGGGTCTCGGGGTCATTTTGATGGGCTCGAATGTCGTTGCCCGAAATATCGGACAGAACCTTTTGATACCGGTAGCGCTCCCTCTCCAGGATCAGGCAGAGCTTGCTTTTGTGCCGGGTATTTCCGTAGTACCTGCAGCCCAGGTCCAACCCCAGCTCAAAGGGCATGTTGAATCGCGGAAAATCCTCCGGCTTCAATGGCTCCATCCGGGAAAGGTCGTGAATGCTGAAGCGGGAGATCTGAATCAGCTCGCGGATCTTTCCAATCCGGTCCTCTCCGGAATCGGCGCGCTCCGTGGCGATACGGGGCTCGAAACCCAGCTTCAGAAGCGAAAAGACAAGGGCTCTCGCGAGAGGATGATAATCCTGGTCGAAAGGGCAATTGATGAAGACATTGCGGTCAAACTGTTCTCTTCCCGGAGCCATGAAGTCTGCAAGATTCCGTAGCTAATTGACCGGCTTCTTTGCGCCATCGGAATCGCGAAAGCTAATTTGTTCCTGCATTCCTCCATCGCTTCTATGCACGATCAAGTCGGCTTTGGACTCCCGGGCCAGGTCCCTGGCATGTTCGATGGCATGCGCCTGGTCTGCGAAGGCTTTCCTTCCGTTCCCCTTAAATTCGTCGATGACGACCCAGTTGCCCTTGGAACGGATGACGTGGATGTTCTTCTCCGCCTTCACGCTGCGGAGCGTGGAGATGACTTTCGCGCGAGTTTCCGGATCAGACAGATTCTGCTTGGCCATGCGGCGACCTCCGGTCCCGAGTATACCGCGCTGGAGATCCTATTTAGCGGGCAGCACGATCCGGCGCCCGTCCACGATCGTTCCGGCGGAACGGCCGCGGAGCTTCCAGCCGTCGAAGGGAGTGTTCCGCGACTTGCTCCGGAAAGCTGCGGCCCGGATCGTCACCTCTTCGTCAGGGTGAAAGAGGGTGACGTCCGCCGCGCTGCCGGGCCGCAGCGTCCCACCGGGAAGGCCCAGGACGCGGGCCGGACCGGTGGAGAGCAGCTCGATCAGACGCTTCAGGCTGATGATGCCGGGATGGACGAGGCGGTCCAGGCAGAGGGAGAGGGTGGTCTCCAACCCCAGGATGCCGAAAGGCGCGAGGCTGAACTCCACGTCCTTCTCGTCCGGGTGATGCGGCGCGTGGTCGCTCGCGATGCAATCGACCGAGCCGTCCGCGAGGCCGTTGACCAGGGCGTCCCGGTCACGCACGGAGCGCAGCGGCGGCTTCATCTTGGTATTGGTCGAGAAGCCGCTCTTCGCGACCTCCTCGTCGGAGAGGATCAGGTGGTGCGGCGCCACTTCGCAGGTGACCCGCAGCCTCTGCGAGCGGGCGCGGCGCACCATGTCCAGCGCGCGGGCGGTCGACAGATGGGCCACGTGATAGCGGCCGCCCGTGTCCTCGGTGAGGATGATGTCTCGCGCGATCATCACGTCCTCAGCCGAGCCGGGGATGCCGGGCAGACCCAGCCGGGTGGACCACTCGCCCTCGTGCATCACGCCCTTGCCGGTCAGGTTCAAATCCTCGGCGTGCTGAATGACCGCGACATCGAAGTGCTGGGCGTAAAGCAGGGCGCGGCGCATCAGCTCGGCGTTCATGACCGGCCGGCCATCATCCGACACGGCCACAGCGCCGGCGCGGATCATCTCGCCGATCTCGGCCAGCTCCTCCCCCATCAGCCCCTTGCTGATGGCGCCGATCGGATGGACCCGGGCGAAGCCGTGGCGCCGGGCTTCCAGGAGGATGTGCTCGGTGACCGAGCGGGTGTCGTTGACCGGCTCGGTGTTGGCCATGCAGGCCACGCCTGTGAAACCGCCGGCCGCCGCGGCCATGGTGCCGGTGCGCACCGTCTCCTTGTACTCCTGGCCCGGCTCGCGCAGATGGATGTGGATGTCGATCAGACCGGGAGCGACGATCAGGCCGGAGGCATCGATCACCTCGGCGTCTTTACTGTCGATTTTGCCGTCGATCTTCGCGACGGCGCCGTCCTCGATCAGAACGTCCAGAGTTCCGTCGAGGTCCTGGCTCGGATCAATCACCCGGCCGCCCTGGATGAGAATGCGGCTCACACGCCCTCCCGGTGCACCATCGAGCAGAGATAGAGGACGGCCATGCGGACCGAGACGCCGTGAGTGACCTGCTCCAGGATGACCGAGTAGGGTCCGTCGGCCAGCTCGCTCGCGATCTCGACCCCGCGGTTCATCGGCCCCGGGTGCATGATGATGACGTCCTCCTTGGCCCCCGTGAGGCGCTCGGTGGTGAGGCCGAAGAGCTGGAAGTACTCCCGCACCGAAGGGAAGGCCAGCTTGCCCTGCCGCTCGAGCTGGATGCGCAGCATCATGATCACGTCCGCGTCGCGGATGGCGTCCTGGAGTGTGTGGGCGACCTCCACCCCCATCTTCTCGACCTCGGCGGGCATCATGGTGCGCGGGCCGCCGACGACCACGGTGGCGCCCATCTTGGTCAACAGATGGATGTTGGAGCGCACGACGCGGCTGTGCTCGATGTCGCCGATGATCGCGATGCGCAGGCCGGCGAGCTTCCCCTTGTGTCGGCGGATCGTGAAGGCGTCGAGCAGCGCCTGGGTGGGGTGCTCGTGGGCGCCGTCGCCGGCGTTGATGACCCCCGCCTTGAGCCGCTTCGAGAGCATATGGGGCGTGCCCGGGTAGGCATGGCGGATGACTACGAGATCGGGCGCCATGGCCTGCAGGTTCATGGCCGTGTCGATCAGGCTCTCCCCTTTTTCCAGGGCGGAGCCGGAGGTCGAGAAGTTCAGGTTGTCGGCGGACAGGCGCTTCTCGGCGATCTCGAAGCTGGAGCGCGTGCGGGTCGAAGCCTCGAAGAAGAGGTTCATGACCGTCTTGCCGCGCAGGGTCGGGACTTTCTTGATGGAGCGCTCGCCGACCTCGGCGAACGACTCGGCGGTGTCCAGGATCAGGGAGATCTCGTCCGGGGAAAGCTCGGCGATCCCCAGGAGGTCCTTGCGGTCCCACCGCACCTGCGGATCTGCCATCAGTGGTTCGGCCGCTCCAGGATGCGCACCTGCTCGGTGTCATCGGTGGCGTGGAAGGAGACCTCGATGACCTCGTATTGGGAAGTCGGGACCATCTTGCCCACGAAGTCGGCCTGGATGGGCAGTTCCCGGTGCCCGCGGTCGACCAGCACCGCGAGTTGGACGGCCTTGGGGCGTCCGAAGTCGATGAGCTCGTCCAGGGCGGCGCGCACGGTGCGCCCCGTGTAGAGCACGTCGTCGCAGAGCACCACCACGATGTCGTCGATGGGCAGCGGGAGGTGGGTGCCCTTGACCTGCGGCTGGGCCGCAATGGTCGACAGGTCGTCGCGGTAGAGGGTGATGTCGAGGGCGCCGAGGGGGACCTTCTGCCCCTCCATGCGCTCGATCTCGGCGGCGATGCGCTCGGCGAGCGGCACGCCGCGGGTGCGGATGCCGGCGAGCATCAGTCCGGCAACGCCGCCGTTGCGCTCGACGATCTCGACCGCCATCCGCCGAATGATCCGAGCCATCTCTTGTGCGTCGAGGATCGTGCTCTTCGGCGTCAGGTTCTTGTGCATGTTTTAGGTGGCGCTCCAGGTCCGGGGGATCGTATGGCCCGGGAGCCGCGGTTGTCAATGAAGGGAGGCGTGCTACCCTCACGCCATGGCACCTGCAGAGGCTCGACGGCTCAGTCCGGAGCAGGAGAACCAACTGTTCGCGGGTGCGGAGGAGGCGACCAGGTTCTTCATGGGTACATCCGATGTGCAGCATGCCTTGGAGAAGATCGCGCGGCTGCTGGACGAGGACGGCATCCCCTACGCCATCGTCGGGGCCATGGCGCTGAACGCCTACGGCTATCGCCGCCAGACCGTGGACGTGGACATCCTCCTGACGCCGGCAGGCCTCGACGAGTTCAGGGCGAAGCACCTGGGATTGGGCTATGTCCCGAAGTTTACGGGCAGCAAGAGCCTTCGCGACACGGAGAACGGAGTCCAGATCGACGTGCTGTTGACCGGCGAGTATCCCGGCGACGGCCGTCCCAAGCCCGTCGTCTTTCCCGACCCTGCCGTTGCCGCCGTGCGCGGCGAGCGGGTCGCACTGCTCCCGCTGCTGACACTGATCGAGCTCAAGCTGGCGTCCGGGATCTCGGCGCCTCACCGGTTGAAGGATCTCGCGGACGTGCTCGAGCTCGTCCGCATCCTGGACCTGCCCGAAGAGACGGCGGAAAACCTCCATCCCTACGTCCGGGAGAAGTACCGGGAGATCTGGCAGGCAGCTCAGGGGGCCGAGCGGGAGTAGCTCTGGTAGGATCAATACCTATGAAGACGCTCAAGCTCGAGGTTCCGGAACGGCTCGCCGAAGCGGTAGAGGGGCTCGTGCGAGAGGGTTGGTTCGCTGACGAGTCCGAGCTTGTCCGCCAAGCCTTGACCGAGTTCGTCCACCGCCACCGCTTCCAGCTCCAAGAGCAGTTTCAACAGGAAGACATCCGTTGGGCTCTGAACGTCAAGGATGCCCGACGCTAAACGGATCGTCTCCGACACGGGCCCCATCCTGCACCTCCGGGAAGCCGGGACGCTCGATATCCTGCGGGCTGCGGGGCAGTCATTCATCCCCGCTGCCGTCGAGAATGAAATCACTGCGCTGGATGTCGCGTGGAGCCGTGACAGGCCGGAATGGATCGAGACCGTGCTCCTCCAACCCTTGTATCAGGGCCAGGCTTCCGATTGGATGAAAGCCGGCCTGCTCGATCCGGGTGAAGCTGAAGCTCTGGCGTTGGCCAATCAGCTACACGCCGAATGGCTCCTGACCGACGACACGGCGGCTCGCCTCGTGGCTTCTCGCCTGGGGCTGGAGGCCCGAGTTTTGGATGAGGCTCGTGGCGCTCTGAGGCGGATCTTCTCGTAATGGCTAAAAAGCCACCCAGCGCGCCGACTCCGCCCGAGCTCCCCTTCTGGCAGCGGAACCGGCGGGAGCTGACGTTCCTGATCCTGTTCGCGGTGCTGCTCGGGGGGAGCTTCACCCTGGTCTCGGTGAACTGGGTCAACGACCATGTCATCGAGCCGTTCACCGGTGGGATCGCCCGGGTGAGCGGCGCGACGCTGGACCTTCTGGGGCAAGACGTCCGCATGCAGGGGACGATCATCCGCGGCAGCCGGTTCGCCGTGAACATCCGCAACGGCTGCAACGGGGTCGAGGCCATGCTGATCTTCCTCGCGGCCGTGCTGGCCTTCCCTGCCCCGTGGCGGGCACGGCTCCTCGGGCTCGCGCTCGGCGCGGTGGCGATCCAGGCCGTGAATCTGGTGCGCGTCGTCGCCCTCTATCTGACCGGGGCCTACTTCCCCACTTGGTTCGACGCCTCACACACCGTGGTCTGGCAGTCGATCGTGATCCTGTTCAGCGTGCTGCTCTGGATCCTCTGGGCAAACCGGCTGGGAGCCCCTCGCGAGCCCGCCCCCCGATGACCCGGATGAGCTGGGCCGGACGGCTGGTCCGCAACGTCCTGCTCTGGACGATCCCCGCCTGGGCTGCCTGGGCGCTGCTCACCCCCGTCTACAACCGGTTCCTGGTGGTGGCAGCCGAGAACCTTCTGCAGATCTCGGAGAGCCCGAACGTGACCGACCTTCACCTGCGGGGGAGGCACGACGCCTATGTTCAGCGCCGTGACTTTCCTCACGCGAAGAGCCTGGTCCACGCATTCCGGATGACCGACCTGCACTTCCACCTGGTGCTGCTCGGAGCCCTCTTCCTGGGGGTGCCGGACGTCTCCTGGAAGAAAAAACTGGAGAACCTGGGCTGGGCCGTGCTGGTGACGGTCTTCTTCGACCTCTTCCTCTGCTTCTTCGTGGTCAAGGCGGCTTACGCGACGAAGCTCGGCGCCTGGAGCCTCACGCACTACGGTCCCTTCGCCCGCAACACTTACGGACTCGTCCGGCACCTGCTCGACCTGCCGTTCAAGCTCGGCCTGCCGCTACTCCTGTGGTCAGGGTTCTACCTGGGCCGGATGATGGAGGAGATCCGGCCGGCACGGACGCCCTGAACGGGCGCCCTAGCGAAAGAGAAGCACTATGACCTGAGCTGTATACAGGACCAGGTAAACGGCCTCGGCCACCTCGCCCCCCCAGGTCCGGTTGGCGTTCGCGTAGTCGAGCAACTCCCGCATGAACGCATAGGCGTCTCGCCCAGCAACCTCGATTGTCGACGAGACGCCGATTGCTCCCGAGATGCCGGCGGGACGCCGGCGCTCCCAGGGGTCCGGCTGCGCCGGACATTCGCATCTCCGACAACAGTTGATCGGTAGGCGGAGACCCTTGCGGTGGCCGGGGAAAAACCTTCCCGGACGACCCGGAGATCTTCCGCGGGAGCGGGAGAACCCTCCGGGCGACCTGGAGAAGCAGCCGCGAGAGCCGGAAAGCTCTCCGGCTCATCCAGTGAACCTTCCGAGAGACCGGGAGAACCTTCCGGACGGTGACGAAAGCTTTCCCGGCGACCAGGCAACCTTTCCGGATGATCGCGGAAGCTTTCCCGGCAAGCGGGAAAGGTTTCCGGACGATTGGGAGAGCTTTCCGCGTGCCGCGGAGACCTTTCCGGACGATGCGGAAGACCTTCCGGATGGTCGGGAAGACCTTCCGGACGATCCGGAAAGCTTTCCCCACCGTCCGGAGACCCTTCCGGATGATCCGGAAGCCTTTCCGGAACGTCCGGAAGCCCATCCGAACCGTCCGGAAGGTTCTCCGGACCGTCCGGAAGCCTTTCCGGATCATCCGGAAACCTTTCCGGACCGTTCGGAAGACATTCCGGATGACCCGGAAGCCTTTCCCCACCGTCCGGAAAGCTTTCCCCACCGTCCGGAGATCTCTCCTGATCGTCCGGAAAGGTCTCCCGCTCTGCCGGAAGGCTTGCCGGACCGTCCGGATGGCTTGCCCGGTCGCGCGGAGGAGTCACCTGGTCGCCGGGCAAGCTGTCGGGATTGCCTGGAAGGATGTCGCTAGACCGCGGTTCCCGAAGCCTCCATCGGCTCCGCCTGCGGAGGCACGGACAGCATGAAGGCGTCCACCATCTCCCGGACCTCGGGGCTGCCGAGCTTCTCGCGGACGTTCGGGACCGCCAGGAGCTGATCCACCAGGGTGCGCTGTTCGCGGTCCTGGCGCATGGCCTCGGCGTAGGGCACGTTGGTGAACGAGATCAGGGAGTAGAGCGGCGCGTAGCGGTCCGGGTAGAGGTCGTTGACCCAGCGCTCCAGCTCCTTGCGCAGCAGGAAGTCGGAGCTGCCCACGAAGTCGCGCAGCTCGTGGAAGTGCTCCAGTGCCAGGTCGGCGATGGCATCCGCGTTCGGCTTGCGGCTCGCCTCGAAGTCCCGGAGCGTCCGGCCCCAGTCGCCGCCCGCGGCCTGCAGGCAGTCATACAGGACCGAGCAGTCTTCGAACCCGCAGTTCGCCCCCTGCCCGTAGGAGGGGACGATGGCGTGCGCAGCGTCGCCGATCAGGGCCACCTTCTCGTCATGGACCCAGGGCGCGCAGCGGACCGTGATCATCTTGCTCTCGGGCCGGCCGAAGTAGTCCTCGATCAGGTTCGGGACGTAGGGCAGCGCGTCCGGGAATGAGCGGCGGAAGAGCTCCAGGAGGGCTTCCGGCGTCCGGATCGACGAGAACGAGGGCTCCCCCTCGAAGGGCATGTGGAGCGCGAAGGTAAAGGTGTGGTCGCGGTTCGGGAAGCCGATCAGCATGTAGTGGCGCCTCGGCCAGATGTGGATTCCCGCCGGGAGCGCCCAGTCGCCGGAGGCCGCGGGCGGCACCGAGATCTCCTTGTAAGCCTGCTCGAAGAACTCCTGCCGCTGGCGGAAGCCCGGGACGAGCTGCATCGCCGCCCGCACCCTGGAGTTCGCCCCATCGGCGCCGAACACCCGGTCCGCCTGGAAACGGGTGACCTCGTTGGTGCGCAGGCTCTGGAAGGTGACCGCGGGAGTCTCCAGGTCGACCTCCAGGCACTTCTCCTCGAAATGGACGTGGATCCCCCTCTGCGCCAGGGCCATGTCGATCAGTACGTCGTTGAGCTCGTTGCGGGCCACCGAGTGAATGGCTTCGCGCCGGTTGCCATACGGCTGGTAGTCGACCGTGCCGTCCACCGAATGGATGTAGCGGCCATGGCAGGGGACCGAGATCTCGCGCACCCGGTCGCCGGCGCCGACGCGGTCCAGTGCGGCGAAGCCGCGCTCGCAGATTGTCAGGTTGATCGACCGGCCCGAGGAGCGGCGCCCCCGGCGCGGGTCCGACTGGCGGTCGAAGAGATGGACGTCGAAGCCCTCGCGGGCAAGAAAGTTCGAAAGCAGGGTACCGACAAGGCCGGCACCGACGACACAGACCCTTTCCACGTTGCAGCCTCCCCCAGAATAGATGACATGAGATGGCCGGCTTGTTCCCGGCTTCCTCTAGAGTGCCGGGAGCCTGCCCAAAGAGTGACAGAATTCTCGAAGGAGATAGATGTCAGCCCATCGATCCGAGTAGATCCTGCGAAAGCACCGGCTCCACTCCGGCCCTTGGGGGAGGCGAATGCCTTTCCCGCGCACGATCAGGAGGTAGTCCGCGTCCATCTCCCGCAGGCGGCGATGGAACAGCTCCGGGTCTCTCAGCGCTGGGAGGACCCGGAAGTAGCTTGCCGGACCGTTCCAATCCCCCAGCAGGGTCCCGTCGGCGTGGTAGACCAGGTTCTCGGCGTAGATCCCGTAGGCGACGTAATCCTTTCCCCGCAGCCCGTCGAGGTGTTGGACGGCGGCGTAGGCCGGCAGCTCCTTGCGCAAGTAGGCTTCGCGCTCCGCCGGGCTCACCGGCAGCGGCCCCTCGCGGTGAATCCCGTAGAGGCTATAGATCCAGCCCGGCAGGAGAAGGATGGCGACGACGGCCGGAATCCTCCACGAGCCGAGGCGCCACCCCCCCAGGCTCGCCCCCAGCGCCAGGCTGACCAGTGGGAGGACGATCGCCAGATACCGGGAGTCCGGCGGCAGGAGGTGGAACAGCAGGGAGTAAGCCAGGGCCATCCCGAGCAGCCACCGAATTTTCGGGATACGAATGAATCCGAAGACGAGCAGAGGGGACGCCAGCAGGTAGGCCGGCGAGTACGGCGGCTGCCAGCCCACGGACCTGCGGTCGAACAGCACTGTCCAGGGGATGCGGAGGTACTCGATCACGCGCACCTCCAGGGTTCGGGACGGCGCCGCCTGCGGGTCCCACAAGCCCGATCCGAAGACCTCGGGAAAGAAGGGGAACAGGGGGTTCCCCGTGTAGGAGAGGATGCGGCCATAGGTGGGCGCGAGCACCGCTAGAGCCACGGCGGAGGCGATCGCCAGGTCGCGCCACCGGCGCTCGCGCACGACGGACGGCAGGGCGGCGAGGAATACGGCCCCGACGAAGAACAGCCCCAGGTACTTGACGCCCGAGGCCGAGCCTGCGAAGAGCGCGGCGAGCACGAGCCAGGCGGTTCTACCAGACTCGCGCCAGCGCTCCAGGGTGTACAGAGACGCGGTGATGAACAGGGTCAGAAGCGGTTCCACGTAGCCCGTGCCCGAGAGGTGGACCACGATCGGATTGCCCAGGAAGGCGGCGGCGGCAAGCCACCCAGCCGCCGGAGAGAAGGATCTCCGGCCCCACTCGATCAGCAGGGCGGCGGCGGCGAGCGTCGACACGAATTGGATCAGGTGGGTGGAGACGTCGTCGGCCAGGAGCAGCATGCCCGCGAAGAGGAGCTCGTTGAGCGATGGGAACACGGGCACGCGCAGATCCGGCAGGAATGGGACCGACCTGGTGGCGGCAAAGGCCCGGGCGATGGGCAGGTGATAGAGGGTCTCATCAAAGACGGTGGGCGGATAGAGCGCAAGGACGAAGACGGGAGCCACCGCCACAAGCATGCCGAGCGCGGTCCGCCAGCTCCTATGGATTCTGACCTCTCGCCAGACCGGGATGCCCAGCAGGTGGATCGCGGCGATGAGGACGATCAGCGAGCTCCGGGTCAAAAGCCCCAGGGCGGCGAGCGCGAACGCGGCATGGGCCAGGAGGGAGAGCCCCAGAGCCGTCGGGACGGCGAGCCGCTCCAAGCCCTCCATGACGATCCACCGCCGGGTGGCCAGGCGCCCGGCTACCCAAGCCGTGACGGCCAGCAGGGCGAGCACCAGCAGATGGAGAGCGAGGAACGTAATCAAGTTCTGCGATGCTACACGGCCTGAAGGGCCTCATCCAGGAAAGCGAGCTGCAGGCGCATCTGGTCCCGGATGGGCATGCCGCGGACTCCCGCCTGCACACCTCCGGAAAGGGCTACCTGCTCCAGCCAGTCGCGGAAGATCGGATCGTCCGGACGGCCGGTGTCTCCCTCGGGGAGGGGACGCAGGAAGAGCGGCATCTCCGAGACGAAGGTGAAGGGGTCTCCTCCCAGGGAACGGACATACTCCATGGAGCTGGGCCGGAACTTCGCCGCGGTCGCCGGGTCTCCCCTCTCCTCGAACCAGGCGATCATGGAGCGCGAGTCGGGACGGGTCGAGAACCCCTCGTCGATCCGCCGGAAACCCTTCTCTCCCCCGCGGTCCACGTCGAACAGGCCGTAGCCCAGGGCGCTCACCCGCTCCCGCAGCGAGCGGCGCAGGTCCGCGGTCCGATCGACCCAGGCCGGCTCGATCAGGAACCAGGGTCCGGGGGCGAAGGCGATGCTGTGGAAGCTGCCGTGCAGGACGAACGGAGCCCCTCCGGCCAGGAAGGCGGCCACGGCCCGGTTCTCGGGGCGCGCGCCGTCGTCCTCAGGTCCGCGGGGGAAGCCGAACTCCATGTCGTCGCCCGGCTTCTCCCGCATCGCGTGCCTCAGAAAGAGGCCGAGATCGAAGATCCCCGCCTGAAAACCGGGCTCGCTCCAGGCCGCGTTCCGGGCCTCGCCGTCCGGATTGACGTGCGGGACGATGTACCAGGTGTAGCGCGTGTCCGGACGGGAGGAGAGATAGCTGACGAGCCGGCGGAGCATGGCCGGCCCCACCGGCTCGTCGGGATGGCATCCGCCAATCAGGCTGACGTGGCGGGGCCCCGAGCCCAGCACCGCGCCGAGAACCTCGCGCCCCTCCCGCGAACGGCCGATGGGCCGCAGGGGCTGCAGGGGAGATCGCGCTTCGGAATCCAGGATCTCTTCAGCGGGCAGCATTCAGGAGAGAATACCTTCTCCCCCTGCCCGGAACACCCCGGTTTGCGATAGGGTACGCGTGAACCTTACGGAGGCAACCCCATGAAAGCTCGAACCACGTTGGCGATCGTCTGCGCCCTGTTCCTGGGCGGCGCGATGGCAGCGCAGGCCCAGGGCCGTATCACCGTCACCAAGATGTACATCACGAGTTGCGAGGAGACGGGCTCCTGTGAGTTCCGGCTGACCTGCGAGTCCGGAGGCAAGGAGGAGGTGATGATCCCCGCGGCCATCGCCACCAACCCGGACACCGTCCCGATCAACAAGTCGATCGAGGTCGCGAAGTACCCGGCCACGGTGAGCTGCACGCTCTTCGAGGATGACGGCTGGTTTGGCGAATCCTGGGACGAGGCGGCGAAGGGGTCGGTCGCGCTCGAGGGCGGCGGCGACTACGAGCTCAAGCTGACCAACCCCGAGCAGGCCTCGGTGGTCCTCACCCTGCTCGCGGACAGCATCGCGTCCAACCTGACCGCTCCGTCAGCCACCGTTCCCGCGGGCGGCAAGGTGAGCACGGCCAAGCCGCGCCAGTTCCTCGCGGTCTTCCGCAAGGAGAGCGAGCCCACGGGGCATGCGGTGGTCCTCGGCCAGGAGTGGCCTGCCTTCCAGAAAGAGATGCAGGCGCTCGCGAGCAAGGGCGTGCATCCGACCGACATCGAGACTTGGGTCGACGGCGGCAAGCGCCTTTGGGGCGGGATCTTCCGCAGTGGAGCCGACAGCTCCAAGGTGATCCCCGGCCTGGAATGGGAGGCGTTCCAGGAGCAGTATACGAAGCTGGCCGAGGCCGAGAACGACGACGACAAGATGCAGTTGATCGACATGGAGGTCTACTCCGAGAAGGGAAAGAACCTCTTTGCCGGCGTCTTCCGCAACGGCACCGAGATACATGCCCTCTGGATCGGCCAGGACCGCCCCGACTTCCTGAGGAAATGGCAGCAGCTGGTCAATCAGGAGCTGCGGCTGATCGACCTCGAGGTGTACAAGGCCGGGAGCCGCAACCTCTACGCCGGCGTCTTCATCGAGGCCCCCGGCAGCTATGGCATTTGGGCCGGCACCACGTGGGAGCAGTTCCAGCAGAAATGGGGAGGCGGCACCGGATTGTGGCAGGTCGTGACCTACACGGAAGGCGGCAAGAGGCTTTACGACGGCGTCATCCTCGGCGGGTCCAGCAAAGAGGAGCTGCCGGGGATGCTCGACGGCCCGGCCCTGGTCGCCAAGTGGCGCGACATGCTGGGCAAGGGCTACCGCGTGGTCCACTTGGAAGTCGTCGAGTAGACGCTTCTCACAGCCCGAGCACCTGGGTATCGATCAGGTCCAGGAGCTCGGGGTCCCTCGCCATCTCGAACTTGCGGGCGAAATCGAAACGGCCTGCCGCGAACCGCGGCAGGTCGTCCCGCGTCAGGGTGCGGGGCCGGCCATCCCGGCTCCCCGCGAAGTCCGTGTAGCGCCGGTTGTCCGGGGAGAGCTCGAAACGGCCGCTGTTGACGAGCACCGTCTGCACCATGGCCTCGCACGGGGCCACCGTCTGGTGGAACCAGCGGACCAGCCGGTCTTCCGACGAGATCGCCTGCCAGAGGTGCTCGACAGCCGGCTTGGAGAGGGTCCACCACTGCGATCCGCCATAGCAGCGGACCGGATCCTCGAACGGGTTGCGCCGGGGCTCCCAGCCCAGGAACGGGCCGTAGTGCAGGTGGAACCGCAGGGGCGAGATCTTGCCCAGGAACCGGGCCGCCTTGAGGAGGCCCATCGCTCCCTCCGGAAGCCGGCGGTATTGGGCGTAGTACCGCGTCCGCCCCTGGCGGGGACGCCATGGGCTTTCCTGCCCGAGCACGTCCCACCAGCTCAGGAAGCCATCGTACCGGCTGGCGGCCAGGCCGGCCTCGAAGTCGGCCAGCGGTCGGACCGGGTAGTCCTGCCCCGAGAGATAGACCAGCCAGTCGAAAGACCAGCCAGCCAGCTCCTTCAGACCGGCCAGGAGAGGCGACAGCACCGACCACTCGCCGCGCGCCACCCGGTCGCGCCGGACGAGCACCTCCACGCCGGGGAGCTCCCGGAACGGCCCGGGGTCGAGCTCGACCGTCCTCCCGTCGTGCACCACCAGCGCCAGCGCCTCCGGAGAGGACCGCTTCAGCGTCCGGACCAGGCGGAGCACCTGCTCGGGATCGCAGTGGCTCTGGATCAGATAGCAGCAGGTCATCTGGTAATTCATTGTCTCCCCTCTTGACAGGCTGCACGACGTGAATTAACTTAACAGCGTTCAGTGAACGGTGTTAAGTTAAGGAGCGGCGTTTTGGGAACCAAGGAACGAAGGGAGCGGGAGAAGGAGGAGATCCGGGCGAAGATCCTCGACGCCGCGCGCGAGCTCTTCGTCCAGGAGGGGTACGACGCGGTCAGCATGCGGAAGATCGCGGAGAAGATCGAGTACTCCCCCACCGCCATCTACCTGCACTTCAAGGACAAGCGGTCGGTCCTAATCGCGCTCTGCGACACGGACTTCCTGCGCCTGGCGCGCGAGCTTCAGAAGATCGGCCGCGTCGAGGATCCTGTCGAGCGCCTGCGGCAGAGCGGCCGGGCCTACATCCGCTTCGGCCTGGAGCACCCCAACCACTACCGCTGGATGTTCATGACCCCGCACCCCGATCACGGTCCGGACGAGTCGGACATCCGCGTGGGCAACCCCGAGGAGGACGCCTGGGCGTTCCTGCGGGCCACCGTGGCCGAGGCCATGGCGGCCGGCCGGCTCCGCCCGGAGCTTCAGGATGCCGACCTCGTCGCCCAGGCGGTCTGGGGCTCGGTCCATGGCGTGGTCTCGCTGCAGATCGCCAAGTGCAACGACCACTGGGTCGACTGGCGCCCGCCCCTGGAAGTGGCCGAGCTGCTCATGGAAGCCGCGCTCCGCGGCATCCTGCGAGAGGAGGTCTGAGGTGGGCGTCGATCTCGCGCGCAAGAACCTGCTGCACGACAAGCTGCGCTTCCTGATCACTGTGTCGGGCGTGGCGTTCGCGGTCACCCTGGTGTTCGTTCAAATGGGGCTCTTCATGGGACTCCTGGACAATGCCTCGATCACCATCGAGCACATCGACGCCGACCTCTGGGTCACATCCAAGAACACGCCCAACGTCGACTTCGCCCAGACCTTCCCCGAGACCGCCGTGCAGCGCGTCCGCTCGGTTCCAGGCGTAGAACGAGCCGACAACCTGATCGTCTGGTTCATGACCGTGGCCCTCCCCACCGGCGCCAAGGAGGGGACGCTGGTCTACGCCCTGGAGGACTTCGAGCGCTGGAAGTTCCCCTGGAACGTGATCGAGGGGGACCTGACCGACCTCCGGCGCGGCAACTACCTCTTCCTCGACGACTCGGCCGAGAAGCGCTTCGGCGACTTTCAGATCGGCGAGTACCGGGAGGTCATCGGCCATCGCATGAAGATCATCGGCCGCACTCGGGACGCCCTGTCCTTCAGCACGACGCCGATCCTTTTCCTCGACTACCGCCGGGCGCAGGAGATGTCGCCCGACGAGCTGGCCGGGAACACGACCTACGTCCTGGTCAAGCTCGCCCCGGGAGCGAACGTGGAAGCGGTGCGCCGCGAGATTGAGCACCGGCTGCGTCACAACGATGTCCACACCCGGGCCGAATGGGCCGCGCAGTCGCGCCGCTACTGGGTGGAGAGCACCGGCCTGGGGCTGAACCTGGCCATGACGGTGTTCCTCGGCTGCCTGGTCGGCGTCGTGGTCGTGGCCCAGACGCTCTACACCTCGACCATGGAGCACATCAAGGAGTTCGGCACGGTCAAGGCGATCGGCGGCAGCAACTGGGACATCTACAAGATCCTGGGCGAGCAGGCCACGATCGCGGCGATCGTCGGCTTCGCCCTGGGCGGGATCATGTCCTGGTTCCTCCGCCCGGCCATGGCCAATATCGGCCTCAAGCTGATCATCTCGCCGTCCTTCGCCGCCACGGTGGGCGTGGGCACGCTGGTGCTGTGCCTCGCCGCCGCCATGATCTCGTTCCGCAAGGTGGCCCGCATCGATCCGGCCCTGGTCTTCAGAGCCTAGGAGATAGAACAGATGAGCGTCCTGCAGGCTCACGACATCACAAAAATTTTCCAGGAGGGGCGCGAGACGGTCTCCGTGCTCAACGGCGCCAGCCTCCTGGTCGAGCGGGGCGAGGTGGTCGCCCTTGAGGGTCCCTCGGGCTCGGGCAAGACCACCTTCCTCTCGATCCTCGGCTGCATCCTCACCCCGACCGCCGGCCGTGTCGTGGTGGACGGCGAGGAGGTGGACACGAAGCGGCCCGGCCGGCTGCCGGACATCCGCAAGCGGTCGATCGGCTTCGTCTTCCAGCAGTTCAACCTGTTCCCGGCCCTGACCGCCCTGGAGAACGTGGAGTACGCGCTGAACATCAAGGGGGTGCCGGGCCGCGAAGCGCGCAAGGAGGCGCAGCGGGTGCTGGAGGCCGTGGGCCTCGCCGACCGCCTCCGCTTCCTCCCCCGCGACCTCTCGGGCGGGCAGAAGCAGCGCGTGGCCATCGCCCGCGCCCTGGCCGGCGCGCCGCCCGTGGTCCTCGCGGACGAGCCCACGGCCAATCTCGACTCCCAAGTGGGGATGCAGGTCCTGGAGATGTTCCGCGATCTCGCCAAGCAGGAGAACCGGGCGCTCCTGATCGTCACCCATGACCCCAAGGTACGGACCATCGCCGACCGGGTGGTACAGATTCTCGACGGCCGGCTGGCCGCTTGAAAGGAAAACTTTCGATGATCGTCACGATCTTCCGCAAGTCGCTGTTGCCCCTGATCGGCGTCCTGCTGACCCTGGTCCTCGTGGGTCAGGTCCGGAACGGACGGGGAGCGGATACCGTAGAAGCCGCGCCGGCCCCCGCCCCCATAGAAGATGAGCGCCAGAATGAGAGGGTGATAGCCGAGGGCCGCCTCGTAACCTACCCAGGGGCCGAGGTGGTCGTGGCCACGGAGCTGCCAGGCATGGTGGTCCGCCTTCTGGTGGATGAGAAGGACCGGGTGCGCAAGGGCCAGGTGATTGCCGAGTTGCGCGCCGACGATCTGCGCGCCGAGTTGGCCGAGGCCCGGGCGCGAGTAGATGAGGCCGAGGCCGACATCCGCTTCGCCGAGGTGGACCTCGGCCGCGCCGAGCGGCTCCTGGCCGAGAAGGTGGGCACGCAGGACCTCGCGGACCGCGCCCGGCGCAACCGCGACGCCGCGTCCGCCCGCCGGGAAACTGCGCTCGCGTCGGTGAGCCGCCTGCAAGCCGTCCTTAGCAAGATGCGGATCGTCTCGCCTATCAGCGGCGTGGTCATCCTGCGCTCGGTTCAGGCCGGCGAGCACCTCGAGGCCGGCGAATCGCTGGTGACCATCGCCAACCTCGACCGCACCCGAGTCGAGGCCGAGGTGGACGAGTTCGACGCCGGCCGCGTGACGCTCGGAGCAATCGTCAAGGTGACGGCCGAGGGCTACACCGGCCAGTCCTGGCCGGCCCATATCGAGGAGATCCCGGATTCAGTCATGCCCCGCCGCCTGAAGCCGCAGGACCCCGGCCGGCCGTCGGACACCCGCGTGCTGCTCGTCAAGGTCGCGCTCGATGGGAAGACTCCCCTCAAGCTGGGACAGCGGGTAGAGGTGGAGATCGCGCCGGAGGGTTGAAGGACACGGACGAACATGGACTGACACGGACCCATCCGGAACGACGCGCCGTCCGTGGGAGTCCGTGATCGTCCGTGTGTCCTTGGGGCCGCGGTCTACCGCCGGCTGTCGAGGAAGCGGCGCACGACGCGGTGGATGCGGTTGGGATCGCCGGCCACGTCCGGGTCGAAGGCGACCCCGATCGTGTCGCCTTCCTTCCAGGTGACGATGCCCGTGACCTCCAGGATCGGCTCCTCGTCCGGGAGCGCCACGGAGAAGCGCACGGGCTGCTTCACGTCCCAGCCCGGAGGCCCTCCGCTCAGCCCGATCCCGCCGATCGACAGGTTCTCCATCTTCACGGGCATCCTGGTGCCGTCCTCCAGGATGATGACGCCATCCACCCCCAGGCGGATGCGGACGTCCCGCTGCCCCGCCAGGGCGAGGAGGGCGGAGACGTTCATGCCGTGCCGCCGGATCACCTCGGCGCGGAACTTGAGCTCCAGGATCGGAATCCCGGCCATCAGCTCCACGAGGTCGTGCTTCTCGATCCGCAGCAGGACCGAGGGGAGCGTCGTGCGGGCGGAGGCGAAGCGGCGGGACTTGTCGTTGAGCAGGCCCATCTCCCCGAAGTAGCCGCCCTCCTCCAGGCGAGCCAGCACCTGCAGGGGCTTGCCCTTCTCCTCTCGATACACCGTCACCAGACCGTCCTTGACGATGTAGAAGGCGTCGACCGGGTCCCCCTCGCGGAAGATGACCCGCTTCGCAGGGCTGATCTCCTCCCGGATCATCCCTTCGAGCCGCTGGAGCTGGCCGTCCTCCAGGTCGGCGAAGAGAGGAATCCGGCGCAGGAATTGTCTCAGCAAGCGTCCTCCATGCCTCGGCACCCTCCCCGAGGAAGCCACCGGAGCCGTGCCTTTGAATAGAACCCGTATTCTGTTTCGGATCGAGGATTCCGGCAAGCCCGGATTGCTCCCGCGCTGGGCACTCTTGCTGCGCCCCAATTTCCTGGGGTCGTAGAGAGCACTACTACTAGATCTGGGGGTCCACTCGGCGGTGAGCGGGCGAAAGAGAGGCTCTCTTTGACCTTCTTTGAGGAAGTTTGAGGCTATCTGAGGCCAATCCTGAGGATCTTTTAGAGCTTCCTTGTTACTCTCTGTTCACACAAGGCGACAGTGACCGAGTTGCCTGCAGTCATGAAGTTCTTGAAGTTTTTGAGTTCTTGGAGTTCGGAGGGAAGTTACCTGTAGTTTGTCTTTTTCCGATCAAGGGTGAGGTGGTTCAGATCGAGCCCGGGTGTTCCCCGGGCTTTTTCTTTTTGGCTTCTACGTCACCTTTTCGCCTTCACGTCCAGCTTCACCGACACCTGAGCCGGCGGAAGCACCCCGGTCAGGTACAGCGCCTTGCCCGACTCCGGGATCGCGACCGGCAGCGGGCGGACGCCTCCCACCAGTCCCTGCTTCAGCTCGTTCAGGATCGCGTAGGGGTCCCGCGCCGTGGGGATCTTGTCGAGCTCGGTCTGAGACACTGTCGCCCCCGTATCAACCCTCTTCTTGCGCCTGAAGTTGAGGCTTCCGCCTCCCGAGCCCTCGTTCAGCGGGATCGTCTCGGTCCGGCCCGTCCTCCGCTCGTCGAGCAGCGGCGACTCGGCGGTGACCGTGATCGTGTCTTCGACCGCGCTGCTCAGCGTCATCTCTATCGTGACCGCCCCGCCGCTCACGACGACATTCGGGTATTCCACGGAGGAGAAGCCCTCCAACTCGGCTGCGAGCGTGTAGGAGCCGGGTGGGAGTGTGACGAACCGGAACCTTCCCTCGGCGTCCGTGATCTGGACGAGGGGAGTGAGCCCCCCGGCCAGGGTGATCGTCACCCCGGGCAGAGGCGAGCCCTGATCGTCCACTACCCGGCCATGGACGGAGGAGCTGCCGCCGAGGCCCTGGGCCGTCTCTTCATACGCATCAAACGCGATGGTGTACGCGGGTAGCCCCGTAGGCCGCAGGTCGCCGGAGCGGAAGCGGTAGCGGTTGCCCTCTGGCAGCAGCACGCGCCAGCGATGCTCGAGCACCGGCAGCATCACCTGCGCCAGCTCCATGCCGAGCTCGGACCTCCCCCCGGGCACCGCCTTCTCCAGTACCGCCACCACCTCCACCACTGTCTCCGTTCCCCCCGCGAAACCGAGAGGGATGGAAAGCCTCCCGCCGCGGTCGAGCGGACGGACCGCCTGTGTCCCCACCCGCGCCGACCAGAGCTGCGCTCCCGCCGGCAGGATCAGGTCGAGCGCCGCCCCCGGCCGCGTCACCGGGCCCAGTGTGAAGATGTCGCGGTGCAGCAGGGTGCCGTCGACCGTGAGGAGCGTCGTGGTGTCGCGCAGCCGCACCGGCTCGTCCCGGCTCGGAGCCGGCGGCAGGGCCGAGACGGCCAGCCGGGCTCCGGCAATCGATGCATCGGAGAGGCGCCATGCCGCCGCCAGGTCGATCACTTCCAGCGCCTCGGAGAGGGATGCGGGCAGGTCTTCCAGGTCCACCCGGGCCCAGGCCGTCTCGGGCAGGGGCCGCGCCTCGGCCGCGATCGACGAGGCCACGGCCAGGTAGCGGGCGCGCACGTCGAGGCCGGTGGGGAGCGCCGCCGCAAGGGCTGTTCCCTCCGTCAGGACGTTCGCGGGCGGCGTCGAGGTCAGGACGAGGTAGCCCGTGCCCTGGAGCTGGCGGTGACGGTGCACGGTCAGCCGCCCGTTCTCCACGCTCGACACGGCCGGCCCTTCGTCTGTGCCCGCCTGCTCCACCTCCACCCCCGGCGGCAAGTCCACGCTGAAGCTCGGCAGGCTCCCCCGCGAGACCTCGTAGAGGACCACGTCGTGCCGGCGCGGCCCCTCCGGCCGGAGCTGGAAGATGGTCAGCGCGACCGTCTGGACGAGGAGCCGGTCGGCTTCGGCGCTGTCGAAGCGGCGCTTCAGCTCAAGCACCTGCACCTCGCCCCGCTTGGAGGCCAGGCGCACCGTGCGCCGCCCGCCCTGCTCCCGGTCCTCCACCACCACCCCGCCCGGAGCGGTCCAGGAGGTCTCCGCCGGCAGGTCGATCTCGGTCACGGAGACCGGCGCGGCGGCCGGGGGGAAGGTCAGGCGGCCGATCCCGCCCAGGTTCTCCACCGCCGTGCGGCCCTGGATCCGGACCTGATACTTCCCGGGCTCGGGCGCCACCAGGAGCACCCCGCCCCGTCCGCCATTCAGCGCGCTCACCGCCGCGCCCGGCTCGGGACGGCCGTCCCGCAGGACCTCGACCGTCGCGGGATAGCCCGCCAGAGGGAGAGCCACGGGCCGGTCCGGATGGCCCTGGACGAGAACCTCGAACTCGGTGGTCACGCGCGCCTCGCCGTCCTCGAGGACCGCGGCCACACGCTGGGACACGATCTCGGCCAGTGGAGCGGCCTGCCCGCGCGCCCGCTCCGTGCGCGTCTTCTGCGCCGCCTCGGCGGCTTCGACAAGAGCCAGATAATCCTTCAGAGGGAGAACCACCTCGCCGGGCCTCCCCTCCCCTGCCCGCAGGGCCGGCGCGAGGAGGACGATCGTCAAACCGATGGGAATCCACCGCTTCAGAACCATTCGAGATCCTCCTTGTCGTTCTCAATGCGGATCGCCAGGGGACCCGGCGTGGGGGAGAGAGCGCTCCAGACCGCCTGGATCTGGCAGAAGCCCGGAGGCAGGGGGAAAAGGCTGGAGGCCGTCACCGCCACGCCGGGCAAGGACAGAACCTGCTTGGCGATCATGTTCGCCGTGAGCACCTCGTCCCTGCGCGCGCTCCGCGCGGCATGGCCCGGAGGCGCCCCGATCGAACCTGCGCGCGTGGCCTCGGCCAGCTTGTACTCGCGCCCGCCGGGCAGGACCAGCCGGACTTCGACTCGGGCGGCCGGGGCGGAGAGCGCCGGCAGCGGTAGAGATAGATCGCCCTTCCCTTTGGGTAGTTGGACCGGCAGCAGTCCGGCCAGGTGGATGACCTGGGAGCCTTCGCCGGAGGAGAGCGGCACGGCGAGCCCGGCTCCGGCCGCTCCGGGGCTCACGGGCTCCCCATCCCGATGGCCGGCGACGAGCTCGAATCCGGGAGGCGGGATGATCACGAGCTGCTGGGCTCCCCGATTGCGGACCTCGGCCCAGAGCTGGTAGGCGGCGCGCCCCGACTCCCCCACCACCACATCCACGAGCAGACGGTCCACCTGAGCAGCGAGCACCTCGGTGCGATCGGCCCATTCGGCCCGCCAGCGAGGCGGCTTGGCCGGATCGAGCACGGCTACCAAGCCGCCCGGCGCGCCGCGCACGTCATCGGACAACCCCGCGGTCTCGGTCTCGGCCGGAGCCCGCACCGCGCCGGGATCTGTCAGCTCCAGCAGGCCGTCGCCGCGAAGGGCTGCCTTGGTCAGGAGAAGCGTCCGATGGCTGTCGGCGGGGACCAGCAGCGGGCTCACGAATTCCTGAACGGGTGGAGCGGACAGCTCGATCCGGATGGCCAGGGAGGACTCCACCGGCTCCAAGGGCGTCACGACCAGACGGCCGCCGGTCACGTTCCACCCGGCGATGGGACCCTGGACGGAGACGACCTCAAACCCCGCGGGCAGTGGAACCCGCAGCTCGGGCAGCCGGCCCTGGGCCACGCGCGCCTCGATCCACCCGTAGACCTGCAGGCGGGTGCGGGAGAGCACGGCGGCGGTGGCGGACGTGGTCTCGAAGCGGAGCGGGAGCTGGGCACGCTCGGGCAGGGTGCGTCGCCCGCGCAGGGTGAACCCGACAGGCTCCGGCGTAGGCGCGGCCACGAAGCTCCACGAGCCTTCGCTCTTCCGGACCAGGCCGGCGCCCTCGAGCTCGACCTCCTCGACCGACTCAGGCGCTTCGATCCGTCCGCGGACGACCGCGGCGGGAGGGAGGCGCAGGCCGAGCTGCCAGGTGGGACGGGTAGCGGTCTCGTCGCGCCGCACAGGCACCACCGACTCCAGGATGACCTGGTGACGACCGCGGCCCTGGACCTGGAGCGACCATCCGTCCTCCGCTACGTTTACCCTCCCGTCCAGGCCGCCGAATTTCGCGGCGATGAACGAGCCGGCCTCGCCGAGAGGCACCTTCTGCCAACCGTCGGCGAACAGGGTCAAGCCGAGGGTCTGGACGATCCGCGCGCTCTCCCCATCTGCGGAGATCACCAGATCGGCCGTCTCGAAAGCGAACGGCGCCGGCGGTTTCGGATTCGGCTCCGCCTCGGGGTTGGCGCGGTCGCGCAGCGCCTCGTAATCAGCCAGCGGCATGGTCACCTGGGCACCGGCTGCCAGCGAGAAGAAGACACACATCACATAGAGAACGACCCGGCTGGGTCCTCGCATCGTTCGGACCTCCTGGAGAAAGCAGTCTGTCCGAGGACTCAGCGCAAGAAGGATGCCCGAGGAACGATGCGTTTTGGTATCAACGACTTAAGCCGCGGCAACCCGTCGAGGGTCACCGCGGCATTCAAAGCGTTGGAGAGCTATTCCGGTTTTCCGGATGAAGGTCAAATTTCTGGATCAGATGGAGGCGAGGGATTCTTGAAGCGCCTCCTTGCGTTTGCGGGCCTCGAGGAGCGGTCCGGTCATGAAGGTGGTCGTGAGGGCCATGACGACCATGACAGCGAAGATCTTCTGGGAGAGGATCCCGAGATCGTAGCCGATGTTGAGCACGATCAGCTCCATGAGACCACGGGTGTTCATGAGGGCACCGATCGAGAAGGAGTCGCGCCAGCTCATGCCGGTCCAGCGCGCGGCCAGGGTGCTGCCACCTAGCTTGCCGACGATGGCGACCGCGATCACAGCGCCGCAGATCAGCCAGCTCGCGGCGTCGTCGAGCAGACCGATCTGGGTGCGCAGGCCGGTGAAGGCGAAGAACAGCGGCAGCAGGAGGACCGACACCAGCACCTCCAGGCGCTCGCGCAGCCCCTCCCTGAATGCCTTCTGGGGCGGGGCCACGACGCCGGCCAGGAACGCGCCGAACAGCGCGTGGATGCCGATCACCTCGGTGATCCAGGCCGCCGCGAAGGCGGCCACCACCGTGCCCGCCATGATCGTCTTGCTGTTGAGCTTCGTGTTCGTCAGGGTGCGGTCCACCCAAGGGCGGACGATCAGGAGCATGAAGCCGACGAAGGCGAGCGCGAGGCCGATGGTCAGGAGCGCCGGCGCGATGCCGTGCGAGCGCGCGATGGCCACGACCACGGCGAGCAGGCACCAGGCGGTGACGTCGTCGACCGCGGCGCAGGCGATCGAGGTCGTGCCGAGCGGCGTCTTGGAGAGGCCGCGCTCCTCCAGGATGCGCGCCAGCACCGGAAAGGCCGTGATGCTCATGGCGATGCCCATGAACAGGGCGAAGGACGAGAAGGCCACGCCCGCGGGCGCCTGGGAGGTGTAGAGGAACAGGGCGAGCCCCACGCCGAGGAGCATCGGCAGGAGGATGCTCGCGTGGCTCACCAGGACCGCCGCGTGCGCTTTTTCCCGCAGGTGCCGGAGGTCCAGGTCCATGCCGACCAGAAACATGAAGAGGATGACGCCGACCTGGCTGAACAGCTTGAGCGTGCCCAGGGAGGCCGCCGGGAACAGGAAGTTGAGGGCATCGGGGAACAGCAGGCCGAGCAGGGAGGGGCCGAGCAGGATGCCGGCCACCATCTCGCCGATTACGGCGGGCTGCCCCATCCGCCGGAAGAGCTTCCCCGCCAGCCGGGCCGCGACGACGATCACGACGATCTGGAGCAGCAGGCGGCTCAGCGGGTCCGCCAGGGTCTCGCGGAGCCCGGCGGCCAGGTCAGTGGAAGCCGCCACTTCCGTCCCCAGGGGGACGGGCGGCTGAAGCCTGGCCCCGAAGCTCAGCAACGCCAGGAGGCCCACGATGGATACGACGAGCAGAATGGAGTAATGCAGCAGGTGCCTACGCATGAACGGACCCCTCCCAAATAAGATAATAGACCTACAAACTGGTTCTAGAGTGCAGCCCGGGAGCCAAGGCGGGACAAATTGCCCTAAGCCACCTGCCCTCGCGGGGCAGGCACGGGCTCCGACTCCACCGGGGTGAGCGGCAGCGTAACCGTGAACGCCGCGCCGCCTTCGGGGGCGGCGTGCTCGACACGGATCTCGCCGCCGTGCGCCTTGACCAGATTGCGCACGGTGACCAGGCCCAGGCCGGTCCCCTGCTGCTTGCCGGTCGTGGCGAACGGCTCGAAGAGATGGCCGACCAGCTCCTCCGGGATGCCCGGGCCGGTATCCGCGACCCGGATCGCCAGGGTGTCACCATCCTCCACCCACGCCTGGAGGAAGACCCGCCGGACCGCGCCCGCCGATACGGCCTCGCGGGCGTTCTTCAAGAGGTTTTCCAACACCCGCTGCATCCGGTCCCGATCCAGCGTGACCTTCAGATCGTCGTCCAGCTTGAGGTGGATCTCCGTGGCGACCCCGCGCTCTTCGAGATCGCCGGCCAGGGGGGCCAGCGTCTCGTCGAGGAAGCGGCGGGCGGGCAGCGTCTCCAGCATCAGCTTCGGCGTGCCCCCGCGGGCGAAGTCCAGGATCTCCTCGATCATCCGCCGCAGCCGGTCCGACGCGGCCTGCACCTGCTCCAGCTCCTCGGCGATGACGCTCTCGCCGCCGCGCACGGCCAGCCGGTGCGCCAGGTCGGCATAGCCCACGAGCAGGGTCAGCGGATTGCGCAGGTCGTGCACCACGGAGCTCGTCATCTGCCCGATGGCCACCAGGCGGCTCTCGCGCTCGTGGAGCTGGCGCTCGATCTCCCGCGCCCGCAGGTGCGCGGCGATGCGGGCCTCCAGCTCGCGCATGGCGAACGGCTTGACCACGTAGTCGTCCGCCCCCACCTCCAAACCCTCTACCACGGCCTCGGAGCCCGCCCGCGCCGTCAACAGGATGATCGGCACGGCAGCCAGGCTCGGATCGGCGCGCAGCCGCCGGCAGAGCTCATGGCCGTCCATGCCCGGCATCATGACGTCGGAGACGATCAGGTCGGGCGTCGTCCGCCGGGCCGCGGCGAGGCCGGCGTTGCCGTCCTTCGCCTCCTCCACCTGATAACGGCTGGAGAGCCGCTGAGCCACGAAACCCCGCAGCTCCTCGTTGTCCTCCACCAGGAGGACTCGCGGCGCGCCCGCGGGCGCCGCAGGAGACGGCAGGCGGATCTGGGAGGCATCCCCGGTGACGCGCGGCAGCTCCACGTCGGCAAGGAGAGTCTCGCGCCGGGTCCGCCGGGCGTACTCGCGCGCGGTCAGGGCCTCGGCGCGCGCCATGGCGAGCTGATCCTCCCGGCGCCGCGGCTGGCGGCGGCGCTCGGACTGGGCCCGTGCCTCGCGGGGGAGCTCCACGCGGAAGCTCGATCCCCGGCCGGGCCCGCTCCGCACCAGGACGTCGCCGCCGTGGAGCCGCGCCAGCTCCCGGGAGAGCGCCAGTCCCAACCCCGTGCCGGACGACGTCCCCTCCACCTGGTGGAAGCGGTGGAAGATCCGCTCCATCTCGTCGGCCGGGATGCCGGGGCCGGTGTCCTCCACCTCGAAAGCCACCCATCCGGTTTCCTCCGGGGTGGCAGGGACGGCTCTCACCGTTACCCTGCCGCCCATGGGGGTGAACTTGAGCGCGTTCGAGACGAGGTTCGACGCGATGATCTCCACCTTCTCCGGATCGAACGTGCCGTCCGGCAGGGCGTCGAGCTTTTCGGAGACCAGCTCGATCCCGCGGCGCTCGGCGAGAGGGACCGCGGCCTCGACCAGCTCGAACAACAGCGTCCCCAGGTTGCCCGGCTCCGGCTCCAGCCGCAGCCGGCCGGACTCCAGCCGGGCGCTCTCCAGCAGCGCGTCCACCTGGCGCAGGAGCCGGTGGGCGTTCGTGATCATCGACTGGAGCAGCCTTTGACGCTCGGGATCGCCGGCCTCTCCGAGCAGCGTCTCCAGCGGACCCAGGAGCAGGGTCAGCGGGGTGCGCAGCTCGTGGGTGACGTTGGCAAAGAAGCGGCTCTTGGCGCGGTCCAGCTCCTTGAGCTCCTCGTTCGCCGTCTCCAGGCGCAGCCGGAGAGAGAGATCGCGGCGCCGGGTGCGCCGGCTCGACAGCGTCGCGAGCCAGGTGAAGACGGCCGAGCCGCTCAGGAAGAACAGCGGCCCGACCATCTCGCGCGACGCGGGATGCGCCGCCAGGTTGATCGCCAGGTCCGTGGCAATGATCAGGCTGCTCAGGAGCGCCGCCGCGCCCAGCTCCCAGGGCAGAAAGAAGCCAATCACGAAGAGGACGATCATGTTGCCGGCGAAGTAGTTGCCGGCATACCCGCCGAGCTGGCTGGACATGAACGAGATGCCGGCCGCCGAGGCCAGGGCCGACGCCATGACGAGAGGCTGGGCCAGGCGCCCGGCGTGCCGGGAGTACACCGCGGCCAGAGAGATCAGGTAGAGGACACAGACCGCGGCCCGGATCTGCAGAAACCGGCCGGCCATGTCCGGCGCCATCACCAGGTCGAGGAACCAGAAGGCCGGATAGAGGACGAGGGTGGTCTTCAGGAGAAAACGGGCGCGCTCCAGGAAGAGCTGCCGCGTCTCCTCCCGGAAGGTTGCCTCGAACCCGGCGAGGCGTGGGGAGCGCCGCGAATCCAGATCCGGATGCGCCAATCTACTTCTCTGCCCGCACCAGGATCGCGGTGGGCGGCGAGCCGAAGGCGTGGAAGGCGTGGACCCGGGCGAAGCCGGCCTCGCTCACCAGGGCGGTTAACGCCGCCCGGTCCAGGAACCGGAACCGCCCGTCCTCCTCCAGCTCGATCAATCGGCTGACCATATTCCCATAGTGCCGCAACGCCTCCATTTTGCGCCCGGCCTGCGCATCTCCCTCCTCCGCCTGCTTCGCCAGGATCTCCACCCCCTCGGTGTAGAGCTTTGAGGGATCGAAGTTCGGCAGGATCGAGGAGATCACCAGCGTGCCCCCCGGCCGCAACAGCCGGTGCATCTCGCGCAGCGTGGCCAGCGGGTCATAGAGGTACGGCACGACGAGCGAGCAGCCGATGCGGTGGAAAGCGCCATCGGGGAGGTCGAGCTCGAGGCGGGCCGTGGCGTCGCCGAAGCGCAGGTGCTGGAAGCGGAGGTCGCGCGCCGAGC
The DNA here is from genome assembly GCA_034667225.1 of Acidobacteriota bacterium. Taxonomy (GTDB): domain Bacteria; phylum Acidobacteriota; class Thermoanaerobaculia; order Multivoradales; family UBA5704; genus DATMER01. Next base: position 129,457 of record JAXDKG010000026.1, read on the forward strand.
CGGCGAGGGCAACGCCCGGCTTCAGGTCCTCGGCGAGCGGGCGGCCGAGCAGGAAGCGGGCGGCGCGGCCGAGCTCCAGCACCACCTCGGCCTCGGCAACGTCGAGCTCCGGGCAGAGGTCCCGCACGCGAGCCGCGCCCTCGGGAGCCCCGCGCAAGATCGCGTGTATCTCCTTGCCGTAGCGCGCCGCGACCTTCCGGGCAACCGCGAGGGTCAGCCCCTCCACCCGCTCCACCAGCCCCTCGATCCCGTGCAGCCGGCCGTTGAGGAAGTCGGCCACGGCGGCGAAGCGGGAGACCTCCAGGTCCGCCACCATCCCGCGGCAGACAGGGGCTTCCATACCCCGCGCCGCGAACCAGGCGCGGACTTTCTCCGCCGTGCGCTCGACCCCCGCGGGCACGAGATCGACATAGGTGATCGAAGCAGGCTCGCTTTCGGATGCATAGGCGTCGAGCATCGCGAGAGCCAGGTTGCCGGTGCCGCAACCGAAGTCGGCGATGTCCTCGCCCGGCCGCGGATCGAGCAGCTCGACCTGTCTTGCCAGGAACCGGGGGTATTCCGGGTGCTCCAGGAGGATGTCGTACCCAATTCCCCCGATATTGTCGCCCGGAGCGCCGAGCAGGTGCTCCTTCCAGAACTCCTCGGCGTCGCCCAGCTCCATGCGACGGACCCGCGACCACTCAGCTTCATTTTGCCGGGCGAAGCGGGCGAGGTCCGGATCGCGCGCCGGCCGGTCCGAGCGGAACAGGTGCTTCGAGATCGACTCGCTCACCAGCTTGAACAGCTCGATCGCCTCGGCCCCGGTCTTGAGCACGTGGCCCGTGGCGCACTCGAACACCTCGCGCACGCCGCCGCCAGGAGCGTCGAGCATCGCCCGCACCCGGGAGCGCGTCACCCAGCAATCGTAGGTCCCCAGGATCCACACCACCGGGACCTGGATGCGCGACAGGTCACGCCGGGCGTCCTCCAGAAAGGCAACACCGGACTCCATGGCCTGGCCGTAGAGCGAGCTGCCGCGGATCGGCCGGCCATGGATCAGGATCGTCTCCGGCCCCTCACCCTGCCGGTAGGCGTCGAACAGGTCCAGTCCGGCGAGATAATTGCGCATCACGTCCTGAGCGTCCGGGCAGCCGAAGGGAGCGACCCACAGGTCGACTGGAGCGGACCGCGAATCGAGCACGATTTTGCGCGACGGGATGGCCGAGAGCGAGACGCTCACCAGCACCCGCTTCGCCGGCCGGAAGCGGCGCTCCAGGTACTGGAGCGAGGCCTCGGTGTCATTGCCCAGATGCCCGAACGTCCAGTTGTAATAGGGGCGCCCCTCGGCCACGAGGCGCGGGTCCATGGCGCTCTCGCCCACGATGTAGGAGGCGTCGAAGCGCAGCACCACGACCTTCTTCCCGTCCCGTCCATTCCCGCCGATATCGTCCACGATCGTCCGCGCCAGGAGGCCGAACACCTCCTTGCGCTTGAGGATGGCCGGGGCGATGACCACCGCGACGTCCGGCCGGGCATCCGGATCCGACGTGTCGAAGTTGGCGTCCACGATCCCGGCGACCGTCTGGCCCGAACGGTTGCGGTAGCGCACCACCTCGACGCCGTCCGCGGTGCGCCGGTCGGGCCGCCGCAGGAAACTGGCCACCTTGCCACCAACAAAGGAGACGGTGCGCGTGATGCGGGAGGTGAGCCCTCCCTCGAGCTTGTGGCGCTTCAGGTCCTGAAACGTGTCGCGGTCCACCTCGCCGCCGAAGCGGAGGCCGGCGCGCAGGGTGCCGTCGTCGGTCGGTGCCACGTAGCGCACGGTCGCGCCAGGGACACGGCGGCGCTCGGTACCCAGCTCGATCGTGAACGGCGGCAGGTGAGCGCCCGGAATCCACGCCGCATGGGCAGGCAGCCGCACCGACGCGCCGCCCTCCCCCAGATCCAGCAGGGGAAGGCGAAGCTTTCCGCCGGGGGCATGCGGAGCCACGAGTTCGCACCAGGCGTTGTCCGGCCGCGGCGAGCGGCGCTCGGTCCGGCGCTCGGTGAGATAGATCCGCTCCGGCAGGAGCAGCAACGGCAGCGCCCCCGGCTCGGCCACGATCGCCTCGAAGGCGTAATGGAGCGGCGGATCGGAAAAGGCCAGGTAGACCACGCGGTCCACGAGGAGCATCAGATCCAGCCGAAGGAGGTCAGTCGGTTCCTCATCCGGCCGGCCTGTCTCGAACGCCAGCAAACGGCAGGATCGGGGCTTGAAGCCGCGTCCGGGCAGCACCGCGGTCATGGGGAGCGACCGCTCCACCGCCGAGCGCAGGATGGCCTCCACCTCCGAGCGCTCGCCCAGAGGAAGGAGATTGCCGGAGATCACATCGCCCAGCGTGCGTTGCACGCGGACGATGGCCTCGTCCATCTCATAGAAGCCGGCATAGCCGCGCAGGCGGGAACGGTCGCGGGCCGAGACCTCCTCGAACCGCACGCCGACGCCGTCGGGCGTGACCCGGACGATGCGGGCGGTGAGGTCGATGGGCTGCGGATCGGTCGGGACTTCCAGAGTGAGACGCACCCGCTCGCCGAGACCACCAGCCTGTGCGCTGCGCAGAAAGGCGCCATCGGCCGAGAGATCGGTCGCGATGATCTCCTCTCCAAGGGCGGGCCCTTCGAACAGCCGGACGCGAGCGAGAGTCCGCCGCCGCGGGGAGATCCGGCCATCGCTCGACCGGCCCGCTTCCCAGCGGACGGAGCGCTCCTTTTCCAAGATCTCCATCCCACCCCCCTCAACGCGAAATAATAGGGTCAGTGCCCCGAAAACAGAGAACCGGACCTGGGAATGTCCACGATCCGGAAGATGCCCGACGCCGCATCGGTCAACCGTCCCCGGATCTCCTCGAAGTGCCCGTGGCACGCCAGGAACGCGTCCACCAGCACCGGATCGAAGTGGGCGCCGCGGTCCGCCTCGATGCGCCGCACCGCTTCCTCGTGCCCGAACGGCACCTTGTACGGCCGCCGGCTGGTGATCGCGTCGTAGGCGTCGGCGACCGCCACGATACGGGCGGCAAGGGGGATCTCGTCCCCCGAGAGGCCGTACGGATAACCCCCGCCGTCCCACCGCTCGTGGTGGCTGTACGCGATCTCCATCCCCATCGACAGGAACGTGTTGCCCCGGAACTGCTCGACCACGGAACGCAGCGTGTCCCCGCCGATCTCCGGGTGGCGCCGCATGATCTTCCGCTCATCCTCGTTCAAGGGTCCCTCCTTGAGCAGGATCGAGTCGGGGATGCCCACCTTGCCGATGTCATGAAGGGGACTCGATTTGAATAAGTGCTCCACGAAGGCCGTTCCGATACTTCCCGAGTAGGGTCCCTCGATCAGCTCCTCCGCGAGGCGGCGGCTGTAGGCGGCCATGCGCTCCAGGTGCTGGCCCGTGCCGTGGTCGCGCGACTCGGCGAGCTTGGCCAACGTGAGGAGGGCGATGTCGCGGGTCTGGCGGATCTCGACGGTCTGCTCGAGCACCATGCGCTCGAGGTTGATCTGGTACTCCTCGTTCTGGATGATGAGCCGGGCGCGCTCCAGGGCGCGCTCGACCGTGTTGAGGAGATCGTCGGGATCGAACGGCTTGACGATGTAGTCGTAGGCCCCTTCGCGCAGGCACTGGCGCACGGTCTCCAGGGTCTGGAGGCCGGTGACCATGACGACCTGGACGTTGGGGTCGAGCTCCTTGAGGCGCTTGAGCAGCTCGACGCCGGAGAGCCCGGGCATCTCGATGTCAGACAGAACGAGGGCGGGCCTGGGCATCTCGGCAGCCAAAGCCATGGCCTCGACCGCATCGCGCGCCTCCAGAATTTCATAGGGGAGGCTCGCGAGATGCGCCCGCAGGAGACGGCGAACACCGGGCTCGTCGTCGACGATGACGATCCGTTCTCTCACGGCATTTCGCAGATGAGTTGGGCCTCGGTACCCCGGGCTGGCTTTGGGATGGGCTTCCGCCATGCGGATCACCACCACGACGCCCGCAGGTCCCGGACTCCGCCGGTCCCCCGCGAGGGACTACCTACACCTCAACAACTGAGGGAGATTGTAGCATCAGGAGGGCAAACCCCCACTAACATTGGCGAATGCCTACCGAGGGCCAGCCACGAAGAGGTTAGAATGGCAGGACAAAGGAGGAGCCTTACATGAGCCACATCACCATCGAAGTTCCGGACGAGACCCTCCTCGCGCTGAAGGGCACGCAGCAAGAGGCTGGAGACGAGGTGAAGATGGCGGCGGCCACCAAGCTCTTCGAGCTCGGCAAGCTCTCCTCCGGAGCCGCGGCTCGGCTGGCGGGAGTCCCGCGAGCCCTCTTTCTCACCCGGCTGGCCGACTACGGAGTGGATACCTTCCGGTTGACCGAAGAAGAGCTCCGCGAGGAAACACGCCTTGGCTGAGGCCGTCTGCGACACCTCTCCTCTTCAGTACCTGCATCAAATCCGCCTTCTCCATCTGCTGCCCTCTCTGGCGGCGCGCGCCATCATCCCTCCGGCTGTCGAGAAGGAGCTCCTCGCCGGAAAGGCACGGGGCATCGATTTGCCCGACCTGCGGCCGCTCGATTGGCTCTCCGTCCGCCACCCTGCGGCGGTAGGCTGTGCCTGAGGTTGTGAGGGAGGGTCCCTCCCCCCGGGGAGGGGGAGGGTTGGCTCCGGGGGGAGGCTAGGAGGGGGGTGTTCCGTCACCACGATCGTGGCCAGGCTCAACGCAGTCGCCCCTCTTGAGACCAGGGAGAAACATCCTCCTTACAGCTTCATGGGAGATGATCCGCCCTTCTTCCGCGGCCCTGATTCCCGCGGCGATCTTCTGCCGAACCCACGAGGCATGCTCCTGATCCGTCATGGTATGCGTCTCCTAAGGCGCATCCATGCACGCCTTTTTGATACTCTAACCGGGTAAGTCTAGCGGTAAGTCGCGAATGTCGAGAAAAGGCAAGAGGAAGCCCCTCCCTCCACGGCACAAGCGGATGCAACGGCTGGCCCGGCTGCAGGCCGCCAAGGCATGGCTCGCCAAGTACTCGGGAATGAGCGTCGTCACCGGCTACAGGAAGCACTTCGCGGTCGATGCCCTCTGCGCGCTCGCCGAGCTTCAGATACTGGGAGTCAAGCTCGACCCCGAGTACGTCCAGAAGGTCCGGAGCTCCGAGCAGTCCAGGACCGAGGCCCGGCGCCGCGAGCGGGAACGGAGGAAGGCAGCCGCCACCCTGACCGAAGGCAACGAAGACTCAAACGAGATCTTCGCCTACATCGCCGGCTATATACCGCTGGGGGATTCCCCTTCGGGATCACCTGGGAAGAGATGGAGGGGCGGGAGGGAGCAGGGTGGAAACCCGGCTTCGGGCAAGTCGGCGAAGAGATCCCTTTCTAACAGCCGGGACTATACTTCCTCCATGGATGAAAGAGAGGAACGGGAGCGCGCAGCGCGGGCCGAAGCCCGCCGGTCCTGGCCAGTCCGGAAGTTCCGCCTGGGCGAGGAGCCGGGTGAGGACCTCTCCGCAACCACCACGGCCAAGGAACGGCTGGAGATGATGTGGCCCATGACCGTGGACGCCTGGACCCTCGCCGGGAAGGAGATCCCGGACTACCCCCGCGATAAGGCCCCTGTCCGCGTGATCCGACGTGGAAAGGAAGATCCACGCTGAACAAGGATTTCCGGGACATCCTGGCCGCTCTCCAGAGCGAGGGCGCCGCTTTCCTCGCCGCGCATACAATTCGCTCGTGATCGACCCCATCGATAGCCTCACCTTTTCGCTCCACTCCAACAAGGGAGCCTATGCCATTCTTCTGGGCTCCGGAGTCTCCAGGGCAGCCCGCATTCCCACAGGCTGGGAGGTGGTCGAAGACCTCGTCCGTCGGCTCGCTAGGATCCGCGGTGAAGAATGCGGACCCGACCCAGCGGCCTGGTACGACAGGACCTTTGGCGAGCAACCGACCTACTCCGGACTGCTAAAGGCCCTTGCTCGAACTCCATTGGAACGGCAGCAGATGATGCGTGGCTTCTTCGAGCCCGACGAGGCCGAACGGGAGCAGGGAGTAAAAGCTCCTACGTCAGCTCATCGAGCTATTGCCAAGCTGATCGCGGCTGGCCACGTGCGGGTGATTCTGACCACCAACTTCGACAGGCTCACTGAAAGGGCCATCGAAGAGGTAGGGATCGCGCCCACCGTTGCGAGCTCGCCGGATCAGATCCAGGGACTACCTCCACTGCTGCAGATCCCTTGTCTTGTGGTGAAACTTCACGGCGACTATCTGGATTCGAGAATCAAGAATACACCCGAGGAGCTTGCAAAGTATGACCGAAGGCTCAATTGGCTCGTTGACAGGATCTTGGACGAATTCGGCTTAATCGTTTGTGGCTGGTCGGCTCAGTGGGACTCCGCACTGTGTTCAGCGATCACTCGATGCAGGAGCCACCGCTTTACAACCTATTGGGCTTACCGGGGGCAACTTGCTCCTGAAGCAAGCCACCTGATCTCGCATCGAAGAGCGCAGCCGATAGAGATATCCAACGCCGATTCCTTCTTCGATGCGCTAGCAGGCCGCATCGAAGCTTTGGATGAATACGACCGACCTCATCCGCTATCAACTCGCATCGCTGTCGAAACTTTGAAAACCTACCTTGTCGATCCTCGGCATCGCATCCGGCTAGATGATTTGATGAGGCAAGAGACAGAGGCAGCCTATGAGAATCTGTTCTCCCCAGATCGCTTCCCACTTGGCACTTCATACGACGCGCCGCATCTCTTGGAGCGCCTGAAGGAGTACGAGGCTGCCAGCGAGAGATTACAAGCTCTGATGATAGCAGGAGCAGCATGGGGCGAGCCTCAGCAGCTTGGTTTATGGCAGAGGTCCCTCACAAGGATTGCCACCCCGCCGCCACCGCCTTCCGGCACCGGATATTCGGAAGCATGGGAAAACGCAAGAGCCTATCCGATCGTTCGCCTTCTCTATGCCTCCGGCTTGGCGGCAATTGCACATGGTCGCTTTGACAACTTGTACGGAATGCTTGAGGCACCCGTAGCGGATAAGGACACAAAGAAAAAAACTGCAATGCTCTTAGCAGTCAATACGCTCTCTAGCGTTGAGCCATCTACTTTGAATGCTGGCCTCAGCCAGAGATATAAGGTCCCAATGTCGGAGTACTTCTATAGCGGCCTGCGTGACGCTCTTAGGGAACACCTTGCCTCGGAGGCTGAGTACGAATCTGCCTTCGACCTCTTGGAGTATCTCTGGGCGCTGGCTTACGTCGATCAGGATCCAGATCAGACCGGCTGGTTTCCACTTGGTCGGTTCGTCCATCGCGGTACCTCTAGAATTCGCAAGGAGTTAAGCGAACTCGGAGAGTCCTGGCCTCCCTTGCGAGCCGGCTTCTTCGGTGGCTCTTTGGAACGTCTGAAGGCTGCAGAGGAGCAGGTAACTCTTGCCCAGAAGCGCAGGTTGGGTTGGTAGAGGAGCAGCTCGACGACTGGATCCCCGGCCTGCGCTTCCCCGACGATGCGTCATTCTTCGACTCCCCACCCTGGACACCCGAGGTCCGCAAGCCGAAGAGCCTGAGACGCGAGCGCTCATAGGGGGAGTGCGGCGCCGCTTTCCCCCGCCCTCTCTACCGCCGCATCAGCTTGAACGCGATCCCCGGCCCCAGCTTCTGCACGTAGGCCAGGTGAATCCACAGCAGCGCCAGGTACTCCAGACTCCGGGCCTCGGCGAGGGGGCCGGCGTCGACTGCGTCGAAGCCGAGGTCTTCGGCCAGGCGCGCGGCTACTTTCTTGGCTTCGGCGTCGTCGCCGCAGTAGAACATGGTGGCCCGGTCGTCGCCGAAGCGCGGGTCGTCCATGTTCTTGAAGCCGGTGGTGTTGAAGATCTTCACGACCTTCGCTCCCGGCGCCCAGGCCGCGACCTGCTCGGCGGCGGAGCGGTCTCCCTCCAGACCCGACATGTCGGGCTTGAGCGGGTTGGTGCAGTCCAGGAGCACCTTGCCGGTCAGGTCACCGGCTTGGCGGACGGCGTCCTCGGTGCCACCCCAGGGGGTCGCCAGGGTGACCACCTCTCCGAAGGACGCGGCCTCGGCCACCGTGCCGGCGCGGGCGTTCTCTCCGGAGTCGGCCAGGAGCCGGCCGACCTTCTCGCTCGACGGCTCGCGCACGCCGAACATGACCTCGTGCCCTTCCTTCGCCCAGCGGCGCCCCAGGGTGCCGCCGACCATTCCGATCCCGATCACTCCGATTTGCATCGCTCCTCCTTCGCGTCTGTCCAGACGGAACGATAGACTCGTTGCATCACGACCGGCAAGAACGCCGCGCCAGCCTTGCGGGAACGGGTATGGACGGTCCGGGAACGCTCCACCGCGGCCGAGGTCCCTTTGCGGACGGTTCAACCCGCGGCGCCCACGTCCTTACCCGAGAATCGGACGGTTCAACCCGCCATGCGGACGGTTGAAATGGGGAAGCGGACGGTTCTACCCGACTCGCGGACGGTTCCACTGCCCGGTTGAACCTCCCGCATCGACTCGCGGACGGTTCAACCCGCGGGTTGGAAGGGTGAACCCGCGGGCCGCACCGTCCGTGTCCCTTCGCCAATCGTCCAAATCTCGTCCTGAACGACCAAGCTTCCGCGATAAACTCCCCGCACCATGACTCCCAAAACCGCCGTCTTCTTCGCGAGCACCGAGCTCGCTGCGCGTATCGAGCGTGCGGAGAGCCAGCTCATCCTGTCGGGCGCAGAGGCCGTGCGACGGCGCAATCCCGAGGTTCTGACGATCCCGATTGCCGGCGGTGTCGCGGTTTGGGCCGAGCGGGACTCTCCGCTCAACAAGGTCGCGGGCCTGGGCTTCGCGGGGGTTCCCGAGGACGGCGAGCTCAATGTCCTCGAGCGTACGTTCGACGAGCGCTCGACCCCGGTGCGCGTCGAGCTCGCGAGCCTTGCCGATCCCGAGATCGCCTTGCGGCTCGGCCGCCGCGGGTATCTCTTCGCCGGATGCGAGAACGTGCTCGGCCTGCCGCTGGGGGACCGGCCGCCCTCGCCACTGCCGGCGGGCGTCGAGGTCGCGGAGAGCGGACCGGCGGAGTTTTCCGAGTGGCTGGATGCCGTAGTCACCGGCTTTGCCCATCCGGACGAGCAGGGCGTCCCGTCGGACGAGGAGTTTCCTCGCGAGATGCTCGAGCGGGTGATGGGCGACCTTGCGGGCGCGTCCGGCTTCTCGCGCTATCTGGCTCGGCGCGGCGGCGAGATCGCGGGCGGGGGCAGCCTGCGCATGGGGGACGGCGTGGCTCAGCTCTGCGGCGCGGCCACTCTGCCGGCCCATCGCAGGCATGGCGTGCAGACCGCGCTCCTTCTCTCGCGCCTCGACCTCGCCCGGGATGCCGGATGCGACGTCGCGGTGGTGACCACCCAGCCGGGCTCGAAGTCGCAGGAAAACGTGCAGCGCCAGGGTTTCCAGCTCCTCTACACCCGTGCCGTCCTGATCCGCGGTTGACAGCCCCGGACCGGGCGTGGAATCGATCTAGCTCGGCTTGGAGACCAGGAAGGACGTTCCTTCCCTCTCCAGGCTGGTCATCACCTGGTCGAGGATCGCATCCAGCTCGGCGTCTGTCGCGGCCTCCGCAGGATCCAACTCGGGGAGCAGCTTCGCGGCCTCGATGCACGCCGGGCCATGGCACTCCCGGAAGCTCGGACCCGCATGACCCAGGGCAGCGTGCCGCGCGGCGGCGTGGAGATTCGCGCGCAGGGTGTCCAGGAAGAGGCCGTTGGAACCGGTCTGGACCTCCGGCAGGATGGCAGTCCGGGAAGCGAGCTCGACTTCGAGCGAAGCGCCGGTCGAAAGATTGCCGAGGAAGCGGAGGGCCGATGGGGACAGGATTTGCTGCATATTTCGTACTCCTCTTTGTCTTCCGGAATGCTAAAGGGAAGCACGGAAAGCCACGACGCCCGCCAAGGTGGGGCTCCTATCATCTCGGGGTAGCGCGGCGACCTACCCTTTGGGGTGGTCAGGGCAGCAGGAGGACTTTGGTGCAGCCGGGCACGCGGCGATCGAACAGGTCGTATCCATCCGGGCCCTGGTCGAGACGGAGGCGGTGCGAGATCAGGGTCCCCAGGTCGTACTTCCTCGATTGGATCAATGGCAGGAGCCTGTCCATGTACGCGCGGGCCGGACAGCGTCCGGCGCGGTAGGTGAGGTTCTTGTCGTAGGCCTCGCCGGGCGTAAAGGCGAGATGGGCCTCGACGTGGACTCCGACCGCCGCGATCGTGCCGCCGGGACGGACGAGGCCGAAGGCGAGACGCGAGGACTGGGGTGTCCCGACGGCTTCCACCACGGCGTCGGCTCCGCGGCCCTCGGTCTCTTCCCGGATGCGCCCGATCGGGTCTTCCGCCTGGAAGTCCACCGGCTCGGCTCCCCAGCGCGCGGCCAGGGCGAGGCGGTCGGGGAGCGCGTCAATAGCAAAAACCCTCTCCGCTCCCAGCTCGCGGGCGGCGATCACCGCCATCAATCCCACCGGGCCGCAGCCGACGACGGCGACGCTCCTCCCGGGACCCGCTCCCGCGCTCTCGGCTCCGAACCAGCCTGTCGCGAGGATGTCGCCGGCGAAGAGCGCCAGCTCGGGTGAAGTGCCCTCGGGGACCGCGACCAGCGTCGAATCGGCAAGCGGCACCCGGACGTACTCGGCCTGGACGCCTTGCAACCCTCTCCCCTCCTCCACCCAGCCGAAGAGCTGCCCCCGGACGCAGCGGGCGGTCAGGCCTAGCCGGCAGAAGAAACAGTCGCCGCAGCTCGTGGTGAACGGGCTCACCACGAGGTCGCCCGGACGGAAGCGGGTCACGCCCGGCCCGGCCTCCACCACCTCCCCCGCCAGCTCGTGCCCCATGACCGTGCCGGCGTCGAGCCCGGTTTCCAGGCCGCGGTAGACGTGGAGGTCCGAGCCACAGACCGCGGCGGCCCGCACCCGGACGATCACATCCCCCGGTTCCACGAGGGAGGGGTCGGGCACGGTGGCGCAGGCGATCCTGCGGATGTCTTCGAAGACCAGGGCTTTCATGGGGGAGCAGGATACGTGTTTTCCGCTAGAGTTTGCCCTCGAAAGGGGGGCTGCATGAGGAAGCTGGTACTTCTCCGGCACGGGGAGAGCACCTGGAACCTGGAAAACCGGTTCACGGGCTGGACCGACGTGGACCTCACACCCAAGGGGATCGAGGAGGCGAAGGAAGCCGGGCGACTGTTGAGCGAGGGCGGGTACACGTTCGACGTGGCCTACACCTCGCTGCTCAAGCGCGCCATCCGCACCCTCTGGATCGCAATGGACGGCATGGACCTGATGTGGATCCCCGTCCATCGGAGCTGGCGGCTGAACGAGCGCCACTACGGAGCGCTGCAGGGTCTGAACAAGGCCGAGACGGCGGCGAAGTACGGCAACGAGCAGGTGCTCGTCTGGCGCCGCAGCTTCGCCACGCCCCCGCCGCCCCTGACGCCCGACGACCCGCGCCATCCTGCAAAAGACCGGCGCTACGCCGGCCTCTCGCCCGAGGAGCTGCCGGTCGCGGAGTCGCTCAAGGACACCATCGACCGCTTCCTCCCCTACTGGCACGGGACGATCGTCCCCGAGATCCAGAGCGGCAGGAGGGTCCTGATCGCGGCCCACGGCAACAGCCTGCGAGCGCTGGTCAAGCACCTGGATGGTATTTCGGAGGAGGAGATCGTGGGCTTGAACATCCCCACGGGGATTCCGCTGGTCTATGAGCTGGACGACGGCCTGAAGCCGATCCGGAGCTACTACCTGGGAGATCCGGAAGCGGCGAAGAAGGCGGCGGAAGCGGTGGCGAAGCAAGGCAAGGCAATGTAGGGGCGGAGCTTGCCCCCGCCCGGGAGGGGCGCCTGGGGTTGAAACCCCAGGCTAGAAGAGTATCGCCCCCTCCGGGGGCGAGCTTCTGGGAGCATCTGTGACGAGGCGCAGCCTGCCGCGCCTCCAGCCCCGGGGAGGGGCTGTACTTTTCTAGCCTGGGGTTTCAACCCCAGGCGGCTTCACCCCGCCAGCTCCGAAAGCGCCACGTGCAGGGCCATCACCGGGTTGGACGACCCGCTCAGCTCGGTGGCCAGCTCCTTCTCGAAGCGGTACAGCGCCGCGGCATAGCCCTCGACGGGCAGGGCGGGGTCTGCGAAGAGGCGCAGCCCCGCCGAGCAGCTCAGACAGCCCTCCTGCAAATGGGCCAGGATCTCCGGGCTCCCCTCGCGGAGAGCCAGCTCCGGGCGGAACGACAGGTACGGGGTGTTCTTGATCAGGCTCTTCACAGTGCTTCCTCCATCGGCTTCAACCTTTTAGACGGCCCGGAAGAGAAATAGTTGCAGCCGTTTTCGAGTTCCCCTTACCGGAGGGTGACCGGGCGGGGCGGTTCCATTTCATCGGCTCGAGTCTGCAACCTTGGGCGCGCCCGAACGTCTAAAGTTACTCCTGCCTGTCTTGCGCTCTACCGGAGAGATACATGTCGAGATTTTTTGCTGTGATGCTGTTGATCCTGGGGCTCGGTATCGCCTCCGTCCTCGCCTCCTGCGGCGGCGGGGACCGGACGGCTTCGGCTTCCAATTCCCCTTCCGAGAAGAAGGAACGACCCGGAGGGGCGGAATCCCTCACCGCGCGCGAGGTCCGCGTCGTCCGGGCCGAGACCGGAAACCTGGCCCGCACCGTCGTCGTCTCGGGCACCCTGGGCGCCGACGAGGAGGCCGAGCTCGGCCCCAAGGTCGCCGGTCGGCTCACTTCTCTCGCCGTGGACCTGGGCGACCACGTCCGCCGCGGCCAGACCCTGGCCCGGCTCTCCCCCACCGACTTCGAGCTCCGCGTCCGCCAGGCCGAGAGCGCCCTGCAGCAGGCGCGGGCCCAGCTCGGACTGCCGGCGGGCGGACCGGCGCGGACGGTCGATCCCGCCGATACGGCGCTCGTCAAGCAGGCCGACGCGAACCTGACCCAGGCGCGGCTCACGCGCGACCGCATGACCCGCCTCCTCGAGCAGCAGCTCATCCCGCAGCAGGACTTCGACGCCGCCGAGGCCGCCCTGCAAGTCGCCGAGGCGCGGCATCAGGAGGCGATCGAGACCGCCCGCACCCGCCAGGCTCTTCTGAGCCAGCGGATGTCCGAGGTCGAGATCGCTCGCCAGGCGCTCCGGGACTCGGCCATCACCGCCCCGTTCGACGGCATGATCCGCGAGCGCATGGCCGGGGTGGGCGACTATGTGAGCCCGGGCCAGGCGGTGGTCGTGCTCGTCCGGGTCAATCCGCTGCGCCTGCGCCTGGAGGTGCCGGAGCGCGAAGCGGCAGGAGTGCGCGGCGGCCAGCCGGTGCGCCTCACGGTCGAGGGCGATCCCGGGACCCACGAGGGTCATGTGGCGCGGATCAGCCCCGCCATCCGCGAGGAGAGCCGTACGCTGCTCGTCGAGGCCGAGGTGCCCAACCCGAGCGGCCGGTTGCGCCCCGGCTCCTTCGCCAAGGCCGAGATCGTGACCCAGGCCGACGAGCCTGCCGTGCTGGTCCCCACGTCCTCCGTCGTCAGCTTCGCCGGCATCGAGAAGCTGATCGGCGTGGCGGACGGCAAGGCCGTCGAGAAGCGCGTCAAGACCGGCCGCCGTTCCGGCGATCGGGTCGAGATCCTGGATGGGGCCGCCGCCGGCGATGTGGTGGTGGTCGAGCCCGGCAACCTGGTGGACGGCCAGCCCGTCACCATCGTCCCCTGACTTTTGACGTACTAGAGGTACTGCATGCAGAAGCTTGCCGAGATCTGTATCCGCCGGCCGGTCTTCGCGGCCATGATCATCATGGCCCTGGTCGTCGTGGGCGCCGCGAGCTACGGCCAATTGGGCGTGGACCGCTTCCCCTCGGTGGACCTCCCCACCGTCTCCGTGCGCACGGCCCTGCCCGGAGCCTCTACTGAAGAGGTCGAGACCGAGGTCTCGCAGCGCATCGAGGAGGCGGTCAACACGGTCGAGGGAATCGAGGAGCTGCGCTCCGTCTCCTCGGCCGGCAGCTCGTTCGTGATCGTCACCTTCGGCCTGGACCGCGACATCGATACGGCCGCGCAGGACATCCGCGACCGCGTCTCCTCGGTCGTGCGCCAGCTCCCGGACGACGCGCTGCCGCCGGTGATCGCCAAGTTCAACAACGACACCGCGGCGGTTTTGAGCGTGGCGCTGTCGGGCAACCGCTCGCTCAAGGAGCTCACCGAGGTCGCGGACAAGGTCGTCAAGGTGCAGCTCGAGCGCTCGGCCGGCGTGGGCGAGGTGCAGATCCAGGGCGGCCTGGAGCGCGCCATCAACGTCTGGGTGGACCCCGAGCGCCTGGCGGCGTACCAAATACCCATCACCGACGTGCGCGACGCCCTGGTGCGCCAGAACACGGACGTGCCGGGCGGCAACGTCACCGGCTCGCAGCGCGAGATGACGCTGCGCACCATGGGCAAGCTGACCCAGGCCGGCGACTTCGACAACCTGGTCGTGAAGACCGTCAACGCCCAGCCGGTGCGCATCCGCGACCTTGGCTACGCAGAGGACGGCACCAAGGAGCAGCGTTCGGTGGCGCGCCTGAACGGCGTGCCCACGGTGACCCTGGAGGTCCGGCGGCAGTCGGGCGCCAACACGGTCGAGGTCATCGAGGGCGTGAAGAAGGCGATGGAGCGGGTGCAGACGCAGATCCCGGCCGACCTCGAGATGCAGGTCATCCGCGACCAGTCGCGCTACATCTACGCCGCCCTCCACGAGATCAACCTCCACCTGATCCTGGGCAGCATCCTGGCCTCGCTGGTGGTGTTCGCCTTCATGCGGAGCTGGCGCTCGACGCTGATCGCCGCCGTGGCCATCCCGACCTCCGTGGTCGCGACGTTCGGCATGATGAAGGCCCTCGATTTCACCCTCAACAGCGTCACCATGCTCGCCCTGGTGCTCATGGTCGGCGTGGTCATCGACGACGCCATCGTGGTGCTGGAGAATATCTTCCGCTGGGTCGAGGAGAAGAAGGTGGGCTCGTTCGAGGCGGCGAAGCGGGCCACGGCCGAGATCGCCCTGCCCGTGCTCGCCACCACGCTGTCGCTGGTCGTGATCTTCGTCCCGGTCTCCTTCATGTCGAGCATCTCGGGACGCTTCCTGTTCCAGTTCGGCCTCACCGCTGCCGCGGCGGTGCTGGTCTCGCTGCTGGTCTCCTTCACCCTGACGCCGATGATGAGCGCCCGCCTGCTGCGCGCCGAAGATGCCGCGGGGCATGGTGGCCATGCTTCCGATGGCGATACCGCGAAGTCTCGCGCCGGCTTCTACGGCCGCATCGACCGCCTCTACGAGCGCATGCTGCGGCTGACGCTCCACCATCGCAAGCTGACCGCGGCGGTCTGCGTGCTCGTGATGCTGTCCTCCATCCTCCTCTCGAAGATGGTCAAGGTGGAGTACATCCCGAGCGACGTGGACGAGTCCGAGTTCGAGATCAACGTCAACGCTCCCGAGGGGACGAACCTGGCCGCGATGAATGACGCCATGCAGGCCATCGAGGGCGAGCTGAAGCAGATGCCCGCGATCCGCACGGTGCTCGCCAACGCGGGCGGCGGCTTCCTCGGCGGGGTCAACCAGGGGAACGTGTATGTCCGTATCGCGCCTCATGAAGAGCGCAAGCTCTCGGTCTCCCGTTTCCTGGGCGCGCTGGTGCGGCTCCATCCCCAGTCGGCGTTCGAGGGCAACTACAGCCAGCGGGACGTGATGACCGAGGTGCGCAAGCGCCTGTCGAAGTTCAAGGACCTGCGCTGCGCGGTGCGCAACACCCAGGCCTTCAACATCGGCGGCGGCAACAACGACATCGACTTCTCCCTGCGCGGACCCGACCTGATAGCGCTGTCCGCCTACGCCAACGAGCTGCGGGAAAGGTCGAAGGAGATTGGGGGCATCGTCGATGCTGACATCACGCTCAAGCTCGACAAGCCCGAGCTGCGCGTGGACATCGACCGCGCCCGCGCCGCGGACCTGGGGGTCCAGATGTCGGATGTGGCGAACGCGCTGCGGCTGATGGTCGGAGGCGACCAGGAGGTCTCCCGCTTCCACGATCCGCAGGTCAACGACGACTACGACGTCCAGCTCCGATTGACCCAGGGGACGCGCAACGACCCGGAGGCGATCACTCGCCTCTACGTGCCCAGCTCGACCGGCCGGCTCGTCCGGCTGGACAGCCTGGTGACCGTCAAGGAGGCCACGACCTCGTCGCGCGTGGACCGGCTGGACCGCCAGCGGCAGGTGAGCCTCCGCGCCGGTGTCGCGCCCGGCTTCGCGCTGGCGGACCGGCTCGACGCGCTCTACAAGGCCGTGGACGAGATGAACCTGCCGCCGGCCTACACGACGGCGATCGGAGGCCGCGGCCGGGAGCTGGCGCGGACCCGCACCGAGTTCATCTGGGCGCTGCTCCTGTCCATCATCTTCATGTACATGATCCTGGCGTCGCAGTTCGAGAGCTTGGTCCATCCGCTGACGATCCTCCTCTCGCTGCCGCTCGCGGTGCCCTTCGCGCTGCTCTCGCTGTGGGCCACGGGCAACACGGTCAACCTCTACTCGGCCCTGGGCATCCTGGTGCTCTTCGGGGTGGTGAAGAAGAACGCCATCCTGCAGATCGACCACATGAACAACCTGCGCGCCGCGGGCATGGACCGCATGGCCGCGATCATCCAGGGCAACCGCGACCGTCTGCGTCCGATCCTGATGACCACGCTGGCCCTCGTGGCCGGCATGCTCCCCCTCGCCCTGGGCACCGGCCCGGGCTCCGAGGAGCGCCGCGCGATCGCGGTGGTGGTCATCGGAGGGCAGACGATGTCGCTGCTCCTGACGCTGCTCGCGACACCGGTGTTCTACTCGCTGTTCGACGATCTGCGGGGGGTCTCGCGGGTGAAGGGCTTGCTGCGGCGGCTGCGGCCTTCGCGGGAGGAGCTGCGGCCGGCGGCTTGACGAAAGTCCGATATCTCTATTTCAGATCTATACTAAGGTCTCAACCCCGCTCCCCTTCCGCCGGAGATCCTTTGCCGTCGGCCGTGGCGCCAACCATGAGGTATAGGCCCATGAAGAAGAAGGTTTCGAAGCTCACGCTGAACCGGGAAACGCTCCGCAATCTCAACGACACCGAGATCAACCAGGCCGTCGGCGGCTGGTCGCTCGGTGGCACGTGCGACTCCTGCAACTATAGCTGCGATCCGGTCTCGGTTCGCATCTGCCCGCCCACCTACGATTGCTAGAGTCCCTCCCGCCGGCCCTGTCGATTGCAGGGTCGGCGCTTCCCATCGCTACGACAGCAGATCCCGCTGATACAGCACGCCCAGGCCGAGCAGCCCGTAGGCGAGGAGGTAGGTGGCGTCCACGAGGTCGACCAGATCGGCGCGGTCGAGCTGGGAGAAATACGCGAAGAGGGTGTCCGCGGCGCAGAGGAAGACGAAGCCCGCGAGGAGCGTGGCCCAGACCTTCCAGACCGCGCCGCCCCGGAAGCGCAGGCTGATGCGGATGAGCAGCACGGCCGGGACCAGGAGCAGGAAGTCGAGGATCGGGTAAAGCAGGTTGAGCAGCGTCTCCAGCGGCTCTCCCGGCTCCCTCACCAGCGGCATCAGGATCGGGTAGCCGATGGCGAGGCAGACGACGGTGACTCCTGCCGCCAGCCAGACCCGCTCCGAAACCGGTCCGATCGGAAACCCGCTCGCCGAGTAGGCCCGCAGGAACATAGCCAGCGCCGCGATCAGCAGCGGATAGGACACCACGAAGAAGACGTCCGCCAACGAGGGGAAGGGCACCTCGATCTTCTGGACGAACTGGTAGAACACGAAACAGGCCTGCCCCAGGCAGAGGGCGATGAGGCCCGCGGAGAGCAGGCTCCAGGCGGTGCGCGAGGGCGTCCCCGGCTCGAACTTCCCCACCACCCGGGTCGAAATCACGGCCGCCACCAGCAGGTAGAGGAACTTTCCGAGGGTTCCAATCTCCAGGACAACCCGGGGAGAGAAGGCCCTGCTTCCCACGAGCAGCACCGCCGCGAGAGCCACCAGAAGCACAGTCAGGGCCGGACCGAGCCAGCGCGATCGCATCAGCGGGCCTCCCCCAGCAATTCGATGGCTCTCCGCATCGCCTCCACCACGGTCGCGGCCTTGTCCTTGCCCAGGAAAATGATCAGCGCCAGCCCCAGCTTTTCGAGCAGCGCCTCGATCTGCTGCCCGTCCACGATCGCGGAGCGGATGCCGAGGTCATTGCAGTGGGCCGTCGCGGACGTCCGCGCCATCAGCTTGCCGATATAAGGCTCGAGCACGCGCGAGATCGTCTCCAGCACCTCGCCGGTGTTTCTGCGCAGAGTCGCCGCGACGGGCAGGCCAGGCATCCCAGGTTCACCAAAAAGCTAATTCGGAAGACGGCGGGATTCTAACACGGGGCCGGAACGGCGGTATCTGGCGATCAGCGCGGCGATCAGCGGCGGGCGAGCATCTCTTCCAGGCGGTGCTCGGACTTCTTCAGCACCGCCCGGAGGACCGTCAGCATGCCGGACGGAGCCTGGACCTCGGCGCGGAGGCCGCGCTCGAAGCGGTCCAGAGACCGGTCGTAGGCATCCATGGGAGTCTTTTGGCGGTTGAGGTTGCGCAGGGTGGCCGCGCAGGTGGCGCAGCCTTTCAGGAGGTGGAGCGCAATCGTCCGCCCTTCGTCGCAGGTAGCAGCCCCGGCGGCGAAACGCTCCAGGCAGTCACGGGAAACCGGGTGTTCCACGGTAAGACCCTCCCTCTACCTAAGAGGTGGTGGGAGGGTCGAAAGTATTTCACCTTCAATTCACGCACGAATATCCGTAGGTCGAACAACACCCCGTTCCCGTGCACGTCCCCGTGATCATGTTCCTCTGGATCACGCCGGTGTTGTTCTTGGACCGGAAGTGCCCGACTCCGTCGGAGTCTCCGCCGCCGGTGTTGTAGATCGTCCAGTCATCGAAGTCGTAGTCGTACTGGGCCGCCGTCGAGCCACTGCCGACGTTGAGCTGCGCCTTCACGTTCGTATAGGCGTCGAACTTCGCGGTGTCGCCGCAGCCCACATAGTAGGAAGCCGTCGAGCAGGCGATCTGGTCGTTGTACCCGGCGCGGATGCTGTAGAACTGGGTCGTCTTCCCCGACGGCTTGTCGCGGTAGCCGCCGTCGCCCATCTTCGGGTTGTAGGCCGGATAGGTGTTGGGGTAGAAGCCGAAGATGTTCGAATCGAAGACGTTCTGGCTGCCGCAGGTCGGCGCCATGGGGTTCGCATAGCCCATCCACCAGCAGGAGGCGAGCCCGCGCAGCGCTCCGGAGATGGAGATGTACTTCCGCACGCTCCCCCACAGACTGCCGTAGTCCACGCCGTGGATGGCTACCGTCGATCCCATGGAGTGGGCGATCACGTCCACCTGGCTCTTGCCCGTGTAGGACTTCACGCTCTGGATGAAGTCGCGGATCATCGCAGCCTTCGCGGGCTTGTGGTAGTTGCCCGCCGGATCGCCCCGCTCGGCCGACGAGAGCCAGGTCAGGCCGAAGAGCTCGCAGTCGTTGTAGCCCGCGGCTTTGAAGGTGTCATAGACCGAGGCCACTCCGGTGGACGCCGGGTAGTCCCAGTTCTTCGCCTCGTCGCCGTTGCCGTGAAAGAACACGATCGGCGTCTTCACGGCGGTGCAGTTCCCGCCGCCGAAGCCGCCGTAGGAGGCGTTCGAGGGGTTGAACCCGCCCGCGAACTGGAAGGTGTCTCCAGTGTAGGTCAGCGCCGCGGCGGGACTGGCCAGCAGCAGGCACAAAAGCGCCAATCTCTTCATACCTTCTCCTTCATGCGGAATGCGACGCCGGCCTGGTTGTAGCCCACTCCGGAGCCGATCAGGACAACGAGGTCCCCCGGTTTGATCTTCCCCTTCTCGCGCGCGTCGTGCAGAGCCATGGGCACACAGGCCGAGCCGGTGTAGCCCCACTCCTCCATGATCGTGTGCGTGCGCTCCATGGGGAGCCCGAGGTCCGCCATGACCAGCTCGATCGACGGCTTGCGCACCTGGGTGAAGATCAGGAAGTCGATGT
This sequence comes from Acidobacteriota bacterium, assembly GCA_034667225.1. Lineage (GTDB taxonomy): Bacteria > Acidobacteriota > Thermoanaerobaculia > Multivoradales > UBA5704 > DATMER01. The sequence goes on from JAXDKG010000026.1 coordinate 149,498, forward strand.
CTTCCAGCCCGAATCCCCCCTCTTTGGCGAGGCGGCGCACCAAGCGTGGCCAGCCTTCGTGGTTGATCTCGGGGGGATAGCGCTGGACGAGCTTGACGGTGGTCCGGCCGGCCTCGATCGATTCCGCCGTGGCGGGCTCGGCCGTGCCGCCGGAGAAGATCCCCCAATAGCCCGCGTAGGTGCCGTCCGCCTGGAAGGCGGCGTTGACGAAGCCAGGCTCGGACGAGGGCTCCAGCACTGCCGCGCCCGCTCCATCGCCATAGAAGAAGACCGTGGGATCGTCCGGTGCGGCCAGCCGGTGCATCAGGTAGACGCCGACGACCAGGACGGTTTTGAGAGACGGGTTCGCGGCGATCAGGCCGGCGGCGCTGGCAAAGCCGGTGGGGAACGAGGCGCAGGCACAGCCCACGTCGAAGGTGCCGGCGTTCTTCGCTCCGAGCTTGCCTTGGAGCACGACCGAGGTGGCTGGAGTCAGGTAGTCGGGCGAGTCGGTGCCCAGGATGATCAGGTCCACGTCCTCGGGGCGCCGGCCGGCATTTTCCAGGGCTTGTTGCGCAGCTTTTAGAGCGAGGTCGGAGGTGGCCCAATCGTCGGGCGCCCACCAGCGGCGGCGGATGCCGGTGGAGGCTTCCATCTTGCCAACGAAGTCTCCGGGGAAGCGCTCGCGCAGAAGGTCGTTCGAGATCTCGCGCTCCGGAAGGTACAGCCCGGTGGAGACGAGGGACGCGTATCGAGGCTCAGGCATTCGCAGCTCCGGGGAGAAAGTCGAGAAGAAGCCGCGCCGTGACCTCGGGGTTTTCGACGACCATCCCGTGCGGCGCGCCGGCTACGACTTCCAGACGGGCTCCGGGGATCCCCTCGGCCAGCGCCCGGGACTGCTCCAGAGGGAACATCAGGTCCCGCTCGCCGGCGACGATCAACGCCGGGCAGCGAATGTCATCCAGATGCGGGGTCAGGTCGACTCCCTCCACGGACGCGAGGATCGCGGCCACGCCGCGGAACCAGACCACGGGCAGCGCCGCGACCCACCGGCGGTGAAACTCCAGGGCCTTCGCCTGTTTCTCCAGGTACTCCGGGGTGTAGGTATCCGGCAGGATGTACTCCAGGACCCGCCCGCCGTCACCCCCGGCCGCAGCTTCCAGCGCGAGCTCTCTGCACCGGGCCGTCGATTCCCAGAACTCCGGCGTGATCCTGCCGGTCGCGGCAATCACGGTTACCGAGGCCGTGCGCTCGGGATGGAGCGCGGCGAAAAGCAGTCCCACCAGCCCGCCATAGGAGGTGCCCACGACGTGGACGCGCTCGATCTCGAGACCATCCAGCAGCTCCACCAGGTCCCGAACGTGGGCTTCCAGGCTCGGCTCGGGCTCTCCCGGGGAGAGGAGCTGGCCGCGGAAGTCGCAGCGGACCACCTTGAAGCTCTGGCCCAGGATGGCGGCGATGGGCTCCCAGGCGCCAATGGTCATCATGCCGCCGTTGAGCAGCAGCACCGGCTCCCCTTCGCCGTCGGTTCGATACGTCAGCAAGCGTCCTCCAGATACCTTTGCCGCAGCTCCCCTTTGACCACCTTGCCGTAGGCGGTGCGCGGCAGACTCTCCACGAAGCGGAATTCGCGGGGGATCTTATACTTCGCCAGCCGGCCTCCCAGGAACTCGACCAGGGCTTCCGCAGTCGGCGGCTCCGATCCGGGAACCACGAAGGCCACCCCCATCTCGCCCCAGGTGGGATGCGGAACCCCGACCACGGCGGCGTCCCGCACGCCGGGGTGGAGGACCAGTTCCCCCTCGATCTCCGCGGGATAGACGTTCACGCCGCCGCTGATGATCATGTCCTTCTTGCGGCCGGCGATCCAGTGAAAACCCTGGGCATCGCGGCGCGCGAGGTCGCCGGTGTGAAACCAGCCTTCGGAATCCAAGGCGGCGGCCGTGGCCTCGGGATTGTTCCAATAACCACGGCAGACGTGGGGCCCGCGGATCAGCAGCTCCCCGACCTCGCTTTGCTCATCCACGAGACGGGTCTGGGTGAACATCAGGGGCTTGCCGATGGAGCCGGGATGGCGCACCGACTCCTCCACCGTCATCGAGAAACAGTTCACGCCGACCTCAGTCATCCCGTAGCCCTGCTTGAAGACCACGCCGCGGCGCTGGTAGGTCTCGATGATCCAAGTAGGGAGAGGTGCGCCGCCGCTGATGAGCCAGCGCACCCGGGAGAGATCGACCGTCTCGAATTCGGGAGCCTCGGCCAGCATCTGCCAGATGGTCGGAACGCCTAGCACGACCGTGGCCTCCTCGGCCTCGATCGTCCGCCAGACTTCGGAGGCGTCGAAGCCGCGATGGAGGATCACCGTCCCGCCGATAGTGACGATGGGGACCAGGAAGGCCCCGAGGCCGCCCGCATGATAGAGCGGCGTGAAGATGGAGGTGATGTCGTCCTCCCGGAGCTGCCAGCCGAGCACGGTGTTGTAACCGTTCCAGACGATCATCCGGTACGGGAGCATCACCCCCTTGGGCTTGCCTGTCGTTCCAGAGGTGTAGAGCAGGCACCAGAGATCCTCTGGGCTACTCTCCTCCGGCTGGAAGGATCCGGCCGGTTCCAGAGGATCTTCGAGGGAGATCCAGTGAGGGATCTCGACGAGCTCCCGCAGCTCGCGGACCTTGTCCGCGTACTCCGCGCCATAGAAGAAAGCCGAGGGCGCCGCGTCGGCCAGGATGCCGGCCATCTCGCGGACGGTCAGCCGGGTGCCGAGCGGGACGAAGATCACCCCTGACTTGGGCGCGGCGAAGAAGGCGTCGAGGATCTCCGGCCGGTTGTCGGCGAGCAGCGCGACCCGATCCCCCTTGCGCAAGCCGAGGCTCTCCCGCCAGAAGCGCGCCATGCGGACGGCGCGGGCATCCATCTCGGCGTAGGTGAAGCGCTCGCCCGTCGGGACATAGACCAGGCCGGTCTTGTCCGGCGTCAGGCGGGCGCGCTCACCCAGGAGATCGCCGTGAGTTATCAAGTTCCGATCACCAGCCCGCCGTCCACGGAAAGCACCGTCCCGCTGATGAAAGAGGCTCCCTCCGAGGCGAGCCAGAAGTACGCCTCCGCGATATCCTGGGGCTGGCCCATGCGGCCGATGGGCGTGTGCTCGACCATCGAATTCAGCACCTTCTCCGGCATGGCCTTGACCATCTCGGTGGCGATGAATCCCGGGGCCACCGCGTTGACCCGGATGTTGTAGCGGCCCAGCTCGCGCGACCATGTGCGGGTCATGTTGACCACCGCCGCCTTGGTCGCGGCGTAGTTGGTCTGCCCGAAGTTGCCATACAAGCCGACTACCGACGAGGCGTTGAGAATCGCTCCTCCCCGGCCGCCTGCGATCATGTGCGGCGCCACGGCCCGGGTGCAGAGGAAGACACCCTTCAGGTTGACCGAGACCACCGCATCGAAAACAGCCTCACTCATCTCGCCGACCTTCTGGCCGTCCTTCCATTTGACGAGCTGGCTGTCCTTGACGATGCCGGCGTTGTTGACCAGCACGTCGATTCGCCCCCAGCGCTCCATCACCTCGGACACCGCGCCCTCGACGGACGCGGCATCTGTCACATTTACCTTCTGGGAAAATGCGCCGGCCTCTTCCGCGTCGCTGATGTCCCACGCGGCGACCCGGTCGCCATTCCGAGCGAAGCGGCGGGCAGTGGCGCGGCCGATTCCGGCGGCCGCGCCCGTGACGATGACCACCCGCTCCGACACTAGAACACCCACTTCACCCCGAGCTGGATCTCCCGGCCGGGGAGCGTGGCCCGGAAGCGGCCGAAGTTGGAATTCGCCCGGAACGGCAGCGCCGGGTTCGCCAGCGTCGGCCCGGAGAGGAACTCGGCCGTGTCGATCGAGTTGACGTCGTAGTTGGTGTTGTTGAGGACGTTGAAGCCCTCCACGATCAGGTCGAACCGGTTGTCTCCGAGCAGGGTGAAGCCCTTGGCCAATCGCAGGCTGAGCTGGCGGAACACGGGCCCCTCCTCGTCGTTGCGCTTCACGCCGGCGGGGCGGTCCGAGTTCTTGCCGTCGCCGTTGAAGTCGTAGCCGAGGCGGTGGGACCAGGGCTGGCCGGAGCCGTACTCATAGATCGGGGCCACGGTCACATCCCACGGCATGTGGAAGATGCCGGTGAGCACCACGCGGTAGCGCTCGTCGGCCTGGCTGCGGCCGAACTCGGCGTCGATGTTGGACGGATCGTTGGGGTAGCCGAAGGGGAACACGGGGCTGAAGTCGTCCGAAATGTTCTTCTTGTCCGCGAAGGTCACGGACGCGGTGACGAGGTCGGCCTGGCGCATCGTGCCGTTGAGGCGCAGGATCAGCGCCTGGTACTCCGACCGTCCGTCGTTGGTGTACATGTTGACCTGGTTGAAGCTCGGGTTCACCCGGCCCGGGGTGGCATTGCCGCGCCAGTTCACGTCGCGAATGACGATCTCGTTATCCCCCTCGGACCAGACCCCTTCGGTATCGAGGAAGAAGCGGCTGGCGCCGAAGCGGTGGGTCCAGCCCAGGCTCGCCTGGACCGACTCGGGCGTCTCCAGATCCGGAGCCAGGAGCGAGATGTCCGGGTTGAGCAGGACGCCGGTGTTGCGGGGGTTGTTCGGATCGAGAATGAACGGCGGGAAGTTCAGCCCGAGCAGCGCGCCGTTGACCCGAGTGCGCGAGATCCGGCCCCCCGTGATGCCGTTCTGCTGCAGCTCGGTGAGGGCCGGAACCAGCAGGAAGCGGCCGTTGAACATCCCCACGCCGCCGCGCACCACGTCGCTACCCCGGTTGGACGGGTCCCACGAGAACGAGAGGCGCGGCTGGTAGTCGTCGGTGTCCTTCTCGCGCGGCTTTGGCACCAGCGGATGGGTAAAGCCGGGGTTGTTGCCGCCGTCGTCGAGGTCATAGCGCAGGCCGGCGTTGAACGACAGGTTGGCCCGCGGCCGCCATTCGTCCTGGAGGAACACGGCATAGCGGGTCGTGTCGAGGGAGACGTCGGCCGAGCCCTCGCCGTAGGAGTAGGCCAGCGGCAGGGCGCGCGTATCGGTCACGTAGATGAAGAGCCCCTCCTGGAACGTGTCGATCCGCAGGCGCTCCTCCGAGTGGAGGACGGAGGCGCCGACCTTCACGTCGTGACTGCCCGCGTTCCAATGGAAAGTGTCGCGCAGCTCGTACATGTCGCCCTCGCCGAGCAGGTCGCCGAGGATGTTCGAGCCGGTCTGGAGCGTGTTGCCCGAAGAGAACCACTCGGAAACGGTATTCGTGTTGGTCGGCTCGTCGTACTTGCGCGTGCCGGCCTGCATGCGCAGCTCGTTCAAGCCACGGCTGCTGAGGACGCCCAGATCCTCCAGGGTGAGGTTCCAGTTGTCCCGGTTGAGCTGCTGGCCCGCCGCCAGGGAGACCAGGCCGCCGACGCGGAAGTTCTCCTCCTCGTACTTCTCATAGGCCAGGTTTCCCGACAGCGTGTGCGCGTCGCTCAGGATGTAACCGAGCCTGGCGAAGCCGAGGGTCTGGTCGAATGGGTGCTCGATGTCATCGGCCTGCCCGATGAAGGCGCCGCCCGGCCGGAAGAAGGCAACGTTGTCCTCGTTGATCTGCTCGAAGGAGACGAAGTAATGAATCTTGTCCTGGGTAATGGGGCCGCCCAGGGTGAAGCCGTACTGGGCGCGGGAGAAGTCGGCCCCTCCCTGCTCCAGGGCTCCGGGCTCGCGCAGGTCATCGGCGCGGTAGAAGCCGAACACCGTGCCGGCCATGCGGTTGGTGCCGCCGCGCGTGATGATCGACAGCGCGCCGCCGGCCGTGCCGCCGACCTCCGTGTCATAGCGGTTGTTCATGACGCGGAACTCGCTGATGGCGTCCTGGCTGAAGCGGATCTTGGAAAGGCCGAGCGCCGGGTCGGTGAAGTCAACGCCGTTGACCAGGATGGTGGACTGGCTGGCATTGCCGCCGGCGCCCACGACCGGGCCGCCGCCGATGAAGCGGAAGCCGCCGCGCTCGCGCTGCACGCCCGGCGCGATGAACGCCAGGCGCTGGAAATCGCGGTCGGGCACAGGCAGCGATTCGATCTGCTCGGGCACGATGTTGGTCGAGGTGTCGGTCTTGTAGACGTCGACCAGCGGCACGGTCGAGCTGACGGTGATCGACTCGGCCACCGCCGCGCTCAGCTCGGTGCGGATCTGGACGGTCTGGCCGACGCGCAGGGCCACGCCCTCCTGGCTGACCGGGGAGAAGCCCTGAAGCTCGAAGCTCGCCTTGTAGGTGCCGGGTGGCAGCGCGCTCAGACTGGCGTCGCCGGACTCGCCGGTGACGGCCACGCGAGTGAGGCCGGTCTCCATATTCTCCAGTGTGACGGTGACGCCGGGCAGAGCCCCGCCGTCCACCTCGGTGACGCGGGCCTCGACGCTCGCGGTGCTGACCTGGGCCATCGCCGGTACAGCGATCAGAAGGATGAGAGCCAGGCACGAGGCCAGGCGCAGGAAGATTCCCCTACGCGTCCGGACGCCGTGTTTCATCGACATTTTTTTTCCCTCCCCGCGGAGCGGGACGTGATTGCGTTTCGAGATCCGAAGCCCCGGGCTCCCTGGACAGGAGGCCGAAGCGAAGCACTTTGGCGAACTCCTCCACCGCGTGCTTCGGCTCCAGGCCCATATGCATGGGCACGCCAAAGCACTTTTCGACGGTGAAGTAGTAGAAGAACCAGCGGGTTGCGAGCATCACACCGATCAGGGGATCGACTCCTTCCGCGATCTCGCCCTTGCGTTTCATCTCGGCGATACGGTCGGAGTACGCGGAGCGGAAGCGGTCGGCCATCTGCTCGTAGAAGGTCCGGATGTGCTTACCCTTGAACTCGATGACGTCGATATAGATGAGCAGGATGCTCTGGGCGTTGTCGGTCACCACCTGCTCGATCGCCGCCGCCATTTCTTCGAGGTCATCGGGGAAGCGGGCCGCCGCGAAAATGCGGTTGAGCGGCAGGTCGGGGTCGAGGAGCACGTCCCAGTACCGGTCGATCAGGCGCTGGAAGATCTGCTCCTTCTTGCCGAAGTGGTGGTAGAGGTTGCCCACCGACAGGCCGGACCGCCGGGCGAGTTGGCGCATGGACGTGGCGCGATATCCCTGCCGCGAGAACAGGGACAGCGCGGCCTTGAGCACCTTCTGGGTGGAAGCTTCCGACTTGGATGCCTGCGTGCGCCGCCTCGCCATGTCTACCTCCGTTCCGTCAGATACAGAACGAGCGTTCGGTATTTTTCGGATGCTAGACGGAGCCGGGGAGGCTGTCAAGCCTCCCCGCGGCGAGGGACTTCAGCGCCTACCGGCGGTTGGCGTTGGTTGCGGCCTCGTTCTCGGGCGGGCGTGCCGAGGCGGCCTTCTTGTTCGTACCGCCGGGGACGATGCCGTTAGCCTGGCGGGTGCGTGAAGCCACCAGGGAGGCGTAGTTGGCCTCGCGCTGCTTGGCCTCGTCCTTAGGCAGATGGCACTTCTTGTACTTCTTCCCGCTTCCGCACCAGCAGAGGTCGTTGCGGCCAAGCGCGACCTCCTTCGGGGGCTCGGGACGGGAGAACAGATTGCGAATCCAGCTCGTCAGGGACACGGGAGATCTCCTTCCACGTTCAACTCCAAGATTCCAAGCGGCACCAGGGCCGGTTTATTCCTTGGCAAGGCGCGGCGGAGGATTCTACCAGGAGAGGAAGGAGCCGGGGCGAAGATACCGCCCCGGCCGGGGTGGTGGGGGGTCAGAAGCGCTGGATGAAGACGCTGCCGACCTGGGAGAAGGTCAGGCCTCCGTAGGTCGAGGGGTTCGACGCCAGATTCTGCGTTCCCAGGAGCACGGAGCCGGTCGCGACCGCGTCGCGCCTGGTGCCCCTCTCATGCCGCATCATCCGCACCCCCGGGAAGCTCGAGTGCTCGTTCGTGTTGTCGCGGCTCACCTCGCCCACTCCCGTCCAAGTGAGGTCGACCGTCACCGGGAACGTGCTGCCAGCGCCGAAGTCCTCGACCTGAAGCGTAGCGTCCAGACTCCCGGTTTGGAGCCCGCCGGAGACCGAGAAGGCATCCGCCGGCAGCGAGGCCTCGCCGAACAGCGAGCCGAGGAAGACGTGATTGCAGATGTCGTGACGCCAGATCGTGACGAAGAGCGTGGGGCTGGCCTCCGGCGCGGGACCGGGAGGCTCGTGGAGCGGGAACGAGTAGACGAAGACCTCGGTCGTGGCGGTGATACAGCCTTCCGTGGTCTCGAACCCGGCGAAGGCCGTGTTGCCCCGGAAGTGGTACGTGATGTGCTCTGCCTGAGCCGCGGGCACGAGTGCCAGGGCGAGGGTGACGGCGACACCGATCAGACACAGATTCCTTTTCATGTCAGATGCTCCTCAAAAGTGTTCTCGTTCTACGCCGTGGGTTGACCTCGGCGCACATCTCGAGAAAGAGAAGCTCTGCGTCGACGCGGGGACCGGTCTCTCCACCGGTCGTTACCTTGCTCTTTCGAAAGAGTTATACGGACTGGCGGGGCTCTGCGTCGCGGCTCAGGCAGCAACAGGGGTGTCTGAGAAAGGAGCGGACAATCCAACCTACCTCCCCTTTCTCAGACATCCTTTGAGACGGACGTGCCGGACGGATTTCACTCCCCCGGCAGCCAGAAAACCACGGAGGTCCCTCTCCCCTCCCGGCTTTCCAACCGGAGATGGCCGCCGTGGGCTTCCACGATCTCGCGGCAGAGGGGGAGACCCAGGCCGGAGCCGGTCGCTTTCGAAGTGTAGAACGGCAGTAGCGCTTTCCGCATCCCCTCTTCGCTCATGCCCGCGCCCCGGTCCGTCACCCGGAGGCGGACGCCGCGGTCCGCGGTGGGCTCCAGGGAGACGCGGATCTCCTCGGGCGCGCTGCCTGATTCCTGGGCGTTCTTGAGGAGGTTGATGAGGACCTGCTGGACCTGGCCGGGATCGAAGAAGCCCGGCCTGACGGGCGGCTCGCCTTCCAGGCGGAAGGGGAAGAGACCGCGCAGCTCGTCGAGAAAGGGTTTCCATTCCACCTCGCGCTTGACCGGCGCGGGCAGGCGGGCAAAACGGGCGTAGCCCTCCAGAAAGTCGCGCAGGTGGGACGAGCGCTCTTCGATCACGTCGAGCACGCCGCCGAGGCGTTCCTGGTGCTCGGGGTTTTCCAGGATGTGGCGGGCCGAGCGGGCGAGCGAGGCGATCGGAGCGAGAGAGTTGTTGATCTCGTGGCTCATGGTCCGGATCGCCTTCTTCCAGATGTCCACTTCCTGGCGGCGCAGCTCCGGCGTCAGGTGCTTGAGCATGGTCAGCTCGTGGCGCTGCCCGTTCACCTCGAAGACCCTTCGGGCCAGGTGATAGATCTCATCCTCGCCGCCTTGTTCTACAGCAAAGAGCGCGTCCCGGCCGCTCGCCAGGGCATCGCGCATCTGCGGCGGACAGTCTTCCAGGATGCGGTCGAAAGGCTGCCCTTCGAGGCGGCGGCCGGTCACGAACAGATCGCGCGCCGCCCGGTTCACGAAAAAGATGCGTTCCCGCTGGGTCAGGACGATCGCCATGGGCGTCGCCTCCAGCACCGTCTCCAGGAGCAGCTCTTTCCGCAGGAGGTTTCCCCGCTCATTCCGCAGGACGTCCCCGACCGAGTTGTAGAGCTCGACCAGCTCGCCGATCTCATCGCGCCGGTCTGCCGCCAGGTTGAGGCTGAAGTCATGGTCCTTGTAGCCGCGCACGCCGTCGCGCAGGGCATCGAGGGTGCGGGTCGCCGGGTTCAGCACGCGGCCGAGGAGCCAGAGGCCGACGGTTATACCCGCCGCGAGGGTGGCGGCGAGGATGATCTCGGGGGAGGAGAACCAGTAGGCTGCGGCTGCCGCGGCGGCGGCCACGGCCGCCAGAGCCGCCAGGAAGGCCAGGCGGACCCGGGCGGCGAAGCGGAGGGGGTTCACCCCTTCACCCGCCGCTCCACCGCCAATCCGTACTTCTCCATCTTGCGGTAGAGGGCCTGGCGGCTGAGGCCCAGGGCTTCGGCGGCCTTGGCGACCACTCCGCCCGCCTCTTCCAGGGCGCGCTCCAGCTTGATCCTCTCGGCCAGAGTGGACTCGTCCAGGAGGAGGTCGTCGGGAGCCGGACGGTCGGCCACCGCCACAGGAAAGCCATGGGTGCCCAGGCCGAGGTCGTCTTCCCGGATCGTGTCTCCGGAGGCGACTAGCACGGCCCGGCGCAGGGCGTTCTCCAGCTCGCGGACGTTGCCCGGCCAGGCGTAGCGGAGCAGCCGTTCCCGCGCTCCTGGCTCGAGACGCCAGAGGGCTCCCGAAGGGGATGGCGAAAGATCTCGGAGGAACTTCCCGGCCAGGGGAAGCACGTCCTCGGGGCGCTCCGAGAGCGGCGGGAGCATCAGCTCCACGACGTTCAGGCGGTAGAAGAGGTCCTCGCGGAAGCGGCCGGCGGCGATCTCGTGACGCAGGTCGGCGTTGGTCGCGCAAATGAGCCGCACATCCACCCGGCGGGTATCGCTGCTCCCCAGGCGCTCGAACTGGCCGCTCTGGAGGACACGCAGGAGCTTGCGCTGCCCCGAGAGGGAGAGGTTGCCGATCTCGTCCAGGAAGAGCGTGCCGGCGTCCGCGGACTCGAAGCGGCCGACCCGGCGGCGGCTCGCTCCGGTGTAGGCCCCGGCCTCGGCTCCGAAGAGCTCGCTTTCGAGCAGCTCGTCCGGGATCGCCCCGGCGTTGACGCGGACGAAGGGCTTGTCCTTGCGCCTGGAGTTGGCCTGGACGATCTCCGCCAGCTTCTCCTTGCCCGCGCCGCTCGGGCCGGTGATGAGAACCGGCACGTCGGCCCGCGCCACCTGCAGGGCCAGGATGGCCACGCCGTGCATCTTTTCGCTCACCCAGACCGCGCCGCAGAGGTCGTGGTGCTCGGCCAGCTCCTCCCAGGTGCGGCGGGCGCGGCCCCGGAGCCGGTTGTTCTCGAGCTGCAGCTCCCGGATGCGCAGGAGATTGCGGACGGTGACCAGGAGCTTCTCGTCGTCCCAGGGTTTGGCCAGGTAGTCGCTCGCCCCTTCCTTGACGAGCTGCACCGCCGTTTCGAGCGAGGTCCAGGCGGTCATCAGGAGGACGGGCAGGCCCGGATCGCGCTTCTTGATCTCGCGGAAGAGCGCGACCCCCTCCTCGCCCGAGGTCGCCTCCGGGCTGAAGTTCATGTCCTGAATGACGACCCCGATCTCGGAAGGATCGGCCTCGATTGTCTTGAGCGCCAGGGCGGGGCCGCGGGCAGTCTGGCAATCGAACCCTCGGATCTCGAACAGCACCTGGAGCGCTGTCGAGACCGAGGGTTGATCTTCGACGATGAGGATGGTCGGCACGACCTTAGATGCTACACGTTCCTGGTTGCGATCGCCGGAGCGATCCGCGCGGCCCGCAGCGCCGGGCCCAGCGCTGCGGCCAGGCCGGTCACCCAGAGGAGGCCGACGCCGGCCGCGAGGATCCAGACGTCGAGCTTCGCTCCTTCGACCAGGTTCACCAGCCCGAAGTTCAGGGCGTAGGCGAGGACCAGCCCGAGGGCGGCGCCGATGCTCGTGATCATCCAGTTCTCCAGGAGGAAGTGGCGCAGGATGTCCGCCTGGGTCGCTCCGAGCGCCCGGCGCGTGCCGATCTGCCTTTGCCTCTCGGCAACCGAGAACGAGGTGATGCCCACGATCCCCAGCGCCGTCACGAAGATCAGGAGCAGCATGACCGCGTTGAGCGCGAACACCACCGCCCGGTCGCGGGAGTCGTACCCCTGCCGGATGTCGGAGATCGCCTGGACCTCCACATTGCGGCCGTTGTTGGCGGCGAGCAACGCCTTCTCGATCTCGGGGATCAGCTTCTCCGCCTGACCCGGCTGCGTGCGCACCAGGAAGGAAGTGCCGTTGAAGCTGCCGGTGCGGCTCGGATAAACGATCGCGTACTCTTCGATCGGCCAGCCATAAGGGTTGTAAAAGGGCCCGAAGGTCCCCACCACCCGGTAGGCGGGCTTGCCGTCGGCTTCGTCGATGACCTTCCCCAGCGCTCCCCCCTCGGGATAGATCAGGTCCGCGAGCTTCTGGCTGATGATCACCGGGGTGACGGTGCCAGGGGGCAGGTCGTCGGAGCTGTAGGTCTCGTACTCGTCCTGCGTGAAGTTCCTCCCCTCCTGCAGGCTGACTCCGAGAGTGTCGAAGAACTTCAGGTCGCCCGAGTAGATCTGCGTGCGGTGGCGGCTGTCGCCGCGGCGCACCTCGGTCGAGCTGCCGCCCCCCTGCCAGGGGAGGAAATACGTGTTGGACGCCGCGCGCACGCCTGGCATCGCGCGCAGGGTGCGGGCGTCGGCTTCGACCGCCGCATCCAGGTACTTGTCGTCGCGGAACGCCTCGGCGAAGGGCCGGCTGCGGACATTGAGAAGATTGGCGTCGTCGAAGCCGGATTCCTTGGCCAGCTCGGCCTTGGATTCACGGATCAAGCTGACGCAATTGGCGACGATGGCCAGGGTCAGGGCCACCTCCGCCACGATCAGGATGAAGCGCGCACGGTTGCGGGTCATGGCGCGGAAGATCGGTCCGAATGGCATGGCTTTCTCCCTACTGGTTCCTAAGATGCCGTGCCGGAGGGATCGAGCAGATCCGCCAGGCGGGATAGATGCCGGCGATGGCGCCGGCGACGAGCGACAGCAGGACCGCGGCCAGGATCATCGTCGGGTCGAGCCGGAAGAAGCTGTCGGCCTCGGCCTGTGCCTGGAATGACCGTTTGAAAAGGTTGTTGAAGAAGGCCAGCACGCCCAGGGAAAGCAGCAGCCCGATGGCGCCGCCGATCAGCCCCACGAGCTCGCACTCGATCAGGTGCTGCAGGAAGATCGACCTCCGGCTCGCGCCCAGCGCCCGGCGGATGCCCACGTGCGGAGCGCGCGCCAGGAACTTGCCCAGAAACAATCCCACCAGGTTGAGCGCCGAGACGACCAGGAACAGCACCGAGATCGCGGCCAGGGCCTTGGTCTGCGGGGGCACCACCCCCCAATCCCGCATGAGGACGGGCATCGGCGAAACGAGGTTCTTGAGCGGGCGCTCGAAGCGTCCGATCTTCCTCTGGTCCATCGTGTAGGCGTCGAGGAAGCTCTGATAGGCCTGCCGGCTCTGGGCGTCGGGCAGCTCCACCCACATCTGGATGAAGTTGGCCTCGCCGATGCGCAGGGCCTCGACGAACGTGGGATCCCCCTCCAGGGACTTCCAGTTGTCGCGGTTGCCCACCGAGCGGATCTCCATGGGCTCGATCCAGTTGAACGGCAGGAAGACCGACTCGGGCTGGCTGAACTGGTTGCCGTTGATGTCGTACATCTTGACCCGGGGGCGCCACGGACCGATCACACCCACGATGCGGAACTCGCGGCGATCGATCCTGAGCGTCTTGCCGACGCTGTTGGCGCCGCCGAACAACTTTTCGTTCAGAGCCGAATTGATCACCACCACCGGCTCGGCCCCTGCGGGAGAGCCGTCCGCGGCCTTGCTCCAGCCCGACCCGTACTTGAACGGCACCTCGAACATCTGGAAGAAGTCCGAGAAGACCAGCCGCGTCGGCTCCTGGGAGGGCCGGGCGCGCTTGTCATCGGGGAAGACATACAGCGCCGCGCTGAAGTTGGCGGTCTGCCGGACGGGGATCTTGCTGGGCATGATCGCCCGCACGTCGCGGTAGGTGAGCTGCGGCGGGAGCCCGTTGAAGCCCGGATGGGCCGGCGCCTTGGGGTCCCAGTTGTCCATCTGCACGTAGTGGAGAGCGCCACTCTTGTTCGGCAGCGGGTCCGCGGAAAAAACGTGATAGACCGTGATGAAGGCCGTCGAGATGGCCACGCCGAGAGCGATGCCGCCGACGATCAGCACCGACAGGATCGGATTGCGGCGCAGGCTCTTCCAGGCCAGGCGGAGGTTGTAGGCGAGCATCTTTCCATCCCTCCTAGTTCGCGCGCACGGCGACGTCACCTGTCGCCCGGTTGAGGGGAAAGGGCGAGATGCGCTCGAGATCGACCATGCGGCCGTCCGCGATGTGGAGCTGCCGGTGGGCGCGCGCCGCGTGCTCGGGGTTGTGGGTCACCACGATCAGGGTGGTGCCGCGGCTGTTGATGTCCTCCAGGATGTCCATGATCTCCCGGGCCATGGTCGAGTCGAGGTTGCCGGTGGGCTCGTCGGCCAGGATCAGCTTGGGATCGCCGGCAAGCACGCGGGCGATCGCGACGCGCTGCTGCTGGCCGCCCGAGAGCTGGGACGGCAGATGGCGCAGGCGCGACGAGAGCCCCACCTGGGTCGCCGCGCGCTCGATGCGCTCCCTGCGATCCTTGCCGGAAAGCTTTCTATAGCGCAGCGGCACGTCGATGTTGTCGAACACGTCGAGGTCCGGGATCAGATTGAAGCTCTGGAAGATGAAGCCGATCTTTTCATTGCGGATGCGCGACATCTGCACGTCCGAAAGGCGGCTGACGTCCAGCCCGTCGAGGAAATACTGGCCCTGGTCGAAGCTGTCGAGCAGGCCGGCGACGTTCAGAAAGGTGGTCTTGCCCGAGCCCGAGGGGCCGGTGATGGTCACGAACTCCCCCTCTTCGACCTCCAGGGAGAAATCGCGCAGCGCCCGGGTCTCCACGAGGCCGGTGCGGTAGATCCTGGTCACGTTATCCATCTTGAGCACGGTTTTCTCCTCTTTCTATTGGCGGACCAGGACGGTCTCGGCGCCCTGGAACTGTTGCGTGTCGGTAAGCAGGATCTGGTCGCCTTCGGCCAGCCCTTCGAGGATCTCCACCTCGCCGACGCTCATGGCGCCGGTGCGGATGTCACGCATCGTGGCGAGGCCGTCTTCGAGCACATACACCTTGCGCCCGCCGCCGCTCTCCAGGAACGGCCCGCGTGGCACCTTGAGCACGTTGGCGCGGCGGTCGAGCACGAGCCGCACGGAGACGCGCTGATTCTGGCGCAGGCCCTCGGGAGGCCCGTCCCCGAACGCGACCGTCCCCTCCACCTGGCTCTCGCGCACCTCGGGCGAAACGGCTGTAAGGGTGCCGGGGAACTTGCGGCCGGCGTAGTCGATCTCGACCCGGGTGCCGGAGCCGATCTCGTCGGCGTAGACCTCCGGGATGCGGATCTCGACCTCGTAGGTGGAAAGGTCGACCACGGTGAGCAGCGGCGCGTTGGCGCTGACCGCCTGGCGATCGTCCACGTCGACCGTTGCCACCTGGCCGTCGAACGGGGCGGCCACGGCCAGCTCCACCACGCGGCGCTCGAGCTCGGCGACCACGAGACGCTGGCGCTCCACTTGGCGCGAGCTGTCGGTGACCTCGAAGTCCAGGGCCTCGCGCTGCAGGCGGGAGCCCTCGCGGGACTGGTCCAGCTCGACCTCGGCGAGGCGGACGGCGTCCTTGGCGCGTTCGTGCTCGACCTCGTTCAGGAGGCCCTCGGAGCGCAGCTTCTCGGCGCGCTGCAGCTCGCGGCGGGCGGCTTCGAGGCGCACCCGGCGCAGCTCGGCAGTCTGATCATTGCCGACGTTCTGCTGCCGGGCGGAGATGCGGGAGCGTCCCAGCTCGGATTCGAGCGACTGAAGGCGCGAGCGCTCCTGGGCGAGCTGGGATTCCAGCTCGGGGCTTTCGATCGTGGCGAGCGTCTGGCCCTTGCGCACGGTCTGGCCGGCGCGGACGCGGAGGGCGACGGTGCCCTCGGCCGGGCTGTAGAGACGGGGATGGTTCGCGGCGACGATCCGTCCTTCGGCGGCCACGTCGCGCTCCAGGTCGCCCCGGGTGACAGTGGCGATACGGAGGCGGGCGAGGTCGACCGACTGGTCCGCCCGGGACCATCGCTGCAACGCGGGCCAGAGCGGGATGAGGGAAAGGATCAGCACCACGGCCGCCCCGATGAGGATCTTGCTCCGCCGGGACAGGCCGGAGGGTTTCTCGAGGATGACATCCATGGAGTCGGATTGTTCAATCATGACGAGCAGCCAGAAGAGCAACGACTGTGCCATGGCGGGCGGACCGCGTAAGTAGCTGCAACAAAGCAGGTTGACGGATCGGACGTCCGTCCGGCAGAGCGTCCGGTTGACAAGTGTCCGGGCGGACGGCCGGACAGGTGTCCGTCCTATTTCTCCTCCGGGCTGTCCGATTCCTTCAAGCGGCTGTCCGAAAACTCTCGGGCGCAGTCCGATACTGTGTCACTGCTGTCCGATACTGTTCCATAGTAGTCCGAGCTTGCTCCGTCGCTGTCCGAGCTTGCTCAACTGTAGTCCGAGAATGCTCCACCGTAGTCCGAGAAATCCGCGCTGCAGTCCGAGAAATCTCCACCGTAGTCTGAAAAATTCGCACCGCAGTCCGAGAAATCTCTGGTGCTGTCCGATTCGATCGCCGTTCTGTCCGATGAGTTTGGACTTTTGTCCGATGGATTCGCGAGTTTGTCCGATAAATCGATGTGGCGGTCCGATAAATCTGGGCTTTAGTCCGAAAATTTCGGACTTTTGTCCGGCCGTTGGCCGCTGGTGTCCGAAGGGAGCACCAGCCGCTGCCTCGTTCTCAGCTCAGTAGGCGTGCTGAGTCATGACAACGACCTACCAATCCAGCGGCATCGGCGGGATGTCCGCGAAGCCCCACTGGCGCAGGGCGAGGACGATCTTGCCGCGGTGGTGGACCTCGTGGTCGGTCAGGTAGAGGACGCGGTCGCGGCCGGTCCAGAGCACGGGGGTGACGCCGTCGTCGAGGGTCGTGGGGTGCTCCTGCCCCATGCGCTGGCCGTCCTCCGCCTCGAAGAAGGAGACCAGGCGCTCGGCGGTGGACTCCAGGGCGGCGAGGATGGAGGCCTCGTCGTCCGGGTACTTGGGCCTGCCCTTGCCGTCGAGGAGGAAGTCATCCATCCACGAATCCACGGTGTAGGCGATGTGCTTGAAGAGGCGGCCCAGGGGGAGGGCCTCGCCGTCGGCCTGCCGGGTCAGCATCTCCTCGGGGATGCGCTCCACGAGGTCGATGGTCCGCTGGCGGATCTGGCGGAAGTGCTTCAGGATTTCGTGGTCGGCGGGGTGCATGGTCTCCACGGGATCAGCTCCAGAGATCCTCATCCGAGTGGAAGCGCGGGTTCGGGCTCTCGGGCGCCTGACGACAGAGACCGAGCCACTGCGAAAATCTAGGCGCGGGTTGCCCTCGGCGTTCCCGATCGACCGCCTCAAGCAGGGCCAGCCGGACGGCATCGGACTTGGTCTTCACCCGTCGCAGGCGCATGTAATCGGTCAACGCCTTCTCGAGTTCTGGAGTCAGGTGGATAATGAGCTGGGGCATGGCCAAGGCTCTCTTCTACAAATATTAGCAGGTGTCCCTCCGGCCCAACGGGCCGGCAGAACAGAGCCCAGGGCTGAGCGCAGCGATGCCCTGGGATAGAGAGAGACAACAAACAGGTGCGGCCTGTAAGGCCGCGAGAGCTCTACCCAATCGGCGGGCTTGCTCTCGCGGCCTTACAGGCCGCACGGATGTTGGGTCTGCTTACCCAGGGTATCGGCCTGCGGCCTCAACCCTGGGCTAATCGGGATAGGGGGGGAGCCTCACGGCTCCCGCCCCTCCCACACCACCGTGCGTACGGGTCCGTACACGGCGGTTCGGCTGGTTAAGCGTTGTTCCAGGTTTCCAGTGTCGGAAGTCCCAGGGACTGAAGGTAGCGATTCGAGAGGGCCTGGTTGATGGCTCTGTTGCTGCTCATCTTCCAGAGTCCTGCAGAACTGCCGGCGGTTACTTTGGCCCATTCGGCTTTGACTCCCAGCCGGAGGAGCTCGCGGTAGCGCCGGCGTCCGTTCTGCCACTGTTTCCAGGCGGCGCAGCGCAGCCGCCGCCGAATCCAGCCGTCCAGGTTGCGCAGGTCCGTGCGCCTTTCGCAGAAGCCGAAGTAGCCGATCCACCCCCTGAGGTACTCCGATAGCTCTTCGACCATACGTTTCAGGCTGATACCCCGGTTGCGGCCGGTCAGTTCAACGACCCGACGGCGGAACCGTACCACCGCCTGTTTAGCGATGATGCGCTTCAGGTCGGGCCCTTCCGAGAAACTGAAGCCGAGAAACTTCCGGGTCGAGGGCCTCGCCACCGCACTCTTCGTAGCGTTGACCTTGAGCCGGAGCTTGCGAGTCAGAAAGTCGCTAATGCTCTTCATCACCCGCTGACCTGCTCGCTCGCTGCGCGCGTAGATGTTGCAGTCGTCGGCGTAGCGCACGAACGGCAGGCCCCTTTTCTCCAGTTCCCGGTCCAACTCGTCGAGGACGAGATTGGACAGCAACGGCGATAGAGGACTGCCCTGGGGCGTGCCCTCTTCTGTCGGCCGCACGAGACCGTCCTCCAGAACCCCAGCGTTGAGAAACGCCCGAATCAGCTTGAGCAGGCGCTTGTCGCCGATCCTATTGGCCACTCGCGCCATCAGGCGGTCGTGGTTGACCCGGTCGAAGAACTGCTCCAGGTCGATATCCACCACCCAGCCGTAGCCTTGCGCAAGGATCTCTTGCGCTCGGGCCACAGCCTGGTGGGCGTCGCGCTCGGGGCGGAATCCGTAGCTGTGTTCGGAGAACGTGAGGTCCCACCGCTTCTGAAGAACCTGCAGGATTGCCTGTTGCACCAAGCGGTCCAGCACCGTCGGGATTCCCAGCTTCCTCACTCCGCCTCCCGGTTTGGGGATCTCGACGCGTTTGGCCGCCCGGGGCCTGTAACTTCCACCAAGCAGTTGGGTCCGGATCTGTGACCAGTGCTCACCAAGGTAGCGCGGCAGCGCCTGGATGGTCATCCCGTCGATGCCGGGCGCACCCCGGTTTTGGCAGACTCTCTGGAGCGCTCTCTTCAGATTTCCTGGGTCGCAAACCTCCTCCATCAAAAACTCGGTTGCCGCCGGATCCTGGCAGTCGAGAGCCGTCCGCCGTGTTTCGGTCCCTCTTTTCCCGGCGGTCGGGGCTTCACCCTTCTCTACCAGGTCGAAGGCCAGCTCTAGCTGGTTTTTCTGCCGCTTGACACTGCGGGTGCGCATGACTCGGATCTCTCCATTTACCCCCCTGACGTCAGAGGGGGACCGTTCGGGCCTTCATCACGACCGTTCCCGCCCCGTGCGAACCCTACGGTTTCTCCCCTTTCAGGCGAGTGCCCCGATCGAGTGAGGCGACGACATCGGACTACTATGCCCTCTGCTGACTTCTGCCCGCTGCTCGCCAGGGACAGTCCCTTGCGAGCCCGGCAGATCTCTCGGGGTAAGGTCAACCGCCTTCCTCGCACACCCGTCGGATCTACAGCCCCGGCCCTTGATGGATATGGACTTTGTGGTAAACCGCCCACTCGTCCGGCCGGACCTGCCTCCTATCCGCTTTCTGTTCGTCGGGTCGCGATTTTGCTCCGCGCTTCCTTCGGACGCCGCCTCACGGTGACGCCCTTGCGCTTCGCTAGCACTTCGCCTCCATCAGGCTGTGCAGGGGACTTGCACCCCCTAGCTGTTGAACATGCCCGACACACGGTTCTCCCCGGCCCGTTGGGCCGGCCGGGACGCTGCGAAATGCCATGAAATCGTCACATGTTCCGTCTTTTTCTCCTCTTGACCTGGGCGGTATTCAGTCGTATGTTCGGGGTCCACGCAACGGAAGGAGGCAAACCATGGCAAAAGCGAAGAGTCCGATCCCCGCAGGTTTTCATGCAGTCACGCCGGTGCTCTGTCTGGATGACGCCCGCAAGGCGGTGGACTGGTACAAGCAGGCGCTCGGTGCAGAGGAGGTGTCGAGCCACCCCGGGCCGGACGGCAAGATCATGCACGGGGAGTTCCGCGTCGGAGGGTCGCCGATCATGTTCCACGACGCCATGATGGGCTTCAAGGGTCCCCTGGCGCTCGGCGGCTCGCCGGTAGGGCTGTGGATCTACGTCGAGGACTCCGAAACGCTCTTCAACCGCGGGGTCGAGGCCGGCGGCAAGGTGGGCATGCCGTTCGGCGACCAGTTCTGGGGCGACCGCTGCGGCGCCTTCACCGATCCCTTCGGCTACACTTGGACGATCGCCACCCGCAAGGAGGATCTGACCGAGGACGAGCTGATGCAGCGCCAGGAGGAGTTCTTCCAGCAGATGGCCGGTCAGTCGCGCGAGTGAAAACCGCTTTCGGCGGAAACTGCCGCGGGCTGGTGCTAGGATTCCCGGACTATGAGTAAGCACATCCGGTTCTCCTTGCTGCCCGCGGCCTGCTTTCTGCTCGCCGCCGCCGCCGTCTTCTCGCAGACGCCTCCGGCGGAGCACACGCACGCCGGGCACGATGCCTTCTACTATCCCGACAACGACGAGGGCATCGCCGCCCTGCCGGCCCGCAAGGCGGCCCAGCTCGCCACGGCCAGCCAGTTTTCCGTGTTCCACGGCTTCCAGTTCGCCGACAAGCTGCCGGAGAGCGGCATCACCTTCCGCAACGTGGCGGTCGATGACAGCGGGCGCGAGTACAAGGCGGTCCACTACGACCACGGCAACGGCCTGGCCGTGGCGGACGTGGACGGCGACGGCAAACTCGACCTCTATTTCATCACCCAGCTCGGCGACTGCCAGCTCTGGAAGAACCTGGGGAACGGCAAGTTCAGCAACGCCACGGCTGTGGCCGGAGTGGCCCTGACCGACCAGATCGGCATCACGGCCTCGTTCGCCGACGTCGACAATGACGGCGATGCGGACCTCTACGTGACCACCGTGCGCAAGGGCAACCACCTGTTCCTGAACGACGGCAAGGGCAGGTTCCAGGACGTTTCCAAGGAGTCGGGGCTGGGCTACACGGGCCACTCCTCGGGCGCGGTCTTCTTCGACTATGACCGCGACGGGCTCCTCGACATGTACCTCACCAACATCGGCCGCTACACGACCGACGAGACCGGCAAGGGCGGCTACTTCATCGGCTACGCGGACGCTTTCGCGGGCCACACCAAGCCGGAGCGCAAGGAGCTGAGCCTCCTCTACCGCAACCTGGGGAACCATCGCTTCCAGGACGTCACGCAGCAGATGGGGCTGGGCGACGAGGGCTGGGCCGGCGACGCCACGATCCTCGACTTCAATGAGGATGGCTGGCCCGACCTCTACGTCCTCAACATGCAGGGGGACAACCACTATTACGAGAACGCGCAGGGCAAGCGCTTCGAGGACAGGACCGACCAGCATTTCGCCAAGACTCCCTGGGGAGCGATGGGCGTCAAGGCCTTCGACTACGACAACGACGGCCGGCCGGACCTCTACCTCACCGACATGCATTCCGACATGAGCAAGATCGTCGGTGTCGACAAGGAGAAGCTCAAGTCGGACATGCAGTGGCCCGACCCCTTCCTGCAGGGGGGCACCAACAACATCTTCGGCAACGCCCTCTACCACAACCTGGGCGCCGGCAAGTTCGAGGAGGTTTCGGACCCGATGGGGGTCGAGAACTACTGGCCCTGGGGGTTCTCCGCCGGTGACCTCAACGCCGACGGTTACCAGGACCTCTTCGTCACGGCGAGCATGAACTTCCCCTTCCGCTACGCGGTCAACTCGCTCTTCCTCAACGACCGCGGCAAGGTCTTCCGCGACAGCGAGTTCATCCTCGGCGTCGAGCCGCGCCGCGACGGCCGCACCCACGCCTTCCTCACCGAGATGGATTGCGACGGCGTGGACAAGACGAAGACTCCCTGCGCGGGAAAGACCGGCAAGGTGAAGATCATGAGCACGCTGGGCTCGCGCTCGTCGGCGATCCTCGACATCGAGGGCGACGGCGATCTCGACATCGTCACCAACGATCTCAATTCCGAGCCGCAGGTGCTGATCAGCAACCTGTCCGAGAAGAAGAAGGACCTGCGCTGGCTGAAGGTCAAGCTGCGGGGAACGGAGTCGAACCGCGACGCCATCGGCGCCCGCGTCCGGGTCAAGGCCGGCGGCCAGACCTGGACGCAGTGGAACGACGGCAAGTCAGGCTACCTCTCCCAGAGCCAGATGCCGCTCTACTTCGGACTCGGAGACGCCGGCAAGGTCGATTCCGTCGAGATTCTCTGGCCGTCCGGCAAGACCCAGACGGTACAGAACCCGAAGGTGGGCTCGCAGATCGAAGTCGTGGAGAAGGCGCGCTAGCGGCCAAGTTCCCGCAACGCCTCCCGGTAGGCCTCGAAGACGTCCCGGGAGAAGCAGACGAAGATCACTTTTTCGATCGCGGGCTCGCCGTCGAGGAAACGGGCAACCTCGCCCACGGCGATCCTCGACGCGTGGTAGGGCGGATAGCCGAAGATGCCGCAGCTGATCGCGGGGAAGGCGATGGTCCGGACTTCGTTCTCGACGGCGAGGGCGAGGCTCGAACGGTAGCAGGAGGCCAGCAGCTCGGGCTCGCCCTGGCCCCCTCCCCTCCAGACGGGTCCCACCGTATGGATCACGTAGCGGGACGGGAGCCGGTAGCCCTTGGTGATCTTGGCCTGCCCCGTCTTGCAGCCCCCCAGGAGCCGGCACTCCTCCAGCAGCTCCGGGCCGGCGGCGCGGTGGATGGCGCCGTCGACCCCTCCCCCTCCCAGCAGCGAGCTGTTGGCCGCGTTGACGATGGCATCCACCGGAACGCGGGTGATATCTCCCTGGAGAAGCTCCATCCTGCTCAGCACGACCGAGGCCTCACCGCTCATACGACCCCCCGCTTCGAAAGGCTTGCGTTGCAGCGAACGCTAGCCTTTCTGCCACGGATTCTCCAAGCGATGTTGGGATGATGGGGATGCTTCAGTGG
This sequence comes from Acidobacteriota bacterium, assembly GCA_034667225.1. Classification (GTDB taxonomy): domain Bacteria; phylum Acidobacteriota; class Thermoanaerobaculia; order Multivoradales; family UBA5704; genus DATMER01. The sequence goes on from JAXDKG010000026.1 coordinate 172,202, forward strand.
CTCAGCGAGGGTTCGCCGCGGCGCCCGGCGTAGCGCTGGGTGGCGTAGCCGACCACGAGCCCCAGGATGCAGCCGGGGAGCATGATCTCCAGGTAGTACTTGCCCTGCATGTAGGCCACCCAGAAGGCCAGGGTGCCGCTGACCACCAGGCCGAAGAGGAGGGTCAGGGGCAGCGACTTCACATAGCGGGCGAAGGTCCCGATGAGCACGCCCGCCACGAGGCCCTTGACGGTGGAGCCGATGACGATGCCCAGGATCGCGGGCTGGGTCTCGGGGGCCGAGACGAGCGCGGACAAGCCGTCGAAGATGCCCAGAAACCCTCCCAACAGCAGGCCGAAGAGCGGTTTGTTCATATTCTTTCTCCCTGTCGAAAGTCTCGCCGGTTCTGTCCGGCAACCTTCCTATCCACCCTATCCAACACCGCCGCGGAATCCTTTAACGGCCGAGGATCAAAATCAGGAGCGCCCGCATCAGGAGGTAGGCCAGGACGATCAGGATCGGCGCGCGGTAGCGCCGGAACAGGCGCGCCATCTGCTCGACCAGGCTCTCCCGGTAGGCCGCGACCGGCAGCCCGTCCAGGTAGCGGCCGAGATCGGCGGACAGCTCGCGGACGCTGGGATACCGCCCCTCGGGCTCGGCCGCCATGGCCCGGCTGCGGATCGCCGCCAGAGGCCGGGGAAGCCGCTCCTCCCCCTCCAGCAGGAAGGAGAGGATCGCCCCGAGGGCATAGACGTCGGTGCGCTCGTCGATCCGCTCCACCTCGCCCCGCTCCTGCTCCGGGGCCATGTATCCGTGTGTTCCCATGACCGTACCACGAGCTTCCTCATCCCCTTGCAGCTTTGCCACGCCCCAATCCATCACGAGTACCTCTCCGAACGGCCCCACCATGACGTTCTCGGGCTTGAGGTCGCGGTGGATGACCCCGTGGGCGTGGGCAAAGGCGACGGCTTCGCAGATGCGCTCGAAGGCACGGAGGCGATCGGGCAGGGAAAGACTGCGGTCGAGACGGCTACCCCGGACCCGCTTCATCACATACCAGGCGCGGCCGTCGGGGAGGACTCCAACATCATGGACCGGCACGATCCCGGGGTGCTCCAGCCGGGCCAGGATGCGCGCCTCGCGGAGCATGCGCTCCGTATCCTCCTGGTGGAGCTGGACGACTTTGAGGGCTACCTCGCGGTCGAGATCACGGTCGCGGGCCAGGTAGACGGTGCCCATGCCGCCCTGGCCGATGACGCCGACGATCTCGTAGGGGGTGCCGGCGAGGTCCGGCTCGGAGGCGACCTCCCTCAGATGATCTAAAGCACCGTCAGGCAGCCATCTCATGAGGGATCGACCCCCAGTACGTCGCGGGCCTCGGCGCGGAACTCGGCTTCGCTGCCGGTGAGGGCCCGCAGCTCGTCCAGGACCAGGCGGCGGAAATCGCGGCGGGCGGCGGCCAGGTCGTTGGTCACCTGGACCGTGGTAGTCCCAAGCTCCTCGGCCAGCCGGGCATAGGTAGGCCGGTCCTCTTCCAGGTCGTAGCGCTCGAACAGGAAGAACCGGCGAGGCTGGGCCTCTGAGCGCAGACGCTCGACGGCGCGGGCGAAGAGGGCGCGGACCCACTCGCGGTGGAAGTACTCCTCCGGGGTGAGATCGGAGGACGGAGACCGCGCCAGCTCGGCCTCGGCGCCCTCGAAGTCGAGGGAGAGTGTCGTCGCACCGCCTCCCCGCTTCTCACGCCGGGCCGCCTTGCGCTCGTTGATCACGAAGCCGTCGAGGACGAGACGGAGGAAGGTACGGAAGCGGGCCTTGGCCGGATCGTAGCGGTCGAAGGTCCCTTTCTCGAGGGCCAGGGCGAAGAAGGATTGGGTGAGGTCCTGCGCCTCGTCCCCCTCGGACCGGTGCTGGACGCGCAGGTACTTGTAGACCGGTTTCCAGTAGCTGTCGATCAGGGCGCCCAGGGCATTCCGCCGGACTTCCGGATCGGTATCGCGCGCGGCCAGGAGGACCGAGCGCCGCGTCGAGGGGAACATGGGGCAACTATACTTCCGGGTCGATGCCCTGGATGGCTACCCTCGCGCTGCTGCTCTCCGCCCTCTTCGAGCTGGCGGCGCCGAGCCCGCGGCTCGCCGGCACCGTGGTCGACGGCAAGGGTGCGCCGGTGCCGGGAGCGGAAGTGCGCCTCCTCGGCTGGTCCGGCAAGGTCCAGGATCTCCGGGAACAGGCGCGAACCCGAGCATCCACGGACGGGACCTTCCTTTTCTCTGGGCTACCGGCCGGGACGTATGACCTCCTGGCCATGGCGCCGGGATTCGCGCCCGAACGCCTGTCCGTCCCGGTGAGCGAGTCCGCAGTCCTGGTCAGGCTGGTCCTGCGGCCCGGCCGGACGGTCACCGGCCTAGTGGTGGACGGCCTCGGCGTTCCGGTCGCGGGGGCCCGGATCGAGCTGACCCGAGTCCGCACCACTAGCATGCTGCCTCTGGACGGCGAGCAGGGCTTCTACCACGCCGCCACCGGTGCGGATGGGCGCTTCGAGCTGCCGGGTGTGCCCGCCGGCCAGTTCAAGATGGAGGTCCGGGCGGAAGGCTTCGCCCCGCTGAACAGCCCGGGGCCGCATCTGCCCGCGGGAGAAGAGGGGAGGGCCGACCTCGGCACCCTGACCCTGGAGCGCGGCGCCGCGCTCACCGGCCAGGTCTCCGATTCCGCGGGGAAGCCCGTCCCCGATGCCGAGGTCTGGCTGGTGCCCTACGAGATCCGCAACTCTGACCTCGATTGGTCCGACTATTACAGGAAAGGACCCGCCGCGAGAACGGACGCCGACGGAGCTTTCGAGATCCCGGACCTCGATCCGGAGGAGCCCGTGGGCCTGGACGTCTGCCGGCCGGGCTACCTGCCCATATCCCTGTACTTTCAGCAGACTCCCGGCCATCCGGTCGAAGCCGTACTGGAGCCGGCCGCCCGCCTCTCCGGCCGGGTGCTCGACCACGAGGGCTCTCCCGTGAACGGCGCGCAGGTGAGAGCCTGGATCTCGGGAGAGTACCCGGACGACGCGAGCAGCGCCCGTCCCTGCTTCCATGAGACGGGGTCCGCCCGCACCGGCGCAGACGGCCGCTTCGTCTTGGATGCGCTGAGCCCCGGCTGGTGGACCGTGCGGGCCTCCGCCCAGGGCTGGCCGAGCGCGGATTCGGAGCGCCGGATGATCCGGAGCGGCGAGAGCGCGGAGGAGCTGGAGATCGTTCTTCGCCGCCCGCCGGGGATCGTCGCGGGGCGGGTGCTCCTGCCCGGCGGCGCGCCCGCCGCCGGGGCGCATGTATCGCTCCTCGGCGAAGACACCCTGACCACGATCGCAGACGGCAACGGCGCATACCGACTGGAAGGGGTCGAGCCCGGCCCGCAGGAGGTCTATGCCGAAGCGGAAACCGGCAGGCCCGTCGCCGCGGGCCTGGAGGTGGTCCCCGGCGAGAACCGCCTCGATCTGACCCTGGAGCCGGACGGTCTCCACGAGGTCCGTGGCCGGGTCGCCGGGCCGGATGGCGAGCCGGTGGCCGGCGCCGAGGTCATACCGGGTGGCGCCGAGGCGGCCCCAACGGCAACGAGCGAAGCCGACGGCTCCTTCGTCCTGAGGTTGAAGGATGGCGAATACCGTCTCACCGCGGACCGGGAGGGCTACGGGCCCGTGGACGGGCACGCGACCGTGGACGGCGGCCCGGTCGCGGGGGTCGTCCTCAGCCTTCCCCGGGCGGGCTCCATCCGCGGCCGGCTGCTCGGCCTGAGCCGAGAGGCCCTGGCCAGCGCGTGGGTCGAGGTCCGCGTGTTGACAGCCTCGACCACCCGGTCCAGCCGGGTGGACCTCCAGGGAACCTACCTGCTCGACGGTGTTCCTCCGGGCGCCTGGAAGGTCTCGGCATACGCGGAAACGCGGACGGCCGAGGGCCAGGTCGAGCTGAAGGCTGGAGAGGACGAGGCCCTCCTCGACCTCGCCTTCAACTCGGCCTGGGAAGTCAGCGGGCGGATCACGGGGCCCGAAGGCGAGCCGGTGGCGGGAGCCTGGCTCCAGGCGAGGGGCCAGGAGTACATGTCAATGGGGACCAATACCCTTCTCGACGGCTCTTTCCGGCTGGAGCTGGAGGATGGGACCTACTCCCTCGAGGTCCGCATGTGGGATCTGTTCCTCGCGAGAGGCATCCCGCGGGTGCGGGTGGCCGGCGCCCCGGTCGTGGGGATCGAGATCCCGATGAAACGGGGGGCCACGCTGCGCGGCCAGATCCTCGGGCTGGAGCCGGGCGAGCTCGCCTGGCAGATCCGGGCCGACGGGCCGACGGGCAGGGTCAGCTTCGGCTATGTGGGCCAGGAGTCCCGCTATGCCATCCCGCGGCTCTTCCCCGGTACGTGGATGGTCACCGCCAGATACGGCGACCGCGAGGCCGTCGGCTCGGTCACCTTCGTGGAGGGGCAGGAGGAGGCCGTCCTGGACCTGGCGTTCGGCGAGAAATGACATGCACCGCGCCGTCCTGACCGCCGCCCTCCTGGTCCTGCTCGGCTGCGGGCGCTCCTCCCTGCCCGCCTTCCAACGCGGCGTGACCCTGGCCCACGAGGGATTCCGCACCAACGAGGGCTACGGTTCGGAGGCGGCTTTCAAGCAGCTCGTCCGATTGAAGGAGCTGGGGGCCAACTCGGTGACCCTGGTGCCCTACGGCTTCACGCGCGCTCCCGAGGAGACCGACGTACGCTGGACCGGCTCGGACGAGACCGACGACCGGGTGGCGCGCACGATCCGGGAGGCCCGCCGGCTCGGGCTCTCCACCGTGCTCAAGCCGCAGCTCTGGTCCCGGGGACGCTGGACCGGGGACATCGTCTTCACGGATGACGCCGCCTTCCGCCTCTGGATGGCCTCCTACCGCCAATTCATCCTTCACTACGCCCAACTGGCGGAGCTGGAGCGGGCGGACCTCCTCGTGATCGGCACGGAGCTGGGCGGCCTGACCGTCCGGGAAGCCGACTGGCGCGCCCTGATCCGGGAGGTTCGGAAGGCCTACTCCGGCCCGCTGACCTACGCCGCCAACTGGGGCCACGAGTTCGAGACCCTGGGCTTCTGGGACGAGCTCGACTTCCTCGGGGTCAACTTCTACTACCCGCTGGCCGCCCCGGGCGAGCAGCCCCGCGCCGGCTCCCCTCGCCTGAAGGAGCTGGAGCGCATGCTGGAGGGAATGTCCCGCAAGCACCGCAAGCCCGTGCTCTTCACCGAGGTGGGCTACGCCGCCAGCGCGGCCGCGGCGGCCGAGCCCTGGAAAGAGGAGAACGCGCCGCTCGATCCGGAGATGCAGGCGCGCTGCTACGAGGTCGTGTTCCAGGCTTTCTATCGCCAGCCCTGGCTCGCCGGCCTGCACTGGTGGAAGTGGCCGACCCCAGGACGCGGCAGCATGGAGGACCCGTCCTTCAGCCCGCTGGGCAAGCCGGCGCTCGGCGTTCTGGAGCGGTGGTACGGGAACCCTGCGCTTTCACGATAGAATCTCACTCCTTCCTAAAGGAGTGAGCATGCGTGCTAGGAACAGGTGGATCGCCGCCCTGCTGGTCTTTGTCCAGGCCAGCGCCACCCATGGCTTCGAGGGGAAGGAGCACCGGAGTCTCTCGAATGACGCGTTGCGGCTCGCCTACGCACACTATCTCTCGCTTGGTTACCCGGTAGATCCAAAAATGGAGGAGATCGTCAAGTCTCTGGAGCCCGGTGGCTCTCATGTGGACTACGGTGAGTTGGTTCGCCTGGTAGATCACATGGTAGACCCGCTCAAGGCACTGGAGCGGAAGGGATTCCTGGAGGGCTATCCCTGCAGGGCTTCAGACCTCGACTCTGACCTGCTGACGCGGGTGCTGCCGGAGAGCCTCGCCGAGTTCCGTGCTCTTACCGTCAATGACACCCACTTCGGAGCGGAGTTGCTGCTCAACCTCCGCTTCTGGCACCAAGCCGCGACCGCGATGGCAGCCTCGGGCAGCGTGCAAGCCTTGAAGGAACCGTGTGAAGCAGGCAAGGAGGGGAACCTGCTCACGGCACTGGTCCTCAACGCATTGGCGGATCATTTCCTGGAGGACTTCTTCGCGCCCGGCCACATCTATACCCCACGATTCGGGCTCCACGATGCCGTGGCGGGAGCGATGCACGATCAGTACAACATCCTCGGCACCAGGTTTCTGGTGGATCAGGAGCACTGGAAAGAGTTGCGGTCGCTGCTCGATTCCCTTTCCCCAGACCTCTCCGCTCAGCTCGATCTCTCCGAGACAGAGCTGCAGGAGCTTCGTACCGGAGGCCTGGGCGGAATCGAGTTGCGAGGCGATGGAGACCTCGACCGGGAGCGCTTTCAACGAGTGTTCATCACGCTCGTGGTGGCCCGCTCGATTCTCGACGTGCTCGAGTCCTATGCCAAGGAACGTCAGATGGACAGCTTCGCCGCGGGCATTCATTGGGAGCCGTTGAAGAAAGTCGGCAAGAACCCTGCGACGGGTTGGATCCACGGGCAGGGGAAGATCCCCTACGGGGCTCACGCCATTCCCCAGGCTTACCAGGGAAACATCCGCTTTCCGACGGTGCTGTGGCTGTCGGTCGGCAATGAGATGCTCACCTCGGATGGAGAGGCCTCCTCACGCGGCCTGGTCGAGATCGACTCGCTCGCCGCATGGATGTCCCCTTTCAGGGCAAGCAAGGATGGGCTGATCCGGCTCAGATCCTGGCAGGTAGGCGCAAGCACCGGCTACTCCTATGCCTGGAATCAGCGCGAGACGGCTGATGGCCCACGCGCAGCCGTGATGCTGGCTTACCCGCTGATCCACTCCCAATTCCTGATCGAGGCGACCTACCTGCATTACGAGAACGGGAAGGCCCACGAGCGTGGCCTGGGGTACGGCCTCGGCTTTCAGACGGGCTTCAGCCTGATGACCCTGGACATGCGCGTGGGCAGAGGCTACCGGTTTGGTGACTCTGGGGCGCTGCAGGATACATGGGCGATCCGTACCGGACTGTCCGTCGCCCTCCCCCTTCTTCGCTTCCCCCTGCTCGGCCGAATCGAGCGCGCCGCTCTGGAGAGGCAGAGGAGGAAGGCAATGAGAGGTCCGGTCGACGCCGAGCCACCAGCCTCTTTGCGGATACGCCGGGGCTCTTAACCCCGCTTCTGATAGATCGGCGCCAGGAACGCGACTTCCAGGTCCGGACCGGCGACCGGCACGGCGACCACGAGGTGCCAGTAGACCGGCTCATTGTTCAGGAGGGCCGTGCCGGGCTGGTCTTGCGGGACTTTGAAGGAAAAGCTCAGGACGTCGAGAGGCTCGCCCGGCTCGCCGGGCAGCGGCACCTCGTAGGTCTCGCGGTAGACCGCGTAGGCATCCAGGTACGGGCCGGCGTCGGACCTCGACCTCCGGCTCTCGCTCACGCAACGCAGCGTCAGCCGGGTAGGGCCCATGGCGCGCACGTCGCGGGGGAAGGCGACCCGCCCCTGGAGCGGGCTGCCCGGGTACACGGGGATCTCCTCCCAGATCACCACGGGCGTGCGGAACCGGACCGACTGGACACCCTTGCGGAGCAGGCGGTAGAGAACGTACAGCGCGAGCAGGTCGAGGAGGGTGAGGAAGATGTAGAAGAACGTCATCCCCGTCAGCCATAGGGCGTTGCACAGGGCGACCACAGCCAGGAACGACACCGTCCCCAGGAGCGAGCTGTCGACGTCGTCGCCCTCCGGCGTCATCCAGCTCGTGCTCCAGGGATAGTCCCAGGTCCAGGGCTCCTTCTTCGCCTCCTTCTGCCGGGGGCGCCCGGGCCTCTCCCGCCGCCGGTTGAGATCCACCTGAAGCGCGCGCAGCACGAGAAGGAAAAAGACCGCGCCGCACGCCATGGCGATCTTGTAGGGTCCGGCCGTGTTGCCGTCGAGGCCGAACAGGAAGACCGCCACCCCGATCGCCAGAAGCGCCAGGTAGACCAGCGAAGCCTTGCCGAGACCGCGCAGCCGGCGGAAGAGCCCGCGGCCGAACACCGAGCCCGCGCCGGGGGAGACGATCGCGGCACGGGCAGCGATCGCGAGCTTCACCTTCTCCCGGGAGACGGTGTGCCCAGCGGGGCCTTCTTCAGTCCCTTCTTCCGGAGGAGGCGGCGTGGCGTGCATGTCGTGGAGCGATTGTGTCACGACTTTGCCACGGCGCGCACCACCATCCATAGAAGGCAAGTTCTCTTCAGCTTCGATTCCGACTTTCCCGCAGCCGTGACGGCTCGGGTTTATAAGGAGACCCTCTATGGACGTGAAGAGGTTGCTGCGCGGCGTCATGGCATTCGCCATCGCCGCAAGCGTCGTGGTGCCGGCGGGCGCTACAACGCTGATCCGCGAAAGCCTCGACGAGATGGTCCGCTCCAACCGGACCATCGTCGTGGGCGAGGTCGTCGATGTGCACTCGTACTGGAACGCGGATGGGACGTTCATTCTCACCGACGTTCGAATCACTGCGCACGACGTGCTCAAAGGCAATGTGAAGGACCGCGAGCTCACGCTCACGATCATGGGCGGCCGGGTCGGCGAGACCACTACCCTGATCATCGGCAATCCCAATCTCGTCCCGGGCAATTCCTACGTACTGTTCCTCAATGAAGAGGATCTGCCGGGCGTCAAGGCGCTCACGGTGCGTTCGCTCGTGCAGGGCGCGTTCGACGTCAAGATCGGCAAGGACGGCCTGCGCGCCGTCAGCCAGGCCAACGCCCATCCGCTGCTCCCCGACGCCCGCGGCTCGTTCGAGGCCGAGGGCGGCCGCGAGGGCTTCCAGCTCAACTCGATGATGCAGACGATCCGTGAAATCGTGTCCAACACCGGCGCACGCAGGGAGGTGAAGTGATGAACCGCAAGGCCCTCGCTCTCGCTCTCGTCACCGCGGGGATGATCGCCTCGGCGGTTCCCTCCCACGCCTATCGCATGATCCAGAATACCGGCGTCGGCCGCTTCAGCGCCGGAGCCGCGGTGGCGTGCAACGCCTCCGGCGGGTTCACCCACTGGAACAACAAGAACATTACCTGGCGTCTCAACACCGCCAACCAGGGCTCGGGCAAGAGCACGGCCCTGTCAAATGCCACGGCCTCCTGGACCAACGTGGCCAGCGCCAACCACGTCCTCAGCAACGGCGGCACCACGACCACCGGCTTCACCACCAACGGCACCAACACGGTGCTCTGGGCCTCGGGCAACGGATGCACGGGCTCCTGCCTCGCCATCACCGCCCTGGTCCTGCAGTCCGGCCAGGTTATCGTCGAGAGCGACATCTCCTTCAACAACAACGTCACCTGGACGACCACCGGCGCCCAGTACGACACCGAGGCCGTCATGGCCCATGAGCTCGGCCATTCGCTCGGCATCCATCACAGCGACGTGAGCACGACGGCGACCATGTACGCCTTTTACTTCGGCTCGGCCGGCCGGTCGCTCGCGTCGGACGACATCTCGGCGCTGCAGTGCGCCGAGTCCCGGTATTGATCGGCTTTTGATCGATTGATCCATATTTCCCCTTTCTCCGGGAACGGAGAGAGGGGATTTTTTTATTCGAAACTGGTCAGGAACGGCAGGGGCCGGATCGACTTGCGGCAGGTTTCGAGGTCGAGCCCCTCGGTCGTGCCCCGGATCAGAAAATCCGAGTAAACGCGGTCAAGGCACTCCACTCCCGGCAGGTTGTAAAAGACGTGAGCGCCGCCGGGGACGGTGAGGATCCGGCTCGCGGGGAGCGTCCGCGCCACCCTCTCCGCCCACTCCCGCGGCGTCGTGGGATCGTTCTCCCCCGAATAGATCAATACCGGAGCTCTAGAGCGCACCGGCTCCAGAAAGCTCGGCGGGATCTTCGCCGCCGGCCACTCCGCGCACGCCGCGGCCTGCTGCCTTACCCGCAGATCGCCCATGAACGTACCCCCGGCGAGGCGCGCCGCCTCCGCGGGGTCTACGAAGGCCACGTCCTCGGCACAGGTGACGGAGAGATAGAGACCGGCCGGCGAGGAGGCGAGCATGGCGCCCGCGATGTCCCAGGCGATCTGGGCGAGAGGCTCGAGGTTGCCCGATGCGGCCGAGCGCAGGAGCAGCGGCAGGCTGCGGGCTCCCGCGGGCCGGTAGAGCAGGTAGCGCACAGTCTGGGCCGCGCCGTTGCGCGTCAGCCGCGGAGCCGGCTTCGCCTCCAGCCGCTTCAGGACCGTCTCGAGATCGGCTTTCGGATCTGGAAAGGCGGAGTGGCAGGCGGGCTCGGCCGCGCAGGCCGCGGCCATCTTTTCGAATGCCGCCTGCGTGTGCGGCGCCAGATACATCGGGACGCGGGCGTCCATGGGCAGCACGGAATGGAGGTGGACCGTGCGCACGCTCTCCGGATGGCGCCGCAGATAGACCAGGACGGCGCGGGTGCCGTACGAGGCGCCGAGAAGGTTCACTTTGCTGTAACCGAGGGCGGCGCGCACCTCGTCCACGTCGTCGACGATCGCCTCGGTCGTGTATTGCGAAAGGTCGTGGTCCCGGGCCAGGGTCTCGCGGCATCTCCGCACCATGGCCGGGTCCATGAAGCTTTCGAGGGCCATCTCCTCCGTCTTCGGGCAGCGCAGCGCGCCCGAGGCTCCGGTCCCCCGTACGTCGATCAGCACGAGGTCGCGGTTGCGCAGGGCAGCCGCAAACTCCTCGGTGAGCCCAGGACCGGACTCCACCGCGGAACCGCCGGGTCCCCCTTCGAAGTAGACGACCGGATCGGGCGCGGCCGGAGTCCCGCTCGCAGGAATCACAACGACGCGAAGCGGGATCTTGCGTCCGGTTGCCGCGGCCCGGTTCTCGAACACCTCGTGCGTCCCGCAGCGGGCCTCGCGGTCGAAATCAGGGAGCCGGCAGGGCTTCAGCTCCAGCGCCGCAGTTGGCAGAGCCATGGGCAGAGCCGCCAGCAGGATCAGGAGAACGAGGGGGCTCATGGCTGGATTAGACCATGGGCCGGGCTGGCAGGTTCCTGGCAGCATCATTGCTGTACTGTCAGGACGGAGCGGGCGCATCGTCCGCCACCCCCAACGAGGAGGTGCCCATTGGACCTGATGGACCTGGTCAACCAAGAGCTCAGCGGACCCCGGCTCTCGCAGATGAGCCGTCAGCTCGGTATTTCTGAAGATCAGACGCGCGAAGCCCTGCCCGCCGCCCTCGCGGCCCTGACGGGCGGACTGGCACAGAACGCCGCCCACCCGCAGGGTGCGCAGCAGCTCTCGAACGCCTTGAGCAAGGACCACGACGGAGGGCTCCTCGACTCGCTCGACGGCTTCCTGGGCGGGGGCGGTCTCGGGGGCGGCGGTGGTCTCGGCGCCGGGGCCGCGATCCTGGGCCACGTCTTCGGCCAGCGCCAGGAGCAGGTGCAGGGGAACCTGGGCCGCGCCACCGGGCTCAATCCACAGACCATGGCCACCCTGCTCTCCATGCTCGCGCCGATCGTGATGGCCTACCTGGGGCGGCAGCAGCGCCAGAAGCAGCTCGATCCGGGCGGCCTTGCCGAAGTGCTCGGCCAGCAGCGGCAGCGCATCGAGCAGGTCCCCCAGGCTCGCACCGGACTGGGAGCCCTGCTCGACCGCGACGGCGACGGCCAGATCATCGACGACCTCGCCAACCTCGCAGGGGGCCTGTTCGGCAACAAACGGCAGCAGTAGGCCAAGGACCCTAAGGACCTCAAGGACCTTTTCTTCAGGGTCTGCGCGGTGCGGGTGCCACGGTCACCGCCATCTGGCTCGCCAGATCGGCGACGATCGCGCCGGCCATGGCGTTCGCCACGTTCGTCCGCAGGGTCTCCTTGTTTGCCGCCCGGTTGAACATCGTGTCCACCGCGTCCGTGGAGAGGAAGTCGACCTCCACCAGGCAGGAGCGGACCGGATGGAACTCCCTCGTGTTGCCGAAGGTCTTGTCGTTGAGGACGCCCAGGCTCTTGGGCTTGCTCTGCGTGTCGTCGAAGATGCCGTTGTCACGGGTGTTCCTGCCTCCCGGCAGGGTAGCCACGACGGCGTCCTGCACGCGGCGGGCGAGGGCGACGTCCTCGTTCCGATTGACGTTGCCGTTGCTGTCGGCGCGGACGAAGGTGGCCGTTCCTCTCGTGCCGTTGGCTCCTCCGTTGAAGTGGATGCTCAGGAGGACGTCAGCGCCCCGGCAGCGGGCCTGGAGCGCGCGGTTCTCGATGTCGATGTCGATGTCGCAGTCGCGCGTCAGGGTGGCCCGCACGAAGCGCGGATTGGCGAGCAGGGCGTCACGCAACCTGAGCCCCAGGATGAGCGCCAGGTCCTTTTCCTTGGTGTGGGAGAGCGGCCCCTCCGCATGGTTCTTGGAGCCGCCGTGACCCGGATCGATGACGACCACGCCCGGAACCTCCAGCTCGGCGCGCTCGCTCACCCAGGGGCTCCCCTCCACGACCGCGACGATCCGGCCCCGGTTGAAGGCCACGGCCGGCACGTTGACCCGCACCGCCGCCTTGCCATCCTTATCCACGATGCTGACCCCGCCGACGGCGCCGCGCCCCACGGCCGGGGTGAAATTGAAGCTTTTGTCGTGTGCCTCCAGGGTCGAACGGCCGGCCGGGAGGCTCTTGCGCATGCCGGCCGCGGGCAGGAAGGTCCACTCCACCTTCTTGCCCGCAAAGAAGCTTGCCGGCTCGAGCTGCACGAGGACGGAGCGGTGCGCGACTGCGTCGTTCGTCAGCGGGATCGGCCGCACGAGCTCGCTGGTTCGCGCCCCCGGGTCCACCCTGCCGTCTGGGCCGAGCAGGCTCATCCGCATGCGAGCGATGACTATGGGCGTATCGGCCGTGGCGGTTTTCCCGCCCGGCGTGCGGTAGACGTGACGCAGGGTGGTCTGGCCCGGCTTCAGCCCGAACACCGTCACCCTGTTAGGATGGGTCTGAGTGTCGGTCACGGGCGAGACCCGCGCCACGGCAGGATCGAGGACCGACCACGTGTAGCCGGGGGCACCGGGCGGCGGCGGACTGCCGGTGCCGATGAAGTCGCGGGCCTCGCCCGTTCCGACCGGGATCAGGTGCGGCGGCGCGGGATCCGCCTCGTCGAAGCTCTCGGAGGCGTTCGGCCCGGCGTTGGAGGCGGGATCGATCCTCGCCGTGACCACGGCCGGCTCCACCCGGCCCCGTCGTAGCGAGATCTCGACCCGCCGGTTCCGCGCCCGCCCCTCGGGCGTGGCATCGCTCGCCACCGGTGCGCTCTCGCCGCGGCTGGAGCGGTCGAAGGCGAGGCGATCGGAGAGCCCCGGGCTCAGCGCGTTGATCTGGCTCCGCAGCTCGGCCTCGGCGTTCGCGGCCCGCTTCTCGGCGAGTTGTAGGTTGTAGGCGTCCGCGCCCTTGGTGTCGGCGTGGCCGACCAGGCAGACGCCTTCGACCGGGCTGGAGCCTGACCGGCTCTCCACGATCTCGCGGGCGAGCCGGGCCAGGACCGCGCGGTGATCCGCCGTGAGGGCGGCGCTGTCGTTTCCGAACCGGTCGAGCACGGTGGCGGGCCCCTCGCAGGAGACGGCCTCCGACTCCCCTGGCCCTCCCGAAGCTCCCGGCGTGCCCGGCGCGTTCGAGGCGATGCGGAGCAGGCGCGCGCCGTCGCAGAGGATCCAGCCCGGCTGGGCCGAGTCGCGGCGGATGCGCACCTTGACCTCGGCCGGCGGACCGTCGATCGTCACCGTGCCCACCACGGTCCAGCGCCCGAAGCCCTGCCGCTGGTTCACTGTGGCGTTCTGGACCCCGGCAGTCTGGCGGCAAGGGCTCGATATGCAGCCGGTCTGGATCTCGACGTTGACGGCCGGGTTGGCGCCCGGCACGTCGGGCCACCAGAGGGACACGGAGTAGACGCCCGGCTCGTCTGCAACGAGGATGAGCTCGGCGGCGGCGCCCGTCGCGGCGGGCTGGGCCCGCCAGTAGCGCGCGCCCCACGGATCGTGGGAGTTGGCGCAATGGTCGTTGGGAATGGCGCGGCGCCGGGCCACCTGCCATCCGGCAGGGGCAGCAGGGCGGCCGGCCGCGGCGGCGACCACGCGCAGCGGGCGGCTGGGGCGGGTGGTGCCGTCCCAGACGAGCAGCAGGCGGTAGTACTCCCAATCCCAGTAGGGACCCGGATCGCCGTGGTTGGGGTTGACGTCGTGGTGCCCGGCCACCGTGGCGTTGCCGATGACGATCCGGTGGCGCGCCGCGAGGTCGCGCACCAGCTCGGCCGAGCGCTCGTAGAGCCGGGTGGTGAGGGGCGCCGGATCGTTGCAGACGTCGGCGTGCTCGATGCCGATCGAGTCCTCGTTGTTGCCAGGCGTATGGAAGGCGACGTTCGCCTCGCGCACCATCTGGGTGACGGTGCCGTCGCGGTCCACCAGGTAGTGGGAGCTCGCCTGCCGGCCGGCGTTCTGCCAGCCGGCGATGACGGCTGCGACCCCGGAGCGCCGGGAGGTCGAGGGCACGGCGATGACGTGGATCACCACCCGCCGGATGGGGCGCGGCGTGGGGAGCCCCCGGCAGGTGGCGCTCCCCGCCTGACCCGGCGTGCAGTAGCGCGTCGCGTGCGCGGCGATGAAGCGGCCGGCCACGGCGGAGTCCGGCGCGGGAGCCGGGAGGGGCGCGGGCTGCTCTATCAGGCCGGAGGGCAGGCCGGAGGGCCGCAGCACGATCTGGTCGAATGGCAGCCGCATGCCGGGCCGCAGGCCGGAGAAGCCCGCCTCCACGAAGTCAGCGAGGCCGCCCTCGCCCAAGGCGCGGCGGATGACGAGGTCGTCTTCGGCAAGCTCGTCTTCCAGCCGCTCGCCGGGGAGCGCCACCACGTCGTAGAGCGCTTCGAAGCCGCGCTGGCGGCCGGCGAAGGCATCGAAGAGCCCGGCCGGGGAAACGGATCCTGGGAGCGTCTGTCTTCTCATGGCGTGTCTCACCCCTCTCAGAGTCTCTTCTTCAAACCTGCGCAGGCCGGTCGGGCTGGTAGCGGAACGGGGTGGCGACCCGGAGCCGCGGCAGCTGCGGCCACCCGAAGGAGATCGGCGCTCCGGGGCGGAGACGCTCGACGTCGTAGGCGAAGTAGCGGTAGAGGTTCTCGCCCGCCTGCTGGCACTCACCGACCGGGACCTCCCCGACAATCAGCACGGGGGACAGGGCGCGGATCGGGAGCCTGGCGGAGGTCCGCACCAGGAACTCGACGGCCCGGCTCGCGCGCTTTGGCTCCGGCCCGTCCCAGTAGACCCGGGGCTCGCGGTAGGTGACGCGCCTCGAATCGACGGCGAGCACCCGTGGGAGCCGCCAGAGGTTGTTGCGTTCTCTCGGTCTCATGGTTCTCCTCTGCCGCGTCAGACGATCTGCAGTTGATCGAACGCCAGGGGGCGTTTGTCGCCGCGGTTCAGCTCGATCACGATGGCCTGGACCCTGGTGATGTCGAAACCTTTTTCCGCGAAGCAGCCCGATTTGTAACGCAAGGTTTTCGGCATCGACTTCGTGAGGTCGAACGCCGCAACCCCGGCGGCCGTGGCGAGCCGGGCGTCGAGAGCCTTGCGATGGAAGGGGCGCGGAAGGCCTCCGGCGTCCGCCGTGTCGGCGAAGGAGATCGTGCCGCCGGCATCCTCCAGGCCGAGCCGGAAGCCGGTCGCGCCCGCGGGGATGGCGGACCCGTTGTAGACCTCGGCGGCCCGGATCCAGACCTCCCTGCCGGTCAGGTCGGCGGGCGCGGCGAGCGGCGAGCGGAACCGTCCCGAGGTGGTCGTGGGCGTCGCCACCATCCCGACCGTGTTGCCGAAGAAGCTGGTGTTGAAAGGGGTGCCGGCCTGTGTGAAGGGGAACTGGTCCGCGGTCAACCCCCCGGAGGCGACCGTGGCCTGGTGCAGCGTGTTGTCCGCGATCGAAGCGTCCTCGTGGTCGTCGACTGTAACGACGCCGCTCTCTTCATAGGAAACGTGGATGTTCGATGCCGGCACTCCCGGCGGCAGCTCGTCTGCCCGCAGGAGCTTGCGCAGGGGGTGGCCGAGCAGCACGTCGCGGAAGAAGGCACAGCCGTACGCCGACAGGATGCTCCTGTGCTGGGCGTCCGTCAGGACGCCCGGCTCTCCCAGCGTGTCGTCGTTCGTCCACACCCTGTTGAAGAAGTTGTGGTTCGCCCGGTGGACGTAGAGCTGGCACTTGAAGGGGCTCGGCACGGCCTGGTCGTAGAACTGGGCCCCGCCATTGTCGATCACGTCCCCGTCGGCGGCGGGCAGGATCGTCAGGAAGGGGAATCCCGACGGTTTGCCGGTCGTGGCGCCGATGGCGGACGGAGCCAGGGCCAGGACACCCTTGACCTTGACGCTCAGATCGATACCCAGGAAGCTGAGGAGCTTGCCCAGACCTGTGATGCCCTCGGCCACGGCCAGGACCGCTTCGCCGCCGCGGGAGTGCCCCATCAGCCCGACGCGATCGAAGTCGATATGGCCGGCGAGCGCCGGGTCTCCCCCGGACCGGAAGTGCAGCATCGCATCGATCACGAGCTTGGCGCGGTCCATGACGTTCGACGCGGACATCCCGAAGTCGCAAGTCGAGTTGCAGTCCACCGACACGGCGACGATCCCCATGCGCGCGAGGAGAGTCTGGAAGTAATCGAACCCCTCGTGGTTGGGGACCGGGGACAGGCCCGGGCCGGGCGAGCATGCGCCCCCGAGCTCCGGGTGCGCGGGATCGTTGAAGGACTCATGGTTGCCGTGCGCCATGAATACGACCGGCACGGGAGCCGTGATCGTGGTGTTGAACTTGTTGCTGCCGACACCGTCCGCCGGGAAGAACACGCTGCCCTGAATGGTGGCACCGCTCACCGTGCCGGCCACGGGCCCGAAGCTCTTGGTAGCCACGGGGAACAGGTCGAGCGCCGTGGGGTCGTCCGTGGAGACCGGAGGCTTCGGGCAGACCTTCTTCACGCCGCGGGCGAGGGTGATCTCGACGCGCCGGTTCTTCGCCTGGCCGTCTGCGGTGGAGTTGCTCGCGGCCGGCGAGTCCTCTCCCTGGCTGGTTGGCGTGATCCGGAGCCGCGCCGAGAGCGCCGGGCTCAGGGCCTTGACCTTCGTGCGCAGGGTGGCTTCCGCGGCCTTCGCCCGGTCCTTTCCGAGATCCTTGTTGTGACCCTTGCTGCCGCTGGCGTCGGTGTGGCCGACCACGCAGACAGCCTTCACCGGCGCCGAGGTCGACTGACTGTCGACAATCTCCTTGGCGAGCTTGTCGAAGATCGAATCGTGGTCCGGGATGAGCTTCGAGCTGTCCGAGCCAAAGCGGTCGAGCACGGTGGCCGGGCCCGCGCAGGCGGCGGCGGGGGACGTCGATTCCCACGCCGATTCAGGCCAGACCGGACGGGCGGCCCGCGGCCGCACCAGGAGCTGATCGAACGGCATCCGGCCAACGGGATCGAAAGCCACATCGTATTCGGCGGTGACCGTGGTCATGTGGGCGAGGCTCCCCTCCCCCAGCGCCCGGCGGACCACGAGGTCGCCATCCTGCGGCGAGTCCAGTGGGACCTCGCAGGGCAGGGCCAAAACCTCGAACCAGGTTTCCAAGTGGCGCTGCCCGGCGCCGCCCGCCAACATGCAGTCGAACAGGGTCGCAGGCGAGAGCTCTCCCTCCCACCAGCCAGCTACGGGCTCGATGATCTCCGCTGCGGACTCCCACGGCGCGCTCTCCACCTCCTCCCACTCCGGCTCCCACCGCGACGTCTCATCCTCTTCTTCTTCGCGGTCCGATCCGCGGCATCCGCATTCGCAAGGTATCTCGGCCTCGGTCTCGAACGCTTCGGTCTCGAACGTCTCGGCCTCGGTCTCATGGCCTCCGCATCCGCAGGGGTGAGCCTCGCGTTCGTCGTCCATGGATTCCTCCAGCTCGGGCTCCCCGCGGTCGTCGAAGGCCTCGATCTCTTGCTGGTCCTCGGGACCGATCCAGGCCGGCTCGGGCTCCTGCGCGGCTTTTTCCACGATCTCGTCGAAGTCCTCGGCAGCTTCTCGCGGGGCAGGCGCGGCGGCGGGCACGGCGAAGCTCCGTGCCGCTTCGACGGCGCGCTCGATGTCGAGATATCCGCTCCCCAGCCGCGCCGCGGGCTCGGCGTCGAAGCGGGCTTCGCGGGCGGTGCTCAGCAGGAGCTTCCGGGTTTCATGGATCGTGAGCGGGCGGGGCGCGACCTCGAACATGAGCGCGACCGTGCCGGTCACGTGCGGGGCCGCCATGCTGGTGCCCGAGTTGCGGGTGAGGAGCGGCGTGTCCGACCCGAGCTCCAGCGAGGCCGAGCGGGCCGCGAGCACCTTCACGCCGGGCGCGAGCAGGTCGGGCTTGAGCCGGCCGTCACGCGTCGGGCCGGCGCTCGAAAAGGGTCCGAGCCGGCGCTCCTCCGAGTGCGCGTCGTAGGCGCCCACCGCGATGCTGCGGAAACCGTTGGCGATCGTGCCGGTCGTGCCCGTGGGATCGGCGTCCCCGGGGTCGAGCCGCGACTGGCAGGAGGGGCAGCCAGGGTCGCGCTCCACCCAGGCGTGGAAGCGGCCGTCCACCACGTCCTCCCCGATCAGGACCACCTGCCAGCAGCCGGCCGGGGCCTGCGGATAGAGGAAGATGTCGACGTGGTGGTCGCCGTTGCCGGGGTCCTTGGCACGGTGATAGACGCGGCCGGCCTCGCGGCCTTCGACCACGATGGAGGCCTGGCCGCCGAGCGGCACGCGCACCTCGACGCCGCCGCCGGGCGAGCGCACCTCGACCTCGAAGACGTCCACGCCGGGATACCAGACCTCCAGCTCGTTGGGGGTCACGTCGGCCTTGTCGGTGCACCAGCGCAACGTGCGCTCCTGGCCGGGGCGCAGGTAGCCGGAGGCGTGCACGTTGGCGGCGAAATAGTTGCCCGTGCTCTGCACCACGGCGCGGCCGGGCGCCGCGGCGAGCAGGGCGTCGATCCCCTGCTCCACCAGCGTCAGGCCGGTGTGCGGGCCGCCGTGCCGGCCGACGCTCAGGTTGACCACCCAGGGACGGTCGCCGGCCTGGCGCGCCACCCAGTCCAGGGCCTCGAGCAGGGTGACCGAGTCGCCCAGGTTGGCGCGCCCCTCGGTGCCGCGGGTGGCGAGGTGGACGAAGAGCAGGTCGGCCTCGGGGGCGATGCCGGCGGGCGAGCCCTCGGCGCGGCCGTTGCCCGCCGCGATGTCGAGCACGTGCGTGCCGTGCGCGCCGCTGCCGGTGGGATCGCCCTTGGCCGGGTGATAGCCGAGGGCGCGGTAGGGCTCGTCGTGGCGCAGGGCGCGGTCGATCTCCTCGCGGGTGTAGACGCGGCCGTAGCCGTAGGGCTGCGGGCCGGGGCCTGGGGCCGACTGGTCCCAGAGGGCGAGCGCGCGGGTCGAGCCGTCGCGGCGGCGGAAGTTGGGATGGGCGAAGTCGAAGCCCCAGTCGAGCACCGCCACGATCACGCCGCGGCCGGTGGCCTCGAGATCCTCGGGCCGGCGCGTGTCGTCGGGATCCTCGAACGCCTCGGCGGCCTCCACGACCCCGTCGAACGGCAGGGGGTTGGGGTCGAGCCCGAACGGCCGCGCGGCCTTCAAGCTCACGACCGACTCGTCAGCCCAGGTCTCGGCGATCCGCTCGCGCGGCAGGCGGATGGTCGCGATCTCGCCGAAGCGGGCGATCACTTCGACGTACGGCGGAAGGTCGCCCTGCGGATCGAGGCGGACGATGGCCTCGATCTCGTCCTCGCCGCTGCCTTCCATGAGCTCCTTGAGTGCTGGGTCCATGATGCTTCACTCTCCGCGGGCCGACCGCCGGCAAGGGCGCCGGCGGCCGGTTCCGCCTTGGATGTCGAAGAACGGCTCGGTGAAGCGGCGCTACTGCGTGCCGCCTCCCTTGCCCAGCTTGCCGCCCGCCTCCCTCGCCGGCGGTTCGGACGGCGCGGCCTGACCTCCGGGTGAGGGTGGCGGTTGGACCGGTGGTTTGAGGCTTGCGACCTCTTCCTTGAGCTTCGTGATGTCGTCCTTGATCGTCGCCAGAGACTCCGTCACGGACCGTTCGAAATCGGTCTGCGGTTGACCGCCCGGGGTGCCGGTGCCGCCGTCGGTGGGAACCGGCGGCCGTGGCGGGGGCGGTAGAGCTGCCACCGCGTTGTCCGCGAGCGACCGGCTGATCACGAGCGACATGATGGGGTTGGACATCATCGCGCTGATCACGCCGATGCGCGTGGACTCCGGGGGCTGCAGACCTCGGTTCTCCGCCTGCACCTTGCCGACTGCTAGCCCGATCAGGTTGTCGCCGAGAGCCATGTGGGACCTCCTTTCTTTCCCTTGAACATGGGGGCTCTCCGACTACAGCTTGCCGCTCAACGCGAGGGCGAGGAACAGCATGTTGCTGCTGTCGCCGCCGCCCATGCCGCCGCCCATGCCACCGCTCAACATGATGAGAGGCAGCATGAGGTCCTGCTTCTTGACCTGGACGTTGTTGATGACGTTCCCGGCCTGCGTAGCATCGGCGCCCGGCCTGGCCTCGAGCTGCGGCGAGCCCTGGAGCAGCGTCAGCAGCAGACTGGTCTCGGCCTGCTTCTTGACCTCCTTCTTGAGCTCCCCGACCTGCTTGTCGAGGCGGGACGTGGCCGCGCCCAGCTCGGAGTTGATCTTGTTGGCCTGGGTGGCCACCTTCTTGATCGCCTCCGAGTTGGCGCCGATCTGCTTGCCCACGCGGGCGAGGCCGGCCTCCAACTGCGCCTGGGTGACGAACTTGCTGGTGCCGCCGGCGGGCCGCGGCTTGAAGAGCCCGGTGCCGCGGCCGGTGCGGCCGGGATTGATCCGTGGCGGACGGCCGCCCCGCTTCCTGCGCCGCTCGGAGAACTCGTCCGACTCGTCGTTCTCGAAAAACTCGTCGGACTCGTCGTTCTCGAAGAACTCGTCGTTTTCCAACGCGTACTCGTAACCGTTCATCCTTCTCTCCTTTCAGGGGTTGTTGCTCGATCCTCGATCGGCAAGACGTGAGCGAGCGGACGGCCCTCGCGGCCGGCCGGCCCGGGTTGGGAGCTGCGCAGCCGCCGCACGGCGGGCATGGCGAGGCGCTCGAACAGCGCGCGGTCCGGCGGCAAGCTGCCGGGACCCCCGCGGCCCCGGCAGGTCTCGCACTCCGGGTCGTCGCCCCAGCAGACCTCGCAGGCCCCCAGCGCGGCGGCCAGGGTGTCGTTGATCTCCTGGAGCCGCCCGAGCTCGAGCTCCAGATGCTCCACGTGGCGCCGCAAGGTGCGCGCGTCGAGCTGGCCGGGCAGGCCGAGGTCGTCCACGTCGAGAGGATCGACCGCCGGCAGCGGCTCCGCCTGCTCCTCCGCTACCTTTTCCTCCTCACGCCGGCCCCACATCTCGGCCAGCAGGCGCACGGTCGGATCGGAATGGGCCGCGAGCTGGGCGCTGAGGTCGGCCTGAGCCCCGGCACCCGCGGCGAGCATCTGCTGGAGCCGTTCGATCTCGCTCACCTCAGTCCTCCTCGTAAGCGTCGGCCAGGTCGTATTCGTCGTACTCGTCGGACTCGGCCTCCAGCTCGGCCAGCTCCCACTGCTCGTCGGACTCGTCATAGGCCTCGTCATAGGCGTCGTCGTAAGCCTCGGCCGACTCCGCGGCTTCCAGGGCGTCGGCCTCAGCCAGGCGCAGCATCAGCACCTCGGCGCGGCTCGCCGGGTCCGCGGGATCGCCGACGAACTCGCCGGCGCCGTCGAGCAGGTACATGGGGGTGCCGGCCGACTCGCCGGCGATCGTCTGGTGGTACTCGGCCGCCGCCTGATTGGCGAGCACGCCGAGCAGGTTCGCGAAGGCGCCGGCCGGCACTGGCGTGCCGCCCACGGGAACCTGGCGCCGGCCGGCGCCGCCCATGGTCATGGAGAGCAGGGCTTGCAAAGTCTCCGGCCGGGTGATCGTGCGCATGAGCTGGGCGGCGGAGGGAGAGCCGCCGCCGGCAAGACCAGCCAGCGCCGGACCCGCCGCGCCGGCGATCGCACCGAACGGTCCGGGCAGGCCCCGGCCCGGAGCCCCGCCGCCTGCAAGACCGCCTGCAATACCGGCCACGCCGCTCATGGCGCCGCCGGCCAGGCCCTGGAGGACCCGCCCGCCGCGGCCGCGGTTGGGACCGCTCAGCGCTCCTCCCAGAGCTCCGGAGAGGGCCTGGCCGGCCGCTCCCCCGATCGCCGCGCCGACGGGGCCTCCGAAGGCCGTGCCTGCCACGGTGGCCGCAACCGGTAAGGCCTTCACCAGCACTCCGCCGGCCGCGCGGCCGAACTTCTTGAATCCCTTCCAGAAATTCTCCAGGTCCTCGGCGGAGCCTCCGAAGGCGCTCTCGAGCATCGCCTCGAGCTGCTCGGCCGGCAGCTCGGCGAGCTCGGGGGTCAGGAGCTCGCGCAGCTCCGTGTAGTCCGACTCGTCGCTCTCCCAATGTCTGGCGGTCACATAGCGGGACATCCTGCGTCTCCTTTCGTCTCGCGGCCGGCCCGGTCCGGCCCGCCGCGGACCCTGGTAGTGCAAGGCCAGGACCGCCCTTCGGACCAGGACCGCAGAACGGCGCAAGCTTCTGGGAAGAAAAGACTTGAGGAGAATTCGAGTGAGGTCCGGCGCGGATTGGAGCTGCCGGGATTCGGATGCGGGCGACAGGAAACCCTGATGCCTGGATCAGCCCCGGCCGGGCGTGCGGAAGCTCTGGCCGTCGATGCCGTAGCGGTTCAGCTTCTCGTGGAAGTTGCGCTCGGAAAGGCCGGAGCGGCCGGCCGCGCGGCTCACGATGCCGCCGCAGTCGCGCAGCATGCCCGTCAGGTAATCCCGTTCGAACTGCTCGATGGCCACCTGCTTGGCCTCGTGGAAGTTGACGGCCTCGCCGGTTGCCCCGGGCGCCTTGCCGATGGAGCTGCGCAGCTCGGGCGGGAGCAGTTGCGGCCCGAGCGACCGGTCGCGGCAGAGGATCACCGCCCGGTGCACGACGTTCTCGAGCTCGCGCACGTTGCCCGGCCAGTCGTGGCGTGCCAGCAGATCCTCGAAGCCGGGCTCCAGGCGGGGCTCAGGCTTCTGGTAGACCGAGGCGTAGGAGAGGACGAAGTGGCGGACGAGCAACGGGATGTCACCCGGGCGCTCGCGCAGGGGCGGGATCTCCAGTCGGATGACGCTCAAGCGATAGAAGAGGTCGCGGCGGAATGAGCCTTCCTCCAGGGAGAGGCCGAGGTCGCTGTTGGTAGCGGCGATCACCCGTACGTTGCAGTGCCGGGTCTCGGCCATGCCCAGCGGCGAGTACTCGCCGGACTGGAGCGTGCGCAGCAGCTTGACCTGGAGAGCCGGGCTCGTCTCGCCGATCTCGTCGAGGAACAGAGTGCCGCCGTCGGCGATCTCGAACTTGCCGCGCTTGCGGGCCACCGCGCCGGTGAACGCTCCCGGCAGATGGCCGAACAGCTCCGACTCCACCAGGGCTTCAGGGATGGCGCCGCAGTTGACGGGAACGAGCGTGCCCGTCCGCCGCTGGCTGCGGACGTGGATCTCGCGGGCGATGACCTCCTTGCCCGTGCCGCTCTCACCCGTGATCAGGACCGGCGCGTCCGTGGCCGCGATCTGCTCGACGATGTCCAGGATCTCGAGGACCTTCGGGTCCCTTCCAATCCAGCGAGGAACGGGGTTGAGCTGCCGCATTGCGCACACCGCCATCACTCAGGCGCGGCAAGCCGTACAACGTTACTCGCGCAAGTCTTCCGGGTCTCTCCTCAGATCCTCCAACAGCGCGAGGGCGGTGTTGGTCAGCGGCCGGAGGATCGGCAGCTTGGCGAGGGTGATCAGGCGGACGACCAGGGACACGGAGCGGTCCACGAGGCGGTAGGTCCGCACGCTGCCCGGCGAGTCGTCGTGGATCCAGTACAGCAGGATCCCCATGTGGAACAGCCAGAGCAGGTTGGGCAGCTCGGCCTTGAGCCGGCGGTTGCTCACCTTGAGGCTGGACCCCTCCAGCACTTCCGCGAACAGAGCCGTGGACCTCGCGCGCAGCGGCTCCGAATCGTGGCTGAAGGGGTTGATGGGATTGCGTGGATCGGCGGCGGTGCGGAAGAGCACGCCCGACAGCTGGTGGTAGGGCATGGCGGTGTCGATCTTCTTGCGCAGCACGCCGAGCAGGCGCTTTCCGAAATCCCGCTCCGAGTCCAGAACCTCGCGGCTCGCCTCCAGGTGCTCGTCGTGGGTGCGCTCGTAGAAGGCCTGGACCAGGTACTCCTTGGCGCGGAAGTAATAGTAGGCGTTGCCCACCGCGACCCCCGCCTCCTCGGCGATGGCGCGCATGGTGGTCTCCTCGAAGCCGCGCTCGCGGAACAGCTCCAGCGCGGCGTCGAGGATGCGCTCCCGCGTCTGCTCGCCCTTGCGGGTGATCGTTTCTGTCACACGGCCTCCTGGTCCATGTTATCAGCTCCTTCCCAGGGAGATCACTCCGTTCATTCTGCTGCGGTTGTGGGAGATCCAGCCGACGAATCGGCGGGCGGTCGGCATGCGGTCGGGGGTGCTCCAGCGCAGCGCCATGGAGCGGTACTCGCGCAGCGCCCACAGGCAGATGAGCCAGGCCTTCACCCCCAGGTAGACCTCGCCGCCATCGCCGATCACCGTCAGCTCCTGCAGGGTGGCCTGATGGTCGAGCCCCGGGAAGCGGCTCTTCGCCAGCTCGGAGCCGGCGGGGATGAACTCCAGGCGCACGTACTGGCGTTGCGCGTTCAGCCAGATCCAGGCCCGCTGGCAGAGCGCACACTCCCGGTCGTAGAGGACGGTCAGCCGGCGCATGGTCGTCTCCCCTCACTTCCGGTTCAGCAGGCGATAGTCGGGGTCGACCGGCGGCAACGCCGAGTCCAGGGACGCCTGCCGGCGCATGCGGCTGAAGACGAGCAGGTTGAGGAAGTGCATGCAGCCCAGCACCAGCAGCACGGCCCCCAGCTTCAGGGACAGCGCCTCGATCGAGTAGCGCGTGTCCTTGACGTCGTAGCCGAGCCGCAGCATCAGGGAGATGTAGCCGAGGTTGATCAAGTAGAACCCGACCACCAGCAGGTGGTTGACCGAATCCGCCAGCTTCTCGTTGCCATGAAAGACATCCACCAGGAACACGCGGCCGTTGCGGAACAGCGTCCGCGCCACCCAGATGGTCAGGACGATGCTGATGGCCAGGTACAGCAGGTAGGTGCCTACGGTGTAGCTCATCGCGATCCCCTTCCGGATAGGAACGCGCTCTATTTGAACGCGTTCAAGAAGAGGTTACTCCTGGGCCGCGGGCATGTCAAGCAATTTTGAACGCGTTCAGTTCGGAGGAGGAGCGAGCCTGTAGACCGTCACCGTGCGCGACTTCGACCTCGCGTCCTCGACTTCGCCGGTGATCGTCAACAGGCCGTCGCCAAGCTCGCGTGTGTCGGTCCCACCGATGAGCCTCGTCCCGCTGCTTTCCAGGCGCCAGGCCGTCACCAGGGCCGAGCCCTGCCAGACGGTCGTCGATCGGTGAACCATGCCTCCGCCGCGCTCGTTGATCGCCTCGACGCCGTCGGTCGTCATGGCAAGCGAGCTGAGGAGCTCGCCCTGGGAGTCGAGGAAGCTCACCGCCAGTTTGGGCTCGCGGTGCTCGATCCGCAGCTGCGGCAGCTCCCCCGCCGACGGCGGCGGCGGGGGTGCCGGAGAATCGGTTTGCCCTTTCAGTTCCTTCTGCGTCGAGGATCTTGCGGGATCGGGGACCCAGAGCCCCGAGAAGTCGGGCCGCTCCGCGGCCGTGGCTTGCAGAGCTACAGCGGCGAGCAGCAAAGACAAGAGTAGCGCCTTGACCATTTCGGGCACCTCCTAAGTTATTAGGAGTTTAGCACCGAATCGGCTGCCGGCGACACCACCGCAACGAGAACCCGGTCGGTTTGCCTGTCCGGACCGACGTAGAAGTCCTTGCTGCCTACGTCTACGAACCCGACCTTCGAGTAGAAGGCGATGGCCCGGGGATTGCGCTCCCAGACGCTCAGCCAGATGTGCTCGCCGCCAAGCTCGCGCGCCGCTTCATGAACGGCGGACATGAGCATCTTGGCAACGCCGGTCCCGTGAGCTGGCCGGTCAACGTAGAAGCGATGCAGCTCGATCGTCTGTCCATGGGTGACGCACGGTGGGGGTGCCTGGCGGCGAACCTGCGCGTAGGCGACCAGCGTTTCGCCCTGATGAGCGAGCAGGGTGATGACATCGGGATTGGCAAGCTCTCTCGTTTGCTGCGGGACGCCATAGGACGACGCAAGATGAACCTGCATGTCCGCAGGCCGGTTGTCGGCGCCGAACGCTTCGGCAAAGGTGCGTGCCGCGAAAGCGGCCAGAGCGGGAGCGTCGGAGACGACGCCACGGCGAATTCGAGTCGGCTCCATCTTGAATCCCAAATATAACGCGAGATGGAGAGCGTTCATACCCGCGGGTCGGACGGTACGGCTCGCCGTTTCCGGACCAGTGTTCGCCGTTTCCGGACACAAACCCGCGGGTTTCGGACGAAAACCCGCCGGTTAAATGGCTCAACCCGCGGGTTCCACCTCCAAACCCGCGGGTTGAATCGTTCAACCCGCCGGTTTTGGACAGAGACCCGGCGGTTCCGGACAAGATCTCCCGGGTAGCGGACGAAAACTTGCGGCTTCCACCGTTCGACCCGCGGGTCTGACCGTCCGCCCGCCTTGCCTACCTCCCCTTTCCGAGCAACCATCCTTCCAGGTCGCGCTCCCGATGCAACTGGCTTCCCTCCAGTTTCCGGCATTGATCCCATTTGTCCAGGAACCGTTGTTTGGTCAGAACGGAATCGAGCGCATCCTCGAAGCTCAGGAACTTGGAGTCCATGGAAGCCTCGTTGAACTCGTAATCCACCATGTCACCGAGATACCGCTGGCGGAAGACTTCATCATGACGCAGGCACAGGATCTGAGTGTCGAGCGTCCGGGCGAGCGACTCCTCGAACATCGTGTAGTCGGAAGGGGCATAACGGCGCCCCGTCTTGTCATCCGGATGGGCGAGCATCAGCCCCTTCTCGGGAAGGTAGAGAGACACCATCAAGGGACAGATCTTGACCAGCGACTCGATCTCCTTGTTCAATCCATTGTCGCTGGAAATCTCCACATTTACCGGATGGAGCCCCCGCTCCTTCAGGATCCGGATGACTCGGAGCGCCATCAATCTCCATTTGTCGTCGAGGCTTGGCTTTGCGTTCGTGGCCAGGAAGACAGGAATGTCCAGTTGCCACAGATCGTCGACGCGCCATTCCGATTCGGGAATGTCGATCTCGGCTTCATGGTCACTGGCGAAGGCTCGAAGCTTGGTAGAGATGATGCGCTGGAGCCGGCCCTTGGCATCCTCTCCCACCAGGGGTGCCGAGTGGGTCGAGTTGATCAGAAATGAGAAGCGGGCCTCTTCAACCAGCCTCGGCTGTCCGGAGGGAGCGGTATCGAAAACCTTGGACACCAGGGTGTTGTTGGAGCTGAATATGTTCAGAGACTCTCCGGCGAGCGCCTCAAGCGCCTTCTCGTAATATCCCGTGAATTCCTCCCGCGAGCTCTTGATCTTGAGGCCGAGGTGGATCCTTTTGTAAGACCAGCGTGGCAGAATCGCCAGGCGGAGGTATCGTTCTTCGGTATCAGGGGTGATGAGGGCATGGTTTCCGAACTGGTGACTGGCCGGTGGGATGAGGGTGTATTTGTGTCCATCCAGATCAGTGGCGTTCTCGAGGTTGAGGCAAGCGTTGTCGAGCTCCACCTTGAACTGAGCACCGCCCGAATAGAGCGAACCAAGCTTCGCCAGTACGCGAAGCTTGGTTATGCGGAGAGCGGAAAGACAGTCGGCACCCTGGAAAAGACGCGACACCGACAGTGCTTTCTGGTCGTAAAGCTCCTCGATGAGGCTCGCTTCCAGCTCTTTCAACTGCTTGTCGACAGGTTCCGCAGCTCCCGCAGCCAGAGAAATCTGAACGATGGCCGTCAAGCAACCTTCCCCGCTGGGAGAGGTGGCGGCAGTCCATGCGGTGAGTATGTTTATGCCTCGGCTAGCCAGAGCTGCCGCAACTTTGCTCAGCATGCCTACGGGCGCCGCCACGTAGACTTGCAGACGGAACGAAGCCTGCCAGATATGAGGAGGTATTGTGGAAAGGATGTAACTGTTGGGTTCATGGTTGTCCGGGGCAGGGACACCATAGAGAGTCGAGTTGCGCGCGAGGGTCAGTTGATCGGTGATCTGGGGCAGAAGGACTACGCTACCTCTTGACACATCAAGTATGTAAGAATTCCTCACGTCCACCCCTCTCAAGAAAACAGCAGATTTGGTTCTGGCCCAAATTGTACCTTGGGCAAATCATCCCCTGCAATCGAAGCTAGCGCACGTCCAGGGCGACGTCGAGCGCCGGCGAGCTGTGGGTGAGCCAGCCGACGGAGATCATGTCCACGCCGGTGGCGGCGACGGCGGGCGCCGTCTGTGGGGTGATGCCTCCGGAGGCTTCGGTCAGGGCCTTGCCCTTTGCCATCCGGACGGCTTCGCGCAGGGTTTCGAGGGACATGTTGTCCAGGAGCACCACATCCACCTCCAGGTCCAGGGCCTCCCCGAGCTGCGCCAGGGAGTCGACCTCGACCTCGATCTTCACGAGATGGCCGACGTAGGCGCGGGCGCGCTCCACCGCTGGGCGGATGCCGCCGGCCAAGGCCACATGGTTGTCCTTGATGAGCACGGCGTCGTCCAGGCCGAAGCGGTGGTTGCTGCCGCCTCCCGCCCGCACGGCGTACTTCTCCAAGGCGCGCAGCCCCGGCGTGGTCTTGCGGGTGCAGACGATGCGCGTGCCGTGCGGAGCGACCAAAGCCACGAGATCGCGGGTGGTGGTCGCTACGCCGCAGAGCCGGCCCAGGAGGTTGAGCGCGGTCCGCTCGGCTGAGAGGATCGACCGCGCCGCGCCGCGCACCACCGCCAGGACTTCGCCCGCCGCGGCGTCGCGGCCATCCGCGGAGAGAAGCTCGACATGGACCGCGGGATCGAGGATGTGGAAGGCCGAAGTCGCGGCCGGGAGGCCCGCGATGCGGCCTGCCTTGCGGGCCACCACCGCGGCCTCGGCTGTGAGGTCTGCCGGCAGGATGGCGTCGCTGGTCAGGTCGCCGGCCCGCCCGAGATCCTCCTCCAGGGCCCGCCGGATCAGAGGCTCGTACAGGAGAGGCGGCAGCGAAGCGATCACAGCGATCACAGGGCCGCCACCATGCTTTGCGTCTCGTCCAGAACGGCGGAGCCGTCCGGCGCCGCGGTCACGTGAATGCGGTGCTGCCACTCGGGATCCGTCTGCGGGTAGTCGGAGCGGTAATGGCCGCCGCGACTCTCGCGTCTTGCCAGGGCCGCCGCAGTCACGAGCCGTCCCACGGAGAGGAGGTTGCGCGCCTCCCCTGCCATCCCGGGATGCGACTCGGCCAGCGCCTCGAGCTCGTCGAGGGCGGCGGTGAGCCCCTGCTCGTCGCGCACCACCCCGACCTTCTCCCACATCGTCCGCCGGATGCCGAGCTGCAGCTCGGCGTCGTGCAGAGTGCCCGCGGGCACGGCCGGAACGCGGCGGCCGGACGGGAAGCTCCGGCCCGACTGGGCGCGCAGGTCCTCCGCGACCCGGGAGCCGAAGACCAGCGCCTCCAGCAACGAGTTGCTCGCCAGCCGGTTGGCGCCGTGCACGCCGGTCGAGGAGACCTCGCCGCAGGCCCAGAGACCCTGAAGCGACGAGCGGCCCTGGCCGTCCACGGCGATGCCGCCCATGTGGTAGTGGGCCGCCGGAGCCACCGGCATCGGCTCCTTCCGCGGGTCGAGCCCATGCCTCTGGCAAAGCTCGAACACGGTCGGGAAGCGCTCGGGAAACTCGTCGCCGACCGCTTCCCGGGCATCGAGGAAGACCCGGCGGCCAGCCATGAGGCGACGCCAGATCGCCCGCGCCACCACGTCGCGGGGCGCGAGCTCGCGGTCCGGATGCTCGTCGCCCATGAAACGGTAGCCACTATCGTCGAGCAGAACCGCCCCCTCGCCGCGCAGCGCCTCGGTAAGGAGAGGCATGGGCTCGCTCTCCGTCTCGACTGCCAGAGCCGTGGGATGGAACTGGACGAATTCCAGGTCCACCAGCCGCGCACCCGCCCGGGCCGCCATGGCCAGGCCGTCGCCCGTGGCCTCGCGGGGATTGGTCGTGTGCAGGTAGAGCTGCCCCGGACCGCCGGTCGCGAGGACCACGGACGGCGCCAGATGGAGCACCCGGCGTCCGTCCGCATGAACCGCGAGCACGCCCGCCACCCGGCCGTCCTCCACCAGGAGGTCGACGGCGAAAGCCCGCTCCAGCACGTTCACCTCGGGAGCGTGAAGCACGGCCTCGCCCAGGGCGCGGACGATCTCGGAGCCGGTGGCGTCCTTGGCGTGCAGGATGCGGCGGCGGCTGTGCGCGGCCTCGCGGCCGAGAGAGAGCTGGCCGGAGGCGTTGCGGTCGAATCGCGCGCCGAGATCGAGGAGAGCCTTCACCCGCTCCGGACCCTCGCCGGTCAAAAGACCGACCGCCCGGGGATCGCACAGCCCGGCTCCGGCGGCCAGCGTGTCGGCCGCGTGCAGGGCCGGAGTGTCGTCCTTGCCCACGGCGGCAGCCACGCCGCCCTGTGCCCAGGCGCTCGAGCCGCTGATCAGGGTGGCCTTCGTCAGGACGGTCACCCGCAACGGCGCGCATCCAAGGGCCGCGGTCAATCCGGCAGCGCCGCTGCCGACGATCAGGACGTCCGAGCGGGAAATCCCAAACAGATCATTCACTTTCCTTCCCTCCGGCCCACGGCGAGCATCCGGTCGAGCGCGAGCTTCCCGCGCCTGCCCACCTCTGGATCGACCAGCACCTCGTGCTGCATGTTCTGGAGCGACCAGAGGATCTTGGGCAGCGTGATCCTCTTCATGTGCGGGCAGAGCTGGCAGGGCCGCACGAACTCCACGTCCGGGTACTCGACGGCTACGTTGTCGCTCATCGAGCACTCGGTGACCATGACCACCCGCCGCGGGCGGGCGTCGCCCACGTGGCGGATCATGGCCGCGGTGGAGCCCACGAAATCAGCCTCGGCGAGCACGTCCGGAGGGCACTCGGGATGGGCCAGGATCTGGATCCCCCCGTCGTTCTTGCCCCAAGCCTGTCGATACTGGCGCAGGTCCTCGCCCGTGAAGCGCTCGTGGACCTCGCAGTGACCCTTCCAGAGGATGAGCTCCACCTTGGTCTGGGAGGCCACGTATTTGCCCAGGTACTCGTCGGGAAGGAAGATCACCCGGTCGACGCCCAGCGACTCCACCACCGCCACCGCGTTCGCGGAGGTACAGCAGATGTCCGACTCGGCCTTCACCTCGGCCGACGTGTTGACGTAGGTCACCACCGGCACGCCCGGATAGCGCTGCCGCAGCAGGCGGATGTCCGCGCCCGTGATGGACGCGGCGAGCGAGCAGCCCGCCTCCAGGTCCGGGATGAGGACGGTTTTCTCGGGAGACAGGATCTTCGCCGTCTCGGCCATGAAGTGGACGCCGGCCAGGACGATCACGTCGGCCTCCGTCTTCGCCCCCTGCTGAGCGAGCGCCAGCGAGTCGCCCGCGAAGTCGGCCACGCCATGGAAGATCTCGGGCGTCTGATAGTTGTGGGCCAGCACGACCGCGTTGCGCTCGCGCTTCAGCTCGTTGATCGCCTTGATGTACGGGGCATGGAACGGCCACTCCAGCTCCGGGATGACCGGGCGCACCTTCTCGCGAAGGGCAGCCGTGGCAAGGGCCACCTCGGGGGTGTAATCCAGGACCGGCAGAATCCGCGAAGCTTCCATCATCTGATCCCCCACAATGCTCATCGTGAGCATATCCAGGTCATGAAGAAAGGCCGGCGAACCGACCTGCAGGGTTATGCTATGGCTGAGTATTAGCCTTTGTCAAGTGGCCGTCACAGGGGTGACAGTCATGGAGGATAACGTCTCAGGAGGTGGGAATATGCCTTGAGGTTTCCGGATTTTCCAGCCCCGCGAAAGCGTTGTAATGGGTGATGCGAAACCGAGCCCCACTCCTCTTGCTCTTCCTGGCCCTGACCCTCTCTGGAGCGGTCCATGCGGCCCAGCTGCAGGCTCCAAAGGAGGATCCCTATCTGAAGCGCTTCCAGGCGCTGGACCGCGACAAGGACGGCTATGTCACGCCCGGCGAGTGGCCCCTGGCTCCCGAAAGCTTCCCGGTGGTCGACCGCGACAAGGACGGACGCCTGGGCAGGGCTGAGTTGCTCACTCCGAACCGGCTGCGGCGCGACTGGGACCCACCCCAGCCGCAGGCTCCCCCTCGTCCGGAGCTCGAGCGGCCACCGGCTCGGCAGGAACCCGAGAGCACCTGGGGCATTCACGCCACGATCGAGGATCAGCGCCTCCTCCGGAACCTCGACCGCAACCGCGACTACCGCCTGGGACGCCGGGAATGGACCGGCTCGGCCGCCCGCTTCCACCTCCTCGACCGCAACGCAGATGGGGTGCTCAGCCCGCGGGAGCTGTCCAGGGACTGATCTCTATTGCCGGACCCGGCCGACGTGACTCTGCCGGCCGGGAAGGCCCAAGCCCAGAGTCGGCGAACCCTGCGTGGTAGACTTTCACTTGAGCCCGCGCGGGAGATATCTATGCAAGCGCACAGAATACAGGTAACCGTTCCCGAGAATCGCCGGACCCTGATCGAGCTCCCTGACACGGTCCCCACGGGCCCTGTCGAGCTGATCATTCTTGTTTCCGAGGAGCGGGAGGCCCCGCCGGAGAAAGCGAGCCAGGAGGCTTTGGCACGGTGGGATGCAACCGCTGCCGAGCTCGCTCTCGACCCGCGGCCCTTCCGCGAGCTGACGATTAACGAACGCCGAGCCAGGCTGCGTACCCTGCGAGGTATTGGCAAAGGCCTGCTCCCTCCGAGTGACGAGTTCCTGAAGCAAAAGCGTGAGGAAGTCGGGATCGAGGATCGGAAGTTTGCCCCCTGAGAACGTCTGTGTCTTCGATGCTTGTGCTGTCATTGCTCTCTTGGACGCCGAGCCGGGTGCCGAGGTCGTCGAAGCGCTCCTGGCGGAGGAAGACCTCCGTTGCGTAGTCCACGTCCTTAATGTCTGTGAGGTCTACTACCACATCTACCGGCGCGCCGATAAGGAGAGAGCCGCCAAGCTGCCAGGCATTCTCGAGAGCTATGGCTTCGAGCTCAACGATTCGTTGGCACCGGCGCTTTGGCAGGAGGCGGGCCAATTGAAGGCGGAGTGGCGCCGGATCTCGCTGGCCGACTGCTTCGCTCTGGCACTGGCCATCCAGGAAAAGGCGACTCTGGTAACGAGCGATCATCACGAGCTCGACCGCCTTGCAGAAGCGAACGTTTGCGCGTTCCGCTTCATTCGATAGCCTCCTCTACCGCCGCACCCCCGGCAACCCCACCCCTGGAGCCGGCCGCTCCCGCAGTACCTCCCGCCGGAACCTGAACAGCTCCGCCGGCCGGCCGCCGGTCTGGACATCCTGGCCGGTGCCCTCCACCAAGCCGCCGTGCTCGACCAACCGCCGGAAGTTCTGCTTGTGCAGGCGCACCCCGGCCAGGGCCTCCACGACCCTCTGAAGCTGGAGCAGGGTGAAGGTCGGAGGCAGCAGCTCGAAGACCACGGGACGGTACTTGATCTTGCCGCGCAGCCGGCCGAGGGCAGTGGCCAGAATGCGCCGGTGATCCAGGGCCATGGGCCGGCCGGGGATGCAGTGCTTTTCCGGCTCGCCACGGTCGCGCCAGGCCTCGGGCACGAGCAACGCCTCGTAGAGCAGCTCGTACCTCTCCAGGACCCGCTCGCCGTCCCAAGAGGCGCCGCCGAGACCGAAGACGATGTCGGCGCGATCGCGGCGCTCCGGCGTTCCTCCGATCCAGCTCTCCAGGGCCGGGGCGACGTCGCGATCCAAGACCCGCGGCCGGCCGTCGCGCCAATCCTCCCAGGGGAAGAACTCGTACCAGCCGTGCCAGCTCGCCTCCCCTGTGACCGAAGCCTCCCTCACCAAGGCCAGATAGGCCACCGAGACCGCCCGCGGCCCGCCGCGCTCCTCGGCCGGATCGCGCCCCCGGTCGCCGAACGTATAGAGCTGCTCAACGTAACCCAGCGGCAGACCGGTCTGCTCGGCGACCCAGCGGCGCAATCCGCGGTCGAGAGTCCGGTCGCGCTCGGGCTCCAAAGGGCCGAAAGGAAGGGTCTCCTCGGCCCTCCGGACCGTGAGGATCCGGGGCACCTCCTCGGTGACCGCGACGATCACCGCGTTGAGGCCGATATCGACGCGGGAACCCATGACGGATAGGGGTCGTCCACCAGCTCGCGCCCGAAGATCTCGCCGAAGTGGCGGGCGCTGACGGCAGC
The DNA here is from genome assembly GCA_034667225.1 of Acidobacteriota bacterium. Lineage (GTDB taxonomy): Bacteria > Acidobacteriota > Thermoanaerobaculia > Multivoradales > UBA5704 > DATMER01. Next base: position 206,528 of record JAXDKG010000026.1, read on the forward strand.
GACGCTGGAAAGAGTGGGAGCCGTGCCCGTGAGCCGCTCGATCGAGGTCATCTCCACCTGATCGAGGCCGCAGGGGATGATCCCCCCAAAGTAGGACAGATCGGTCGAGACGTTCAGGGCGAAACCGTGGGTCGTGATCCAGCGCGACAGATGGACCCCGATCGAGGCGATCTTGCTCTCCCCCACCCAGACGCCGATGAACGCCTGCTCCTCCCCGGGCCGGGCCTCGATCCCATACTCCGCGAGCGTGCGGATCAGCACCTCCTGGAGATCCCGGACGTAGCGCCGGATGTCCCGCCGGTCGGGGCTCAGGTTGACGACCGGGTAGCCCACGAGCTGTCCGGGCCCATGGTAGGTGACCTGCCCGCCGCGGTTGCACTCGGCGACCTCAATGCCGCGGGCGCGCAGCCAGTCGGGGCCGGCGAGCACGTCTCCACCGTCCGCGTTGCGGCCCAGGGTGTAGACATGGGGGTGCTCGAGCAGGAGGAAGCGCTCCGGCCCCTCGCCCTGGCGAACCGCGTCGCGGACGGCATGCTGCAGCTCCATCGCCTCCGCGAAGGGGACGCGGCCCAGCCAGGTCCAGTGCAGAGGGCGGCGGCTCGGCATGCGCAGCATTGTACTGCTGTAAGATACGCCGCACTTGGCGGAGGAAGGCTCTTGGAAAAGGTGATCACTGCGATTCTCGGCGGAGGGCAGGGGAGCCGGCTCTGGCCACTGACCCGCGACCGGGCAAAACCGGCCGTGCCGATCGGCGGCAAGTTCCGCCTGATCGACATCCCGATCAGCAACAGCCTGCACGCCGGCATCGACCGGATTTTCGTCATCACCCAGTTCAACAGCGCGAGCCTGCACCGCCACATCGCCCAGACCTACCGCTTCAGCGCCTTCTCGCTGGGCTACGTCAACATCCTGGCCGCGGAGCTGACTGCCGAGCGCAAGGACTGGTACCAGGGCACCGCCGACGCCGTGCGCCAGTGCCTGCCCCGGCTGCTGGAGCCGAATCCGCCGGAAGTCCTCATCCTCTCGGGCGACCAGCTCTACCTGATGAACATCGGCGAGCTCATGAAGACCCACCGGGAGCGCGGCGCCGACCTGACCATCGCGGTCAAGCCCGTGACCCGGGAAGAGGCTCCGGGGTTCGGCATCCTGCGCCTCGATCCGACCGGCCGCGTGCGGGAGTTCCACGAGAAGCCGAAGGAGCCCGCGGAGCTCGACATGCTGGCCGTCGACGAGCAGACCCAGGCCGCGATGGGCTACCCCGCGCCGGAAGGCTCGCTCCTGGCGAGCATGGGCATCTACATCTTCCGCCCCGAGGTCCTGCGCGAGCTCCTGGTCGGCAGCACCACGGTCGATTTCGGCCGCGAGGTGATCCCGCAGTCGCTCGACAAGTACCGGGTCTATGCCTACCCCTACGAAGGCTACTGGACCGACATCGGCACCATCCCGAGCTTCCATCAGGCCAACCTCGATCTGACGCTGCCGCTGCCGCCGCTCAACCTGTACGACTCCGAGCTGCGGGTCTTCACCCACCCGCGCTTCCTGCCGGGGACCAAGGTGAACCAGTGCTTCATCCAGTGCTCGCTCCTGAGCGAAGGCAGCATCCTGTCAGGCAGCCGGGTGACCGATTCGATCATCGGCATCCGCGCCGTGGTGCGGGAGCACGCCATTGTCGAGCGCTCGGTGATCATGGGGGCGAACATCTGGGAAAGCCTGCCGCAGGGCAGCTCCCAGGTGGGCCTCGGGATTGGACGGGATTGCCACATCCGCAACTCGATCATCGACTTCAACGCCCGCATCGGCGACGGCTGCAAGCTGCTCAACGAGGCCGGCGTCCAGAACTTCGACAATGAAAACTACTGCATCCGCGATGGGATCATCGTGGTACCCAAGAACGCCATCCTCCCCCCGGGCACGGTAATCTGATGAATATCCTTCAGATTGCGGCGGAGGTCACTCCGTTTGCGAAGACCGGCGGACTCGGCGACGTCGTCGCCGGCCTGTCGCGCTATCTTGGCCGCGAGGGCCGCGAAGGTCACGATGTGCGGATCTTCCTGCCGTTCTATGGCCAGCTCACGCGCCGGCCCGAGACCTTCGTGCCCGTCGGCTTCCTCCAGGACGTGCCCCTCTGGATCGGCACGCACTACTTCCGCTTTTCCGTCCTGACCTGCAAGCTCCCCGACAGCGAGGTGGATGTCTACTTCATCTCCTGCCCTCAGCTCTTCGGCCAGGAAGGGATCTATCACGGCGACTGGGCAGACGGCCCGCGCTTCGCGGTGCTCACCCGGGCGGCTTTCGAATGCTGCCAGCGGATGGCGTGGGCGCCGGACATCCTCCATTGCCACGACTGGCACACGGCGCTGGCGCCGATCTATCTCAAGGCCGTCTACGGCTGGGACCGCCTCTTCGACCACACCCGCACCGTGCTGACCATTCACAACATGGCTTTTCAGGGCCTGCTGCCTGCCAGCGTGCTCGGCGACATCGGGCTGGCGGAGCATGGCTATTGGTTGGACGGTGCCGATTCGGCTGCCGGCCTCTTCAACGTGCTCAAGACCGGGCTCCTCCACGCCGATGTGATCACGGCGGTGAGCCGGACCTACGCGCAGGAGATCCAGGGTGGAGAGCTCGGCTTCGGCCTGGACTGGCTGACGAGGGCGCGGGCGGGCCGGCTGATCGGAATCGTGAACGGTATGGATTACGGCGAGTGGGATCCGTCGACCGATCCCCACCTGCCCTATCGCTACTCCGCGGACGATCTCTCGGGAAAGCGGGAGATGAAACGCGCCCTGCTGCAGGAGACCGGAATCGGCGGGAACGAGAACACTCCCATCATCGGAATCGTCTCGCGGCTCACCTTTCAGAAAGGTTTCGAGCTGGCGTTCGAGGCGCTGCCCGCCGTCCTGGCCCGCCGCGAGTTCCGGGTGATCGCGCTGGGCAGCGGCGAATCGAAATACGAAGACTTCTTCCAGTGGCTGCAATGGCGCTTCGCGGGCCGCGCCTGGTTCTACCGCGGCTTCAACAATCCGCTCGCGCACTGGATCGAGGCCGGCGCCGACCTCTTCCTGATGCCTTCCTACTACGAGCCCTGCGGCCTGAATCAGATGTACAGCCTGCGCTACGGCACGCCCCCCATCGTGCGCAGGACCGGCGGCCTGGCCGACACGGTCGAGCCCTTCGATCCCGCGAGCCGCCAGGGCACCGGCTTCGTCTTCGAGCACTACACGGCCGAGGGGTTGCGCTGGGCCCTCGACACCGCGCTCGACGCCTACCAGGACAAACCCGCCTGGGAGCGCCTGATGCTCAACGGGATGGCGAAGGACTACTCCTGGGACGTGCAGGGCCGGGAGTACGTGGATCTGTATCGGCGGCTGGCCGGCTGACATCACACCGAAGGCGTATGATGTTGCGCAGATCCGAGTCTCACAACGGATGCGGGAACCAGCCTGCCAAGTGGGCGGCGGAGGGGGGAGCCCACATGAATTCTTCCTATAAAGAGAGCCAGGACGGGCTTTTGATTGACATCCTGGAGAGCATGACCGATGGATTCATCATGCTCGATAGCGACTGGCGTATCACCTACGTCAACGCCGCTGCCGAGAAGGCCAACGGCATGACCCGGGAGAGCCTCCTTGGGAAAACTCACTGGGAGGCTTTCCCAGACGTCCTGGGAACCGACTTCGAGCGGGAACCCCGGCGGGCGATGGCCGAGCGCGTGTCCATCCTGGCCGAGAGCTTCTACAAATCCTACGGCCGCTGGTACGAGATGGACATCCATCCCCTCGCGCAGGGCGGCTTGGCGTTCTTCGGCAGGGACATCACCGAGCGCAAGCGGGCCGAGGCCGAGCGCGAGGAGCTTCTCGAGAGAGAGCGCTCGGCCAGGGCGGAGAGCGATCGTGCCGCGCGGCTCAAGGACGACTTCCTCGCCACGCTCTCCCACGAGCTCCGCACACCCCTGAATGCCATCATGGGCTGGACGCACCTGATCAAGATGGCGGTCTCCGATCCGGAGAAGGTCCTCCGCGGCGTGGAGATCATCGAACGCAACGCCAAGGTCCAGGCCCAGCTCGTCGCCGACCTCCTGGACCTCAGCCGCATCATTACAGGCAAGATGCGGCTGAACGTCCAGCGGGTCCATCTTCCTGCGGTCGTCGAGGCGGCGATCGAAGCCGTGAGGCCGGCGGCGGAGGCGCGGGGCATCCACCTCCATAGCGTGATCGAGCCGATCGCCGAGCGGATCCACGGCGACGCGGCGAGGATCCAGCAAATCCTTTGGAACCTCCTTTCCAACGCCGTGAAGTTCACGCCCGAGGGAGGACGGGTGCAGATCGTCCTGGCGCGGGTCAACTCCCAGGTGGAGATCACGGTGAGCGACACGGGAAAGGGGATTCGCCCCGAGTTCTTGCCGCACGTCTTCGAGCGCTTCCGCCAGGAGGACTCTTCGGCGGCGCGCGAGCACGGAGGTCTCGGCATCGGTCTGGCTCTGGTCAAGCAGCTCACCGAGCTCCACGGCGGGGAGATCCGCGCGGCGAGCGAAGGCGAAGGGAAAGGCTCGACCTTCGCCGTGCAGATCCCCTTCGCAATCCTTCATACCAAGGACGAGGAGCCGCGCCAGCATCCACGGGCCTCGGAGCCGACCTCGACGCCGCCAAGTCAGGATCTGCCCTGGTTGGAAGGGATCAAAGTGCTCGTGGTGGACGACGAGTCAGACGCACTGGAGGTGATTCAGCGCATTCTCGAGGATCGCCGCGCCGAGGTGGTCACGGCCTGCAGCGCGGAGCAAGCCCTGGCGACCCTGGAACGAGAGTCATTCGACATTCTGCTCTGCGACATCGGAATGCCCGGGTGGGACGGATACGAGCTCATCTCGGAAATTCGCAAGCGAGGGGTGAGGACTCCCGCGGCCGCTGTGACCGCCTTTGCCCGCGTGGAAGACCGGACCCGGGCGCTGCTCGCGGGCTACCAGGCCCACGTGACCAAACCGGTGGAGCCCTCCGAGCTTCTGGCCATCGTGGCTTCGCTATCCTGAAATAAAGGCATCGGCGGGGAAGAGGAAGCGCCGCAACACGTCTCCGGCCAGCACGACGGCCACACCCAACAGCGCGGGCAAGGGATCGTTGAGCAGGATCAACAAGCCGACCACGAAGCATCCGGCCACGAACAGAATCGGCGCCGCCGGGAACCACCAGCGGACGACCGGCGGCCGCAGCCGAAAGAGAGCCGTGGCGGAAAGGCCGAGGAACATGACGGCGGAAAAGACGATATAGGACAGGATCCGGTCGAAGGCTCCGAGGGTGAGCACCACCAGGGCCAGCCCCGTCTGGAGAAGAATGGCGTGGACCGGCGTGCCGAAGCGCGGATGCAGGCGGCCGAACGGCGGAAAGAAGGCACCGTCGCGCGCCATCGCGTAGTAGGCGCGCGGAGCAGCCATCGTCAGCGCCAACAGGCCGCCGAGGACGGAGAGCAGGACGCAGGCAGACAGCACCTTGGCGCCCGCGCTGCCGAACAGCGCGCCGCCGAACTGGGCGATGAAGGCGGTGTTCGAGACGATCTCCTCCAAGGGCAGCACGTAGAGGAACGCGAAGCTGATCAGCAGATAGATGCCGGCGACCAGCAGCACGCCGCCGGTGAAGGCACGCGGCAGGTTCTTTTCAGGGTCGCGGATCTCGCCCGCCAGCTTCCCGGCCTCCCACCAGCCTCCGAAGCTGAAGAACGCGCTCACCACGGCGCCCGCGATGGCAGGAAGAAGCGGCCCGGAGCCGGCCCGCCTCTCTGCCAGGGGAAGCAGGTTGCCGAGGCTGCCTCCTCCCGCGAGGATCGCCCACCCGACCAGTCCAAGGAGCACGGTGATCTTGAGCAGATTGGCCGCGGTCATGAGGCCGCCGCTCAGCCGGGTACCGAGGATGTTCACCACCGCGAGGCACAGCAGGACGGCGGCAGGCAGCCAGGCCGTCGCCGTCGGCCCCAACGGTTTCAAGGTCTGTACATAGGACATCGCACCCACGGCCAGCGCCGCGGCGAGCCCCGGGTCCATGACGGCCGCGCTCATCCAGCCATAGAGGAAGGCAGCGCGCCCTCCATACCCTTCCCGCAGGTAGACGTACTCTCCGCCCGCCTCCGGGAAGCGGACGGCCAGCTCCGTGTAACACAGCGCGCCGCAGACCGTCATGCCCGCCATGGCACACCAGACGGCCCCGAGCAGCAGCGGCGAGCCCAGCGCTTTCGCCATCGTGGCCGGGGTGAGAAAGATGCCCAGGGCAATGGATTGGCCCGTCACCGCGGCGGTCGCCGCCGCCAGTCCCAACTGTCTGCGTTCCGCCATCATCAGAACATGGTGTTCTGGTTGGCCGACTCGGCAGGAATCCGTTGAAGCACGTCCCAGTGCTCGACGATCTTCCCCTGCGGATCGAAGCGGAAAATGTCGATGCCGGCCCAGTCACCATCGTTCGGCCACTGCTGGTAACAGTGGAGAACCACGTAGTCGCCATCGGCAAGCACCTGCCGGAACTCGACTCGCTTGCCTGGGTACTCGGCGGCCATTCGTTTGAAGTACTCGATGAAGGCTTGCTTGCCATCCGCGACCATCGGATTGTGCTGAGTGTAGGTGTCTCCTACGTATTTCTCGACGGCCTCGGCGGGCCTGCACTGGTTGAACATGAGGTCATAGAAGGCCTGCGCGTTCTTCTTGTTACTCTCGAGCTTGTCCATGGTGTGTATCCTAACCCTCCATGTCCAGCCGGGAAAGGAAACCATCCAGGTCCTCGACCGACGTCAACCGGAAGACGCGCTTGCCGCGCCTCTCTTCGAGACCCACGAGGGAGCGGACCTCGGGCATCGCCTGGTCGTTCTCCCAGATCGCCTTGAACAATCCGTGGATCGGAGGCGCCTCCGCGATGCCGGCCGGCGGCTGTGGGAGTCGGCCCGCCGCCCAGAGGATCTGCCGCTCCGCCGCCAGCCAGTAGTGCATCCACAGGGGCATGTCGATCAAGATGATGTCGGTTGCACGCGCCAGCCGGGAAGCGATCGAATCGTGCATCCCGAGCCCATCGAGGAGCCACCGCTCCCCTGCGATCAACCGCGAGTGCTCGGCCTGATAGATCTCCGCCGGGACCAACTGCCAGCCCGGCACCCAGAGAAGGCAGTCGAGGTCGGTGCAAGGAAGATCGAACCTCGCAGCCAACTGGCGGGAGAGGGTGGACTTTCCACCACCGCTATTGCCGATGACGACGACTCGTTCCATGGCTCACCCGGGACCATTCAGGGTATCAGCAGCACCTTTCCGATACTCTGACGGCTCTCCAGGAACGCGTGCGCCCGCGTGCCTTCGGAGAGCGGAAAACGCTGTGAGACGCGGACGCGGAGCGAACCGTCGTGCACCCATCCGAAAAGCTCTCCGGCGCGGCGGATGCGTTCGCTCTGGCCGGTGAGGACGTTCCACAGGTCGCCTCCGGTCAGCGTCTTCGATTCGTCCATGAGCCGCTTCGGATCGACCGGCTTGGGATCGCCTCCAGCCATGCCATAGAACACCACGTGCCCCCCTACCCGTGCCGCCTGGAGGCTTTCATCCAGCGTGGTCCCGACGGAGTCGTACACGACATTTACGCCGGTTCCGTGCCTAGACCAGGCCCTGGCCGCAGCGACCCAATCGCCGGCATTGTCGTATGTTTCCGTGGCGCCGGCTTCGCGAGCAGCCGCCCGCTTCTCCTCTGTCGACGCCAGAGCGAAGACGCGCGCGCCCAACTGCCGTGCGATCTGCACGAGCAACAGACCGACGCCGCCGGCCGCCGCGTGTACGAGAACATCGTCCCCCGCCGCTACCGGATAACTGTCGCGCACGAGGTATTGCGCCGTGAGCCCTTGCAGCAACAGCGCCGCCGCCGTCTCGAACGGCACGCCATCCGGCAGCGGGATGAGCTTCTCGACCGGAACCGCCACGAGCTCCGCGTTCGCATAGGGGCTATCCGCAAAGGCGACGCGGTCACCGATCGCAAACGAGTGAACCGGCGTCGCTGAGCCTGCGGCTCCGACGCCCATGACGGTTCCCGCGCCTTCATACCCGGCGATGTAGGGAGGGCTTCCAGCCAGGTGGTAGGCGCCCCGCCGGCGGTACACGTCGGCAAAGTTGAGCCCGATGGCATGCATACGCACGAGCGCGTGTCCCGGGAGCAACTCCGGGTCGGGGACTTCTCGGTAGACCAGGACTTCCGGCCCGCCGAACCTGCTGAACGTGAGCGCACGCATCAGTCAGTCCGCTGCTGTCAAGTTCCCGTTACCCCGGCAACCGCGGCAGCTGAAGCCCTCTTCCAGGCCACCAATACCAGCCAGAAGACGAACACCTGGAAAGGAATAGCCCAATCGGGCGGCAGGTCAATGATGGTTCTCCGAATGAACATACCGGTGGGATGAACACTGCCAACGACTACTTCACCCTGGAAGACAGTGAAGCCTCTTCCGAAGACGGAGGCGCGTGTCAAAGAATAGCGACGATGATAGAGCTCCAGATCAAACTGGGAACTGAAGGCGCTGGGCTTGATGGCGCGTGCGACAACCTGTCCTTCGTACTCCAGCAAATATGCTCCACTCATCAGGCCCTCACGGTAAAGCCGATAGATATGGCTCCCTATCGAGATCGCGCCAGCCACCCTCCAGCTCGAGGAATCGAGCAATGCGATCTCTTGTCCTTCGGCTTCGATGCTGAACTTCCGGGTGAAGATACCGATCGGCTTGGCTTCAAGTATCATCTCTCAACTCATTTCCCTGGATAGAGGTTAGAGCGCACCGTCAGCACCTTCCGCGCGTTGGCGAGCGCGGGCCTCATAGTCGTCGAAACGCCAACGCTGGTACGCGTAAAACAGCCATGTAAGTATCAGTGCACCGGCAATTCCCGCAACAGCATCCACCCAGGAGGGCGCGGAGGGGCTTAGAAAACGTATGAGAAGAGCCATGCCCACACCGGCCACGACATTGTTGATGACCGCGATCATGCTTGCTGTGGTGCCGAAAAACGCGAGTGCGGAGCCAAACCGCAGTGCGGGCGGTTCCACTTCCGGCCAGCGGCCATATTTCGACGCGAAGTGGCGCGCCGCCTCGGGGCCGAGAGTGCGATAGCAACCGCGGATGCGAGCGATTCCGGTCAGGTACTGCATGCTTTCAAGCGCGGTTTCGACCAACCTTACAACGGTGAAGATCCCAAGCAAGAAAATCGCTGGCAGCGAGATGGCGGCGAACGGGACTAGCAGGTCGGTGGAGCCTGCGACAAATCCCATCGCAACCAGCGAGCTCGAAAGCGCCATGACATAGAGCGTGCTGCGGGCGGAAGCTTCCGAGTATGTGGAATTGTTTGCTGTTTGCAGCACGAAATGCTCCGTAGTGAGGGCCGAGAGCAAAGCGGTCTGCTCCGCTTGTTCATCCATCTATGAGCCCTCCTCGGGGGCTTCGCGGTAGACCAGGACTTCCGGCCCGCCGAACCTGCTGAACGTGAGTGCACGCATCAGTCAGCGCCTTGTTGCACGCCTACGCCCGTTGCTGGGATTCAGGTTGATGGAGAAGCATCCAAGACGTCCCGAACTTGTCGCGGAGCATGGCGAATCGATTGGCGAACGGTGTCTGCTCCATCTTCATGAAGATCTCGCCGCCGTCCGTAAGCAGGGCATACACCCGCTCCGCTTCCGCCTCACTATCCAAGGTGAGCGTAAGATAGGCACTTCGCATAGGCTCGCTCTGCGGAATGTCCGCACCCATGAGTACAGTCGTGCCGATCTCGATGCGGGCGTGAAGGATCTTTTCCTTCCAGTCGGCCGCCACGTTGGGATTGGGCTGTTCCCCATGTCGGGCCATCCCCGTGATTCTCCCGCCAAGATGTTGCTCATAGAAGCGGAATGCCTGCTCGCAGCTTCCTCGGTAATTCAGGTAGATATCAAGTCTCATGGAGTCACTCCAGTCTAGCAGGTTGTCGCTCAGACATCGTCTTCTTTGATGATCTCGTAATCGCACATGTCTTCGATGACGGAATGAAGCTCGATCGCAAACCACTCCCGAAAAGTCTTGAAGTCTCTGGGCTTCATCCTCCCATGAGTACGAGATGAAGGCCGACGGGATGTCCTTGGGCAGCGATTGGGGCCGCCCCACTACAGTTCTCGCGCCGTCTAACGCTATGCCGATGAGCGGGCCGGGCGCGAAGCGACCGGTTCCTCTCGCTCGATTGGCTGAGTTAACCGCCGATTTCCCTTACTGGCCCAGAGTAACGCGACATCCCGTGCGATGGAAGGCCCAGTTATTGATTGTACGTGCGTTCCAATGGCTCTGGCCATTGTCTGCTGCCGAGGTTCAAGCCACCCTTTTTTCCTATGTGCGTGCTGGTACACCGCAAGAACGTCTCCTCGCCTCAAGGCCTGCCAAAAATTTGCCAGATCTTCTTCGGCTACGTGCTCAGGTTCTGGCTTCCCTGGCGCTATCCCGGTGTCAGGATCGCAGAATGCGATCAACGGGCGCGGCGTCTCGTCTAAGTTCGCAATGACCTCTCGTACGTAGCGTTCCCTCTCGCGGGGGCAGAATAGGATGTTTACAGGTCTGATCTGTAGGTCAACCTTTTTTGCAAGTCGATCGATATTATTGAGATCGGAGAAGTGCCCCCACACCTCTTGTGGCAGCGGCTCTCGCCGCCCGTCTACCTCTAGTTCCGGCCTCTCACCCTCACGGAAGAATGATATGTGCACGATGCGCGAAACCCGAAAGCGCTTGGCGAGATAGACCAAACCACCCCACTTTACGCGATCCCTTCGGTCTCCATACCAAATGCCCTTCAACATTGATTCCTTTTAGCGTTGTTTACTAGGCATTAACTCTCCCGGGCGCATAACCGACAGATTACCTACTCCCCAACTTACTTCGGCCCTGATAACGTTGCTTGACCTCGTCGAACCTATCGGCGCAGCCTGCTCTCGCTGCTGCGCTTAAGAAGCGTATCCCCACCCGGGCCAGCCGTCAACGGAGGCGACCAAGTGCCAAGCGCACGTTGAGCCCAACCCACAGCCTCCTCCCTCCCGCTTCCGAGGCACTCTCTCCTGCAAAGGCCCACTCCGGTGGCAATGGCGCCGTCCGAGATCGGCCTTCAAGGAGTGGATGCCACAGGTGCTACGTTCTTTGAAGCGGCTCCGGCCGATCAGCCGCCCGCATCTGCCAGCGCTTCAACAACCTCTTGAGTGCCTTCGCTGAACTTCGCGAGCTCGGCACGCGTGATGATCTGGCTGCGCACCGCCAGCGCGATCTGTAGATACGCCCTCGACCTGCGCGGATCGTTGAAGACATCGGCAATCTCCTGGTCGCGCCGTTGGAGGAGCCGGTACAGCTTCAAATAGCGCGCGTGAGCCGAATCCCCGCCTTTCTCCAGGCTGGCGGCTTCCGTCAAGGTCTTCTGGCAGTGCCTTTCAAGCGCCTCCTTCGAGAGCGCCCGCCACAACTTCCAATCGGACTCGGCGATCTGCCCACGGGTGTTTGCGTGCATGGGCAACCTCCTTCCCTTCGAGCAGAAGTTTACGCCTCACCCGGCGATGTCCGAGCGATTCGGGGATCTACCTCCCGGGATGGGAGCTTTCCCCACCTGGATGGCTGCCTCTCCTATCAGAATGGCGACGGTTCCCATCCACACGGGAGCCTCTCCCATCGGAATGGCGACGGTCCCGGCTGAGGGGAAGCGCCCCATCTGGATGGGAGCCCCTCCCATCGCGATGGGCGTGTTGCCCATCGGGATCGTAGTGCTGCCTCTCGCCACGTAGAGGAATGCGAAGCGGGCACCCGCAAACCTATCCGCAAGAGACGGAAGGACTTCCGCGGCTCAAGCGAGCCCATCCGCGATGGGAATCGTTCGATTCGCGCTCAAGATCGTCTCAACCGCGATCGGAATCATTCTGACCACGTCCAAAGTCATTTTGAACGCGATTGGAATCATTCTGAACGCGGTCAAAGTCGTTTGGACCGCAATCAGAATCGGTTTGAACGCGTCCAAAGTCATTTTGAACGCGATCGGAATCGGTTTGAACGCGGTCAAAGTCGTTCCGACCGCGATCAGAACCATCTTGGACGCGGCCAAAGTCATTTCGGACGCGTGCAAAACCATCTTGCACGCGTTCAAAGTCATTCTGCACGCGTTCAAAGTCATTTTGATCGGGCTCAAAACGATTCTGATCGCGTTCAGGACGATTCTACGGCCGCTGGAAGCGGTTTTGAGCGCGCCCGAACGGCTTTTCAGCCGGGGTGCTGTCGTTTTGCCTGCGCTTCTGCGCTCTTGAGACCGCCTCTCCCGAGGCTGAATGGTTGCTGGCTCGATTTACGGAGAGGGAAAGCTGCCCGTCCACCCCGTCGAGCCCGGTCTCTGGTAGGTTTTCACTGGGAGCGCTGGCGTCTCGCCGGCGTCCTGTGTTCTGGAGTGCGAGCCGGCGAGACGCCGGCGGTCCCAGCAGAAGCAGCTCGCGGGCCAGCACGCATATCTATTCGGAGGGTGATCTCCAAGCCAAGCGGTCGGGCTCCCAGGTCCCACAATCGCCCGATGCCAAGACCGGGTTCAGAAACGCTGACACGGCTCCCGCAACCTCTGACAACGAAGTCCAGGCGAGCTCGTCTCTGGACGCCATCACTGCATAGGGCTCATTCCAGAACTCCGGTGGATCGGGAACGGACGGCGGCAGGGAATGAGTTCCCCGGAATTCGAACGTCCTCGACAACGCCAGGCGAAGCTTTGCTCCTTCGATCGGACCAGTCGTGGCCAGCAAGGCGATATCGGGAAGATCTCTCACCCGAGTGTTTGGCCGGCTCCTCGGCATGGTGAAGGTGTGCAATTTCTCGGCGATGTGGGAGACGACCGGGTACAAGCGCAGCGTCGGAGGCGCGATCCCCGCAAAGCCGAGGAGGTCGTCAGCCACTATTAGATCGGGCTCGCCAACGAGCGGGTCCCCGAAGGCCACATCGACTCCGAACGGACGGCCGTAGATCGCCCCCGCGAGGCGGCATTCGGCGCGAAAACGATAGCCGTCGTACCTCATCCCCTCGTTCCAAATGTCGGGATGATTCGAGTCCGGCTGGACCTCAAAAAGCATGTAATCGGAGAGATCGAGACGCCCGCCTTCTTGGAGTCGGTCGAGGACTTCGCCGGTCGAGCCCATCAAGCGCAGGTCGATGTCCTTGGTGCTCCGAGCCCGGTTAAGGCGCATTTCAAGAGCCAGCCCACCCTTGAGCGTCACCGCGTCACCAACAACCAAGGCGACACGAGCAAGAAATCGATCGAAGACAAGCAGTTGGCGACGGCGCGCGAAGTCGAAGCCAGTCGTCGACGACGACTTGAGCCGCTGCTCAAGCGCCTGCTTGAATGCGAGAGGCGTCCCATAGCGACGGATCATCCGTCCCCCTCTGATCCAAAATCCAGCATGGCAGGAAGGAGCTCTACGGCGTCTTTCTCGGAGATGAGCCCACGATGTCGCGCTTGAAGCACCGCTTGCCGCACGAGATCGGGGGAAATATTCTCTTCGGCGCAATCTTGCAGGGTTCTTCGTGGCGTTGTGATCGGCACAGCCGAGAAGCCGGTGCGGTCAACGGCGCCGAGGTCGGCGTAGTACAGGAAGACGCCTGCGGGCACCCGCAGCCGCCGCTGCCGCCAGCTTGCCGGGAGCGTCATGTGAACCTTGGAGGGCAGCACGTCGGAGAGGTCGTGCAGCGCGAGCGCCGTCTCATGAGAGAACACGCCAGCCTGCTCGGCCCAAAGCCAGAGCACAACCAGATCCTCATGCTCGCCTGCCGGAAAGTGGACGAGGCGATAGATCCCCCGGCGTACCCGCACGACCTTCCCGTTGCCGATATACTTATGGAGGAGTTGCGGCGAGTAGCCAGCCATGGCTGCCTGCTCGGTCGTGAAAAAGCCACCCTGGGCCTGCGCAACGTCGAAGAGCGCATCCCAGTCTGGGAGTGAGGCGACCGTACCCATAACGCACAAACATTAACCCAGGGTTTAGTTTTGTGCAAGCCGGCGGGACACTTGCGCTCCCAGTAGAAGCAGCTCGCAGGTCAGTCTTGGAACAGATCGGATAGGGGCAGGGAGTGTTTGGCAGGCTTCCACTTGAGACTCGCTCGGGCAGCGTCAATCTGCCCCTCCAGGAGCCACAGTTTAGAAGGCCCACTGTTCCCATAGTTCCTGACAATTTTCCGTGCACCGCCTTGTACGATCGATGTGTAGACAGTGGCCATATCCGTTACCGGTGCTTCATAGGTTTCGGGCAGGTCAAAGTAACCTATGTCCAGCGCTGCTCGAGCAAGCCGTCTGAAATACCCCCTCGGGATCTCTGCCTGATAAGCGCCTACCGGATCTATGAAACTGCGGCCTTCAAAGGTTGCACGTCCGTCTGAATAAAAGGTCACGGTGTAGGCTGGGCAGGTCCCATAGCATTCCGTCATCTCGAGACTGATCTCGGTAATACCTTCCAGGCCGGGAGTGCCTACGAAATCAGAATCCATCCAGGGATCGAACCGGGAATCCGGCGAGGGGGATTTATCTAGCACAGCCTCTTCGTAGTAGAGCTCAAGCGGCCCGGGACCCACAACCGCAGGCTCCCCCGGATTCAGGGTTCGCCCGGTCCTGCAGCCTCCATGAACAGTGAAGGCCAGCAACACCACGAACATACCCAGTCTCTGTGTACTCATAACCGCGAGTTAACCTCAATCTGGAACCTCAGTTTGGAGAGATCTTAACACCGTTGATGGAGAGCCGAGCCGGCGGGACGCCGGCGCTCCCAGGAGAAGCAGCGGCTCGCGGGTCAGTCTTGGAACAGGTCGGAAAGGGGCAGGGAGAAGCCGGGTAGGATCTCTTCGTCGCGGAGCGTATCGCCGATTCCGAGCGTCTCGGGCTGGGCGGCGCCGGAGCGGTGGATCTTGACGGTCTTGCGCCGGAGGCTGACAACCCAGACCCGATCGACGCCGATGGACAGGTACTCCTCGACCTTCTCGGCCACCTCGCCAGGACGATTGTCCGAAGAGGAGATCTCGACGACCAGCTCCGGAGCGACATCGAGAAAGGTCAGCGGCCCGCAGCGGTCATATCGCTCATGGGAGATGAAGAGAACGTCGGCGCCGCGCACGGTGTCCGGGTCGTGGCGGGTGTAGAGGCCGGCCTCACCTCCCAAGACGCGCCCCCGCCCTCCTTCCGCATACGAGACGAGCTTGGCGCCCAGACTCATCACAAGCTGTGCATGACTGCGCCCTGCCATGGGCATCGGCACCGGTCTCCCGTTCACGAGCTCGCCGTGGAAATCTGAATAGCGGGCAAGCTCCTCGCCCGTCATCAACCGCTCTTCGTTTTTCGGAAGGATGGCCATCTCGAATCCCTCTCGGATCAGCTTACCACGATCTTTCGCCCCTTAACACGACGAGCCCGGTCTCCCGGGCTCGTCGCGACTCGCATGAAAGGGACGGGAGCCCTATGTGTACGCTTCGAGCTCGGTCCAGGTGTCCTGCTCGATCACCTTCTTGACGTCGATCATGAAGCGGTCGGCGTCGGCGCCGTCCACCAGGCGGTGGTCGTAGGTGATCGAGAGATAGGACATGGTCTTGATCGCGAGCGCGTCGTTGCCGTTTTCATCCTCGACCACGATCGGCCGCTTCTCGATGGTGCCGACGCCCAGGATCGCCACTTGCGGCTGGTTGATGACCGGCGTGCCGAAAAGACTGCCGAAGACGCCGGGGTTGGTGATCGTGAACGTGCCCCCCTGCGTCTCGTCCGGCTTGAGCTTCTTGTTGCGCGCGCGGTCGGCGAGGTCGTTGGCAGTCTTGGCAAGGCCCAGCAGGCTCAGCTGGTCGGCGTTCCGGATCACCGGCACGATCAGGCCGCGGCCCGGCAGGTCGACGGCCATGCCGAGGTTGATGTCCTTCTTGTAGATGATGTTCGTGCCGTCGATGCTGGCGTTGACCGACTTGTGCGCCTTGAGCGCCGTGGCCACCGCCTTGAAGATGAAGGGCATGAAGGTGAGCTTGGTGCCTTCCTTCTTGAAGAAGCCGTCCTTGGCGCGGATGCGGGCACGGTTCACCTTGGAGAAGTCGATGTGGAAGACCGTGGTGACGTGCGCCGACGTGGCCTTGGAGTAGACCATGTGCGCCGCCGTGATCTGCCGGATCTTCGACATCGGCTCGATCTCGACGTTGTCTCCCTCGTGGTATGCGGCCACGGAGAACCCGGCCGGGAGCGGACGCTGTGCCGGCGCAGGAGCCGACGGAGGGGGAGCAGCCGCCGGAGCGGCGGCCGGAGCCGGGGCCGGAGCGGGCGCGGGGGCAGCGGGCTTGGGGGCCGGGGCAGCAGCCGGAGCGGCCTTGCGCTGCTCCAGGTGCTTCATGATGTCGTCCTTGGTCACGCGGCCATGCTGACCGGTGCCCTGGACTTCCTCCAGGTTGACCCCTTCCTTCGTGGCAATGTTGCGCACCAGCGGGCTGGAGAACTTCCGCAGACGGTCTTCTTCCGTGCCTTCCGCGGCCGGCTTTTCAGGTGCCGGTTGGGGCTCCGGCGATGCCACCTTGGGCTCGCCTTCGGGTCCCGTATCACCGGCATCTCCGCGCGCGGTCTCCTCCTGCTTCATCTGTTCGGTGTCGCCTTCGGCGGTCTCCATCTCGGCCGCGCCCTTGACGGGCTCGGCGGCGTCGGGAGGCGGCGGCGGGGGCTCGGCCTCTCTCGACGACGCCGCGGGAGCCGGGGCGGCGGCGCCCGGCTGCTCGCCGGCCTCGCCGATCACGGCGACGACCTGGTTGACGGGGACGGTCTCCCCTTCCTGGTTGCGGATCTCCAGCAGCACGCCCGAGGCCGGGCTGGGGATCTCCGCATCGACCTTGTCGGTCGAGATCTCGAACAGCGGCTTGTCCCGCTCGATCTGGTCGCCGACCTTGACCAGCCACTTGGTGATGGTTCCCTCGGCGATCGACTCCCCCATCTGGGGCATCACGACATCGGTAGCCATAGTCTCTCCCGTCTCTCCGTCTCGTCAGTAGCTCGCAAGCTCGCGCACCTTCGCGACGAGCTTGTCCACATTCGGCAGATAGGCATCTTCAAGCGTCGGACTGTAGGGGATCGGCGTGTCCGGACAGCAGAGCCGGACGACCGGCGAGTCCAGCCATTCGAAGGCGTGCTCGGAAATCCGCGCGGCCACCTCCCCGGCCACCGAGCCGGACCTCTGTTCCTCGGTGAGGACGATCGCCCGGCTGGTCTTGCGGACCGTGGCGAGGATCGCCTCGTCGTCGAGGGGCTTGATCGTGCGCAGGTCGAGGACTTCGAGGTCGATGCCGTCCGCTTCGAGGCGCCCGGCAGCTTCCAGGGCCACGTGCAGCATAGCACCGTAGGTGATCACGGACAGGTCGCGCCCGGTCCGCGCCAGGTTCGCCACACCGAGCGGCACCAGGCCGTCCCCCTCGGCGATCTCTTCCTTGATCCGGCGGTAGAGGAACTTGTGCTCGAAGAACAGGACCGGATTGGGATCGCGGATTGCCGCCTTGAGCAGGCCGCGGGCATCCACCGCCGTGGCCGGACACACGATCTTGAGGCCCGGGCCGTGCTGGAAGATCGATTCCGGGTTCTGGCTGTGGAAGTTGGAGCCGCGCACACCGCCGCCGGACGGGCCGCGCACCACCAGCGGCACGCTCTGCCCCCAACGGTAGTGGTTGGGGCCGGCGAAGTTGTAGATCTGGTTGAAGGCGCAGGCGATGAAGTCGATGAATTGCATCTCCACGACTGGCCGCATGCCCATCATGGCCGCGCCGATGGCCGTGCCCACCATCGCCGACTCGCTGATCGGCGAGTCGATGATCCGCTCCGGCCCGAAGCGCTCGAGCAGGCCGGCGGTCGCGCGGAAGGCGCCGCCGTAGATGCCGATGTCCTGGCCGATGAGGAAGACGCGCTCGTCCTGCTCCATCTCTTCCCAGAGCGCCTGGCGGATGGCTTCGATGTAGGTGATCATTCCGCCGTCTCCTCTGCATACACGCCTTCGAAGGCGCGCTCCGGAGGCGGCATGGGCGAGGCGAGGGCCGCATCCACCTCCCGGTTCAGCTCTTCGTCGATCTCGGCCACGATCTTCCGCAGATCGTCTTCCGTCGCAAAGCCGCTCGAAAGCAGGTGGCGCTCGAAGCGGTCGATGGGGTCCTTCTTCTTCCACTCCTCGAACATTTCCTTGGGGACATAGCCTGCATCGTCGTGCTCGGCGTGGCCTTTCATGCGGAAGGTCTTGGCCTCGATCAGCGTCGGTCCGGCGCCGCCGCGCGCGCGATCAACTGCCCGCTTCGTGGCTTCGTAGACCGCCAGGACGTCGTTGCCGTCCACCATCTCGCCCGGGATGCCGTAGGCCGCGGCCCGGGTGACGATGTTCTTCACCCGCATCTGTTTGGAGACCGGCGTCGAGTAGGCGTAGCCGTTGTGCTCGGCGATCAGGACGAAGGGGACGTTGAGCACGGCGGCGAAGTTGAGCCCTTCGTGGAAGTCTCCCGTGGAGGTGCCGCCGTCGCCGATGTAGGTCAGAGCCACGAGGTTCTTCTTCTGCATGCGGCCCGCCAGGGCGATCCCGGCCATGACCGGAATCACTGAGCCGAGCATGGAGATCGGGGCCACGAGCCCGCGCTTCAGGTCGCCGAAGTGAGTGTTGACGTCCTTGCCGCCCGTGGGGCCGCCGGCCCTGGCCATGTATTGCATCATGACTTCGCGCGGCTGGACCCCGCGGACGAACATGGTGCCGAGGTTGCGGATGAGCGGCCCCACGACGTCCTGGGGCTCGAGGGCAAAGGCGCTGCCCACGGAGATCGCCTCCTGCCCGCGGCTGGAGTAGAGGCCGCCCACCACCTTGCCCTGGCGGTAGAGGTTGCTCAGCCGGTCCTCGGTCATCCGGTTGAGCCTCAGATACCGGTAGATCTCGAGCTGCGGCTCGCGGGGGAGGTCCGATTTCGCCAGCCGGTCGGCCGTCTCGTCGGCGACCGGATGGAGAGGGCCCCAGTTCCTGCTCAGCTTTGCCATGTAGCTCCTCAGATGTGGATCATGTGGCCGTGGGCGCCGTGCGCCGCTTCCATGACCGCCTCGGAGAGCGTCGGATGGGCGTGCATGGTGCGGAACAGCTCTTCGTCGGTGCCTTCCATCTGAAGCGCCACGCAGGCCTCGGCGATGATGTCCGTGGCATGGGCGCCGATGATGTGCACCCCCAGAAGCTCGTCGTACTTCTTTTCGCGTACGACCTTCACGAAGCCCGCGCTCTTGCCGAGGATCTTCGCCTTGGCCAGTGCGGTCATCGGGAACTTGCCGGTCTGCACGTCGTAGCCCCGCTCTTTCGCTTTCGCCTCGGTGAGCCCCACGCTCGCCACTTCGGGCTCGCAGTAGGTGCAGGAGGGGACACGGTCGTAGTTGATCGGTCGCACGGTCTGCCCTGGTATCGCCGCGAGGTGCTCGACCGCCAGGATGCCTTCGGCGGAGGCCACGTGCGCCAGCCACGGGGTGTTGACCACGTCGCCGATGGCGTAGATGTGGGGCACGGCGGTCTGCATGTAGGGATTGATCTTGATGTAGCCGCGCTCCAGCTCGATGCCGAGCGCTTCCAGGCCCAGGTTTTCGGTGACGGGCTTGCGGCCGACCGCGACCAGGAGCTTCTCCGCATCCAGGGTCTCGAGCTTGCCGTCCTTTTCGAGATTCAAGCGCACGCCGCTCTCGGTCGCCTCGAAGCCGGACATCTTCGTGCCGGCCATGACCTTGATCCCCCGCCGCCGGAGCTGCTTTTCGAGCTCGGCCGAGACTTCCTCGTCCTCGATGGGGAGGACCCGGGGGAGCATCTCGACCAGGGTCACCTTGGTGCCGAAGGAGTGATAGATGGAGGCGAACTCGGTGCCCACGGCGCCGGCGCCGAGCACGGCGAGGGAGCCGGGCACCTTTTGGAGCTCCAGGATGTGGTCGGAGTTGAGCACGCGCTCGCCGTCCGACGGGGCGACGGGGATGTCCCGCGGCACGGAGCCGGTGGCGATCAGGATGTTTTTCGCGCCGTAGGACTTCTTGCCGTCCTTGCCTTCGACCTCGACGTCGTGCGGGCCGGTGACGCGGCCGAAGCCCTGGAGCCAGGTGACCTTGTTCTTCTTGAACAGGCCTTCGATGCCGCGGGCGTTGCTGTCGACGACCTTGCGCTTGCGCTCCTGGGCGCGGCCGATGTCGAGCTTGGGCTCGCCCACGTCGATGCCCAGGGCGCCGGCTTCGCGGATCTCGTCCAGCACGGAGGCAGTGTGGAGCAGCGCCTTGGTCGGGATGCATCCGCGGTGCAGGCAGGTGCCGCCGAGCTTGGGGTCCTTTTCCACGACCGCGGTCTTCAAACCGAGCTGACCGGCGCGGATGCCGGCGACGTAGCCGCCCGGACCGCTGCCGATGATGATCAGGTCGAACTCTTCTCGCGCCATCTTCTCCCCTTCCCTTCTAGATATCAGGCGGTGACCGGCACGGACGCGAGCTCAGGAATAGCTCTATAGCGTCCGGGCTTCTCTTCCACCAGCCGCGCGAAGGGGACGCCGGGATCGTGCTCGAACACGCAGAGCCAGTTGCCCTCGGCCGCGCGCGGCAGCCAGATCTTCTTGTTTTCCAGCGTCGTCAACGGGTACAGGTCGTAGCTCATGATCCAGGGGTTGGGGACGTGCGCCGAGGTCGGCACCAGGTCGGCCCAGTAGACCGCTTGATTCCCAGCCCCTCCATCTATCAGAACAATACACATGTCGGCGTTGTGCCCGGGAGCGCGCACGGCCTTGACTCCGGGGATCGGCTCCCCCTCGTCGTCGAACAGCTCGACCACCCCTGCCTCGAAAAGCGGCTCCCAGTTGCGCGGATCGTAGCTCGCCCGGTCGCGCTCGTTGGGGTTGCGGCCGTGCTCGACTTCTCCTCGCTGCAGCCAGTAGCGCGCATTCGGAAAGGTCGGCACGATCCGGCCGGAGGAATCCACCCGGGTGTTCCAGCCGCAGTGGTCGAAGTGGAGGTGGGAGAGGAGGACATGGGTGACATCCCCCAGCTCGTACCCGGCCCGGCGGATGGATTCGGGGAGCCGGACGGCGTCCTTCTCCATGCCGTAGTTCGCCTGGAACTTGGGATCGTGCTTGTCGCCGATGCCGGTGTCGATCAGCAGGAGGTCGCTCCCCCGGGCGATCAGCAGGCAGTTGGTCGCCATGCCGATGCGGTTCTCGCTGTCCGGCGGAAAGGGCTTCGCCCAGAGCACCCGCGGGACCACGCCGAACATGGCCCCGCCGTCCAGGCGGAAGCCGCCGTCGCTGACCAGCGTCAGCTCGAAATCGCCCAGCGTTCTCACGGCGGGGAGTGTATAACGAAGACCGATTCCAGGCGGCCCAGCGCGACGATCCGGGGCGAGCCAGTGCGCCTGGGGTTGAAACCCCAGGCTAGAAGGGTATCGCCCCCTCCGGGGGCGGCCGAAGGCCAGCCCTGGGAAGGGCTGTACTTTTCTAGCCTGGGGTTTCAACCCCAGGCTACTCCGGCACCCCCGCCTCCACGACCATCCGCTGGTACTCCTCGGGCGAGAGCCCCCCCATCCGCTTCATGAAGGCGACGATGGCCCAGATCTCCTCGTCCGAGTGGGTCACTCCGAAGGCGGGCATGCCGGTCATCTTGATGCCGTTCTTGGTGATCCAGAACAGGCCGCCTGCCTCCTCGTGGGCGGCTTCGTCCGCGAGGAGCGGCGGCGACGGGTTGAGCCCCTGGCCAACGGGCGAGATCGGAACTCCCGGGGCGCCGTGGCAGACGACGCACATCTCGTGGTACTCGATCAGCCCCGTCCGGATCAGGTCCGGATCGTTCAGCGCCGCTGGCGCTTGGACCTGCTCCGCGCGGCGGTGGACCGAGCGGTGCTGGGTGGTCTCCAGCGCCCATTGGATCAGCCCGGTATCCGGAGTGCTGGCCGCCACATCGTAGATCCCCGATTGGATGAACCCCAGCACCGCAAGGGCCAGGACGACCAGGACGAGCACGACGGTGACGACCGTTTTCATTGACTCCCCTCCCGACAAGTAGCAGGCTCGATTCATGCTACAGGAAAAGGGCGTGGGCTCGAACGTGGGATCCTGGGAGGGTGGAAGGGGCGATCTGGCCATCGTGCTGTCGGGTGGCGGTGCCCGGGCTGCGTACCAGGCGGGCGTGCTCCGCGGCCTGGCCCGCCATCTGCCGGAGACCCGCTTCCCCGTCGTGGTCGGGGTTTCCGCGGGAGCGATCAACGCGGCCTTCATTGCTGCGCACCCGGGCACCCTGTTCGAAGCGGCGGACGAGCTGTGCCATCTCTGGGCCGGCTTGCACGTCGACAACATCTTCCGCCTCGACACCCCCCTTCTCACGCGGAGCCTCCTCACCTGGATCCGCTGGGCGACCCGGCTTGGATCGGGCGGCCCGCTCCTCGGCCCGGAGATCCGGGGGCTGGTGGAAACCGAGCCGCTCCGCGACACTCTGCGCGCGGCCTGGGCCGACGTCGACGGCGAGATCATCGGCATCGAGCGCAACCTGGAGCAGGGGCGGCTCAAGGCTGCGGCATTGATCACGCTCAACTACTCCACGGGCCAGACCGTCACCTGGGTACAGGGACGGCACATCCGGCCTTGGGACCAGCCGCAGCGGCGGAGCGTCCATGCGCGCCTGACGCTGGAGCACGTCATGGCCTCGTCCGCCCTGCCGTTCGTCTTTCCGGCCATCCGCCTCGGACACTCCTACTATGGCGACGGCGGCGTGCGGCTCTCCGCCCCGCTCTCCCCGGCCATCCGCCTCGGGGCGACCCGGGTGCTCGCCATCTCGGCCCGGCATGAGGCCACTCTGGAGGAGGCCGACCGGCCGCAGATCGTCGGCTACCCGCCGCCGGCCCAGATCCTGAGCCACCTTTTCGACGCGATCTTCCTGGATGTCCTGGACGAGGACGTCCGCCGTCTCAAGAGCCTGAACCCCTTGATCGAGAAGCTGCCGCCCGAGGACCGCAACGGCCTGAGGCCGGTGGACATCCGGGTGCTCCGCCCGAGCGAGGACCTGGGCAAGCTCTCCGCCGCCTACGAGCCGCAGCTCCCGGAGCCCTTCCGCCTCCTCACCCGCAGCCTGGGCACCCGGCAGACCACCACCCCCGACGTCCTGAGCTATCTGATGTTCCAGCCGGATTACCTGGAGCACCTGATCCGCATGGGAGAGGCCGACGCCGAGGCCCGCCTGCCAGCGCTTCGGGATCTGCTGGAGGAAGATCCCGCAGAAGGACTTCAAGGACACCAAGGACCTCAAGGACAAGAAATCCCGGCTCCGGGTCCTTGAGGTCCTTTGGGTTCTTTACGGCATCACGTCGAGACCATCGACGTTGTCCGCACCGATCAGCCCAAGCGCGCCAGCCGGGGCAAAGAGACAGAACCCGCCCGCGAAATTGGTCACGAAGATGTCAGCCGGTGAGCCGCCGATCGCAGCCAGGGTCGGGGAGCCCGGAGCCAGCGAGAACAGCGCGAAGTCGACACCCGCGTCGGCAACGCCGATGTTTACGCGGTCCCACATGACCAGCGAGTCGACGTTGTCCATCCCCACGAGGCCGATTGCCGCGGGGAAGGAGAACGGGACGAAAAAGCCGGCGCCGGCCGGAGAGAAGTAGATGTCGGCCCCCGAAGCGACCAGGTTCGGGCTGGCCGGGTCCAGGCTGAAGTAGACGGGGACGTCGTGGACGTCGTCGCCCGTGAAATCCAGAACGTCCAGCTCGACGGCGTCGATGTTGTCCTGGCCGGCGGCGACCGCGACCCCAGGGGCCGCGGTGCGAGCCAGGTTGAATCCGGTCTGGTTGCGGTGCAGGAAGTGCGGCGCTGCGATCGCGACCGGGGCGCAGGCAGCCATGGAAGCGGCGGGGCTGGCGGACGTGATCAAGGTCCTCCAGAGATCGGAGGCGGCCTGGTTGTTCACTGCCTCGACGCTGTAGGGCGTTCCGGCCATCCCCACGCTACCCCGGCTTCCGGAGAACACCAGGTAATAGCTCAGGGTCTCCGGGGTGAGGGTGTTCGCCGAGAGGGCGTCGATGTTGTCCATCGGCACGAGGCCCATGGCCGGAGGCATGACCTCCAACACCGGACCGACGCCGAAGACGTCGCACCCGCCGCCCGGCGGCACCAGGTTGAAGACCTGCGCGGGACTTACCGCGAACGGGCAGCCGCCGATCGAGGGCGAGGCCCGGTCGATGGAGACGCCCGCGTTGGCGGGCAGGGCAAGGGCAAGCAGGGCGGTGGCGGTCGAGAGGATCAGTCTGTTCTTCATGAAGGTCCCTTTCAGGTCGATCCGGCCGCAGAACATCCACGGCCAGGGCGGATCGTGCCCGCCGGGGCCGGTCAAAGACGTCTCGGAACGGTCAAGAAAGGGTCAAAGCGGGGGGCGAGGGCCTCAATCACCCACCACGAACGCCGTCATCCGCCAGCGGCCGTCGATCTTGTTGAACAGGGCCCGGTAGTCGGCCGGGCTCCGCACGTATTGGGAGGAAATGAAGCCGGTGCGGCCGTCGCGGAGCTTGATGCGGGTCCACTCCGAGTCCTTGGCGGGCGCAGCGAGCTTGACGATGTCGAAGCTCAGGGCCGTGAGGATCTTGCCCTTCGGGCCCGGCTCGGAGCGGACCCGCACGTTCGTCCCGAGGACCGCCACATGCTCGAAGGAGCCGAACGGCTCGGGCCAGCGCTCGTAGACATAGGGCGCGGCGAAGCGGCTTCCTTCCTTGAAGGCTCCACCGAATGCGAGCACGGTCCCGAGCTCGTCCCAAAGCGGGCTGTCCGCGGAGGGCAGCTTCCACATCTTGCGGAATTCCTCGATCCCGCCTCCGTCGCCAAAGGAAGTCCTGATCTTCGGGTCGACGGCGGCGAGGACGGCCTCGGTATCGTGCCGCGCCACCGCCGCCTGGAGATGAGCCCGGAAGGAGAAGAATTCCGGATTGCGGGCGGCCTCGTCAATCGGCATGAGCTTGCCGACCTGGGCGGCGGCGAGGGTCGCATGAAGGAAAAGAACGACGGCGAGCAGTCTCTTCAAGCTCGGCATGGTCTCACTTCTCGCCCAGAGCAGCGGCAAGCGCCGCCACCGCTTCATCATCCGGCCTGAGCCGCAGCAGCGTCGGGAGCAGGGCCATGGCCTCGGGCTTCCTGTCCAGATCAAAACCCAGGACGTTGATCTTGTTGTAGAGGGCCTGCCAGTGCCCGGGGTCCTTGGCGAGGACTTGATCGAACTCTTCAAGGGCCTTTTCCGGGGCACCGAGCTCCTTGTAGCAGATGCCGAGATCCGATCTTGCGTTTGAATCCTGAGGGTTTGCTTGCAGATGCAGCAGGTAGGAATCCCGGGCTTCGGCCCAATTCTTCTCGTCGTAGAGCCGATTCGCGCGATCCAACAGGTTGTCGGGTCCGGGTTTGGGACCCGTCTTGGAAGCGTCGAGCAGTCCCTGCGTACCTTGCGGCATCAGGAGAGGCGTCTTCTCCAGAGTCTTCTTGCCGATGGGCGTCTTGTAGAACGCGATCAGATCCCGGAGCTCCTGTTCGGTGTACGCCTCCACATAGATGTCGATCATCCGTGGCATGAGCCGCTCGAGCAGCTCGGCAGCAGCCTTCTTGTGGCTCGACTCGACCTCTTCCCCCCATGCCATCGGGGCAATCCAGGTCAGGACCAGGCAGAGGATTGTGGCTCGTCTCATGGGGCTCCTTTCAAAATGGGCGTCATAACCAGCCAGACCAGGAAGAGTCCTATCGCCAGCAGGAAGATGCCGGCCACTACGAATTCCCACGATCTTTCCATGGAGACGCGAGAGATGCCTTTCAGGCCAATCTCGGGCTTCGCGAAGGCCACCAGCGCCTTGAGAACCCAGCACCAGCCCAGCACCGTGAGCACGGTGGCCGGTCCGCTCCAGACATTGTGGAAGGCCACGATGAGCGAGCCCATCCCGAGGCTCAGGAAACCATTGAGGAAGGCCCCCGCCCGCCCCTTGTCGCGCAGCAGGAAAAAGAACTCCACCCAGGCGCGCGGCTGAAGAATGTGAGAGATCCCGATTACCAGGAAGTTCACCGCCGCGAGGATCTGGACCGCTCTTTCCATTTCAATCTCCGGACAGGGCCTTGGCCACGGTCCTGGCCATGACCGCCTTGGAATCCCGGGCAAAACGCTTCTGGTAGACGCGGCTCAAAGGATAACCGATCTGGGCCAGCCAGAGCCGAGGGCGCGAGAAGGCGAAGAGCTCGTACCAGACGCTTCCGTCTGACCTGTGGAGCTCCACGGTGAAGCGTTCCTCCCCGATCTCGGCGTGATCCCGGAGAGTGCCGTAGGCGAAGCCGAAGCGGCGCATCTGGATATTGGACTCGTCCAGCGTGTAGACGATCCGCGCCGCGTTCAGGGACCAGAAGCCCGCGGTCCGCGCCACGACGGCCATCGTCGTCCCCTCCTGGATAGGGGCGCCGGGCCAGGCGATGCGGACCCAGCCGAGGTCGAACATCTTCCACTGGCGCATGGCGGCCACGGCAATTCTGTACGCCTCCTCCCCCGTGCCGAGCTGCACGCGGTTGTGGTCCACCTTGTAATAGGGCGGCGCCCCCTTCCGCGTCGCGCCCACCTCAGGGTAGGAGAAGCGCGAGCCGCGCTGGGCTTCCAGGAAGGCTTCGGTCTCCTGGGTGGACGGGTCATGGAGAAGGATCATGGGCGCATGAGTCTATCCCGGCAGGGCGAGCCACTCGCCCTCGGGGGCGAGCGACCATCCCCCGAGGGCGATACACAAGCCCCCGAGGGATATACACAATCCCCCAGGGGCGAGGCACTTGCCCCCGAGGGCAAGCCGCAATCCCTCGGGGGCAAGCCACAATCCCCCGAGGGATATACACAATCCCCCAGGGGCGAGGCACTTGCCCCCGAGAGCAAGCCGCAATCCCTCGGGAGCAAGCCACAATCCCCCAAGGGATATACACAATCCCCCGGGGGCGAGGCACTTGCCCCCGAGGGCAAGCCGCAAGTCCTCGGGGGCGCGTGACGATCCTCACGGCACTTGCGCCTCGGCCTCCGGGAGTTGTCACGTTTCCCCCGGGTGAATCGTCTTGCTCTCGGAAGGGGGAAGAGATCCATGAGAGACAAGAACGACAACCACAAGATCCTGATCCTCGGCGGCGGCTACGCCGGGGTCATGGCAGCATCCCGCTTGGTCATCAACGGCGTCCGCGCCGATATCACCCTGGTCGACGCCCGCACCGAGTTGGTGCAGCGCATCCGCCTCCATGAGACGCTCGCGGGCTCCACGCCGAAAACCCTGCCCTACGAGCGCCACCTGGAGCGCCGCGGGATCCGCTTCGTCCAAGCCCGGGTCGAATCGCTGGAGTCCCGGCAGAGGCGGGTCCTGGCACGGACGCCCGGCGGCGAACGCTTGGAATTGGACTACGACACCCTGATCTACGCCCTGGGCAGCCGCACGGCCATGCCGGTTCCCGGAGTGGCCGAGCATGCCATCCGCCTCGACGACCCCGCCGAGTTGCGGCAGGCGTACGAGCGGCTTGAATCCGGCATGCGTGTCCTGGTCGTGGGCGGCGGCCTGACCGGCATCGAGGCCGCGACCGAGCTCGCCGAGAGGATTCCCGGCCTGAAAGTCACCCTCGCAACTCGCGGACACATCGCCGACGGCTGGTCTACCGCGGCGGCCGATCACTTCCTGCGGCGCTTCCGGGAGCTGGGGATCGAGCTGCGCGAGGGGGTCTCGATCGACGACGGCAGTCAGATCTCCTTCGACCTCTGCATCTGGGCGGGAGGCTTCGAGGCGCTCCCCCTGGCGCGGGAGGCAGGCCTCTCCACCGACGCGGACGGACGGGTGCGGGTCGACGACACCCTCCGCGTGCCGGGTCATCCGGAGATCTTCGTGGCCGGCGATGCCGCGGTCGCGGCCGGGGCCGGCGGCTGGATGATCCGCATGGGTTGCGTGAGCGCATTGCCCATGGGCGCCCACGTCGGAGAGAATGTGGCCCGAGTCCTCAAGAACCGGGAGCCGAAGCCGTTCCCGTTCGCCATCGTGATCCGCTGCGTGAGCCTGGGGAGGAAGGACGGCCTCGTCCAGTTCACGGCGGCGGACGACGCGCCCACCGGCCGGGTCTGGACCCGCCGAGCGGCCGTGATCGTCAAGGAGATGATCTGCCAGATGACCTACTGGGTGATGAGGGGCGAGCTGAAGCTGGGCATCCGGCTCTACCACTGGGCCGGCGCGCCCAAGGCGTTCGCTCCGGCAACGGCCCCCATGGAGGGCCGGCGTTGACGGAGCCTCTGGCCTCGTTCGAGCGCGAGCGCGGCCGGCTGTTCGGGGTCGCCTACCGCATGCTGAGCTCGGTCAGCGAGGCCGAGGACGTCCTTCAGGACGCCTGGCTGCGCTGGCAGGCGGTCGATCCCGCGACGGTGGAGAACCCGTCCGCCTTCCTCATGCGCACCGTGACCCGGCTGTGTATCGACAACCTCGGGGCGGCCCGGAACCGGCTGACGGACTACGTCGGTCCCTGGCTCCCCGAGCCCCTGATCCAGGATAAATCCGAGAACCCCGAGGAGCTTCGGGAGCTGGCGGACGACCTCTCGACCGCCTTCCTGCTTCTTCTCGAGCGGCTCAATCCCGTCGAGCGGGCGGTCTTCCTGCTGCGGGAGTCCTTCGACTTCAGCCACAAGGAGATCGCGGAGACGATCGGCAAGACCGAGGAGAACTGCCGCCAGATCGACCGCCGGGCGCGCCAGAAGCTGACCGGCGTGGCCCGTCCGAGGCCTGCCGATCCGGAGGAGCACGACCGTCTCCTCTACGGCTTCCTCCAGGCCAGCCGCCAGGGGGACATGCAGGGCATGCTCAACCTGCTCGCCAAGGACGCGGTCTGCACCTCCGACGGCGGCGGCAAGTCCCACGCGGCCAAGGTCCCGCTGATCGGTGCCGAGCGCGTGGCGAAGTTCCTCAGCGGCTTGCAAGCCAAAGCACAGGTGCCGTTCGAGGTGCGGACCGCCCAGGTCAACGGCCGCACCGGGTTCATCACCTACGTGGAAGGCCGCATCGTGAACGTCGGGACCATGCGGATCGAGGACGGTTTGATCCGGGAGATCTTCATTCAGGTGAACCCGGAGAAGCTGCCGGGCTGAGGTCCAGCAGCAGAGCGGCCCCCATCACGATCCCGATCCTCTCCAGGGCATCCAGGTCGCCCGGGGTGAGCACCGCGGTCGGCCCGGCAGCCTCGTGGGTGATGAGGGCGCGGACGTGCTCGCGCAGCCGGGGCGGGGTCTCGGAGAGGGCCTTTTCGAACTCGGCCTTTGGATCGAGCGCTTCGAGCCTCCGCTGACCGTCGCAATCCTCCAGCAGGGCGCAGGACAGGGCTTCGAGCCGCCCCTGCCCGCGCGACGCATCCCCCTCCCCGATCCGCTGCAACAGGTCGCGCACCCGCGGATGACCGTCGCGCTCGGCGTGATCCGCGAGCAGCCCATAGAGCAGCCCGAGGAAGGCGACCCGCGAGCGGTAGGAGGGGCTCAGCTCCCCCAGCACCGGCTCGTGATCGTCCTCCCCTGCCTGCGCCATCTCCGCCAGGATCTCCTTGCCCGCCTCGGCCGGCGCACCCTGCGCGGAGCGGCGTAGAGGGACCTCCCGCATCAGGACCGCCGCCACCAGCGCGAGCGCCGCGAACGGCAGGGTCGCCATGAAAACCGGATGGAGGGCCGCCGCGAGCGCCTCGCGCAGCCCTTCGGCCACTCCCGGAGAGAGCCCCGCGAGCACATGCGGATCGAGCAGCGCTCCGGCTCCGAGCTCGCCGGCCGAGACCGCCGGCGGCAGGAAGTGCGGCAGCTCCCTCTCCATCCCGTGCGCGAGCACCGTGCCGAGGATGGCGATGCCCACGGTCGACCCGATCGAGCGGAAGAGCTGGGTCGCGGCGGTCGCGACGCCCAGGTCCTCCCGCCCTACCGCGTTCTGGACGATCAGCACGAACGTCTGCATGGACGTGCCGAGCCCCGCGCCGAGCACGACCATGTTGCGGATCACCACGGAATACGGGGTCGAGCGGTCCATCCGCGTGAGCAGCCAGAGACCCACTGCGAGCACCGTGAGGCCGAGGAGGACCGGCGGCTTGTAGCGGCCCGTGCGCGAGATCACGTAGCCGCTCAGGGCGCTCACCGCGACGATCGACAGCATCATGGGCGTGAGCACGGCGCCCGAGCCGGTGACGCTCTTGCCGAGGACCCCCTGGACGAACATGGGGATGAAATAGATCGCGCCGAACATCCCCATGGCGACGCACATGCTGGCGACGACGGCCGAGGTGAAGATGCCGTTCTTCCACAGGCGGAGGGGCAGCACGGGCTCGGCGGCGCGCCCCTCAATGCGGACGAAGAGGAGCAGCGAGACCGCGCCCACGGCATACAGGCCGAGGATGACCGGCGAGCTCCACGGCAGCTCGGTGCCGCCCCAGACCGTCGCCAGCAGGATCGTGGTGAGCCCGGCCGTGAGGGTGGCGAAGCCCGCGTAGTCGATCCGGTGGGGCCGGCGGACGTGGGGCAGCTTCATGAACGGGATGATGAAGCCCAGCGCCACGAAGGAGAGGGGGAGGTTGAGGAAGAAGAGCCACCGCCAGCCCAGGCCGTCGGTGATGAAGCCGCCCAGGAACGGGCCGATCACGGATGCCAGGCCGAACACGCCTCCCATCAGCCCTTGGTACTTGCCGCGCTCGCGCGGCGGGATCAGGTCGCCCAGGATGGCCTGCGACAGCGGCATCATGGTGCCCATGCCGAAGCCTTCCAGGACGCGGGCCACCATGAACATGCCGAACCCGGTGGCGAGGCCGGCGACCAGGGACGAGGCCATGAAGACCAGGATGCCGCCGACGTAGAAGGCCTTGCGGCCGTAGAGGTCGGAGAGCTTGCCCACGATGGGCACGATCACGGTCGAGGCGAGCAGGGCCGAGACCGCGATCCAACTGTAGTGCGCCATGCCGCCGAGCTCGGCCACGATGCGCGGCATGGCCGGCGCGATGATGGTCTGGTTCATCGCGGCCAGGAACATCCCCAGCATCAGGCCGGCGAAGATCGTGCGCAGGTTGGCGGTGGGTGGGGGGGCAGCGTCCATGCTGCCCCGTGCAGGTTGCGAATCGAGTGCCAGACTTCAGGCGCTTCAGGCGATAGTCACGCCTTCCTCGAGATACACGTCCTGGATCGCGTTCAGCAGCTCGACGCCCTCGTCCATGGGGCGCTGGAAGGCCTTGCGACCCGAGATCAGGCCGGTGCCGCCGGCGCGCTTGTTGATCACCGCGGTGCGGACCGCCTGGCCCATGTCGTCCTTGCCCGCGGACTCGCCGCCCGAGTTGATCAGGCCGGCGCGGCCCATGAAGCTGTTCGCCACCTGCCAGCGATTCAAGTCGATCGGGTTGTCCGCGACCAGCTCGCCGTAGACCCGCGGATGGGTCTTGCCGAACTTGACGGCGTTGTAGCCGCCGTTGTTCGTGGCCTGCTTCTGCTTGACGATGTCGGCCTGGATGGTGACGGCCAGATGGTTGGCCTGGCCCGTGAGGTCGGCCGACGTGTGGTAGTCGACGCCATCCTTCTTGAAGGCGTTGTTGCGGGTGTAGGCCCAGAGGATGGTCGCCAGACCCATCTCGTGGGCGCGGGCGAACGCCTCGGAGACCTCGATGATCTCGCGGTCCGAGCCCTCGCTGCCGAAGTAGACCGTGGCGCCCACGGCCGCCGCGCCCATCTCCCACGCCTGCTCCACCTGGGCGAACATGATCTGCGCGTACTTGTTCGGGTAGGAGAGCAGCTCGTTGTGGTTGATCTTTACGATGAACGGGATCTTGTGCGCGTACTTGCGGGCCACGGCGCCCAGGACGCCCAGGGTCGAGGCGACCGCGTTGCAACCCCCCTCGACGGCCAGCTTCACGATGTTCTCGGGGTCGAAGTACTCGGGGTTGGGGGCGAAGGAGGCCGCGCCGGAGTGCTCCACTCCCTGGTCCACCGGCAGGATGGAGATGTAGCCGGTGCCGGCGAGCCGTCCGCCGTTGTAGAGGCGCTGCAGGTTGACGAGCACCTGGGGCTTGCGGTCTGAGAGGCCCCACGCCCGGTCGACGTGGTCGGGGCCGGGCAGGATGAGCTGTTCCTTGCGGATGCCCCTGCATGTATGCGACAGAAGGCTCTCCGCCTCGTCGCCGAGAAATCCGACGATCCGGTCCAGAGTGCCGCTGCCAACGCGTTCGGTAATGGTTGCCATCTAGGAGATCCCTCCCGTTAAGTTCCGGTGCATTCTATCGTGATAGAGAGCGTCTGCAATGAGCACGCCGAAGCGCTTCCACCGGGTCCGCGCCGTCCTCGACCGGCGTCTCTGCCACGCTAGGGTCCATCCTCAGCGGGCAGCAGATGGGCTTGGAGCCAAGAGGCCAACTCCGCTTCCGAAAGCCTTCCATCTGCGAGGGCGAGCATGGTAGCAACCACCTCGGCGTCCGAAGCTTCCAGTTCCCATCCGTTGAGCCCCAGGAAGACGATCATGGTCAGAAAGGCGATCCGCTTGTTCCCGTCGCGATAAGGGTGGCTGGTGGCAAGGCCGTATCCATATGCCGCGGCCAGGACGGAAGGGTCCTCGGTCCCGTCGTAAGCCCACTTGTTCCGAGCGCGTGCAAGGGCGGACTCGAGCGCGTTTTCGTCACGGATGCCCTGGAGGCCTCCATGCTCACGAAGTTGGTCCAGATGTACGGCGTCGACAGCTTCGCGCCCTACCCAGACGGGCTCCATGCTCTACTTGGCCAACTCACGGAGAGCATTGCGGTACTTCTTCGCCGCGCGCGAGGCGATTTCAACCGCCCGTTCAGCGCTGGCGTCATAGGGGGTGAGCAAGATGCCCTTCTCGGTCTCGATCGCGAGAACTCGATCTCCGGGAGCGAGATGAAGCCGCTCCGCCATGTCCTTGGGGAGCGTCGCGCTCACGGAACCGCCTGCTTGACGAAGCTTCAGATCCTTGACCATATCCGGCAAAGTAGCACTTCTATGCTACCTTGGGCAAGTGAAGCTTGAAGCCGCCGGCCGTCGCCTGGAAGCCCGGTGGATCGGCCCCGGCCCCGAGGAAGCCCCAACCCTGGTCTTCCTCCACGACGGTCTCGGCGCCGCCGGCTCCTGGAAGCGATTCGCCCCGGACCTCGCCGCCGCATTGGGATGCGGCGCCCTGGTCTACAGCCGGGCGGGGTACGGTTCCTCCGACCCTGCCCCCTTTCCCCGCCCGGTCGAGTTCATGCACGACGAGGCGCTCGTGGTCCTCCCCCAGATCCTGGAGAAACATGGCATCAGGAAGGCGGTCCTGGTCGGGCACAGCGATGGGGCGTCCATCTCGCTGATTCATGCGGCCCGGGCCTCTACCCGGGATCGGGTGCTGGCGCTCGCCTTGGAATCTCCCCACGTCTTCGTGGAGCCGCTGACCGTCTCCAGCATCGCTGACCTACGGGAAAGGTATGAAGAGGTACGGGAGAAGCTCGAGCGGCTGCACGGCCCCGGCACGGACGCCACCTTCGAGGGATGGGCGGACGTCTGGCTGCGGCCGGAGTTCCTCGCCTGGAACCTGGAGGAGCTGCTGCCTTTCGTCACCTGCCCTGTGCTGGTTGTCCAAGGCGAAGAGGACGAGTTCGGCACGGTCCGGCAGCTTGAGTCGATCGCCAGCCGGGTCGCGGGACCGGTCGAGACCGTGCTGCTGCCCGGCTGTGGACACTCCCCACACTTCCAGCGGCGGGAGGAAACCCTCGCGGCCATGACGGCGTTCCTCCGGAAGCACCTGGCGTCCTGACCTCTTCCGCCGATCGTCCTCCGCAGAGGACGGACACTTTGAGGGTAACTCCTTTGTAATCAACGATCTCACCCTTGGCACCACGCTTGAAATAGAGAGATGGCCAGAGGCTTCCAACCAAGGAGAAATAGATGAGAAGCACCGTGTTCGTCACCACCGCCGTCCTAATCCTCAGCCTGTCCACCGTCGCCCGGGCGGACGATCGGGATCGCTACCGGCAAGACGATCGTTATCAGGACCGTTACGACGACCGCTATCGGGGTGACTCCCGGAACGGACGCGTCGACGACATCGCCCGCGAGATCGAGAACACGGCGGCAGCCATGCGCCGTGAGTACGAGCGCAACAACCGCCGGCCGGACCGCGACGAGGCCCGGGTGGCCTCCGCCCTGCGCGAGTTGCACGAAGAGGCGTACCAGCTCTCCCGATCCTCCTCAGGGAGCTACCGCCGGGACTCGCGCCGCAATCAGGGCCTTGACGGCCTGCTCAGGGCCTTTGACCAGGCAGCGGACTCGCTGAGGCGCATCGATTCCCGGCCCTACGTCGACCGGGGCATGGACCGCATCTGGAGTCTGATGTCGCAGTTGGACCGCCAGTACGGTGGCCGCTCCGACCGCTATAGCCGGGGCTGGCGTGACCACGGCTACGATCGTGACCGCGACCACTACCGCAACTAAAAAACCTGTTCGAGCAGACCGACCAGCCTCGACCCGTACACACCGTCCGGGTCGAGGCTTGGATCGTAGATCGTCACTTCCATACCGAGCGCCTTCGGGTTCGTCCGTGTCAGTCCGTGTTCTTTAGAGAGAAGCCAGCGAGGTGGTAGCGCCGCCGCAGGTGTTCGAGGAAGCGGCCTGGAGCCAGTCCTGATCGCCGCCGTAGGAGAAGACGAAGCTCCCGCTCTTGATCGTGTCGATGACCTTCGGAGCCATCTTCTCGGAGAGGGCCGGGCAGCCCCAGCTCCGGCCGAGGCGGCCCTGGGCGCGGGCCTGCTCGGGGCTGACATACCAGGCGCCGTGCATCACGATGTGGCGCTCCTCGGCGAGGTCGTTGAAGCCCTTGTCCAGGCCCTGGAGCTTCAAGGAGTAGCCGTTGCCGCCGGTGTAGGTGCCGCCGGTCAGGAAGAGGCCGAGGCTGGTCTGGTGGCTGTCGTTCAGGTTCGAGAACCGGGTGGCGTAGTTGTCGCCGGTCCCGCGGCCGTGGGCCACCAGCTCGTGGAAGAGCACCTCGCCGCGCTCGAGGTCGAGCACCCAGAGGCGGGGCTCGGTCGAGGGCAGGGAATAATCAATGACGGTCAGCAGGTCCTCACGTCCATCTACGCCGCGGGTCTTGGCACAGGCGACGGCGTCGAGCGCCATGGCCAGCACCTTCGGCGACAGCCCGTCGGCCCCGTTGGCCAGGAGCGCCGTGGCCGGGCTCGTGACCGCGGGAACAGCGGCCGGAACAGCCGTGACGACCACCGCGGGAGCGGGAGCCGAATCCGCAGCCAGCGTCGACACCTCGGGCAGATAGGAGCCGGAGCTCAGACCGACGAGAGTCAGGAGGATGGCGGGGAGCCGGAGCGCTTTACCAAGGGCACGGAGGCGGGGATTGCGGACACCTGCAGAGATCGTAGTAGTTTCGACCGTCACTAAGCAGCCCTCCAAGTTGTTGGTCGAACGTCCTGCGCTATCAGGCCGTTACCGGGGTTTTCGTCTCTCCATCTTTCTAACACACTCAGTCTAAGCCGGATTCCGGTTCGGCAGACCAATTTTGTGTAATGTTTACACGCCTAAGGACAAGGACCCAAAGGACTTAAAGACCGAAAGGACCGGGCAGGCACAACCCCTCCTCCCTTTCCTCCGTACAGATATACTCACCCCGGGCTCGGGACCGGCCAGGAGGCCCTTGTGACGACCATCAAAGACCGTGCGACCGGGCGGGACGTCGTTCTCGCCATTCGCGAAAACATGCTGCAGAGCCTCGAACCGCTGGTCACCGAGACCGTCGCGCCGAGCCTGTATCAGGTGTATCTCCACGCGGAAGACCACGAGCACCTGCGGAGCCTCTTCCCCAAGCTCGAAGCCGAGGCGCGCAAGCTCCTCGAGGATGAGCTCGAGAAGCTCAACCGCTCCGCCATCCCCCTCTCCATGCGCGCCAAGAGCCTCATCCGCCGCAAGGAGCCGCCGCAGCCGACCATGCGCTACGTCAACGCCGAGGGCCGCTGGTCCATCCGCTTCCAGGAGGACCCCAACGGCACGCTCCAGCCCGGCGACATCGAGGTCGTCTCCGAGTTCGCCCAGCCGCCGAGCGCGGGCTACACCTCGGGGTCCAAGACCAAGCGCATCTCCACCACCCGACGCCTGGGCGAGAGCACGGTCGCCCGCCGCGAGGACACCGGGATCTCCTTCGCCCGCATCACGTTCCAGGACAACCGGGGGCCGCAGACCTACCTGATGACCAAGGACGAGATCGTCATCGGCCGCGAAGCCGGCGACGCCTTCGTCTGGGTCGACCTCCGCCTCGACACCTTTCCGGACGTCTCCCGCGAGCACGCCCGCCTCCAGCGCACGCCCGCAGGCTCGTTCCGGATCAAGGACCTGAGCAAGCTGGGCACGACCGTCAACGGCACGCCGGTCCCGCCCAGCCTCCAGATGGCGGAGGGCGGGCCGAAGGACCTCGACCGCTGGACCGACATCCCCGACCGCGCCCGCATCGGCCTCGCCGGGGTGGTCGCTCTCGAATTCGAGAAGACGTCATGATGGACGGAATGACCACGCTCTACTGGGCACGCCTGGTCTTCCTCGCCGTCCTCCTGTTGCTGGCGGGTGCCCTCGCTGCGCTCTCCATGGCCCGCGACAAGCGAGGGAAGAAATAGCTTGAGCCCTTCACGGCGGATCGCGGCGGCGGGCACCGATCCGGGCCGCGAGCGGGAGAACAACGAGGACCGCGTCCTCTGCGAGCCCGAGCGCGGCATCTTCGCGGTGGTCGACGGCGTCGGCGGCGAGTCCGGCGGCGAGGTGGCCTCGCAGATCGCCACGGACGTGCTCCGCGCCCGCCTCTCCCGGCGCACCACCGACCTCGACCGCCTGGTGCGCGAGGCCATCGCGCTCGCCAATCGCCAGATCTTCGAGCGCGCCCAGGCCGACCCCCGCCTGGCCGGCATGTCGTGCGTGCTCACCGTAGCCCTCCTGGATGGAGACCGCGCCACCATTGGCCACGTCGGCGACAGCCGCCTCTACCTGCTGCGCCGCGGCGAAATCAGCAAGGTCACCCGCGACCATTCCCCCGTGGGAACCCGCGAGGATGCCGGCGAGATCTCCGAGGAAGAGGCCATGCACCACCCGCGGCGCAACGAGATCTTCCGCGACGTGGGCTCCGCCCCGCACGAGCCGGACGACCAGGGATTCGTCGAGATCCACCAGATCCCTTTCGATGCGGACAGCGCCCTCCTGATCTGCAGCGACGGCCTGTCCGACCTCGTCCCCTCCGCCCGCATCCGGCAGGCGGTCGAGGCCCATGCCGGCGACCCGCAGGCGGCCATCGACCAGCTCATCGACGAGGCGAACGAGGCCGGCGGCAAGGACAACATTTCCATCGTGATCGTCGAAGGGGAGCGCTACGCCGAGAGGGTGCGCGGAGCGGCCGCGCTGGATGACACCCGATCCGGCAAGGTCGTTCCCAAGCCCGCGCCCAAGCAGTTCGGCGCGGCCCATGCGAAGGAGCGGAGCGTCCTCCCCTGGATCCTGCTCCTTCTGATCCTGGCTGCCGCGGCCGGGGCCTGGTTCTACCCGCCGGTCCGCGAACGTGTGCTGGGGCTGATCGAGGGACAGGACACTCCGGTCCCCACTCCACCGCCGACGCCGATCCTCCACGTCGGCCCCGGGGAAGCCGACTTCTTCTCGATCTCCGACGCTCTGGCTGCAGCCAGGCCCGGGCAGACCATCGAGGTCGCCCCCGGCCAATATCAGGAGACGGTCGAGCTCAAGGACGGCGTGGCCCTGGTCAGCCGCACGCCGCGAGGCGCCGTGATCCAGGCTCCCGATGCGGCGCCTGCCGTCAGCGGACACGGGGTGCGCACACGCTTCGTGGGGTTCAAGATCGAAGCCGGGGCCGTGGGCCTGCTCTTGGACGGCGCTCAGGTCGAGGTGTCCGAGGTGGAGGTCACGGGCGCCGCCGAGGCCGGGATCGCAATCTCGGGCGCGGACCGCTCCTCGATCGAGGCAAGCTTTGTCCATGACAACGCCGGGGCCGGCATCGCGGTGGATGGCGGCGCGGCCACCCGGATACGCCAGAATCTGATCGCGCGGAATGGCACGAAGACGCCAAAACGGCCGGGAATCGAGATCCGCGGGCAGGCGAGGCCCTTGCTCATCGAGAACCGCATCGAGGGCAACGGTGCTGCCGGGGTGTGGCTGCCCACTGCGGAGAGGACGGACGAGATCTTGCAGTGGAACCAGTTCGGCCGGGCCTCCAGGTCCCAGGCGGTTCGGGTCGCCCCCACCCCCGCTTCTACCCCTGTACCCGGAGGAAATCGGTAAGGGCATGCTGACTCAAGCGCGCGTGGGACGCTTCGAGATCCGGGATTTCCTCGGCCGCGGAGCCATCGGCGACGTGTATCTTGCCTGGGACCCGAAGCTCGCCTCGGAGGTCGCGCTCAAGCTGGTCCGCACCGCCAAGACCGACCCCGAAATGGTCGCGGCCGAGCGCAACGGCACCCTTCTCCAGGACGCCCTCGCCCAGGTCGCTCCCCAGGTCGCCGCGGTCTACGAGCAGGGAGACCAGGACGGCTTCTTCTGGGTCGCCATGGAGTACGTGGCCGGGACCGACCTCGCCCAGGTGATCGAGCGCGAGGCCCCGTTCGACGAGCAGAGGGCCGTGAACATTGCGCTCCAGCTCTGCGAGATGCTGGAGATGTTCCACGAGCTCACGACCGAGGGCCGCCGGGGCATCGTCCACGGCGACCTGAAGCCCGAGAATATCCGGATACAGGAAGGCGACCGTGTCCGCGTGCTGGACTTCGGCATCGCCAAGCACCTCTCCCAGACCCGGCGCTTCACGCACAACCTCTTCGGAAGCCTCCCCTACACGCCGCCCGAGCGCCTGAACTCGGGCCGGCTCGACGCCCAGTCCGACCTCTGGGCCGTGGGCGTGATCCTCTACCTGATGGTGGCCGCCTATCCGCCGTGGTCCGGGCAGGATCCCGAGGAGCTGGAGAGGCGCATCCGCCATGGCGAGCCTCCCATCCCCCTGCCCGAGGGAGTCTCGCCGGGCCTCAAGAAGATCCTCTACCGGGCGCTCGCCTTCAATCCCGAGCGGCGCTACGCCAGCGCGGGAGCGCTGCGGGCCGACCTCGAAGCCTGGCGCGACGGCCGGCCTGTGCCGGAACCCGAAGAGGAGCCGGCACGGGACGATCTGAACGCGACCCGCCGGACTTCCCGGCCGCTGGACGACTCGCGGGCGGGCGAAACGCGGCGGACGGATCGGCCTATCCCGGCAGGCTTGGATGCTACACGCCGGACCTATGAGCCCGGGGTTGCCATCCCTCCGGCTCCCCCACCGCCCCTTGCGGATCAGCTCGCCTCGGTCCCGGGTCCGCAGCCGGATGAGCCGGCGAAACCGAAGCGCCGCAAGCGCAAGTGGCTCGCCCTGGCCGGCGCGCTGCTGATCGCCTTCGGAGCCTCCCAGTTCTGGATCCAGGGCGAGGCGCAGGAGCTCCAGCGCGCCCTGGTCACGGACACCGATCCGGACCTGCTCGCGATCCTGCAGAACTACCGCAAGGTCTCCTGGCTGGGGATATTCAACCCATCCATGGGCAAGGTCCGCGACGAGCTGCGGGAAGCGCTGGTGACCTCGGCCGACCGGCTCATCGACGGCTATCACGGCGACTACCCGAGCACCCGGGAGCGCGGCTGGCAGACGGCCTACGAATACCTCCAGGGAGCGGTCGAGCTGAACTACCTCGACCGGAAGGTGCGCGCCAAGATGTACTACGCCAAGGCGCACCTGGACCGGATCGAGTCGCAGACGCTGAAGCAACGGGGTGAGCGGGCGGCGGCGAGCCAGAAGGTCGACGCCGCGATCTCGAGCTTCCGCGAAGCGGCGCGCCGCGACAAGGACTGGCCCGACCCCTATCTCGGCCTGGCCCGCGTCCATGCCTATGAGCGGCCCGATCTGGACGAGCTCCAGAAATCGCTGGTGGAGCTCGAGAAGCGCGGCTACCACCTCGGCAAGCGCGAGCGGACCATGGAGGCAGACGGCTACCGCATGCGCGCCGACGAGCTCTGGGCAAGGGCGCAGAAAGCGCGCGGCACCGATGCCGAAACCGAGCTGCTGGAGAAGACCCGCGACAACCTCCTCCAGGCGATCAACTTCTATGACGACGCCGCGGGCTATGCCGACGTCAAGACCAACCGGGCCAGGGCGCACGACCGCCTCGACCAGGTCCAGACGCGGCTCCGTGTGCTGGAGACCCCCGGCTTCCTGGACGAGCTCTTCGGGATCACCGTCGAGCAGGGAAGGCAAGGACCCGATGGTTAGAGGAACTCCCGAATGGCCGTGACCCGCAGCACCGCCGCCGAGCGCCGGCAGCGCCAGCCGGCCGGGTATGCCGTCCCCGGGCTCCGGCCCGCGGCACGCAACCAGGAGATGGCGCTCCTGGGCGGCGGCCTCGCCGTGGTCCTCCTCGGCCTTCTCCTGGTCTATCTCGCGGTCGCCCACCCCCTGGCCGACGTGGAGAAGGGCCTCGCCAGCGGCAACGTGCTCAACCTCAACGACCTGCGGCAGCCCGAGGATCTCCTTCCCTTCCTCGGCTTCGTCACCGAGCCGGTCGAGCGCACCTTCATCGCCCGCCGCATCTGGCGCCGCACCCAGGAAGGGCCGGTGCCCAACGTGGGCGAGCTGGCCAAGATCCGCGTCCCTGCCGCCGAGATCGAGAGCGAACGGCGGCTGCCGCGGATGCGCGAGCGCCTGGAGGGCCTGCGCGGATCCGTCACATCCGAGGAGCTCACCGTCCGCCTCCTCACCCTGGCCGAGTTGCGCGAGCTCAAACCCCACATGATCGTCCGCAGTCCGCGCCAGTTCCGCTCCTCGCTCTGGCTCTGGGCCGGGGTGATGCTCGCCGGCTTCCTGCTCGTCCACGTGGCCTGGCGCGTCCGCCGCTTCCCGGGCGACGAGCTGATCCTCCCCATGCTCCTGGTGCTCACCGGCATCGGGCTCATGGTGATGGTGAGCGTCCGCGATCCCCTGCGCGACCTCACCCTCTACCGGCCCTTCGCCCAGGGCGTGCTCATCGGCTGCCTGCTGCTCCTCGCCGCCAGCCAGGTGGACTGGGAGCGGTCGCCGATCCGGCGCATGACCTTCCTGCCGCTGGTCGCGGCGCTCGGCCTGTCAGTCATGCTGATCCTCTTCGGCAGCGGCCCGGGAGGCAGCGACGCCAAGGTGAACCTCTTCGGGTTCCAGCCGGTCGAGGCGGTCAAGATCCTGATCGTCCTCTTCCTGGCCGCCTACTTCTTCGACCGCTGGGAGTTCCTGCGCGAGCTGCCGGAGCGCCGGCTGCCCGGGTTCCTCTCCAAGCTCGGACTGCCGAAGCTGGAGTACGCGCTGCCGCCGTTCCTCGCCATGGGCGCGGTGCTCGCCTTCTTCTTCCTGCAGCGCGATCTCGGACCGGCCCTGGTGCTCGCCTTCCTCTTCCTGATCCTCTACTGCGTGGCGCGCGGGCGGCCGGTGATGCTGGTGCTCGGCACGCTCGTGATCCTGGCCGGCTTCTATACCGGCTACAAGCTCGGCGTGCCGCACACGGTCACCGGCCGCATCCAGATGTGGATGTCGCCCTGGGACAACTCCTTCCGCGGCGGCGATCACCTGGCGCAATCGCTCTGGGCGCTCTCCGGCGGCTCGCTCTCCGGCACCGGCCTGGGGCTCGGGCAGCCCGGGCGAGTGCCGGAAGCCCACACCGACATGGTCCTCGCCGCGATCGGCGAGGAGCTCGGCTTCCTCGGGCTGCTCGCGGTGCTCGGGCTCTACGCCGCCCTGGTCTGGCGCGGCCTGCGCGCGGCGAGGCGAGCGGGAACCATCTACGGCTTCTTCCTGGCGCTCGGGCTCTCGGTGCTGACCGCGCTGCACATCCTCCTCATCGCGGGCGGCGTGGTGGGGCTGGTGCCGCTCTCAGGCGTGGTCTCCCCGTTCCTGAGCTTCGGCCGGTCGGCCATGCTGGCCAACTTCGCCCTTTTCGGGATCATCCTGGGCCTTTCGGCCCGGCCGGCTCCGAGGGAAGGGACTGCAGACGCGACGGCCAAGTTCGACAACGCTCTCCGCTGGGTGGCGACGGGGCTGGCCGCGGCCGGAATGGCAATCGTCCTGCGCTCGGCATGGGTGCAGGTGATCCGGCCGAACCGGGTGGTCACCCGCGGCGCGCTAACTCTCCAGGGGGATGGCCTGCGCCGCTTCCAGTACAACCCGCGGCTCGAAGACATCGCCGAGACCATCCCCCGCGGCTCGATCCTCGACCGCAACGGCCTGCCCCTCGCCACCAGCGACCCGCAGGAGCTGCAAAAACACAAGACTGCGCTCGGCACGCTCGGCGCCGCCTTCGACCCGGGCCGTCCCCACCGCGCTGGCGAAGGCCCCGAGCGCTTCTATCCCTTCGGCGGCAGGACGTTCCACCTGCTGGGCGACCTCCGCTCGCGGGTCAACTGGGGGGCGACCAACACCTCCTATGCCGAGCGCGACGCGCGCATCCGCCTGCAGGGCTACGACGACTTCGCCGAGCTGATGTCGGTGAAGCAGCCGAACGGCACGGTCACGGAGCAGGTCCGCCGGGACTACACGGAGATCGTGCCCCTGCTCCGCCACCGCTGGCAGCCGGAGCACCGGGCGGTCAAGAAGATCCTGGAGCGGGAGCGCAATCTCAAGCTGACCATCGACGCCCGGCTCCAGATGCGGACGGCCGAGATCCTCCGCCGGGTCTCGGCGGGCCATGGCGCCGCCGCAGTGGTCCTGGATGCCGACTCCGGAGAAGTCCTCGCGAGTGCCACGTACCCCTGGCCGGAGCGCATGCCGGTCAAGGTGGTTGAAGGCAACGAAGCCGAGCTGATCGACCGGGCGCGCTACGGCATCTATCCGCCGGGCTCGACCTTCAAGCTGGTCACGGCGATAGCGGCGCTGCGCAAGGACCCGGCCGTTGCTCAGAAGACCTTCCTCTGCCAGCCGCTGCAGGGCGGTCGGGTGGGCAATCAGGTGCGCGGCTGGGGCCGGGCGATCCGCGACGATCCCACCGACAAGACCCCTCACGGTGACGTGGACCTGATGAAGGGCATCACGGTCTCGTGCAACGCCTACTTCGCGCAGCTCGGCACCTACGAAGTCGGTCCGGAGGCCCTGCTGGAGACGGCGCAGATGATGGGGATCACGGTGGCGCGGCCGAACACGCCGGAGGCGCTCAAGGACGCGCTGCCCCAGGCCTCCTACGGCCAGGGGCAGGTGATCGCGACGCCCTTCCAGATGGCGCGGGTGGCCGCGGCCATCGCGAGAGGCGGGTCCATGCCGCAGGGTCGGCGGGTGCTCGACAAAAGCGAGCCGCAGCAGGAGCCGGTGCCGATCCTGTCGGAGACGTCGGCCGCGTTCCTCGCGCGGGCGATGCGCCGGGTAGTGACCAATGGCACGGCCTCGCGCATCCTGGGCGGCGTCAATCCGCCGATTGCCGGCAAGACCGGCACGGCCGAGGTGCAGGGCAAGCCCTCGCACTCCTGGTTCATCGGCTTCACGCCCTATGGCAGCAGCGGCCGGAAGATCGCCTTCGCGGTGATCGTGGAGCACGGCGGCTATGGCGGTCGGCTGGCGGCCCAGGCCTCCGGCGAGATCGTGCAAGCCGCGGCATCGCTGGGATTGATCGGATCGCCCGAGCCTGCGGTTTCCGAGGAGAGAGAATGACCAAGATGGACAAGCTGTTGGAGGCGGTCCGTCGCTGGACCCGCCCCTGGCCGACCGGCACGGAGCCCATGGAGATCCGCCGAGCGGTGCTCGACGAAGTGGAATCGCGCATCGTCTCGGCCGGAGGCGGCAAAAGGGTTTTCCCCTTCAACCGGCTGCGCATCCGGCTCCTCGCTCCCGGGCCCCGCGAGAAAGACGAGCTCGAAGCCCTGGTCGGAGATGCCTGGGACCTCCCCGCCGAGATCCGCGAAAGGATCGCCGAGCGCGGCTGCTCCGTCCCGCCCGATCTGGACGTGAATGTCGAAGTTACGGACGAGGCGAGCCCGGCCTTCGGAGACCGCCGCTACCGCATCGAATTCGAGCGAGCGGAGCGGACGGTAAAGCCCCCCGCGCCCGCCCTGCCGACCCTGGCCTCGAACGTCGGGACCGTGGCCATCCCCTCCCCTTCCGTATCCGCAGACCGGCCGACCCTGGAGCTGACCGTGCTCAAGGGAACGGCCACCCGCAAGGTCTACTCCTTCCCCGCCGGCCGTGTTCATGTCGGGCGCATGGAAGAGATCGTGGACGACGAGGGCCGGGTGCGGCGCCGCAACGACGTGGCTTTCCAGGAAGACGGGGACATCAACCAGACCGTCTCCCGCGAGCACGCCCGCATCCTCTACGACGAAGCCTCGGGAGAGCTGCGGCTGCGCGCCGAATCGGGAGCTTCGAGCACGCGCATCTTCCGCGAAGGCCGCTCCATCGACGTGAGCGGCCGTGATCCGAGAGGCGTGAAAATCCAGTCCGGCGACGAGATCTACTTCGGCCGGGCGAGCGTCAAGGTGACGATCCGTCCCGCGGAGTAGATACAAAAATCCCATGAGCGGCGGGTCCGCGCGGCCCGCCGAACCTCATGGGTCCATCGGATGTCAAAGAACACGCCGGAAGCGGAGCGGATCAACCTTCCATCCCTCCCGCCTACGATTTGACCCTATTGTAACCACAATGTTATCGTAGCGTCAACCGAGGCGCTTCAACCGGGGAA
The DNA here is from genome assembly GCA_034667225.1 of Acidobacteriota bacterium. Classification (GTDB taxonomy): domain Bacteria; phylum Acidobacteriota; class Thermoanaerobaculia; order Multivoradales; family UBA5704; genus DATMER01. Next base: position 251,246 of record JAXDKG010000026.1, read on the forward strand.
TGATGGCTCAACCGCGGCACGAAGCGCTCGGGCCTTGCGCGAGCGCCTCGCGCACAAGGTTTTGCCGCTCGTGCAATGCACGAGCTCCTCGCGCAAAGCAAAAACGGCTCGCGCATAGGGTTTTGTCGTTTTTGCCATGCACGAGCGGCTCGCGCACAAGCTGAACGGCTCGCGCGCAGCCCGAGCCGTTCGCGCCCAGCCCGAAGGAAAAAGGCCCAGGATCTCCCGCTCATCCAGGAGGTCCGCGCCTCAGGGGAAGGGCGAGGGCTCCCTCTCCGCGAAATGGGGAGGCGTTCTTTGAAAACTGAGAAGGACGGTTGGCCTCCGTGTCCAAGGACGCCGCCGTCCGCCAACTTGAAGGGGACCTGGTCTTCAGGGAAGCCGTGTGTCCCGCTCCGTCGAGGAGAGGGCAGGTCGGCTCCGGGGGGAGGCTGGGACGAGGGTGTATGCCCTCCATCTCTCCCCTCCCACCTGAGGCGAGGTGCCGAGCCCGGAGCCGGCCTGTTGTATTTCTCGACTTATTTCTTCTCTGGAACAGCCTGTGCTCGCCGTGGCTCACACTGGAGGCAAGGGGGGGAAGGGCCGGGTCCGATTCGAACGGACATCTCTCCCCCCGAGGGGGGAGGATCTTTCCTTAGAAGACACAGCCCGTTTCAAACTCCAGGGACTTGCAGGATCACTCCACTTTTCAACCCTCTCTCTCAGTGCTTCCGTGATCCTCCTCGCATTCCTATCGTAGGGAAATGAAGTGTCCACTGCCACTTCCTTCGCGAGCGCAGTGACTTTGGTCAAAGTCTCCTTGCTATTCAAATCCCGAGACACGGAGGCCACTAAGTCGTAGAGCTGAAGGTTTGCCTTCCTTCCGGCTTTTCTGCGCCAAATATGATCCAGTGCGAGCGCCGAAACGAGGAGCTCGCAAGCTGCATCTACTCGGCCGCTCCCGATCTCCCGGTGGATCATGACATGTAGCCACGCTAGAAGAGAGCCTGGGTGGACCCGCGGAAGGTCCTTCGCGCTCATCCGATCCAGTGAGACTTTTATCAGGTCCGAAGCGGGCACCTTGCGGAGCGGGCGCGAAAAGACTTTTCCATCGGAAGCGTAGATTCGCCGGTCCTTGCGAGCCTCGTAGAAACCAGCCGAAAGAGGCCTTCTCTTCAATGGCTTTTTGTGTACGAACCGAGGAGTCAAGAACAGGAGCCTTACGTCTCTCTCGAACCAGCGTAGTAAGCCCTGAGACAGCACGGCGAGACCGGCGATCCCGATTCCAGTGAAGAGAAGTCGCCGCGAAACGACGGGAGTTCGCGCTTCAGAGGGAAAGTCGTCCGCTACCCGCGCGGGGTAGAACCACCAGAGCGAGATTGCCAGCAAGGCCCAGAACACTGCGCAGGCTAAGAGCACTAGCCACACTCCTGTGGTATCGATGCCCCTTGGCGAGGACTGGGTCATGAGGATTCCGATAAAGGTAACCCTCAGCACGATTGCCAGCGAGATGACCAATAAGACGACCCATAAGCCTATGCGTGCGGGGTGGACCTTATCCCACCCGAGGGACGACTTTAGGAGAGAACTCGGCAGGTGCGCACCGTCGTGTGTCGGAAGCGGCGCTACCCAGAAAGGGCAGGGGCTTGCGCTGTCTCGCAAGTCGGGAGGTGGGCCCGACTCGTTGTGCAGGATGCGAAGCCCCTTGCCATAGAGAGCCAAGATCTCTCTCCTTTGCCTCGCAAGGTAAAGGAGAAGGGCTAAAACACAGACCGTCCAGGCGAGCGGGGCCCAGAGCCCCGGCACGACGAACTCGAATCCGAGTAGCTTGAACGTAACCTGCCGGGCCAAACTGAGGCGCGCCTCGGCATACTCCTTCTCCAGTTCGAGCCGGCGACGAGCCTTCGTGAGATGGTTCTCTGTGACTCGCAGCACCCTTGTGGGGTCGGACTTTTCGAGCGTGACCTCGGATTGCTCGGAATAGGCTTTCTGCTGCCGGTTCAGTTCGTCGGAAAGAGCTCTGAGTCGTTTCTCGGAAAGAGAAACTAACTGACGTCGCGCCACCGCATTCCGGATGTATGGGACCTTCGGTTCAAGAGCGGACAGCCAGAGGATCGCAAGCGTCAGAGAGACGGCAAAGGCCGTAGTGGATACCCGCGTACCAAGACTTCGGGCCTGTCCAAGATAGTCGAAAGCGATTTTGCTGCGATCCATCGTCTGTTCTCCAGAGCCCGCCTCCTGTAAAGAGAAGGGACGGACACTGGCGGTGTTTTCCTCGTGACCGCCGATGAATAGGCCGCCTCCAGGTTCTCGAACATGGCCTCGGGGCACCAGGAAATGAATTCGGCGAGCCGGATCATCGGCGCCTGCTCCGGGTGGAGTCCGGGACGAGGGCTCACGGCTGACTGCTTGAGGAATCCCTGCCATTGTCGTACAGTCATCCTGTACAGATAGAGGAGGCAAGCCTTGGCAATCCAGACGACCTATACCAGTGCTCGGGCCAATCTCGCGAAGCTCATGGACGATGTGACGGACCACAACGAGGTGGTGATCATTCAGCGTCGAGGTGCCGAGGCTGTGGCCCTGATCTCCGCCGCGGAGCTGACGGGGCTGCTCGAGACTGCGCACCTGCTGCGCTCGCCCAAGAACGCGGAGCGTCTTCTGACGGCCCTGCGGGAAGCCCGGACCCAGGCCGCCGGGCCTCGGACGGTGGAGGATCTGCGGCGCGAAATGGGGCTCGGACCGGAAGAGTGACAGGTCCCATCAAGAAGGAGCGCCTTGCGGTTTTCCAGCCTCAGTTCCGGGACGATCTCCGCTACTGGGTGGAGACGAACCGCAAGATCGCTCTCAAGGTCCTTGAGCTCGTCGAGGCGAGTCTCCGGGACCCTTTCTCGGGGCTCGGCAAACCAGAGCCACTGAAACACGTCCTGGCGGGCACCTGGTCCCGGCGCCTCAACCAGGAACACCGGCTCGTCTACCTCGTGATCGAGGATCGGGTCGTGTTCCTCCAGTGCCGTTATCACTATTAGGAGCCGCGCCGCCCGGAGCCGGCAGGATGCCGGCGGTCCCAGTAAAAAGACGCTCGGGTCTGGTGCTACCGGCGCCTTCGCTTCCGCTTCTTCTTCTCGCCCTTTTTCTTGGCCATGTGGGCCAAGGCCAGGCTCTGGTCGCGCAGCGCATCGAGGGCTCCTGGGGTGTCCGCCCAGACCTCCTGGAAAGAGAGGACAGGGCTCTCTTCCTCGCTCTCCTCGGACTGGACAGCCCCGAGAAGCTGATCCGCGAGGTGACGGTCCCCCGCGAGGGCGGCAGCCATCTGCCGTTGCGCGGCCGGGGAATCCCCCTCCCGGCGGAAGGTCAGAAGTGCCCGGACATAGAGCCAGTCAGGCCTCATGTCCGCGTATCGCGCCAGGAGCTCCTCGGCCTCTTCATCCCGTCCGAGCGCCAGGAGCGCGTGAGCCAGGTACCAGGCGCTCTTGGGATCGTCCGACGCTATCGCCAGGAGCCAGCGGAAGTGATCGAGCGCCTCCTCCCGGGCCCCCAGGGTCCAGAGGGTCCGGGCCAGGCCGCTCCGAGCCCAGCAGTACGGGGCGAAGGCCATCTGTTCGTCCTCGTCAAAAGGATCCCGCCGCCGTTCGATGCCGGGCAGCAGCCGCTCGCCGGCGGACGCGGCCTTGGCGTACAGGTCCCGGGCGCTCTCCGGGTCGAGGGCGCGGCGGGCCAGTATGAGCCAGGCCTCGATGCAGTCGGGCCAGAGAGCGACCGCCCGGCGGGCCAGGTGGATCTGCCGCCGGCCGAAGGACCCGTAGGCTTCGGTAGCCAGCTCGAAGCCCAGCCTCATGTCGTCGGGAACGTCGTCGCCCGCCTCCCGGGGGAGGCTGTCCGCATAGGCCGGGTCGAGCACCTCGGGCAGCGAGAGCACGAGCCGCACCGGGCCGTCGGAGGTGACGACCTCCTTCTCCCAGCGGCCCGTGTCCATCTCCTCCTCCGTGGTGGATGCCAGGGCGTCGAGGACCACCTCGAACCAGCGCAGGTAGCGGGCGTCGGGACGCTCGGTGACCTCGTCGAAGTGGCGGAGCGCCAATGGATAGGCGCTGGAGTCGGCGAGAGGAAGGCCGTGCTCCAGCCAGAGCTCGACATCCTCTGGAGGCAGATCGGAGGGCGGGACGAGGCTCACCTTCCAGAGCCCCTCCTCAGGAGGCCAGTCGTCCTCCCAGGGCTCCATCTCCCAGTCCTCTTCGCCTTCATCCCACTCCGGCCCCGCTTCGAAGCCGCCGTTGGGCTCTTTCTCGGGCTCCTGCGGATGGAACAGGACCGCTGGCGCGGAGTGAGGAGGTCCGAGGACCTGGGGCTCTCGGAGCTCCCGCGGGAGGCCGTCGGCTTCCAGGACCATGAGGTCGTCCATGTCCAGGTGGCGCCATGGAGCCGCAGCGGCAAAACGGGCCGCCGCCCCGGCGAAGGCAGCCATGCGCTCGACCGTGAGCCCGGGCGCTTCAAAGGCAGGCGGCGGCAGGAGGCTCCGCAGGGAACGTTCCCGTTGCTCCAGCAGGACGCGGAGCTCCGGGAGGTCGGACCGCAGCTCGACCGGCACCTTCGCGGCCGCGAGAAGCCTGCGGAGGTCTTCGGCGAGCCGGGCATCGGTCACTTCGATGCGCTCCGGCCGGAGCCGCCACGCCCGGGCAGTCTGCGTCACCAGTTCCAGGAATGCTTCCGGCTCGGGCTCGGCCGTGCCCGGCACGATCGAATGCGAACGCCCGGTGCGCAGGCTGAGGCAGACCAGGACGCAGGGTCGAAAGGGCCGGCCGCCCTCCTCCTCCGAGGTCCAGAACAGGGCTCGATCCCTGCCGAGCTGCCAGACTTCTCCTTTGCTGCGGTACTTTCGGAAAATCGTGTCCATGCAGCCAAAGATATCGCCACAGGATGTCGCAAGGGAAGGCCCGGCATGCGAGGAAGCAACAAGCCCGGAGCCGGCGGTCCCAGTAAAAAAGCCGCTTGGAGGGGATGGGGGGAAGGAGAAAAAGGCCGCGGGACCGGGGAGAGATGGATACCGGCCCCGCGGCAATTCGGTCTAGTTGTCGGTCTGTGTGACCGCCACGGCCGTATCGTACTCCTTCTTCCACTGCGCGAGAACCTCTGCCGCCGGTAAAACGACGCAAACCCTGTAATGAAGTTGTAAAAGGCCTCGGCAGGCCGGGAGATCGGCCTCATAATCCTCTCGTCATGAAGCTTCCTCTATCCGGCGCGACGTTCTTGCGCAGGCACACCCTGTGGGTGGGGCTGATAGCGGTCCTGGCGCCGCTCGCGGTCCTGCTCTGCCTCCAATACAGCTGGCTCGTCACGCTCGAGCACAACTCGGCCAAGGTCCAGGAAGCCACCCTCAAGAACTACCTGGAGGCGGTGGTGGACAAGGTCGAGTGGCGCTACCGCAACGACGCCGAGCGGGTGCTCAACGTCGGGAACTATGTGTTCCTCAACGACCGGCTGGACAAGGCCGCCTATCACTTCAAGAAGAAGGGGGTCACCGGCGTCAAGCGGCTGTTCGTGGCGAGCTTCGTCCACGACAACCACGGCAAGGTCCTCTACTTCGAACCGAGCTGCTCCAGCTTCACGCCGGCCGAGGCGTCGGAGGAGGCGCGCGCCATCTACGTGGCCTACTCCCCCCTCCTCACGCTGGCGCACAAAGGGGGCGTGCTCTCCGAGCCGGTCCAGGTTTTCGTGGACCATCGCGCTCCCGAGTACCCGATGATCCTCAACCCGATCACGGACGACGCCTCCCGGGTCGTCGGCGTGGCCGGGATGATCCTCGACGAGGACTATTTCCGCAACGAGGTCCTGCCCGAGGCGATCAAGGAGTCGCTCCCCGCCTTCTTCTCCTCCAGGGACAAGCCGGTGGTCGCGGTCTGGGACGGGAAAGGAGACATGGCCTTCCGAACGGCCAGGCTCTCCGGGCCCGCCGAAGCCCAGAAGCACTTCTCCTTCGTGTTCACCAACTGGAGGGTCGGGCTCGACAGCCGGCATGCCACGGCGGGACAGGTGGCAAAGCGCAACTTCGGAGTCAACCTGGGGCTGTCGGCGCTGCTCGCGGCGGTCCTCCTGGGCGGCATCGTGCTCGCCCTGCGCACGGCTTCACGCGAGATGAAGCTGTCCGAGATGAAGAACGACTTCGTCTCCAACGTCTCCCACGAGCTGCGCACGCCGCTCGCCTCGATCCGCGTCTTCGGCGAGCTCCTCCGCCTGGGCCGGGTGGAGAACCAGGACAAGGTACGGGAGTACGGCGAGTACATCGAGACCGAGAGCCGGCGCCTCACCCAGCTCATCAACAACCTGCTCGACTTCGCCAGCATCGAGTCGGGCCGCAAGAGCTACAAGTTCGAGCGGGTGGACGTCTCCGAGCTGGTCTCCGAGACCCTGAAGACGTTCGGCGTGCGGCTGCGCCAGCACGGCTTCCGCGTGGTCTTCGACGGGCCGTCCGGCTCCCTTCCGCCGGTGCGCGTCGATCCCGGCGCGATCGCCCAGTCGCTCAGCAATCTGCTCGACAACGCGGTCAAGTACTCCTATCAGACCGAGAACAAGGAGATCCGCGTAGGGCTGCGGCGCGAGGGGGATTCGGTCGCGATCTCGGTGCAGGACCACGGGATCGGCATCCCGCGGTCCGAGCAGAAGAAGATCTTCGACCGTTTCCACAGGGTGGGCACGGGACTGGTCCACGACGTCAAGGGGAGCGGCCTGGGGCTGTCCATCGTGCAGCACATCGTCCAGGCCCATGGCGGGCAGGTGACGGTCGAGAGCCGCTCGGGCGAGGGGAGCACCTTCTCCATCCTCCTGCCGATCGAGACGGCTGGAGCGGCAGGCATGGCAACCGCCCCCGAAACCCGGCGGCCATCTGAAGCATGAGCTGAGGCATGACATGCGAAAAGTCCTGATCGTCGAAGACGACGAGGCGATGTCCGTCGCTCTGCGCGACGGCTTTTCCTATGAGGGGTACGACGTGGCGGTCGCGACCGACGGCGAGGCCGGGCTCAAGCTGGCCAGCGCCGATACGCCCGACTTGATCCTCCTCGACGTCATGCTGCCCAAGATGACCGGGCTCGACGTCTGCCGCCAGCTCCGCGACGGCGGCAACAACGTGCCGATCATCATGCTCACCGCCCGCGGCCAGGAGATCGACAAGGTGCTGGGCCTGAAGACCGGCGCGGACGATTACATCACCAAGCCGTTCGGGTTCATGGAGCTGCTCGCCCGGGCCGAGGCCGTGCTGCGGCGCTCCGCCATCCCCGGGCAGGCCGCGGCGCCCGACTGCTACCGCTTCGGCGACGTGATCCTCGACTTCAAGCGCCACGAGGCGAAGAAGGAGGGCTCGCCCATCGAGCTCTCGCCGCGGGAGTTCCAGCTCATGGCCTTCTTCATCCGCCACCGCGGCGAGATCGTGACCCGGGAGAAGCTCCTGGACGAGGTCTGGGACTACAACGCGATCCCCTTCACCCGCACGGTGGACATGCACATCGCCAAGCTGCGGAAGAAGGTCGAGGACGATCCCGCGGACCCCAAGCACATCATCACGGTCCACCGGCTCGGCTACAAGTTCATGGGCTAACCGGCCGCGGCGCGAAGGGCCACCTGGGTCTGCAAAAACGGCTCGGCCAGCAACCACTCCCCCTCCCGGAGCACCTCGGTGAGCACGTCCACCAGCCGCGGGTCGAACTGCCGCCCGGCCTCCTGGCGAAGCTCCTCCAGTGCCGCCTCGACCGTGTTGCCCGCCCGGTACGGCCGGTCGTGGGTGATGGCGTCGAAGGCATCCACCACCGACAGGATGCGGGCGCCTTCCGGGATCTCCTCGCCGCGCAGGCCGAAGTAGCCCGGGTACTTCACTCCGACGCGGGTGCCGTCCCAGCGCTCCTGGTGGTAGCGGATCAGGGGGTCGACCTCGCGCAGGACCTCGACGTCCCGGATGATGCGCAGGCCGATCTCCACGTGCTGCTCCATCACCTCTTTCTCGTCCGCGGTAAGCCCGCCCGGCTTGTTGAGGATGGCCTCGGGCACGCCGATCTTGCCCACGTCGTGGAGCATGGCGCCGTAGCGCAGGATGCGGAGCTGGTGCTCGTCGTAACCGAGCCTGCGGCCGACCAGGACGGAGAGGTGGGCCACGCGTTGGACGTGCCCCTCGGTCCTGGGGTCCTTGGCATCGATGGCAGCGGCCAGGGAGGCCACGGTGCGCTCGAAGTCGCGCTCGAGCTGAGCCTCGTTGGCGCGCACCCGGTCCAGCAGCCGGCGGTTGCGGCCTCCGAGCCAGCCGCCGGTGAGGGCGAAGAGCATGAGAATACCGACGGTGGTGTACGCAGGCGCCAGCACCTGGACCACCGTGGCGGGCTCTCCTCGCGTGCCGGAAAGCAGGACGGCCAGGTAGGCCGCGCAGGCAAAGGAGCTGACGAGGATCGCCGGTCCCGCGCCGCCCTCGAGAGCGGCCAGGCCGATCGGGATCACCAGCGGGATGGCAAGCCAGTGCGGGAAGCCCAGGCTCAGCCGGTCCACGACCAGGATCGCCAGCGCCGTGGCGACCACCAGGACGGCGCACCAGCGCGGCTGCCGCGGCTGCCGGTCACCGCGCAGCCAGTCGCGCATCATCTCCCGGTCGGGGCCGGTCAGCAGCACCTCGGGCCGCAGGGCCAGGATCAGGGGCAGCCCGAGCACCAGTGCCGCCGCCAGGTCGCTCGTCCACCAGAGGAAGAAGTCGTTCGCCGCCGGCCGGAGCTGCCCGGGCACCCGTCCGAGCCAGACGAGGGCGAAGGTGCCCACCATGGCCGAGGCCAGATTGTTGATCACCCCACCATAGTCGAAGACCCGGCGCAGACGGACGCCCGTCCCGCCGTCCGGATGGCGCAGGACCCAGGCGGGGATGGCGGCGCTCAGGCCGTTGGCCAGGCCGAAGAGGAGCAGGGCGGGAAGGCTGTCCGCCGCTCCCCAGGGGAAGGCAATCACTCCCAGCACCACGCCCGCCACCCCCCAGGGGCCGAAGGCGGCGCCGGCCGCGAGCGAGATGCCCGCGGGCGGGAAGAAGAACGAGAGCCCATGCGGCAGGCTGAAGACGGCCGAGGCGCGGCTGGCCAGCGCAAAGGCCAGGGCCGTTGCGGCGAGTTGAGCAGCGCGGACGGTGAGACGGGGCATCTTCCCGAGGCCCTCCGGATCGCCTCCGAGGCGATTACTGCCTGAGACTTCTGACGACGTGCCCCTCTTCTATACCCGCGACGATTCGGCGTCAAGCTGGATGTCTCCGCTTTGGCCCAAACGCTGCACTTCCCAGATAGATGAACGGGCCATGCTATTCTTTCTATGGGTAATTTGTTTTTTCGTTTGCGATGATGATCCCACAGGCCGTTCCAGGGTTTTTCGAGATCGCGCAGCCGGAACTTCTGAAGCCTGAGCACTTCCGCGGGCACGGAGCCATGGAGGCTCCGGCGGACCCTCGGAGGAGGAGGATTACCATGTCCCGCAATTCGTATCGGGGTTTCACCCTCGCCCTCGTCCTGATCGCCGGCCTTGGAATGGCCCTCCCGGCTGCCGCCAGGCCGGCGGAGAGGGCCCATGCAGTTCAGGAGGGTCTATTGGAACGGATCTGGAGCTGGGTCGGGAGTCTATGGTTCGGGGACACGCAGCCGGACAAGGCCCCGCGCCCCACAACCGCGGGGTCCGGGGGCGGCTGCGAGCGCGGCATTCTAATCGATCCGAATGGCACCCCCTGCCACGGCTGAGGGCATGTCACCCTGGGGCGGAGGACGGACCGCCCCAGGGACCTTGACGACATGAGCAGGAATTATGAGAGAATAACAATGGTTCGTTTTATTTCCTTTGGGAGGGATGATGGCTGGAGCGCGCATCCACCACCCACGCGCAATCGAGCTGGAAGCTTTCCTCCTGGGCCAGCTTCCGCCCAGGGAAGCGGCCAGCGTGATAGCCCACCTGTTGACCGGTTGCGCGAGTTGCCGCAAGCAGATGGAGCCATTGGCGGGCGTCGTTCTGACCCCGAACCTCATCCCCGACGAGCCCGTCGAAGTCGGTTCCGAGTACGACTTCCCGCTGTTTCGTGCCTTTGCGGCAGCGCGACGCTATACCACATCGCTAGCCAGGGAGCGGCGCGAAGCAGAGCGCGACCGTGAGGATCCGCCTCTACGGGAGGTTCCGCTGCCTGAGGTGCCGGGCGTCGGGTCCCCGACCGATTGGGAACGTTGTGAGCAGATCCTGGCCCGATGCCGCGAGTTGCGTCAGGGCGGACCTGCAGCGAGAGTTGCTGCCGCCTCTCTTGCGGTCAGTCTCGCCGAGAGGTTATCTCCAGACCTCAGAGGTCCCTGTCAACTTGCCGACCTGCAGGCCCGCGCCTGGGCCGAGCGAGGGAACGCCCGCCGCGTAACCGACGACTTGATTGGTGCGGAGTCCGATCTCACCACTGCTCTGGAGCGGGCCCGCGAGGGCACTGAAGATCCCCGACTTCTTGCGCGGCTGCTGGACCTGACTGCTTCGCTGCGGATAGACCAGCGGCGGCTCACCGAGGCAGCTCAGCTCCTCGATTGGGTATACGCGATCCACTTGGCGCTGGGCGAGCACCATGAGGCCGGTCGTACCCTGATCAGCAAGAGCAACGCGGCAGCCTACGCTCTCGACCTAAAAACGGCGGTGCGGCTCCTTAGTGAGGGGCTGGCCTTGATCGACGCCGAGCGAGACCCAAAGCTCGTCCTAGCCACAGTGCACAACCTGCTATCTCACTTGGTGGATGACGGGCAGATTGCCGAGGCCGAGCGCTTGTTCCGAGAAAGCCACGCTCTCTACTCGGCCCACGGAGGTTTGCTCGATCGGCTCAAGGGACGCTGGCTGGAGGGCCGGATTGCGTCGGGCCTTTCTGACCCGGCGGAGGCGGAGCGCTCCTTCCAGGAGGTCCGTTCAGGTTTTGCCCACGCCGGCATCCCCTACGACATGGCCCTCGTTTCCCTGGACCTCGCGGCGCTCTGGCTGGAGCAAGGGCGCACCCGCGAAATACAAACCTTGCTCGGCGAGACTGTGGCGATCTTCGAGGCAAGGGGAATCCGTCGGGAGGCCATCGCAGGGCTGCTCATGCTGCAGGAGGCCATCGAGAGGGACCGTGCCAGCGCATCCCTGCTGCGCGCCGTAGCCTCCGAGTTGCAGCGCTTGGCTGGCGAGCCCGTCTCCAAGGCTAGCTAGTCCTCCGGCTTTCGCCTGAAAAGGGCGGCTTGGACGGCGCCTTGCACCAGCCTCTCCAGGTCATCCATTCCGACTTCCGGCTTCGGCGCCGCGGGTTCGCAGCCCACACCCAGTGCCGCCACGCGCTGGCGCAGCTCTTCGAGGGATGTCCCCATGCCGCCGGCCGGGCCGGCCTCCGGATATAGGGTCTGGAAGAAGAGGACAGGCTCGATCTCGACTATCCGCAGGATGGCCAGGATGTGCCGGAGCTTCAACTCCACCCGGCCTGAAAGGAGACGCCCGACGTAGCCCGGCGCGGCCTCCAGCCGCTTCTCCAGTTCCTGACTGGACATTCCTGTCGCCTGGATCATGGCCTCCAGCAGCTTTGCCGCCCGGCGGACTTCGTCGTCGATCGTCATGATCGTCCTGTTCAGGGGCCGGCCGGAACTCCGCGGGCGGCCGTGCGTTAAGTCTAGGTCGAATGCACAAGACCCGTCGAGGGTCTCGAAAGGACCATATGGGAACGCTCGCCTCGGACCTTCGCACGTCCCTCCGCTCGCTGGCAAACCGGCCCGCGTTCACAGCCGTAGCCTTGCTCACGCTGGCGCTCGGGATCGGCGCCAACTCTGCCATCTTCAGCGTCGTCCATGCCGTGCTGCTCCGTCCCCTTCCCTACGGCGAGCCGGAGCGGCTGATCTGGGCCACCAACCTCCTCCCGGACTTCGGTGCGGAGATGCTGCCAGCCGCCGACTACCTGGAATGGCGGGACGGCAGCCGGACACTCGAATCCGTGGCCGCCTACGACGACGGCATGAGCTTCACACTCACCGGGGCCGAGCGACCCGAGCGCATCCGGGGGGCGCGGGTGACCGCCAGCTTCCTGCCCACGCTCCGGGTGCAGCCGGCCCGCGGGCGCGGCATCCTTCCCCAGGAGGAGCGCCTGAACGGCGGGCGGGTGGCGGTCGTGAGCGAGCGGTTCTGGCAGCGGCTATTTGGCGATGCTGAATTCGAACAGAAGCCGCTGGAGCTCGACAACCAGGCTTTCACCATGGTGGGTGTGCTCCCCCGCGGCTTCCTCTTCCCGCGCAACCCGGAGGTGGATGTGCTGGTGCCGCTCGTCCTGGATGAGACGGTCGAACGCGGGCGGCAGCAGATGTCGATCGTCCAGATGATCGGCCGCCTGAAGCCGGGCGTTTCCCTCGCTCAGGCCCATGCCGAGCTCGACGGGATCCAGACCCGGTCCGAGAACGATGCCCTCGCGCGGGCGGAGGCGAATCCAGTGCCCCAGGGACCTCCAGGCCGTCAGGGGCCGCCGCCTGCCGGAACAGGCGGCAGCCAGATCACCATGATGATCGGCGGCGGACCTGGAGGACCAGGAGGGCCCGGGGGACCAGGTGGGAGACGCCCTGGCCTGCCCGAGTCAGTCCTCAAGACCACGAGCCTGCGGGAACGGCTGGTCGGCGACATCCGGCCCGCTCTGCTGACCCTGCTCGGCGCGGTCGGCTTCGTGCTCCTGATCGCGTGCGCCAACGTCGCGAACCTGCTGCTCGCCCGGGCTACGACCCGGCGGCGGGAGATCGCGATCCGCGCGGCGCTCGGTGCCGGACGCGGGCGCATCGCGCGGCTGCTGCTCACGGAGAGCGCGCTCCTCGGTCTCCTGGGAGGGATCTGCGGGCTGGCTCTGGCGCTGGCTGCGGTCCGGCCGCTGGTGGCCCTGATGCCTGCCGGTCTGGCGCACGGCCTCTTCCGCCAGGTGGAGATCGGGATCGACGGCACCGTGCTCGCCTTTACCCTCGTGGTCTCCCTGGGGACCGGGCTGCTGTTCGGGCTGGCTCCAGCGCTCTCCGCGTCCCGGCCGGACCTCCAGGACCCGCTCAAGGAGGGGGGCCGCGGCCGGTCCAGCGCCGCCCGCGGCCTGCTCGTCGCAGCCGAGATGGCCCTGGCCGTCGTGCTGCTGGTCGGCGCCGGGCTGCTGCTGCGCAGCTTCCTCCGCCTGCAGGCGGTCGATCCCGGCTTCCGGCCGGAGCGGGTGCTCACCCTGGCGGTGGACCTGGGCTCCGAGAGCTACCCCTCGCCGGCGTCGCAGGCCAACTTCTTCGGCGAGCTCGCCTGCAAGGTACACGCCCTCCCCGGCGTGGAGTCGGTCTCATTCGGCGACTCGATACCGCTCACCGACTTCGGCATGATCCGCCGCGGCTTTCAGATGGAGGGACGGCCGCCTCTGCCACCGGAGGAACAGCCCGAGGTGGCGGTCACCACGGTCGGACCCGACTACTTCAGCACCCTCGGAGTCCGGATCGTTCGCGGGCGGGGCTTCGACGGGAGAGACAGGGAGGGCGGCCTTCCCGTCGCGGTGGTCAGCGAGTCCATGGCCCGATACTTCTGGGGAGAGGAAGACCCCGTGGGCCGGCGCTTCCAGTCCGGCCGCCAGGGGACGCTGACCGTCGTAGGCGTGGCGGCCGAGGTCAAGCACGAAGGCCTGGAGGCGACTACGCAGCGCGCCCAGATGTACCGCCCCTTTCTGCAGCAGCCCAGGCCGTTCGGGTTTCTCGCCGTACGCACCCGGAGCGACCCGGCGGCGCTGACCGCCGGCGTCCGGAACGAGGTCCTGGCCCTCGACCGCAACCGGCCGGTCTACGACGTCGCGACCATGGAGGAGCGGCTCGCAACCTCCGTGGCCGACCGCCGGTTCAACCTGCTGCTCCTCGGCCTTTTCGCCCTGGTGGCGCTGGTGCTGGCCGCGGTGGGGCTGTACGGCGTGCTGGCCTACGCGGTCAGCGAGCGGACGCACGAGATCGGCATCCGGATGGCGCTCGGCGCCCGCCGCGAGAGCGTGCTGGGGCTGGTCTTCCGGCAGGGGGTGACGATGGTCGCGGCCGGGATCGCCGCGGGGCTCCTGGCCTCGCTGCTCCTCGGCCGGGTGCTCGCGGGCTCGCTCTACGGCGTGCCGTCCACCGATCCCGTGACCTTCGCGGCCATCCCGGTTGCGCTGCTGGCGGTTGCGGTGCTGTCGTCATGGCTGCCGGCGCGGCGGGCGACGCGGGTCGATCCTACGGTGGCTTTGAGGCAGGACTAGGTCAGATCGTCGATCCAGACCACGTGCCGGGCGAAGGGGCTGTCGCGGAGGAGATCCATGAGCCGGGGGTCCGCGGTGACCACGGGGCAGCCGGCCTGCATGCCAAGCGTCAGGTAGAAGGCGTCGTGGAGGCCGATCCCCTCGCGGAGGGAGAGTGAGAGGGCCTGTTGCGCCAGGTCGGAGGAGGCCTTCACCTCGATCGGGGCCTTGCGCAGCGCCTCCAGCACCCGCTCGGCCGTGCCCAGGTCGATCTCCTCCCGCCGGACCCGCTCGCGCACCAGGACCGCCATCTCCACGTGCAGGAGGTCCGGCGCGACGAGCTCGATCTTGGCGATCTCCAGCAGCGACTCGGCGACCTCGGTGTGCTCCTCGGGGAAGTACCACTGGGCCGCCACGCTGGCATCCACCACGTAGCGCCTCATCGCCGCTCCCTCTCCGCCCGCAGGAGCCCCGCGCTGGAGGTCAGGCCACGGGCCACGATCCCCTCGCGGATGCGCCGCGCCTGCACCAGGGCCCGAACGCGCGAGAAGCCCAGGGTATCTTCCAGCACCGTCTTGGCCTCGGTCTCGATGTCGCGCCCGCGCAGGTCGGCGCGCCGGCGCAGCTCCTCCATGACCTCAGGATCGACATCGTGCAGGATCAAATGGGCCATGGGGCGATCCTACCCCAGATGCAAATGGCAGGGGACGGGCAGGGGCCCGGAAAGCCTACCGGGCCGCGGCCATGGCGACCTGGAAGTCCTCCCGCCGGAGGGCGCTCCAGGTGTCGGCGACGGAGCCCTCGACGCGCGAGAACACCCTGTCGTACGCTGCAGGAGCGACGTCCGGGCGCATCAGTCCCACGAGCTTGCGTGAGCAGAAACTGCAGCCTTGCAGGAGATGAGAGACCAGAGACCGGTTCTCCGCCGGCGTGCTCTTGCCGAACGCGAACCGCTCCAGGCAACTTTCGGAAACCGGGTGATCCATGATGTCCTCCGCGCTACGGATGTCTTCCTCGTTGGCGTCCCAGACGCTCGTACCCGGAAGACGCAAACTTCTTGCCAACCTCTCTCCCCGGAGAGGTTTCGACCCGCAACGACGAGAAACGGCTTAGGAACTGACAAAAAATAGAATATTGACTATCGATGCATGGACGATCCGGGATCTAGTTTGGCAGCGCCGAAGTATCCCCCATGCTCGCCATTCTCCCGGCCGGGTTCGTGTAGATGACGCTCCGGCCTGTCTGAGTATCCACGACGGTGATCTGGTACTCGACATTGGTCAGCGCGCCGTAGAAGACCCAGAAATGGCCGTTGAGCGGCGTGCCGTCGAGCACCTTGACCACGACCTCGACGTTGCTGGCCTGGAAGAACCAGAAGGTGCCGGTGTCCGAAGTCAAAGGCACGGCCTGCCCCGCGCCCTGATTGCCCTGCGTCTTCCAGGTGAGGGAAACGCGGAAGCGCCCGTTCAGGCAGAGGTCGGTGGGACCGGGCACGCAGGTGAAGGCCTCGGCGGTCTGCAACTCGAGCGGCCTGGACTCGCTGACCATAGCCGCCGTGGTGCTGCTGGCCGCAAAGGCGCCGGTGTCCGCCACGCTGGCCATCTTGCCGGCGGGGTTCGTGTAGGTCCGCACCCGGCCGGTCGCCGTGTCGGTGATCTTCAGGGTGTACTGGACGCTGCTGAGCGAACCGAAGAACACCCAGAAGCTGCCGTTGATGCCGCGGCCGTCCAGCACCTTCACCACCAGCTCGACGTTGGCTTGGTCGAAGAACCAGAAGTAGCCCGTGTCGTTGGTCAGGGAGACGGCCCGGCCCGTGCCGGCGTTACCCTGGAAGTCCTTCCACGACACCTCGGCAACGAAGCGGTCGCCATTGAGGCAGAGGGAAGGGCCGGAGGTGCAGGAGGAGACAGCGATACGGGCGGAGTCCACGGGTCCGCCGTCCACGGAGAGCGCCTGGTCGCCGGCCGCGGTCACCTCCAGCAGACCCGCTCTGGCGGTCAGGCTCCGGCCGGCAAGCGTGGCCGAGGCCCCGCTCCAGGCATAGGCCAGGAAAGACTTTCCTCCCCCTCCCGGGGCGCCGGGGCCGAGGAACGGCGGCACCGCGAGCACCGTGCCGAGCCGGGGAGCGCTGGTGAGGCGCACGTTGGTGCCGTCGCTCTTGTTCGGGAGCCGGTTGAGCTGTTCGACGCTGACACCGCCGAAGCTGACCGCGTTGCCGCCGTAGACCCGGTCACCAGGAAAAAACTGGTTGCCGTGGTAGCGCACTCCGTTGATCAGGCCCGCACCCGGTTCGCTGTCCCAGACCGCAATGCCGCCGTTGCCGCTGAAGAACGAGCCAGACACGAGACCGCCGACGTTCCTGGGAAAGCTGGGGTGGGTCAGCGGGTTGGTGTAGATCGCGGAGCCCTGAGACGACTGGTTGCCGATGAACGTGGACCCTGCGACCTGCGCTGTGGAGCCGTGGAGGAACAGCGCGCCTCCCCCTACCTGCGCCGCCGAATTGTTCGCGAACGTGGTGCCGGAGATGACCCCGACCGAGTCGCGCTCGAGGGCCAGGCCCCCACCGGCGATCGGGGCGTTCGAGTCCATCACCAGCGAGTCTTCCATGAGCAGGTCCACGAGCACGGCCTGGATCGCACCGCCCGTACCGGCGCCCCCCAGAGGGGCTGTGGCCACGTCGCAATCGGAGAACACGGTGCGCCGCATCTCCACCCGCGCCCGGTTCTCCTCCACGGTGCCCGCGGCCGGGACCCCGTTCTGTCCAAACGCGCGGCTCTCATCTCCCCCCACCAGCACGCACCCGCCCGTGTGCGCCACCGTGCCGCCCCCCTGAAACAGGGTGTCGGACAGGATCAGCCGGGCGGACCGCCGGTTGATCGCGCCGAAGCCGGTCGAGGAGTCCGCAAAGTCGGGGGAGCTGGCGAAGATCGCGCCGCCGGCTCCGGTCGCGGTGCCGGTGAGCGGCGCCCGATTGCCCTGGAACCAGGAGCCGCGCACGTCCGTGACCGCCCGATAGTTGTCGATAGCGCCGCCGAACTCGGCCACGTTTCCCGTGAAGACCGACGAGTCGACCTCCAAAGTGGACTGGTCCTCGACGTGGATGGCCCCTCCCGTGGTCGCGGTGGGCGACGGGATGGTCCCGCCCGCCGAGTTGGCGGTGAAAGTCGAGCGGCTGACCTGCACCAGGGTTTTCGGCGTCGAGACCGGGTCGATCCAGCGGCCGTAGCCGTAGATGGCGCCGCCGACCCAGCCGGCCTGGTTGCCCTGGAAGCGGGCGCCCGAGACGCGCAGGGTCGAGTCGAGCAGGTAGATGCCGCCGCCCGCGGACTCGGCCTTGTGACCCGGCAGATTAACCCGGTTGTCCGTCAGCTCGCCGCCCTGGATGGTCACGGTCGAGACGATCGCCTCGATGGCGCCGCCCCGGTTCAGGGACGAGTTATTCCGGAAAATCGTGCCCGCAAACGTGGCGTCGCTCCCCTCCAGGACCCTTACCGCGCCTCCCCCGCTCGTTTTGCCCGTGGCCGTGTTGTTCTCAAAGGCGCAGCCCACGAACCGGGCTTCCGCGGCGCTCAGGGTGACCCCGCCGGCATAGCCCTCGGTGAGGGAGGCACCGTTGCGGAAGGTGATCCCCTCGAAGGTGACCAGTTTGCCCCGGTTGCGCTGGCCGTTCTCGTAGCGGAGGAGGAGGTTGGCCCCCCCGCCATCGAACACCACCGTCCCCGCGGCACGCACGGTGAATCCCTTGCGCTCGTTGGAGATGGCAAAGCCCCTCGGTGGAGTCGGATAGGTGTTCGACGCGATCTCGATCACCCCGCCGTCGGCAACGGTATTGATGGCGGTCTGGACGTCCTTGGCGTCCTGGGGGACGCGGACGAGCTGCGGAGCAGCGAGAGCCGCGGACGGGAGGATCAGGACGACCGCAATGGCAAGCCGAAGGGTACAGCGCATGGACGTTTCCTCACCGGGACAGCCCGGACTGCCAGAGATCTATGCAGATTTTAGCATTACTCAGGCCGGAGGAACGCCCAGGGGAGCTACTGCCCCGGCCGGAACCCCCGGCCGGGGCCCACTCAAGGTCTAACTAGCGCTCGCTCCTCTCGGATTCCCGGTCGTAGGTGGGGCGCTCCTGCTCGGAGGCTTCGCCGGGGTGTCCAAAGGCTCCCTCGACAGGGGCGGTGGCAGGCATCGGGTCGAAGTCGTGGCGCGAGCGGTCTCTTTTCTGGGAATCGGAACGCACGCCTCTCTTGCTGCTCTGATTGGCCATCGTGTTCCTCCATGTCGTTTGGCAGAGCGGCGGGAAACGGCCCCGCCTCACTCCGGGGGAAAGAGCAAGCACCCTGCCGTCAGGGGTGGGTTTGCCGTCCGCAGGGCTCGGGCTCGATCTGGACGGTGGTGTGGTGGATGCCGAACCGGTCGTGCAGGGAGGACTGGACCTGCCGGAGCAGGAGGGTGGTGGAGGCCTCCTCCACCACCACTAGGTGGGCCGAGAGCGCCTCCATGCCGCTGGTGATGGTCCAGACATGGAGGTCATGCACGCCGCGGACGCCGGGCAGGCCGGCGAGAGCGTTCCGGACCTCGTCCAGGTCGATGTGGGCGGGCGTCCCCTCCATGAGCACCCCCACCGTCTCCTTGAGAAGATGCCAGGCGGAGTAGACGACCA
Source organism: Acidobacteriota bacterium (assembly GCA_034667225.1). GTDB lineage: Bacteria > Acidobacteriota > Thermoanaerobaculia > Multivoradales > UBA5704 > DATMER01. The sequence continues at coordinate 270,124 of JAXDKG010000026.1, forward strand.
GCAGCGAGATCAGGATCGAGGCCACGGGATCGGCCCAATTCCAGCCATAGGCCCAGATCAGGGCGCCGGCGGCGATGGCCTGGACGCTGCCGAGGGCGTCGGTGAGGACGTGGAGCCAGGCCCCGCGCACGTTCAGGCTGTCGTTCCGGCCGCCGCTCAGAATGGCCAGCCCGATCAGGTTGACCACCAAGCCTCCCACGGCGATCGCGATCATCACCGGGGCGTCCACCTCGGGCGGGTTGCGGAAGCGCTCGGCCGCCTCGACCACCACCCAGACGGAAATCGCGACCAGGGTGGCGCCGTTGGCCAGGGCGGCGAGGATCTCCGTGCGGTAGTAGCCCCAGGTGCGGCGCGGGGTGGGCGGGCGCTGCCCGATCCAGATGGCGAAGAGTGAAAGGCCGAGGGCCGCGGCGTCCGAGAGCATGTGCCCGGCGTCGGCGAGCAGGGCGAGCGAGCCGGTCAGCCAGCCGCCCACGGCCTCGGCCAGCATGTAGAAGGCGGCGAGGCCGAGCGTCAGGGCCAACCGCCGGCGGTTGCCCGCTGAATGAGCATTTCCATGATGGTGATGTGCGTGTCCGGCGCCCATGGCGAGCGAATTGTGGCACAAGAGGCGGCCCGGACCTTGCAGCCCTTTCGGCCTTGAACCTCAGCTCTCCGAGGAGGACCCGAAATGAAGAAACACCCGCACAAGCACTGCATCGACGACTGCAAGGAGTGCCACGAAGTCTGCCTGCACACCATGACCCACAGCCTGGACCGAGGAGGCCTCCACGCCGAGCCGCACCACATCCGGCTGCTGCTCGACTGCGCCGAGATCTGCGAGACCAGCGCCAACTTCATGATCCGCCACTCGGACCTGCACGCCGAGACCTGCCGGGCCTGCGCCGAGGTCTGCGAGCGCTGCGCAGAGGACTGCGAGCGCATGGCCGACGACGACATGATGCGGCGCTGCGCCGAGATGTGCCGCCGTTGCGCCCAGTCCTGCAGGCAAACGGCGGGCGTCGAAGTCCTGGCATCACGCTGACTCCGAGCACCTCGCTCGCGGGCAGGTCAAAGACCGCCTTTCAGGGAATTTGCACTCGCTGCCTCCCAGGAGTACCATGAGGCCATGGCCAGTCGTCCCGGCTGTCTCCGCACTCTCTCCTCTGTCTCTCTGATCGGTGCGCTCGTCCTGCTGCTGGGGATTCCCCTCTGCGCGGAGGAGGTTTGCCCCATGGGCGAGAAGGCCGCCAAGGCGGCCTGCGAGGAGTTGGGAAAGGACTGCTGCCAGCAATCTGGCGTAACGGTGCCGCACTTCCCCGTGCCGGCACCGCCGCCCGGTCCTGCCATTGCCGCGGCACCTGCCGCGGATACGCCGACCCCCTCCCCGATCCGGATCCATCCAGCATCCGGACCGGAGACCGCGCCAGCGGTCATCCAGGGGGTCGGCTTCTTCAATTCCTGTAGCTAGGGGCTCGTCACGGAATAACTGTGCCACAGTCGGACCCTCAACCCTCCGGCCCTCTCTCCCACGCAGCGGGGGAGGGGTGAGGAGCGTCTTGCCCCACGAGGCGAGTGACTCGCCCCATGGGGCGAGTGGCTATCCCCACGGGCGAGAGGCTATCCCCACGGGGCAAGCGACTACGGAACCTGTCAAGCCCCTTGAGACAGAAGGGTCTCGGGAATGAGGGAAGCTTTGGGAGCCGCCTGCTCTGGCGGGTTGATCCAGACGGCTTGCGGGAGAGCTTGAGGGACTGGAGGTCGGTTGAAG
>JAXDKG010000027.1:0-66175 GCA_034667225.1 Acidobacteriota bacterium
TCTTCAGCCCGCCCTGTCCGGCTCGTATTCCGACGACTCAGCTCTACCTGTTCCTCAGGCGTCAACACCATCGCATTTTTCATGCACACGATTATAGTCTATGATTGCGCGTTACGAGCCACTAGTCTTCAAACGTCCTCGATGCAAGGGGAAGCTGGGCTGCCGGTGCAGCCAGGGAGTTTTATGCCCAAACAACCGTTTACCGTTGCGGACTATTTGTTGACTCGCTTGAAGCAGCTCAACGTCACCGACGTCTTTCAGATCCCTGGTGACTACGTCAAACATTTCACCCAGGCACTGGAGTATTTCGATGGCGTCAATGCCGTCGGCGCTGTCAACGAGCTGGATGCGGCCTACGCTGCCGACGCCTACGGGCGTACGAGGGGTCTGGGCGCCGTATCGCTGCAATATGGCGTCAGCACTTTCAGCGCGCTCAATGCCATCGCGGGCGCTTACGTCGAGCGCAGCCCGGTGGTCGTGATCAGCGCGGCGCCCGGCGCGGATGCCCGGCAGATCACGAAGATGTACAACGTTCTCTATCACCACTCCACGGGCAACCTACAGGCCGACGAGGAAGTCTACAAACATGTCACCGTCGCCGCCGAAACCCTCAGCACATCGGTGGGCGCGCCCGAAAAAATCGACAACCTGCTGATTGCGGCGATCACCCACAAAAAGCCGGTCTACATCGCCTGTTACAAAGAGGTTTGGGGCGAACCCTGCCCGAAACCTTCCCGCCGCTCTTTGCAGCCGCTCTCGTTCAAGAGCGAACCGCTGGCCCTTGAAAATGCGGTCTCACAGGCCTGGACGCAGATCACCGCGGCGAAACACCCGATGATCTTCGCCGGGGTCGAGGTGCTGCGGCACGGACTGTCGGACCTGCTGCAGGAGATCATCGATGCCAGCGGCTTTCTCTATACCACCACGACGCTCGGCAAGACGGTGCTGACCGAGGAGGGTGACAAGTTCATCGGGACCTATTCCGACGCCGCCTCCATCGCGAGCGTGCGCGACCTCGTCCAGCAGGCCGATTGCTTCCTGACGCTCGGCACGATCATCACCGACGATTACCTGTGGTTCGTCGAGAACAAGTACGCCGACATGGTGCTGGCTACGACGGAAGAGGTACGCGCGGGATACTTTGTCTACGAGGGCGTAACCATGAAGGATTTCATGGCGGCCCTGCTGGAACGTTTCAAGAAGACCAAGGGATATCCGGTTTCGACGGTGGCCCCGCCCCCTCCCCCCTACCCGGAGCCATGGGTCTCCAATTCGGACCCGCACTGGAACGACAAGCCTGAAATCATCACCTACAACCGCTTCTTCCAACACTCGATGAAGTTCCTGCAGGACAACGGGATGCTCGACCAGATCGTCATCACCCTGGGTGTCAGCTGCTCGCTTTACGTGGCCACGAACGCTTACGGTCTTTTCCAGAACAGCTTTATCGGCTCGGCGGCCTGGCAGTGTATCGGCTTCGAAACGGGCGCCGCTTCGGGAGCGCAGCTCGGAAGCGGAAAACGGGCCTGGACCATTGCCGGAGATGGCGGCTTCATGATGGTCTGCCAGTCGCTCTCCACTCTCGCCAGGAACAACCTGAACGCCGTCATCTTCGTCATGAGCAACGGCGTCTATGCCATCGAGCAGGTCTACGTCGACATTACGTCGTTTCAACCGGGTCCGCAACACAAGTTCGACGCTTTCGACATCCTGCCCAAATGGGATTACATGGCCCTGGCGCAGGCGTTTGGCGCGAAAGGCTACCGCGTGAAGACGATCAGCGAGCTGACCGCCGCGCTGAAAGACCTCAAGAAGCTGACCAGACAACCCGCGCTGGTCGAAGTCGTTATCCCTGAGAAGGACCTGCCCGGACAAATGCTACGACTCGGAGAGGAATAAGACATCATGAAGAGCAAGACCTATTCGATTTTCGGCGCCGGCGCGGCCGGCCTCTATACGGCCTGGCGATTGCTGGATGGCAAGGCAAAGAACGGGAAGGACAAATCAAGGCAACTGGCCAAGGGCGACACGCTCGAGCTCTACGACTGGGGGAAGTACGACTTCTCGAAGGAACATCCGGGAACCCGCGCGGCCGGCGCCCGCGTCTGCACCTGGCACTTCGAGAACGACCAGGCGCAATCCTATGTGGAATTGGGCGGCATGCGTTATTCGGACTGGAACGGAGACAACGGCGGCAAGGCGGGAGGGCACCGGGTCGTCACGACCGTGATCAAGGAGCTGGGCCTCGACAAGGACTCGGTGCCTTTCAACGAGTCGAGCAACCCCCTGTACTACTTGCGCACGAAGAACATGTATTTGAACGAGATCACCTCCAACAATCCGGCGCCGTACAACGTCGACCATTACGCTGCCGACGAGTCGCCGGACATGGGCTTCAATACGATTGAAGCCTTGGCAGGGACCGAGAAGGCCCTGCCTCAGACCCGACGCCAGTGGTGCCATTTCTATCAGAATGGCCGCATCGTCGTGGACACGCCCGACTCCTGCGTCTACAAGAAGGGGGAACGGTTCGCGGACATTGGCTACTGGAACCTGATGTACGACCAGTTGGGCTCGGAGGGCTTCTCCTATGTCTCCGACGGAAACGGCTATACCTCCAACGTGATCAACTGGAACTCGGCGGTTGCGCTGCAGGCCAACAACGAATTCACCCCCGGCACGGAATACAAGACGCTGACCACCGGCTATTCCAGTATGTTCAATGCCCTGTTCGATGCCATCGTGAAGCTGGCGAAGCGCAAGGGCGTGCACTTCAAGTATCATCCCAATACACGCCTGCATTCGATTCTGCAGATCGATGGCGTGATCCACTACGGGCTCGCAACGCGCGAGAATCCCGACAAGAAATCGGCTTCGGGAACGACTGACGCCGCCTGGCTGGCGATGCCGCGCCATTCCATCGAGCTGGTCGCGCAGGCCGCGCGCTATCAGGATCACGGCGGCTTGGACGTGCTCAACCACCGGAAGGTGCAGCTCTATCTGGAGTCTGCCATCCTTCAGCCATCCTACAAGGTCGGTATGTTCTTCGACAGTGAGTGGTGGCTCGACCAGGTAAATACTCCTTACCCGCCGCAACTGGCCAGCTACGAAGTGACACAGAACGTGATCGATAAGTTGGCGAAGGAAGGGTTCCCCAAGAAATACCTGAGCGCGATGAAAAACGGTTCCAACCATATCACGATCCTGGAAACGCCCTACACTCCGGAGAGCAGTTTCATCGCAGCCGTAGAGAAATGCATCCAGGAGCGCCTGACCTTCAAACAGGAGCAGCAACTGTGTCTCGCTGCCTACCGCAATACCATCGGCCCGAGCGTGACCGATACGCCGATCCGGCAGGTGGTGTACTTCGGGAACAACGCACCCGATCAGGCAGGGAAGAAAGTCTACGGCCTGCTCGCCAGTTACGATGACGAGATGTACACCAGTTTCTGGCAGGACCTCGAGCTGGGGCCGGACGCGGGACGAAAGATTCCCATCTCAGAGGATACGCAGCCGCTGGAAGGTCCGCGCAAAGCTCCCGAGATCATGGTGAAGATGCTGTGCGAGCAGCTGGCGACGTTGCACTTCGGGCCGCAGGCCGACTACAACGCCGTGCCGAAGCCGCTGGAGACGGTGTACATGGATTGGTCGCTGCCGCCGTTCAATGCCGGTTACCATGCCTACGCGGCGCATTACGACGTCTGCGACGTGCAGCAGAAGATCCGCAAGCCATCCCAGCTGATCGAAGGAGCGGACGCGGACATCTTCATCGTTGGCGAGGCCTATTCCAACGATCAGGCCTGGGTGGAAGGCGCCTTCTGCACGGCGGAATCCGTGTTGAACGACTTCTTCGGAATCGAGCCCATCATCGACGACAGGGAGTATCCGTTCATCTGCCCATGCTCTTGAGGGCTGGCGCTACGTAGCCCCGGTCGATCACGTTGACCTGATCATGGATCAGGCGCGTATCGTCATCCGGTGTATCGAGTTGCTATTGTACCGCGTCCGCCCGGGCCTTGCCGTTGAGAGCGGGGCCCGGACGGCGCCTCAAGCCGGGTCAGTCAGATCAGAAACACCAGGTATTCGGGCACCAGTCGAGCCAGGCCTCCATGTTCTGCCTGTACGCCGTGGCGTTACCGAAAGGCTGATAGCTCCACATGTCGTAGTAGCCGGAGGGGGATGTGGTCTTCGAGGAGCCGGGGTAGGGGATGTAGCGATTCAGCGGCGCGTACCACTCGCCGATGTTCTGCACCTTCGTGAAGACCTCCGAGACGATGTCGCAGCGGTTGTCCCCGCAGTCGTCGGCGCCGGCAAATCCGCCGTTGTTGCAGGCGTTCTGGGTCTGATAGAAACCGTGCTTGCCTTCCGCGGCCCAGATCCTCTGGTAGGAGGTCGTTCCATAGTTCCCGTGTGAACGGAACGAGGAGCTGTCGGAGCTCGTCCCCCAGTGGGCGGACATGAACTCTCTGATCAGCCGCCACTGGCCGGGATCGTTCTGCGCCGCCTCCCAGCTCACTCCCCAGTCCGCGCCGTCGGTGTCCTTGCGCGCCACCACGATGGCGTACATTTCGCTGTCGCCCCGGTGGGAGCCGCCGAAGGAGTCGTCTCCGAGATCCCAGTTCCACGCGATTCCATAGCGGATCTCGATGCACTGCCGGTCCTCGGTGCAGTTCCATCCATCGTTCGGTGTGTAGGGATGGGCGGTGAAGGGAATCCTGCCGTTCGAGGAGTTGGTGTAGCCGGATACGGTCAGGCCATAGAGCTGGCGCCGGTCGCCGTAGGCCGTCCCTTCGTAGCTGCCGCAATGGAGGTTGAGGATCGGGAAATAGTACCGGGCAAGGGATAGCTCGAGTGAGTCGGGGAGGCCGTCATAGTCGCCGTCCTGCGCCGCCGCCGAGGTTGGCAGAAGCGCCAGGATGGCCATACAAGCGAAGAAGATGGCGGTTCGTAGAGACCTGCGCTGTGCATTCATATCGTGACTCCTGAGGTTGAACATGATTTTTCTCCTAGGCCGATCCGCAGGTCATTCCCGAAGTCTTTCCGGTCCTGGTCGGCCTCATGAGCAGCTACGCAAACCATGAGGAAGCCCGCCAGCGTGGCGAGACGTCATCAGGTTCGCGCTCAAGCGCCCGGCGCCGGTCTGCCAGAATGAATGCGGCTCCGCTCAGAGCCAGGGCCTCGAAGAGGCCCGAGGTTTGGTAGGGCGTGCCGTACATTCGGCGGGCTTCCTTCGGGACGCCGAGTGCCAGATGGGCCGCCCTTCAGGTTTCCAGTTTCTGCCGCTCGGCGAATACCGCATTGGGTGACTGGCCTCAGCCAGCACGGATAGAAGGCTGTCGGAGGGCGCCGAGTCCTTCCGCGTAACAGAGGAAACCGCCAGCTTAAGCCTGCGGGCATGTTCTTTCGTCGCTGTTGATTGTGCCCTGGCCCATGGCTGGGCTCAAGGGTTCGCTTCGCCGGCTGCGCCGCCCTTGACCCCAGCCATGGGCCAAGGAGTAGGACAAGTGCGACGAAAAAACATGCTGTTGACAACCGGAGGCCACATAGAAGGCGATTGTTCGCTTCCCTAAAACATCTGTCACTTTTCCCGGCGAAAAATGAAGACATCCTCGTGCACTACTCTCCGGGCAACTGATCGAGGGCAAACTGTACTAGGTCGCGAGAAACTATACACCTCGGCGTGCTTGAAAACAGCCCTCACAGCACTATGCGAGGCATTGCTCACAAGCACCGTTGCCCCGCGGGCACGCAGCTCCATACAAACCTCAGCGAGGCGTTTCTGGTCTTCCCACTGGAAGTTCAATTCGTTGTATCTGACGAACCCATTGTCGCTGTGTGAAACCGTGTAGGTTGGATCACAGTAGACTAAGTCGCCAGCACCGGCTTCCTGAAGGACTAACTGGAAGTCGCCGGCTCTTAACTCGCTTCGGCGAAGGACTCGCGCAGCTGATCGAAGGAGATCACGTCTCCAAAGAATTTCAGGCGACCGCTTGCCACCACCATAAGGAACGTTGAAGCGACCCTCGCGATTTAGGCGATAGATACCACCAAACGCGGTACGATTCAAGTACAGGAACCTCACAGCTCGATCGATTAGCCTATTGGGCTCCTGGGAGCGAAGGTCATAGTACGTCTCCCGGTCGACCGAAAGACTCCTAAGCTTACGTGTGATCTCAGGCGCATACCGTCGAACTTGGCGATAAGTATTTATCAAATCGGCGTTGATGTCGGACAAGACCGCACTCCGTGGCTCAAGTGCAAAGAACAGAGCCGCACCGCCAGCGAACGGCTCGAAGTACCTATCGAAAGAAAGATCTCCTATTAACTCTATCAACCGCGGAACGAGCCAGCGTTTACCACCAGGCCACTTTAAGAAAGGCTCTACGCGTCGTGTCAAGGTGCTTTGTCCTCTAAGCAAGGTTGTCTGTCCAACCATTCCGAGCGGTGACTATCTACTCTCCGTCGGTTTCGCCTTCTATATCGTCGTCCCGCTTCTGGAGCCAACCGTCGTACCTCTCAAGCTCGGCAAGATCATCCCAGGAAAGGACCTGTTGTTTTGCAGGATGCATGACGACTTTTCGCAACTCGTTCACGCGCATGATCCACTCAGTGCGCTGGTCCTTGCTTCGACCTTCTCCATGAGGCAAGACATCCTCGAAGAGCTCCCAATTTTTGGTGGCGATGCTCCTGAAGTCAATCAAATCAAGATACCCCTCCTTGTTCCCCTTGCCTCGTGCTTCCTCGCGTCGCTCCGACGCCTTCTTGCGTATCGGCTCTGGAATTCCGCTGTACCACCAAGCCTCATCCTTGTCCTCATATTCCGCCTTGAGTGTGTCAATGACGAGCCGTTGCAGAGCAGTCTCGATTCGGTGAATTATTCCATAGCCACGCTCATTCGTCTGAGCCGCCTCAAGCTTCAAAAATTCTTCCAGACCCGGCGGTAGGAAGTCAGGAAAAGCTTCATGAAGGGCTTGCTCGCAACCCCGACGCGCCCTTGCCTTGCCCTGGTTTCCTCTAAGGGAACGAAATACTTGACGTTTCTCCGCAGCGAGGCTACCAAAATACTGTCCTAGTGCCACACCAAAAGGCTCCAGCGCCACAAGTAGTTCATTATCGGCAAGACCACTTGGGTCCGTGCCCCTTGAATTCAGATGGTGAAAAATGACGCGAAGAACACCAAGGCAGACGGCAACCCCGTCATTCATCGCAAGACCCCCTCCTTCAGCTTTGCCCAGGTCCCACCATCCTGCCGACTCGGCTCGTATCCAACCGAACCAGGCTTTAGTAACCCGCAGGGTCCGCTTCAAAGTTCGTTCGTTGTCGTCTGCCCATAGGGGGCCATACTGTTCACTTTTCTTCACAATAAACATTTCGGGCTGATTGAGAGCGCTAAAAATGCTGGCCAAGGATATGCAGCGCTGGTCAGTTGGACTATCATCGGTCAACAGTATTCGTCCGTAAAGAGGAGAGTCCTTTTCTTCGTTGAGTGCCTGAATTGCTTTGGAAACTATAGCTCCGATTCGCTTTTCCTCATCGTCTGCGTCCCAGTTCAATTCCGCGTATAACTCTTGGAGCAAGCTTCTCTTTACGCTCTTCTGCTCGTGATTTATATCGATGAAGAGCTGTGCCTGCTGGCTTGCAGGGAGATTTTGGAAAGCGAGGACACTGAGATAGCTTGTCTTTGCGCGTTGGAGTCCAGAATATGCAAATAGCCGGTGCTGACCGTCGATGATCCAGGCAGATCGGTACGCTGGGGATAGGTGGAGAATGCCGTAACGGGCTCCCTCCGGTCCTCCCTGCTGACCAGCCCTTTCAAAGCGCAGATTCTTGCGGCCCTCCAAGCTCAGAACTATGTTGGTTGGGAATACGCCATTTTGATTTATGTACTCGCGGATCTTTCTCAGTCTGCTCTTTTTGATCATCCGCTGGTAGGTGTTTACGTCCGTTGCCTTTCCCTTGGCACGGTGAGAAACATACGCGATCTTCAATAGGGCTTCTGGTGTGATCGAAAACGAGAAGTACGTATGCTTGCCCATTTTTGCTTCAATGGCCGGTACTGCAAGCTGAAGCCCATGGATTCGCTTGCCAGGCAACATGTCGGCGAAGAACTGATACTTTGCTGCTGGGCCCAGATGGGATGACAGTTGCTCGTAATAGGCCAAATCATTTTCGTTGAACAACGATATCTTTTGTTCCGTAGCCTTGTCGATGTCTTGCTCTGAAAGTATTAAATTAGAGGTGAACACGGCTAAGACGGGAACGCGCTTGTGGTTTAGGGGGTACTGCATGTTTGCCGCGTTGGCGAAACGTTCTCTTGTTAAACTATGGTCGGCCAAGTGCTCTGCAAACTTCGGATCTCTTCTGGGAGAGGACGCCGATCTACACTTAACCGCTATGGCGATATCGTGGTCAAGCCCGACGACGCCAAGCGGGAGAGCTTCTCCTTCGCTCTTGGTTCTGGCCTGTAGAATCGCATCACCCTCCCCAGAAAGGTGAGTGAAACCCATCGCGTACAGTAGAGACCACACTCGGTCCCTCAAGAGGATCTCTAAGGGCTTTGGCCGTAGCAATCGAGTAGTCGCCTTGTTCTTTCGCTGAATCGACCAATCTTGAGCTAGATACTCCGATAGATCATTGTTCCGAACTGTGCGAAACTCTTGATCGCGGCTCTTGCGGCGAGCGAGTGCCTTGAGTTCTTCGGCTCTGAAGAGATTCTCGATCATGGCGGCTTCCATTCTGGGGCGCGCGATGGCCCGACAGCTTTTTCCTTAAACATTCTACAGTCTACAGTATCCCAGGAGGAAGTGACAGGCGTTTAGAGAAGTGAAGGGTAAGGTCGGCGGTAGCCTCGAGTAAACGTACTCTGGCGACCAAGGGATCGGGGGTTGCCGGGAGCAGGTGCCACCCATCAGAAGCCTGTTGTCAACTCCCCACACCTCTTCCTGCCGGGAGTCCCCGGGTTTGGGTGGGTGGGGGAAGGTCGAGACTGCCGATCGGCTTCCGGTTGCACGCCCGTTTTCTCTCTGTTCGGGTGCGGAGATCCGCACCAGCCACCCATCAGGATCTAGAGGCAGGGGATCTACTACTTGCTTCCCCGCGGAAGAGGTGCCACGTGCTTGTTGGGCAGAGAAGAGCACAGCACTCAACGCAGGGTTGATGGTCCTCATCAAGCACGTGGCACCCAGGAGCGGTAGGGCCGCAGAGGGGCCTCACAGGGAGGGGGGTGGTGGGGCTATAGGGTAGGCGTCGAGGGACTTGGGGACGAAGGGACCGGAGGCCAACCAGGGGCGACGAGGCTGGAGACGTCCGACTGGCCAGCTGTCTCTTTTGGTGGTTCGAGGGGCGAGGAAAGGTAGAACGCGACTGTTCGACTTGAGTACTATGGCCGTCGCAAACTTGTCGTTGCGGGTTCGGTGGTTACTCCGCAGCCATGCCAACCCTCCTGGGACATCTCGATATTATTACTCGTTTCGATCTTTATCGTGCCCGCCACTTTCGTTACGCAATTATTTGGATCGATACGGGTGATCGTGATGTTTATCCTATTTGCCGTATTATACCGACCAGTTATTTGATGCCGAACACCAGTACCACAGCTCCCTTCCAAATCTTTGCCATCATCCTTCCATATTATTACCTCGCAGCCGGGGGCTCCCGACCAGCTGCCGATGAGACTGGCAAACTTTGGCGACGGCTCAACGGACTGCCTAACCTCGATATCGGGCTCTCGGTCGCCTTTTTCTAGTGCTTCGCTCGTCGGGTCCTTCGGCTCAACCCGCCCCGTTGTTCCCGCATCACCCTTCTCCATGGCTTGCGATGCTGGTACTTTGGGTCCCACATCGTTTGGGGTTTTATCCTCAGATGGCTCTTCTAGGGGCATTACTGGTAAGTCCGGGCCATTATTTGGCACCACCCTTCCTTCCGCCGCCTTTGAAGAGGTCTGCTCCCATACATACCATCCAGACGCGAGTATAAGCGCGCTAACCAAGCCCCCAATAATTGAACGAGATGCGATGCCCCCGAGCCGAGTGGTCGAGCCGTTCGGTTCTTCCTTAATCGTTACGTGTGGTTGAAGTGCCTTTATTAGCACCTGCACATCAGAGTCCCAGCGTGCATGTGTCAATTCGACTCCATTGCGAAAGGCGAGTTCCTTCAGATCGTCTGGAAGGTCCTCAACACGCGGCATCTCCGCGCCGTGGACCAGCACGGGCACAACAGGAATATCACGCTTTAACGCAGAGGCTGTTTCGAGACGAACGAAGTCCATGGGATCATCGAGCCGACGCGCGCCAGACTTATTCTTGGCAGTGACCCAACTCTTGCCAATAATGGCGAGCAGAACGCCGCATGAGGCCACATGCTGGTCGATCGCCCGGCGGAAATCGCGGCCGGGCTCGATTGCGGCGACATCCATAAATACCGAATCATTGCCAAAATGATGTGTCAGATCATCAAATAGACGCCCCGCCTGTCCCTCCGCGTCATCTCTTCGATAACTGATGAAGATTGCACGCATTTCGTTCTCCCGATGATCGGCGTGTCCGCTGGACGGAACTGCTTGAATCTTAGCCGTTTCCCTGGACACGTATATTCTAGGCAGATTACGTATCTACGTCAACGTTTGTACATAGTGTCTCCTTCTTTCCAGGGACAGGAGGTAGGCGGCAGCATTCGCGCCAGCGCCAGGAGAGGTGCCTCGCGCCGCCAAGCCTTGGAAGATAACGACCCGCTGGTTCGCGATCAAGCGCCGGCTTGAGTTGACCCGCGACGCCTGAGTCGTAACCGGCGCCGGTCTGCCAGGATGAATGCGGCTCCGCTCAGAGCCAGGGCCTCGAAGACGCCCGAGGTTTCGCCGGTGTCGCCCAGGTCGGCGAGAGCCCGGGGGATGTGCAGGAGCACCACCCAGAGGAACATCATGATCCCCGACATCAGCGCCGCCAGCCGAGCCGTTTTCGGGACCAGCACGCCCACGCCTCCCGCGATCAGAGCGACGCCGGTGAGGTAAGTCCAGACGTGCCGGCCCGGCATCCATGCCGGCACCAGCTGCGCCACGAAGTCGGCGTAGACGAAGTGCTGAATCCCGCCGAGGATCAGGAATCCGGCCAGGAAGTCCTGCTCGGTGTAGAGGATGACCCTCATCGCCCCCGGGCCTCGCGGGCGAGCGCGGCCTTCTTCTCGGTCGAGGTGCTCAGGACCGCCGGGGGTGTGGACGCGAATGGCTTTCATGGCCCGCCTGTATACTTCCCATTCGGACCTGTCAACGCGCTCCTCATCGATTCCCACAGGCCCTTCCCGCCGAGCCAGGGAGACACCGATGATGTCACCGGAAGACGAGCAGAAGATGGAGATCGATCAGGCGATGGGCAAGAGCTTCATGATCGCGCTCGCCGGCATCGTCTTGGCGCTTGCCGAGGAAGAGGCGAGGCTGGTCGGCGTGGGCATTGCCGTGCTGGCCGGCGTCTGGTTCTATGTGCCGCTCCGCAGGCTGATGGCTCTGAGACCGCGCGAGCCCGGACTCCGGCTGGACGATCGTCTCGATCCCGACTGAGCTCTTTATGCCACAGCACTGGCGCGTCATCCTTCTCCTCAGCCTCGTCACGGGCGTCGCGTACCTCGTGCGTGCGGATGTCGCGGTGGCGCAGGAGCGCATGGTGCCTGCCGTGGGGCTCACGATGATCGGGATGGGCGCCATCACCGCGTGGGGTTTCCAGCTCTCGTACGCCCTTTTCCAGGTGCCGGCCGGCATGTTCGGCGAACGCTTCGGCGCGCGGACGGCGCTCGCGCTCGCCCTGTTCGGCTGCAGCGTCGCGTCGTTTCTCACGAGCGCCGTACCCAGCGAGGGAGCCGTCCCGGTGCTCGTGTCCACCCGGGTGCTGCTCGGCATCGCGCAGGCCGCGGTCTTCCCCGTGGCCGCCATGGCAGTCATGATCTACGTACCGGTAATGGAGCGCGTGCGCGCCACGGCCATCTACATCGCCACGGCGAGCCTCGGCGCGGCGGCGGCCCCGCTCTTGATGGCGCCCGTCATGGAGCAGCTCGGCTGGCGCGCGGTCTTCGTGCTCAGCGGGGTCATCGCGAGCGTCACCGCACTGATCTGGATGAAGCTGATGCCCCGGCGGCCGCCGCAACCGGAACAGCATGCAGTCCGGGCGAGGCGCGGCGCGCTGTCCGAGCTGCGTGGCCTCGTGCGCAACGTTCCTCTGCTGCGCCTTTCGACCGCTTACTTCCTGCACTCCGCGGTATGGTTTGTGTTCGTGTTCTGGTTCTTCCGCTATCTGACAGAGGGGCGCGGCTTCACCATCCTCGCCAGCGGCCGGTGGGGCGGCCTGCCCAGTATCGCCGCCTTCGTGCTCGCGCCGCTCATCGGGATGGCGACCGATCGCCTCGGCCGTCGCATCGGCGCCGCGCAGGCCCGGCGTCGCGTCGCGATGGCGTGTCTCTTCTCCGCTGCGGGTTTTGTGACGCTGGGGGCGGTCCTCCCGAGCGCGATCTTCGCGATCCTCGCCCTGAGCCTGTCGTCTGGATGCGTGAACGGGGCCGAGGCGCCGTTCTTCACCACCGCGACAGCCATCGGGGCCGAGAATTCAGGCGCGGCGGCCGGCATGCTCAACCTGATGGGGAATCTTGGCGGCGTCCTGTCCATCTGGCTCGTGCCCAGGATGTCCGACGCGTGGGGGTGGAACGGGACGCTGGTGTTCTGGTCTGGAGTGTGCGTCGTGGCGGCGTTCCTGTGGTTGACCGTGGATCTCGATACGCACGCCGGAAATGAGAACGACCGCTTGAAAATGACATCGAGCGCCACTGATTAAATTTGACGGACTCGAAATCAAATCGGGTTCCTTGAAATCCAATCTATTGGAGCCGAAATGAGAACGGAGGTGTTGAGAATCAATTTGAACGCGTTGAAATCAATTCGGCCTTGTAAAATGAAAAAGATGCTGCCGGATTTCAATTTGAATCCACTGGATTGAATTCTGACGGATAGGAAACGAAAACGAACGTCTTGTTTTCCAATCTATTGGAGTGAAAATCATTCCGGCGCCGTGTTATCCAATCTATTGGGCTCAAAGTCTTTTCGGATGAGTCGGGATTCAATCTAATGGAGTCAACTCTTGTCGGACTTGTTGGGATTCATTTTGGCGGGCTCGAAGCCTTCCTGAACGCGCGAAAATCGATTTCGAAGGCCGGGAGACGGTTCTGGGCCGCCGAAAGTCTTCCGCGGCGCTCAAGATCCAATTCGCGAGGAAAAAAGAAAGGGGGCGCTGGACAGCGCCCCCTGAGGTGAGGCTACTTCGCTAGAAGAGGCTGCTTCGCAGGGTCAGGCAGTCGGATCGGCAGGCATGGGCGCCTCGGGCAGGGGCGCCTTCGGCGACGGGGTCCGGCCGCGATAGGGCTGCAGACCGAACTCGATCAGCTTCTCGCTGTCCTTGCCGTAGTGCTGGCGCACCGCGGCGCGGAGATAGACCATCAGAGCCTCCACCCGGCGGAACAGCGCCTGCATGTCCTTGCACACCTCCTGCTTGCTCGTAGTCAGGGCGTTGAAATGGGTGCTCAGTTCCTTGAACTCCACCGTCTGCTCCTGAAGCTGGACCCGATGACCATCCAGATGCTGGAGCTGGGGCTGGTTCGCGGCCAGGCCCGTGGCAGTGACCTCCCAACCTGCGACCTTGTGCATGTACTGCGGTACGCGTGACATATACGGCGACTCCTTTCTCCCCTGGGGGATGAGCCGGCCGGCGCCTTCGTGGCGTCGCCGGGTTATCGTCTCAGGTATCTACTCTGCTAGAAGATTCGAAGCATTGTCCCAAAAAATTGCGCTCAGCAGGTCGCTCATGGAAATTCGATTATCCTGGAAGAGTCGTTCAATGTCAAGAGGGAAGTGCGGCCCGAGTTCAAGACGATCCCGCTCCCCTTGCGCCCGCCTCAGATTCCCTATAAAGTCTAGGAAATAACGTAGCTCCGTCTTTGCTGTGTGCGTGTTTTCTGTAAAGACAAGCCAAACGATTGCGCAATGCTCAATGTAGCGCATCCGGATTCTCAGGAACAACCCGCAGCCAGCCGCCGTCGGCCGTGGCTGGGGGGCTTGGCGTGGCAGGGAGTGATCGGGCTCCTGGCGCTGTTCTCCCTGGTCTTCATGGGCATCGCGCTGGTCATGAACACCTACGGCCGGCAGCAGGTCGCGGAGCAATCCGTTGGCAAGCTGGAGGAGGCCGGCAGGCGGAGAGTGGAGGAGGTACGGCGATGGCTCGCCGTCGAGAGACCCCTCGCCCCGTCCCACCTGCAGCGTCTCTCCCAGCCATGGCAGGGAGAGGGCAGCGGCTATGCCTTCCTGCTTGATCGCGATCAACGTTTCCTCTCCTTTCCCCGGCCCGAGCTGGTGACGGCGCTCACCGCCGGCGAGGTGGCGGATCGCCATCCCGGTTTCCGGCCGATCGTGGACGGTATCGAGAGGGAGCAGCGACAGCCGGCGAGCGGCGGAGCGGCGCCGGTCCGTGTCCCGATTCGCGTAGATATTCCGGCCGATCTGCTTGACGGGAGGCCTTCCCTGGCCCTCGTCTTCCCGGTGCCCGGGACCGACTGGAAGCTGGTCCAGGTCTCGCCCAGGAGTGAGCTGGAACAGGCCGCCGGCCGTATCTCCCGCTCGCTGCTGCTGCTGATCTCCGGCATCCTGCTCGCCGTGCTGCTGCCCTCCTACCTGTTTCTCTCCCGCCGCTGGATCACGCCCGTCGTCACCCTGGCCGAGGCCGCCGCCCTGGTGCGCGACGGCGAGCTCGACGTGCGGGTCAGCATGGCGGGGCGGGACGAGATCGCGGTGCTGGCGGACTCGTTCAACCAGATGGTCGACCAGCTGGCGGCCAACACGGCCGGCCTGAAGCAGGCGAACGTCGAGCTCGGGCGCTCGCTGGGCCTCACCGACACCATCATGGGGGCGGTGCGCGAGGGCCTGTTCCTGCTCACCCCCGAGCTCGCGATCGAAGAGAGGTATTCGGCCGCGACGCGGCAGATCTTCGGCCAGGAGGAGCTGGCGGGGGCCGACTTCCTCGAGCTGATCCGCCGCATCACCCCCGAGCGCACCCACGACCTCACCTCCCGCTTCCTGCGACTGCTGTTCAACCCGGCCAAGACCGACAGTGTGATCGCCAAGATCAATCCCTTGAAAGAGGTCGAGGCTTCGTTCCCCAGCCGCAGCGGGCAGTTGGAGCAGAAGTTCCTGACCTTCACCTTCGAGCGCATCCGCGAGGGCGGCGAGATCCGCCACGCGATGGTGACGGTGGCCGACGTCACCCCCCGGGTGCTGCTGGCACAGCAGCTCAGGCAGTCGCAGCAGCGCATGGAGCGCCAAGCCGAGCTGCTGCTGTCGGTGATGCACGTCGAGCCCCAGCTGCTGCGCGAGTTCATCGAGGACGCCCATACCGAGCTCGAGAGCATCAACGCGCTGCTGCGCGAGGGCCGGTCGGTGTTGCTCTCGATCCCCGAGCGCAACACCTACTACCGCCACCTGGCGGAGGACATCTTCAAGAGCGTCCACACCATCAAGGGCACGGCGGCGATGCTGCGCATCGACTATTTCGCCGCCGCCGCCAACCGCTTCGAGGAGAAGCTGGCCGCGCTCCGGGGCCGGACCATCATGGACGGCAGCGACTTCGTCCCGATCGTGCTCGAGCTGTCGGAGATGGTCGACAGCCTGGCCGAGATCCGCGACGTGCTGGCCCGCTTCGCCGAGACCCAGCGCAGTCTCAAGGCAGCCCCCGGCGCCAGCGACACCGAGATGCTCTCGGCGCTGGTGACCCGCTTCGTCGACGACTTGGCGGAGAAGTCGGGAAAGAAGGTCGCGGTGGCCTTCCGTGTTCCCGGCGACCTGGCGATCCCGTTCAAGTACAAGAGCGCGCTCCGCAACGTCATGGCCCAGCTGGTCCGCAACTCGGTCGTCCACGGCATCGAGACCCCGGCCGAGCGGCAGGTGGCGGGCAAGCCGGAGGAGGGGCAGATCCTGGTGGCGGCCCGGCAGAACAACGGCAAACTCGAGTTCCTGTTCAAGGACGACGGCCGGGGCCTCGACTACAAGCAGGTGATCGTGCGGGTGCGGGAGCTGGCCAAGAGCGAGCCCTCGATCCTCGAGCCGCTGTTCAACCGCGAGCAGAACCGGTGGAAAGCGGGTGCGCTCGACCAGATGATCTTCCATCCCGGCTTCACCACCGCCGGCCAGGCGACCGAGGACGCCGGGCGCGGCATGGGCATGGGCGCCGTGCGCGACGCGCTGGCCAAACTGGGTGGAAAAATCTCGCTGCGGCAGAAGAGCGGCCAGTTCTGCGAGTTCCACATCGTGCTGCCCAATGGAGGTTAGAACCGTGCCGGGGACCAGCGGCAGATTGTTGATCGTCGACGATTCGAGCACCGTCCGGCGGAGCATCGAGCGGCACATCTTCTCGGAGCGGGTGACCGAGATCTACCAGGCCGCCAACGGCCTCGAGGCGATGGAGCTGTTCGAGCGCTACCGCCCGGAGTACGTCACCATGGATCTGACCATGCCCGAGATGGACGGCCTGACCTGCATCTCCAAGATGATGACCCTGAAGCCGGACACCCGCCTGATGGTGATCTCGGCCCTGGGCGACGCCGAGACCGCCATCGAGGCGGTGGAACGGGGCGCCAACGAGTACGTGGTCAAGCCGTTCTCGGCCGAGGACCTCAACCTTGCGCTCGCCAACCTGGTCGCGGGGGTCTGAGGCCTTGGAGACGCGATGAGCGACGAGGAGATCAAGGTCTTCATCGACGGCGTGGTGCGCTATTTCGAGAAGGTCACCGGCGAGGCCGCGCAAGTCGATGCGCCGTACCTCAAGGGCGAGGACTCGGTCACCCTGGATTTCACCGGGGTGATCGGCATCTCCGGGCGCCACCGCGGCGCGGTGTACTTCACCTCCGGCTCCGAGCAGCTGACCGATCTGCTGCGCCGCCTGGGCGAGACCGAGGTCGGCTTCTCCGAGCACGAGGACCTGGTGGGCGAGGTCGCCAACACCATCGCCGGCAACGCCCGCCAGTACTTCGGCAGCGAGTTCCTGATCTCGGTCCCGATCGTGCTCTTCGGGCGGCCGGACAAGATCTCCTTTCCCCGCCATCTGAAGAGCTTCGTCATCCCGATCACCTGGCGCAGCCATCGGAGCTACCTCATCATCTGCCTCGAGCGGGCCACGGCGGACCGCGATGCCACGTGGCCGGGCTTGCGCGCGACCGCCGACCTCCAACCCTGAAGCCGGGAGATGCCATGGAAACGATGCCGCAGCACTACAGCCTGTTCCTCGTCGCCCTTTCCTACGTGATCTCGGTCCTGGGCTCCTTCTCTGCGCTCAAGCTCTGCCGCCAGCATGCCGGGGCCCAAGGCGCCGAGAAGTGGCGCTCGCTCCTGGCCGGGGCCCTGGCGATGGGAGCGGGGGCGATCTGGTCGATGCACTTCATCGGCATGCTGGCCTTCGACATGGGAATGCCGGTGGCCTACGACGTGCCGATCACTCTGGCTTCTCTGCTGGTGGCGGTGGTCGTCACCGGCCTCGGGATCTACGTGGTGGGCAAGGGGCCGACCAGCCCGTGGCGGCTGATCGGCGGGGGCACGGCCATGGGAATGGGGGTGGCCGCCATGCACTATACCGGCATGGCCGCGATGCGGATGCAGGCTCAACTCTCCTACGACCTGACGATCGTGGGGATCTCGCTGGGGATCGCGGTGGTGGCATCGATCGCCGCCCTGTGGCTGGTCTTCAACACCACCCACCTGTGGCAGATCGTCGCCAGCGCCCTGGTGATGGGGCTGGCGGTGTGCGGCATGCACTACACCGGCATGAAGGCGGCGATCATGCGGCACGACCCGGCGCTGCCGGTCCAGGTGGTGGGGCTCTCGCCCGAGATCCTGGCCTACGTGATCTTCCTGGTGACCCTGGTGATCCTGTCGCTGGCGTCGCTGCTGGGCGGCAACCGGCAGGCGGTCGCGATCCGGCGCACGGCCTGACTCAGCTGCCCGAGCGAGCTCGATAGAGCTCGAGGAACGACCGCGGCGAAAGCACCTCGATTCCACTGCATGCTTCGGCAGGGTAATGCCTTGCATTCCCGGTGACGAGGCACTGGGCTCCGCCTGCCAGGGCAATCTCCAGAAAGGGCTCGTCATCCGAGTCGGGCAGCCTGATCGCAAGAGGTCGGGCTGCGATCGGAATGCCACCTGCCCGGATCTCCTCCAGCAGGGTCTCGACGCGTTCGGGATCAAAGCCGAATTTCTTGCGCAGCAGGACTTCCTGATACTCGGCAAGGACTCTCGGATCGTGACAAAGGACCAGATCGCCGGCAGCCACCATGCGCACGATCTGGCCAGAAGGGCCAAAAGACTGAAGCAGGCCGGACACGAGGACGTTCGTGTCCAGGACGATCTTCATTCGGGGAGGTGACCCTGCTGCCGACGAGCGCGGCGGACGCTCACGATCTCGGCATCGATCTCTGCCGGTGTAATGGTGTCTTTCCTCTTCTGGACCGATTGCCGCTGAATCTCCGACACTGCGGCGACGGCTCTCGACCTGCGAATTGCGGCCATGGTCTCCTCGAGGGTCTCTTCAGTCACCGCCGACAGGATGGCAATAGGCCGGCCATTGGACGTCACCACCATCTCCCGCTCCGCCGTGAGGCCCTTCCAGACCTCGGCCGATTTGCTTCTAAGATCTCGGACGGAAAGGAACTTCATCGTGTGACCTCCTGTGCGAAGAAAGTGTACACGACTGTCACCTGTACAGCGCTAGAATTGGCCGCTATGGCAGTCAATCTCGTCGTCCGTGGCCGCCGGGTGGTGACTCCCGCCGGGGTTACCCCGGCCTCGATCCTCATCCAGGATGGAAAGATCACCGCCGTCGAAGCGGCGGACAATCTCCCCGCCGGAGTATCGGTGATCGAGGCGGGTGAGGCGGTGGTCATGCCGGGTCTGGTCGATACTCACGTCCATATCAACGAGCCGGGACGAACCGATTGGGAAGGCTTCGAGACCGCCACCCGGGCCGCGGCGGCGGGCGGTATCACCACCTTGGTGGACATGCCGCTCAACAGCATCCCGGCCACGACCACGCGGGAGGCGTTGCGGGCGAAGAGGGAGGCCGCGCGTGGGAAATGCCGGGTGGATGTCGGCTTCTGGGGCGGCGTCGTTCCGGGCAACTCAGAGGAGATCGCGGGCCTGATCGAGGACGGCGTGCTGGGCTTCAAATCCTTCCTGGTTCCCTCGGGAGTCGAGGAGTTCCAGCACGTGACCGAGGCCGACCTGCGTGAGGCCATGCCCAGGCTGAATGGCACCGTCCTCCTCGTCCACGCCGAGTTGCCGGGGCCCCTCGGGACCTGCGAGAGCGATCGCTATGAGGACTATCTCCGCTCCCGGCCTGACGCGGCGGAGACCGAGGCCATCGAGCTCCTCATCCGGCTCTCGCGCGAGCTGGGAGCCCGGGTCCACATCGTCCATCTCGCCACGGCCAAGGCTCTCCCGCTGCTTCGCGAGGCGAGACGGCATCTTCCGATCACGGTCGAGACCTGCCCTCACTACCTGACTTTTGCCGCCGAGGAGATCCCTGATGGAGCCCTGGCTTTCAAATGCGCGCCGCCGATCCGTTCGCGGGAGAATCGGGAGCGCCTCTGGGACGCTCTGCGCGAGGGCCTGATCGACCTCGTCGCCACGGACCACTCGCCAAGCCCGCCGGAGCTGAAGCAGGGAGGGTTCCGGGAAGCCTGGGGTGGTATCGCCTCGCTCCAGCTCGCGCTGCCCGCGGTCTGGACCGGAGCGCGGGAGCGTGGGTTTTCGCTCTCGGACGTGATCCTCTGGATGTCCGGCAATCCCGCCCGTCTCGCCGGCCTTGCGAACAAAGGCGCCATCGCGCCCGGCTTCGACGCCGACCTGGTGATCTGGGAGCCCGAGGCGAGCTTCCGGGTCGAGCCCGAGGCGCTCCAGCACCGCCACAAGCTCACCCCCTATGCGGGCCGGACACTGGCTGGCGTCGTGCTCAGGACGCTCCTCCGGGGCGAGACGGTCTATCATGACGGCGACTTCCCCGGCCCCCCTGCCGGCAGGCTGCTGAAAGGAGCGGGATGAGCGATTTCACCGAGCTGGTGGACTTGGCGGCCGAACGCCTCGGCGGCGCTGTGCTGGCCGCGAACGACGAGTTCTTTGCGCCCAAGGAGAACCTGCTCAAGACCGCGGCCCCGGTCTGGCTCGAAGGAAAGTACACGGACGTGGGCAAGTGGATGGACGGTTGGGAGACCCGCCGCCGCCGCGTGCCCGGTCACGACTGGTGCCTGATCCGCCTCGGCCTGCCCGGAGTGCCCCGGGGCGTGGTCGTGGACACTGCGCACTTCAAGGGAAACTTCCCCGACCAGTGCTCCCTGGAGGCCTGCGCGGTCGAGGGCTACCCCACGGCCGACGAGCTGTTCGGGGAGCACGTGAAGTGGACCGTGATCCTGCCGCGCACTCAACTGCAGGGGGATTCCCGGAATCTCTTTCAAGTGGGAGATATCGGGCGGGTCACTCATCTGCTCTTCCGCATCTATCCGGACGGCGGCGTCGCCCGCCTCCGGGTGCATGGCGAGGCGGTGCCCGACTGGGTGCGGCTCGACCGGCTCCAGAGCGAGATCGACCTCGCCGGGGTCGAGAACGGCGGGCGCGTCGTGGCCTGCTCTGACATGTTCTTCGGCAACCGTCACAACCTGATCCTGCCGGGCCCGCCGCGCGGCATGCACGACGGTTGGGAGACCCGGCGGCGGCGCGGCGAGGGCTTCGATTGGGCGATCGTGAGCCTGGGTGCGCCAGGCGCGGTCCAGCGCCTGGAGATCGACACCTCGCACTACAAGGGCAATGCCCCCGGGAGCGCCTGGGTGGAGGGGATCGACGCGCCCGGCGCCTACGCCGATGCGTTGTCGTCGCCGGCCTTCAGTTGGAAGGAGATCCTCCCCAAGACGCCGCTCCGGCCTCACACGCTCCACCGCTTCGACGATCTGCTCTCGGACGGGCCGTTCTCGCACGTCCGGCTCGGCATCCATCCGGACGGCGGCGTGGCGCGGTTGCGGGTTTTCGGCCGGATGAGCCCGCTCGTCCTGCTGAACGTCCGGCCGGCGCCGGAGGTGGAGGCGCAGCTCCTGGCCTGTTGCGGCTCCCGGACCTGGGTGGCCAGGGTTGCGCGGGAGCGGCCGTTCCGGACGCCGCAGGACCTCTACGCCGCCGCCGAGCGCGCCTTTGGTCAGCTCGGCCGCGATGACTGGAAGGAGGCGTTCGCGGCCCACCCCCGCATCGGGGAGCGGACGGCCGGAGATGGGTTGGAGCACCGATGGGCGGCGCAGGAGCAGTCCGGCGCCGACGAGGCCTCGCCCCAGATCCTGGCGGAGTTGGCCGAGGCCAACCGCCTCTACGAGCAGCGCTTCGGCCACGTCTTTCTGGTCTGCGCCACCGGCAAGAGTGCTTTCGAGATGCTGGGCTTGCTCGGCGAGCGCCTGGGGAACGACCCGCAGGCCGAGCATGCGGTGGCCGCCTTGGAGCAGATGAAGATCACCCGTCTGCGGCTGGAGAAGCTGCTATGGCAGTAGGGATCACAACCCATGTCCTTGACACCTCCCGGGGCCTGCCGGCGGCCGGAGTGCCTGTCCTCCTGGATGTCTGGGAGAATGGATGGCACCCAGCCGGCCGCGCTCTCACCGATGCCGACGGCCGTGCGAAGCAGCTCTTGGAGATCCCTCTGCGCCAGGGGGTTTGGAGGATCACCTTCGACCTCGCCACCTGGTTCGGGACGCAGGGGATCGAGTCTTTCTATCCGACGGCCACCATCGAGTTCCATGTCCGGAATGCGGAGCAGCACTATCACGTGCCGCTCCTGCTGAGCCCGTTCGGCTATTCGACCTACCGGGGGAGCTGACATGACTGTGCTGGCTGGAAACGGCTACGGGAAGTCCGCGGTGCGCCTGGTGACCGTCCGGCGCGGTCCGGAGATCCACGAGCTGAAGGACGTCACGGTCGCCATACGTCTGGAAGGGGATTTCGAGACGGCTTACACCGAGGGCGACAACAGCCAGGTCCTGCCCACGGACACGATGAAGAACACGGTCTACGCCTTGGCGGCTGACCATCCGCTGGAGAACATCGAAAGCTTCGGGCTTCTTTTAGCGGACCACTTCTTTCAAGGCCAGGTGGTGAGCGCCCGCGTCGAGCTGACCGAGCACCTCTGGGACCGGCTTCATCCGCACGCGTTTCGCCGAGCGGGAAGCGAGAGGCGGACTGCCGTGGTGACCCGCACCCAGGAGGGGGCCAAGGTAGTGGCGGGGATTGAGGATCTGGTAGTGATGAAGACTGCGAAGTCCGCCTTCGAGGGTTTCCCGCGGGACCGCTACACGACGCTCGCGGAGACTTCGGACCGTCTGCTCGCCTCGTCGGTTCGTGCCTCCTGGACTTACAGCCGGCTAGGCATCCCGTTCAACGAGCGCTGGAGCGAGGTGAGGCACCGACTCCTGGAAGTCTTCGTGGACCACGACAGCCGCTCGGTGCAGCAGACTCTCTATGCCATGGGAGCTGCCGCTCTGGAGACTGCGGACGTGGAGGAGATCCATCTGGCGATGCCGAACATCCACCACATTCCGGTGGATCTCACCCGCTTTGGGCTTGAGAACCGCAATGAGGTTTTCGTGGCGACTTTGGAGCCCTACGGCTTGATCGAGGCTACGCTCCGGCGAGGGTAGATCAACCCCGCCGATTCGCGAGAATCTTCACGAACGACCGCCCCCGTAGCTCTTCCAGCGTAAGCCCTGATCTCTCCAGAGCCTCCTGCTCGGAGAGGGCTCCGCAGTTGACGGCACGCAGGAAGTAGTTGAGGAGCCCCTGGCCGGTTGCCGCGTCGTCGAAGACGTCTCCTACAAGAGTCGCCTGGGCGGCCTTCTGCACGAAGTTGTGGAGGCGGTCGGAGGCGGCGTCGAGACCTTCCAGGAAGAAGGCGAAGACCGTGGCGTAGCGGGTGACGAGTTGCGCGGGGTGGAGGTCCCACCCTTGGTAGAAGGCATTGATCAGCGAATGCCGGATGTGCTGGGAGTGGAGCCACCAAGCATCGTGCACTACCGCGCGGTTTTCTGCAATCTGCTCGGCGGTCAGCTCTCCTCCTCGATGCGGCCCCACGGGGAGGACGTTAGTGGCCCCGTCCGAGATCTGGATTCCCGTGCCCGCGAAGGCCACCTGCATCATGTGCTTGGCGAAGTCGCAGGCAGGATGGTCCATGGTCTGGTGGGCCGCCGTAATGCTGCACGAGGCCGTATAGTCGTATGTGCCGAAGTGGGCGGCCACGCACCGGCCGCGGGCGGCATTCACCAGTAGGGGTAGGGGACTGCGTCCCTGCGCATCGAGGATCGACTGCGCAGTCTCCACCATGATTTCCAGGCGGAGCGTGCCGGCCGCCAGACCCAGCGCTGGCTCCAGGAGATCGAAGAGATCGGCCAGCGCCGCGACTTGTTCGGGGATCGTCACCTTGGGCAGGGTGACCACGAAGTTGTCTGGCAGGGGGCCGAGCGCGGTCAGAAACAGTTCCAGGGTGCGAAAAGAGCGTTCCCGCAGCTCTTCGGTAAAGGGCTTGATGCGGATGCCGATGAACGGGGGCAGCGTGCCGGCGGCCAGTCCGGCGGCCATCTCCCGGGCCACGGCCTGGGCATGGCTGTCCTCCTCCTCGTCTGGCCGGTTGCCGTAGCCGTCCTCGAAGTCGGCGCGGAAGTCTTCCACCGGCTCGCGGCGGAGCTTCTCGATCACCCGCTCGTGGATTTTCGGCGCGAGCTCCTTGGAGATGTCCGCCACCTCGATGAGGTCCGCGGGCTCGGGCGCGTACTCCTCCAGAGCACGCAAGGCCAGGGTGCCGAGCCGCGAGGCCGTGTCGGCCTTGAACAGGTGCGCTCCTCCATAGACCGTGTGGACCGGCTGCCGCCGTCCCGAATCTCCCGGGTATAGCTGGCTGAACGCGAGGTTGGCGGTCCGCAGCCGTTCGATGATCTCTTCTCTCATCAGGTCAGCTCCAGGATCATCCGCCGCACCACCCGTTCCAGGGCGAAGCTCCGATACTCCGCGGTGGAGCGGACGTCGTCGATGGGCGTGACGGCTCCGGCCGCCTCGCGTCCGGCGAGATCTGCGGCCTCGGGTCCGGGCGCCTTGCCGCGGACTGCGTCTTCGGCGGCTCGCAGGCGGATGGGCGTGGGTGCGACGCTCCCGGCGGCCAGGTGGAGATCCGCGATCCGCCCATCCTCGATCCTTCCGGCCATGGCCACGACGACCTTGCTGATCGCCTGGGCTTCGCGGGTCCCTACCTTCCGGAACGCCTGGATCGTGCCCGCCGCGGGGAGGGGCAGACGGATGCGGGCCACGATCTCTCCGGGCTGGATTGCCGTCTTGCGGTAGCCGGAATGGAAATCGTCATAGGGGATTTCTCGGAAACCGCGGGTGCTCGCCAGGACGACGGTCGCGTTCAGGGCGAGAAGGACAGGCAGCGAGTCGCCCGCCGGGCTCGCATTCGCCAAGTTGCCTCCCAAGGTCGCCCGGTTCTGGATTTGCCAACCGCCGATCTGCCCGGCGGCATCGGCCAGGGCGGGAAAGGCAGCACGGATAAGAGAGGACCGGCGGATCTCTGAAAAAGGCGTGGTGGCGCCGATCTCCAATCCACCCTCGACCTCCCGGATGCCGCGAAGCTCCGGGATGGACAGCAGGTCGATAACCCGATCCATCTGATGGAGCGCCTCGACACCGCGGACCATGAGGTCGGTGCAGCCGGCGGCGGGGACGAGGGCAGGATCTCCTTCCAGATAGCGGACTGCTTCTTCCAGCGAATGGGGCTGAACGAACGTCATGACGATTTTTCCTGAACAACGGCCCTCAGGATGCCTTCGTAGCCGGTGCAGCGGCAGAGATTGCCGGCGAGGGCTTCGCGAGTCTCCGCCTCGGTCGGCGCGGGGTTGCGCTGGAGGAGCGCCCAGGCGGTGACCACGATGCCCGGTGTGCAGGCGCCGCATTGGACTCCACCCGTGGCCACGAATTTTTCCAGGAAGGGTCGGGCCGGACCTTCAGAGAGGCTCTCGACCGTTTCGATCTGGCGGCCGGTGCACTGGAGGAGAGGCACCAGGCAGGAGAGGACGGGCTCGCCGTCGAGCAGCACGGTGCAGGCTCCGCACTCCCCTTCGCCACAGCCCTCCTTGGTACCGGTGAGCCCGAGCTGCGTTCGCAGAACGTCGAGCAGCCGCTCCATCGGATGCCCGTCTATCTCGACGGATTCCCCGTTGACCGTGAACGGAACGCTCATATCCTCTGCCCCTTTGCCGTCCAGCGCAGGAGCCGTTCCGGCGTAGCGGGGATCTCGGTCACATGGATCCCCGTGGCGTTTTCGATGGCTTGGGCGACCGCGGGGGCGCCGCCGTCCATGGGCAGCTCGCCGACTCCCTTGGCTCCGAACGGGCCGCCTTCCCAGGGCCGCTCCAGCAGGTGGATGTCCATCCGCGGGGTGTCCAGGATGGTGGGGATGATGTAGGTGGCGAGCCGGTCGTTGAGGTAGCGCCCCTTGTCGAGCTTGACCTCTTCCATGAGCGCCCAGCCGATCGCCTGGAGCGTGCCGCCCTCGATCTGGCCCGCGCACAGGGTCGGATGGATCGCCCGGCCGACCTCGCAGACCGCCGTAACGTGCAGCGGACGGACGGCCAGCGTGTCGGGATCGACCTCGACCTCGACGACGTCGGACCCCCAGGCATAGGTCGGATAGGCCGCGCCGTGGTAGGTGGACTCGTCGAAGGTCTGCGTCTCCGGCGGCTCGTGGTGGATCGTGATCTCGGCCGGCCCCAGCATCTGGAAGTAGTCGCGGGCGGCATCGCGAAAGCGCTCGATGGGGCAGTCGGTGCCGACGATCCAGCCGTCGCGGACCCCGACCCAGGGCCTGCCTTTGCAGCGCCAGGCGACCACCCGCTGCCGCAGCTCGGTCACGGTGCGGACGATCAGGTTGCCTACGATCATCGTCGTGCGCGAGGCCACGGTCGGGCCGGAATCGGGGACCGCGGCGGTATCCGGCTCGGCGAAGACCAGATCCTCGGGGCCGACCCCGGCCGCGGCCGCCGCGATCTGGGTGAAAACCGCGCCGCACCCCTGGCCCATGTCGGTCATCGCGGTCAGGATCTCGATACGGCCATCTTTCAGGAGGCGGACCGTGACGGGCGACTTCATCCGGCGCTCGCCGTTGCCGGTGAAGCCGGCGCCGTGGAAGTAGAGTGAGATGCCGATCCCGCGCATCGGGCCCTGGTGACGGTTCCTGGCTTCCTCCAATTCCTGCCACCGCTCGCGGAAGCGGGTGCGGGAAGCGGCCTCTTCGAGGCAGAGCCGGGCCGAGGTGCTCCCGTCCAGGATCTGGCCCGTGGGCAGGCGGTCCCCGGGCTCGACCACGTTGCGCAGCCGGATCTCCAAGGGATCGAGCCCCACGGCGCGGGCGATCTTGTCCATCTGGCGCTCCAGTGCGAACTCCACCTGCGGCGCGCCGAAGCCGCGGAAGGCACTGTTCGGTGCCGTGTGGGTCCGCAGCACCTTGCCGCGGATGCGCACGTTCGGGCAGCGGTAGGGGCCGAAGGAGTGGAGCAGGGCGCGGGAGAGCACGACCGAGGAGAGCGTGCCGTAGGCGCCGCCGTCCATGAGGATCTCGATATCCAGGGCGAGCAGCCGGCCGTCGGCATCTACGCCCGCCCGATGGCGGACAATCGCCGGGTGGCGCTTGGTCGTGGCCACGATGTCCTCGTGGCGGTCGTAAATCATCTTGACCGGATTGCCGGAGGCTTTGGCGAGCAGCGCCGCGTGGATGGCGAGGGCGCTCGGGAAGTCCTCCTTGCCGCCGAATCCGCCGCCTACGGCCGAGGCCCGCACGCGTGCCTTCTCCGGCAGGAGATCGAAGGCATGGGTCAAGGCTTTGTGCACGTAGTACGGGCACTGCATGGAGCCGAGGACGGTGATTCCTTCGTCTTCCTCCCAGGCGATCATCCCCTGGCACTCGATGTAGATGTGCTCCTGGTGTCCGGTCCGCCACTCCCCTTCGATCACGTGCGCGGCCTGGGCGAGCCCGGCTTCCACGTCGCCGCTGTCCATCCCGATCTCGTAGAGAGGGGGGAGCGGGTGGGGATCGTCCATGTCGAGCACGGCGGGGAGCGGCTCGTAGTCGACCTCGACGGCGGCGAGCGCGTGGCGGGCGGCGAGCAGAGTCGGAGCCACGACCAGGGCCACGGGTTCGCCGACATGGCGGACGGTATCCGCCGCGAGGATCGGCCAGCCGTCGTCGATGAGCTGCACGCCGTTGGGGCCGGGGAGATCGGCCGCGGTGACGCAGAGCGCCCCGGCGGGCGCTCTTTCCGGAAACCAGCGGATGTCGAGGATGCGGGCGTGAGGATGGGGGCTGCGCACGGTCGCGCCGTGCATCATCCCGGGGAGGGTCACGTCGTCGACGTACCGGGCAGTGCCCGTGACCTTGGCGAAGCCGTCCGGCCGCGGGGGGCTCTCTCCGATCCCGATCATTCGCGGGAGTTTAGCAGCAGGCTGTGCCTCCGTCCCCAGCCGAAGTAGATGACGAGGCCGATCACCAGCCAGACCACCAGCCGGAGCCAGTTCTCCGCGGGGAGCGAGAACATCAGGACCAGGCAGGCGGCGATCCCCAGGATCGGCACCAGGGGCACCAGCGGCGCCCTGAACGGCCGCTCGACGTCCGGGTGTGTGCGGCGCATGATGAGCACCGCCGCGCAGACGATCACGAAGGCGAGCAGCGTCCCCATGCTGACCAGGGAGAGCAGCACCTGGATCGGCAGAAAGGCGGCGAGCGCTCCCACGAACAGGCCGGTCGCGACCGTCGACTTCATCGGCGTGCGGAAGCGCGGATGGATGTCGCCGAAGAATCCCTGGGGGAGCAGGCCGTCCCGTGCCATGGCGAGGAGCACGCGCGGCTGGCTGAGCATCATGACCAGCAGCACCGAGGTGATCCCCGCCACTCCGGCGACCGCCAGGAGGAGATGGGCCCAGCCGAGCCCCACCCGGTCGAAGGCATCCGCGACCGGCGCCTGGATGTCGAGCTCGTTGTAGGGGACCATGCCCGTCAGCACCGCCACCACCGCCAGGTAGAGGAGCGTGCAGAGGGCGAGCGAGGTGATGATCCCGATCGGCACGTCGCGCTGGGGATTCTTCGCCTCCTCGGCGTGGGTCGAGACCGAGTCGAAGCCGATGTACGCGAAGAAGGCCAGCGCGGCGCCGGCGAGCATGCCGAGCGGCCGGCCTCCGGGATCGGTCTGGCCCATGACGGTGTGCCCGAAGAGGCTCAAGCCCGAGAGCCCGTACGGCGCGAACGGCTTCCAGTTGTCGGGGTTCACATAGAACGCGCCCACGCCGATCACAAAAATGACGGCCACCACCTTGATCCCCACCATGACCGCGTTGAGCCCGGCGCTTTCCCGGATGCCGACGATCAGGATGACCGTGACCAGGGCCACGATGAGCACCGCCGGCAGGTTGATGATCGAGCCAGTGGCGACCAGCCTGCCGAGCTCCGAGTCGTAGTTCACGACCGGGCCGCTGATGGCGGTTGGCAGGGTGATGCCGAAGCTGCCCAGGGCGCTCTGGAAGTAGCCGGACCATCCGTTCGCGACCGTGGCCGCGCCCACCGCGTACTCCAGCACCAGGTCCCAGCCGATGATCCAGGCGAACAGCTCGCCCAGGGTGGCGTAGGCATAGGTGTAGGCCGAGCCCGCCACCGGCACCATGGAGGCGAACTCGGAGTAGCAGAGCGCCGCGAACACGCAGGCGAGCCCGGCTACTACATAGGACAGCATCAGGGCCGGCCCTGCCACCTCCTTGGCGATGGCGCCTGTGGTCACGAAGATGCCGGCGCCGATGATGGCTCCGACGCCGAGGGCGGTCAGTTGCACGGGGCCGAGGACGCGGCGTAGGCGGTCCTCGCCTTGAAGCTCGGCGAGCAGGACGTCGAGCGGCTTGCGGGCGAACAGGGATCTGCGCATGGTTCGTCTCCTCCATGCGCAGAGTAGAGAGGGGAGGGGGCTTCCCTCTATGCCGCCACCTCCGGTCAGCTTGTGGGCAAGACCGGAGGTGGCTGGAGGTTCCTAAAGGATCCGGGAGTCGTGGTCGGCCCAGACCAGGCCGGACATCACCTTGGGCATGAAGCGGGTCGACTTCGGCGGCAGCATCTGGCCGTCCGCGATGGCGGCGGAAAAGGCGGCCGGGAGCATCGGCGGCAGCCAGAGCCCGGTCTTGAGCTCGCCGTCGGCGATCTGCTGCCAGAGCTCGTCCGGGTTGGAGCGGTAGACCACCGTGCCGTCCGTGCCCGCGTCCGGGGAGTAGCCCAGGGCGGGGAGGATGATCTCGTGGAGGATTTCGACGGTGAGCAGGGGCGTGCCGGGGGAGCGGACGTTGCGGACGCTCGTGTCGAGCAGCCAGATCTCGGGAGTACGGCCGGCCTTCCAGATGCCGATGGCTGGTTGCTGGGCCTCGGGTATCTCAGCTAGGGCCTGGGCGAATTCGGAGCCGCTGCTGCCGTGGAAGGGCATGGACGAGGCCTCGAGGTGGGCGATCTTGGCGAGGTCGATCTCCTCCCGCAGAGCGCGGTGGATCGGCTCGATCTCCAGGGCTGGAGCCGCGATGCTGGTCACTACCGCGAGCTTGGCCGAGGCCGCCGTACCGGGGCGGATGCCACGCTCGCTCGCGAACTTCTGGGCCACTTTGTAGCGGTGATGGCCGTCCGCGATGGCCGCGGTGCCGGCCGTCGCTTCCTGATAGAGACGGATGCGCTCGGGGTCGTCCACCCGGTAAACGACATGGAAATGGCCGTCCGCGTCCTGGTGCCGGACCAGCGGCTTGGCGCCTGCGATGTCCTCAGCGATCAGGGCATCGAGCCGGCCGGCGTCCTCAGAGAGGAGGAAGACGGGCTCCAGATCCACGTGCATGGCGGAGAGCAGGGCCAGCCGGTCGGCGAGCGGCTTGTCGAGCGTCTGCTCGTGGGGACGGATCACCGTGGCGTCCTCCAGGCCCGCGAGCCCGAGCACGCCGAGCCTATGGCCGCCGCCCGCGAGCTCGATGACATAGGGGTAGAGCGCGGGCCGCTCGTCGCGGGCGAGGACCCCTTCGTCCAGCCACTTGTGATGGAGAGAGGCGGCGAAGCGGTACGGGTCGCCCCCCTCCGGAGCGAGAGGCCGCGTCAGGTGCACGAACTGGTGCGGGTCCTGGGCATGGAAGCGGTCGCGCGCCGCCTCGTTGATCTGGTCGTAAGGCGGCGCGGCCAGCGGCCCAGTATCGCCGGCATGGCCCGCCTTGGGCGTGTAGTGAATTCCTTCAAAAGCAAACAAGCGCATCGATGACCTCCTGGGCGGTATTCTATTAGACGCGGCGGCGAAGCCAGCCAGCCTTGGCCATCCTGCGCTCGATGGAGCGCACCTTCTTCTGGTAGGACTTGCTCTTGCTCCCGGGGTGCCATGACTTGGGGCGCGGCAGGCTCGCGGCGAGCTCGGCCGCCTGGCGCTCGGTGAGGCTGCGGGCGGACTTGCCGTAGTAGTGGCGGGCCGCGGCCTCGGCGCCATAGATCCCCTCTCCGAGCTCCACCACGTTCAGATAGATCTCCAGGATGCGGCGCTTGGTCAGGCTCCTCTCGAGCTGCCAGGTGAGGATCGCCTCCTTGACCTTGCGCAGCGGGTTGCGCGAGGGGGAGAGCCAGAGGTTCTTCGCGAGCTGCTGGGTGATCGTCGAAGCCCCCCGCGGGATCTTCTTGTCCTCCCAGGCGTCTTCCAGGGCGGCGCGCTGCTCGCGGGTGGAGAAGCCGTTGTGGGAGAAGAACTCGATGTCCTCCGAGACGATCACCGCCCTTTTCAGGTTGGAGGAGATCCGCGAGCCGGAGACCCACTTCCACTCGACCTCCCGGTCCTTGCCGAAGCCGAGCCAGCCGCCGTCGCGGTAGTCCTCGATGAACGCGGTCGTCTCCGGCTCCTTCTTGGCCAGGGCGGACACGTCCGGCCAGGTGAGCGCCTCCCAGGCCAGCCAGGCGGCGAGCAGCCCGAGCAGGACCAGGAGCACGAGGCGCACGCGGCTTTTTCGAGGCGCCTCGTAGGGCGGGGCGATCATGGGTTCCGCCAGTATTGGTTCCGACATGAGCTCGGCATAATCATAGGCGAGAACAAAGGGTAGAAGACCAGCGGATATACTCCCGCCGTGCCGCCGATCACCGTCCCCCTCCGCGCTCCGGAGCTCGGCCCTGGCGAGTGGGTCCAGGGACCGGCGGTGTCCATGGCCGCGGCCCGGGGACGGGTCGTGCTGGTGGACTTCTGGGATTCGACCTGCATCAACTGCCTGCGCACGCTGCCGTATCTGAAGACCTGGCACGAGCGCTACTCCGGACGGGGGCTCACCATCGTAGGCGTCCATACTCCGGAATTCGAGTTCACCGGCGATCCGGCCGTAGTCGCAGCGGCCGTGCGCGCCGAGGGAATCCCCTATCCGGTCCTGCTGGACAACTCGCGCGCGACCTGGACGCTGTTCGCCAATCATTACTGGCCCGCCAAGTACCTCTCCGATGCCCGCGGGTATCTGCGCTACGAGCACTTCGGCGAGGGGGCCTACGGCCATACCGAGGAATGGATCCAGCGGCTCCTGCGCGAGGCGGGGGACGAGAACCCGATGCCCCCGGTCCTCGCTCCCATGCGCGAGGAGGACCGCCCCGGCGCCGTCTGCTACCCGGCCACCCGCGAGACCTATATCGGCTACCTCCGTGGCCGTCTTTTGGCCGCGGAGGGCTACCGTCCCGGCGAGGAGGTGCGGCACCGGGAAGAACAGGAGCCGGCTCCTGTCGGGATGTTCAACGCCCGCGGGGCTTGGCGCCACGAAGCCGAGTTCATGGAGGTTTTGGAGCCCGGCGCCGAGCTGGAGCTGGTGTGTGACGCGGCCGGCGTCAACATGGTGGTCGCCTCGGCCGGCGGAGAGGTGGAGGTCCAGATGGACGGCGAACCCGTCCCTCCGCACGACCGCGGCGCGGACGTGGTCGAGCGGGACGGCCGCACCTTTGCCGTCTGGGACCGCCCGCGCATGGTTTCGCTCATCGGCTCTCCCGAGTTTCGCCGGCGGCGTGTGCTCTTGCGCTTCCTCACCCCCGGCACCCGCGCCTACACGTTCTCCTTCATCTCGTGTGTCCAGGGTCCCGAGCCTTCCTGAATCTGTTCCGTCCCGAGCTCCCGGCTGTCTCAGTGGACATGACCGCTGATTGTGTGCCGTTCCCTCTTCCCTGTACGCTACCTGGAGGGCTCCTCCTCGACCTTTTCGGTCGGGCGCCGGCCCAGAAACGAGCCCGGCACGTGGACTTGGATCGTCTCAGCGATGAGGAACTGGTCGAAAAGGCCCGTACGGAGCCGGCCTTCGCTTCCGAGTGCCTCGGCGTGCTGTACCAACGCTTCTATTCCAAGGTCGCCTACTGGTGCCTCCGGGTCTGCGGCAACCGCGACGAGGCCGCGGACCTCGCCCAGGAGGTGTTCGTCCGGGTCCACTCCCGCCTGGGCTCCTTCCGCGGCGAGAGCCGGTTCTCGACCTGGCTCTACCAGGTCACCCGCAGCGTGGCCATCAACCGGGGCGAATCCAACCGGCGGCGTTCCTCGCCGCTGACCGACCTGGACAGCGCGCCCGAGATGGCCGATCCGCTGCCCGACGCCCAGGAGGTCCTGGCGCGGGCCGAGGCCGCGGGCGAGCTGCGCGCCGCCATGGAGGAGTTGGAGCCCCTGGAGGCCAAGGTCCTCTACATGCACTTCGCCAACGGGCTGACCCTGCCGCGCATCACCGAGCTCCTCGGGCTCGACAACCGCTCGGGAGCCAAGGCCTACATCGTGAGCGCCACGCGCAAGCTCCGGCGCCGCTTCGGAGTCGTCAAGGAGGCAGCACGTGTCGCTGAGTGAATCGCTCCAATCCGCCTGGTCCCCCGAGACAGGCTGCCCTTCTCCTGAAGACTGGCTCCGCCTGGAGACCGGCGAGGCGGCCCCGGACGAGCGTCGCCGCCTGGAGGAGCACGCGTCCCGCTGCCCGGCTTGCGCTTCGGAGCGCGAGATGGCGAGGCTGTTTGCCGAGGCTCCGGACGGGGCTCGGGACGCGGACGTGGACTTCATCGTCGCGAAGCTGGAGGCGCTGAACCTGCCTGAGCAGAAGGTCCCCCTGGCGTTTCCCAGCCAGCGCCGGCCGGCTCGACCGGCTCTGGCCTGGGCCGCGAGGCTGGCTGCCCTGATCGTCCTGGCGCTCGGCGTGGCATTGTTTTTTCGTGCCGGGCAGGCGCCGCCGCTCCCCGATCCGGGGGCCGGCGAGGTCTACCGCGGCGGGCATCTGCGCCCGATCGGGCCGAATGGGGAAATTTCGGCGATGCCCCGGGAGTTCCGCTGGGAGGGTGTCGAGGGGGCGCGCTCGTACCGCGTCACCCTGCGGGCCGTCGACGACGCCGTGCTCTGGCAGGAGACGGTGACGGTCCCCGCCGCCCGGCTGCAGGAAGACGTCGCACGTGGTCTCCATCCTGCAGTCGTCTATCGCTGGAGCGTGGAAGCCCTGGATGAATGGGGCGCGAGGCTCGCCGTCTCGGAGCCGGTCTCCTTCCAGGTTCGGCCCCCAGGCGAAAGCCCGGGTCCTTAGACAACAAGGTAGGTCACCCATGAAGAACCCCAGTTTCGCCCCCTCTTTGGCTCATTTCCGGACCGCCCTCGCCGTGGCGGTCCTCGCCCTTTCCGCTCTCGCTCCGCAACAGGCCGCGGCCGCCGACAAGCTCACCCTGCGGGTCAACGATGCGCGCGGGGGGCCGGGCGATCTGGTGTCCGTGGTCGTCCGCACCTACGCCTCGCGCCCCATCGCCCAGGGGCAGATCTGCATCGGCGCCCGCCGCAATGTCCGCGGCCGCTCGACTGCCAACTCCGTGATCGGAGAGGCGGCGACTGGTTCGCCCTTCGCCAGCTTGGAGAAGGTCGAGGTCTTCAGCGCCAAACAAGACGCCGCGTTCCAGTTCTCGTTCAACGGCGAGGAGGCGGAGGTCGCCTTCCGGTCGCCGACCGGCTCGATCAACGCCGTGGACGGTCCTCTCGCGGTCTTCCATTTCCGCCTCTCCAACGCGGTGCAGGCCGGGGAGGTCTACGAGATCAACCTGGACATCGCCGACAGCGCGATCGTCGCCGGCTCCGGGGAGAGGCTCGCGATCGAGTCGAAGCCGGGCCGGCTGGAGATCCGGGAGGGGGATGGCGGCGGCGGTGAGGAGGATTCCATCGCGCTGGGGGTGACCGGCGGCAAGGTGCGGCGCGGCAAGACGGCTCGGGTGAGGCTCGCGACCCGTGACGCCGTCCCCCTGTCCAGCGGGCGGATCGCGCTGCGCTACGACCCCGCGATCGTCGCAGGCAAGCCATGGGTCCGCATCGATCCCCGGTACGGCAAGGCGACAGTCATCGTGAATACTGACACCCCCGGGCTCGTGCTCATCGACTTCCAGTCTCCGGACAAGTCGTTCAACCGCGCGGCGGGCGACCTCTTCGAGGTCCGGATGGTGATCTCGCGCCAGGCACC
Organism: Acidobacteriota bacterium; assembly: GCA_034667225.1. Taxonomy (GTDB): domain Bacteria; phylum Acidobacteriota; class Thermoanaerobaculia; order Multivoradales; family UBA5704; genus DATMER01. Next base: position 34,598 of record JAXDKG010000027.1, read on the forward strand.
CCGCGGCAGCAGCCCGGTCACCGTGGATCCGGGGCTCAGCTTCCTGCGCGACGCGAGCGGCGATGTGCTGGGCCTGGAGATCCAGAACGGCGCGCTGGTCATCCGGTAATTGATCCCATCCCCCCTCTCCCCAACCCTCTCCCCCGCCTGCGCGGGGGAGAGGGGCCTGATCTGCAACTTCCCTGCTTCACCTCCGTACAAGACCCTTGACGACACCTGTAGTCAGGAGTAGCCTGATGACAGATGTAGTCACCGGGAGGAGCTGATGAGCGGAAAGACCATCGGAGATCAGGAGCTGACGCTCCTCAAGCACGTTGCGGAGGTGGGGCCCGTGTCGGTCGGGCAGGTGGCGGAGGGCTTCGGCGCTCCCCGCGGGCTCGCCCGCTCGACCGTGCTCACGATGATGGAGCGCCTCCGCCAGAAGGGATACCTCGAGCGCGAGCAGGCAGGCGGGGTCTTCCAGTACCGCGCGGCCAGCTCGCCGGGCGAGCTGCTGCGGGGGGCAGTCCACAGCTTCGTCGAAAAGACCCTCGCCGGTTCGGTGTCGCCGTTCGTCAGCTACCTGACGGAGAGGTCCGAGGTCTCGGACGACGAGCTGGCCGAGCTGGAGCAGCTCGTGGATCGGCTCAGGTCCCAGAGGCGTGAGCCGTGACGCCCCTTCTTGATGCCCTCCTCGAGGCGCTTCTGCGGGCGTCCGTCCAGGGCGCTCTCTTCGTGGGAGCGGTGTGGGCCGTCTGCCGCCTCTTTCCCAGTCTGCCTGCCGGGCTCCGCTGCGGGCTCTGGTGGCTCGCCTGCCTGAAGATCCTGGTGAGCTTCGCCTGGGTCTCCCCGGTCGAGCTGCCTCTGCTGCCGGCTCCCGAGCCGGCAGCAATCACCATCCTGAACCTGCAGGTGCCTGAGACGCCCTCGCCTGTCACCCAGGCCCCGCGCCTCTCGTGGCCGGTGGCGCTCGCCGGGATCTGGCTGATCGGCCTGCTCGCGCAGCTCGGCGGAATCTTCCGGCAGCTCGGCCATGCCCGGCGGATCGTGCGCCGGTCCGGCCCGGTGGGCGAGCCCTGGATCGCGGACCGCTTCGCGGAGCTTCGCCGGGCGCTCGGTCTCGGGGACCGGACGGAGCTGCGCGCCTCAATTGAAGTCGAGGCCCCGCAGGTGCTGGGCCTGCTCCGGCCGGTCGTGCTGCTGCCGGATCCCTGGGCTCTCTCTCCCCCGGACGCCGCCATGGCGATGTGCCACGAGCTCGTCCACGTCCGCCGCGCCGACCTGTGGTGGGGTTGGGTGCCCGCGATGGCGCAGCGGATCTTCTGGTTCCACCCCCTGGTCAGGCTGGCCGCCCGCGAGTACGCGCTCGCCCGGGAGGCCGCCTGCGACGCGGAAGTGCTCCGCGTCCTCGATCCCGAACCCCGAGCGTACGGCCGCCTGCTGCTGCGGCTGGGAGTCGCGCCGCGCGCCAGCCGCATGGCGGCCGCGGGAGCTGCGCCGTCCGTCCACACCTTGAAAAGGAGGTTGCAGATGTTGGAACAATCATCCGAGAACCGCCGGTTCCCCCTCGGTTGGGTGAGCCTGATCGTCCTGATCGCTCTGATCGCGTTGGTCCCCTTCCGCATGGTGGCTCAGGAGGCGCCTGAAGCGCCCCCTGCTCCGGAAGCGGCTCCCGCGCCCGAACCCGCTCCCGCTCCCGAAGCCCTGCCGGCGCTTCCGGTCGTGGAGGCCGCTCCCGCGCCCGAGGCGGTCCCCGCCGTGGCGCCGGCTCTGCCGGCCGCTCCCGCTCCCGCGGCTTTGCCGGCGGTGCCCCGGTCCGCTCAGCCGGCCCTGGCTCCCGCGCCCATGGCCGTTCCGGCCGTCGCTCCGGTCGCCCGGGTGAGCCAGGTGGGCGCCGTGCCGCCTCCGTCCCCGGCGCCTCCCGCCCCGCCCGCTCCGCCGGCCCCTCCGGCGCCGCCCGTGTCGCGGGATCACAACTGGGGAAAGGGTGATTCCTACGTCCTGTTGAGCGGCGAGAACCAGACCATGATGAACGGCTCGGGCGCCGACGTCCGCCGCGCCCGCGAGCTGCGGCAGGGCAACGAGCCGCTGCTCTATTTCCGGAAGAACGGCAAGAGCTACGTGGTCCGCGACGCGGCATTCATCGAGAAGGCCCAGGGGCTCTTCAAGAAGCAGGCGGAGCTTGGCGAGAAGCAGGGGAAGCTGGGAGCGCAGCAGGCCGAGCTCGGTGCCCGGCAGGCTGAGCTGGGAGGCAAACAGGCCGAGCTCGCCGCGAAGCAGGCTGCCCTGGCCACGAAGCAGGCGCGCAGCGGCGAGGATGCGGGGAACCTGGAGGAGGAGATGGACGAGCTCGGGCGCAAGCAGGGTGAGCTCGGCGAGAAGCAGGGCGAGCTGGGCCAACAGCAGGCCAGGCTCGGTGAGCAGCAGGCGGAGCTGGGCCGCCAGCAGGAGCGCCTGGGCAAGGAAGCGGAGGTGAAGTTCCGTGACCTGATCCAGGAGGCCATCCGCAACGGCGCGGCGCAGGAGGTCGAGCGGTAGGAGCCAGCACGCGCGCCGCTCTCCCCTGAGGGAGCGGCGTGCTCCCCGGCGTCCGCACGCCGCCAGCCCCGGGGAGAGGCTCCTCCCCGCGGGGGAGAGGCCCCTCCCCTCGGGGGAGAACACCGCTCCCCGACGTCCGCACGCCGCCAGCGCAGGGGAGAGGCTCCTCCCCACGAGGGAGAGGCTCCTCCCCGCGAGGGAGAACACCGCCCCCGACGCCCGCAAGCCGCCAGCGCGAGCCCCCCACCCGCCGTCCCCCTCTGCCATCCCCCTCCCACCGGCAGGGGGTGAGGTATCTTTCGGCCGATGGCGACCTACGCGATCGGCGACGTCCACGGCTGTTTCAAGACTCTGCAGAAGCTCCTCCGCAAGATCGACTTCGATCGCCGCCGGGACCGTCTCTGGCTGGTCGGCGACCTGGTCAACCGCGGCCCGCGTTCGCTCGCGGTGCTGCGCTGGGCGGTCGAGCAGGAGGACCGGCTCGTCGTCGTCCTTGGAAATCACGACCTCCATCTCCTGGCTCGGGCCGCGGGAGTGGCCTTGCCCAAGCGCCGCGAAAGTCTCGAAGAGGTGCTCGGCGCGCCCGACCGGGACGATCTCCTCGGCTGGCTGCGCACTCGGCCGCTGCTCCACCGCGAGGGTGGCTTCACCCTGGTCCACGCCGGGCTCTTCCCGGAGTGGACCCCGGGGCAAGCCGCGGAGCTGGCGCGGGAGACTGAGACCGCGCTGCGCGGCGGCGGCGCGCCCGGGCTGCTCGCCAGCCTCGACCGCAAGGCCGACGAGCGCTGGGACGAAACCCTCCAGGATGGGGACCGCGCGCGGGTTGCTCTCACCGCCTTCGCCCGGCTCCGCACCCTCCAATCGGATGGCCACATGTGCGGCTCCTTCAGTGGTCCTCCCAAGGAGGCGCCCGGCGGCTGCCGGCCCTGGTTCGACGTGCCGGAGCGCCGCAGCCGGGGGGAGACCGTCATCTTCGGCCACTGGGCGGCCCTGGGCCTCTGGCTTCAAGACGGCCTCGCCGGCCTGGACACCGGCTGCGCCTGGGGCCGCGAGCTGACCGCCCTCCGCCTGGATGACGGCAAGCTCTTCCAACAGAAGACCCTGGACTAGAATGGCCAACATGAGCCGCCTATCTGTCCTTCTGGTCTTTCTGGCCCTCGCCCCTGCCCAAGCCGCCGACCTGGGCCGCGTCGACTTCCCGACCTCCGGCAAGCCCGAGGCCCAGGCGCACTTCCTGCGCGGCGTGGCCGCCCTCCACAGCTTCTGGTACGACGAGGCGGCGGATGCCTTCCGCGATGCGCAGAAGGCCGACCCCGCCTTCGCCCTCGCGTACTGGGGCGAGGCCATGACCTACAACCATCCGATCTGGGGCGAGCAGGATCTCGAAGCCGCCAAGGCCGTCCTGGCGCGCGCCGCCAAGGCTCCCACGGACCGGGAAAAGGCTTGGCTGGCAGCGGTGGAGGCGCTCTATGGCGAGGGGGAGAAGCCTGCCCGGGACCGCGCCTACGCCGAAGCCATGCGCGCGCTCCACGAGCGCTGGCCGGACGACCTGGAGGCCGCGAGCTTCTACGCCCTCTCCCTGATCGGCCCGGCGCTCACCGGCGGCCAGACCGGGCCCGACCGCGACCGGGAACTCATGAAGGCCGCGGGCGTGCTGGAGGTCTTTTTCGACCGCAACCCCGAGCATCCCGGGGTGGTGCACTACCTCATCCATGCCTACGACGACCCGGTGCACGCGCCGCTCGGCCTGCGGGCGGCCCGCACGTACGCCAAGGTCGCGCCCTCGGCCCACCACGCGCTCCACATGCCGTCGCACATCTTCGTCCAGCTCGGCCAGTGGGCCGAGACGAGCGCCTCCAACGAGGCTTCCTGGGCCGCCTCGGTCGACTGGGTGAAGCGCCGCAACCTGCCGGTGGACAAGCGGGATTTCCACAGCCTCTCCTGGCTCGCCTACTCCTACCTTCAGCAAGGGCGGCTGCGCAAGGCCGAGGAGATGCTGGAGATCGTCCGCCAGGCGGCGCGCGAGAGCGACAGCCCGCGGGTGGCGTCGGCGCTGGAGGGGATGGAGGCGCGCCACCGCATCGAGACCCGCACCTGGCAACCGGCCAAGGCCGTGCCCGCGGCAAAAGCGGAGGAAGCCCACTGCGGGGGCATGGCGCACGCCCGCGGCGACGGAGCAGGGCTCCTCGCCTAGGGGCTTGGCGCGGCCCGGATGGGGGATCTCGCCGCTGCCGAGGAGGCCGCCGCGGGCCTCCGCGCCCTGAACGAAGGGAAGGCGGACGACTACCGCTCCGCGCCCGGCCGGGTCATGGAGAAGGAGGTCTCGGCCCTGGCCCTCCTCGGCCGCGGCAAGCAGGACGAGGCGCTCGCCCTGCTCAAGGAAGCCGCGGAGCTGGAGGCGCGCATGCCACCGCCCTCGGGTCCGCCGGACCCTGTGAAGCCGGCGCCCGAGCTCTACGGCGAGGTCCTCCTGCAGGTGGGGAAGGCGGAGGAGGCCGCGCAGCAGTTCCAGGCGTCGCTGTTGCGCATGCCGAACCGCGCGGCTTCGCTGCTCGGCGCCGCCCGCGCCGCGGCAAAGGTGGGGGACCAGGGGACCGCGCGCCGGCATTACGCCGAGCTCGCCGAGGTCTGGAAGGACGCGGACCCGAGCCTCCCCGACCTGGCCGAGGTCCGGACCTACCTTTCCGGCGTCCCCGCGCGCTGATCCCGCCTGGCCTGGCGGACGGTCGCGACGATCCAGAGCGCGAGGAGCTGCACGGGCGGGACGACGGCGAAGTGGACCAGCGTCTCCGCGTTCGGCATCAGATTTCCACCGGAGGCCTGGCGTGCGACCGCCCAGCCCGCCACATGGGCGCCGGTCAGGAGCAGCCAGAGAGCGATCCACCTCACGGAGAGAGCATAGAGGAGGTCAGCGCATGGACGAGCGCATGAATGAGAGAGACGACCGCACCTGGGAGCTTCTCGGGCTCCTATTCAAGCCCCACCCCTGGCACGGGGTCGCCATCGGACCCGAGGCGCCGGACGTGGTGACCGCGTTCGTAGAGATCGTCCCCACCGACACGGTCAAGTACGAGATCGACAAGCCGAGCGGCCATCTCAAGGTCGACCGCCCGCAGAAGTACTCCAACGTCTGCCCCACCCTCTACGGCTTCGTCCCGCAGACCTACTGCGGCCAGCGGGTGGCCGCCCTGTCCCAGGAGCGCACCGGCCGCTCCACGGTCGAGGGGGACGGCGATCCGCTGGATATCTGTGTGCTGAGCGAGAAGACCTTCTCCCACGGCGACTTCCTCCTCCAGGCCGTGCCGATCGGCGGGCTGCGCCTGATCGACCGCAACCAGGCGGACGACAAGATCGTGGCCGTGCTCAAGGGGGATGTGGCCTTCGGCCACTTCCGGGATGTCTCCGAGCTGCCCGACGCCCAGATCGACAGGCTGAAGCACTACTTTCTGACCTACAAGAGACCGCCGGGGGACACCGATGAAGGGGTGATCGCCATCACCCACGTCTACGACCGCCGCGAGGCCCTGGAGGTCATCGAGCGCAGCCGTGAGGACTACCAGGGCCTCTTCCCGGACCTCCGGCAACGGCTGCTGTCCCAGCTCATCCGCTGAAAAAACCCAATCCGGTGAAAAACCCAATCCGGTGAAAAACAAGGAGCCCGGGTCGGACCCGGGCTCGTTCAGACTTCAGTGAATGGCAAAAGATACAGCTTGGAAACGCTTCGGAACTCCCTCCGGTGCTACAAACTTCAAAAGATCAGAAAAGATTGGCAGACCTGGCTACCTTGAGCCGTAGATTAGACGGCCCGGTCTCAAGAGTCCTCAGAGATCCTCTAAAACTTCCTCAAAAAATCTCAAAATGGGGGTAGAATCCGGCCTCTGAGATCCTCGTAGCGATGGAGAGGGATGCTGCGGAGCCCCCGGAAGGGCCCGCCAGGCTGCCCGTGTCCGGAACTGATTCTGTTTTAGCGATGACTGTAGCCCTGTCACCTCCGGCGGAGAAGCGCCATTACCGGTTCGACGGTTTCGTCGTCGATCCGGTCCGCCGGCGTCTCGTGCGGGCCGGCGAGGCGGTGACGATCACGCCCAAGGCCTTCTCGATCCTCCTGATCCTGCTGGAGAGGCGCGGCGAGGTGGTCGACAAGGAAGAGCTGATCCGCCGGGTCTGGGGGGACACCTTCGTCACCGAGGCCAACCTGACCCAGAACGTCTCCTCGCTGCGCAAGGCTCTGAGGGAGAGCGCGAACGAGCACCGGGATGTACGCCGGTATGTAATTACCGTGCCCGGGCGCGGCTACTCCTTCACGGCAGAGGTGACGGAGGTGGAGGCCGCTCTCTCCTCTGGGGTAGACATCCCCATCCCAGTCCTCCCTCCCAGACCCGTCCTGCCCGCGGTGATGCTCGGCGGCACCCGCGGCCGGCGCTGGCTCGCGGCCGCCGTCCTGGTCCTGCTGCTCGCCGGCGTGGCCGCGGCCCTTCTTCTTGGGCGCAAGCCGCCGGTGTCCAGCGCGGGCGAAGCGCGGCCGTCGCTCGCCGTCCTGGGTTTCAGGAACCTGTCGGGGGCGCCCGCGTCCGAGTGGCTTGGCCCGGCCCTGGCCGAGATGCTGACCACCGAGCTGGCGGCCGGCGACCGGGTGCGGGTCGCCTCGGGAGAGAACGTGGCCCGCGCCCGGCAGTCCCCGGAGAGCCTCGACCCGGATTCACTGCGGCGCCTGCACCGCATCCTGAGTTGCGACCTTCTGGTGGTGGGGTCCTACCTCCCGCTAGGGAACGGGGAGGGTGCGCGCATCCGTCTCGATCTGCGGGTGCTCCGGCTTCCCGGCGGCGACACCGTCGCCTCGCTGGCCAAGGTAGGGACGGAGGCGGAGCTGTTCGAGCTGGTCGCGCGCACCGGCGGGGAGCTGCGGCAGGCGGTCGGCCTGGCCGAGCTGTCGCCGGAGCAGGAGCGGGCGGCGCGCAGACTGCAGCCCTCGAGCCCCGAGGCCGCCCGGCTCTACTCCGCGGGGCTGGCGAGGCTGCGCGCCTTCGACACGCCGCGCGCCGTGGCCCTGCTGGGCCAGGCCGCCGAGGCAGACCCGGGCTCGGCCCCGATCCGCTCGGCGCTCGCGCAGGCCTGGGCGACGCACGGCTACGACGCCCGGGCCGGCGAGGCGGCCGCCCGGGCCGTCGCGCTGTCAGCCTCCCTGCCGCGGCCGGAGAGGCTCGCGATCGAAGCCCGGTCGCACCAGGCGACCCGGCAATGGCGCAAGGCGGCCGAGATCTACCGCACCCTCTGGACTTTCTTCCCGGACGATCTCGAGTACGGCCTGCTCCTGGCGAAAAGCCAGTCGGAGGGCGGCCGCGATGCCGAAGCCCTGTCCACGGTCGCCGAGCTCCGCAGGCTGCCCCCGCCGGCCGGGGAAGATCCCCGGATCGACCTGGCCGAGGCCCTTGCCGCCATGCGCCTGCTGGACTCCCCCAGGGTGTTGCGGCTGGCCCACGCGGCGGAGGAGAAGGGGCGGGCCTCCGGCGAAACCCTGATCGTCGCCCAGGCGCTCTTCGCCCAGGGCACCGGGCTCCTGGTGGGAGGAGACACGGCAGCGGCAATCAAACCCTTCCAACAGGCGCGTGCCGCCTTCGAGAAGGCTGGGAACCCCCTGGAGGTGGCGGCGTCGATGACTTTCATCGGCATCATCCTGCAGAAGCAGGGCGATCTTGCCGGGTCGGAGAAGATGCACCTGGAGGCGTACCGGATCCTGGAGAGGATCGGCAATGCCTCCGGCATCGCGGGCCAGCTCGGCAACCTCGGCATCCTGTATCAGAATCAGGGAGACCTGAAGCGTGCCCTCGCCTTCCTGGACCAGTCGCGCGCCCGCTACACGGAGCTCGACGACCCGCTGCTCGAAGCGCGCGTGCTCAACGCCAGCGCCTCGATCCTCTACGCGCAGGGGAGCTTCGAGGGCGCGCGCTCGCGCATCGAAGAGGTCCTTTCCCTCAGCCGGATGGTGGGGAGCCGCAACGACGAGGCGAGGGCCAAGGTCAATCTGGCGGCGGTCCTGGCCCTGCAGGGGAAGGTCCGTGAGGCCGGCCGGCTCGCCCGCGAGGCCTTCGAGGTCCTCCGCGAGAGCGACCCGGCCCAGGCCGCCTCGGCGCTCGCCGCCTGGTCCGACACCCAGATCCGTCAGGGAGATCTGGCCGGCGCCCGGCAGCACCTGGAGCAAGGGCTGGCGTTGAAGAGGAAGGCCGGCGACAGGATCGGCGCGGGTCGGCTTCTCGGCGCCCTGGCCGATCTGGAGCACCGGGCCGGGCATCCCGCCGAGGCCCGCGCCCATCGCCGGGAGCAGCTCCGGATCGCTCAGGAAACCGGCGCCCGGACCCTGCTGTCCTGGAGCTGGCAGGGGCAGGGATGGACGGAGCTGGCGGCGGGAGACCTTGCCGCGGCCCGCAGGTCGATGGAGTCCGCCCTGAAGGAGAGCACGGCAGCGGGCGAGGAGATGCGCACCATCACCCTGAAGATCGACCTCGCCCGCCTCGAGCTGGCCGAGGGGCACGCTGCAGGGGCTGCTGCGCGGGCCGCGGGCGAGGCGGTGAGCTGGTGGAAGGAGCGCGAGGTCGCCTGGGGCGAGGCGCTGTCCCTTTCCGTGCTGGCCGAGGCACTGGCTAGGGAGAAGGACCATCGCGAGGAGGCCCGCGCGGCCGCGGACCGCATCCGTGTGCTCGTCGAGCGCGGCGAGGACCGCGATCTCTTTCTGGCCGTGGCCCCCGGGCTGGCGCGCGCCGAGGCGGCCGGCGGCGACCCGGAGCGAGCCCTGCGCACGCTCGAGCTGGCGATGGCAGAGGCCGGCCGGCGCGGCTTCGCCCTCGCGGGGATGGAAGCACGGCTGGCGGCGGCCGAGATCGGCCTGGCTTCGAGGGTTGCTCCAGGATCATGAACGCGATGGCAGTGCAGGTGGAGAAGCGCGTCTACCGCTTCGACGAGTTTCTCGCCGATCCGGTGAGGCGTGTCCTGCTGCGCGACAGCGAGGCCGTCCAGGTCACGCCCAAGGCGTTCTCCATCCTCCTCGTCCTGCTCGAAAACCAGGGCCAGGTGGTGGGCAAGGACGAGCTGGTCCGGCAGGTCTGGGTCAGCTCCCGGGTCTCGGACGCCAACCTCACCCAGAACGTCTCCTCGCTGCGCAAGGCGCTGGGGGAGCGGGCCGGCGACGGCAAGTACGTGGTCACGATCCCCGGCCAGGGCTACTGCTTCGCGGCGCCGGTCGAAATGGTGGCGGAGGAGCCGTTCCCGTCCCCTCGCCCGGAAGCGCTACCGGAATCGCTACCGGAAGTGATACCGCAGCCGCTCCCCTCACCTGCCAGGGCGGCGAGACCCGCCCTGCGCATCGTGACAGGGCTGCTCGTCCTGGTCCTGTTGCTGGGTCTCTCCTGGTCGCTTTCCCGGCTGGCCCGGGGCCCGCTCGCGCCCTCCGAGGACCTGGGGCGCATCGCGCCGCCCCGGCGCCCCTCGGTTGCGGTGCTTGGCTTCCGGGACCTCGCGCTCAGTCCGGAGAGGCGCTGGATCGGCACCGCGCTGACCGAAATGCTGACCACCGAGCTCGACGCCGGCGACGGGGTGCGGGTGGTTTCGCGGAAGAAAGTCGACCGTGCCCGCCAGTTCGTGGACATCGAGGCGTCGGGCGACCTCGCCGGCGGCTCGCTGCCGCGCATCCGCTCCATCGTCGGCGCGGACCGGGTCGTGGTCGGCACCTATCTTTCCCTGCCGGGGGAGAACGGCCGCCGCATCCGCGTCGACCTGCGGGTGCTCCGGGCTAGCGACGGCGATGTCGTGGCCTCCCTGGCCGAGACCGGTGACGAGTCCGACCTGTTCGACCTCGTCACCCGCGCCGGCGCGCGGCTGCGCCTGGCGCTGGGCTACGTCGCGCCCTCGCGCGAGCAGGCGCGTTCGGCCCGCACCCTGCAGCCGGCGGACCCCGAGGCCCTGCGGCTCTACTCCCTGGGCCTCGACCGCCTGCGCTCTTTCGACGAGCTGCGCGCGCTCGACGCCCTCCAGCAGGCCGCGCAGGCCGATCCGCGCTCGGCCGTGATCCGCAGCGCGCTCTCCGAGGCCCTGGAGCAGCTCGGCCACGACGTCCGGGCGCGGGAGGAGGCGCAGAAGGCCGTCGAGCTGGCTTCCGGAGCGCCCCGGGAAGAGCGGCTCGGAATGGAAGCCCGCCTCCAGGCCCTCAACCGGCAGTGGGACCAGGCGAGCGCGACCTACCGTTCCCTCTGGACCTTCTACCCGGACGACCTCGAATACGGACTGCAGCTCGCCACCGCCCTGATGCGGGCCGGCCGCAGCGAGGAAGCCCTCGAAATGATCGCGGCCCTGCGCCGCCTCCCCGCGGGCCTGCGGGAGGATCCGCGGATCGACCTCCTGGAGTCGAACATCGCCGGGCGGGCCTCCGACCGCGCCGTGGAGATGCGGGCCGCCACGGCGGCCCTGGTCAAAGGCCGGCGGTCCGGGGAGATCCTGATCGTGGCCCAGGCGCTCCTGGCCCAGGGCAACAGTCTGCAAGCCAGGGGCGAGACCGAGCCGGCCCTCGTCGCGTTCCGCGAAGCCCGGCGGCTGGCCGAGGCGGAGGGGCACCCCTACGTCCTCGGCATGGCCCTGGCCAATCTCGGCGCCGCCCTCCAGGCGCGCGGCGAATTCGCCGAGGCGGAGAAAATCCACCGCGACGCGCTCGAGATCGCCGAGCGGCTGGGCTCGTCCAGGGGCATTGCCTCGCAGCTCCAATCGCTCGGCAAGCTGCACCAGCAGCGGGGAGAGCTGACCGAGGCGGCCGATCTCCTGGAGCGGTCCCTCCCCTGGCAGGTGCGCAACGGCGACCGGATGAACGAGGCCCGCACCCTCGACGCGCTCGGCCTCGTGCTGGCGGCGCGGGGAGACCTGGACGGAGCGCGGGAGCGCTTTGCGAGCGCGCTGGAGATCAGCCGGGCGATCCACCTCCGCCGCGACGAGGCCACGGTCCTCAGCCATCTGGGCCAGGTGCTGGAGCGCCAGGGCGACCTCTCGGAGGCGCTCCGGCAGCACGAGCAGGCGTTCTCGGTGCTCCGGCAGCTCGGGGATCCGGACGGGGCGGCCGAAGCCCTGGTCGAGTCGGCGACCACGCTCTCCCGACTGGGGAATCTGGCTGGCGCGCAGTGGCGGCTGAAGCTCGCGCTCCGGGCCTACCGCCGGCTCGGCAACCGGCTGGGCATGGCAGAGGTCCTCGACCGCCTCTCCGGCCTGGAATACCGGATGGGCGACCTCGCCGCCTCCCGCCGCCTGAGCAACCTGGAGCTGCAGATCGCGCGCGAGACCGGCTCCAAGGCCCTGCTCGGGGAGGCCCTGCGCCGCTCCGCCCGCGCGGACTGGGCCATGGGCCGGCTCGCCGAGGCCCGGCGTGACTTCGAGCGCGCGCTCACCCTCCGGCTCCAGGAAGGGGAGGATGCCGAGGCCATGGGCATCCGCCTCGACCTGACCCGCCTGGCGATCAGCGAAGGCCGCTACGACGAGGCGGGCCGTCTCGCCCGCGAGGCTTCCGAGTGGTACGAGTCGCGGGAGATGGCCGGCAACGAGGCCCAGGGCCGGTCGCTGCTCGCGGAGGCCCTGCTGCGCCAGGGACGGCTGGCCGCCGCGCAGGAGGCCGCGGAGCGCGCCCGCGACCGGGCCGAGCGGAGCGAGGACCGCGAGATGCATGTGCTCGTCGCCGCGCGCCTGGCGCGGGTCGATGCGGCTGGCGGCCAGGCTGGAAAGGGCATCGGCGAGCTTCGCCGGCGCATCCCGGAGGCGCAGGCCGAGGGCTACGTGAATGCCGTTCTGCAGGCCCGGCTCGCCCTCGGCGAGCTCCTGCTGGCCGCGGGCGAGGTGGAAGCGGGGCGGGCCGCATTGCTGGAAGTCCGCAGTGAGGCGCAGGCGCGCGGCTTCGCGCTGCTCGCCCGCAGGGCGGATGCGGCCCTTGCCTCGGGAGGCGACTTCTCGGAATGGAAGGGCTAGACGGAGCCCGGCAGCTCCTGCGCTTCGACGAGTTCCTGGTCGATCCCCAGGCTCGTCTCCTCCAGCGCGGCGGCGAGCCCGTCCCCCTCACGCCCAAGGTCTTCGCGGTCCTTCTCGCGTTGCTCGAAAATCCGGGCCAGGTGGTCCCCAAGGACGAGCTGATCCGCAAGGTCTGGCCCGACACCATCGTCTCCGACGCCAACCTCACCCAGAGCATCTCCACCCTGCGCAAGGTCCTCGGCGAGCGGGCGAACGACCGGCGCTACGTGGTCACCGTCCCGGGAGTCGGCTACAGTTTCGCCGCCCGGGTCGAGACCGTACTGCCGCCCCCCGATCCGGAGCCGCCGCCGCCATCCCCTCCGCCACCCGCTTTAATAACGCAGCCCGCCCCGCGGCGCCAATGGCGGTTCCAGCTGCTCTTCACCGTGCTCATCCTGGCGGCGTTCGCGGCCTGGTTCATCCTGAGGACCCCTCGAGGGCCGGAAAAGGAGGTCTCCGGTGCGAATGGCCACCGGGTCTCCGTGGCCGTCCTCGGCTTCCGCAACCTCTCGGGCCGCAGCGACGCGCAGTGGCTCGCCCAGGCCCTCCCCGAGATGCTCACCACGGAGCTGGCGACCGCGAAGGAGCTGCGGGTAATCCCGGGCGAGAACGTGGCGCGGGCCCGCCTGACCGGCGAGGCCGAAGGCCTGGACAGGGACGAGCTGGAGCGCGCTCACGAAGTCCTGGGCTCCGACTTTGTCGTCGTCGGCTCCTACCTCAAGCTGGAAGGCAAAGGCGGGGACCGGCTCCGTCTGGACCTGCGGGTGCTGCGGGCGCCGGGCGGCGAGACGGAGGCCTCCCTGGCCGAGATGGGGACCGAGCCGGAGCTGTTCGAGCTCGTGTCGCACGCCGGTGCGCGGCTGCGCGGCGCGCTGGGCGTCCCCGCTCTCCCTCCGCAGCAGGCCCGGGCAGTCCGGGCGCTCCTTCCGGCCAGCCCGGAGGCGACGCGGCTGTATGCCGACGGCCTCGCACACCTGCGCTCGTTCGATGCCGCCGGCGCCCGCGACCTGCTCGAAGAGGCCGCACGCGCCGATCCCGCCTCCGCGGTGATCCGCTCGTCGCTCTCCCAGTCCTGGGCGGCGCTCGGCCACGACGCCCACGCCCTTCAAGACGCCCGCCGGGCCGTGGGCCTCGCCCGGTCGCTCCCGCGCAACGAACGCCTCGCCATCGAGGCGAGGCTCCACGTCGCCAGCCGGGAGTGGGACCGGGCGAGCGAGGTCTACCGCTCGCTCTGGACCTTCTATCCCGACGACCTGGAGTACGGCCTGCAGCTCGCCGGCGCGCTCTCGGAAGCGGGCCGCGGCGCCGAGGCCCTCGCGGCGGTCGCGGAGCTGCACCGGCTGCCCGAGCCTGCGAGGGGGGACCCGCGCATCGACTTGGCGGAAGCGATCGCAGCCCAGCGCCTGGGGGATCTCGCGACCCTGAAGCGGGCGGCCGGGGCCGCGGTGGACAAGGCCCGCAAGACCGGGGCGGACCTGGTGCTGGCGCAGGCGCTCGTCCAGCAGGGCGAGGCCCTGGTGAGGCTGGGGAGCCCGCAACAGGGCCTCGCTCTCACCCGGCAGGCGATCGAGCGTTTCGAGGCCGCCGGAGACCAGATGGGGGTCGTGTCGGCCCTGACCCTGATCGGCATCGCCCTGCGCGAGCAGGGCGACCTCGACGGCGCGGAGGCGAGCTACCGCAGGGCGCTCGGCATCGCGGAGCGGCTCGGCAATCTGACGGGAATCGCCCTCCAGCGCGCCAACCTCGGGGTCATCTATTACTACCGCGGCGACCTGCGGCAGGCCCGGGAATCCCTGGCCCTGGGACGTTCCCTCTATGCCCAGGCCGGCGACCGGGTGCTGGAGGCGCGGACCCTGTGCTTCCTCGGCGGCGTGCTCTGGGCCCAGGGCGACCTCGCGGAGGCGCAGAAGGCGTTCGAGCAGTCCCTGGAGATGAGCCGCGCCACGGGCAACCGGCGGGACCAGGCCAGGGCGCTGAGCGCGCTGGGCATGTCCCTGGCGCGGCAGGGCCGGCTTGCGCAGGGCCGGCAGCGATTCGAGCAGGCGTTCGCAATTCTCCGGGAAACCGGAGATTCGAGCCTCGCGGCCACGTCCCTGGCGGGCTCGGCGGAAATTCTCCTGCGCCAGGGCGCACTCCCGGCCGCCCGCCAGCGGCTCGACCAGGCCCTAGCGGCCAAGCGCAAGGCCCGGGACCGGCTCGGCGCCATGGACGTCCTGAGCTCTCTCGCCGGCTTGGATCTGGCCGCCGGAGACCTCGCCGCCGTCGGCCCGCTCATCGAAGAGCTGCTCGGCAGCGCCCACGCCCTGGGCACACGGGCTCTCGAGGTCAGAGGGCTTCGGAGGCAGGGCGGGCTGCAGGCCGCGAAGGGTGACCTGGAGGCCGCCCGCCGCTCGCTGGACCAGGCCCTGCGCGCCAGCCTGCAGATGGGGGAGGGGCCGGAAGCCGCGGACCTGCGCCTGGACCTCGCCGAGCTGGCCCTGGCACAGCGGCGGCTCGAAGAGGCGGAGCGCTTCGCCCGTGAGGCGGCGGGCTGGTACGGAGCCCGAAACCTTGATGGATTCGAGGGGTGCGCCTTGGCCGTGCTCGCCGAGGCACTCGTCCGCGGGGGCCGGACCGAAGATGCCCAGGCGGCGGCGGCGCGGGCGCAGGCCAGGCTCACGGGCCCCGCCGGTACCGAGGACCGGGAACTGGCGCTCCGGGCCGCGCCGCACCTGGCCCGAGCGCTCGCCGGGCAGGGACCCCAGGCTCTCCAGGATCTCGCCCGGGCCGCGGAAGAGGCCCGGCGGCTTGGTTTTGTGACCGCTTGGCGCGCAGCCCAGAGAGCGCTGGCGGAGCTTCAGCACCCGTAAAGCATGGCGGGTCTGCCCTGCCTTTCCGCGTATCTCCTAATGACGGCGGAAAGAAAGGAGCTGACATGCATCTGAAGGGGCTGGTCATCCATGGGGCTCTCGTAACGGGACTCTTCACCGGGCTGCTCGCGGCGGGCGCCCCCGGCGAGCCTGTCGGCTTGAGCCTGCTCTTTCAGAACAGCTCCATGGCACCCCTCACGCTCGTCGGCGACGCGCCGCGCTACCTCCGGGAGATCGACCTGGTGGCCACTGTGCCCACCGCGAGCGATCAGGGCATTCAGCCCCTCATCGACGACAGCGAGCTTGCCTCGCTCGACTGGACCGGCGTGCAGATGGTCGAAGAGGACTGGCGACTGGCCGGCGACGGCACCTTCATCCGCCAGCGCTTCTACCGCAACGCGCGATGGATGGAGCAGCCGAGCCTCTTCCTGGTCACGCCCACGGATGATGCCGGCCGGGCCGTCGGCTCTCCTCTGCGCGCCCACGCCGGGAAAGATGATCAATTGAGCGCCGCGGATGACGGTTTCGTGCGGCGCTTTGTTGCGCGGCAAACCGCTTTTGGTTGTCCGGCCCAGGGAGACTGCACGGGCGCGGCGTTCGTCGTCCAGGGATTGGTGCAGCTGCGCGGTCCGCTCAATGCCGGGCAGCGAGCGCGCACGATCCCGGCAAATGCCACGCGGCTCTCCCTGCGATGGTCCGAGCAGCCGACCGCGGACCGCACGGTGCCGGTCGCGCATGCCTCGCCGGCCGACTTCCCGTACGGATATGGTTTCCAACCCGCCCTCGAAGCGATCGATCCCCCAGCCAACGGCAGCCACTACGTACCCGGCGAGACGGTGCGCTTCCAGGTTACGTTTCGTGACGGCGCCGGCAGGCGTCTGCACTCCCCGGGCGGATTGCCGACCTACGGACAGTTCCTGCGCGGCGAGGTGCCGAGCGGGCTCCGCTATTACAACGGTTTTGCCCTGTTCCCGACCACCTACTATGCCCTGAAGCATCGCGAAGGGTTGATGGCTGTCGCGCTTCTGGGCCCGCTCGACAAGGTGAAGACTCCGCAGACCACCGTGGGCCTGGAGCAATTCGGCGGCGCGCAGGCGACGTTCGCCTCCCCCGTGGCGGATGGCTTCACCAGCCTCTTCGCCAACATTCCGCCCAACCCCATCGTGTTCGGCGGAGATCCCGCTGACGATGACACACCGGTCTCCGACATCGTTCCGATCACGATTCCGGCGGATGCGTTGCCGGGGACCTATGTCGCGACGCTCAAGGCGCGGCGGGAATGGGGAGGCGAAGCGCTCAACCGCGCGGTGACGCAAGAGATTCAAGTGGGGACCGCGACCCCGACGCCCTTCGTGGCGAAGACCGGTGGGTGCAACACCTGCCACACCGGAGCCTCCAGCTTGCCAAACCTGCTGCACGGGCTGGCCGACCGCCGCGCGTGCTCTTCCTGTCATTCATCTCTGGCTTTCGAGCCGGATGCGGCGATCGACATCCGGGTCCATACTGTTCACGATCGTTCGGACCGCTTCGCATCGCTGGCCAGCATCAAGAACTGTGCACTGTGTCACCTGACGCCGCCGACGGGTCCGGCCCGTGGGCTGCTTCAGAACTGATATTCGAAGGAGACCATCATGAGTATGGCGGCGGCAGCCTTGCGCAGATCCATGGAAGAGCCGATCTACAACAAGGTCCTGCACAAAGAGGTCGGGCGCGGCAAGCTCGACTATGAAGTGTACGTTCGTACGCGCGAGCTGCTTGCGCTGCAGACACCGGCTGAGGAGCTGGTCGTCTCCGACGAGCTTCTGTTCATCGTCATGCACCAGACGCAGGAGCTGTGGCTCAAGTGCGCGGTACACGAGTGCGCGAACCTGGTGGAGCGCCTGGATGGGGACATGCTGTTCCCCGCGCTCGAGTCTCTCGACCGCATCGTCCACATCGTGCAGATCCTGCGCGATCAGATCCGCGTGCTGGGAGCGCTTTCGCCGTCGCAGTTCCAGGTCATCCGGCGCAGCCTCGGCAACGGCAGCGGCCTCGAGTCGCCCGGCTACAACCAGCTTCTCGCCGCGGCGGAAGCCGCCGAGGGCGCGCTCGGCCGACTGGTCACGCGACGCAACACGACGCTGCTCGACATCTATCAGAACCCGGAAGACCACGCGGACGTGCACCGTCTCGCCGAGCGCTTCGTCGACTGGGACGGCACGTTCCAGACCTGGCTCGTCGAGCACTTCATGCTCGTCCGGCGCACGATGGGCGTCGACAAGACCGTGCGCGCGCTCGACGGGTTTCCGACGGCGGCGCTCTTCGGTCGGGCGACGAAACCGCTGTTCGCCGAGCTGTGGAACGTGCGCGTCGAGATGACTCAAGGCTGGTCCCGCGAGGGTGGGTTTGTCCCCGGCGAGCAGCGCTGCCCCTACTCCGGGGCCATGGGAGCGTGACGTGCGCGCCGAGTTCCCTCTCCTCGAGACGTGCGTCTACCTGAACAGCAACTCCGCGGGCGCCACGCCGCGGGGTGCGAAGGCGGCGCTCGACGAGTACTGGCGCACCATCGAGAGATGGCGCGACGAGGCGTGGGAGGGTTGGCTGGAAGACATGCGAGCGCACGCGGACGAGCTGGCGGCACTGATCCATGCGCCAGCCGGCTCGGTGGTGTGCGACGCGAACGTCTCGACTCTGTTCTCGCGAGTGATGAGCTGTTTTGACTTCTCTGATCGTCCGCGCGTCGTGACGAGCGACCGCGAGTTCCCTGCCATCCCGCACATCGTCCGCGCCTTCGAGCGTTACGGCGCGGAGCAGGTGACCGTGCCGTTCGACACTGAGCGGATCGTGCGCGAGATCGACGAGCGCACGCAGCTCGTGTGCTTATCGCACGCGACGTTCGAGACGGGCGCGTTGCTCGACATCGAACCGATCGTCCACCGGGCGCGCGAGGTCGGTGCGCTCGTCGCGCTCGATGCATATCAATCCGTCGGCGTGGTGCCGCTCGACGTGACGGCGAGCAGCGTGGACTTCGTGCTCGGCGGCGCGCACAAGTGGCTGTGCGGCTCGTACGAGAGCGCGTTCCTCTACGTGCGCCCTGAGCTGCAACTCTATCCGGCAGCCACCGGCTGGATCGCATCCGCCGACCCGTTGTCGTTCGCGCCGCCAACCGGCTGGGCCGACGGCGTGCGGCGCTTCGCGGGCGGCACACCTGCTGTGCTGCCGTCGCTGTTCTCGCGCCCCGGCCTTGCCATGATCAGAGAGATCGGCATCGATGCGATCCGCCGCCGGTCGCTGGAGCAGACCGATCACATCATCGCGCGCGCCGACGAGGCGCGGATCTCGGTGATCACGCCGCGCGCTCACGAACGGCGCGGCGGCATCGTCGCGTTGCGGTTCCCCGGCGATGCCGCGGTGGCCCGCGAGCTTGTCGCGAGCGGATTCATTTGCAGCTACCGCGGCGGCCTCCGCATCGCGCCGCACTTCTACAACACCGACGAAGAAATCGATCAGTTCATGGATGCGCTGGTCGCATGAACGCGCGCTCCCTGCTCGCTCTGCTGTTCAATGCGGACAAGGCGCTCGACCTGCTGCAGACGGCGCGCGATCTGGGTCTGCTCGAACGGCTCGACGCGGGGCCGGTCAACCTGCGCGAGCTCGCCGAGGCGGTGCACGCCCGGCCGCTGCGCCTGTACAAGTTCCTCGACGGTCTCGAAAGCCTCGGGCTCGTCGTGCACAGACAGCCGTCGGACGACCTGCTGGCCGCCGAGTACGTGTCCGCGGAACCGCTCGTGCCGGCGGTGGAGGCCGTGCTCGGCGAGCATTCGATCGAGCGTGACAGGGACCGGTATCCGTGGCGCGAGATCCACGGCCGGCTCGGCGAGGTCCTCGCCGGTGATTTCGACGCGAGGTTCGCGTGGCCGCCGGAGACCGAGGAGGACATGCGCGGCTTCGAGCAGAGCATGGCCGCGGGATGCGGCCCGATCAGCGAGGCGCTGATCGCGGCTCGCGGCGAAGTCTTCGGCACACAAACGCGGTGGCTCGATGTCGGCGGCGGCGACGGCACGGTTGCCGAGGCCCTGCTGCGCGCCGATCCGCGGCTCTCCTGTGACGTCTTCAACCTGCCAGCGGTGGCGCCGCTCGTCGAGGAGCGCGCCACCGGGCTCGCCAGCCGGCTCGGCTTCGTCGGCGGGGACTTCCTGGCCGGGCCGCTCCCCGGCGGCTATGAGGTATTGACGTTCGCTCGGGTGCTGCACGACTGGCCAGCCGACGTAGCCCGCATGCTGTTGGAGAAAGCCAAGGACGCGCTTCCCCCAGGCGGCCGGATAGCGATCTGCGAGGAGTTCCGCACCCGCGACCGGCTGGCCGTCCAGTTCTTCTGGACCTACTTCCTGATCGGCGTGGACGCCTGCACGAGCCGCCTGCGCGAAGCAGCGTGGTACACCGAGGCTCTCGCCGAGCTCGGCTTCATTGACATCAGCGTTATCCCCGGGCCGTTCGACGTCATCGTGGCGACTCGGGCGTGAGCCCCAGCTCCTTGAACAATCCCGCCGCGGCCTCGCCCTGGAGCGCGTCGAGCATCCAGAGCATGTAGCGTACGTCCACGCTCACGTTCCTGCCGACATCCGGCAGGTAGCCGAAGTCGTTCGCGACGTTCTCCCAGACCCGGTCGAAGTTGACCCCCACCAGCTCGCCGCGGCCGTTCAGAACGGGGCTCCCCGAGTTGCCGCCCGTGGTGTCCGCATCGGCCAGGAAGCCGACGGGCACGTCCTTCAGCGCGGGATCCGCCCATCGGCTGCGCGGCGCGGCCGGGGCCGCGGCCAGCACTGCCTCCGGCACGTCGAAGGGCTCCTCGCCCGTGTGCTTCTCGACGACGCCGGACAGCGTGGTCCGCGGCTCCAGCTGCACCGCGTCGCGGGGGCTGTACCCCTTCACGTGCGCCAGGGAGACCCGCAGCGTCCCGTTGGCGTCGGGCGCCACGGGCTGCCCGGCATGGGCGATCACCGCCCGCTGCCACTGCGGCCGGAGCCGGGAGACCGCGCCCTTGTAGCGGTCCTCGCGCTCCTTCAACTCGAGCAGCTCGCGGTCCAGGGCGAAGGCCAGGTCGAGCAGCGGATCGCGCCGTGCCCGGAGCTGCGCCGCGCTCTCCTCGAACATCTTCATCCGCTCCTCCAGGTCGACGACCCGGGTGCGGGCGAGGAGGTCGGCCACCTTCGTCTTGATTCCTTCGGGGGAACGGTCGTTTCCCAGGAAGGCATCGACGGCGGTGGAACGGCTCCCCTCGGGCAGCTTGGCGAAACGGGTGAGGAGGTCCACCAGCAGTTCCTGCTCGGCGGGGAGATACATGCGGCGCTGGTCGAGCCGCAGCCGCTCCAGGACGCGGTCGCGACTGCGCTCCATGTAGTCCGGCTCGCGCTCCAGGTCGGGCTTGGCCTTCTCCCCGGCCCAGCGCGCCAGGGTGAGAGCGAGGTGGAGCGGCTTCGGACCCCGGACGGACTGGTCGAGCAGGAAGTCGCGGTCCCAGGTCGCGAGGCGCTGCTCCATGAGCCGAGCCAGCTCGCGGTGGGCCTCGACGGCGGCGGCGTGCTCGGGGCGGGAGGAGGTCCAGGCGAGGATCTCCTGCTCGGACGCGCGCTTGCGCTCCAGGACGCGCCCGCGGCGGAGCCCGGCCACCTGGCCGCGCGAGTTCTTCTCATTGTTGGCCAGGCCCTTGATGCGGTCGGCGAGCGCGATGCGGGCGGTCTCGTCGCGGGCGGAGGCGGCCTCCATGAGGTCGATCCAGGCGCGGTAGAGGCTGGCGCGGCCGGGGTGATACCTCTCGGCGCGCTCGCGCATCTCGGACTCGGTGAGCGCCCTGACCGTCAAGCCGGGGTAGCCGGCCACCATCACGAAGTCGCCGGGCGCGACCCCTTTTCGCGCCACGGGAAACCAATGCCGCGGCCGGTAGGCCACGTTGGCTGGCGCGTGCGCAGCCGGCTCGCCTGCCGGTCCGGAGTAGACGCGCAGCAAGGCGAAATCGCCGGTGTGCCGCGGCCAGCTCCAATTGTCGACCTCGCCGCCGTACTCGCCCACGGCACGCGGCGGCGCGTAGACCAGACGCACGTCGGGGAGCTCCAGATTTTCGAAGAGGGTGTAGTGCACGCCGCCGTCGAACGCCTCCAACTGGCAGCGGCGGTTCGGCTGCGCCTCGCAGGCGGCGATCATCTCCTTGCTCTTGCGGTCGATCGCCCGGAAGCGCGCCAGGTCGTCAGCGCCAGCGGGCACCGAGGCTTCGATCTCCTTGGTGACGTCTTTTGTCCGGTGGGGGATGGTGGCGCGCACGTTGCCGCCGGGGAGCTCCTCCGCCCGGGTGCGGGCCAGGAAGCCGTTCGTGATCAGGTCGCGCTCCGTCGTGGAGTGCTGCTGGAGGATCCCGAACGCGCAGTGGTGGTTGGTGATGATCAGCCCCTCGGGCGAGATGAACCCGGCCGAGCATCCGCCGATCTGCACGGCGGCCTCGAGCAGCCCGGCACCGTCGCGGCCCCAGAGCTTTTCCGGCGGGATCTCCAGTCCGAGCTCCCGCAGCCACTTGGGATCGAGCTGCAGCACCTGCTCGGGAGTCCATTTCCCCTCGACGGCGGAGGCTTTTCCGGCGATCAGCAAGGCGAGGGCGAGAGCTGCAAGGGATGTTTTCTTCATGGCGGGCGTAGTTTACGCGACTGGTACACGCGTACGAGTGACTCCCCCGGTTGTACGAGCGACTCCCCAGTTCGTACGAGCCACTCGTACGCGTGTACCGGCGACTCCCCCGTCCGTACGAGCCATTGCCCCGCATGTACCAGTCGCTCGTACAGCCGGGGGAGTCGCCGCCGCGCGTGTACGGGTCACTCGTACGGCCGTACCAGCCGCTCGTACACGTGTACCAGCCACTCGTACAGCCGGGGGAGTCGTCCCCCCGCGTGTACGGGTCACTCGTACGTCCGTACCAGTCGCTCGTCCGCGTGTACCAGCCACTCGTCCGTCCGGGAGAGTAGTCCCCCCTTGTGTACGAGTCACTCAATCAGGGGCTTGACATTCAGCAGAGAAGGGCCTATTCTTCCCGACGTTGGTGGAGCCAATGAGTGGCTCGACTGACGTACACGGCCAGAAAATTTCGAAAGAGACCTGGTACAAACTCAGGTCTCTTTCTGTTTTGTGGCACAAGAAAGAGAGAAAAGAAGAATGCGTAACACGGGTAAAGTGAAGTGGTTCAACGACACCAAGGGCTTCGGATTCATCACGCCTGAGGATGGCAGCAAGGATCTGTTCGTTCATCACTCGGCGATCCAGGGCGGCGGCTTCAAGAGCCTCGCCGAGGGCGAGCGGGTTGAGTTCGATGTCGTCCAGGGCAACAAGGGCCCTGCGGCCGAGAACGTCACCAAGATCGCCTGAACCCGATCTTCCTCGACAAAGGGCCATCCACCGGGGTGGCCTTTTTCCTTTTCTCCCCTCTTTTTCCTGGTCTCGGTGAGCAGCGTCCAACGGTCATTCTTGTCTCTAGCCGACCTTCCTGAACCCATCCGCGAGGAGCTCTGGGGCGTAGAGAGGCTCGATCAGCACGCGGTACAGCTCGCCGGGTTGCAACCGGTGCGTCCCGGACGCCGGGGCGACCCGAGATTGGCGCCACGCGTCAGGGACAACAGCCGCGTCCTCCTGGAGTGCTACCGGACGCTTGCCGAGGAAATCCTCGGCGAGCGGACCGTCACGCCGGCGGCGGAGTGGCTGGTCGACAACTTCCATCTGGTCGAAGAGCAGCTGCGTGAGATCCGCGAGGATCTTCCGGCCGGGTACTACCGCGAGCTGCCCAAGCTCGTGGACGGCCCCTTGCGCGGCTACCCGCGCGTCTATGCCATCGCCTATCAATTCGTAGCCCACACCGACAGCCTGTTCGATGCCGAGGCGCTGCGGCGGTTCGTGCGCTCCTACCAGAGCGTGCAGCCCCTGACCATCGGCGAGCTGTGGGCCCTGGTCATCTCCCTGCGGGCGGTGCTGGTGGAGAACCTGAGGCGCCTGGCCGAGCGGATGGTTCGCGCCCGCGAAGCGCGCGCGCAGGCCGGGAGCCTGGCCGACAAGCTAGTGGGGGGTGAGGAGCAGCCGGCGGAGCCGACGGAGCCGCTGCGGCGGTACGAGGACAGGAAGCTCGACGTCGCTTTCGCGGTGGAGCTCCTCGGCCGGCTGCGCGGGCAGGATCCGGAGGTCACCCCCGCTCTCGCCTGGCTCGAACGGCGCCTGGCGGAGCAGGGGACCACGGCCGACGACATCGTCGCCAAGGAGTACCAGCGGCAGACGGCCATGAATGCGACGGTGCGCAACGTGATCGTCAGCATGCGGCTGATCACGGCGTTCGACTGGACGGCGTTCGTCGAGAGCGTGAGCCTGGCGGACGAGGCGCTGTCGGCGCATCCGGGCTACCGGGCGATGGATTTCGCGACGCGCGATCTCTATCGCCACGCGGTGGAGGATCTGGCTCGCGGCTCCCGGCTTTCCGAGATCGAGATCGCGCAGCGGGCGGTGCAGCGCGCATCGGCCGCCGAGCCTCAGCGTGAGCAGGACCCCGGCTTCTTCCTGATCGCCGAGGGGCGCCATGCCTTCGAACGCGAGCTTGGCGCCCGCGTGCCACTTGGCCGCTGGGCGAAGCGCACCTTTCTGGCCCTGGCGACTCCCGGCTATCTCGGCACGATCATCTTCGTCAGCGGCCTCATCCTGGCCCTGCCTCTCCTGCTCGAGAGCCCCCTGGGAGCCCCGGCGGCGGTGCTCCTGGCGCTCGGCCTGCTGGCGTTCATCCCGGCCTCGGACCTGGCGATCCAACTGATCAACTCCTCGGTGACGAGGCGCCTGCGGCCCGGAGTGCTGCCGCGGCTGGAGCTGAGCGGCGGCGTGCCGCCCGAGCTGCGGACCCTGGTCGCCGTGCCCACCCTGCTGACGACGGTGGAGGAGATCGAGGAGCAGATCGGCCGCCTCGAGGTCCACTACCTCGGCAATCCCGAGGATG
This sequence comes from Acidobacteriota bacterium, assembly GCA_034667225.1. Taxonomy (GTDB): domain Bacteria; phylum Acidobacteriota; class Thermoanaerobaculia; order Multivoradales; family UBA5704; genus DATMER01. Next base: position 58,979 of record JAXDKG010000027.1, read on the forward strand.
AGCTGCGCTTCGCGCTCCTCTCCGACTGGCGGGATGCGCCTGAGGAGACGATGCCGGGCGACGAGGAGCTGCTGGCCGCCGCTACGGCGGGAATGGCGCGCCTCAACGCCCTTTATGGGCCGGCTCCCGCCGGGGATGCGCGCTTCGTGCTCCTGCACCGCCGGCGGATGTGGAACGAGGGCGAGCGGATCTGGATGGGCTGGGAGCGCAAGCGCGGCAAGCTGGAGGAGCTCAACAGCCTGTTGCGGGGCGCCGTGGACACCTCGTTCCTCGCGGCCGGCGAATTGAAGGGGATCCGCTCCGTCCTCACCCTCGACGCCGATACGCGGCTGCCGCGGGAAGCCGCGCGGCGGATGATCGGCACGCTGGCGCATCCCCTCAACCAGCCGCGGTTCGACGCGCGCCTCGGCCGGGTCGCCGAGGGCTACGGCGTGCTCCAGCCGCGGATCACTCCGACCCTGCCGTCCGACCGCGACGGCTCGCTCTTTCAGCGCATCTTCTCCGGGCCGGCCGGCATCGATCCCTACGCGGCGGCGGTCTCGGACGTCTATCAGGACCTCTTCGCCGAGGGGTCTTTCACGGGCAAGGGGATCTACGATGTCGACGCCTTCATGGCGGCGCTCGACGGCAAGGTGCCGGACAGCGCCATGCTCAGCCACGACCTGTTCGAAGGGGTCTTCGCGCGCGCCGGCCTGGTGACGGATATCGAGCTGTTCGAGGAATTCCCCGCCCATTTCGAGGCCGCGGCTGCCCGGCAGCACCGGTGGGCGCGCGGCGATTGGCAACTGCTGCCGTGGATCTTCGGCCGCGGGCCCACCCGGGACGGCCGCCGGTTGAGCGCGCCGATCCCCGCGATCGGCCGCTTCAAGATGATCGACAACCTGCGGCGGACCCTGCTCGCCCCCGCCGCCTTTCTGACCCTGCTGGCCGGATGGACGCTGCCCGACGTTTCGGCGCCGGTCTGGACGGTCTTCGTGCTGGCGACGATGGCCGTTCCCGGGGCACTCCGGCTCCTTTCCGGATTGATCCCGCGCCGTCGCGGCATCTCCAAGCGCAGCCATGTCCGCGGCGTCGCCACCGACTTCGTCCTCGCCACGGCCCAGGTGGGATTGACGGTCACCTTCCTTGCTCATCAGGCGTGGAGGATGGCCGACGCGATCGCGCGCACGCTGGCGCGGCTCGGCGGCACGGGCCGCGGGATGCTGGAGTGGGTGACAGCGGCGCAGGCAAAGATCGGGCTCGGTCTCGAAGTCGGGGCCTTCTACCGGCGGATGGCGGGGGGTGTCGCCCTGGCCGCCGTGGCGGCGGGCTCGATCATGGTCGCGCCGCGGGCCGGCGTCTGGCCCTGGGCGGGACCGCTGCTGCTGCTCTGGCTGCTGGCGCCCGTGGTGGCGCGCTGGATCAGCCTGCCGCCGGCCCCGGCGAAGTCGGTGCCCCTCACCTGCGCGGAGGCGCAGACCTTGCGGCTCATCGCCCGTCGCACCTGGAGCTTCTTCGAGAGGTTCGTCGGTCCGGAGGACCATGCGCTTCCGCCCGACAACTTCCAGGAGGACCCCCGGCCGGTGGTGGCCCATCGCACCTCGCCGACGAACATGGGGCTCTATCTCCTCTCGGTCGCCGCCGCACGGGATTTCGGCTGGCTGGGCACCGTGGATTGCGTGGGGCGGCTCGAGGAGACGCTGCGGACGATGGCCGGGCTCGAGCGCTACCGGGGCCACTTCTACAACTGGTATGACACGCGCGAGCTGCGGCCCCTGGAGCCGCGCTACGTCTCCACCGTGGACAGCGGCAACCTGGCCGGACACCTGCTGACGCTCACGGAGTGCTGCCGGCGGCTCGCCGAGCCGCTATCCGATTCTCAGTTGCTCTCGGGGCTGCGCGACGCCGTCGCGCTCATCCGTGAATCAGCGCCGGCGAGCGCCGGCCGCCGTACCCAGACGGTCACCCGCCGGCAGCTCGACGAAGCGCTCGCCGCGGTCGATGCCGTCATGGAGACTGCGAAGCCATGGGCCGCGCGTCTCGCGGAGCTCGACCGCGAGCTCCATGCCGTTCTCGACGTGACACGGGCGCTTGCCAGCGAGCAGGGGGATGCCTGGCAAGAGACGCTGGCCTGGGCCGAGCTGGCGCAGGCGTGGGCCGCGAGCCATGCGCGGGATCTCGCCCAAGGAGACCTTCCTCATCGCCTGGCGGAGCTCGCCCGCATCGCCTCCGATCTGTTCGTCGAGATGGAGTTCGAATTCCTCTACGACCGCTCCCGCAAGCTCTTCTCGATCGGCTGCCGGATCCCCGAAGGCGAGCTCGACGCGAGCTACTACGACCTGCTGGCCTCCGAGGCCCGGCTGGCGAGCTTCGTCGCCATCGCCAAGGGGGAGGTCCCGGTGGCGCACTGGTACCACCTCGGCCGCTCGCTGACGCCGGTCGACCGGGGAGCGGCGCTAATCTCCTGGTCGGGCTCGATGTTCGAGTACCTGATGCCGGCGCTGGTGATGCACTCTCCCTCGCACAGCCTGCTCGAGCAGACCTGCCGCCTGGTGGTGCGGCGCCAGATCCGCTACGGCGCCGACCGCGGCGTGCCCTGGGGGATCTCGGAGTCGGCGTTCAACGTGCGCGACCTCGAGATGACCTATCAATACTCCAACTTCGGCGTGCCCGGCCTCGGTCTCAAGCGGGGGCTCTCCGAGGACGTGGTGGTGGCGCCCTATGCGACGGCCCTGGCGGCGATGTTCGAGCCGCAAGCGGCGGTGCGCAACTTCGCGCTCCTCGAGCGCACCGGAGCCCGCGGACGCCATGGCTTCTACGAGGCGATCGACTACACGGCCTCCCGGCTGCCGGAGGGGCAGGACCTCGCCGTGGTGCGCGCCTACATGGCGCATCACCAGGGGATGACGCTCCTCTCCCTGGCCAACGTGCTCGACGTCCGCGGCGACGGCGCCATGCCGGCCCGCTTCCATGCCGTGCCGCTCGTCCAGGCCACCGAGCTGCTGCTCCAGGAACGGACGCCCCGCGACGTGGCCGTGGCCCGGCCGCGGGCCGAAGAGGTCGCCGCCGCGGCGCCGGTCAGCGGCCTCGCGCCGGCCGTGGCGCGCCGCTATAAATCCCCCCATCAGTCGATCCCGCGCAGCCACATCCTCGGCAACGGCCGCTACGCGGTGATGCTGACGACCGCCGGCTCGGGATACAGCCGCCTGCGCGGCGTGGCCGTCACCCGTTTCCGGGAGGACACCACCCGAGACGACCGGGGGACATTCCTCTTCCTGCGCGATGCGCAATCCGGCGAGGTATGGTCCGCGGGCTATCAGCCGAGCGGCGCCGAGCCCGACAGCTACGAGGTCTACTTCTTCGAGGACCGGGCGGAGATCGTCCGCCGCGACGGAGACATCTTGAGCCGGCTGGAAGTGGTGGTCGCCCCGGAAGACGATGCCGAGGTCCGCCGGGTGTCGCTCACCAATCAGGGTTCCCGGGTGCGGGAGATCGAGCTGACCTCCTATGCCGAGGTCGTGCTCGCTCCGCCCGCCGCCGACCTCGCCCATCCGGCCTTCTCGAACCTGTTCGTCGAGACCGAGCTCGTCCCTCACCTGGGAGCGCTGCTCGCGTCGCGGCGGCCGCGGGCTGACAGCGAGCCCCGGCTGTGGGCGGCGCACGTCGCCTGTGTTTCGGGGAACAGCGTCGGAGATCCGCAGTTCGAAACCGACCGACTGCGCTTCCTGGGCCGCGGGCAGGGAGTGAGGACCGCCGCGGCGGTGCTCGACGGCGGCCGCCTCTCGAACACCGCGGGCGCCGTCCTCGATCCGATCTTCAGCCTGCGGCGCCGGGTCCGCCTCGACCCGGGCACGACGGTCCGCCTCACGTTTACGACGCTGGTCGCTCCGTCCCGCGAGACCGCGCTCGTGCTCGCCGACAAGTACCGCGACCCGGCGGTGTTCGAGCGCGCGGCGACCATGGCCTGGACCCAGGCGCAGGTGCAGCTCCGCCACCTCGACATCCTGCCCGAGGAGGCCAACCTCTTCCAGCGCCTGGCCAACCGCGTCCTCTACTCGGATCCCTCCCTGCGGCTGCCGGAAGTGCTGCAGCGCAATGCTCGCGGACCGTCGGCCCTCTGGCCGCACGGTATTTCCGGCGACCTGCCGATCGTCGTCGTGCGCATCGACGAGGTCGAAGAGCTGGGGATCATCCGCCAGCTCTTGAAAGCCCACGAGTACTTCCGTCTCAAGCTCGTGCCGGTCGACCTGGTGATCCTGAACGAGAAGGCGCCCTCCTACGTCAACGACCTGCAGGCCGCGCTCGAAACGCTGGTGCGCACCAGCCAGTCGCGCCTGCATCAGGACGGGCACGAGGACGACCGCAGCGGCGGCACGGTCTTCCTCCTGCGGTCGGATCTCCTCGCGCCGGAAGTCAGGGACGTCCTCCTCGCCGCCGCCCGGGCAGTGCTCGCGGCGCGCAACGGGACGCTCTCCGACCAGCTCGTGCGCCAGCCGAGGAGGGTGGAGAGGGTGGTGCACGCCGCCATGCCTGTGATACCTGTGAAGAGCTCGGCGGCGCGCCCCGACCTCGAGCTTTGGAATGGCCTGGGAGGGTTCGCCGCCGACGGGCGCGAGTACGTGACCGTCCTGGAAGAGGGGCTGTGGACGCCAGCGCCCTGGATCAACATCATCTCCAATCCCGGCTTCGGCTTTCAGGTCTCCGAGTCGGGCGCCGGCTACACCTGGTCGGCCAACAGCCGCGAGAACCAGCTCACTCCATGGTCCAACGACCCGGTCAGCGATCCGCCGGGAGAGACCCTGTACATCCGCGACGAGGAGAGCGGGCAGCTCTGGGGCCCGACCGGCCTGCCCATCCGCGAGGCCGGGCCCTACGTGGTGCGCCATGGCCAGGGCTACAGCCGGTTCGAGCACGCCTCGAACGGCATAGAGCTGGAGCTGCTGCAGTTCGTGCCGCGGACCGACCCGGTCAAAATCTCCCGCCTTTCGATCATCAATCGCGACAGTCGGACGCGGCGCCTGTCGGTGACCGCGTACGTCGAGTGGGTCCTGGGCACCTCGCGCAGCGCCGCGGCGCCTTTCGTGGTCACCGGGATCGACGGTGCGACGGGGGCGATGCTGGCGCGCAATGCCTGGAACGGCGAGCACGGCAACCGTGTGGCTTTCGCCGATCTCGCGGGGCGGACCGCCTGGACCGGCGACCGCACGGAATTCCTGGGCCGCAACGGCACGGCCAGCCGGCCGGCGGCGCTCACGAGGCGAGAGCCCCTGTCGGGACGGGTAGGCGCCGGCCTCGATCCCTGCGGCGCTCTCCAGACCGTCATCGAGCTGCGCCCCGGCGTCCGCGCCGAGATCGTCTTCCTCCTCGGCCAGGGGAGCAGCGTCGAAGAGGCGCGCACCCTGATCGACCGCTATCGCAAGGCCAACCTGGATACGGTCCTGGCCGAGGTGACCGGCGCCTGGGAAGACCTCGCCGGTGCGCTCCAGGTCCGCACCCCGGACCGCGCGATGGACCTCCTGCTCAATCGCTGGCTGCTCTACCAGACCCTCGCCTGCCGGTTCTGGTCACGCTCGGCCTTCTACCAGGCAGGCGGAGCCTACGGCTTCCGCGACCAACTGCAGGACGTCATGGCGCTCGCCGTCTCCCGGCCGGAGCTGGTGCGCGAGCACATCCTGCGCGCCGCGAGCCGGCAATTCGTCGAGGGCGACGTCCAGCACTGGTGGCATCCGCCCACGGGCAAGGGCGTGCGCACCCACATGTCGGACGACCTGCTGTGGCTGCCGTTCGTGGTCCTTCATTACATGGAGGTCACGGGCGACACGGCAGTGCTTGCCGAGCAGGTGCCCTTCATCGAAGGTCCGCCGGTGCCGGCGGGCCAGGAAGACGCCTACTTCGCTCCCTCTGTGTCGGCGCAGACCGCCACGCTCTTCGAGCACTGCGCGCGCGCTCTCGACCTGCGGCTCGCGGTCGGCCGGCACGGTCTGCCGCTCATGGGCACCGGGGATTGGAACGACGGCATGAACCGCATCGGCCGCCTGGGGGAAGGCGAGAGCGTCTGGCTCGGCTGGTTCCTGCACCCCCTGCTCGGACAATTCGCATCGATCGCCGAGGGGCGCGGAGAGGCTGCCCGGGCCACAGTCTGGCGCCAGCATGCCGACGCGCTCAAAGCAGCCCTGGAACGGGAAGCCTGGGATGGAGACTGGTATCGCCGCGCCTGGTTCGACGACGGCACCCCCGTGGGATCGGCCGCGAGCGAAGAGTGCCGCATCGATTCGATCGCTCAGACCTGGTCGGTGCTCTCGGGAGCGGCCGAGCCGGAACGCGCGGCGCGCGCCATGGCATCCGTCGAAGAGCACCTGGTCCGGCGTGACGACCGTCTCGTCCTTCTCTTCACTCCGCCGTTCGACAAGACGCCGCTCGATCCCGGCTATATCAAGGGCTACGTGCCAGGCGTGCGCGAAAACGGCGGCCAGTACACGCACGCGGCCGTCTGGTGTGTCCTCGCCTTCGCCGCCCTGGGGGACGGAGACAAGGCCGCCGAACTGTTTGCGCTGCTCAATCCAATCAATCACACGAAGACGCGGGCCGGCATCCATCGTTACAAGGTCGAGCCTTACGTCCTGGCCGGCGACGTCTACGCCCAGCCCAGCCACCTCGGCCGCGGCGGTTGGACCTGGTACACCGGCTCTGCCGGCTGGATGTACCGAGCCGGCATCGAGGGCATCCTAGGCCTGCGGGTGCGAGGCGCCGTGCTGTCGATCGATCCCGCGATCCCACGAGCCTGGCCATCCTACGAAGCCGTCCTCCGTCACGGAGCCGCGCAATACACGATCACCGTCGAGAACCCGAGCGGTGCAACGCGAGGGGTAGCGGTAGCCGAGCTCGACGGCGCACCGGTGCCGCTTCCTTCTGGAGGTGCGGCGGAGTTTGCGCTGGTTGAAGAGGGTCTCCACCGCATCCGGATCGTTCTCGGTGTCTCGGGGCTCTCCCCGAGCCACTAAATCGTTTCCCCGAGTGTCTCGGGGCTGTCCCCGAGTCACTGAATCCTCTCCCCGAGTCGCTCGGGGCTGTCCCCGAGCCACTAGAGGTTGCGTCAAGAGTTGTGTAAACGTCGTTCTAGGCGGCGACCTCCTGTGAGCGGTTGTAGATCTGGACTCCGTCGACGTACCGAGCTCCTAGAAAGACGGCGTTGACCAACGCAGCAGCACAGAGCTTGTG
>JAXDKG010000028.1:0-25689 GCA_034667225.1 Acidobacteriota bacterium
GGACGGCGGTCGCCGAGGCGTTGTTGATCGAGAACAGGGTGGTCACGCCGTTCGGATTGGCGATGTCCACCTCGAAGTACGGGAGCAGCAGGGTCGCGGCCGGCACGTCGTCGATCGTGCCGATGACCGCGAACGCCTGGCCGCCCAGGCCCAGCAGGCCCATGAGAGCGAGGCAAAGGCAAAGCTTTCTCATTTCAGACAATCTCCTTCTCCTTGAATAACCGTTGAGGTTAGACCACAAAACTTTGTATTGCAACTCTACTCTCAAGTCGAGCTCAGAAGAGCCGAGCCGATTTCAACCTTGGATGCTGCGCCTCCGAGATCCCAGGCGTGGTCGGCCCGGACGAGGCCGAAGGCATACGTGGGGCTGTGCACCTTGAACGCGCGCGGAATCCGGCGCTGATCATAGATGTGGAGCCCCTCGCCGTCCAGTAGAAAAATATATACCGTGAACTCCCCCTTGACCAAAGGCAGCTCGGGAATCCGCAGCCGGGCGGCGTAGCGCCTCTGCCCCGTCCGGGCCGGCAGGCCGTCCAGATGGGTGGCGAAAGAGCAGACCTCCACCTCGTCCGAGCGGTTGATCCCCACGCCCAGATGGAAGACCAGACCGGGGTCCTCGGTCTCCCACTCGATCTCCAGTTCCCAGGGCTGGCCGGAGGTGTACAGCGGCTCAGGGGCGGCATTCAACCGGAAGGAGGCGATGCGGGCCGGCCGGAACGAGGATTCGGCCGCCCGCTCCGGCTCCGCCTCCTGGGCGGCGGCGCTCTTCGCCACCAGGAAGTTCTCATATTCCCGGATCACCTCCGAGACAGGACCGAGCGCCTCCGCCCTCCCGCCCTTCAGCCAGAGCGCCCGCTGGCAGAAGTTGGACACGTAGTACATGGCATGGGAGCAGAAGAGGAGCGTGCCTCCCCCCTCGACGAAGAGGAGCAGGCGGTCCATGCACTTCTTCTGAAAGTAGCCGTCCCCCACCGACAGCGCCTCGTCGATGATGAGCACGTCCGGCTCCACCTGCGTGGCGATCGAGAAGCCGAGCCGCATGGCCATGCCGGTCGAGTACGTCTTCACCGGCTGGTCGATGAAGTCGCCGAGCTCACTGAAGCCGATGATGTCCGGCAGCTTCTGCCGCAGCTCCTCTTCCCCGAGGCCGAGCATGGCGGCGTTGAGGACGATGTTCTGGCGGCCGGTGAACTCCGGATGGAAACCGGAGCCGAGCTCCAGGATCGAGGCGATCTTGCCCCGCACCTGGAACGACCCCGACGTGGGCTGCGTGATCCCCGCCAGGATCTTGAGGAGCGTGCTCTTGCCCGCGCCGTTCTCGCCGACGATCGCGAGCCCCTCGCCGCGCGGGATCGAGAAGCCGACCCCCTCCAGGGCGCGGAACTCCCGGTGGCGGGAGCGCCGGAAGACGGCTTCGCCCAGACGGTCCCAAGGCGAGGCGTACACCCGGTAGACCTTGGTCAGGCCCGCGGCTTCGACGGCGTTCCACATGTTCGACGATTCTACCTGAGCCCCCGGAAGGGGAAGTCCTGCGGCAGGCGGATCATCTCGAAGAGCACCGCGACCAGCTCCTTGCGCTCGCCCGCCCGGTGCGGGTTGTGGAACTCCCAGACCACCCGGCCTCCCCGGGTCACCTCCAGCGCGCGGCCGTTCTCCGACTCGGTGATCAGCGTGTTCCCGTTCGGCAGCCGCTGGCAGGAGCCGAGCGTCTTCGAGAAGAGGTCGCCGTACTGCCACCGCACCCGGAGGGTCCGCGGATCGATCTCGATCACGCGGGAGCGCCCGGTTCCGGAACCGAGATTGTCGAAGAGGAGGAGGCTGCCGTCGTCGAGCAGCGTCGGCTGGTGCTGGCGCCGCCAGCTCCCGGTCGCGGCCCAGACGATCTCCTCCCGGTCCGGGTCGAGGACCGCCAGGGCGTCGAGCTTGAGCACCGACAGCAGCACGTTGCCGGCAGGGAGGACCTCCAGCGTGTTGGTGTGGAAGATATCCCCAGCTGCCTCCATCCGGCCGAGCAGCGAAGAGAACCGGGAGCGCTCGAACGCCTGGAGCAGCGAGATCCTGCGAACTGTCAGGCCCCGGGAATCGAGCACGGTCACGAAGTCCTCCAGAATCCCCTCCCTGCGCTCCCGGTCGAGGACCCAGATCCGGCCGTCCGCCAGCACCTGCAGGTCGTGATGGAAGCCGCCGCGGCGGGACCAGAGCACATTCGAGCGGGCATCCAGCTTCACGATCCCCAGCCCTTCATAGATGGCCAGCAGGTCGCCGTTCGGGAAGAGCCAGGCCCGCCGCCAGTATTCCAGCTTCGCCAAGCCGGGATCGGAGGCGAGATCCGGCCAGAGCCGGCGCAGCGGATAGCGCCAGCGATGGAGGGTCCGGCCCCTGTGGTCCATGAGCACCGCCTCGGCGGCATGACCCGACTGGTAGAAGTTGAGGCCCGGCGAGACCGCAGCCGGATCGTGCTCGACGACAAGGGGGCGGTCCTGGGCGGGCCGGTAGCCCTGGAGGTAAGGGAGGGCGCGCCACTTGCCCTGGTCAGGCGGAGCGGCGCCCAGAAGCAGCAGCCCAAAAGAAAGGGCCGCCGACAGAATCGCCGGCGGCCTTTCGAGGAGCGTACGTCTCGGAGTCAGAGCCCGTTACTACTGAGCCTGACCCTGGATGTACGACGGGTCGTTCGTCTTGTTGTTCACCACCTGGGCCGCGGCGAGAACCTTGCCGCTCTTGACCACGACCTGGAGGGTGAAGCCGCCCGGTACTCCGCCGCCCTTCTTGCCGAGGGCCTTGAGCGGGTGCTGCGTGGGGCTGAACTGCCGCAGCTTGCCCGCTCCCAGCGCCACGTTGTCGATCCGGCCGAGCACCTTGCCGTCAAGACCGCGGTAGATCAGGTCGTAGGTGCCCGCCTCGTTGCTGGAGTTGTAAATCCAGACCGTCGTGCGGTTGTTGGCGTCGTGCCGCAGGCCGGCCAAGTAGTGGGCCTGACCGGCTTCGGCGGCATCCTCGTCGGTGAAGGCCGCCATGGCCAGGCCATAGCGCGCTCCGGGCTTGCCGCTGGTGCTCAGGTAGCTCTCACCCTGCACGACCGGGAACAGGCCGTTCGGCGCGTTGCTCTCGATCGTGAGCAGGCCCACCGCATCCTTGACGTTCCAGCTCTTGCCGATGTTCTCCAGACGATCGGTCTGACCCGGCTGCAGAGTGATCTTCAGAGGAGCCGTGGGCTGGCTCGCCGGTCCCGCGTTGGTGAATCTCACGTCCGCGAGCGCCACCTCGGTGCCGGTGTTGGACAGCACGATGTCGCTCTGCCACTCGCTCTTGTTCGAACCCTTCGTGCGCATCGCGCCGATCAGGTAGAGCTTGTCCTTGCTCTGACCGGTCCCCTGGTAGGAAGGATCCTTGGAGACCGTCTGCACGTTGGTGCCGTACGGATAGAGCTGCTTGCCGCTGACGGTCTCCACCTCGACCCGGTAGTCGTCCTCGGTCGTGATGCCGAACTGCGACCGGATCTCGGAGAGCTGGTACTGCCGCGCGCCGAAGCTGGGCAGCGTGAGATCGCCGCTCGGATTGCCGATCGGCCGGCCCAGACTGTCGACGAACTTCAGGCGGTAGACCGCCGGCTCGGCGTTCGGGTTGGTGATCCCGAAGTACGCCTGCCGGTCGCTGTTGTCGTTCAGGCCGACCAGGTACTGCACGCGGCTGCCGGTGGCGGCAGCGGCGGTGCCCTCGCGGCTCAGCGCCACGGCCGGAACCGTGTGGCCGTACTGCGAGCCCTTCTTGCCGGCGATGTTGTTGAAGGAGGTCATCACCGGGTTGCGGTCGCCCTTCACCTTGGTGATGGTCACGAAGCCGATCGTGTTCTCCACCTTGAACAGCTGCTTCAGCACGTCGCCCACGTACATCGTGGCGCCGGGCTGAATGGTCTGTGCGGACTGCGGCGGATTGGCCTCGGGCTGCCCCTGCCGGCGGAACTCGAGCAGGATCTCCATGGGGATCGTGCCCGGGTTGTGGACGTACAGGTTGCTCGTCTGCGCAAGCACGCCGCGGCTCTGGGCGACCCAGGGCAGGACGACCGTGCTGGCCTCAGGCTGCACCACTCCGGAGACGTTGAACGTCTTGGACGCGGACGCGGTGTTCGCGCCCTTGCCGATGTTCAGCGTCACGGTGAAGGTGCCGGCCGTCTGGAAGATGTGCGACACCGACGCGCCGGTGCCGCTCCCGCCGTCGCCGAAGTTCCACGACTGGCTCACCGGGTTGCCGGTGCTCGTGCTCGTGAACGTCACCGACTGGCCGGCCGCGGACGTGCAGGCCTCGGCGCTGCAGGAAGCGTTGGCCAGGAAGCTGGCGCCGAGCGGCGGCTCACCCGTACCCGTCACGTTGAACGTCTTGGACGCGGACGCGGTATTGGCGCCCTTGCCGATGTTCAGCGTGACGGTGAAGGTGCCGGTGGTCTGGAAGGTATGCGACACCGACGCGCCGTTGCCCGTGCCTCCGTCGCCGAAGCTCCACGTCTGGCTGGTCGGATTGCCGGTGCTCGTGCTCGTGAACGTCACCGCCTGGCCGGCCGCGGCCGTGCAGACGTTGAGCCCGAACTCGCTGATGCAGGAGGCGCTGGTCTGGAAGGCGGCGCCGAGCGGCGGTTCACCCGTGCCGACGACCACCGTCTTCGTGGCCGAGGACTCGCAGAATGGAGCCGGCGCGCAGTTTCCGGGCTTGGTGACGCTGAGCTGCACCCGGTAGCTGCCCGGCTGCGCGAAAGCATGGCTCGCCTGCGCGCCTACGCCGAAGGGCGAGCCATCGCCGAAGTCCCAGATCCAGTTTTCCGGCCCCCCGGTCGAGGGCGCGGAGTTGAAGGACACCGCCTGGCCCGCGGCCGGAGCCGCCGGCGAGTAGGTGAAGTCGGCCTTCAGGGTTCCCGGGCCAGGGCCCGGATCGCCGTTGCTGATGACGACCGACGTCGACCCGTTGGCCGAGCCGCAGGCGCTGTTGCTGGCGGAGACGGTCTTGTTGCCAGCGCTGCTCCACTTGATGGTCACCGAGTCGGTGGTGCCGCCGGTGATCGTGCCGCCCGCGGCGGTCCAGGTCCAGCCGCTCGCGGCCGGCGAGCAGCTCGACGCGCTGGCCGAGAAGGAGAGGGCCTGGTCCGGCTTGCCGGAAGACGGGCCGCCAATGCTGATGCTCGGAGCCTGCACGTTGCCCACGATGAGCTTCTTGTCGAGCGTGTAGAGGTCCGTCTCGCTCACGCCGCGCCGCACCAGCAGCTTGGGGAAGTACTCGCCGGGCTGCAAAAAGGCGTGTTTGATCGACCGGGCGTTGCCCTGGGGCGTGAAGTCGCTCTCGTGCAGCTCGGCTTCACCGGGATCGGCATAGTCGCCGTCGCCGTTCCAGTCGAAACGCCAGACCTCGGCGCCGGTGGAAACGTCCAGGAAGATGACGTCGACGCCGCCATCGACACCGCAGACGTCGGTCCCGGGGAAGCAGAGGGCGCCGCCGGCGATCGAGAAGAGCGCCTTGAGCGGCGTAACCACCTTGATGTCGATGTCCAGGGGCAGGCTGATGATCTCGGAGGAGACACAGTTCTGCACCTTGACCCGGACCTTGTGGATTCCCTTTTGCGAGTAGGAGTGCACAGGGTTCTCGCCCGCGGCCTTATCGGTGATCCAGGGGCCGAAGTTGCTGGTCGCCGGGTTCATGTCGTCGTCGAAATCCCAGCTCCACTGGGTCGCGTTCGCCACGTTGATGTGGAACTTCACGGTCCCGGCGGTGAACGTGTCGTTGGTCGGCATGAACCCGGTGGCGGTGATCGGCACCACAGGGGTGATCGTCACGTTGACGCTCTTGCTGGCGTTGCCGTCGGCATTGGAAACGGTGAGCGTGGCAACGTACGTGCCGGGAGTCGTGGACGAGGTCGTGGTCATGGTGAACGGATTCGTCGTTCCCCCGCCGACCGTGCCCGGTCCCTGGATCGACCACGAATAGGCCAGGTTCGGCTTGCCGCTGATCCCGGTTCCCGTCAGGGTGACGGCCTGGCACTGGAGAGCCTGCACGGGTGACGCCGTTGCGCCCCCGACCTTGGGCGCCGGATCGAGCACAGTCAGCGTCCTGCTCTTGGGCGTGCCCGGTCCGTTTGCGCTGGAGAACACGTCCAGATCGATCTGCTTGTCCCCTGCCGTGGCGAAGGTGGCGACGGGGTTCTGGTTGCTGGAGCTCGAGGGCGAGCCGCTGCCGAACGACCAGGTCCACTGGTTCGGCGAGCCGGACGACAGGTCCGTGAACTGCACCGGGGTGCCCGGATAGATGTCGGTCGCGGGCGTCCAGGAGAAGTTGGCGACCGGAGGCCCGGCCTGGCCGATCTTGTGCGCGTCGAGAATGCTGTTCGCCGCCCGGTAGAGGTATCCGCCGGAGACCTGGGCGATGCGCGGCCCGACCAGGTTGAAGCCGGTGTCGCAGTCCTGGTAGTACCAGCCCCAGTAGCCCGCCGCGTGCTTCTTGGGCGTCAGCTCGACCGGGCTGCCGGGCGACGTCACGTCGTAGATGAACTCGCGCTGCACGGAGCAGGTCCCGTAGTCGTCACCGCCTACGTAGAGATAGCTCTTGCCCCCGTCCTGAGAGGCGGTGACGTACGGCAGCACGGTCGGCGACGTCAGGGTCGCCGACCAGACTTCCGGCGCACTGGAGCAGGCGCCGTTGGCGATGCAGCTCACGTTGTGGATCACCAGCTTCTTGCCCGTGCTGTCGATGCGCGCCAGGTAATAGGAGCCTCCCACCTGCCACATCGCCAGACCGCGGGCCGAGGCGTTGATCGTCAGCACCAGGGAAGGAGACGCGGGGTCCGTCAGGCTGAAGATCTTGACGACGCCGCCGCCGAGCCACTTGCCCGTGGCCAGGAAGTTGCCGGTACCGCCCAGCGTCACCCACGACTCCGTGCCCAGCGACGTGACGACGCCCTTGTAGACGCCCGGGCAGGTGCCGACCGGGAAGTCGAGGCAGGTCTTCGTGGCCTTGAGGGCCTCCGTCATGTTGAACCGCACGACTTTGCCCAGATCCCCGAGAGCGTACGCCCAGTCGATGCCGCCGGCCCTGACCGCGTACACCTGGTCCGTGAAGGTCTTCCCGTGGTAGGCGACATAGGCGGACGACGGGGTGGGGGCGCTGATGACGGCGAAGCCCTGTATGTCCATGGTGAGCGCGGCAACGGTGCCGTTGCCGGCCGGCGCGTCGACGTGCTTGACGAACCAGTCCGAGTCACCGACGTGCTCCCAGCCCGGGAACTGGCCATCCGTGTAATCGCCGTAGAGGTAGGACGAGGCCCCCGCGGTGGGCGGGCCGGTGCGCACGTCGTGGACCGCGATGCCCTGGCCGGTGGCGGAGAACATGACCCCGTTCTCGATGTCCAGGGCGTGGTACTCCAGAACCTTGCCATGCCTCGGGTCGAAGTCCCCGGTGAAAGAGGTGGAGTCGCCCAGGATCCCGGCGGGCTGCAGCGGGCTCCCCGAATCCCAGCGGGCGTCCGCCCCGTTTGGACCGGGAACCTGCTTCGCCGGCGACTTGCCTGCCGCGAAGGCGGACCCTCCGGTCAGCAGGAGCCCGACGGCGAGCCATGCCCAAGAGCGGTTGAGGAGAGAGCGGAGACGCGCGTCAGAGTTCATGAACCTACCTCCATCGCGGAACCGTCTGGGCGTACTGCACCGAACCTGCCCGAGGCTCCTACCTTCTGTTCACGTTGAAATGCGAGCATAAGCTTATCACGAGATCGCTCGTTTGGAGACGACCTCTCCGCGCTACCCCGGCAGGCTCCGGCAGGGATACCGCGCAAAGGTCCGTAGAAAGCAATGGGCGCCGTCCGAAGACGGCGCCCATCAGGAACGACTTACTGAACCGGGATGATGATGGTGTTCGGGGCGTTGGCGTTGTCGAGCTGGATGGCGTCGAAGCCGACGGCATACCGGCCCGAAGCGTCCATCACGGCCGTCACCCAGGTCTGAGCGGCGGTGTCGCCGTAGATCGGGGTCACCGCGGTGTGCTGGAGGTTCAGCCAGGTCCAGCCGAAGTCGAAGGGCGACAGAAGGTCCGCCTCGACGTCGACACGGTTGGCCTCGTTCGGGATCGTGACTTCCTGCTCGCACGTCGGGTCGCCCGAGGGGCAGGTCTCGTTGGTGACCGGCTGCTCCTGCTCGTCGAAGATCACGATCTGAGTGGCCTCGAGCGGGTACCAGCTGGCCGGACCCTGCGCGGAGCAGGCATAGGCGGAGTCGCTCGCGTTGGCTTCGCGCCAGACGAGGTAGTCCGTGCCGCCGTTGAACGGACCGCCGTTGATGAAGCGGGCAGCCATCGTCGTCGGCAGGGGCTCGCGGGCGTCATCGGCCGTAGCGCCGTTGTAACGGCCGTAGAAGGTGTGGTCGCCCGGCACGAAGCAGGTCGGGCAGGACTCGATGTGAACCAGCGTCTCGCCCTCGGCGAAGTTGCCGGTGATCGGGTCGGGGTTGACGTAGAAGTAGTCGCCCCACAGCACGTTCTGGTCCGTCACGAACGGAGCGTAGAACGCCCAGTCCGAGGGGAAGAACAGGTTGCAGGCGTTCACGGTGTCGACCGTGACGTAGCCGCGCAGGATGTTGGTGTCGGGCTGCTTGGAACCGGCGCAGTTGCCGGTCGCCGGGGACTGATTGCCCTGGAACCAGGCCTGCAGGTGGGCGCGGAACGAAGCGCTCACCGCGCCCGGCGCGTACGGCAGCACGGAGCAGGAAGCGAAGTTGATGTCCTGGGACACCGGGCCCTGCGGGCTGATGGTGTCCTTCGGGTCCTGGCCGGCGGAAGCCGTGACAGGCAGGTTGCCGGCCTGGAAGATGTCCCGCAGGTTGATGGTCTGGACGTCATAGCCGGTCAGGTACACGTCGAAGTCGAGGGCCGGAACCGACTGGTCGGTCCAGACTGTGACGTGCGCCAGGACGGCGGTGGCCGAGGCGTTGTTGATCGAGAACAGCGTGGTCACGCCGTTCGCGTTGTTGAGGTCCACCTCGAAGTACGGGAGCAGCAGGGTCGCGGCCGGCACGTCGTCGATCGTGCCGATGACCGCGAACGCCTGGCCGCCCAAGCCCAGCAGGCTCATGAGAGCGAGGCAAAGGCAAAGCTTTTTCATTTCAGACAATCTCCTTGAGTAACCGTTGAGGTTTCACACTGCAAAAAACCGGTACTGCAAACTCCACTCTCCGAGTAAAAGCCATCACCTCCTGGTTAAAGAGTCGAACTCGAGCTCAGAAGAGCCGCCGCATTCCCGGCGCCCGAACGGCTTCGGGTGCGGCTGGGCTCGTTATTCCGTCTTTGATTCGAAGCAGCAACCCGGTCCCTCCAAAGGCTCAGGCAAAGTCCACTCCAAATTATGCTTCCGCACTATAAGCAGCCTCCGGAGCGTTTGTCAACAGGTTCATAGCCGTTTCGCCATCTACTTTCGGGCTCGCGGCTTCCACGCCGTCAGGCTCCCCTCGTCCGTGCACAGCATCGGGGCGAACATGGCCGAGGGCTCGCCGGCGAATTCCACCACGATCTCCTCCACCGGATCCGCATCCAGGTTCACGATCTGGATGTCGTAGCCCCGGCAGCCGCCCTTGCTCGGCGGCACCTCGGGGGACTCCTCCCTCAGGAAGGAGCCGTCCCCCTTGCCGAGGAAGATCCAGACCTCGCCGTCGCCCGTTGTGGCCGCCAGGTCGAGGCGTCCATCCCCGTCCAGGTCGCCGCTGTCCAGCGCCGTCAGCCAGTCGCGATTCTCCTCCACCGCCACCCCCTTGCGCTCCCAGCCCCCTTCGGCACGGGCAAGAAGGACGTCGATGCCCGTGCGCCACATGTCTCCCTCACGGGTGAGGAAGCCCAAGACCAGGTCGGTGCGGCGGTCACCATTGAAGTCGGCCGCCTCGACAGCTCCCACGTAGCTCCTCGGCCGCAGCTCGGCGAGCGGGACACTGGTCCAGCTGCCGCCGGCGACGCCATCGCTGCCATCGGCGCTGCCGCCGATCCTCAGAATATCCCTGTCACCCAGGACGCTCGATCCGAGAACTATATCCAATTGTCCGTCGTTCGTGAAGTCCGCAACCGCAAGATCCTCGCCGAAG
The DNA here is from genome assembly GCA_034667225.1 of Acidobacteriota bacterium. Classification (GTDB taxonomy): domain Bacteria; phylum Acidobacteriota; class Thermoanaerobaculia; order Multivoradales; family UBA5704; genus DATMER01. Next base: position 10,092 of record JAXDKG010000028.1, read on the forward strand.
AGGCGCGATTTCTCGTCCTGCCGCGTCCAGCTCCCATCCCCCTGGTTCAGGTAGACCAGGACGCCGAAGGATTTCGAGCCCGCGGGCCGGCGGCCCGCCACGGTGGGCGCCGTGGCCATGCGCGGGCCCTCGCCAAGGGAGATCAGGTCGGGACGGCCGTCGCCGTTCCAGTCGGCGGCCTCTATCGTGCGGGATGAGAACCCGCCCTCGTCCGCGCCCTGGCCGGGGACCTGGAAGTCGATGCCCTTGCTCCACTCCTTGAAGGTCGCCGGCCCGTCGGCCACCAGGACGATCACGCCCCGCAGGTGGATGGCTAGGGCGAGGTCGAGGCGGCGGTCGCCGTTGAAGTCGGCCACCGCCACGTCGCCGTAGTCGTAGGCCAGACGCGGGAAGCTGACCTCGGCCCAGCGCTGCCAGCCTCCCTTGCCGTCCCCCAGGAAGATGTTGGGCTGGGCCTGGCCCTTGCGCGCCGGGCCGTGGACGATGTCCGGATTGCCGTCGCCGTTCATGTCCGCGATCTTGAAGCCGTTGCGCCACTGGCCGCGGGAAGGCAGACCGCGGCCGAAGGGCTCGAACGTCAGGCGGTCGGCCTTGCCGGTCTGGTTGCTGTAGCCCGCCGCGATCTTCTCCTTGTCCGCGGCGGTGAGCCCCGGAGCCGGGCCCACCTCAGGAGCGCCCGGCTCCACCTTGTAGATCTTGATCCGGATGCTGTCCTCGTCGGAGTCCACCGCGTCGAAGACCATGCCGTGCCAGAGCCGGACCTGGGTCTTCTCCTCGTTCAGCCAGATGTACCACCCCTCGACCTTGGGCACTTCCTCGATGAAATACTGGCGGCCCTTCTCGTCGCTGAGCCACTTGCCATCGGGCGGCTCGATCTTGGGGAGCTCCATCGAGGACGGGTCAGCCTCGCCGAAACCGGGCTTAGCCGGCGCGGAATTGTCCTGGGAGCTGCCCTTGGAAGCAGGTGCCGGCGGCGCGCCGGCCGGACTCACGGCGGCCTGCTGCGAGCAGGCGAAGAGGAGAGCCAGTCCCGAGGCGGCCAGGAGCCGGCTGGCGGGACGGACGAAGATCGAGCAGTCGATAGCCATACAGATAGCCATGCAGATTTTTCCTTTGTGGTTCGGAAGAGGACGCCGACGGACGTCAGATCTCATCGGCGAACGCCCTCTTGAGACGGCGGAACAGCCAGAAGCCCAGGGATAGTACCACGGCGGCCACGAGGGCCAGGGCGCCGGTCCCCGGGACGGGAATCGGGCTCCCGCCCAGGAAGGCCTGCCGGTACAACCCTACGAGCGGAGTCAGCGGATTGAGCTCCAGCCAGCCGCGGAACCTCTCGGGCACCAGGGCGAGCGGATAGACGACCGGGGTCAGGTAGAACCAGGCGTTGAAGAGCAGGGCGAGGATCTGCGCCGTGTCGCGGAAGAACACGTGCACCCCCGACACGAGCAGACCGAGCCCCAGGGTCAGACCGATCTGGAGCGGCACGGCGATCAGCAGCAGCGGCAGCCCCCCCCAGGAGAGCTCCCCCACACAGGCCAGGACCCCAAGGAAGATGACCGCGGCGATCGCCTCGTGCAGCAGCGCCGCCAGGACCACGGCCAGGACCAGGATCTCCGAGGGGAAGCGCAGCTTCTTCACCAGGCTGGCGTTGTCGGTGATCGCGGTCGACGAGCGCAGCACCCCCTCTTGCATCGCCATCCATGGCAGCAGCCCGCCGAAGAGGAAGACCGCAAAGTATTTGGTGTGGACCTCCCCCACGGGGCTGACCTTCATCACCGTCGAAAAGACGAAGGTGAACAGGAGGAGAAGCCAGAGCGGCTGCACCAGGGACCAGGCGAAGCCGAGCAGCGACCCCGCATAACGCCCCTGGAAGTCCCGCTTGACGAGCTCCCGCAAAAGGAAGAGATGACTGCGCAAGATTCCTCACAGGTAAGGACGTATACGATTGACACGGCGACGGCGTCACCGTACCATCAGTCCATCAGCACGGCTATGCGAGTCTGACATAAGCGAGAATCCGAGAAAACCCCCCGATGTCCACCGCCGGCAAAGTCCGCCAGATCCAGCTCGTGGGGCAGAAGATCCGTCAGCTCCGCAAGGAGCACAAGCTGACCCAGGTCGAGCTGTCGCAGCGCCTGGGGATCCAGCAGTCGGACCTGTCCCGGATGGAGCAGGGGGAGTACCGGGTCAGCCTCGACACCCTCTTCCGCATCCTCGCCGAGTTCAAGGTAGGCATCGGCGAGTTCTTCGAAGATGTCGCCAAGGAGTCGATCACGCCGCGCGACGTCCAGCTCGTCCAGCAGTTCAACTCGCTGCCCGATGACGTTCAGCGGGAAGTCGAGGACTTCATTGCATTCAAGAAGGCGCAGGGCCGGCACACGGCAGAAGACGATACCGAGGGGGCCACGACGAATGACCGCTGGAACTGACATGATCTCCCACCCGGGGAGCGACCCGGAGACGGCCGAGTTCGAGGAGCTGAAACGGCTCGGGCTGCACGCCATCGAAGCCGGGCGCCTGGATGAGGCCGCCAGCCTCTTCGACCGGGCGCTGACCTGGGCCCGGGAGAACGATTCCGCCCTCGTCGACCTCGCCGTCTGCAACCGGGCGGCGGTATCCATCGAGCTGCGCCAGGGCGATGCCGAGCTGCCGCGCCTGCGCGAGATCCTGCTGCGCAACAGCGACGCGGTGTGCTGCCGCGTCGCGGCCTACAACATCGCCCGCCACTACGAGCTGACGAAGAACTACAAGAAGGCCATGTTCTACGCCCGCATCGCCTGCGACCGTTCGGCGGTCCTGGGGCGGCGCGACTGGCTGGCGTCCAGCCACAACCTGATCGGCAACACGCTCCTCGCCGAGAGCTTCGTGGATCGCGCCCGGGAAGAGTACGAGCGCGCCCTGGAGCTTCTGCCCGACGAGCCGATCCCGGCGCACTCGAGCGTCCTCGACAACCTCGGCTACTGCCGGGTGCTCCAGGGGCGGCACAAGGAAGGGTACGCCCTCCTCTACCGCAGCCTGCGCCTGGCGCGGCGCTTCGGCGCCGACCGGTACGAGATCTCCACCCGTCTCGACCTGTGTTTCGCCCATCTGGAGACCGGCCGCTATCGCCATGCCTCGCGCCACGGGCGCATGGCGCTCGAGCTGGCCGAGACCGTGGGCGAGGTGGATGCAGTCAAGAACGCCCTCTACCTGCTGGGCGAAGTGGCCAACCTGAGCGGCGACGTCGAGCTCGCCCACAGCTACTTCAGCCGTTTGCAGCGCAACTTCTTCCCGGACGAGTCCTACCTGCCCGGTTTCCTGCTGGCGGTCGACATCCGCAAGCTCGTCAATCTGCACGCCTGAGGTAGAGATGAGAAGGATCGGAACCATTCTCACGATTGCCCTGAGCCTCGGCCTCGCCGTCGCATCGGAGGCGCGGGCTTCCCGCCAGGAAGCGGTCATCGGGGGGGAGGGCGAGGTCTACACCATCAAATCCGGCACCTACGCCCAGCTCTTCCCGGGCGGCAAGCAGCTCACCGGTGCCGATCGCGCCAACCTGGTCCTCGCTCTCGACGTGGTCAGGCCCAACGGCTCCTCCGAGCGCTCCCTCGTTCCGGAGACTGGCGGGGCCGAGCCCGAGCGGCTCCCCTACCTCCAGTATGAAGAGGCTTCCGGCGCGGTCTTCCTCGTGTGGGAGACCCGGGTCAGCGTCATCCACTCCGTCCTGATGCTGTCGAGCTACAACGGCACCTGGCTGGATCCCATCGAGGTGGTCGGCAATCCCTTCGCGCCGAAGACCTCCCCGCAGCTCGCCGTCACGCATGACAGCTTCCGGGTGCCGGGGAGCGACGGCAACCTGGTCGACCGCCACCGCACGGTCCTCCACCTGATCTGGGCACAGGAGGCCGGCTTCGGCTCCAGCGAGGTCTTCTACACGCCCGTCATCCTCGAAGACGGGAACCCGGTTGGACCCAGCCCGGTGATCAAGCTCAACGACTTCGACACCAGCGAGCCCGCCACCTCGGACATCTCTGCCGACCTGCAGCAGGCGCTCGCGATCCGCAACGGGCGCGACCAGCGCACCGTGGTCGTGGCCTTCGCCGCGCCGCGCAGCCGGCGTGTCGTCACGCTCGAGATCGACACGCTCCCGATGGAGATCGTGCAGCTCGCGGACGACGCCCGCTCCCACATCGTCGACATCGGCGCCGGGCTCTCCCTGCCCTCCGACATCAAGCTGCTCGCGGACGGCGCGCGGTCGCACATCGTCGACATCGGGGTCGCGTTCCATCCCCAGGTCGGAAAGGCGCTGGCCGAGGACATCCACGCCTACATCGAGACGGAAGGTCCCGGGAAGGACCTCAAGGTGATCGCGGATGGCGCTCGCTCCCATATCGTCGACATCGGCGCCAAGCTCTCCGGCCGGGGTCTCAGGTCCGTGAATGCCGCCTCGGTCGACTCCGCGTCCGAGATCGTCGAGATCGTCCCCGCCGAGGCGTTCACGCCGCCCGAGGACAACCGGCAGGTGCTCCCTCATCTGCTGAGCGTCCAGGTCATCTCGAACCGTCCAGCCCCGGAGGTCGGGGCAGGCGAGATCACGATGCTCGTTTCCGAAAGCGGTCAGGAAGCGCTCGTCGCCTGGACGAAGATCGATCGGCTGTTCTACCGCGAGACTTCGGGAACCGCCGGGTGGCGGGAGCCTCTGCAGCTCCGGCTCTCCCCGACCCTGGACCTGACCCAGGCGCTCGAGATGCTCCAGCGGCGAATCCAGACCCGCTGAAGTTGATCCCGTTAGTTGATCCCATTCCCCTCTCCCCCGCGGGGGAGAGGGAGCTACGGATCCACTTACGTCTTCTCGACCGCGAGCGGTTCCCCCGTCGGGCGCGCCCGCAGCACCTTGCCCCCCAACTCCTTCAGACCTTCGGCGATGGCGCCCTTCTTCTCGGGAGGGCAGAGGAAGGCCAGGCAGCCTCCCCCGCCTGCGCCGCAGGCTTTGCCTCCCCAGGCCCCCAGGGCGAGGGCCCGCTCGACCAGACTCTCCAGCAGCGGCGTGGAGATCCCCTCGGCCAGACGGCGGCGGAAGCTCCACTCGCGGCTCATCAGCTCTCCAACGCGGGGGAAGTCCCCAGCCTCCAGGGCCGGCGCCAGCTCGGCCGCCGCTCCGGCGATGCCGCGGAAGAGCTCCGTGATTTCCGCCTCCCCGTCCAGACGCCGCCGCACCACCTGCCAGTTGTTGCCCGCCGAGAAGTGGCTCGCGCCCGAATAGACCACCACGAGGCTGTCGCCGAGCCGCTCCAGATCGACGCCGAGGCGCCGCACCTGCTCGCCTCCGGGCGCCTGCCGGATCTCCAGCGCTCCACCCAGGAGCGCTGGATAGTGGTCCTGCATGCCGGTCGGAAGGCTCATCAGCCGCGCCTCCAGATCCCGAGCCAGGCGGGCCTTCTCTCTCGCCTGCGTCCGGGGGAGGCCGAGCTCCTCCTCGGCGGCGGCGATCAGCGCGATCGTCAGCGCCGAGCTGCCTCCCAACCCTCCCCCCCGGGGAGAGTCGCTGGCGAGCTCAACCTCGATCGGCGGCAAACCGAGCGCCGAGGCCACCACTCCCACGAGGGCGCCCTCGGGATGGGCGGACAGCTCCTCCGCCGAGCTGGCGCGGACGACGCTCTCACCTTGGCGAACAAGATATTCGGCACGGGCGCCGCCGCTCCGTCGCAGGACGACGGTCGCGGCGAGATCGATGGCAACGTTGACGGTGCAGGCACCGGGATGGAGGAGGCCCAGCGGCCAGATGTCCAGGGTGCCGCCGGCCAGGTCGACACGGCACCAGGCCCGCGCGGTGGTCACCCTGACATCACCAGGATCAGCGCGCGAGCTGTCCGGCCGCTTGATCGATGGCGGCGTCCTGCACGGCGAGAACGGTCTCGGGCCCCCTCGTCGTGCCAGGGATCCGGAGATTCGGCGATGGCGTGCCGCGCTGCAAGCTGGCCAGAACCTCGTTCTTCCAGGAGCGGAAGGAAGCGAGCTGGCTGCTGGGGATCGGCTCGTCGCGGACGCTCTTGAGCGTCAGCGGATCGATCCAGCGCCCGTTCTGCTGCACCCGGTAGTCCAGGTGGGGGCCGGAGGCCAGGCCGGTGGCGCCGGTGAAGGCGATGATGTCCCCCTGCTGCACACGGACGCCCGGGCGGATGCCCTTGGCGAAGCGCGACAGGTGGAGATAGGCCGTGACGAAGCCGCCGGCGTGCCGGACCTTCACCACGTTGCCGCCGCCCCGGTCCCAGCCGTTGAACGTGACCACGCCGTTGGCCGTGACCTGGACCGGCGTGCCCACCGGCGCGCCGTAGTCGACGCCCCAATGAGGCCGGTAGGCCTTCAGGACCGGATGGAAGCGGCGGGTGGTGAAACCCGAGGTGATGCGGGAGTAGCGCAGAGGGGAACGGAGGAACATCTTGCGCAGAGGCCGCCCCTCGCCGTCGTAATAGGTGCCGGAGTCGCCGTAGCGGTAGGCCTCGTGGCGCCGGTTCCGGCTGTCGTTGTAGACCAGGGCGTAGACAGAGCCCACGGCGTGGGGCTCGCCCTCCAGCAGAACCTCCTCGAAGAGGATCTCGAACTCATCCCCCTTCTTGAGGTCGCGGGTGAAATCGAGGTCCCACTGCAGCACGTCCGCCATGCGGAAGGAGAGCCCGGCAGGACCGCCGGCCTTGCGGATCGACGTATCCATCGAGCCGTCCACCGTCCCGCGGAGGGCCCGCATCCGGACCGTGCGCTCGAAAGGCCGCCAGTCGACCTGCCAGCCCGAATCATCCTGAGCGGCCCGGGTCATCTCCACACGGCCGGTCCCCTCCAGGGTCAGCTCGAAGGACTCCAGCGTCGAATCGGGGTTGAAGAAGGCCGAATACTGGGTGCCTGCCTTGAGCCGGCGCAGGTTGAGCCGCTCCGAAAGGGCATTCGTTGCCTGGCGCGCCTCCACCCCTCCGAGGCCGAGCTTCTCGAACACGTCGGCCACCGTCTCCCCCCGCAGGAGCTTGAACTCGACCGGAATCCGCGCTTGGTCGATCAGGCCGGAGGCTTCGGTCGGAAGAGCGATGCGCTGGTGGAACCGGAGAGTGGTAGGAAGGGGGTAGGGCGACTGGTTGTAGGCTTCGAGGTTCCGGGTAGACAGGGACAACCCCACTGCCAGGAGGATGAGCCCGAGCGGAAGCCCCAGGCGGACAAAATGCAAAGCAAGCGTGACCCTCTTCAACTGCATCCCGTGCGGACCTCCCTGGCAGGTAAAGGGTGGCTTCAGGCACTCAGCTCGTTATGACGACCGCGGCGGATACTACCAAGGACTCGCAGGGGATTGCAACCCACGCATGCGATGATAGGAGAAAGGGAGAAAGTGCGGCGGAAAAACCGGGCAAAAATTTCAAGCCGGCTCCGTGACGCACCTGCCCAGATCCCGCAGCAGCCCATCCTGAAGGTCATAGATCCAGCCATGCACCGCCAGCGCCTGACCCCGCGCCCAGGCGTCCCTCACGACCGTGGTCTGGCTGACGTTCACCACCTGCTCGACGACGTTCAATTCGCACAGGCGGTTGTGCCGCTGGGCCTCGGTCTCCAGCCCGTCGAGCTCCTCCTGGTGCTTCCAGCGCACGTCCTGGACATGGCGCAGCCAGTTGTCGACCAGTCCCAGCTTCTCGTCACGCAGAGCGGCGAGCACCCCGCCGCAACGGTAGTGCCCGCAGATGATGATGTGGCCGACCCGGAGGACGTCCACGGCAAACTGGAGGGTCGAGAGGCAGTTCAGGTCGGTATGGACCACCACGTTGGCGACGTTGCGGTGAACGAACATCTCGCCGGGCAGCAGGCCCACGATCTGGTTGGCCGGCACCCGGCTGTCGGAGCACCCGATCCAGAGGTACTGCGGCGTCTGCTGACCGGACAGCCGACTGAAAAAGCCGGGGTCCTGCCGGGTCATCTCGTCGGCCCAAGCGCGGTTGCTCGCGAAGAGGTGGCTCAGAGCACGAGTCGGTTCGATGGGGTCCGCCACAGGCCGCAGTTTATGTCATCGGCGGGTTGCCCTGCGGCTCCTGGAAGCTCACGGCCGGCACGGCGGCCAGTCGGTCGGCTGCATATATTCCGACGTCTCCAGGAAGACGATCCCGTTGAAATGCCGGCGCGGCAGGAACGGGAAGGTCCCCATCTCCTGGACGCGGGGCTTCAGGTAATTGCTGCGGGCGAGATCGACGAGCAGGAAATCCTCGCCCAGGGCGTGGAGCCGGTCCTCGATGGATCCGGGCACGGCGTCCTCGACCGGGCACTCCCCGAAGTAATCACGCTCGGAGCGGTAGGCGGCGAGGGCGAAGGACACGTAATCGCTGCCCAGCCTGTCTGCCAGGAAGCTGCCGATCGGACGCGCGCCGTTCGGGACCAGAGCGCGCGCCACGTGGATGTTGGCCGCCCAGACCACCGTCTTGGCCTTGGGGAAATACTTGCTCCGCAGGCGGAAGAAGACCTCGGCCATCGCCGTGTCCCGGCTGTTGAAACCCCTCGCGAAATCCTCTCCGACGTAATCGTCCCCGATGTAGAAGACCTGCTCCTGCCATCCCTCGAGGCTCAACAACTGGAGCTCGGCGCGATCGAAGTCATCCCTGGAGGTCCGCTCCCGGATCGACTCTCCGTTGCTCTTGAAGTGACTCTCGATCTCCGTCAGCGCCGCCATGCACTGCTGGTGGACCTCCGCGGGGATCGGGTCGGGGTAATGGTTGCGGGTGACTCCCTCGCACTGCCGGATGCCCTCGACCCAGGGGTGGCTCTGAGGAATGCCGATCCGTCCGAGGAAGGCGATCAGGCCCGGGCCGTCGTGGTCGGGGAGCTGGATGTCGAACCCGAAGTAATGGACCCGGTCGTCAGGATGAGCCTGGTTCCACTCGCACATCCATTGCACGAGGTCGCGCAGTTCCTCGCTGTGCCAGACGGACATGTGGAGATCGATGGCGTCCTCCGGATCGCCCGCGCAGGTCTGGACGTACCGGTTCGCCTTCTCCCCCGCGGCCCAGTGGGTCTCGATCGCGAAGACGCGGAAGCCCTTGTTCTCCACCAGGTCGCGGAAGATCCGGTGCTTCATCTTGTAGAAGCCGCCCGAGGTGTGCCAACTCTCGCCCAGGCCGACCACCGTCGCCTTGCCGACCATCCGGCGCAGCGGCGCCAGGTCATCCGAGCTGCCGAAGTTGGGATCCTCGCCGGCGAGCCGCCAGAGCCCCCGACCGATCGGATCTCTCCCCTTCTTCGCCTCCTCGACCTCCAACTCCAGCCCGGGAGTCTGCGCCGTCGCCGGCGAAGCCGCTAGTATCAGGCCCGGAAGCAGGCACGGAAGCAGAAAGGGAACGGCCGCCGCGAAGACCCAAAGAAGCTTCCTCTTCATCTCTCTCTCCTGAGTCACCAAATTATACCCTTAGCGAGCCACGGAACGCCCTGGCGGCATAGTAAGACTCCGCGCCGTTGTGATACACGAAGACATGGCCGTAGCGGCGATCACAAAAGAGGGCGCCGCCGCGTTTTCTAATATCGGCAGGGGTCTTCACCCAGCTCGACGTCTTCGTATCGAACTCTCCAAGCTTCTGCAGCTCCCGATATTGTTCTTCCGTCAAAAGCTCGACGCCCATGGCAGCCGCCATATCAAGAGCGTTGTTTTTCGGCTTATGTTCTTTCCTTGCATCCAGTGCTTCACGGTCGTAACAAACACTTCTGCGGTCTTTAGGGCTTTCCGCTGAACAATCAAAAAAGATGTACTCGCCCGCCTTCTCATCCTGGCCAACCACATCCGGCTCACCGCCGGTTCTTTCCATTTCATGGAGTGACCATAGCTTATCGGTATCAGCTTCCAGCTTTGCTTTTACTTCAGCCCATTCAAGGCCTTCATGGCGGTTCATGTTTTTCTCGAAGCGGGCTTTCAACGTTTTGAATAGTTCTTCACGCTCTTTTGGTGACAATTCCTTTTTTGTTCCAACGTCTTTCATAGAGGATTCCTCTCGGTTGGGCGGCGCTACAGGAATGCGCGGAAAAACGCTCGAGCGAAGCTGGACTGCTGCACCTGTGCAGAACTACGCGGGTTGTCCCACCAGACGCCTTCGCTATTTGCGAGCAGTATGAGCGTCAGGTTCTCGTCAGGGACTTTGAGGTACAACGCCGAGTACGCATCGTCCCACCAGCCGGAGTGCCAGCGGAGCTCATGACCTGCGTGCCGCTGGGCAAACCAGCCGAGGCTGTAGGGCAGAGATTCGCCGGTGCGCGAGCGCATGGGTCTCATCATGGCCGTGTACGACGCGGGCGAGACCAGCTTGCCTCGATCCAGCGCGACATCGAATCGGGCCAGGTCCAGAACCGTGGAGATCACGCCGCCGGCGGCACCGTCGCCCTGCGCCTCCCTCTCGGGCGAACGCACCATCATTCCGGCGCTGTCGACGTGGTACGGGATGGCGATCGCGGCGGCCAGATCTTCACGTAGTGGTAGGTCGCGATTGGTTCGTGCGGACCGCGCCATTCCCGCGGGTTGAAAGACATATTGTTCCACGAGTCGGGAGAAGGGCGTGCCGGCGGCTTCCATCATGGGGCGCGAGGCCCACGAATACAGTACGGGATTGTAGGAGAACTGCTCCCCGGGATCGCCGATGGCGGTGTGCGTCAGCAGGTGGCGGAGCGAGTGCTGCGGAGATTCACAGCGCAGCCCCTGGGCGAAGATCGAGGGTTGCTCGCTGAAATCCTTGCAGAAACCTGCCCAATCGCTGTATTGCGCCATGGGACGGTCAAGGTCGAGCAGACCATCCTCCACCAGCCTCAGGGCGACGACGGCCGAGATGGGCTTGGTGACCGAGGCGATATCGTACGGGGTGTCCGGTGTCGCCGGAATCTGCCGCTCCAGGTCAGCGTATCCGAAGCCACGGGCGAAGATGACCTCTCCGTCCTGGACTACTGCGGCAGACAGCCCGGGAATCCGTGCGGCCGTACGCAGCGAGTCGAGCGCCCGCGCGAACGCGGGCAAATCGTAGGCAGACTCCGTCGGAGAGGGGCTATGCCGCGCTTGTACGCAGGAAGCCATGGGGAGGATCAGGAGCATCAACACGGGCAATCTCAAAGCATGCTCCGTGTCACGAGAACTGAGGCAGGGGCCAGTCGCCTATTCCCCGCATTCCGTCCGCTTCGTGCCGTCGTAGAGCTGGAGCGTAAACCGCACGAGGCCTTCGTGGTCGACTTCCTCTAGAGAGCTGATGACGCGAAGCCCGCAAGGCTCTCCTGTGGGCGTCATTCGAGTGACCAGGAGGAAGTTGGCCTCGGAAGTAGTCAGAGGAATCGTCTGCTCGTCGGCTACCGACCCGAGGTTGGCAGACTTCCTGTCGTTCTCGAAGAGAGAGGGCCGATAGCCACCGTAGGCGAGCTTCTCGGAGCGAAGGCCAAGGGCCTTGGCGGGTGCCACCGCGACGGTGAAAAGCGAATCCCAGCCTAGAACCAAGACTTCGGAGTCGGAGCAGAGAAGACCATGAACTTGGAAGTCCGGTAGGTCGATTGAGCGCCTTGACTGTTCGCTGAGCCGTGGCTCGAGCGAGACGACGTGGAGTTGGTGAGGACTCGAGCTGAGGATTCCCGTCTCGTACGCGAGGTACGTCGATGTGGTGCAGAAGTACCCGTCGGAGTCCGCGAGAGCAGGCATCGCGAGGGCGGCCAGGAGAAGTCCCATTCTTAGCGGTTGCTGGCAGGCCATCGATCGGTTCCCCCCCAATAGGTTCCACCCGATTCTACACCCGGTCCTGCCGGACGCCAAGTGCCAACCAAGTGTAGTGGCCCTGCACCATGGGGATTCGATCTACTTCAGGATCACGTACACGATGTCAGCGAGTATCAAGAGAAGGCCCAGAGTAAGCAAACCAGTTTGCAGTAGGCGATATCTGGGTAAAGATTGAGCAACGCTAATTAGAGTCAGGCTGCCAGGCCCCAGCAAATCGCTCGCATTTCCTCGTCCCTGTAGCCAAAGGTAGAGGTGCAAAAGGAAACTCGCACCGAAGAGAACCCCGAGTGCACACCAAAACACCCGACGACGGGGACTCTCGGAGATTTGCTGATCTGGGCTGGGCATGTGCACCTGCTTCATCAGTCGTGACCGCCAACGCAATTGCCGAAGGTATGGCGCGCCAGAAGCATAGCTAGCTCCGCTTGTTCCGCTTGCCGGCGGGAGGCTGCTTGGGAGACGGTTTGTGAGAGGACAGAGAGTCGTCGACACACGGTAGGCGGTGAATGTAGAGTCCAACAGTTGACCCGGGTTCGAAGAACGCACTTCCTGCTGAACGTGGGTGAATGCCGAACCCGCAGTCCTTCTCGAACGACGCCTGCGCAAGGAGGAGACGTCCGAGGAAAGCGAGTCCCGTGGCGTCTGCCTCTAGGAGCAGAGTGGAATCGTCGAGCAGGCGGCAGGAGATCTTCGTTCCCGCATCTGCGGCATCGCTGCACACCTCATCAGGACTGTTCATAAGTCGCATGCTACAACCTTCCTGTCATGTCGCCCATTACAATTCCTCCTGCGAAACCTCTGGCCAGAGTTCCGGTTCCAGAAATTCTCTCTCATCATCATAACAGGCCTGGGCGCGAGCCCGGACTGGCCGTAGGGAGCCATCTTGAATAGCATAGGTTACAAGAGAGCCACAGTCGCCGAGACCTCGCGATTTGGACCACGCAGTAAATAACCGGGCCTCCGGATCAAAGCTTCCAAAGCCTGCTCATGGTTATACCCGACGCCCACTTCGCCTGGCACTTGGCTACTATACGGATCTGCCGGGCTGGGCCGATCCAACTGCCCGATCAAGAAGTACGCGTTGCCATGCCTCGACGAAATACGTTTTCGCAGTGGCTTGGCGAAAAATCCAGACTATCGCGACAAGGTACCCAGCCACTAAAAGAACTGCAATGGTCCAAAACGAAATTCCGAGTCCAGGCAGGAGGGCACCATAGCTCCCCAAGCAACTGAGCGCTATTACAAAGTTGACCATCCACATCATCGTTATGAAATCGAGTCGTTGCGGTACTCTATACGTGAACTTCTCGTTGGAACTGCGAAGTAGGCGTACCTGTTTGCGGAACTCAGGGAGAAGGAAGTTCCAGCCGATATCCCGTGCAAGCTTTTGTTCGAACGCAGTCCGGAAGTATGCGACTATCTGATCCGCGGAACTGCGGCGGTTCAGCACGAGTAAAAGGCTCGCATATACCAGTGGAACAGGGACCAAAACGAGCGCAGGTAACGTCTGCAAGGCACTTGGCCCGCCCGCCGAAAGCAAGCCGAAGAAGAGGGCGATCCAAATAGGCGTGGATAGGAGCGACTGCAGTTGAATCTCTCTGTTCTGGCGTAACTCACCTATGAGCATTTGATACTCATCCTGGAGGGTTGGAAAGTCTGCCATTCCAGTTTGCATTTCTGTCCTTAGCTGATGGTACGCCTGTGTCGCTGGTCACGTCAACGGTTGGGATTGCCCGGACCATCCTACGGATCGAGCGGCTCGATCCTTCAGCGCAGCGTGATGGTCGGGTTGCGTACGAAGCGGGCCCCGGGTGGCCGACGGATACGCAGATAGGACAATGAGGCCGCAATCCAAACCGGTGCAGCGACCAACACCCAAGCAAGGCGCAGCGTGTTCCACGTAGCACCGTTGATGGGGTGCCCGCCGCAAGCGGTATCGACCATGTAGCCTACGGACGGCAACCACGGCACAAAGTCGCCGATCGGGTCCCGGTTGAAGTAGATGCGATCGCGGAAGGCCGCAACGAAGAAGCCATCGCCAATGCACCCCCAAGCAAACAGGAGACTGCTGAAGATCAAGACGCGCCAAGCAAAGGCTCGGTAGACGCGCGGCCCGCGGAGGAGCAGCGGGAGACCAAGGATAGCGAGCCCAGACGTAAGGACGACCTGCATCATGCCCGCAAACAGCAGGTACATGAGCATGTCGATGGCAACCTCACTGATGGATGTCTTCATAGCTGCCGTGACCGCCTAACGCTGTGCGCGATCGCCGGCACGTTGGGCGCGAGCCCAGGTGTCCGCTGCATCGCGGGCCCGGCGACAACAGTGTTCTGAATGGGGTGGTGACTCATAGAAACTATTCGCTTGGTTTTCACAGAAAGCTTTGGATAAAGTGGGCCAAGGAGACACAGGCGGCCAAGATTACTGCCACCAGACTCCAGCGGCCAAAGCCATGGCGCCCTGATCCCAGAGCAGGGTAGACCATTAACATAATGACAAGAGCGCTGATTCCATACGCAGCGTAGGCAGGCACTGGCACCCACCTTTCGAGAATGCCGCTCAAGATAGGAAACATAAATGCGGCGGCGCAAAGAACAACCGATTCAAGGGTCTTGTTTACCTTGGGCTGCTGCTTGCTTACTGCGCTAGAACTTGTGCTGAATCCGGATTCGTATGGCGAGAATCTCTTTTGGGGACTCGTCGACACTGTGCTTGCATTCTGCTGTTCTGCACTGGCGTCGAGAGGGCCATTGATAAGTGCCACAACAGTATTGACTGGCACAACGGCCCCCTCGGAATAGAAGACTCGGCTTAGCACGCCTGTAGAAGGGCTTGGTATCTCTGCGTCTACTTTGTCTGTGGAGATCTCAAAGAGGGGCTGGTCCTTCTCTATTCGGGCACCTACCGCCACAACCCATCGGGTGATCTCCCCTTCTGTCATGGATCCCCAAACTTGGGGCATGAAAACCTCAACTGGCGCGCTCATAATTTGACGCCTCATCTCCAACAGTCCAGAGGCAAACGACTTAGTAAGTCTAGGCCCAGACCAGAGGCGAGTCAATCCAATCAGGGCTGCGACCTTCTCGCTACAGCGGACGTGGCACTCCCCTACCGCCGCGGTTCTGCACGTGGGTGTACAACAACAGGCCGGCTCCGGGCTCGGCACCTCGCTATGGATGGGGACTGTCGTTCTCTCGCGCGAGGTGGGAGGGGAGGATATCGAGGGCAGGTGCCCTCGTCCGACACCAGGTGCCAACCAAGCGTAGCGGCACTTCTTGAAGCATTTCCAGGAATGACATTTTGGACCCGTTTTCCGTCTCTACACGGGAAGGTCAAGACCAATCCGCTTCATCCCCGAAGAAGGCGCACTCGTCGACATCACCTGCCGCACCATCCACAGCCGGTATCTTCTCCGGCCCGATCCAGCGCTGAATGAGATCGTGCTGGGCGTCCTTAGCCGCCTTGGTGGCGCTCGCCAGTGCTCAGTCCTTCTTGAAGATCGACTCGTAGCCGAGAATAAGCCCGATGGCCCACACGGCAAGCAACACAAGCTCGAGCACCGACACCGGCCCCATCCATCCGACCTGAAGGTAATCAATGAGAGTCATCGGAAGGCCATAGCAGAGACCAGTAGCAAGCACCAGCCACCATGCCCATCTTTGTCCAGGCCGATAAGCGAACCAACTGACGCCTGCCCCTAGGATGACAACTGTGAGGTTTGCAAGTGCAAGGCCGACACCCCAGCGACCTTCTCGGGTAGCTAGAGAAGGCGCAAGCAACCCGACGCCGGACACGCCCAGCAAAAGAACGTAGAACGTCTGGATCAGCCACCAGCCGCGCGTAGGCTTGATTGAACTCTCCTTC
>JAXDKG010000029.1:0-49461 GCA_034667225.1 Acidobacteriota bacterium
GTGGACAGATGATTCGTTCGACCGGACCGTATGTAAACAGTCCAACGATGAAGGCGGCGTACCACGCCGCCAAGCCAGCCGCCGGTACCGGTATCCATCGGAGGATCTTCACGCCGCGCCACCTAACCGTGGTTGCCCCTCACCGGCTGCGTCAGCAGTCCGGTGCAGGGGTTGGTTGGGCGCCCGGCCCCAGAACGTCCAGCCCTGGTTTGGACCAGTTGATGTAGGGACCTTCATAGTTGATGCATCTCAAGAACAGGCGATCAACGAAATGAAGCAGCCAGAACCACTCCGATAGCACGTCAGACAGTGGCTGGAGCCTTGCCTTCTCATCGTTGGTCGCTCGTTCGCAGTAGAAACTGCCCTCGTGTACGAGCTTGTTCCTTGAATAGACAAAGCGCTTGAGCTCTCCAGCGGCTAAGGGCATTCGTACCGCACTGCACAGACGCTGCATTTGGGAAGCGAACGGCGTGCGATTGAGCCCTAAGATGTTCGAGTAGAGCGCGCCGCGTTGTTCCTTTCGCGCGCTCCCTGGTAGTCCTTGCTCCACAGCCGTCTTCAACCCCGGCACGACGGCGTCAAAGGTCTCTGGGGAAACGATGTCCGAAGATAACCCCGAGAGAGTCATGAACTCGGCCTTTAGCATTTCGACGGCGATGACGAGCTTGAGGGCGCGGACTTGAAGAAAGTCGCCTTCAGACTTGGCGTCAAGGTAGGTATCAAGAACTGCGTTGGTAAGTCCAGATTGTTCCCGCGCTCTTGTGTAGCGGCCGTCTGCTGCGGCCTGAATGAACGCGGCAACCTCCTGGCCCCGCGGATCAAGCACGTGGAGCGCCCCATACCGCTTTGTGACATGGGAGTAATGGTGTTTGCGGATCCAGCGGTGTGCCTTGGTGGCTTCCGTGAGGGCAATCCATTGCACCTTAGAACCGAGCGCGAGAGATAGCAGATAACAGATCTCATCTGCGCTTTCCGAGACATGTTCCTCTGCCGCCGTAGTAGTCGCCTCAAGCTCCGCAGTCGGCAAGACGCCTCTACTAACCTCCACTCTCCTGAGATTCTTGGAGGCGAGGTCGAGTGGCCGGAGTTCCAGCCTGACCTTGTTCAGCGTGAGGCAGGTCGGAGCATGGATCCCGGAGACGTTAGACAGCAGATAATTCAGTCGCTTCCGTGTGCGAACTTTCGGGCTGGAGACCCTGAGATGGCCGACTCGAAGCGCGAGCCATTTGCTGGTGTGGTCAGAACGGTCAGGCAGATAATTCGTTTCGCTGAGATCGCCCAACGTCTCCACGGTCAGGCCATGGGACGTCAACCCTTCCATTCTCACTGGCGTTGTCAGACCGAAGAGGAGCTCGAGCCTTTGGTCGGGCGACGCACAAAGGAGGATGGTCTTCCCGTTTTCGAGTTGTCCGGCAAGGAAGGAGCAGCTTACGACCTTGCCGGACGCGAGAGTGAGATGGCCGGTGCCGGAGTAAGAGGCCAGAGAACTGCCATAAGCCTCGATGGCACTCTCTGAAATCGACGTTGTGCTAGTCATCAACGCTTCCACTGGCGCCCAACGTGATTGGAACTTACCGGCGGCGTCAGCCGTCCGGTGCAGCGACCGTGTTAGGCGCTCAGCCGCCATCGTAACACCTATTGCATCCGGTTCATAGTAAGACCCAGCGCATCCGCAATCACAGCAACTTCCCCCATATCATGCAAGTCGAACTGGACGAGGCCAGAATAACCAGCAACACCGACCAGCACGATCTCCTTGTGAGCGGCGATCGTAAGGCCGTGCCCCAGTCCCCCGATTCCCACTACATAGAAAGCTTCAAAAGGGCCCGTACCTGACTTGAACTTTTCTCGGGTACCCGGAGCCAAGAATTCAAAACCTGGACTCCAGTCGCTAGAATTTATTAGAATCCTAGCGTTCCTGGAGGATGAAATCTCTCCAGAAGCTCCCAAACCACAAAAAATGAGAACCCCGAGGTGGCTCACGATAACATCCCGAGCGTAGTTGGCCGAACTATGGCTATCGTATCCGTCGCCTTTGTTCTCCCGTATGGCTTCTATATCAAACACGTAAAGCACAAAGGGAGTGACACGTTTTTGCCAAGCCGGAGTTGTCGGCGTGGAAAGCATTGCCTGGTCTGCGGGCGAATCGAGTTTAGGGTTGTTCTTGAACGCCATGCGCCTGAGCTCGGTAAGGCTCGCTCCACCCTGAAGAACAAACTGATCTCCTAATGCCAACAGACCTAGCTGCCTCAGAGCCAAGTCGGCTTTAAGCTGGGTGATAAATTTGTGAAATCCCGTGAGATCAAATGTCAACACACCCATTTCGTGTAAGCGTCTTTCCTGCGGAGTACCGCGGAAGGCCCGATTCTTGTAGATGAAGATATAGCGGTTTCGCTCTGTCGTTCCTCTAATCGTGTAAATCTTGTCTGCAAGATCATAGGAGTAACTATCCCGATCTTGGCACTCAATCAGATGACGGTGTCTCAAGCCTCCCAAGTGATACTCAAGCTCAAAGTCCGGCCTGTATGGTCGCGGAGCATTGTTGTCTGCGACCTGCATGCCTACTGTCACGACATGCGGAAACTTAGCAACTAAATTGTCGAGTAATGCTTTGACTTTAAGCTCAAAGTCACGACCTTTGGCGCTCGCAGATATAGATGTCTCCAGATGGTCCTTCATAATTGGTATCCCGACTGGCGCCTAACGTCGAGGAAGATCACCGGCACATGGGCGCGAGCCCAGGTGTCCGGTGCATCGCGGGGTTACACGCTGCACAATCTCCAAAATCTCTACTGCCTCCAAAATCTCTACTGCTCTCATTCAGCGATTCCGTATACTGCAGCCATGAAATCTTTTCCACTTCCATTGATGACCGCCTCTAGTGAATCAGTAACCCGCTCCGGAGAGATGCCAGATTTACGAAGCGCTTTTTTCGCTGCTTTCGTCCACCTCTGGACTGCCTTCACGAAACTGGAGTCAGGGTATGCGCTAAATGCGTGCTCATAGAGCCACTGTGCAACCTGGAATCCAGCCGTCCCTGGATCGATTCCTTCTTCCAGTGATCCCGGTGGAAATGCTGAACCGCCGTACCCTTGAACCTTAAACTCTGGTCCGCCACTGATGACTGCAGCAAAATCCATTAGGGCACAATGATCATGCACGTCACTCGCAACCTCGAACTCCGACTTGAATCCCATGGCTTCCAGGAAGCCTATTCTTAAATGATAATAGAGACGCTCGAAATGCACTGGATGCGGAGCAGCTAAAATAACTAGCCAATCGCCTGACGCAACTACCCACAATGCTATTCCATGGACCTTTGCTACTTCGATCGCCTCCGATGTAAATCCTACGGGAGAGGCTATCGCGGCCTTATGCGCGGCAACGGCGTCTCTTGTTTGGGCGAGCTTCTGCACTACGGGTCGATCCACTGGACGCTTCCAGTTTTTACACTCGACTATCAGGAGAAACCGTAAGGCCTCGCCTGCGAAGAATTCAATGGCTATATCTATTTCATAGGAACCGGGCTGCCGAACACCCTCGAAGTTCCTATTTCGATAAACAACTGCGCCAGGAAAGACGTCAAGATTGCCGAGGACCTCAGCGACGTAGCCTTCGTATTCCTGGGCAGTCAACATGATCTCACCAACAATGTCGTGTAACGGTTTTGGGCCTAACCGCACGGCGCCGCGTAGCGGTGCCGTCCGGTTGAGGCCAAGGGTTCGGCGGCGCTCCCTTAGCGGGCGTGCCCCAACTAGAGGCCTGCGAGACCCACTGGCTCATAGAGGTGCCGGAACAGGCTTGTTCCAACCACATGGCCTGGGCGGCGCTCCGTATTTTCCAAACTCGCTCTGCAGCCATGACTTGAGTTCTAACTCAGTCTTCGTGATCACGCCAAGGTAGAGATACTCTGGAAGAGCTACTGCTGGAAGCGAGCTCGCAACCCAGGCAGCCGCCGGAGTACTCGGCACTGGTTCCCTGACACGGCCATACTCGTAGGGAACCCACTGGGAACCCTTCGTGTTCGGTGTCATTACGGCAACCACATGGGTTGAGTTGAGTAAGCCTACCTCGATGACAGCCGCAATGGTGGCGGCCGCTTGCTGCGGTGTCAAGTTAGGAGCAACAGCCGGCGCTGCAGCCAGCGTCGGATCAAACACATCGAGCCAATAGTCGAAACCTTCTTGGCATGCCAGATAAGCAATTCTCGCCGCTGGCTCAACATCAGCTTGTCGATGCGAAACGAAGACACAAGGCCGAGATGGCCGATCGCCCAGATCAATCAGCCGTCGTATTGCCTGAATAAGTCCTAGATTCGCGCCTTCGGTACTTGCCAGTGCAGACCACCGCGCAAAACCTTTAGACCATTCTGGAAACCGCTGCGTCCAGCTGCGTCCCCTGTAATCCCTCCAATCATAGTTAGGCATTTAGGAATCTCCTGGGTCCGTAGCCGCCGAACGCCTCTGAAGCTCACCGGGGGCGCCAGCCGTCCGGTGCAGCGTGATGTTATGTGCTTTGATCAATAAATCATCTACTCGCCTTCGGCGATCTCTCGTCCTGACTCCACCGTGTGATTAGTTATGTTCGGTTCGTTAGTAGGTAGTTCAGTCTCCGCCAGCTGGTAGAATTTGGGAAGTTGTCGCAGGGAGACTATTTGACCGCCGGGTATTTGGCGCAAACAGTCGTTTAACCCGTCCAAGATTCTCCGGACTCGCCTCTTATTGCGTTCGACCTTCTCGGAAGTCAGCGGCGCACCGGTCTGTTCCTGCTGCTTTAATCGGCCAAATAGAATCTCGACGAGGCTATCGCAAGATTCATGGTGAGTGTAAAAAGCTAGCACGCGAGATATCTCGTCCTTTGGCAGTAGGTGCAGTTGTGGAAGAAGTGCGGTGTATACCTTGCACGCGGAACGTATAATCACCGGAGACTCTTTAACTGTCTTATCAGCCTGCAACCAGGCATGTTTGTCGTTTGACATATATCTTTGGTATCCCGCGATCTCGCGTAGCAACACATTGATCTCGCTAATCAGAGCTTGGCGCGTAGTCGCCCTCTGCTGGGACAACTGTGCAACGTAGACCGCTAATCCGGCTAGAGCTGCCGCCAAGAAGGGGAATGCAAATATTTCGCTCAGCTCCTTCATCTTGTTTAACCCTGCACTAAACGCTCAGCTAGCGGACCGCATAACGCTGCTGCCGATGAGCGGCGGGCCGGGCGCGAAGCGGCCGGTTTCGTCCGCTCGATCGGCTGTGTTCGGCGGCCAGTATGAAAGCAGGGTCATTCATAGGAAAAAACTTCCGACTGCGAAGATCAGCGCAAAAACGATAAGGCCCATATGCATCCGCATAATGAAAAGGACGGAATTCTGCTTACTCCTACGAAAAGCATCTCGCCACTCTATCGGTGCTGGTTCAGTGACATCGTCAATCAAATCGGATCGATGGAGACCCAACCACTCTTCGCAGTGAAGAATATGGCGAAACTTAATTATCTGGTAAGCGCGGTGATGCATGGCAATGCAGATGCCTGAATACGCCTCTGCGATAACTAGAGCTGCTCCAAGGGTCGTGGCAAGGTGATTGTGAAAGCGCACTTCGATAGCTACAAACCCTGCCACGAGGACAATGGTAAGCTTGAGCGCAGTCCACGTCTGATCGCGCGCGTGTTGATGTTCACGCCAAGCCTCATCCATCGCGATGCGGACGCTTTCAGGATCCGGTGTTTTCTCTGACGAAGTAGCCGTTGAGTTCATTACGAGCCTCTCGTACTAATTCTCTACCGCGCGAGCCACACAAAGGTGAGACTGCAGCTTGGTTTGCAACTCTCTGACCTCCGACGCCGAACGCTGTGGGCCTCAGCGGACACTTGGGCGCGAGCCCAAGTGTCCGCTGGAGGCCCAGGGTTGGGCGCTGTACCTAGTCTGTCCTCATCAACTGGAAACTCACGCATTAAGGAAAGACTGGCCATCTGAAAGTGTTGTAGGTACTCTTCATTATACTTCACTGCAAGATACCGTATGACATCGACGTGCTTTCTTCTATCAACATCACAATCCGCGACAATCGCGCGACCTGCCCGCTCGAGCTCTATTGGATCTACTACTGCCTGGTCAAACGCCCTGACGATTTCAGAAGCCCTGAATGAGGTGTACCGGGGACTGTAGGTGTTGATACATAGTTTAGTTGTTGTGAAGGTGGACAGAATGGCTCCATCTAATGTGGCTCGCCATCTATAGAAGACGGAGTCATGAAAGAAGTAGCACTCGTGGCTAAACTTTGAATTCATGATGGAGTAGACGTTCGCCTTTCCGTAAAGCGTAGAGGCGAACTGCTCGACCTGTGATTGTGGTTCTTCTCCTTCGGCATGCAGCCAAAGGAGCGAGAAATCGCGCTCTTCACTCGGGTAATCGTTGAGTTGGCAAACCCCATCTCTCGCCTTACTCGCAATCGTGTTCATCGGAGCCAAGCTCGCGTCGTGCATGACGAATTCGCCACGAGCCAGTTTCCTTCGTCGCTCCAGAAGAGCTGCTAGGTCATCGCTTTTAGCTTTCACCTCAATCAAGAAGCGTTGTCCGCTGCTTGCCACTAATAGATCCGGCGTCTTGCGGTCCTCCTTCGCCTCCAGCAGAGTGACCTCGAAGCCACGATCCTCAAAGTGCCTGGCGATAGCCTCTTTGAGTTCTTGATCCGGTTCCGACATGCTATACCTCAAATCGCATTAAGCTCTTCCCTGCGCCCAACCTTAGAGTCGCCGTTCGCCATCCGCGTGCGTAGGACACGACTCCCGTGTCGTACGGCGTCTACCGACCTCAGGCAGCACCCATTCTAAGGTTCGCAGAAACATAGACTTAGCAAGTCTAGGCCCGCCATTAGGGGATGTCAATCGGGACGGCTAACATACCGGTGCCGTAGGGCTGCCAGCAACCCGTTGAACCCCTGCAGCCACGGATCACTCTCCAGGCCCATGAACCGGCGCACCTTCAAGGCTTCCGGAACTTTATCCGTTTCGCTCATTGCCATATGACGGCCGGACTGGATCAGCGCCGCGCACGATCTCACCGCAAGGAATTCGCCGGCGAGACGCCGGCGCTCCCAGCGGGCGATTCTGATGGGCCTCGCAATACAGCAGGGCCGGCTCCGGGCTCGGGACCTCGCTCCTTGGAAGGGGACGCGTGCAACCTGCGCGAGGTGGGAGGGAAAAGGTTTCGAGGACGTGCGCCCTCGTCCCGGCCTCCCCCCGGAGCCGGCCCGGTCCTCTCCTCGACGGGAAAGGACCACGCGGCTTCCCTGGAGACCAGGTCCCCTTCAAATTGGCGGATGGCGGCGTCCTTGGACACGGAGGCCGGCCGTCCTCTCAGTTTTCAAAGAACCGGGCTCGACGAGGCTCTCGCCAAAGCTGGCAAGGAGACTTGAAGATCCCGCTGCAGTGAGAGAGAAGAAAGAAGTGGGGGCGTGCCGAGGCACGCCCCCGAGATCAGAAGATCACTACCCTACTCCGGCAGGGGCGGCGGCGGCTCGGCGGCCTTGCTGCGGCGGCGGCTCCGGAACGGCTGGAGGCCGAACTCCGCCAGCTTCTCCGAGTCGATGCCGTAGTGCTGCTTGACCGCAAACTTCAGCACCGTCATCAGGCGCTGACCCTCGACCATCACCTCCCCCAGCTCCTGGGAGGCATCCTGCTTGGCCGCGGTCAACTGCGACTGCGTCTGGATCAGCTCCTGCCCCCGCGCTGCCAGCGTGCCGAGCTGCTCCCGCGGCACCGTCAGGTGACCGAGGTCCGAGCCGTTCGCCAACAGCGCGCTGACCCAGCGCAGCCAAGCCCCCAACATCCCCGCGTACGTCGTTTCCTTCGACATGGTCCTTCTCCTTTCCGGGTCCTGTGGACCCTGTTTGCCCGGCACCGGAATGGCGCCGGATTCCGTCCTGACTGCGACGAGGAGGAGAGGATGCCACAAAGTTCCTAGTGTGTCAATAGTAGAGTCGTTGACTTCTTGATAGGACTTCGGCATCCTATATCTGGCCCTCTGCAAGGAAGGGAGGGGCAAAAGTTGGCTCAGCCAAGTTGAGGTTGGGTCGCCGCAAGTTGACGGCAACCCGACTGAGCCGACGGCGAGTCAGCGTCAGTTGACGATGGCCTGCCGTCCACGGAGCTGAGGCGTTTTTCGCGGAGATGGGCCAACTTGAGTTGATTGCGGGTGTCGCCGCGGGAGATGAGGCAACCTCTCCTGACGGCGGGTCAACTCGAGTCGACGGCGAACGGCCGTCGACGGAGATGAGCCAGCTTCTCCGGCGTTGAGCTGGCTTCTGTCGACGAAGGGCCGTCGTCGCCGGAGAAGGCGCGACGGAAACCTGGCTGAGGCAACTTGAGTCGACGACGGGCCGTCGTCGACACCCGCCGGTGCAAAATCCACCAGGGCTGTGGCGGGACTTTGACAATTGAAGGACTCATGAGGTTCGGCGGGCCCGAGGGGCCGGGCCCGCCGCTCATGAGATTCGTGTGTCAGCGCGGCTTGCGCGCCCGCACGAAGGCGCTCATGACCTTGCCGTCCACGTCCTCGACCCCGGCGGAATCGATGCCGGCGTCCTGGAGGAAGGCCTTGGCGTCCTCGGCGCGATAGATGCGTGTCGGCTCCACCTCGATCTCCGCAAAGCCGACCTCGGCGAGCAGGCTGCGGTACTCCGTCTCCTGCAGGGCGCCGGCCACGCAGCCGATCCAGAGCTCCACGCTGCGCTTCACGGCCTCCGGCACCTCGCCGCGGAAGACCACGTCCGAAACGGCGAAGCGGCCACCCGGCTTGAGCACCCGGAACGCCTCGGAGAGCACTTTGCGCTTGTCTGCCGAGAGATTGATGACGCAGTTCGAGATGATCACGTCCACGGCATCGCCGGGCAGCGGGATCGCCTCGATCTCGCCCTTGAGGAACTCGACGTTCTCGACGCCGGCCTTGCGCTGGTTCTCCCGGGCGAGCGCGAGCATGTCGTCGGTCATGTCGAGACCGTACGCTTTGCCTGTCGGGCCGACGCGCCGCGCCGAGAGCAGCACGTCGATGCCGCCGCCCGAGCCGAGGTCGAGGACGACCTCGCCCTCCGCGAGCTGCGCCAGCGCCGTCGGGTTGCCGCACCCGAGCGAGGCGAGCACCGCCTCTGCGGGTAGCCCCGCGGTCTCCTTGGTGTCATAGAGGTCCGAGGTGATCGGGTCCTTCGCGGAGCTGCACCCGCAGCCACAGGAAGAAACTCCGCCCTTCTGCGCCGTGCGGGCGGCCTCGCCGTACTTCGCCTGGACGACTTCGCGGAGAGCCTGGGGATCGAGAGTCTGGGGATCGGTGTTCATGTTCGTTCCTTTCTGTTGGTTGTCAGTTGCAACTATCTACCCAAAAAAAGGGCCTCAGGGAATGCGGCAGCAGCTTCCGCCGCTGGCATCGACGCTCGCGGAGGCGGCGCGGGCGAGCCGGCGGATGAGCTGCGTCATGGACTGCCGAACCTCGGGAGCGAAGTCGGCGAGGAGCTGCCGCTCCTCGGCCAGGATCGACTCCCGGATCCTTCCTTCGAGCTCTCTACCCGCCGGGGTGGCTTC
The DNA here is from genome assembly GCA_034667225.1 of Acidobacteriota bacterium. Lineage (GTDB taxonomy): Bacteria > Acidobacteriota > Thermoanaerobaculia > Multivoradales > UBA5704 > DATMER01. The sequence goes on from JAXDKG010000029.1 coordinate 9,571, forward strand.
GAGGTACACGGCCCGGCGGTCGTCGGGATGAGGAGAGCGGGCCACGTAGCCCTTGCGCTCCAGCGCGTCGATCACCCGGCTCGCGGTGCTCTTGTCGAGGTAGAGGTGTCCCGCAAGGTCGTTCAGGGTCATGCCGCCCCGCCGCACGAGCCCCTCCAGCGCGTAGCACTGGGAGACCGAGATGTCGAAGCAGCAGATCCGGTCCCGGTCCCGGAACTGGTAGACGCGCAGGAGATCCTCCAACGCGTCGTACAGCTCCTCCGCGTCCCCGGCCAGCGCAGGGTCATCGGTGATGATCGGGAGGCGGCTCAGCGTGCTCACGAAGGGAGATTAGCAAAGTTGGTTGTCAGTTGCAACCGTCTAAGAGAAAAAAGGGCCGGCGACGTTTGGAGAGACGATCGCCGGGCCGAGCCGAAACGGTTTTCCCACGTAATTGGCAGTCTCTTTGCTTCCCGAATTCAGGAGGGGGAAGGTTCCCCCGCTCAACCAGGTATACGCAGAAGCCCGCCGCAACCCGCCATCTCGATCCGCGGGGGGTTTACTGGCCCTGCTTCCCTGGTAAGATGACGAAATCCTCGTTCTCGTCCGGGGCCTGTCGCCTTCTGTCGAAAGCCGAGGAACGAACCGCAGAGGAGAGACAATGGGTAAGCGACTGTATGTAGGGAACCTTTCGTACTCCGTGACCGACGCCGACCTGCGCGAGGCTTTCACCTCGGGTGGCTATGAAGTCGTCGACGTCAAGGTGGTCATGGACCGCGACGCGGGACGCCCCCGGGGCTTCGCGTTCGTCGAGCTGGCGACAGACGAGGAGGCCAACAAGGCGATCGAGCAGATGAACGGCCGCGACCTCCAGGGCCGCGCGCTGAACATCAGCGAGGCTCGCGAGCGGACCGGCGGTGGTGGCGGCGGCGGTGGCCGCGGCGGCTTCGGTGGCGGCGGTGGCGGCGGCCGTGGGGGTGGTGGCGGCGGCTACGGCGGCGGTGGCGGCGGCCGGGGCGGCGGCGGTGGGGGCGGCGGCTACGGCGGTGGCGGTGGTGGTGGCCGGCGCGAGCGGTGGTAGGGGGCGGCCCCTCGCATGAGGAAGAGCAGCAACTCTTTTGAAAAACGCCGGAAGGAGCTGGCCCGCAAAGAGAAGCAGCGGGAAAAAGCGGAACGCCGGGAGCAGCGGGAGCGGGAGAAAGCTACCCGGGCCCCCGGCAGCGAAGGCGAGGACCCGGATATCGCCGGTATCGTCCTGGGGCCTCAGCCCAAGGACGAAGAAGACGTCTGACGGGTCAGCCTAGCGGTTCCACCAGGGTCCGGCCGAGGCGCGCGCCGGCTTAGGCCGGCGTGACTCCTGGGTCTGGCCCTGGGCATTTCTTGCTCCGGGAGCGCGGTTGCCGGCAGCCGCAGGTCGAGCCGTAGGCGCCGCAGGCCGAGATGAAGCCGCCGCGGGTCGAGCCGGAGTCCCAGGCCGAGCAGCCGTACCCGGCTGGTTCTGCACCTTGCGCTCCGCCTTGGCCTTCGCCCGTGCCCGCTCCTCGGACTTGCGCGCCCGGATCTCGGCGATCCGCTCCGCGATTGGGATCTCCAGCCTCTCCGCCGAGCCACCCTGGGAGTAATCGAAGCCGGCGAGCTGCTTCTTCGGCAGGCTCTTGCCCACCGTCCGCTCGATGGCCCGCAGGTCACCCTGCTCCTCCTGCGACACGAACGTGATCGCCTGGCCGGTCGCACCGGCGCGGGCCGTCCGTCCCACCCGGTGGACGTAGTCCTCCGGCACGTTGGGCACGTCGAAGTTGATGACGTGGGAAAGCCCCTCCACGTCGATCCCGCGCGCCGCGATGTCCGTGGCGACCAGGACCCTGTAGCGCCCCTCCTTGAAGCCCGCGAGGGCCTGCGTGCGCTGGGTCTGGCTGCGGTTGCCGTGCACGCGGTCGCACACCACCCCGTGACGCTCCAGGAACGCGGCGAGACGGTTGGCGCGGTGCTTGGTCCGCGTGAAGACGATTGCGCTCTCGATCTTCTCGGTGCGCAGCATCTCGAGCAGCAGAGCCGACTTGAGATCCTGGCGGACCGGATAGATCGCCTGCTCGACCGCGGTCGGGGGCGCGGACGGACGCTCGACGTCGATCCCGACGGGATTCTTGAGCATCTGGTGCGCCAGTCCCCGGATGGGCGCGGGCAGGGTCGCGGAGAAGAACAGCGTCTGCTCGGCGCGCGGCAGGTGCTTCAGCACCCGGCGGATGTCGGGCAGGAAGCCCATGTCGAGCATGCGGTCGACCTCGTCCAGGACGAGGACTTCCAGGTCGGCCAGCTTGGCATAGGGGTACTGAAAGTGGTCGAGCAGGCGGCCCGGGCAGGCGACGATCACGTCGATGCCACGGCGGAACGCGCGCTCCTGGGGCTCCATCCCGACGCCGCCGAAGACGGCCGCGGCGCGGATCTCGGTGTGACGGCCGAGGTCGTTGAAGTGCTCGACGATCTGGGCGGCAAGCTCCCGAGTGGGGGCGAGGACCAGGGCGCGGGTCACGCCGCGCTTCTTGCCGATCAGCCGCTGCAGGATCGGGAGCACGAAGGCCGCGGTCTTGCCGCTGCCGGTCATCGCGCAGGCCAGCACGTCACGACCCAGCAGGGCCGGCGGAATGCCGCCCTTCTGGATGGGGGTCGGCTCGGTGAAGCCCAGGTCGGCGATGCCGCGCTGCAAGGCGGGGTGGAGGTCGAAAGAGGTAAAAGTCATCAGGTGTACGTGTTCTTTCCGAGGGTGATTGATCCCCAAAGGGCACCCTTCGAATAATTCCGGCAGGAAGTAGGGGATATGAACGGAGGACTGGCCGGGGAGGCCGCCGTTGTGGGCATCAAGCCCGATGGACGACGAACGATCTCATACTTCAGGCTATCTGGCAAGTCCTTCTTGCGTAAGGGCTTCACAGCCCTGCTTTTTCAGGTCCACTTTCCAGAGGCCGTCGTGGCCCTCGATCAGGAGCGTCTCTCCCTTTTTCACGATGCCCAGCTTGCCGAAGCAGTCGGGATTCGCGCCGAGGCGCAGGAGAAGGAGAGGGATCGTGTTCGAGTGCCCGACAATGAGAACAGCTTTATCGCCCGGATGCTTCCCGCGCACGGATGAGAGGAAGCCTTCCATCTTCTCCGCGGTGATGGAGTCGTCGTTGGCCGCGATCGGGATGCCGGTCCGTTTGGCGAGCGCCAGCCCGGTCATCAGCGTCCGGGTCGTGCGGCTGGTGTAGACCGCCGTAATGCTCGAGTTTTCCAGCCGCGAGGCCAGGAACTCGGCGCGCACCTGTCCCGCGGGAGAGAGAGGCCAGAAGGCGTCGAGCTCGCGGTCCTGCGGCCAGCCCTCGGACTTCTCGGCGTGCCGCACGAGATAGAGAGTATCCAGCGCCGAGGCTGGGACAGAGAAAAGTATGACGAGGAGGAGGCAGATGCCTCCTCCAGCGGCACGGTTGAGTTTCATGGATCAGTCCATCTGCTTTCTCAGCACGGTCGGGATGTCGTAGTCGTCGACATTCGACCAGTTGGGGCCGAAGCCGCCCGGATCGTCTCCCCGGACATGGGCGATGGCCTTGCGGTAGAACGGCACGTCCTGCTGCTCGGGCCGCTCCGGCTCCTCGCGCTCGGGGGCGGCCGGCGCGGGTGTAAAGCTCGGCGTGCTCACCGGGACCGGGCGGTTGATCATCAGCGGCGGCGCGGGCATCCGCGGCCGGTCGTCGAGGCCGCGATCGAAACCGGTGGCGATCACCGTCACCTTCATCGCGTCTTCCATGCTCGGATCGATCACCATGCCGGAGATGATGTTGGCGTCGGGGTCCACCGAGTCGGCGATGATGCGGGCCGCCTCGGCCACCTCGTGCAGCGTCAGGTCATGACCGCCCGAGATGTTGATCAGCACACCGCGGGCGCCCTGGATGGAAGTCTCCTCCAGAAGCGGCGAGGAAATCGCCCGCTGCGCAGCTTCGAGGGCCCGGTGCTCGCCCTTGGCGATGCCCGTACCCATCAAGGCCATGCCCATGCCGGTCATGATCGTCCGCACGTCGGCGAAGTCCACGTTGACCTCGCCCGGGACCGTGATCAGATCACTGATGCCCTGCACGGCCTGGCGCAGCACGTCGTCGGCGATCCGGAAGGCCTCGTGGAGCGGCGTGCCGCGCTCGACGAAGTTGAGCAGGCGCTCGTTCGGAATCGTGATCAATGTGTCCACCGCGTTGCGCAGCTCCTCCACCCCGCGCTCGGCCTGCTGCATGCGGCGCCGCCCCTCGAAACCGAAAGGCTTGGTGACCACCGCCACCGTGAGCGCGCCGATCTCGGCGGCCAGCGAGGCGATGATCGGCACCGCGCCCGTGCCCGTGCCGCCGCCCAGGCCGGCGGTCAGGAAGACCATGTCCGCGCCTTCGAGAGCCTCGAGAATGCGGTCGGTGTCCTCCAGCGCCGCCTTCCTGCCCATCTCGGGATCGGCGCCAGCGCCGAGGCCCTTGGTGAGCAGGCAGCCGATCTGCATCTTGATCGGCGCGCGGCACTTCTGGAGCGCCTGCAAATCCGTATTCGCGGCGATGAACTCGATGCCGCGGAGTTGGGCGTCGATCATGCGGTTGACCGCATTGCCGCCGCCGCCGCCGACGCCGATCACCTTGATGCGGGCGGGTATGGAGTCCGCCTCGCGCGCCTCTTGAACGCGGAGCTGCGCCTCGCGCAGAGTCTCCGGAGTGTCCTGGTCGTCAAACAGAATCATGATTCACCCCCTTTTCGGGTTTGATGTTTCAGAGCAGATCCGAGAACATTCCGCGCAGACTCCCCATGACGCTGCGCATGCTGAATCCCGTTCGCTTCGGTTGGAGCTTGCCCTGGTTCTCCTCGGCCCCGAGGGCATAGAGGAGAAGGCCCGATGCCGTTGCCCAGGTCGGGCTGCTGATCACATCCACCAGACCGCCGAGCCCCCGCGGCAGCCCGTAACGGACGCCGGCGTCGAAGATCTGCTCCGACAGCTCCAGCAGCCCGTCGAGCTGCGCGCCGCCGCCGGTCAGGACGACGCCGCCCCGCAATCCCTCGTCCGAGGCGTGCTTGCGGAAGTCGTCGCGGACCATGTTGAACAGCTCCTCGGCGCGCGGCTGCAGGATCTCGCAGAGCTCGCGCTTGGGCACGACTCGCGAAGTGCCGCCGGCGACCGTGGGCACGGCGATCCCTTCCTCTTCCGTGACCATGCTCGGCAGGCAGCAGCCCTGCTTGACCTTGATGCGCTCGGCCTCGGCAAAAGGTGTGCGCAACACCATCGCGAGGTCGTTGGTGAAGTGCCCGGCGCCGATCGGCGCCACGGCGCTGTATTGGATCTCGCCCTCGGCGAAGAGGGCATATTCGGTGGTGCCGGCTCCGACGTCGATCAGCAGCACGCCGAGTTCGCGCTCGTCGGGCGTCAGGATCGCCTCGGCGGTGGCGAGCGGTTCGAAAACCATTTCGACGACCTCGATGCCCGCCCGGTTGACGCACGTCAGCAGCGTGCGCGACCGGGTAATGTTCGAAGTGACGAGGTGGACCATCACCTCCACGCGCGTGCCAAGCATGCCGAGCGGATCGTCGATCCCGCCCTGCTCGTCGACGATGAACTCCTGTGGCACGGCGTGCAGGATCTCGCGGTCGGACGGCAGGGCCGCCGACTGCGCCGCTTCGAGCACGCGCTGGATGTCCTGGCGCGAGATCTCGCGGTCCTTGCGCGCGACCGAGACCATGCCGCGCGAGTTGACGCTGCGGATGTCGGGACCCGAGATGCCCACGTAGGCGCGCGAGATCTCGACCCCCGCCATCACCTCGGCCTCCTCGCTCGCCTGCTTGAGCGCCTCGACCGTGGCCTCGACGTTGACAATGTTGCCTTTGCGCGTGCCGCGGTTCGGAGCCAGGCCCTTGCCCACCACTTCGATTCCGCCTTTGTCATCGCGCTGTCCGATGAGCACGCCTACCTTCGAGGATCCGATGTCAATGCCCACGAAGTAAGGTTCTGGTTTGGCCATAGCCTGGTTTCCCTCTCCTCAGTAAGACGACCTAAGACCTGAGCTCCGGCCCGCTGCGCTGCGGAACCGGGGCTGCCGGCTGCACTACGATCCGGCGAGAGAACCGGAGATCGACCGCTTGAATCGCCGGATATCGGCGGTCGAGCTCGGGCAGCAGCTCTATCAGTCTCTTCACCTTCGGCCCCACCTGCCCCCGCGTGACCAGCAGCGGGAAGCGGAGAGAACCTGTGTGGAGACGGAAGTCCTGCTCTCCGAGCACCTCGATTTTCGAAAGGGCCCCCGCCCACGAGGGCTGCACCCGCCCCAGCTCCCCCGCAACTTCCAGAGCGCCGCCCACCCCGTCCGACGGCGAAAGCTGGGGATGCGTGAAGACGACCACGACGAGCCCGCCCTTCCGCGCCCGTTCGGGATCTTCGACCGGAGCGATCGGACGGCCCTTCTGGTCCGCGTAGACGAGACCGGTATTGCCGATGTCCCTCACCAAAAGGGCCACCGGCCTGCGTTCGGTCACCTTGACGCGCAGCCGGTCGGGCAGCTCCTTCGCGACCTCGACCGTGTCCACCCAGGGGTTGCGCCGCACCGCCGCCTCGACGCTGTCGAGCGGCAGCAGGATCAGGTTTGCGCCCTCGAACGGAGCCACGGCCTTGCGCAGCACCTCGGCGGGAATCCGAGGGGTCCCGGCCACGACAATTACCTCCGCGAGATTGAAGCGCGACGAGGCGAGCACCCAGGTGACCAGCGAGGCCGGCATCGCGACCAGGAGGAGCGATACGGCCAGAGGCCGGAGCAGCGCCACGATCGGATTGCGCCGGCGGCGGCGCGGCGGCGCTCCGGACCGGCGGAACTCTTCAGGCGCGGGCAGAATAGGAGCGACGCTCACGATGCCTCCTCGACAAGCTGTTTGCCCAGCCGGTTCACGTCTCCGGCGCCCAGGGTGACGATCACGTCTCCCTCGCGCACGTTTTCGAGAAGAACCGCCGGAGCGTCCTTCCAGGACGGCGAATAGCGCACGTTGCGATGGCCGCTCCGCCGCGCCGCTTCCACCACCAGCTCGCCCGTGACCCCGGGGATCGGCTGCTCGCGCGATGGATAGACATCGTTGACAACCGCGAGGTCCGCGCCCAGCAGCGCGTTGCCGAAGCCCTCGGCCTGATCGAGTGTGCGCGAGAAGAGGTGCGGCTGAAACACTGCCAGCACCCGGCCGCGCGGATAGCTCTGGCGCGCCGCTTCGAGCGTCGCGGCCACCTCGGTCGGATGGTGCGCGTAGTCGTCGATCACAGCTGCGCCGCGCCAATCGCCCAGGTACTCGAAACGGCGGTGGACGCCCGAGAAGCCGGCGATGCCGCGGGCCATGGCTTCGAACGGGATGCGCAGCGCGAGCCCGACCGCGACCGTGGCAAGCGCGTTGAGCACGTTGTGCCGTCCGGGCATCGGCAGGTCGATCTCGCCCAGGATGTTCTCTTTCCAACGGACGGAGAAGCGGGTCCCGCCCTGGCGCGGCTGGAGGTCCACCGCCGCCAGCTCGGCCTGCGGCGAGAAACCGTAGGTCAGGATGCGGCGGTCGGCGATGCGCGGCAGGATCTGGCGCACGTTCGGATCGTCCAGGCAAACGATCACGCGGCCGAAGAACGGCACGCGGCTCGAAAAGGTTACGAATGCATCCTGGATGTCCTCCAGATCGCGATAGGTGTCGAGATGATCGCGGTCGATCGTCGTGATCACTGCGACCACCGGAGTCAGCCGCAGGAAGCTGCGGTCGAACTCGTCGGCCTCGGCGACCATGTACTGGCTGCTGCCCAGGCGCGCGCCCGTGCCGAGCAGGCGCAGCCGGCCGCCGACGATCACGGTCGGATCGAGCCCGGCCTCGGTGAGCATCGTTCCAACGAGCGACGTGGTCGTGGTTTTGCCATGGGTGCCCGCGACCGCGATGCCGTAGCGCAGCCGCATGAGCTCGCCCAGGATCTCGGCCCGCCGAACCACCGGAATGCCTCGCCGCCGCGCTTCGCGGACCTCTTCGTTCTCCTCGGACACGGCCGATGAGATGACCACCAGCTCGACGCCTTCCAGGTGATCGGGCGAGTGACCCTTGCGCACGTCGATCCCCAGCTCGCAGAGGTGTTGGGTCGCCTCGCCGGCCGACAGGTCGCAGCCGCTCACTTCGAGCTGGGCCTGCTCATAATTGCAAAGGATTTCCGCGATGCCGCTCATGCCGGCGCCGCCGATGCCGACGAAGTGAATCCGATTGAGGTCCGCGAAGGGATTGAACATCAGTCGTTCCCTCCGAGGTATTCCATCCGGTTGGCGATCTCGGCCACGGCGTAGGGCTTCGCGAGCGAGCGGGCCGCGCGTCCCATGCGCTGCAGCGTGGCGGGAGCGGCGAGCAGGTCCACGAGGCGATCCGCCAGCTTGTCCATTTCGTCTGACAGCAGCATCTCCGCGGCCCCGGCATCGGCGAGCAGTCGCGCGTTGTCCACCTGGTGCGCTTGAGCGATCGAAAGAGGCAGCAGCACGGAAGGCCGGCCCGCCGCGCAGATCTCGGCCAGGGTGATCGCTCCGGCGCGGGAAACGAGCAGGTGGCTCTCAGCCATGGCTCCGGCCACGTCGTCCAGGAAGGGCACGACTTCCACGTTCTCTATCCCTGCGTAAGCCGCCCGCGCTTCTTCCAGATTGCGGGGACCAACCTGGTGGAGGATGCGCACTCCAGGCAACCGCTTCGCCACTTCGGGCATGGCCTCGTTGATCTGTTTCGCACCCTGGCTGCCGCCGAGTACGAGAATCCGCGGCGGATTCATGACAGGTAGCTCCGCGGGAACCTCGAAGAAGCGCGCGCGGACCGGCACGCCCGTCACCCAGGCCGGGCACTTGAGGTCGAGCGCCGTCTCCGGGTAGCCGATCGCCGCCGCGGACGCCCAGCGCGAAAGCCAGCGGTTCGCGACGCCGGCCCGGGCGTTGGGCTCCAGAAGGAGGATCGGACGGCCTGCCAGCCGCGCTCCGACCACCGCCGGAGCCGAGACATATCCGCCCGTGCCGAGCACCACGTCCACCTTGAGGTCGCGGATCAGCTTGGCGGCAACACGGCCCGAGGCGGTCAGAGTCGCCAGCGACTGCACCCTGCCGACGAGACCGCGGCCGACCATCGGCTTCGCCGGAAGCGCGTGGAAAGGAATTCCGCGCTCAGGCACCAGGCGCGCCTCCAGGCCGCTCTCGTTGCCGGCGAAGCTCACTCGCCACCCCCGCTTCCCCAGCTCCTCTGCAACCGCGAGCGCCGGGAAAATGTGGCCACCCGTGCCGCCACCCGCGAGAAGCGCGTGAAGAACCGGTGTTGTCGGTGTCGTCGGAGAGGGTGCCATCGCATTCCCGTTCATCCGTGTTGCGAGACGTTGAGGAGGACGCCGCAGGCGCAGAGCGTCACCACCAGGGAAGATCCGCCGTACGAAACGAACGGCAGCGGGATCCCCTTGGTGGGGAAGAGCGCCACGGTGACGCTGACGTTGATCAAAGCCTGCATGACGAGAACGCCGGTGAAGCCCCAGCCGAGATAGCGTCCGAACGTGTCCGGCGCCCTGTAGCCCGCCACCATTCCGCGCCAGGCGAGCACGGCAAACGCGGCGACCATCGCGAGCGAGCCGATCATCCCGAACTCCTCGGCCACGATCGAAAAGATGAAGTCCGACTCCGGATGCGGCAGGAAGTAGAGCTTCTGCACGCTCTGCCCCGCTCCCACGCCGAAGATGCCGCCCGAGCCCACTGCGATCAGCGACTGCAACGCCTGGAAGCCGCTGCCGAGCGGGTCCTTCTCGGGGTCCAGAAACGCGAAGAAACGCTGCCGGCGGTAGGGCTCGGCCAGCACGAGAGCGATCAGCAGCGGCGGCACCGCGGCGAACGAGCCCAGGATGAAGCGCCACGACAGCCCGGCCATGAAGACCATGAAGAAGGCCGTCGCCCCGAGCAGCACGGCGGTCCCCATGTCCGGCTCGATCAGGATCAGTGCCGCGAGCAGTCCTGTGAAGAGCGCCGCCGGCACCAGGAACGACGCCTGATTGACCTGCTCCTGCTTCTTTTCGATCAGGTAGGCCAGGAACGGGATCAGTGCGAGCTTCGCCAGCTCGGACGGCTGGAAAGAGAACCCGCCCACGAAGAACCAGCGGTGCGTCGCGTTGCGCTCCGGAGCGAACAGCACCAGCACCAGCAGCGCAACGACCCCGAACAGCAAGGAATAGATTACCTCCGGCCGGCGCAGCTTCCGGTAGTCGAGCACCATGATCCAGACCATCAGCACCAAGCCCAGCCCACCCGCCACCGCCTGCTTGACCAGGAACGGGTTGAAGGTCAGGGGCTGCTGCTGGCGTGCCAGCGCGGCGGACGCCGAGTAGACCATCACCAGCCCGAACGCGAGCAGCAGGGTCACGGTGGTGAAGAGCACCTTGTCAAACGCGAGCTTCTTCGCCATGCGGCCCTCCTAATACCTGGCGAACGAGATCTTGGAAGACCTCCCCGCGATGGACGAAGTTACGGAACTGATCGAAGCTCGCGCAAGCCGGCGAGAGCACCACGGCCTCGCCCGCTTTTGCCTGTTGCGCCGCGGATTGGACGGCGCGCTCCATCGTCTCGGAATGCTCCAGCGGGACGGCTCCCTCGAGTGCTTTCTCGAAATCGCCCGCCGACTCGCCGATCAGGTAGGCGCGGCGGACCTTCTGGCGCACGATCGGAGTCAGGGTCGTGAGATCCGCGCCCTTGTTGCGGCCGCCCAGGATCAGGTGGACCGTGCCGTCTTCGAAACCTTCGAGAGACTTGGAGGTCGCGGCGGGATTGGTCCCCTTGGAGTCGTTGTACCAGACGACTCCGTCCTTCTCGCCAACCCGCTCCATCCGGTGCGGAAGCCCCTTGAACCCGATAAGCCCGGTCCGCAATTCGGAGGGCTCGGCGCCGATCGCCCGCGCGAGCAGCGCCGCGGCCATGGCATTTTCAAGGTTCTGCACCCCGGCGAGCGGCACGTCCGAAGCCAGGAAGAGATCCACGTCGGGCTCGCCTGGAGTGACTTCGATCACCCGGCCGTCTTTGGCGTAACAACCATCCTCGACCCGGCCTCGCCGCGAGAAGAAACGCTTGCGGGCCTGGGTCTCCACGTCCAAGGTCTCCGGATCGTCGGCATTGAGCACGGCGATCCCGGCCGCGTCCTGAGTCAGGAACAGCCTCTTCTTGGCAGCACCGTAGACCGCCATCGAACCGTAGCGGTCGAGGTGATCCTCCGCGAGATTGAGCAGCGCCGCGGCGCGCGGCTTGAGCGTGACGATCCCTTCGATCTGGAAGCTCGACAGCTCGACCACGAACACGCGGCCGACGGGGCCTTCGATCTTCCCCACCAGCGGATCGCCAATATTGCCGCAGACTTCCACTTTATGTCCCGCGGCCTTGAGCATGGCGCCGGTGAGCGCAGTCGTGGTGCTCTTGCCGTTGCTGCCGGTGATCGCGACGATCGGCCCGTTGATGAACGGCGCGGCCAGCTCGACCTCGGCAATCACAGGGACGCCCTTGCGCCGCGCATCCTCCAGGAGCGGCTTGTCCATGGGCACGCCGGGCGAAACGATCACAGCGTCGAACCCGCCCGCGGGAGGCGGCAGCTCGGATAGCTCGCCGCCGGGCCAGAGCTCGAACTTCCCAGCGAAGTCCGAGACATCCACGTCCGTCTTCGAATCGACAGCCACGACCGACACACCGCGCTCGAGCAGCATCTTCGCGGCGGCGCGGCCGGACAGCCCCAGACCGTACACCAGCACCCGCTCGAAGCGGCCATTTCCCCAGGGAGCTCTCATCATCGCAGCTTCAGGGTGGAGAGCGAGAGCAGCGCGAAGAGGATCGACAGGATCCAGAACCTGACGATCACCTTCGGCTCGGCCCAGCCGATCAGCTCGAAGTGATGGTGGATCGGAGACATGCGGAAGATCCGCTTGCCCCGGAGCTTGAACGAGGCCACCTGGAGGATGACCGAGAGCGCCTCCATGACGAACACGCCGCCCACGAGCACCAGCAGGATCTCCTGCTTGGCGAGCACCGCCACGGCGCCGATGCCGCCGCCCAGCGCGAGCGATCCGACGTCGCCCATGAAGACCTCGGCGGGATGCGAGTTGTACCAGAGGAAGCCGAGGCCCGCGCCGAACAGCGCGCCGCAGAACACCGCCACCTCGCCCACCCCGGGGATGTGAGCGACCTGCAAATAACCTGCGATCACCTTGTTGCCCGCGATGTACGTGAAGATCGCGTAGGTCGCCGCAGCCACCGAGGTCGTGCCGATCGCCAGCCCGTCCAGCCCATCGGTCAGGTTCACCGCATTCGAGGCCCCGACCAGAACGATCATCACGAAGAGGATGTAGAACCCGCCCAGCGGCAGGTAGAGCTGCTTGAAGAACGGGAAGCTCAGATCCGTGTCGAAGCCGGGCAGCCAGAGCAACGCTGCGCCCATGATCGCGGCGGCCAAGAACTGAAGACCGAACTTGGCTCTCGCCGTCAATCCCAGGTTCCGCCGCCTGCGGACCTTGATGTAGTCGTCGGCAAAACCGATCGCGCCGAAGGCCGCGGTGACCAGGATCACGATCCAGACATAGCGGTTGGTGAGATTCCCCCACAGCAGGGTCGCGCCCAGGGCCGCGAACAGGATCAGCAGTCCACCCATCGTGGGCGTGCCCGCCTTGACCTGATGAGCCTGCGGGCCCACGTCGCGGATGTTCTGGCCGACCGACAGCCGGCGCAGAGTGCGGACGAACCACGGACCCAGCAGCCAGGAAAGGAGCAGGGCCGTGACGATCGCCGCCGCCACACGGAAGGTGATGTAGCGGAAGACGTTGAACGCCGGGATGATGTCGCGCAGCGGGTAGAGCAGGTGATAGAGCATCAGTGAGCCTCCTCACCGCTGCCTGGGAGCAACCTGCGGACCACCGCGTCCAGCCCGACTCCACGCGACGCCTTGACCAGCACGAGATCGCCCTCGCGCACTTCTTTCGCTGCCCACTCGGCCGCGGCGGCGGCATCGGGAACCCAGTGCGCCTCGGCCCCTGAAGCCCCGGCAACCAATTCGCGCGACAGCTCGCCGACCCCGAGGATCGGCGAGAACCCGAGCTTCGCCGCCAGCTCGCCCGACTCGCGATGAAAGCGCGGCCCCTCGGGACCCAGTTCCCGCATGTCGCCCAGAATCGCCACCCGCCTCTTGCCCGGCAGCAACGCGGCACCCTCCAAAGCTTTGGCTACCGCGGCCGGATTGGAGTTGTAGGAATCGTCCACGACCGTGAACCTGCCCCGGTGGACGACACCGCGCATCGACGCCGGCCGCACGTCGCGCACGGCCTCCGCGATCTCTTTCAAGGAGAGCCCCAACGCCCACGAGCAAGCCGCGGCGGCCAGGCAGTTCTCGGCGTTGTAGAGACCATGGAGAGGAAGGCTCACCTCCGCGCTCTCGCTCTCCGTCTCCAGGCGGAAGCGGCTGCCGATCCCTTCCGGTCCGGGAGCGAGGTTGCGCAGTTTTACATCCACCTCCTCCGACTCGATACCGTACCGGACCACCCGCCCGCCCTGATGCCGGCGAGCGATGCGCGCCACCTCGGGATCGTCGGCATTTGCGATCACCGGCCCGCCCGCTACGAGCCCCGCCAGCAGCTCGGACTTGGCCTCGGCGATCTCCCGCACGCTGGCAAAAAATTCCAGGTGGACCGGCCGCACGACCGTGAAAACCGCGGCATCGGGCCGGCCCATCAGGCTCAGCTCGCGCAGCTCGCCAGCCGTGGACATGCCCATCTCGGCCACCATCCACTCCGTGCCGTCCGGCACGTTGAGCAGGCAGAGCGGGAAACCAATCAGGTTGTTGAAGTTCCCCACCGTCTTGGAAATCCGGAAGCGGGGCTCCAGCATCGCCGCTAGCAACTCCTTGGTCGTCGTCTTGCCCGCCGAGCCCGTGATCCCCACCAGCTTCTTCGGCACGCCCTTGACCCGCACGTGACGGGCAAGATCCTGCAGTGCCTTGAGCGTGTCCTCGACGCGGATCACGGCCACGCCCTCGGGAGCAGCGACCTCCTCCTGGACGACCACGGCACCCGCGCCCGTCGCCGTGCCAACGAAGCGATGACCGTCCGTGCGCGTTCCGCGCAAGGCGAAGAAGATCTCGCCCCCCTTGACCGCCCGGGAGTCGATGGCCGCACCGGCGCACTCCTTCCCGGGATCGCCGGAGACGATCCGACCTCCCGTCGCGCGGGCGATCTCATCCGCGGTCAGACGTGCCAAAACGCTCCTCCAAAGCCTTGTGAATCTCCTCGAAATCCGAGAACGGAAGCTTTTGATCTCCAACGATCTGCTCGCGCTCGTGACCCTTGCCCGCGACTAGCACGGCCCATCCGGGCTCGGCCTTGAAGATCGCCTCCCTGATGGCTTCGCGGCGATCCGGAACTACCCGGTAACCGTTCCGGCCGCTCGCCCGCACCCCCTCCTCGACCGCGGCGATGATCGCCAGCGGGTCCTCGGTCCGCGGGTTGTCCGACGTGAGGATCGGCAGGTCGGCCAGCTCGCCGGCGACCCGCCCCATCAGCGGACGCTTGCCGCGGTCTCGGTCGCCGCCGCAGCCGAAGACCACCGCCACCTTCCCCACGCCCGAGATCTCCCGCGCCGAGCGCAAAGCCGCATCGAGCGCCGCATCCGTGTGGGCGTAGTCGACGAACACGGGGAACGGCTGACCGTGATCGACCGGCTCCATCCGTCCCGGAATCGGATGCTGCGCCGCGAGCGCCGCCGTCACCGCCGAATGCGGGAGGTTCAGCGCCTCGGCCGCGGCAGCCGCAGCCAAAATGTTCAGCAGGTTGTACCGGCCCAGCAGACGGGTAACGAACGGCACCTCGCCGCGCGGCGTGATCAGTGTCCCGACTGTGCCGGCCGGAGTCATCTGCGCCTCGCGGACCCGCACATCTCCAGCTTCTCCAAAGGTAACGGCGTCCGGCATCTTGGCAGCGAGCCGCTGGCCGTAAGGGTCCTCCACGTTGACCACCGCCCGGCCGCCCGGCTTGAGATGGCTGAAAACCTTTTTCTTCGCCGCGAAGTAGCTCTCCATGTCCGGGTGGTAGTCCAGATGGTCGCGGGTCAAGTTCGTGAACACGGCCAGATCGAAAGAAGCCCCGGCGACGCGCCCCATGTCGAGAGCGTGCGAGGAGACCTCCATGGCCACGGCGCGAGCGCCCGCGTCCCGCATCCGGCGCAGCGTGCGGAACAGGTCCGAGGCTTCCGGCGTCGTATGCCCGCCCGGAAAGCTCTGCTCGTGGAAGCGGTAGCCCAGCGTGCCGATGAACCCGGCCGGCAGGTCGGCCGCATCCATCACCGCCGAGATCAAGGTCGCGACCGTGGACTTGCCGTTCGTGCCCGTGACCCCGACCATCACCAGCTCCTGATCGGGATGGCCGTAGACCGCCGCGGCCAGCGGACCCAGCACGGACCGCGGGTCTTCGACCGGCACCCAGGGCACGTCGACGGAGACAGGACCCGGTCCCGTTACAGCGACCGCCCCCCTCTCCACCGCGGCCGGCGCAAAGGCGCGTCCGTCGAAGCGCTGTCCCACCAGGGCCACGAACAGATCGCCGGGCTCGACGGCCCGCGAGTCGTGGGCGACGCCACTGATATCCGGATCCGCATTCAGCGCGAGGCTCATGGCCAGCACCTCCTTGCAGAGCTCAGAAAGGCGCATGGAAGCGACCTCCTCCGGTCGAGGCAGGCACGCTCTCGGGCTCCACGATCCCAATATCTTCAGCCGGCTCGAAGGCGGCCGGCACGGACTGCTCCGCCGGAGGCAGACTCTCCGGCGTCGGCGTCGCGGCCGCCATCTGAATCTCGCCGGGCCAGAGCCCCGGCGCCTGCCGCTCCGGCCGGATGCCCAGGTAGAGCAGCACCTGGCGGGCGATCGCCCCGAACACCGGCGCCGCCACCTGCCCGCCGTGATACTCCCAACCCTGCGGCTCGGCGATCGCCACGATCCCCGTCATCACCGGACGGTCCACCGGCGCGAAGCCCACGAAGCTGGGGAGATATCCATTGCTCGAGTAGCCGCCCCGCACCGGGATCTGCGCCGTGCCGGTCTTCCCCGCCACCCGGTAGCCCTTCACCCCGGCAGCCTTCCCCGTGCCCTGAATGACGACTCCTTCGAGCAACCGGCTGAGCTCCCGCGCCGTGGCCGGAGCCATCGGATGCCCAACCATCGCCGGCCCTCTGTTCTGCGAATGGCTGACTAGAACCACGCCATCCTGGCCGATCCCCGCCACCACATGCGGCCTCATCAGAGTGCCCTCGTTCGCCACCGCCGATACCGCCGAGACGAGCTGGAGCGGCGTGACCGAGATCCCCTGGCCGAACGAGATGTATGCCTTGCCGCGCATCCCCCAGCTCTCCATCGGGTGGAGGATGCCCGAGCCTTCTCCGGGGAGATCGATCCCGGTCGGGCGGCCGAAACCGAAATCCTGGATCGTCTTGTACAGGCGCTGGTCGCCGACGATCAGCGCGGCCTTGATGACCCCGACGTTGCTCGACTTCTCCAAAATCTGCGCGAACGTCAGCCGGCCGAACGCCTTGTGGTCGCGGATGCGCTTGCCATAGACGACGATGCTGCCCATCTCGCAATCGAACTCGTCGGTCGCGTGCACCAGACCCGAGCCGAGAGCCGCGGCGCCCGTGATGATCTTGAATGTCGAGCCCGGCTCGTAGACGTCCATGATCGTGCGGTTGCGCCAGCGCGCCGACGTAAAGCGGCCGAACTCGTTCGGATCGAACGAGGGATAGGACGCCATGGCCAGCACGCCGCCCGTCCGCGGATCGATGAAGACCGCCATGCCGCGGCTCGCCCCGCGCTCGACGACCGCCCGCTCAAGCTCGCGCTCCACGATGTGCTGAATGGCCGCGTCGAGCGTCAGGTGCAGGTCCTGGCCCGGCTCGGCCTCGGCGAACGACAGCCCCGGCGCCACCACCATCGCGCCGCTCGCGTCGCGCAATACCGTGCGCAACCCCGGCTTGCCCGCGACCTTCTCGTCGTACAGCAGCTCGAGCCCGGCCAGACCGTTGTTGTCCGTGCCCACATAGCCGAGCACCTGGGCGGCCAGCTCGCGCATCGGGTAATAGCGCTTGGCCTCGGGCAGGAAATGGATGCCCTTCAGATTCAGCGCCCGCACGGCGTCGGCCACCGGCGGATCGAGCTTGCGCGCCACCCAGATGAACTCGCGGTCGCGCGCCAGCTCGCGGGCGAGCTTCTTCGCGTCGAGACCGTCTACGACCCGCGCGAGCTTCGCCGCCGCGTCGAGGGGGTCGAGGATCTCGGACGGTACGGCATAGGCCGAGTCGACCTGCACCGACACCGCCAGCTCCCGGCCGCGGGCGTCGTAGATGGTCCCGCGCGGCGGATCGAGCTTGATCACCCGCTGCTGCTGCCGCTCGGCCTTCGACGAGTAATGGTCGTACTGCGCCACCTGCAGGTAATACAGGCGGCCGGCGATGGCCGCGATCCAGAGCACGCCGATCAGGGCGGCGATCCTCAGGCGCGTGATCTCCGGCGTCCGGAGCTTCACGGCAGCTCCTCCCAGAACACCACCTGCTCGAGCGCGGGCGGCTGCATGCCCAGCTCCTGGGTGGCGCGGCGCTCGACCTGGGACGGGCTCGCCAGGTAGGCGGCCTCCAGGCGGAACTGCCGCTCCTTGCGGTTCAGATCGAGCAGCTCGCGCTCCAGCTTGTCGATGTGGTAACCCGTGCTCAGCACCTGCAGGTGGATCCAGATATACGCGAAGACCCCTCCGCCGAGCGACAGCACGACCACCAGCACGAGCGCGAGCTCGCGATAGCGGCGCCGATCGCGCTCGCGCACCAGGTAGGTGTTCACCACCTCCCGGCGGAGGGCGTACGCGTTCCTCAAGAGATCAGATCCTCCTCGCGGCGCGCAGCCGCGCGGAGCGGGAGCGGGGATTGCGCGCGACCTCTTCCTCGCTCGGCCGGATCGGCTTGCGGGTCAGGGCCTCGATGAGCTGCGTCTCGGCATGGGGCCGGCCGGTCACCTGGTCGATCTCGCCGCGGGCGCGGTCGCGCAGGGCGTTCTTGACGATCCGGTCCTCCAGGCTGTGGTAGGAAATGATCACCATGCGGCCGTCATCCTCCAGGAGATCGATCGCCTGCTGGATGAACCCCTCCAGGCCGGCGAGCTCGTCGTTGACGGCGATGCGCAGCGCCTGGAAGACCAGCGTCGCGGGATCGACCCGGCTCCCCCCTTCTTGCCAGGGCGGCCGGCTGCCCTTGACGCGTTCGATGAGGCGCTTGAGCTGGCCGGTGGTCTCGATGGGCTGCTCCCGCCGCGCGTCCACGATCGACCGCGCGATACGCCTCGCCTGCCTCTCCTCGCCATAGTCGCGGATGATCTTTTCCAATTCGCCCTCCGATCCTTCATTCACCAGGTCGGCCGCCGTTCGTTCGGCGAGCCCCATGCGCATGTCGAGCGGCGCGTCGAAGCGGAAGCTGAACCCCCGCTCCGGCGTGTCGAGCTGCATCGACGACACGCCCAGGTCGGCCAGGACTCCGGCAATGCCTGCGGGCTTGCCGGTGATCCCGATGCCGGCCAGGGCTTGTTCCAGGTGGTGGAAGTTGGCGTTGACGAAGCGCACCCGCTCCCCAAAGGGAGCGAGTCGCCGCGCCGCCAGCTCGAGAGCCTGGGGATCGCGGTCGATCCCGACGAGCTGGACCTGGTCGGACGCCCGCAGGAGCGCTTCGGCGTGTCCGCCCAGGCCGAGGGTGACATCGACGAAGATCCCTCCCCGCCGGGGTTCCAGCAGCGCGAGGGTCTCTTCGACCAGGACGGGCAGGTGCTGCATGTCCAACGGCTCGGGTGGCCCTCCTCGACCGGGCTCTCAGCTCTTTTAGATACCGAGAGAGCTGAGTGCACGGTAGTCATCCTCCGTGAACGGCTGCTCGTTCAGCCGCGCCAGGAAACGCTCGCGGTTCCACACCACCAGGTGATCGAGCTGCCCGGTCACCACCACGTCCCCGTTCATGCCGGCGCTCTCCCGCAGGATCTGAGGGAGTAGGATCCGGCCCTGGACGTCCAACTGCACCTGCTGCCCGAAGTAGTTGACCCGCTCCAGGTAGCGCTTCTTGACGGGGTCCGTGGACGGCAACAACTGGAGACGCGCCTCGAACTCCTCCCAGACAGGCAAGGGGTAGATCAGCGCGGAATCGCCCAGCACGGAGGTGACAAAGAGGTCGGGGCCGTGGCGCTCCTCCAGCAACCGACGGAAGTCCGTAGGGATTTTCAATCTCCCTTTGTCGTCGATCTTGGCCGGCGAGCTTCCGCGGAACATATAGGGGGCCCCCCACCCCGAAGTACATCTGTCCTGGGGTGGGATCTTAGCAACCTTCCTCCACTTTTGTCCATTTCTTCCCACTTTCTTCCACTGAAACCCGCTCCGGGCTGCCGAAACGCCCATCCGGGACCACTCAGGAGGCGCAAACAAAGCGAATGTCGGGGATGGGGGAGGTGCTCCGCGTTCGACCAGGCGGCGCCGGGTCCATCCGGCGTCGCTCCAAACGCGTCCGGAGTCGCTCTCGATGCATCCGGAATCGTTCTGACCGCATCCGGAGCCACTCTGGACACGAAAGGGAGGCTCCGAATCCATCCGGAGCGACTCTCGACGCATCTGCGTGATGCCGAGTCCATCCAGAGCGGCTCCAACTCCATCCGGAGAGGCTCTGACTGCATCCAGAGTGACTCTGGATGCAGTCAGAATGATTCTGGATGCATCCGGAATGGCTCTCGACGCATCTGGACGGCTCCGAATCCATCCGGAGCCACCCTGGATCGAGCCGGGATGGCTCCGACTGCGCTCAGAGCGACGTCGGATGCATCCGGCGTGGCTCCGTCTCCATCGGCGTGACTCCCGATGCGTTCGGCGCGGCTCCGACTGCATCGGGAGTCACGCCGAATGGCCGGGAGGGGCATGGTAGATTGTCACTCGTGAAGGAGACTGTGATGGCGCCGCTACTGGACAGAATTACGATCAATCCGGAAATCTGCCACGGCAAGCCAACCATCCGCGGCTTGCGCTACCCGGTCGAGACAATTTTGGAGCTGCTCAGCTCCGGGATGACCATCGAGGAGATCCTCGCCGACTATGAGGATCTCGACCGCGACGACATTCTCGGCGTCCTGGCCTTTGCCGCGCGTCTCAGCCAGGTCAAACGGCTGGACTCCCTCGCGGCGTGAACTTCCTGATCGACGCGCAACTGCCGCGTCGGCCGGGGACTACCCGGCGGTCGAGTACATCCCCCCACACGGCAAATACTCGATGGACATCCTCACTCGGCTCGGCGAAAGCCTTCGCATGGCAGGATCTTGCCGCTGGCTGCGACAAGATCCAGTTGGGAGACCTGGTCGTCCAGGTCGCCAGCCCGAGGATGCTGTACCGCATGAAGAAGGACACGGTACGGCTGCAGGACCGCGCCGATGCCGAACGAATTCGTGAGGCCTTTGATCTGGGAGACGAGTGATGCCCGTTCGCAAGTACCGATCAGTTAACGACATGCCCGGAGTCCGTCCCCTGCCGCGGCTCGATCCGGAGAATCTTCGCATCGCGTGCGAGCTGACCGAGTTGGCCTTCGAGCTGCACCCCTGGAAATTCGAGCCCGGGGTTCGCAAGTTCCGCTCGCAGGCGGAGGCCGCGCAGCATCGGCAGGAGTGGGAGAAACAACAGGTCCGCCGTTCCTGCGGCTCATCCTTGTGAGCTCCGGCGAAGTCTCTTTCGGGGACAGTCGCCTGAAATCCTCTGCCCCCCCGCGCCGGCCCTCCCCCCTCTTTTCAAGCCGATCGCAGCTCGGCGATGGCGGAGTTGATCACCTCTTCAGCCACTCCATGCCGGCGCAGGCTCTCAATGATTCGCTCGATTCCGGGTTGTTGGGAGAGTCGCTCCAAATCCTGGCGCAATCCCTGTCCGATGTAAGTGCGGATCAGGGGTTGGTACCCGGAGAACCCGAGGAGCGGAGCGATCTGCTTGAGCTCATCGACGACGTCCTCCGGTATCCGAAGACTGATCGTCGTCATCGGCCGGTCCTTGCGCAGTCGCTCACGAAGCTTGTCCATCTTCATAGGCTCTTCTCTCTGGGGAGGTCGCCGGCCGGGCGGAGATGAGGCGAATGAAGTCCGCGCGGAAGGTGTAGACCGCCACCAAGAGCTTCCATCCGCGAGTCATTCCGATCGCCAGCTCGCGCTCCTCACCGACGGCCTCAGTCCGGAGGAGACAGATGAAGGGATCGAAGAAGATCTCGCAAGCCGTCTCCAGAGCCACCCCATACTTCTGCAGATTGGAGCGCCTTCTCGGAGTCCCAGACGAACGCGATGTCATTCAGCCGGTGGACGACATCCATGACGATAGTAGGGCAAGGCATATACGTCGTCGATACGGAGTCCGCTGGCGCCTTGACTGAAGTACATGGTTCCCCGGAACACCGATATGGAGAGAGAGTATCTCCGAGGGATTCGACACTGCAAGCCGGAACTCCTCTTGGCCCAAACGTCGCGCCTTAACTTGAGGGCTTCCGGGAAACCTCTGGCATCTCTCCCGGAAGGCTGCGGGTGGGCCCAAGAGCATACTCAGTAGCGCCCGACAGGTGATTTCGCTAGGGTAACAGCCTCCCGACGATGGTCTCCTGCTCGTCTGAGTCCCTTTGCCCGAGGCTATCGCCGAGATTATGCGTTCTTCTTCTTGGAACGTCTGGCACTTCCTTCGCTCCTTGGTCGAGGTTGCCGCCGAGGTTACGCCTTCTTTCTTGAAACGTCCGTCACTTCCTCCGGGAACCTCTCCTGGGGCTTGGTCCTGCTTTCTTGTCGCGCCTTTGCCTATCCTGTTATCACACCAAGCCTTCTCAAAGTTTTCCAAGCCTCCTCCCTTATCGAAATCCGCTCGTCTAGCAACTTTGTCACAAGGGGGCCAAAATCCTGCTGCCCTGACCAACCTTCGCAGAGATCACCCACTGCTCGAACAGCGGCAAAGCGAATCTGCTCTTCCTTGTCATCCAATGCAGGTATGATCATCGACCTAAATGTGGTGACTCCCGGCCCCTTACTCTTGAGAATCGTTCCGGCAAGTAGCAAGGCAATTTCTCGGGCGCGTGCACTTGCTTGGCTCACATCCATTAGGACAGACCTCAGTTGCTCTTCGGGAATCTGACGCCCGACGGTAACAATCGATCGAAACGTTAGTGCCCCCGTGCCACGAGACCGCGCAGCACCCTCACCAACAGCGCCGAGGCCAGTCGCCCAACCCAGCCAAAGTCTAATAAGCCTAAGTCTACGATCATCCGCAACTCCATCAATATATCTATCTAGAAGAAGACGAAAGATAGCAGTGTTTTGAGTTTTACTTCCTACTCTCTCTAATGCTCTAACCAAAGTAGAGCTAAACCAAGCGCTTCTTCGCCAGTTTCGCTTCTTCTCGCCGATAGCTAAAATAATTCTCAGAACTGTATCACTGAGCCCCTGCGCAGCAACCAAGTCCCACACTCTCGCGCTTGCTTCCGCTGCAGCCAATCGCACAAATAACTGCTTCGCAACCAGTCCGCCTTCAATGCAGCCGAGCAACTCGCGACATTGGGAGTCCTGAGCCAAGGCTGACACGACTTGTATGGCCATCGAACGCTCCATTGCACTTCGGCTTGCATCGTTCCCGATCTGCAGTAACAATCTAAATAGGTGGCTACCTAGCTCGTGCCGAGGCAACTGCTCTAAATGTCGGAGAGCTAAAGAGCGCTTTGCAGGGTTGTTAGATTGTAGCAGATATTCAAAGATCTCGTTCCAGCCGCTAAGCTTCACCCTCGACTGCACATTACTGAGAAACTCACCGAAAATTGCGTCTTCCCTTCCCGTGCTTGATCTAGACCAGCTCTCAACGAAGGCCCGAAAGATCGCAGGGTCTATAGAACTCAGCGAAGTCACTTGTGAGCTAATTGCGCTTCGCAATTTCCTTGAGGAAGCGGCTAGGTCTTTCAGATCTTTAACTAAAATTTCTCTATTCAGTGGAACATTAAATCGACTTGCAAGCGCTATAATGATGGCAGCCCCGCCTGTTCTTTCGTGCTTGAATTTTGTAACTGCAGGCAATAAGAATTCTTCCGTCAAATCCTTCGCTGTGGGCAACTTCGTCAAAATCTCGATCCAATCCCACGAATAATCACTAGAAAGCACTATAGTAAATATTCTACGCGCGTCTTCGACTTCGATGCTATGGCCAATACCTTCCAAAACACGCTGCAATCCAGCCGCACTGCGTGGACCCTTCTCAATAAAACCAAATGCAATCGACAAATGCGGATTGACGAGGTCGCATGGAAGTTCAGTCAAGAGCTTCAAGGCTGAGTCGTCGCCATCGAATGCCTCTCTCACAACCCACCGAACATATTCTGTGTCGCCGACATATCGATGGGCCATAAGGACGTTGAACGCCCCTTCTCGCACGGCCTCATTGTTGTCACCGATCAGTAGCCTGGCTACAGTTTGGAGAGTAGCTTGATCAACATTAGCTAAGTACGCCAAGGCAGCCAGCGCGCCGAGTCGTTGATCAATCTCGGTACCTGCTAGCGCTTCTTTGGCCTCCCGTATAAGCTTAGAACCATTCCCCTCTGGGCTTTCGTTGATAGTAAGCACTGGCGCATTTGAAAACCAAGAGGCAGATCTTGACCATTGTGTTAGATAGGGGATTACGCCCAAGAGGTCGGCCGCAACTGCCGCAGAACTTGACTTTTCCCGAACCATGAGCAAGTGGCGCCCAATCTCCAGCCTGGTATCAATGCGTCCAATCTTTACCGCCTCATCTAGGCAAGCCGCCGCTATTCGCAGACGCTGACGAAAGAGGTCATCATCGGCATCGTAAAAAACCAAATAGATAAAATCGCTACTATCAGCTAACAGTCCCGAGTAGAGCAGGATGACTTCCCGCCACCATTGCGACAGCAAGCGGCTTTTATGAAGGAGAAATTCTTGATGCTCTATGAGGCCTCCAAAGGAAAGGTGCTGTGCCGCAAAATATTCTTGGAAGGTAAGATGAGCGAAGGATAGTACGCCCTGACGACGTTCGACAAGGATGCCGCTCCGCTCTACTAGTATTTGAAGAAGTCGCCCAGCGTCTTCGCCTGTCCTGCCTAAGTCAGGAAGGATCAGAGAAATAATAGACACCACTTGACTGCGAGATGCCTCTCTCCCTCCAGCTGAATCACCAATTTCTCCAACATGAAAAGCGAAAGCAAGACGGCGCATAATCGTCTCTTTTTGCTCTAGCTTGAGGTTGGTGTCATCAACTCGAACACCTCGCGATATGTCCCACTGCTCCAAGAGTATTTTGCTGCATTGTGAATAGAGCTTGGAGCGCTCACGTGGGAGAGTGGCAAGGCTGCGATGTACTACCGCTATTATTGAGAGTAACATGGGACTGCTTGCCAGCCGACGGATTCCCAGGTTATCTCTCAATGTTACCTCGAGGTCTTCTGCTCGCTGCTGTGCCCTCCGCTCACGTGCATTGCGCTCCGCAATAGGTTCATCCTGCAGCCTGCCGATCACCGCGTTTAGCTCGACCGCACGGTACCATGTTTCTACGAATACGTTGACTTGATCATTGGTCAACTCGTTGACGTGGAACACCTCCATGTCGCCCCTTACGCCACCCCGCCATCCGGCGACTCGCGATGTGATGACGAATTGGTTTCCGGGGTGGGCCACCATGATGCTTTCGATCGTCCTGACTACGGTATGGAAGTCACCCTCGGTTGGTACTTCATCAAGACCATCAAGCAAGAAAATAACACCGCCAGATTTAATCCGAGCCGTTAGGTACTTGGAGGCTACTGGCGTCTTTTGAAGATCTGGGGGAAGCAGCCGAGGCAGGACATCGGATAGGGCCGGGTCACGGTCCTGAAACTTGGTCTCCGATATAATGCTGGCCAAGCTGCTAAGTCTCACGAAGATGGGCAGGCGCCACTCACTTGAACCTAGGTGCCGTCTTGCACAGCCCTTCAATCTAAGCTTCGGATCTCCACATTTCTCCCTAGCAAATGCCAAAGCGATCCACTGCAATAGAGTTGTTTTGCCTGCCCCAGGGGAGCCCAGTATGCCAATTCTCTTGTGCTCGTGAAGAATATAACGCAGCTGAGATCTCTCCACTGTTCGACTGAGTGCTAGGCTATTGCCTGCAAGCCAATTACCTATCAAGGCTTGGTCACTTACCGGTCTGTCGTGTTCAGTGCCAATGGAGAGATCTGATCTTAGAGGAAGTATGACTCGGCGACGCACCTTTCTTCGCATCACCCTATTTTCGCGGAGACTCCTTCTTGCCTCATCGATTAGGTGACTGGCGGCATCCTTCCAGTGGCGCGCAGCAGCGAGCAACTGTGCCGCCTCCGCGAAGGTTAGAAAGGCTGCTGGAACGTATGGGGCTTCGGCATCACCTTTCGAGAATCGCCTGCTAAATGACAGAGATACAAACACCTGTTCCAGCTTAGGCTTCTTTGCCTCGTCTGTGCTAACGATGCCTGTGAGCTTAAGATCGCTGAGATCTGTCACAATCCAATCTAGGTACTTCCTTTCGAACGAACGAAAGGCAAAGCGCCCTCCCAGGATACGTCCGATCCAAGCGAGAAAATTCAGTGAGCTGCCCCATAGTGCAGGAAGTAGCTTCGTGAGTAGCGCCCCTGCGGCAGCCCCCGCAAGTACGATGAAGAGCTTGTTTTCGCCGAACTTTTGGAAAAAGTCAGAGATGTTACTCATGGAGAGCAGTCCTCCTCGCGCAAACTGTCGTTTGGCAAGTTTAGCACGGATACTCTTCGTTTGCAGTATTCTAACTGGGGAGAGAAAGCTGTCGACTGCAAAGCTCCCCGAAAGGTGTAAAGGTGTCGGGAGATTCTCGAAAGAGAATGGCGGAAGTTCTAAGTCGGCGGAGTTCGCCTTCATCGAGGAGTGGGAGTCAGTCGAGCACCTGGACGCCCACTCGAAAACCCCGCACGTCCGGGAGGCAGGAGGCAAGGCCGCAACCCTGCTCGGGCGACGGCTTCGATCGAGCGCTACCGGCAGATCGGATAGGGCTCAGCGCCTACTTCGAAGGCTGGGGAGTTGATCGGCGGGGGGAGGTTCGCCGCGGGGGTCCAGGCTCCATCGCGGAGGTGGCTGCCCCAGAGGTCGCCGCTTCCCCAGGAAGTGCCAGGCGTTCCGAGAAGAAGAAGGTGTAACCTGGGCGTCAGTCCTAGGCAAAGGGGCTCCGCAGAGGAGGTGCCAGAGGAGTTTGGAGAGAAGTGATTCCTCAGGTTCAAGCCTCGGAGTTCGCGACTTGGTCGGCGGCAGTCCCTTTCCGATCGGGGGTCGAGTCGATCGTGATGGGCGGCTCTCATCCCGGATAGAGCATGCCGCCCTCCCTACTCCGGCCTCTTCTCTCTTCGAAGTGAGAAGGCACCGATCCGGCTCGGTGCCGGCGCGCTTGAAGCGGGAACGCCGCCGTCCCAGGCTGCGACGGTCCCCTTCCGGCCGGGGGCGATGCCGCCGCGGAGGACGGCTCCCGCCCCCGGATCGGGCATGCCGCCCACGGCGCTGCGGACGTTTTCCAACTCCGAACGCGTCATCCCCATCCAGGTGGGCAAGACTACGATTCCGAAGGGAAACACTCCGATCCGGATCGGCGCGTCACAACCCGGAATGCGAGCGCCGCACTTGCAGAGGAGATCGTCGCATCTCGGGATGGGGACCTCTCCCATCCGGATGGGAGCCTCTCCGACCTGGATGGCGACCTCTCTCATCAGGATGGCGACGGGTCGCCATTTACGTGGGAGCCTCTCCCAGTGGGATGAGACGGCTTCCGGTCTGGAACGGAAGCTCCCCATCAGGATGGGAGCCTCTCCCAGCAGGATGGGGCTGTCTCGCATCCCGCTGGGAATGTCGCCCATCGGAATCGTAGTGTTGCCTCCCCGTTGCAGCTCTCAGGATTCCAACAGCCAGCGCCAAGCCGGCACGATGCGGACCGTCCGACCTCCAACCTCGGCGGAGCCTTCCTCCCTCATCGTAACTACCGTGGCTTTTTCGCAGGCGGTCTCTTTTATGCCTTCTTCCAAAGCGCGGAGCTCGCGTTGGCGCGTCGAGGGGGCCTCCAGATCGGCACAGACTTGGACCAGCTCGCGGGAGCCGCCGGAGTCCTCGGCCAGGAAATCGACCTCGTAGCCGGAGCGGGTCGTGACGTAGCCCAGAGACCGCCCACGCCGCCGGAGCTCCAGGTAGACCACAGTCTCCAAGAGGTGGCCCAGATCCTCGGATGCCCGAAAGGAGAGCGCGGCGGAGAGCGCAGGATCGACCGGATAACACTTGCGGGGATTGACCTGCCGGACCCGGACCGAGGGGGATGCGATGGGAACAGTGAACAGCAGGAAGCTGTCCTCCAGTTGGGCAAGGTTTTCGTACAATGTATCCTTGCCTACCTTGACCCCTTGCGACTTGAGGTCATTAAACAGCTTGCTGACGCTGAACCGACCGGCTGGGCTCGCCAACAGGCTGCGCTCCAGATACCGCAGGGCCTGGAGGTTCTCCACACCGTGGCGCTCGACGACGTCGCGGAAGATCACCACATCCACGTACTCTTGGAGCACCCGGACCCGGAGGTCCCGTGGAATCGCCTGGACCTCCGGAAAACCCCCGGTCTCCAGGTACCGCTCGAACCGGTGCTCCAGCAGGGAGCGCGCCCGAGCTCCAGGCGGCCAGCTTGCGGGCGGCTCAAGGCCCTCGTGGCGCAGCGCTTCCGCAAAACTGAACGGCAGAATCTCGGTGGCGAGGCTCCGTCCGCGCAGGCTGGTGGCGATCTCGCGGCTGAGGAGCCGGGCTGAGGAGCCGGTCAGGACGAGGGAGATCTTCTCGGTGTCGAGAAGCCGGCGGACGAAGGTCTCCCAGCCCGGGACGTTTTGGATCTCATCGAAAAAGAACCAGCACGGATGCTCGCGGCTGGCAGGAAACCGGCGGTAGAACGCATCGGGGATTCTGGACAGGTCCGGCGTCTCGAGAGGAAGGAGCCGCTCGTCCTCGAAGTTCAGGTAGAGGAGTCTGCTGCGGTCGATCCCCCGCGCAAGCAGGTCTCCGATCTGCTGGTAGAGGAACCAGGTCTTGCCCGACCGCCGCATCCCGACAACCACATCCGCCTTGCCGGGGAGAGATGGAAGCGAGAGGCTCCGCGGGGTGAGCCGCGGAATCTCCCGCTCCTGGAAGTCGGCGATCAAAGCCTCGATGGCGGCGCCCCGCGCCTCTTGTCCTTCCATGAAGGACAGATTAGCGGAGTTTTGTCCTTTTGGGAAGGACAAAGTGCCCCGCATCAGCTTCGGACGGCGGAGGCCCCGTTCTTCAGCCTGCGCCTTCTTGTCACCTGAAACGGAAATGCTTCAACATACGCCTATGACCTCGAAGGGAACGGATACAACGACCAGCCCTTCGAGGAGCTCGATCATGCAATACGCATCACACTTGCCCGGATCAGGGATTTTCGCCAAACAGCGCCCTTGGCAGAGCGTTTGCCGGCTTTTCGTGCTCGGAGCGCTTATGAGCCAGCTGGGTGCCGCTGGCGCACGGGCGGACGGCCTCCTGCCCGATGCTCCGCCTATCTGCCAAGCCACCTTCGGCAACTCGGGGGGCCAGGACGCCAGCTTCGATCTCGTCACCAACTCGGCGCTCAGCAACGCCGACGGTGGCGCCGCCGACGAGAATTCCTCCCACGCCGAAATCGGGCTCGGGTTCACCCCCGCCGTGTCCTTCCCGGCCACGGTGTCGACCGGCGTGATCTATTCCGGGCTCCTCGTCGGCTCGCTCGATATCAATACCATTTACGGCGAGGTCGAAATCACCGCCACGCTGCGCGACATCGACGAGGATGTGGAGCTGGCGTCCGAGGTGATCTTCCATCAGAAGGAGGACGGCGGGCCCTTCCAGACCATCTTCAACGTGGTGGCGTCGAATCCGTTCGATCCCCCGGTCGCAGTCTTCGAAAACGTCAATCTGATCGGAGGTCACCACTATGAAGTTGCCGTGCGTGTCGTTACCAAGGCGAAAGGCCTCGCCGGGAGGTCGGACTTCAAGGGTGGCGGCAGGTTCGTGAAGCTTGGCTGCGTGGAGGTCACCACGGAGATGGTCGACTCGGACGGCGACGGCCTGTACGACCTATGGGAGGAAAACGGCATCCACGCCGACGGTGACGGCGTGGTCGATATCGACCTTCCGGCCTTCGGGGCCAGGCCCGACCACAAGGATCTCTTCGTCGAGATGGACTGGCGTCCGGGCCGGCAGCCGAAACGCGCGGAAATCCAGGCGATGAAAGAGGCCTTCGCACTGGCTCCCGTGGACGCGGGCGGAACGCCCAATCCGGACAACCAGCCGGGCATCAATCTCTGGGTCGATACCGGCGGGCTCCTCGAAGACGGCCAGCTCGTGGGCGACGATCTCGGAGGAGGCGGCAACGTGCTTCCCGACCCAGTGTCTTGCCTGGAAGATTCCTTCTACGAAGCAAAGGCGCAGTTCTTCGACCCGGTCCGGCTCGTCGCTTTTCGCTATGCAATCAGCGGAACCCCCGGCGAGAACCAGTGCGGCGGCCAACCCGGCGGCAAAGGCGAAATCGGCGGCAACGACTTCGTCTTTTACAACACGGACCCCGGGTTTGCCTTCCACGAGCTCGGGCACACGCTGAACCTGAGGCACGGGGGGTTCGAAAACCTGAACAACAAGCCGAACTACATCAGCATGATGAACTATAATTACGGTCTCAACATCCCTCAGGTCAGCGGCGGCGGCATCCTCGACTTTTCGCCGCCCCGTTGCGCGGGCTGCCCTGGTGGACGCGGCGCCATTCCGGCTCCGCTCGACGAGCGCGGGCTCAGCGAAACGACGGTCCTCGATCCCAACGACGACGAGAACATGTTCCAGTTCCGGGATGCCCTTGGCATTACGAACGGCTCGCCGATGAGCGGCCAGGACACGGACGGAGATGGCGCTCCCGACATCGATTGGAACGGCGATGGCGCCATTTCCAATCAGCCCGTATCGGTGGACATCAACGAGGACGGAAAGTGCGTTGCACCCGGCGCGGGCTCGAGCACCACCCCGGCAGGGGATGACATCCTGTTGAGTGACGGGATCATCCATGACGGCCCGAACCGCCGGTGCGATACCGCGGCCGACCCAGGCTCCGGGGACGTGCAGAAAAGGACGGTCGGCGACGACCAGCCGGACATCCTGACCGGGCACGACGACTGGAACGTCATCGTGCTCAATCCCCGGGAATTCGGCGAAGACGCGAACGCACCAATCAACCAGGTCGAGACGGAGCGGTCGCTCGAGGAGTGGCGGCAGGCGGAGGAAGCGATCAACACTACCGACCTGGAGGTCCTCAAGAGCGATCTGCCCGACCCCGTCAACGCTGGCGAGCCACTCGTCTACACCATAACCGTGAACAATCACGGACCGCAGCCGGCGCGCGGGATCCGCGTCGTCGACACACTGCCGGCGGAGGCCACCTACGTCTCCGACACCGGCGGCTGCACCGAGGCGCCGCAAGGCACTCTGACCTGCGAGCCGGCGACGCTGCTCGAAGGAGAGTCCCTGTCCTTCGAGATCACCGTGATCGCCGAACCCGATGCCGTGGCGGACCTGCCGGCTCCCGCCGTGATCGACAATACGATCACCGTCGAGAACCGGGTGCTGTACGGCATCGGCGGGAGCCTCGGCGAGGTGGGAGGGGATCCGCACTCTGCGAACAACTCCGATACCGCGGCGACGGTTGTCAATCGCCCTCCGGTGTCCGATCCGAGCGGCCCCTATGTCAAGGAGTGTCAAGGCGAGACCACCGCCGTTCAACTCGACGGCTCCGCGTCATTCGATCCCGACGGCGACCCGATCACTTTCGAGTGGACCACCGACTGCCCAGGCGGAATCTTCGACGATCCTGCCAGCGCGACGCCGACCCTCACCCTGACGAGCCCGCCGCCCTGCCCCGTGGTGTGCAGTGCCACGCTCACCGTCACCGATCCGGGGAACCTCAGCGACAGCGAGTCCTCCAGTGTGACGGTCGAGGACACGACGGCGCCGACGATCAGCGTCCAACTGGCGCCGACGCGGCTTTCGCCGCCGAATCACAAGTTGGTGAACATCACGGCGACCGTCACCGCGGGCGACCTCTGCGATCCCTCGCCCACCGTCGAGCTGACCTCGATCCTCAGCGATGAGCCGGACGACGCGCCGGGCAACGGCGACGGTCACACCGTGGACGACATCCAAGGCGCGGATTTCGGCGCCGCCGACTTCCACTTCCAGCTTCGGTCTGAACGGGCCGGGACCGGAAATGGCCGGAGCTACACGGTGACCTACACGGTGACAGACGAGTGCGGCCTAAGCACTTCGGCAGCGGCGAAGGTGGTTGTGCCTCACGATCAGTAGAGCATGGGCAGTCCGATGGGATCGTAGCGTTACCTCTCACGCCTGCTCAGGCACTCAATACGCAGACCAGCGTCGCCTTCGGCCGGCGGAGGCGTCGAATGCCACGCACGATCCCCACGGTCGTCACGATTCCGATCACCAGCGGCGCACAGGTTGGACTGTCAAGAGCCCAAAACGCCTGCGGCTCCTCGTGAGAGGAGCCGCAGGAAAAAGTTCAGATGAAGGAGGAGGCTAGCTGCCGGGTGGCGGCGGGGGCGGCTCGTCAGCCGCGGGGGGCGAAGCCTCCACGACCGGGGGCGGCGTGTTCGTGGTCGGCTTGGGCTCGGGCAGGGCACCCGGCTCGCCTGAGGTGGAGTCCTGCATGGGGGTCGTGGCCGGGTTCATCTCGGTCGCGGCCGGCGTTGCGGCCTCGTTCAGCCCGAGCCGCTCGTCCTCGGTCTGCGGACGTTGACCCAGGAAGCGGCGGAACCCTTCGGCTCCGGACGGCGGCTCGGCCACGATCAGCGACTTCTTCTCCAGCTCGGCCATGTAGATGACGACCTCGCTCTGCATCCGCCGCCGCTGCTCGCGCGTGCGGATCTGCTCCTGCACTTCGGCAAAGGCCGGGACCCGCGCCTCGCGGCGCTCCACCACCTGCATGAGATGCAGGCCGCCGCGCCCCGCCACGGGCTCCGTCAGCGCGCCGGGCGTCAGCTTCCAGACGACTGATTCCAGGCCCGGATCGAGGTCGCCCGGCGAGACCCAGCCGATATCGATGACGTTGCTGGTGTGGCCCTTCTGGGCATGCTCGGCCACGGCGTCGGCGAGCGGCTTGCCGCCGGCGACCGCCTGCTGGATCGAGGCGGCCACCGCTGCCCGCTCCTCGGCAGTGGGGAGGCCCCCCTCCTCCAGCACCACGACCTCGCGGAGCTGGAGCTGCTCGGGCAGGCGGAACTCTTCCCGGTTCTTCTGATAGAGGCGCCGCAGGTCATCCTCGTCGAGCTGGATCTTGCTCTGGACCTCCCGGCCCATCACCTCCCTGGCCCGCATGTCGCGCCGCAGGCGCTCCCGGAGCTGGGGCTCGGTCATCCCCGACTGGGCCAGCGCCGCCGCGAACTGCTCGTCATTTTCGATGCCGAAGTTCTTCTTCATCTGCCCGACCTGCTGGTCGACCTGCGTCTCGGCGACTTCAACACCGAGCTGCTCGGCCCGGGATTCGATGAGGAGCTCTTCGAACATGTCCTTGAAGGCGAGCTCGCCGACCTGGGACAGGAGCTGCCGGCGCTCTTCGTCGCCGAGATCCTGCTGGCGCAGGATCTCCTCGGCCATGCCGGCGCGCCGCTGCTCGTAGTCATAGAGCGTGGCGATCTGGTCGTTGACCCGCAGCACGACTTTGTTGACCAGCTCGGCGCGGAGCGCAGCCGGCAACAGCATGAGGGCGAGAACTGGGAGGACGAGGAGTCGCTTTGTAGTCATCAGAGATAAGAACCCTTGTAGTTGAAGGGAAGATTCCGGCCGTGGACCTCGACATTGTATTGGGTGCGCCCCTCCCGCACCAGCTCCGCGAGATGGCGGTCCGCCCGCTCCTGCCGCAGGCGCTCCGCGATCTCCTCCCGGGCGTCCTCCAGCGGCACCACTCCGGCAGGGGGGTGGTCGATCACCTGGAAGATGTGGAATCCGTACTCCGCGGGCACGATCCGGCTCACTTCCCCGGGCTTCAGGGAGAAGATCACGTCAGCGAAGGCGGGGGGCAGGTCCTCCCGCGAGAGCTCCCCCTGGTAGCCGCCGGTCTGGGCGCTCGGATCGCGGGAGAGCCGCCGCGCCACCTCGATGAAGTCCTCCCCGGCGGCGAGCTGCTGGAGAGCCTGCTCGGCGGCGGCGCGGTCGTCGGTGAGGATCTGGCGCAGCCGCACCCGCTCCGGCCGGACGAATTCCTGGCGCCGTTGCTCGTAGTAGCGGGTGATCTCCTCCTCGGCCGGCTCTTCCTCGAGGTTCTTCTGCAGGAGCGCGTCGATGGCATCCCGTGGGCCGCGTTCGGCCGTCCGGAACAGCCCGCGGTCGCCTGCCATGCGCACCAGCACCTTTTCGTCGAGGAATTGGTCAAAAAGCTGGGAGAGCACGTCGCTCGCGAGAACGCTGTCCGAGTCGCCCGCCGTCTGGGCCACATAGTCCTCGAACTCGGAGTAGCGGACCTGCTGATCACCGATGCGGGCGACGACATCCGGGGCGGGGGGGTCGGGGCGGGCGCAGCCAAGAGCGAGAAGGAGGAGGACACTCCCCTTCCTCTGCATCTTCATTGCGCCAGCTCCTGCAACGTCTCCCGCGCCACCCCGAGCATCTCCCTCGCCCCCCGGGCAGTCAGGGTCAGCACGCCGGTCGGGCTGAAGGTCGCGCCGGGCCGGGTGGAGACCATCTCGATCAGCCGATCGACGTCGATGCGCGCGTCGCGCCGCAGCCGGATGATCAGCTCGGTCCCCTTGCTGGAGATCGACTGCACCCGCAGCGTCTCGGCCAGACGCTTGAGCGCCGCCACCTCGATCAGCGTCGAGACCGCGTCCGGCAGCGGGCCGAAGCGGTCGGTCAGCTCGGCCACGATCTCGCTCTCCGCGTCCTCGGAGGCGGCGATCTTGCGGTAGATCTCCATCCGCAGGTTGGCGTCCTCCACATAGTCCTGCGGGATCGACATCGGCACGGGCAGGTCGATCGCGGTCGAGGGCGCCTCTTCCACCGTCTCGCCGCGCAGCTCGCGCACGGATTCTTCGAGGAGCTTCAGGTAGGTCTCGATGCCCACTGCCGTAATGTGGCCGCTCTGCTCGCCGCCCAGGAGATTGCCGGCGCCGCGGATTTCCAGGTCGCGCGCGGCGATCCGGAACCCTGCGCCCAGCTCGGTGAACTCGCGGATGGCCGCCAGGCGCTTGCGCGCCGTCTCGGAGAGCACCCGGTCCTCCTGCACCAGCAGATAGCAGTAGGCGAGCTGGTTGCTCCTCCCTACCCGTCCGCGGAGCTGGTAGAGCTGCGCCAGGCCGAAGCGGTCTGCCCGGTGGACGATCATGGTGTTGACGTTGGGGATGTCGATGCCGTTCTCGATGATCGTCGTGGCGAGGAGGAGGTCGAACTCCCGGTTCGAGAAGGCGTGCATCCGCCGGTAGAGCTCTTCCTCGTCGAGCTGGCCGTGGCCGACGGTGATGCGCACTCCGGGCACGAGCTCCCGCAGCGCGATCAGCATCTTTTCGATCGTCTCCACCCGGTTGTAGACGTAATAGACCTGCCCGCCGCGCTCGATCTCGAACTCGATCGCCTCGCGCACCAGCTCGGGATTGAACGGCAGGATCGCGGTCTCGACGGCCATGCGGTCCTTGGGCGGGGTCTCGATGACCGACATGTCGCGCACCCCGGCGAGCGAGAGCTGCAGGGTCCGCGGTACCGGAGTCGCGGACATGGCGAGCACGTGGACGTTCTTCTTGACCTGCTTCAGCCTCTCCTTCTGGCCGACGCCGAAGCGCTGCTCCTCGTCCACGATCATGAGGCCCAGCTTGGGGAGCTGGATGTCCTTGGAGAGCAGACGGTGGGTGCCGACGAGGATGTCGATCTTCCCTTCGGCCAGCCTCTTCTTGAGGTCGCGCATCTCCTGGGGTGAGCGGGAGCGCGAAACCATTTCGACCGTGACCGGGAACCCCGCGAAACGCTTGCGGAAGACTTCCAGGTGCTGGTCGGCCAGGATGGTGGTCGGCGCGAGCACGGCTACCTGATAGCCGCTGTCGACCGCCTTGAACGCGGCGCGCATGGCCACTTCGGTTTTGCCATAGCCCACGTCGCCGCACAGCAGGCGGTCCATGGGGCGCTCGCGCTGGAGGTCTTCCTTGATGACGGCGATCGCCTCGAGCTGGTCCGGGGTCTCTTCGTAGGGAAAGGCGGCCTCGAACTGGTGGAGGAGGTCGCTATCCTGGGGCATGGCCGGGGCCTGGGCGATCTGGCGCTCGGCGTAGAGCTTGAGCAGCTCGCCGGCCATGTCGCGCATGCCGCTCTTGACCCGCGCCTTGGTCTTGTTCCACGAGGTGCCGCCGAGCTGGTCGAGCCGCGGCGCGATCCCCTCCATGCCGCTGTACTTCTGGATCAGGTCGAGCCGGCTCAGAGGGAGGAGCAGGCGCTTGCCGCCAGAGTAGGAGATCTCCATGACCTCCGTCTCCCCGGCGCCGTTCGTCGAGGCCCCCTCGCGCAGCACGGGAGGAAGATAGCTGGTGCCGTCGCCGTCCCCGCCCACGCTCCTCAGGGCCACGAACTGGCCAATGCCATGGTCGGAGTGGACCACGTAGTCCCCAACCCGCAGATCGCGCAGGCTGGAGACGAACGGTCCGTAACGGGTCCGGGTGGCCCGGCGCTGCGCCCGGGCTTGGGGAAGGAGCTGCTGCTCTCCGTAGACCGCGACCCCCGCGGCCGGCAGGCGGAAGCCGCGCCCCAGCTCGCCCGTGACCAGCTCGACTCCGCCGCGGCCGAGGGTCAACTCCCGTCCTTCGAGCAGCTCTTCAATCCGGCGACGATGGGCCGGCGAGACCACGACCAGGCAGCGCTCGCCGCGCGCCCGCGCAGTAGCTACCTCCTGGGGGAAGCGCGGGAGCTGCCCATGGAAGAGATCGGTCAGGGTGCCGTGAAAATCGGCGGCAGTCCCCCGGTTGTCTCCGGACAGGACCAGGTCGCGCAGCCGGACCTCGGCCCCTTCGAGGATCTCCCGCACGCGGTCCTCGGGGATTTCGAGGTCCTCCGGGGGCAGCGCGAGCTTGCGGTGAGCGCGCCGGGCCTCGAAATCGACCCGCAGCCGGCCGGCGTGATGGGCGACCTCGGACTCCAGCGCCGGAGGATCTACAGCGAAGACCAAGGCGTCGTTCAGGAGACCGGCGAGGTCCACGGTGCCCGGGGCGAGGAGCGGCAGGTAGTGCTCCCAGCCCGGAAAGTTGCCGTGGTTCCGCAGCGACTCCAGAAGCTCGGCGGCCTCCGGCCCCAGGTCGAGCTCCGAGAGCCCTCCCAGCATCAGGTCGGCCAGGCCGCGGGCCTCCCCCGCGCCGCAGGGGAAGAGGCAGAGGGGGAGGATGCGGACGGAGTCGAGCGTGTCCTCGGAGCGTTGCGAGTGGGCGTCGAACCAGCGGATCGACTCGACCGTGTCGCCGAAGAAGTCCAGCCGCACCGGCGACTCCTCCCCCGGGGGATAGAGGTCGACCAGGCCGCCGCGCACCGCGAAGTCGCCCACCTCGTAGACCAGGTCCGTGCGCTTGAAGCCGAAGCGCACCAGCCGTTCGGTCAGGTCGTCGAGAGGGTGATCCTCCCCGGGGCGCACGTCGAAAGCCGATTCGGCAAAATCTTCACGGCGCGGCAGCCGGCGGAACAGCGCCCGGGGCGTGGCTACCACGGTAGAAACCCGGCCCGACGCAATCCGGTCGATGGCGGCGGATTCCTGGGCGCGGACGAGCAGCGAGGTTTCGGCCTCCTGATAGGGAGTCAGGGACGGAGCGGGGAAGTAGACCACCCCCTCCTCGCGGCCGAACAGGCGGGCGGCCTCGATCCAGGCCAGGGCATCGGCCTCGCGGGGGACGATCACGAGGAGCTGCCGGCCGAGGTCCTGGGCCAGCAGCTCGCCCACCCAGGCGGCGGCGGGAACGGGCAGACGCACGACATCCCCGAGCCCCTGGACCAGGGACTTGTAGGGCGCACTTGTGCGCAGCGTCCGTGAGAGCTCCTCCCACACGCGGTCGGTCATACGGAAGGGAGTGTATATCGGTGGGGACGCCTCAGGCCGGTTTGGTCCGGCGCCGGGAGGCGTCGATCCGGGCCATCACCCAGGCCGTTCCGCGCACCGCCGCGGGCGGCAGGAGCAACCCGGCCAGCACGCCGGTCATGAGCTGGGTCATCCATTCGGCCCAGGTGATCTCCTGGGGCCCCAGCACGAAGCCGCGCAGGCTCATGCCGATTCCCCAGAGCAAGGCCACCAGGATGCCACCGCAGAGGGCCGATTCCGTTGCCGCGTCCAGTTTCTTTTTCACCGCAACCCCCTAATGATCGGGCTGACCTTACGCCCATACTCCTCTATACGGCAAAGCGCATGCCAACACCTCACCCCAGAGGCTGTGGTAGTTTTCCGATCCCGGAAGGAGGGTTGAATGATGCCTGACCGTTTTCCTCAGGAGGCCGTGTTGCGGGATGGCCGCCGGCTCCTGCTGCGCCTGTTCAATGCAAACGACGTGGAGAACCTGTATCAGTTCTTCCATCACCTGCCGGAGGACGTCCGGCGCTTCGCCTGGGACCGCATCGACAACCGGTCTCTGATCGAGAGTTGGGGACGCGAGCTCGACTACGCCAAGGTCCTGCCCGTGCTCGCCTTCGACGGCGGCAAGATCGTGGCCGACGCCACCCTCCATCGCCGCCATGGGAGCCCGCTGCGCCTGGTCGGCCGCATCAAGTGGCTGATCGACCCCGAGTACCGCGGCCTGGGGCTGGGAACGGTCCTGGTCAACAACTTCATCTCCATCGCCCGCGGCAACGGCCTGCGCCATCTAACCTGCATGCTGATCTCCGACCTGGAGGCCGATGCCGTGCGCACGCTGAGCGACCTGGGCTTCGAGGGCTACACCATTCCCGGCTACGGGACGGATCCCGATGGCAGCCAGCACGACATGATCAAGATGGTTTTGAAGCTGTGAGGAAGAGGGCGCGAAAGTCTCGCGCCCTCGGAGGAGCCCTCGAAAGACTCTACTCCTCGTCCCGGCCGTGGGCGTGGGCTGGCGGTGAGGTGGCCTCTACCGCTTTGAAGCTCTCCAGCACGCGGTAGCGGTGCTCCGCTCCGCTGGGCACGACCCAGGAGTTGCCCGGCTCGAGCAGCACCGTCTGCCCCTCGATCGTCAGCTCGGCCTTTCCCTCCAGTACGTAGCCGACCGTCTCGTAATCCCGGCGGCTCGCGAATTTCCCCTCGTTGCCCTCGTCAGGCTCCTCTTCCCACAGCCGCATGGCCACGTGCACCCCGGAAGCGAGGTATTTCTGCCCCATCTTGCCGCGGGGCGAGTGCGTCGAATCGATCTTGGTCACCGTTGTATCCGCCATCTCGTTCCCTCCTCTAAGGACCCGCTCTTGCACGAGCGTTGCCAGTCGCGCCGGGTCTGATCCTGACCCAGGAATCAGCTCTTGACCCACCCTCTCCGGTTCAAATCCTGACCCTGCTTCTCGTAAGTCACTGATTCTTCTAGAGCGTCTCGTTGGCACATGCCCTGCAATTCCAGAGGCAGGAAGCATGAGAGGGACTTGACAGGCAGCTCCTTCTTGGAGGGATCGGACGGCCGGGGGGCTGAGGCTCCCCGGCTGGGCAAGATCCACTTTCCTTTGTAGTTTTCCTTGGTCTCGGTTTCTGGAGAATGGCGAGGGGGTCCCGCAAGGGGCCCCCTCGGAACGTCTCTATGGCACGCGGGTTGCTCCTGAAACCCGGCGTGCGAAAGGAGACGAGATGATCCTGCTGAGCAAAGCCCAAGAAATCCTGCTGATGCAGTACCACGAGGTCAAAGGCGAGCGGCTTGGCGCCGAGACCGGCCAGACCCTGACTGAAGAAGACTTCCGCAACACCG
The DNA here is from genome assembly GCA_034667225.1 of Acidobacteriota bacterium. GTDB lineage: Bacteria > Acidobacteriota > Thermoanaerobaculia > Multivoradales > UBA5704 > DATMER01. The sequence continues at coordinate 48,615 of JAXDKG010000029.1, forward strand.
AGCGCATCACCCCCGGAATCGACTTCGAGGGCGCGCTGGACGACCTTCTGGCCAAGGGGCTCCTGGAGAAGGGCGGGGACAAGGAGTACCGGCTGGCCCAGAAGGGCTACGACTACCTCTATGCCGGCGCGGGTCACCGGACCGGGGAAGGCTAAGACGCTGAAACCACCCACCCGCGCCATCGGCGTCGGCCCCACGCCCCGGGTTGAAACCCGGGGCTAGACGGGTTCCGCGCCTACAGAACACTGAATCCTCTCCCCGAGTTGCTCGGGGCTGTCCCCGAGTCACTGGAGGTACCCTCAAAGAGTGTGTAAAAGGAGAAGGCGGTGTAGCCTCCCTGTGAGCCAAACTTCCGGGTATGGAGACCGGAATCAGGGAGGAACACCGCCATGGAGAAGAGAATCACCGAAAAGGGTGTCGCGTCAAGAGTGTGCTTTGCGGAGGTGGAGGGTTGGTTGCGCAGCCAGATTCGAGATCTGCTGCAACAGCTCTTGGAGGAGGAAGTGACGGAGTTTCTCGGGCGAGAGAAGTCTCAGCGTCTCGCCGAGGTGGAGGGCCCCTCGGGCTATCGCAACGGGCACGGCAAGCCGCGGCAGCTGACTCTGAGCAGCGGGACGATCACGGTACGCCGTCCCCGGGTGCGCAATACGCAAGAGCCCTTTGAGAGCCGGCTGCTGCCGCTGTTCGCCAAGCGTAGCGCCGAGGTCGGTGACCTGCTGCCGGAGCTTTACCTGCACGGCCTGTCGGAAGGTGACTTTGACTTGGCGCTACGCAGCCTTCTTGGGGACAAGGCGCCGTTGTCGGCGAGCACAATAGCCCGCCTGAAGGTCAAGTGGCAGGCGCAGTA
>JAXDKG010000030.1:0-7116 GCA_034667225.1 Acidobacteriota bacterium
GTGGACAGATGATTCGTTCGACCGGACCGTATGTAAACAGTCCAACGATGAAGGCGGCGTACCACGCCGCCAAGCCAGCCGCCGGTACCGGTATCCATCGGAGGATCTTCACGCCGCGCCACCTAACAGCCTATTTTGAACGTCACCTCAAGTATCCCCTCCAGCACCAAGTTGCCAAACCGGGCCGCCGTAAAAGGGGGTGCCATCTCTTTGAGTCTCATGGCTCTTGGAGTCATCCTACGTCGTTTCCTTAAGCACGTCAAAATCATCGAGGATGGCGTATAAGGCGCCTTGGGACAAGGTGGCTTCGCGGCTCGGCCGGCGCGCCGAAGCCGCCTCTCCTCCGAGGGAGGCTCGGGGAGTCATGCGACAGCCAGGTGTCGTAGAAACTGCCCCGGGAGAGGAGGCTTCTGCGGCGGATCGGTGACGCGTAAGTGCCCGCGGATGACTCCAGGCCTGAATGCCGGGCGGTCCCAGGGGGCAGGCTTTGCCGCCCTGCGGCGGAGCGCCGGTCCTTCGCCGCAAAAGCGGGGGTAACTGCGGCCAAGGATGCCGGAGGAGCGGCTCGGCGTCCATTCTACGTTGAAAGGTACACAGACTTTTCAACATGGACTCCTTCCTTTTCAACATGGGCAACTACCTTTTCAACATGGGCAGCTGCCCCTTCAACGCAGGATGGTGACTCTTCAACACGGGCAAGGTCCCATGTTGAAGAGTGAGGAGACTTTTCAACATGGGGTGCTGGTTATGTTGAAAAGACACCTCGGACTTCAACGTAGGCTACTGTCTTTGTTGAAGAGACTCCTTGTTGAAGAGTGGGCCGGATACGTTGAAAAGTGAACCGCTCTTTCAACAAAGACAGTTGCCCTTTCAACACGGGCAACTGCCTTTTCAACACGGGCAGCTCGGTCTTCAACATACTGGGCTGCCCGTGTTGAAAGGGCAACTGACTCTTCAACGTATCCTGTAGCCTTTTCCACGTACCGACCTTCCTTTTCAACATGGGATCAGGAGAGTGGACCCCGGCATCACGTAAGATAGCCGCCGAGCCCCGGGAGCCTGGACATGAAGAAGACCCTCGCCGTCCTCGGAATCGCCATCCTCGTCCTCATAGCTGTCCTCCTGGTCAGGGCTTCCACCCTGGAGTCCCGTCAGGTGAAGGCCGAGCCGGTTACCGACCTCACGGTCGACGCCAACTCCGCGGCGCAGCGGCTGGCCGGGGCGGTGCGCTTTCCCACCGTCTCGCACGAGCAGGGGCTGGACGTGGAGGCGCAGGCGTTCCTCGATCTCCACCGCTATCTGGAGGCGAGCTTCCCGCGCGTTCACCAGACGCTGACGCGGGAGGCCGTGGCGGACTACAGCCTCCTCTATACCTGGCTGGGACGGAATCCGGAGCTGCCGCCCATCCTCCTCATGTCCCACATGGATGTGGTGCCCGTCGAGCCCGGCACGGAGAACAAGTGGACCCATCCACCCTTCTCCGGCGCGATCGCGGACGGCTACATCTGGGGCCGGGGCGCCATGGACGACAAGGTGTCGATGCTCGGGATTCTGGAGGGAATCGAGCTGCTGGTGGCCCACGGGTTCCAGCCGGAGCGCACGGTGCTCCTCGCGTTCGGCCACGACGAGGAGGTCGGCGGCCTGCGCGGCGCGGCGGCGATCGCCAGGCTCCTGGAGAGCCGCGGCGTCCGCCCGGTGATGATCCTCGACGAGGGGGGCATCATCGCCAAGGGGCTGATCCCCGGGCTCGATTCCCCCGTCGCTCTGATCAGCACGGTCGAAAAGGGGTTCGTTACGGTGGAGCTGACCGCCCGCGGCCAGGGAGGCCACTCGTCCATGCCGCCGCGCAGCACCGCTATCGGCATCGTCGCCGCCGCGGTGCAGAAGCTGGAGCAGAACCCCATGCCCGCCCGGATCGACGGCGCCAACCGCGAGTCTTTCGACTTCCTGGCCCCCGAGATGCCTCTCGGGACGCGCGTGCCGCTGGCCAACCTCTGGCTGTTCGAGCCGCTGGTAAGGAAGCAACTCTCGTCCGAGCCCGCCTCGGACGCCCGCATGCGGACGACCACGGCGGCCACCATGATCCGCGGCGGGGTCAAGGAAAACGTGCTCCCCAGCGAGGCCAGAGCCTGGGTGAACTTCCGCATTCTGCCGGGGGACACGGTCGCCTCCGTGCTGGAGCACGTACGCGAGACGGTCGGGCCCGGCATCCAGGTGGCGGTCTCGGGCAAGATGGTTTCCGAGCCCTCCCCGCAATCGAAGACGGATGAGGAGCCCTTCCGGCTCCTCCAGACCACGCTGTCGCAGGTGTTCCCCGGCACGCTCGCGGCGCCCAACCTCCTCGCCGGGGGGACGGACACGAAGCACTTCCAGAAGCTGAGCGCGAACGTGTACCGGTTCATCCCGATAACGATCACGCCCGGGGACCTGGAGCGCGTCCACGGCACGAACGAGCGGGTGAGCGTCCAGGATTACGCCGGGGCCGTGCGCTTCTACGCGCAGCTCGTGCGTAACGCGGCGGGCCTCTAGAACTTGAACAGCGCGTCGAAGGCGGACCGGGCGTCGCCGGGATTGCCTTTGTTGGAATCCTTGGCGAATTCCTGGGCCACCTTGGGGGTGAAGAGCGGGCACTCGTTGCGGGTACTCTTCTTCAGGATCTTGGCCGGGATCTCTTCGAAGCGGCGGCACTCCCAGCGCACGGAGGTCTCGAAGGAGATGCAGTTGGTGCAGGTATGGAGGTCCTTGCCGCAGCTCGCACAGGTGGCGTCGACGGGGACCTCGTCGAAGAGGGGCTGCTTTTCGCCGCACCTGGCGCAGCGGAACACGTTGTCGGACGGCGCACCCAGCCCCCGGCCGCGAGGGCCGTCCTTCTTCTCCCGCGGAGCCTGCGGGCCCCGGCCCCCCCCGGACCCTTGCGAGCCGCGCTCGTTATCCTTGTAGCCCCTCTGCCTGTACTTCGGTTCGTCGGACATGGGGCTAGTCTACAATGCTTCCCCATGGCGAAACTCACCAGCGCTCAGAGGAAGCACTTGCGCGGCCTGGCCCATGCGCTGAAGCCCGTGGTCCAGATCGGCAAGCAGGGGTTGACTGAGGCCACGATCCGCCAGGCGGACGAAGCGCTGAACGACCATGAGCTGATCAAGGTCCAGGCCGCCGTGCCGCGCGAGGAGAAGCGCGAGGTCGCCGACCGCCTCGCCAGCGAGCTCGAGGCCGAGGTGGCAGGGCACATCGGGCATGTGGTCATTTTGTATCGGGAGCACCCGGACCCGGAGGAGCGGGTGATCGAAATTCCGGCAGCTGTCCGCAAAGCACCTAAAAAACCCAAGGGACAGAACGGCCGTAGTTGAGCCCCGGGTTCTTGCCCCCTCTCTCCCCTTTGGCTAAGCTCCGCGGATGCTTAGACCTGTCCTGCGTCCGTCGCTGTCCTGGATTCTGATCCTCCTGCTGTTTGCGCCGGCGAGCTTCGCGGCGAAGAAGCCTGCGAAGACCGAAGAGCCGAAGAAGGAAGCCGGCCTCTCCGATCCCGCCGGGCTCGAGGGGCTCAAATACCGCGCCATCGGTCCGGCCTGGGGTGGGCGTGTGGCCCGCGCGGCGGGCATCCCCGGCGATCCGCTCACCTACTACGCGGCCACGGCTTCCGGCGGAGTCTGGAAGTCGACCGACGGCGGATTCAACTGGAAGCCGATCTTCGACGACCAGCCGATCTCCTCGATCGGCTCGATCGCCGTGTCCCCTTCCGATCCCAACGTGATCTACGTCGGATCGGGCGAGGCGAACATCCGGGGGAACGTGGCGGCGGGCAACGGCATCTACAAGTCCCTCGACGCGGGCAAGACCTGGACCCACGTCTGGAAGCAGGAGGGGCAGATCGGGACGATGGCGGTCCACCCGCGCAACCCGGACGTGGCCTTCGCAGCCGTGCTCGGCCATGCGTTCGGCCCCAACCCAGAGCGTGGCATCTATCGTACCCGGGATGGCGGCAAGACCTGGGAGCAGGTCCTCAAGAAGGACGCGGACACCGGCGCCTCGGACGTGGCCATCGATCCCTCGAACCCGAACATCGTGTTCGCAGGGCTCTGGCAGGCGCGGCGACGCCCCTGGGATCTGACGAGCGGCGGGCCGGGCAGCGGCCTCTATGTCTCCCGCGACGGCGGCGACACCTGGACCCAGCTCAAGCAGGGTGAGGCCGGCCTGCCCGAAGGGACGTGGGGCAAGGTGGGGATCGCCGTGGCGCCATCCGACGGGCGGCGCGTCTATGTTTTGATCGAAGCCGAGAAGGGCGGGCTCTTCCGCTCCGACGACGGCGGCGAGAGCTGGACCCTCGCCACGCGCAGCCGCGAGCTGCGGCAGCGCGCCTGGTACTACACCACCCTCACGGTCAGTCCGGGCAATCCCGACGAGGTCTGGGCGCCCAACGTGCCCATGCTCAAGAGCATCGACGGCGGCAGGACCTTCAAGCAGAAGTTCCTCAGCCATGGCGACCATCACGACCTGTGGATCGATCCGAAGAATCCGCGGCGGATGATCGGTTCGAGCGACGGCGGGGTCGACGTGTCGAATGACGGAGGCGAGACGTGGAGCCCGGCGGTGCTGCCGATCGGGCAGTTCTACCACATCGCCGTGGACAACCGGGTGCCGTTCCACGTGGCCGGCGCGCTGCAGGACATCGGCACGGCGCAGGGGCCGAGCAACTCGTTGAGCTTCCGCGGCATCACCAATGCCGACTGGCACGGCGTAGGCGGCGGCGAGGCCGGCTGGGTGGTCTCGGACCCCAGCGACCCGGACATCGTCTACGCGGGCGAGTACCTGGGCATCATGACCCGCTACGACCACCGCACCGGGACCGAGCGCAACGTCAGCGCCTGGCCGGACAACCCATCCGGCTGGGCCGCCAAGGACATGGCCTACCGCTTCCAGTGGACCGCTCCCATCCACATCTCGCCGCACGACCCGAAGACGGTCTATCACGGGGCCAACGTCCTCTTCCGCACGCAGGACGGCGGCCAGACCTGGGACGTCATCAGCCCGGACCTGACCCGCGACGACGAATCCAGGCAGCAGTGGTCCGGCGGCCCAATCACCGGCGACAACACCGGCGTCGAGACCTACTGCACGATTTTCGTCATAGCCGAGTCGCCGAAGGAGAAAGGGTTGATCTGGACGGGCAGCGACGACGGCCTCGTTCATGTCACCCGTAATGGTGGCGGCAAATGGGAGAACGTGACGAAGAACGTCCCCGGCATCCCCGAGTGGGGCACCGTGAGCATGATCGAGCCTTCACCTTTCGACGCCGGCACGGCCTATCTCGTCGTCGACGCCCACCGGCTGGACGACATGCGGCCTTATCTCTGGAAGACCGCGGACTACGGCAAGACGTGGAAGAGGCTCGATGGCGGACTGCCTCGCGACATCTACCTCCACTCGGTGCGCGAGGACCCCGCCCGCAAGGGGATGCTCTACCTGGGCACCGAGCGCGGCGTGGCGGTATCGAAAGACGACGGCGCCACCTGGAACGGGCTGCGCCTGAACCTCCCGACCGTGGCGGTGCACGATCTGGCGGTCAAGGACGACAGTCTGGTGGTGGGGACGCACGGGCGGTCGGCGTGGATTCTCGACGATCTCCCGGTGGTCCGCGACATGTCGGAGACGGCCACGGCCAAGGCCGCGCACCTCTTCCCCGCTCCGGACTCGGTCCGCTGGGTCTGGCACGGCGGCGCCCGCAATACCGGCCGGGTGGGCCGCAACCCGGAGCCGGGCGCGCCTCTCTATTACTGGCTGAAGGATGAGCCCAAGGGGGAGGTCACACTGGAAATCCTCGACGCCGCCGGCACCCTCGTGCGCAAGATGAGCAGCAGCGAGATGGAGCCCACGGGCTTTTCCGAGTACGAGGAGGACGAGAAGGAGCTCCTGAAGAATCGGACGCTCCCCAAGAAGAAGGGGCTGCAGAAGGTGGTCTGGGACCTGACCTGGGAGGGCGCGGAGCTGATCAAGGGGGGCATCCTGGACATTGGCTATCCGCTGATCGGACCCGTCGCCGTCCCCGGCACCTACACGGCGCGGCTGACCGTCGACGGAAAGTCGGAAACCACGACGCTGAAGCTGCTGCCCGACCCGCGCACGCCCATGTCCCAGGAGGCGCTGGACGAGCAGCTCCGCTTCTCGCTGCAGGTGCGCGATGCGATCACCCTTCTCACGCGCACGGCCGAGCAGCTCCGCAGTGTGCGCCGGCAGGTCACCGCCCGGAACGAGCTGTTGAAGAAGGACCCGAAGGCCGCGGACCTGATCAAGGCGTCGGAGGCATTCCTCAAGAAGATGGACGTGGTCGAGGAGCGGCTGCACAACCCCAAGGCCGAGATCGCCTACGACGTCCTCGCGATGCAGGGGGGAGCCATGCTCTACTCGCGCCTCTCGCCGCTCTTCGATTTCGTGAAGGCCGGCGACGGGCCGCCGACCCAGGGGATGAAGAATGTCTTCGCCCTGGCGAAGAAGGACCTGGATGCTCTGGACGCGGAGTGGAAGGCGCTCATCGCCACCGATCTGGCCGCCCTGGAGGAACAAGCAGAGGCCTTGGATATGCCGGAGATCTACGTTCCGGGCGAGTCCCGGTAGAATGAGTGGGGGTGACACGGAGATGACGCTGAAGATCGAGCTACCGACAGACTTGGAACGAGAGCTCTCGGTGAACGGGGCCGAGTTGGTGGACTACTGGCGCACTGAAAGCCTCATCGGAGTACGCCCCGAGATCGTAGACAGCCAGGAACATGCCCGGAAGCTGAGGACGCGGGCCGAGCGAAGGCACTAGCTCGTATCTCGCTCTGAAGGAGTGACACCCGTCTAGCCTGGGGTTTCAACCCCAGGCAGGTGCCCGGTGCGACCCACTAGCCTGGGGTTGAAACCCAACCTCTTATACACATCTCGGACCCGGAGCAGTGAGCCCCGAAGGGGGCGCAGGCATAAAGCCTGGGGTTTCAACCCCAGGTAAGCGTATCCCCCAAAAACCTTCAGAGCCCTGGAAGGGCGTAGGCATGGCCAGGGGCGCCAGCCCCGCGGCGGGGGAGGGGGCTCCCGGGCTCGCGCCCGGGGCCAATGCCTGCGTCCCTTCGGGACTTGGGATGT
>JAXDKG010000031.1:0-26851 GCA_034667225.1 Acidobacteriota bacterium
CGCGTAGCGGGGGAGGGCTGGGGAGGGGGTCTTCTTCAGGGGGAACCCCGCTCGCGGGCGGCGGGCTTTCCCTGGGAGCGCTGGCGTCTCGCCGGCATCCTCAAGACATTGGGCCAAAGGCCCGGCCTTGTTGCAGGGGCGGAGACAATGGCCGGCGTTCCGCCGATTCTCCGGACATGCCGGCGGGACGCCAGCGCTCCCAGGGAAAGCAGCCCCAGGGCCAATGCCTGCGTCCCCCTTCGGGACTTATGATCACCGGAGTCTATCCTACCGCCTGCGGAGGCACTCGCCCTCGGGGGACAAGCCTCGCGTCCCGCGGAGGAGTCGCTAGCATCGCAGGAGAAGTCGCTCGCCCCGCGGTCGGAGCCTCTCGCCCCGCGGTCGGAGCCTCTCGCCCCGCGGCAATAGTCACGCGCCCCATGGGGATTGCCTCTCGCCCCGTGGGGATGGTCGTTCGCCCCGTGGGGATGGTCGCTCGCCCCGTGGGGATGGTCACTTGCCCCGTGGGGATGGTCACTTGCCCCGTGGGGATGGTCGCCCCGTGGGGATGGTCACTTGCCCCATGGGGATAGTCACTCGCCCCGCGGGGATAGTCACTCACGACGTGCGAGCGCCAAGCTCCCAGGGTCGAGCGGATGCCGGAAGACCCCCTCCCCAGCCCTCCCCCGCTGCACGGGAGAGGGGGCCGGAGGGTTGAGGGTCCGACTGTGGCTCAGTTATTCCGTGACGAGCCCTAAGGCGACGGGGGGACTATAAGGAGATAAAGGAAGGTTGCGCCGGGATCAGCCTTGAAGGCGGTCTTTCCAGCGCTCAGGGTCACGCCGGGCATCCAGTCTGGCTTGTGGACGTAAAACCAGTCGGCGGATCAAGGAAAGCGCTCGCGCAACTCCGCCCGGAATTCGTCCCATGGAATGGCGGAGCCGGGATTGGCCCTGTGCTCGGCGAGCCGGCGGTCGAGCTCCTCCTTCTGAGCTTCCGTCAGCTCCAGCGCCTCAGGTTGAGCCGCAATACTGTCCCAGAGATCCTCAACGAGCTGGAGCCTCTCGGCGACGCTCAAGTGCAGCAGGTCGGAAACGGAGATCGTGCCAATGAACCAAGTCTACATCGCCGCCGTCCGCTTCCGGAACCACAGATATGCCGGCAGGCCGAGCGCCAGGAGTCCCAGTCCCAGCAGGGACTCGACCGGCTTCTCGGCTAGGGTGTTCCCGACCAGGAGCAGACAAGCGAGGATGAACAGGGCGGGGACCACGGGGTAGCCCCAGGTGCGATAGGGCCGCGGATGGTCCGGATGGGTCCGCCGCAGGACGAACACGGCTGCCGCCGTGGCGGCATGGAACATCACCGAAACGAAGACCACGTAGGTGTAGAGCTGCTCGTAGGTTCCCGAGAGCGTCAGCAGGAGCGCCCAGGCGGTCTGTGCCCAGAGGCTGCGGACCGGGGTGCGGAAGCGCGGGTGGACCTCGGCCAGCGAGCGGAAGAAGACGCCGTCCTCGGCCATGGGCTGATAGATCCGCGAGCTGTAGAGGATGGTCGAGGAGAGGCAGCCGAAGGTCGAGATCAGGATGGCGAGCGATACGAGCCTCGCGCCGGTCGGACCGAAGAGGACGTCCGCCGCCGCCTCGCCGATGCGCGACGCCCCCGCCATCTCGGGCACCGTCATCGCCCGGATGTAGACCAGGTTGAGGAGCATGTAGAGGACGATCACGATCCCGGTCCCCAGGATCAGCCCGCGGGGGAGGCTCCGGCCGGGATCGCGCAGCTCGCCCGCCGAGCAGGTGAGGCCGTACCAGCCGTCGTAAGTCCAGAGGGCGGCGATCATCGCGACACCAAAGGCGGTGAACAGGGCGCCGCCCGCGATTCCCATCGGGGCGGTGGCCAGGTCGGGCCTCGACGGCGCTGGAGCGAGCAGGCCGAAGGCTACGAAGGCGACGATCGAGCCGATCTTGAGGACTGTCAACGTGTTCTGGACGCCGGCCCCCTCCTTGAGCCCCAGGTGGTTGATCCCGGTGAGGACGAGGATCGCCAGGCAGGCGGCCACCTTGACGGAGACGAAGGGGAAGAAGCTCACGAAGTAGGTGCCGAAGGCCACTCCGAGCGCGGCCATACCGCCGGACATGATGACCACGAACGCGGCCCAGCCGAAGAGGAAGCCCCAAAGCGGACCGTAGGCCTCCCGGAGGTAGTGGTACATCCCTCCGGCGCGGGGGAACATGGCCCCGAGCTCGCCGTAGGTGAGGGCGCCGGCCAGGGTCAGCAGCCCGCCCGCCAGCCAGACCCCGAGGATCAGCCCCGAATGCGGCAGCACCCGGGCCATGTCGGACGTGGTCAGGAAGATGCCCGTGCCCACGATCGAGCCGATCGTGAGCAGAGCGCCGTCCCAGGTGCCCAGGCCGCGGACGAGACCGGGGCGGGCGTCTTCGAGGGACACGGCTTCAGGGAGCGCCATGGCGAGGGATTATAGAGGCGGGAGGCCCTGAAAGCGGCGAGGCCGCCCCGATGTCATCGGAAGCGGCCTCGCAGTTCGGTAAGCGAAGGGGTTCAGGACATCCGGACGACGTTCTGGGCCGCGGGGCCCTTCTGGCCCTGGATGACCTCGAACTCCACGCGGTCGCCCTCGGCCAGGGACTTGAAGCCCTGACCCTGGATCGCCGAGTGATGGACGAAACAATCCTTCTGACCGTCCTCCGGCGTGATGAAGCCGAAGCCCTTGGTGTCGTTGAACCACTTCACTCTTCCGGTGATACGCATTCTGTGTTCTCTCTTTCTCTGTTCGCTTGGCATGCGGGCAGACCCCACCTTGGGGTCCGAAGCGCGGAGGATATTAGCTATCGCCGTTTTGGCTGTCAAGTGCAGTATTATCTCCGCACTGACCCTTGTTTGTTGATGTCCTGAGGAGGATCGCTGCGTCCGATTCATCGCGGTCGCCGTACCGCAAAGGGGAGACGTTTCATGAGCGATCCGAAGACGTACGATGTCGCCATCCTGGGCACCGGGATCGGCGGAGGGATGCTGGCCTGCATCCTGGCCCGGCAGGGCTTTGACGTGCTGTTGCTGGAAAAGGAGGCGCACCCCCGCTTCGCCGTGGGCGAGGCCCTTCTGCCGCAGAGCACCATGCTCATGTGGATGCTCGGGCAGCGCTGGGACGTGCCCGAGATCCTCCATCTGACCCGCACGGAGTCGATCACCGAGCACGTGGCCCCGTCCTGCGGGGTCAAGCGCATCATCGGCTTCCTCTACCACCGCGACGGCCAGCGGCAGGACTCCTCGGAGTCTCACCTGCTGGTGCCTCCGGTGACCCCGATCACCTCGGAGAGCCACCTTTTCAGACAGGATATCGACCTGTACCTGCTCAACGCGGCCCTGCGCTACGGCGTCACCTACCACGACCACACCGAAGCCACGGAAGTGGAATTCGACCCCCGCGGCGTGGACCTGACCACGAGCACGGGCGAGCGCTTCCGCGCGCGCTATGTCGTGGACAGCTCGGGCTACAAGTCGGTGCTCGCCCGCAAGTTCGGCCTGCGCGAGGAGCCGACGCACTTGCGCACGCAGTCCCGTAGCCTGTTCAACCATTTCGAGGGGGTCAAGCGCTACGACGACCTCCTGGAGGACTGGGAGGATCCCAAGCTCTCCGCGCACTGGGACGAGGGCACGATCCATCACGTTTTCGACGGCGGCTGGTTCTGGGTGATCCCCTTCAACAACCACAAGGACGGCCAGAACCCGCTCTGCAGCGTCGGCCTGAGCCTCGACATGCGCAAGTATCCACAGCGGCCGGGGGTCTCCCCGGAGGAGGAGTTCCGGGAGATCGTGAGCCGCTTCCCGAGCATCGCGGCCCATTTCGCCGACGCCCGCGCCGTGCGCCCCTGGGTGAGCACGGACCGGCTCCAGTACTCCTCGACCTCGTGCTGCGGTGACCGCTGGTTCCTCGCGGCGCATGCGTACGGCTTCATCGACGCGCTCTACTCGCGGGGATTGATCAGCACGCTCGACGTCCTGCGCACGCTGGCTCCCCGGCTCATCCAGGCGCTCCGCGACGACGACTTCTCCCGCGAGCGCTTCGCGTTCCCCGAGCGCCAGCAGGCCGCGCTGCTCGACGGCGCCGATCAGATGGTCTACTGCTCGTACCGGGCGTTCGGGTCCTACCCGATCTGGAACGCCTGGGTCCGGCTCTGGTTGTTGAGCACAATGTTCAACGACTTCCGGCACTTCCGGGTGATCGTGAAGTCGCTGGAGTCGGGGGATACCGGGATGTTCGACCAGCTCGACCAGAGCCCGCTCCACGGCGAGGGCAAGCCGGGGGAGAACCCTGTGCAGGACCTGATCGACGCGGCGGACGGCATGCTGACCGCGGTCGATGCCGGGGCGATGACTCCCGAAGAGGCGTCGGAGCGGATCTTCGAGATGCTGCGCCAGGCGCCGCTGCCGCCGGTCCACGCCTGGGGGGACCCGGACCAGCACCATCTGGATTTCCTGCCGGAGAAGCTGATCGGGCTGATCCAGTGGGGCCGGACCGTGGCGCCGCCGCCGTTCAGCTTGATGTTCGACTTCAGCCCGGAGAACTATCTGAGGGGCGAGGTGCAGGCGGCTTGATCCCATCCTCGGCTTGATCCCATCCTCCCTCTCCCCATCCCTCTCCCTCACCTGCGTGAGGGAGAGGGGGCCGGATGTCCGTGCACGTCCGTGGCAGTCCGTGTACTAGCATGTCCCCCGTGGACCTCGAAAGCTCCGCCGACACCATCCACCGGGCCTTCGACGAGCACCGGCAGCGCGTCCAGGCGATCACCCGCCGTGTGCAGCAGCGGTTCGAGCGCCGCGACTGGGCGGGCATCCGCCAGGATACGGTCGAGCGCCTGGGCCTCCACTCCCGCAACGTCGACCGGGTGTGCGAGGTGCTGGGCGAGCAGCTCGGCGAGCACCTGAAGGACCGCTCCCTCTGGGCCGGCCTCAAGGAGGCCTATACGGCCGCGATCATGGGCCGCAACGACTTCGAGCTTGCCCAGACCTGGTTCAACTCCCTCTCCCGCCGGGTGTTCGGCCACGACGGCGTCGATCCCACGATCGACTTCGCCTCGGACGAGTTCCCCCTGCCCTACCACGGGTGGGAGATGGCCAGCGCGCGCATGTACGCGGTGCGGCGGGTGGATGTCGGCGTCGTGCGCAGGATCCTGGAGGATGCCGGCTTCCGCGTGCCGTTCCTCGACCTCGAAGGCGACGCGGCCCTGGCCGCCGGCCGCATCCGGCAGGCGCTCCGCGAGCGGTTCGGGACGGAGGAGGTCGAAGCGCTCGACGTGCTGCACCCGATCTTCTTCCGCAACAAGGGGGCCTACGTGGTGGGCCGGGTGCGGCTCCGGGAGAGCGGCGTGTATATGCCCCTGCTCCTGCCGGTCGCGAGCCGGGAGACCGGGCTGGAGCTGGACGCGGTCCTCCACACCGAGGACGAGGCGAGCGTGGTGTTCAGCTTCGCCCGCTGGTACTTCCACGCCGACGTGGAGAGCCCGCGCGAGGTCATCGGCTTCCTGCGATCGATCCTGCCGCGCAAGCGCATCGCCGAGCTCTACATCTCCCTCGGCTACACCAAGCACGGCAAGACCGAGCTCTACCGGGACCTGATGCGCCATGTGTCTGCCTCGGAGGCCTCGGACGGGCCGTTCGTCGTCTCCCGCGGCCAGCGCGGGCTGGTGATGTCGGTGTTCGACCTGCCCTCTTACCCGTTCGTGCTCAAGATCATCAAGGACCGCTTCCCGCCGCAGAAGACCGCCAGCCGCGAGAAGGTCCGCGAGAAGTACCGGGAGGTGCTGCAGCACGACCGCGTGGGCCGGCTGGTCGACTTCCAGGAGTACGAGCACCTGAAGGTCCCCCGCGCCCGCTTCGACCCCGGCCTGCTGGAAGAGCTGCTCCAGGAGTCCGCGAAGAACGTGGAGGTGCAGGGGGACGACGTGGTGATCCGCCATGTCTACGTGGAGCGGCGCGTCACGCCCCTGGACGTCTACCTGAAGACCGTGGAGGAGGAGGACGCGCTGGCGGCGATCTCCGACTATGGCCGCTGCATCAAGGACCTGGCCGCCGCGAACATCTTCCCTGGCGACGTCCTGCTCAAGAACTTCGGCGTGACCCGCCACGGCCGGGTGGTTTTCTACGATTACGACGAGGTGGGCCGCCTCACCGACTACCATTTCCGTCCGTTCCCCAACGCGCGCCATGACTTCGAGGAGCTGTCGTCCGAGATCTGGTTCGCGGTGGGCGAGGGCGACGTCTTCCCCGAGGAGCTCGGCCGCTTCGTGGGTCTGGAAGGCGCGCGCCGGGAGGCGTTCCTCCACGAGCACGGCGACCTGTTCGGCGTGGGCTTCTGGCAGCGCATGCAGGAGCGCAACCTGTCGGGCGAGATCATCGAGTTCTTCCCCTACCGCGACGAGCGGCGGCTGCGCCCTCTCGGACGGGAGGGGGAGGTGCCATGAAGACCACTCTCCACCCCCGCATCCGGGTCCTCCGCGGCTCGGACATCGCCTTGGGGCCGGGCAAGGTGGACCTCCTGGATGCGATCGAGGAGACCGGCACCCTCGCCGGCGCCGCGCAGCGCCTGGGCATGTCCTACATGCGCGCCTGGAAGCTCGTCCAGGCCATGAACGGCTGCTTCCGCGAGCCGCTTGTGGAGACTTCGCGCGGCGGCAGCGGCCATGGCCATGCCTCCCTAACGGACACGGGGAAGGCCGTGCGCGACCTCTATCGGCGAATGGAGGCCGACAGCCTCAAGGCCGCGGACCCTGCTTGGAAGGAGTTGCAGGGGTATCTTTCCTCCGAGCCGGCCGAGCCGGCCGAGTGAAGGTCTTGAGCGCCGAAACGACGAGGATCACGCCGAGCCCGACCTTGAGCGTCGCCTGCGGAGCGTAGGCGACCAGGATTCCTCCGATCGCGGCGCCGATCACCGATCCCAGGCTCATCGGGAGCACGGTCTCGCGCAGGTCCTTCCGCTCCCGGAAAGCCCCGAGGCTGGCATACCGGCCGACCCCCACCAGCACCGTGGGAAGGCTGATCAGGAGACTGCCGGTCCCGGCGGTCCGGATGTCGGCTCCGAATGCGAAAACGAGAGTGGGGATGATCAGCTCTCCTCCCGCGACCCCAAGGAGACTGCTCACCAAACCGATTCCCAGCCCCAGGACCAACCCGATGGGCACACGCCACGCGAGCGAAGCCGGAACCAGGGCGGGCAATCCGTGCGGCAGGAAGGCCTCGGCGATCAGCCCGAAACCTATGGTCACGAGGAGGACCACGATCACACGCTCCAGCCGGGCTTCCGGCAGCCGGTGAGCGAAGCTGGCGCCGAAGAACGCGGCCGTGACGGCTCCGGCGAGCAGGGCCAGGACTGCGGGGACGAGGGGGAGGAGCGGCGAGAAAGGCAGAGTGCGGGAGCGCAGGAGGAGCGCCGTCGCCAGCGTCGCGAGGCTGACCGCCAGGTTGAGAGGCACGGCCCGCTGCACCGGATGCCCCATCGGACCTGCCAGGACAGGCAGCCGGAATTCCGCGCCTCCAAGGCCGATCAGCCCTCCCAGGATCGCGACCGGAATGGACAGGAGGAAACCCACCAGGGAGCGGGACATGCCCGGAGTATTTCACGGGGTCCGATATACTTGACACGATAGGTCGACGCGTCTAGGCTGCGTCCGATCTCCCGACCGGAGGACCGGATGAGCCGACACGCCGCTGTGCTCTGCCTGTGCATGATCGCCGGGCCCACCTTCCTGCAGGCCCAGTCCCTGGGCACGGTCAAACCTGCCGGCAAGGAGCCCACGCTGATCATCGGCGGTCTGCTTCAGGTCCAGGCGGATTTCGGGGACCGAGGGGACACCCGCTTCGGCAACGACAACGACCGCTTCTATCTTCGGCGCGCGCGCATCAATGCCACGGGCAGATTGCTGGAGGAGTTCGACTTCCGCCTGGAGGGGGACTTCGCGGGCACGCTCGCGAACACCTCCGCGCTGCGGGCGCAGCTCACCGACGGCTTCATCAACTGGAACCGATATCCCGAGGCCAACATCCGGATGGGCCAGTTCAAGACACCGTTCGGCTTCGAGCAGCTCTTCAGCGATCCGCGCCTGATCACGATTGAGCGCAGCCTGGTCAACGACCGCCTGACTCTGAGCCGCCAGCTCGGAGTGCAGGTGGGCGGGGATCTTCTCGAGAAGCGCCTGAGCTACGCCGCGGGCGTGTTCAACGGCAACGGCGCCAATAACAACTTCAACGACGACGACTCCTTCCTCTCCACGGCCCGGCTCTCGGGCGTGCTCAGCCAGGGGAAGGCCTTGACCTGGTCCCTGGGCGGCAACGTCTTTTCCTCCGAGGACACGAGCGTCGCCGCGGCCGACTTCGGCTTCGACAACAACGTCTTCGCCGGAGAGCGCGTCGGGACGGGCTTCGATACCCAGCTCCTGGCAGGGCGGTTCGAGCTCTGGGCCGAACATCTCTCCGTCGATTGGGAGCCGTCTTCGGGAGGCAAGATCGGATCCGAGGGCTGGTATGTCCAGGGCTCGTACTTCTTCATCCCGAACCGGCTGCAGGCGGTGCTCAAGGCCGAGAGCTTCGACCCGGTCGTCGAGGACCGGACAGAGGCCACGGAGATCGGGACCGCGGGCCTGAGCTGGTATCTCAAGGGGCCCGATCTCAAGCTCCTCCTCAACTACCTCCACTTCCGACAGGACGGGCAGGACGACCAGGACAAGATTCTGACTCGCATCCAGGTGATCTTCTGATGAAAGCAACGGTTCTCATCCTCTGCCTCCTGGCCGCCGTGCCGGCCAGCGCCGCCGATCTCCAGATCTTCGCCGCGGCCAGCCTCACCGATGCCTTGAAGGAGATCGGTCCGGAGTACGAAAAGGCCACGGGCGACAAGCTCGTCCTGAACCTGGGGGCCTCCAGCACGCTCGCCCGGCAGATCCAGGAAGGGGCGCCCGCCGACCTCTTCCTCTCCGCGGACGAGGAGAAGATGAACGGGCTGGAAAAGCGGAAGCTCCTCCTGCCCGGGACGCGCAAGAGCGTTCTCTCAAATACGCTCGTGGTGGTGGTGCCGGTGGACTCCAACCTCAAGATCGCCGGGCCGGCAGACCTCGTTGCCGTCCGGGCGCTGGCGCTGGCCGAGCCGCAGACCGTCCCCGCCGGCATCTATGCCAAGGAGTACCTCAAGAGCAAGGGGCTCTGGAGCAAGTTGATCGACCGGGTCATTCCTACGGAGAACGTGCGCGCCGCCCTGGCCGCCGTGGAATCGGGCAACGTGGACGCCGGAATCGTCTACAAGACGGATGCGGGGATCTCGAAGAAGGTGAAGATCGCCTACGAGGTGCCCAAGGCCGAGTCCCCGAAGATTTCCTATCCATTTGCCGTGCTCGCCGCCTCCGAACGCAGGGAAGCGGCGCGCAAGCTCCTGGACTACCTCCATTCGCCGCCCGCCCTGGCGGTCTTCCGCAAGCATGGTTTCCTGATCCTCGAATGATGTCCTCGGAAGAGTGGCAGATCGTCGGCCTGACCGTCCGCACCGCGGGCATGGCGACGCTGCTCATCCTCCCGCCGGGGCTGCTCCTGGCTTGGCTTCTCGCGCGCAAGAGCTGGCGCGGAAAATCGCTGGTCGAGACGCTGGTCGCCCTGCCCCTGGTCATGCCGCCTGTGGCGACCGGCCTGATCCTCCTGAAGGCGGTCGGACGCCGGGGACCCATCGGCAGCTTCCTCTACGAGACTCTGGGGCTCGACGTGGTCTTCACCTGGCGGGCGGTGGTGCTGGCCATGGCCGTGATGGCCTTCCCTCTGCTCGTGCGCTCGGCCCGCGTCGCCTTCGAAGGGGTGCCCGATCGCCTGGAACAGATCGCCCGCACGCTCGGGGCGCGGGAGAGGCGGGTGTTCTTCACGGTCACGCTGCCGCTCGCCGCGCGGGGCATCCTCGGCGGCACCCTGCTGGCGTTCGCCCGCGCCCTGGGGGAGTTCGGCGCCACGATCCTGGTGGCCGGGAACATCCCGGGCCGGACGTCGACGCTCTCCCTCGCCATCTATCAGCTCGTGCAGCTCGGCCAGGACGAGGACGCCTTCCGTCTCCTGGCCGTGTCCGTAGCCATTGCCTTTGCCGCGGTCTGGCTGAGCGAGTGGTTCCTGAGGGGCCGGGCGTGAAGCTGGTGCTTCGGGACGTGCGGCTCCCCCTGGCTCATTTCGAGCTGCGGATCGACGTGGAGGTCACCTGCCACGTGACGGCTCTCTTCGGTCCTTCGGGAGCGGGCAAGACCTCTCTCCTCGACCTGATCGCGGGGCTGCGGCAGGCGCCGTCCGCCTACATTGAGCTCGACGGCCGCGTGCTCACCGACACCGACTCGCGCAAGGAGGTGCCGGCTCGCGACCGGCACATCGGCTACGTGCCCCAGGATGGCGCGCTGTTCCCCCACCTGTCGGTGCGCAAAAACGTCCTGTACGGCAATAAGGGAGACACCTCGCTCGACCGGGTGACGGGGGTGCTGGAGATCGGGCACCTGCTGGACCGCCGGATCGGCGATCTGTCCGGCGGGGAGAAGCAGCGGGTGGCCCTCGCCCGGGCGCTGCTCTCCTCGCCGCGGCTGCTTCTCCTGGACGAGCCCCTCGCCGCCCTCGATGAAGATCTCAAGGGGCGAGTGGTCTCCTACCTCCAGCGGGTCCGGGACGAGCTGCATGTGCCCATGCTCTACGTCTCGCACACGACCGACGAGCTGCGGGCGCTCTGCGACGAGGTGCTGGTGCTGGACCGCGGAACCCTCCGCGGCCGGGGCGAGCCGCGCGCGCTGTTTGCGGCGCCAACGAACGGGTAGAGGGGTCTACCCAAGCAGCGACTCGATCAGATTGCGGTGGGAGAAGTCGCCGAGGCTGGCCCAGGAGAGAAAGCCGTCCCGGCCGAGGAGCCGCTGGGCGATCTCGCCGGTGGAGAGGCCCTGGTCCCGCAGCGCGCGCGCCTGTTCGCCGAGCTCCTCCCAGAAACGGATCTTGCGCGCCAGCCGCTCCGGCGCGTGCTCCAGGATGCCGGCGTGGCCGCAGACGAGGAGCTGCGGCTCCAACGCCAGCACCCGGCGAAGCGAGGCGATGTGCTCCCGGGCATCCTCGATCCGTCGCAGGTAGCGCACCTTCTCGTGGACGTAGAGGTCGCCCGAGAACAACCAGCGCCGCTTCTCGTCGAACAGGCAGACGTGGGTCATCGCGTGGCCTGGCGTGGGGATTACCCGCAGCCGGCAGGCTTCTCCCTCGATCCAGTCGCCCAGCGGCTCGGCTCGGAAACGCCGCGGCGTGGTCCAGATCGCCCTGCGGTACAGGGGCATGCGCAGGCCCTCGGCGAGGATCGGCACGGCCGGGGCCGGAGCGTGGACCGGCAGCCCCAGCTCCTGGAGCGCCGCGGCGCCGCCGACGTGATCTTCATGGTGATGGGTGAGGACCACCTTCCTCATCTCGGGATGGGCGCGGCACCACTCCACGAGTTGGCCGGCGCTGGTCGGGGGACCCGAGTCGATCAGGAATCCGCCGTAGGCGTAGGCGGAGACCTCATACCCAGGCCGGCCGAACAGGGTCCGGGCCATGCGGAGGCGGGTGATGGGGCCGTGCTGGCTGACGTGGAACACTAGCCGCGGACGGCGATCCCCCCGTAGAGCGACATGATCACCCGCGGGCCGGGGACCTCGAAGCGGTCGAGGCGCTCGATCCGGAATCCGGCCTCGCGGAGCAGACGGTCGGGCTCGCGGTTCAGATGGCAGCCGCCGGCGAGGAATCTCTGGACCGGATCGAGCCGGTCCTGCCAGCGGGAGATCCGCGGATCCTCCGAGCGCCCATGTTCGACGAAGCGGAAGGCCCCGCCGGGCCGGAGCACGCGGCGGACCTCGCGGAGGGCCCTCTCCGCGTCCGGGATGGTACAGAGAGAGAACGAGGAGATCACCTCGTCGACCGAGCCGTCCGGGAGGGGGATCGCCTCGGCGGTCCTGCCGGTCCGCTCCACGGGGAAGGGCGCCCTATCGATCTTGGCACGGGCGATCTTCCAGGCTGCGTCCGCCGGTTCGACTGCATAGAGCTTCTTCACCCGCGGCGACAGGTGGGGCACGTTGAGGCCCGAGCCGAACCCGATCTCCAGCACCTCCCCCTCCGCCCCGCCCAGGTACTCCGACCTCACCTCCTGGAATTCCTGCGTCCGCAGCGCGGCGTGGACGAAGTAGGGGAGGATGCGGTCTTTCCAGAAGGCCATGGCAGGGCGATCTTACCGGACCGGAGGATGGCATCCTCCTTCTGGCGGGCCGGGGCGCCGTATACTCCCGGGCCATGAGCGAAGAGCCTCGCGACCGGTATGAGGAGGAGGCGCTGCGCCTGGTGCGGGTGCTCGCCTCCCTGGCCAGGGAGAAGCGCGTGTCCGTGCGCTCGCTGGAGAAGAAGATGGGGGTGGGCGATTCCGTGTTCGCCAAGGTGCTGCGGGGGAGGATCACCCCCCAGGTGCGGCACGTGCTGATGATCGCCGATGCCCTGGAGGTCGGCTGGTCCGAGCTCTTCGCGCGGGCCTACGGGCTCTCCGTGCCCAGGCTTGCGCGCGCGCAGGCGCCGGCCGACCTGGAGGAGCACATGGTCGGGCTCCTGCTCCGGCTCGGAGTCATCGACGCCGAGACCGCGCGCCGCGCCCTGTCCTCAACCGTGGAGGAGTAGCTCGTCGAAGCGCCTGCCCGGCTGGTCCTGGACCTGCTCGATGTAGTCGCGGACGGTGCGCGTCGCGCGGACCGTCGCCACCCGGTTGGCGCACAGCACCTCGTACAACATCAGCGCCTGGACCGCTTCCGGATCGACCGCGTGCTCCTCGAACCGGGCGAGGATGTCGCCGGCCAGCCGATGGATCTCCTTGCCCTGGCGCAGCATCACCTCCGCTTGGTCGAGGCCGGCCACGGCCGCGACGTATGCCAGCTTGTGCTCCAGGAACCCGTAGCGCACTTCGGCCAGCACCATCTCCGCGTCCTTCAGCCGGCCGCGCCCGGCGAGGATCTTGGCCTCCACCCAGCGCAGCCGCAGCAGGTTGAGCGGATCGCCGGCGAACTTCCGGCGCAGGTCGCTCGCCAGAAGCAGCTTGCCGGCTTCTACGTGGTCGTCTGAGTCCACGAGCGTCTTGAGGACTGCGTGGTGAGCGGCGGCCAGAAGCTGGGGGTCACGCTTGGAGTCGATCAAGGCGATCGCCCTCTTCAACGAGCGGATCGCTGCAGAATGGCGCTTCAGAAGGCCAAGGTTGATCCCCTTCTTCATCAGCGCGCGCCCGGCGAGGTGGCGCTCGCCGATCTTCGTGTAGGCCCGGTAGATCCGGTCGAGGAGCCGGTTGGCCTCGTCGAACCGCCGCTGGGCCTTGCGGAGAGAGGCTTCGAGGTCGTCGATGCGCGCCGCGAGCAAGGGATCGCCGGTGCCCTGCTCGCGAAGCGAGCGCGCCGTCTCCAGCGCCTCCTCGGCTTCCTGGAACCCCTCGTTGACGCGGTAGGCGTTGCCGAGCTCGGCCCAGACCCGCGCCCTCAGGTCGAAGTGCAGCGCCTCGCCGTAGCGGACAGGATGACCCGTCTCCTCCAGTGCAAACCGGGCGGATTTGGTAAGACGCAGCATCTCCCTGGGATCGCGGTAGCGGAGCTCGAAGGCGAGTTGCAGCAGCACCTCCACGTGGACCATCTTGAAGGACCTGTACTCGGGCCACGTCAGCTCTCCGAAAGTCCTCTCCCGCAACATGGCGACGCCGTCGTCGCGACGCTCCTTGTCCCGCTGCAGCCGGGGCTCGAGCCGGCGCACGGCCCGCCTTGCCCGGGTGATGCAGGCGTCGTAGACCTCGTCCGGCTCCGGAGGGCGGGACGCAGCCGCGGTCAACCGGCGCCGGCAGTCCGCGCAGCCGCCGAGCAGGTGCCGGGTGACCCGGTGCAGGTCGCCTGCAGCCAGCTCGCCGGTCAGGAACGCCGCGAGGTCGAGATCCGAAAGGCAGTCCATCCGCTCCTCCCCGGTGCGTGGTGTCGCTGTACGTGAAGCTCGCGCATTATCGCACGAATCGATTACGAGCCGGGGCGCCATCGGAAAAGGCGCCCCGCTGCAGCGCTAGCCATCCGGGTCGATGTAGCCGGAGTCGTCCGTCTTGGCCGACCCCGGCTGGCCGTCCGGGTCGATGTTCGCCGAGCTGTCGGTCCCTGTGGGCTTCGGCTGGCCGAGCGGATCAATGTTGGCGCTGTCCATCTCCCAGACGGCGGTGACGGACGGCGGCAGGCCGAGCCACACGGCCAGCCGGACGATCCAGTTCCCCGGGTCCCGCCGCGCCGGACCCGCGGCCGAGGCCGGTACCGAGGCCAGCAGGAGCGCGGCCAGGACCGCGGGCGCAATCCAACCCTTTCTCTGATTCCGCAACATGAGTCCCCCTCTGCCCGCGGTGCGCATTCCAGCCTCGATTGGCTGCAAGCCCCGCGGATTCGTCAGAAACGCACCCTAGTGTGCGCCAGATTTCCCGAAATCGGTGCTTTCCGGCTGCTGGCGACAACCGCCGCCGGGCGGCAGGGGTTCTCGAAAGCGAGACCTTGCGGAGCTGGAACACGATACGCGAGAGTTGGCCGGCGTGGATCAGGGAGCGTCAATTCGCGGCTCAGGGCGGGAAGTTCAGGCGTGGTGATCCGCGCGAGGGATCAGCGAGCCGCGAGTCCCGCGGTCTCGGGTCCGGAAAAAAGACGCCCGGAGACTTCTGCTGGGCACCAGCCCAGGCGTGCTAGCATCCCCCGCTTCAGCGATGATGCTCCGAATCCTGCTCGCCGCCTGCCTGCTGGCAACGCCGGCCCTCGCCCGCCCCAGGGCGAGGGACCTCGGCATTCCCTTCGAAGGCGCGCCGGGACCGCTCAATGCCATCACGGATGTCCAGGGCGTCGAGGTCGGGCACTCGACCCTCGTCCAGGGGGAGGCGGTTCGCACTGGGGTCACCGTGGTCTTCCCCCGCGGCAAGGGCTCGCCGGACCCCGTGTTTGCCGGGTGGTATGCCCTGAACGGCAACGGCGAGATGACCGGGACCACCTGGATCGAGGAGGGCGGCTTCCTCGAAGGGGCGGTCTTCCTGACCAATACCCATAGCGTCGGCCTGGTGCGGGACGCCAGCATCGAGTGGTGGCTGCGCCATTTCCCCGACGATGCCCGGGAGGCCAACTTCAGCCTGCCCGTCGTCGCCGAGACCTGGGACGGCTTCCTCAACGACATCTTCGGCTTCCACGTCAAGAAGGAGCACGTCTTCCAGGCCATGGACGGCGCGTCTTCCTCCGTGGCGGAGGGGAACGTGGGCGGCGGCACGGGGATGATCTCGTACGGCTTCAAAGGGGGGATCGGCACCTCCTCCCGCCGCCTGGACACGGAGGCCGGGTGCTACACGGTCGGGGTGCTGGTCCAGTCCAACCATGGCCGTAGGAATCGACTGACGATCGCAGGTGTTCCGGTGGGGAAGGAGATCCCCGACCTCCTGCCGGAGCCGGGGAAGCATGCGGACGGGGAGGGGTCGATCATCGTGGTCGTGGCGACGGACGCGCCGCTCCTGCCCATGCAGCTCGAGCGGCTGGCCCGGCGCGCTGCCCTGGGCATCGGCCGCGTCGGCGGCGCCGGTGAGAACACGTCGGGGGACATCCTCCTGGCGTTTTCCACGGCCAATCCCAACGTCGCGAGAGCGGCGAGATCGGCAGGCCCCGCCCGTCTCACCATGCTGCCCAACGACCGGATGGACCCGCTGTTCTGGGCCACGGTCGATGCAACCGAGGAGGCGATCGTCAACGCGATGATCGCGGCGGAGACGATGAAGGGGGCCGGCGGCAATACGGTGCACGCCCTCCCTCACGATCGCCTCCGGGAGATCTTGAAGAAATACCAACGGCTCCAGCCCTAGAGCCATTCACAGCGACACGGAGACGTCATGAAACAGCTTTCCGCTCTCTTTGCCACCGCCCTGCTGGCCGCGCTGCCGGCCCTCGCGCAGGACAAGCCGAAGACCGATCCCGCCCGGCCCCAGGCGCAGGCTCCAGCCGAGGCTCAGCCGGCCCCGGCCCCGGTCGAGGGTGGCCAGGCCGCCAAGCCTGCTGCCCTCCAGGACCGCGCCAGCTACATCATCGGCCTCAACCTCGGCCAGTCGCTCAAGAGCCAGGAGGTCCCCGTCTCGGTGGACCTGATCGTCAAGGGTCTGCGGGACGGCATCGGCGGCGCCAATGCCCTCCTCACCCCCGAGGAGATCCAGGCCACCATGCAGGAGTTCCAGCAGCAGCTCATGACGCAGCAGCAGTCCAAGCGCCAAGCCGCGGGCGACAAGAACATGAAGGAGAGCCAGGCGTACCTGGAGCAGAACAAGGTCAAGGCGGGGGTCAAGACCACGGCGAGCGGCCTCCAGTACGAGGTGGTGAAGGAGGGGAGCGGCGAATCTCCCAAGCCGACCGACAAAGTCACCGTTCACTACCGCGGCACGCTGCCCGACGGCAAGGTGTTCGACAGCTCCTATGACCGTAACGAGCCGGCGACCTTCCCGGTCAACGGTGTCATCCCGGGCTGGGTCGAGGCGCTGCAGCTCATGAAGCCGGGCGCGAAGTACAGGCTCGTCATCCCGCCCGCGCTGGCCTACGCCGAGCGCGGAGCCGGCAACGACATCGGCCCCAACCAGGTCCTCATCTTCGATGTCGAGCTCCTCTCGATCGACAAGACGCCCGCGCCCGCCCCGGGTCAGCCGGCCACGCCGGAAACCGAGCCCGAGCCGCCGGCCGAAGGCGAGAAGCCGCCGACGCAGTAAGCCGGAACCCTCACCCCCGATCCGAGGGGGTGAGGGTCCTCACCGCCTCCCGGACATCCTCCAGACACACCTCCATCCGGTCCCGGTGCGTCCGGAAGGAGAGGACGCAGATGCGGATCACGAAGCGGTCCCCGAGCTTCGTGCCGGTGAGGAAGACCCGCTTACAGTCGTTGATCGTCTTCATGAGCCGGCGGTTCAGCCGGTTCAGATCGTCCGATTCCAAGCCCCCGGGATTCAGCCGGAACGCCAGCGTCGAGAGCTGGGGTTCGGCCACGACTTCGATCCCTTCGATCGTCTTCAGCTCCTCCGCCGCCCAGCGGGCGAGAGCGAGCTTCTCCTCCAGCTCCACCCGGAAGGGGCCGATGCCGTGCATCTTCAGGGGCAGCCATATCCGCAGCCCGCGGAACGGGCGGGTCAGCTCCGGTGACATCTCCGAGGGGTCTACCTGGTCCGGATCGTCCCGGGACTCGGGCAGATAGTCGGCGGTGGTGCTGTGGGTCCGCCTCAGCGCCCCGGCATCCCGTACCAGCAGGGCGCCCGTGCCGTAGGGGAGGAAGAGGCTCTTGTGGGGATCGAGGACCACGGAATCCGCCAGCTCGATCCCGCGCAGGAGGCGCCGGCCCTCCTCCGTCAGCAGGAAGAAGCCGCCATAAGCCCCGTCCACATGCAGCCAGAGGTCATGCCTCTGGGCCGTCTTGGCGATCTCTTCGATGGGATCGACCGCGCCCGTGTTGGTGGTGCCGCCGCTGGCCACGACAAGGAACGGGGTGAGGCCGCGCCGCCGGTCCTCCTCGACGGCCGATTCCAGGGCGTCCACCCGGAGGCGGAAGTGCTCGTCGGAGGGCAGCTTGCGGAGGTTCGCGGCAGGAAATCCCGCGAGGATCGCCGCCTTTTCCAGGGAGTGATGCACCTGGTCGGACCAGTAGAGGACGCCGGAGAGGAAGTTCTCGGGCAGGCGCTCGCGCCGGGCCGTGATGAGGGCGGTCAGGGCCGAGAGCGAGCCGCCGCTGGTCAGGATCCCCCCGGACTCGGGCGGATAGCCCGCGAGCTCCCGGAACCAGGCGAGGACGTTGGCCTCGATCTGCCCGAGGCCGGGGGCAGAGACGAACAGGCCGACGTAGCGGTTGACGCTGTCGGCGATCAGGTCGGCGATCGCGGAGTGGAGCAGGCCGCCGCCCGGCACATAGGCGAGGTAACCCGGACCCGCCGTATTGAGCGAGCGCGGCACCGCCCGGTCGAAGAGGAGATCGAGGAGCTTCGGGAAGGGGGTGCCGTCCTGGGGGAGGGGCTCGGCCAGCGAGCGGGCGAGGCGGAGCCCCCCTTCCGTGGAGCTGGCCGGCTGCTCCGGCAGGGTATCTACATGCTTCGCGATGCGCTCCATCGCCGCCTCGACCAGGTGGCGCATCTCGTCTCCGGACAGCTCCAGCGGGTGGTCATGGCTCATGCGGGGAGCTTATGCTCACTCCTCCAACATCTTCTCCAAAAACTTCATCGCCTCCGGATCATCCGACTCCGCGAGCCAGAAGAGCGCCTGCTTGCGGACCTCACGGTCCTTGCTCTCGCGGCCGAGCCGGATCAGCAGAGGGACGCCCTTGCCCTTGGGGAGCTGCGAGAGGGCGAACACGCCCTGCTCGCGGACGTCCTCGTCGGCGTCCGTTGCGATGGCCTCCAGGATCGTGGCCGTGGCCTGCGGGTGGTCGATCTGCGCCAGCCAGAACATCGCCTGCGAGCGGACGTCCGGGGTGCGGTCCGTGCGGGCCGTCTTCACCAGGACCTCTCCGGCCTCGGGCACGGGGCTCTCGCTGAGCGCGAAGGTCGCATGCTCCCGGAGCTCGTCGTCCTTGTCCTCGCGCAGAACCCGCGTGATGACCTCGTAGCCCTCACGGCCCCTGTTCTGCCCGAGCCAGAACAGGGCGTGCTCGCGGAGATCCCGACGGTAG
Organism: Acidobacteriota bacterium; assembly: GCA_034667225.1. Classification (GTDB taxonomy): domain Bacteria; phylum Acidobacteriota; class Thermoanaerobaculia; order Multivoradales; family UBA5704; genus DATMER01. The sequence goes on from JAXDKG010000031.1 coordinate 18,718, forward strand.
CGGTCCGAGGTGGCGAAGTCCGTGAGAGCATCCAGGGCCGCGGAGTTGCGGTGGAAAGCCAGAGAGTCGAGAGCCTCCTCGTCCAGGTCGTTCCCCTTGCTTCCCGGGGCGCTCCGCGCCACCTCGGTGAGGAACCGCACGCTCTCCTCCGGTTTCACCCCCTCCAGCCAGACGAAACGGCGGCCGCCGGCGTTCAGGGGACAGCTTGCGGAGACGCTGCGGATGCGCTCCACCTTGCCGTCGTCGAGCCGGACGAGGACGTTCAGGTACGGGTCCTGCCGCGGGTCGTCATCGGAGCTCCCCCAGCTCTGGTTCTTCGCTTCGAGCTGGCAGGAGCTACGCTTCCAGTCGCGGCTCCAGCAGCAGGAGTACCCGTGGCCTTCGATCACGGGCACGCTCCAGGACACCCAGACGGGCTGGCTGCCCTGGCCGGCCTGGCGCACGGCCTCGCTCAGGCCGCCGGCCGCCGAAACGGTCTCGAAGCGGGCCTCGTCGACCTTCGGCTGGGCGGAGGCCGTGATTGCCACAAGGAAGAAGGACAGGAAAAAGGTTTTCATTCTCATGGCTCACTCCTTTTCGAAGATCTTGTCGACGAAGGCCTCAGCCTCGGGACTGTCCATGTCCGCGAGGCGGTGGACGATCTCCTTGCGCAGCTCCCGGTCCTTCTCCACGCGGAAGATCTCGATCAGGGCCTTGGCGTTTTCCTGATTGGTCAGGGCGTCGATCACGGCGGTCCGGGTCTGCCGGTCCGCGCTCGCGGAGTAGATGGACCTGAGCGCCTCCATGGCCTTGGGCGACTCGTCGTTGCCCAGGCTGTGGATGGCCTCTACCCGCGTCTCGGGGTCCTTCTCACCGCGGGCCGCGGCGATGACGGCATCCAGGTCGCCGGCGTTGCCGAGGGCGCGGAGGAGGGCGCGGCGGGTCTCGGGGTCCGACTCGCTCTGGAGCAGGGTCCGCAGCTCTTCGACCCCGTCCGCCCCGCTCAGCATGTCGATGGCCTGCTGGCGCAAGCCCGCGTCCTTCTCGGAACGGATCAGGGCCACGAGACCGGACCGGTGCTCCGCGATGCCGAACGCCTCGATCACGGCCGAGCGCACCTTGCGGTCCTGGCTGGATTTATAGATCCCGTCGAGCTCGCTCAAAAGTGATCGGTCCTCCTCGGCGACCATGCCCACGTACTGGATGGCCTGCGCGCGCAGCTCCGGATGCTCCGAGCCGCGAACGATCTGCAGGAGGGACTGCCGCGCCTGGGGCAGCTCGCTCTGGGTGAGGAGGAACAGCGCCTTCTCCTTGTCCTGCAGCGGGTGCTTTCCGTTCAAATATTTCTGCACGAGAGGCAGGGCCTTCTGCGGGTGGTTGTTCATCAGCCCGCTCAAGGCGTAGAGCTGGAGGTCATCGTCCGTCTCCTCGGCGGGGACCGGCTTGCCCTGGTCGCCGCGCATCTCGACCTCCAGGGCGCGGGCATCGTCGAGCCAGGAGCTTTTCGGGAAGGTCGAGGCGAGCTGGCGGATTGTGGCCTGGGCTTCGGAGGCCCGTCCCGCCTTGTGCTGCGCGTACGCCTTCCAGTAGAGGCCGGCGTCGGCCTCGGGGCCGCCCTGCTCGGCCACCTTGCCGAAGATCGACGCGGCCTCGTTCCAGCGCCCGTCGTCGATGGCCTTCTGGCCGGAGCGGTAGAGCTCGTCCTTGGCGAACGAGGCGAAGGCCGACCCGTCGCAGGACGTCAGGAGCAGGGGGATCAGAAGGGCCAGATATCTGAGGTTCATCTAGATATTCTCCTTGCCGGTCCGGGACTGCCGTACCGACTGTTCCAGCCGCTCGCCCAGGATCCGCACCTTGAACAGGAGGGCCTGCTCGTCGATCCGGTCGCGCAGCGCCTGCATTTCTTCGGGGGAGGACTCGTCCGTTGCGTGGGCGAGCTCCAGGAGGAACGGTTCCAGCTCGTCGAGCAGGGTGGCCAGGCGCTTGCGCCCGCCATGGCGCGCCGACTGCCGATAGAGGCGATTGGCCTCCAAGAGGTCCTGCGCCCAGGCGCGCTCGGCCGACAGGTCCAGATTCGCTTCAGGGCCGGCGTTCGCCACTTCGACCAGCAGCCGTTCCGAGTTCTCCAGGTGGCCGGCGACGGCGCCCGCCAGGATGCGGTCGCGGGCTGGCTCGGGAAGCGCCCGAGGCCGCTCCCACACGCGGCCGGCCACGAAGCCGACTACCAGAAGGAGCGCAGCCATGGCCCAGCCAAGCCTGGGAGTGAGGATGCCGCTCCAGAAGGGCTTCCGTTCCAGCTTCGGCTGGAGCCGCGCCCAGACGCGGGCGCCGTACGCCTCCGGCCGCTCGGGCACGGGCAGGTCCACGGCGGCAAGCACGCTCTCCAGGGCCTCGAAGCGGGCGCGCAGCTCGGGATCAGCCGCGAGGGCTTCCTGCATCGCGACAGCATCGTCGTGCTCGCCGTAGAAGAAGAGGACCAGGTCGTCGTCGGTGTACGTCTTCATGAGGACCTCACGGGATGAACGAGCGGTTCCAGGGCGCGGCGAAGCTTGCGGACGGCGCGGAAGATGGCCTGCTTGCCGGCGCTCTCCCTCAACCCCAGATGGCGGCAGATCTCGGCGATGGGCCGGCCCTCGAAATGGCGCAGGACGAACGCCGTCCTCTCCATGGGGCTCAGCTCCCCGAGGGCGGTCCGCACCGAGCGCTGGACCTCCTGGCTCAGGGCGGCGCGCTCCGGCCCCGGCTCCGTCGAAAGGAGCGGCTCCGGCTCTTCCAGGTGCGTTTCAGGGCGCTTCTTTCTCATGACCTCGATCGCCGTGTTGACTGCGATGCGATGGAGCCAGGTCCCGAAACGGGAACGGGCGTCGAAGCGGTGGAGCGAACGGTAGACGCGGAGGAAGGTCTCCTGCACCGCGTCCTCTGCGGAGGCCTCGTCGCCGGTGATCCGCCAGGAGAGACGGAACACCCGGGTGCTGTGGCGCTCCACCAGCGCGCGGAACGCGTCGGCGTCTCCTTGCTGGGCGTTCTGCACGAGGGCTTCATCGTCGGGCTCCATTCGACTCCTTTAGACGCGGCCGGCGGCCGTTGGTTAGCACGACAAACTTTTACGCCCTTCCTGCGTCTAAAGGGCTGTACGGCCGGAGAGAGGAGACTTTTTCATGTTTCAGCATAAGGGATGGGCTGCTGGGCTGGCAGCGCTTACTATTGTTGCGCCGCTCGCGGCAGCGCAGGGTGAAGGGAGAGCAACGGGGCCGGTGCGTCCGCCGTACGCGATCACCCGTGCTACGTCTCCGATCAAGGTGGACGGCAACCTCGACGAAGCCGCCTGGCAGGGAGCGGCGGTGATCGACCTCGTCTACGAGACCCGCCCGGCCGAGAACACGGCGCCTCCGGTCAAGACCGAGTGCCTGATCACCCACGACGATGACAGCCTCTACGTGGCATTCCGCGCCCACGACCCCGACCCGTCGCTGATCCGGGCCCACCTTTCCGACCGCGATAAGGCCTTCGACGACGATTTCGTCGGCATCGTCCTCGACCCGTTCAACGACGAGCGCCGGGCCTTCGAGTTCTTCGTCAACCCGTTCGGCATCCAGATGGACATGTTCATGGACGACGTGGGCGGCGACGAGAGCGAAACCTGGGACGCCATCTGGGCCTCGTCCGGCCGGATTACCGAGACCGGCTACGAAGTCGAGATCGCGATCCCGTTCAGCTCGCTGCGCTTCCCCCGCGCCGAGGGGGACCAGACCTGGGGCTTCGACGCCCTGCGCTTCTACCCGCGCAACCAGCGCCACCGCATCGCCGCGCAGCCCATGGACCGCAACGTGAGCTGCTACCTCTGCCAGGTCTCCAAGATGACCGGCTTCGCCGGCGTCACGCCCGGGCTCAACATGGAGCTCGTCCCGACCCTGACCTCGGGCCGGACCGATGCGAAGCCGGACGCCTTCCAGGACCGTCTCGCCGAAGGGGACGTGGAGACGGAGCTCGGCGCCACCGGCAAATGGGGGATCACGCCCAATCTCACCCTGAACGCGGCGATCAACCCCGACTTCTCCCAGGTGGAGGCGGACGCGGCCCAGCTCGACATCAACACCACCTTCGCCTTGAACTTCCCGGAGAAGCGGCCCTTCTTCCTCGAGGGGGCCGACTTCTTCCGCACGCCTTTCGAAGCCGTCTTCACGCGCAACGTGTCCGATCCCGAGTGGGGCCTCAAATTGACCGGCAAGGAAGGGCAGAACGCGGTCGGCCTGTTCGTGGCCCAGGACGACCGTACCGACTTCCTCATCCCGGGCGCCGAGTCCTCCGCCGCGACCTCCCTGAACGCGGAGAGCACCGACGCGGTGCTGCGCTACCGGCGCGACCTTGGCTCCTCCTCGGCCCTGGGCCTCCTGGTGACCAGCCGCGAGGGGGACGCCTACTCCAACCGGCTCGCGGGGATCGACGGCCTTTACCGCCTCGATGACTCGAACTCGTTCCGCGGCCAGTTCCTGCGCTCGCAGACCGAGTACCCGTCGGAGATCTTCGCCAACGCGGACCTCCGCCAGACGGCCGGCTCGCTGGAAGACGATGCGCTCTACCTCGGCTACGATCACAACTCCCGCAACTGGGACGCCTACGCCCGCTACGAGGACGTGGGGGAGCTCTTCCGCGCCGACATGGGCTTCATGCCCCAGGTGGACTACACCTTCAAGCTCGCCGGCGGTGACCGGATCTGGCACGGCGCAGAGGGGGACTGGTGGACCCGCGCCTCCGTGGGCGGCGACTATGACGAGAGGTCGGACCAGGCCGGCAACCTCCTGGAACGGGAGGTGGAGGTGCGCGGAAACCTGAACGGTCCGCTGCAGTCCTACGTCGAGCTCACCACGGGCCAGCGCGAGAGGGTCTTCAACGGCGTCTCCTTCGACGAGACCTTCGCGAACAGCTATGGCGAGATCCTGCCCACGGGCAATCTCCGCCTGAACCTTTACGTGAGGGTGGGCGATGACATCGACTTCGCCAACACCCGGCCGGGGAAGGCCCTGGTGCTGGAGCCGGGGTTCCGCTTCCTGGTGGGCCGCCACCTGCGTTTCGGCTTCACGCACCTGTTCCAGCGGCTCGACGTGGACGGCGGCCGGCTCTTCGACGCCAACCTGAGCCAGCTCACCACGATCTATCAATTCAGCTCCCGCATGTTCGTCCGGCTGATCACGCAATACACGGACATCCAGCGCGATCCGACCCTGTACACGGCGGACGTGAACGCGAAGACGGAGCAGCTCTTCAACCAGCTCCTCTTCAGCTACAAGCTCAACCCCCAGACCGTGCTCTTCGCCGGCTACAGCGACAACGCCCTGGGCACCGAGAGGATCGACTTCGAGCGCGAGAACAGGTCGTTCTTCGTCAAGCTCGGCTACGCCTGGGTGCCGTGATGAAAGGGGGGCTTTCCCCCCTCTCCCATATACTCTCGGCCCATGCGCCGCGCCCTTCCGGATCTCTCCCTGGCCGCCCTGCTCGCGGCGCTCGGAGGGCTCGTCTACCGCCAGGCGCTGGGCCTCTGGCTGACCTACGACGACTTCTTCCACCTCCACTACCTCTACACCTCGACACCGGCGGAGTACCTCCTCGATCCCGAAGTCTGGCAGCGGCTGCCGTTCAAGATGATCACGCCGCTGCTCTTCCTTTCCTTCGACCTCGACCTGGCTCTCTTCGGGCTGGACGCCCACGCCTTTCTCGTCCATCAGCTCGTCTCGTTCGCCCTCTGCGCCGCTGCCTTCTACCTGGTCCTCCGGCTCTGGCTGCCGCGCGCCTGGTCGGCCTTCGCGACCGTGCTTTTCGTGCTCGGTCCAGTCACGGTCTCGATCGCGCCGCTCCTCATGGTCCGCCACTACGTGGAGACCACGCTGCTCTGTCTGATCGCAGTCGGTCTTTACGTGCTGGCCGTGCGCGGCAGGGGGATGGGGATCGCGATCGCCTCCGCCGTCCTCTATCTCCTGGCGATGCTGGCGAAAGAGATCGCGGTGCCGCTGGTTTTCCTGCTGTTGCTGCTGCCACTGCCGGTGGAGACCACCCTCCGTCGCCGGCTTTCCCTGGCCGTGCCGCACGCCGCGGCCTTCGTGCTGTACCTCGCTTACCGCCTTTACATGCTCGGCACGATGACGGGCGGCTACGGCTGGCTGGTCGACTCCTCGGACCTGCCGCGCCTCGCGCTCCTCCTGCCGGTCAAGGTCGGCGCCGAGCTGCTTGGCGATCCATCCGCCGCAAGTTGGGCGATGCTGATCGCGCTGCTCGCCGGGCTCGGAATCGTCCTGCTCAAAGGGAGGGCGGTGGCGCTGCTGGTGGGGACGTCGATCCTCCTGGCCCTGCTGCCGATCCTGCCCGTCTCGACCGAAATGGTGCCGCGGTACGCGCTGCCGGCATGGATGGTTCTGGTGGTTGCCTTCCCGTTCGGGATCCGTGATCTGTTGAAGCGCGGGGGAGTGGTCCGGCTGGCCGGGCTGGGCCTTGCCGCCATCGCGGCCGAGGGTGCCCTGCTCGCCCACCTGGACGCGAGGGAGGCGACCTTCGCGAGGGTGGAGCGGATGTCCGCCGAAAACCGCGCCTTCCTGGAAATGGGACCCGGCGACTACCTGCGCACGCCCCTCAGCCCGCCGGCCACCATGGGAGAGCTGGCCTGGCTGAAAACCGACCTCCTGAAGAAGAGGCCGGGCGCCGGCTGGTTCTACGACGACTTCTTCGTCTGCATGAATCCCGGGCTGGGCCGGGTCTGGACCTGGGACCAGGTAGAGCGCCAAGTGGAGGATATGACCGCAAGCCTGCCCAGTCTGCAGCGTCGCCATTGTAGGGCGATCCGCGAGCAGGCGCCGCTGACCGTGGAGATACATGCCGCCAGAAGTACGCTGCATTGGACCCTCGGCCCCTACCGCGAGGGCATCTACTCCTTTGTGCTGGGAGACGGTCTGCAGGCCTTTCCGATGCCCGCGAACGGCGGCTTCCAGCTCCGCCGGGTAGGGGGGCTGTCCCTGCGGGTGAAATACCGCTCGCCGGAGGGCTGGATCACCTACTCGCCCGAGCTGACGATGGACTTCACGCGAGACCCGAGCTTCCGCTGGGCGCGTCCGGGGCAGACGGACCTCTCAACACGCGGGTTGAGACGCTAAGCCCGCGGGTTGAAACATAAAACCCCTGGGTTGAATGGACAAGCCCGCGGGTTGAGCCTCCCAACCGGCTGGTTGGGCGAACAAACCCGCCGGTTGAACGGTTCAACCCCCAGTTTCCCTGTTCCAACCGCCGGGGTTTGTATTACAACCCCCGGGTTTTTAGTTTCAACCGGTGGGTTTTTTGTTACAACCGGCGGGTTTTGCGTCTCAACTCCCGGGCCTGGTGTCTCGATCGGCCGGTTTTCTGTCGCAACTCGCGGGTTATGCGTCCCGACCCGCGGGTTGAACCGTCCTACGCAGCGGTTTAGCGTCTCAACCCGCCGGTTGAGCGCCACCGCCCGCCGGTTGAGCGGCCTCAGCGGTGGGACGAGAGGTTCCAGCGGGTTCGGTGACGAAGCTGGTCCTCACCGCGACGGAGACCGCCTTATCCAGGCGAGCAGGGTCGCCCTCCGTCACCTTGCCCAGTCTGGGTGAGGGCGGGGGCGCCCTCTCCCGCGCAGCGGGGGAGGGATGGGGAGGGGGCCTACTCCGGGCTGATTCTCTGCGATATCCTCCATGCTGTTGCCCGACCTCACAAACCTCGCCCGGGATCTCCGCCAGCAGATGACTGATGCCGAGCGGTTCCTCTGGAGCCGTCTGCGGCGCCGTTTTCTCGGAGCCAAGTTCCGCCGGCAGGTCCCTATTGGACGGTTTATCGTGGACTTCGCCTGCATGCGGAGCAAAGGACAGCATCTGGAGAGCTCTGCGGATGCTGCCCGGGATAGGTGGCTGGCGGAGAATGGGTTCCGAGTGCTGCGGTTCTGGAACCATGAGGTTCTTCAGAACCTCGAAGGGGTGTTGGAGAGGATCGCGATGGAGGTGGGAGAGCCGGGTGGAGAGGAGTGAAGACCCCATACGCGTTAACTTTGGTTCTTGACATCAGCGACGGAGTAGCGGAATCTAGGATCATGAAGATCCTGGAACTGCTCGGACCGCAGTGGCAGTACCTTCTTTCCATGTTGCCAGCAGGGTTTGAC
>JAXDKG010000032.1:0-48381 GCA_034667225.1 Acidobacteriota bacterium
GGGGATCCGGTAGGTGCCGTCCTTGGCGAGGATGCCGCGCTCCCAGGCTCCGTCCTCGCTCGTGGCCTCGACATAGGGGATCTCCCCGGGCGCCAGGCCGGCGACGGAGCCGGAGAGCACCACGCCCCGCGCGAGCCGCAGATCCGCAACGTCGACCGGAGCGCCGCCCATCACGGCGAACATGGCCATGGCCGGGGCGAAGCCGTTCGGTTCCGCCCGCAGCGTCCAGATGCCGTCGGTGAGGTGCGTCGCGAACCTCCCCTGCGTGTCGGCCACCGCCCAGACCCGCAGCCGCTCCTGCTCGAAGGACAGGCTCGCTCCCGAGATGGACCGCCCCTCGGGATCGAGAACGCGGCCGCGGACCTCGGGAAGCGGCGGGAAGCGCATCTCCGGCACCGCGGTCACCCGGCCCTCTTCCACCTGCACCTGGCGCTCGATCGTCCGCCCGAGGCCGTCGGTCGCGACGAGCGTCCACGCTCCCGCCGCCGCACCGGTCAACTGGAACCAGCCCTGATCGTCCGAGCTCGCCTCGGCCGAGGATTCCCGGGAAGCGTCCCGGAGTCCCAGTGTCACGAACGGCCGCGCGGGGACGCCCGCGATGCGGCCCACGATCGCGCCAGGCCGGCCCAGCTCCAGGTCCAGGTCGATCGGATCGCCCGCGGCCGTCACCCGCCGCTCGCCCGGGGCCCGGTCCGGAGCGTCGGCCCGGACCTCGTGCTCCCCCGGCGAGAGGCTGAACCGGAAACGGCCCTCGACGTCGACCTCGACGGGCTCGCGGTCCACCCGGAGGGAAGGCGCGGCAACCGGGGAGCCGTCGCGCCCCAGGATCCGGCCCTGGACGATCGTGGCCCGCGGCATGCGCACGTCGAAGCGGGTGCGCGTCCCCGCCACCTCGACCATCTCCACGGCCAGGCCGAAATCCGCGTGCCGCACCTCGAGCCGCTGCCGGCCGGGGAGGACGCGGGGGAAACGGTAGCCCCCGTCCGTGCCGGTCCGGGCCTCGGCGTCGGGCCGGTCTCCGGAAACGCTCACCCGCGCTCCGGCCACGGGCGCGCCATCCGCGTCCACCACCCGGCCCTCCAGGGGCACGAGCCGCTGGGGCAGAACGAATGCGATCTCGCCGGCGCTCCTGCCGGCCTCGCCGAGCCGGCGCTCCACGAGGGACGAGTCGTCCGACAGGCGGACCTCGTACCATCCGGGCTCCAGCGACTCGAAGGCGAAACGGCCGTCCGCGTCGGTGTCGCCGGTGCGGGAGTCGGCAGGGCCCGGGCAGGCCACATTGACATAGACCGCGCACCCCCGGTCGATGCCGACGAGCCAAGCCTGGACCTGAACCCCTTCCACAGGCTCGCCCCGGGCATCCACAACGCGGCCCGCGATGCGCGTCGCGGGCTGCAGCCGGATCTGGAACCCCTCCGGCTTTTCCCCTTTGACAGGCGACTCGTCGGGCAGCCATCCGGGCGGGCACGCGGACAGGGGAAACATGCCGTCGAACGGGTACGTGAACGAGCCGTCCGGCCCGCTGACCGCGGCGAGGACGTTGCCGGGGCCCTCCGTCGGCCGCCAGATCTCCACCCCTGCCAGGGGGTGGCCTTCGGAGTCCACCACACGCCCGGTCAGCTCTATGTCTTCCGTGGAGACGCCGGTCTCCTCCTGCGCGCGGGACGCTGGAGCCAGGAGGCCCAGCACGGCAAGGCAGACGAGACAACGGACGGTTCTCTGGGTCATGGAAATCGCCCTCCCGCGGCTTAGACCGGAGCTGAGGCAAAAAAGAGCCTGGGTTTCAGGGGCAGTCGATGTCGCCGTTCGTGCGCAGACGAGTGGGATAACCCGCCACCTGATCCCACTACCCGGGAGGAACAGGCCAGCGGGCAAACCCAGGGCGCGCGAGCGTCCTTCTTCGAAAAAGGGAGATATCATGTCCACCAGCACCCCGATCAACTTTCCTTGCACCGACGGTAATCAGGTTGGCTCCATCTACACCCTCTCCAGCGGCTCGATCACCCTGGAGCCGAGCGGTCTCGTCGTGCTGAGCGATACGCTCTACATGGCCAGCGACAACGGCTATCTGACCAGCATGGATGTGAGCTCCGGAGCCTCGCTGGACCAGCCGTGGACCCAGGTCCACAACTTCACGAACGACTCCGGCTACCAGGGCAACAAGAACAGCTACGATCTGGAGAGCATCACCGTTGCCACCGGCAAGCTGATGCTCGGCGTGGAGGGGAAGGCAGGCAGCGGGAGCAACGTATACGACCCGCACATCTTCCGGTACGACACAGTCAACGACGACACCACGAGCAGCATCTGGGACCTCTCGGACGTGACCCTGGGCTCCGCCGGCGGCATGGAGGCCATGACCTTCGTGCCCGGCTCGGCCTGCCCGCCCGAGAAGGTCAATGGCAATTCGAATCCGGCGTACTACGGAGGAGACCAGTATTACGGCGGCTACTTCTTCGCGGCCTATCAGAGCAAGACCGGCTATGTGTACGTCTACGACCTCCCCAAGGGCGGCAACGAGACGCACACCGTGGGCAACCACCTCCAGAAGTTCGAGATCACGGACGGGAACGGCGCCATGATCACGATGGAAGCCTCGGACATGTGCTTCGCCAACAATTACCTGTTCATCCTGTTCGACGGCGGCGGCTCAAAGGACGAGATCCACGTCTTTTCGATCCGCTCCGACGGCTCCGGCCTGGACCATGCCGGCGCGAGCTACCTGCCTGTCCTCGACGGCTGGGACAAACAGACGGACTTCGAGGGCCTGACGATCGACGGGTCGAACCTGTACCTGTCCGTGGACGACGGCTCGTCCTCGGCGGTCAAGCTGGTGTATCAGTTCACGGACTACAGCATCAGCAAGTTCGTGTGACCCAACACGGCGGTGGGCCGCCCCGTGGACCTGCGCGAGCCAGGGGCGGCTCCCCAGGCTGGATGACTTAAACCGGCGGGAGAAACGCGCACTGATCTGCTAATTCTCAAGCTTGTATATCTCGCGTCGGCCGAATTCGACAAGATCATGGTAGCCCTTCATCAGTTCCTCCATCTGCTTCAGCGATTCTGCATCCATCTGTGCACCCTGACCTGACATCATCTTTTCGAAAGCATCCAGGCTCTCGACCTCGAACTCCGACACGATGGTCCAATAGCGCTCCGCCACGAAATCAGTCATTACGCGCATCTTTCCTTGGCCCGCCTTCTCCATCAGCGCAGACATGGCGACGAACTTCTCTACCATGGGCCGAACCTTACCCGGCTTGCAATACATGATTTCTCGTACGAGCAGCATGATTAGCCTCCGTTTTGAAAGTGATCGCTAGGATCGCGATTTGGCGCCCCATTCGAGGAACGCCACAGCCGTCAGGTGCCGCGGGCAAGACGCCTACGCCTTGCGAAACGCATGAGACAGAAGAAACCTCTCTGAGCGTTACGCCCTGCGCGCTTCGAGACGATCTTAGACGGAAAGAGGCGCCGTCGCAAGGTCGAAGTGCCAGACGGTCCCGGAGAATCTCTGGAGGGCCGGCAGGATGCCGGCGGTCCTATTCCGAACCTATTCCGGCCCCAGCCGCGCCTCGCCCCAGAGGGCTTCGCCGGACACCGCGTCGTGGACCGTAACGACGATCTGCTGGTCCCCTACTCCGGCGGGGAGGGAGAAATTGAACCGCGCGTACGTTCCTTCGCGAGGCAGCTCCTTCACCTCGACCTTCAGCCAGATCTGCGGCAGATCGCGCCGGTTCCCCTGTTCGTCGAGCATCACCACGACGATCGGCGCTTCGGCGCGGAACCCCGTCTCGTGCCGAAAGAAGGCCAGCGACCCGACCGGCACACCCAGCGTGACCGCGATTCCCTCTCTGCCGGCCGCTGGGGCGGGCTCACCGACGTTGACGATCAGCCGCGGCTGCGCATCCAACTTGCCGAGCAGAAGGGCGGCGTCGGCTTCCAGGGACAGGCGCGTACGGTGGGACGCGTCGATGTAGCTCGTCCGCGTGCGCACCTGGAGGCCGGGACGGGTGACGGCGAGCTCGACCTTGTGCCCGCGGTCGTCGCCGCGCCAGATGGGCGAGAAGCCGAGGAGATAGTAGGAAGTGGAGTCTTCGACCAGGCGTTCCAAAGCCCCCAGGCGGTTGGAGTTGAGCGCGGCCTTGCCTCCTGTCGTGTCCGCCATGTACTGCAGGTTGTGGTCGATCTCGCGATCGAACGCGGTGGTGACGAGAGCGAAGGAGCTCGGCGCCGTGCGCTCGACGTCGTTCTGGGCCTGGAAGGTGTCGAGCCCTTTGACGTCCACCGGATAGAGGCTATAGCCCAGGCGGTTGGCTTCATACGCTACGGGCCGCGTGAAGGCAGGGGAGTGGAAGCCTTCAGAGAACAGCATCATCATCTTGCGGCCGTGCGGCGTGGGGAGGCCCTGCATGGCGGCGATCGCCGCCTCGGAGACTTGCCGAAACCGGCTGAGAGGGGTGAAGGGAGACAACGGAGGCCCGGCAAAAGCGCTCCCGGTCAGCTGGGTGCTCTCCCGATTCTCCGGTTCGTCGGCCTGCACAGCCGCCATCACTTCGGCCACGAGCTGCGCATCGTTCGCCATTTCCCTACGCCCGGCCTCATCGCGGATGCCGCGCGTGGGCCGCTCGTCCAGAGCGGCGAGCACCGACGCCAGGCGCGTGCGGTCGCCGGTCCATCCGCAGAGCACCTCCAGCCGCGAGCCGGAGAAGGCGACCACCGCCATCTGATCGCCCGCGGTGAGCTGGTCGAGCTGCCGTGCCAGCGAGCGCACGACCAAGTCCCGGCGCGCCTCGACCATGGTCGTCTCGTCGAGGAAGACGAGGATATCGCGGCTCTGCCAGGCGGGCTCCGCGGCAGGCTCGGCGTCTCCGCTACCCGTCACCACCTCGCCGGAGACGCTCCGCTTCTTCTCGTCGATCTCGGAGAAGAAGGTGATCGGCGTCTCGGCGCCGTCGATGCGCAGCCGGAAGTCTTTGAGCGTCAGCCCGGTCACCCGCTCTCCCCGCGCGCCGGTGACCACTGCCTCGAGGTTGACGACGTGCACGTCGATGGATTCTTCGAAGACCTGGACGGGCCTCGGCGCCTCCTCCGGCGTCTGGGCCGGCGCCGGGCCGTCCGCGGCCAGGAACAGGAGAATCAGGACGGATAGACTCCTCAAGGTAACCTCCCTGCGGTCGAACAGCTTTCAGTTTCTTTGAGCAAGCACGATGCCAGGGCAAGAAGGGCTTGATGAGGGCCTTTTTGTCCTCCTTCCAGGACAAGCGCTGTCTACCGGCGAGGATCTATTTGTCGACGGGCTCACGGCCAAAGTTAGCGCCTATGCCCCTTGTGGGTGCCCTTCCGGAGGGCGGCCACAAGAGCCGCCCCTACATGAGCTCATCCGAGAACGACTGGAACCCGTTTTCTACCGACTTTGTCACCTGCCGGCCGTACTCTGGATCCACGGGCCGGCAGGGTGGACCTCCGGCCCTCCCGGAGGATCGTCATGCAAGTATCCGGTTGGCTCATAGAGACCCGCAGAGCCCTTGCCGACCTGGGGCTTCCCCCGAACTGGTCCGAAGAATCCGTCGAAGCGCCTGGAATCCGGACGAGCCGTCTGGCCGACTGCGCTCTGCGGCAAATGGCCCATGTCGGACTCCGGCCGGACCATATCCTTCCTTGCATCGAAGGCGGCGTCCGCTTCGCCTTTCGCAGGCAGGGCCGCTATGCCGATATCGAGTTCCTGAACAACGGCGAGGTGGTCGCGACCTGCTCGGCCCCAGCCGGGGAAATAGCCGGGGAGGCGCCCCGCTATTGGCTCGTCTCCCCCGGCGGGGCCGGCTTCGCATCCACCTTCGACACGATCCAAGCTTTCCTGGGAGCCTGAGCGGATGGGGCGAGTGACTATCCCCATGGGGCGAGTGGCTATCCCCATGGGGCGAGTGGCTATCCCCGTGGGGGAAGCGACCATCCCCACGGGTACTGGCTCATTTTGACCGCGGCTTAATTTCGGCGTCGGGCAGGAGGGAGATCAAGTCCGCGATTTCCAGCTTCCGAGACTCCACGCCCGCTGCCATGGCGGGCGTCACGCCCTTGCCGTCCTGGCCCTTCCCCAGGCTCATATGCACCCGGCAGAAGTTGTAGTAAGCGAAGTGGACACAGACGGCAGCGACGTGGTTCTCTACCTTCTTGCTGTGGCCGTTCGTGAGCCGGGTGAACCGCCGCATGGACATCCTCATGGTGAGGTTCTGGCGCTCCACGAAAGACGTAGAGACGTGCTTCCGTTCCGGGTTGCCGACGACGACCCGCTTCTCGCATCCCGTGCATTCCGCCGGGCTGTATCGCGTCTCGGGACCGTTCGGCGCGGCAGCGTAGATCTTGTGGAGCTGCGCGAAGTCGATGTCCCCGCCGAACGCATCCTCTACCGCACTCAAGTATGCCTTCAGGCCGTCCGTGGTGAGCTGTACGCGGTTCACGAGCCGACCGGCTAAGTCCTGCATCAGCTCGGTAGCCGTGCCCACGTCACGCGAGCCCACGAGCCACGAGGGGACAAGTTTGGTGTCCGCGTCGATAGCCACGAACGTCCACACGTCGCCGTAGCCGAACTTGCCCTTCTTGTCCGCCGGGACGTTCTTCTCTTTGGCGTAGCAGAACTCCCAGATCTCATCAACCTGGAGCCGCTTGCAGGGCAGGTTGACCAGCTTGGCCCGTGAGAACTCATCGCAGACCGCCGCGAGATCTACCAGGAGCTTCGTGACCGTGTTCCGAGCGACGCCCGTCATGCGGGAGGTAGCCCGGATGCTGCAACCCTCTACCAGGGCAGAGACGACGGCGGCACGGTCGAAGTTGCTCAGGACGTTTGCCATACTGAACATTATGCGTGAGCGGACAGGAAAAGTCAAGCCCTTCAGCACCCTCCCGAAAAAAAACTCTACTCGCGCGACGGTTCAGGAACCCACCACGCGGAACCGACGGCCTTCGGCGGGAAGAAACTGTGCCGCGAACTCACTCTCGGTACTTTCAAGGATACGGCTTATTACACCAATGCTCAGGCCGTCGCTGAGGTGAGTCTCAATAATTGATCGTACTAACGTAGGTTCTTCAGGTGGTATCGGCACGGGCTCAGTAAGCCGATAGCCTAGCCTGGACATATGGGTTACAATTCTCTTGTACTGGCTATCGCTAGCTTTATTAAGGTCCCTAGCGCGCCTTGCTAACGCCGCCATCGAAACCCGCCAGTAAGGTTTAAGCATTGCCAGTCGCTGCAAAGATAGCGGTCTTAATTGATGACCAATATCCTTCGCCGGCATCAGAAATTCTGCTGCAAACTCGTCGGCCTCTCTTTCCAGGTTGGTGCTTGGAATTACGTGCATTATCACATGTCCCAACTCATGGGCCAGCGTGAAGCGTAACCGATCCACGGGGATCGCAGCGTTTATAAAAAAAATAGGTGGCATGCCCGGTAGCCATTGACTGATCGCATCGAGTTTTGCCGTATTGAAAGCACACGGTACGATCAAGCCACCAGCGCTCTCGATAGCTGTGACAAGATTGGGGACGGGTCCTGGAGGAAGCCGCCACATCCCGCGCAACAATTTGGCGACATGCGCGCCCGAACCATAGTCCTCGATATCCATTCTTGGGAACGCGTTCGAGGCGTTTAGCTCGATATCGCGCAAAAGCCGCGCAAGCCGCATGCGCAGTATATTAATCCTTGCCAGCAACGTCCTATAGTCTGTAACGGGGAGAGATTGCCGTTTTCTATGGTAGACACAACTACTCCCATAGCCGTACACCGGATCGGTTTGAAAGAAGAAACTGACTGGATACTCAAGTGCCCGCGAAAGGCGATCAAGATGCTCGTCTGCCGGGGAGAGATCACCGCTTTCGTAACGCGAGATGTTGGATTGGGACAGAGAGGTCGCACTCGCAAGGGCGGTCTGAGAAAGCCCACGCGATTCGCGAGCAAGAATCAGCATCTGTGGATTAAAGCGCCTCTCGCTCAATCGTCGCCCTTTTCGTCCTTCTTGGTTTTACGGGTGGACTTGGTAGTGGCCGGCTTGGGTGGGTGAACAGGGAACTGTTTGACGTTAGAAAGAGAATCCGCGAGACTGAAGGACCATTCAATTACCGACCCAACGGGACGAGTGACAAGAACGTTCGCAACTTCGGTTCCCAGCAGGTTAAGTTGATAGCCGGCAATCAACCTTACGGCGGCCGGCGGCATGTCTGGCAGCTCTAGCTGAATGGAAAACCAGCGCAGTTGCTGTTTCGTTTGAATGTTGCTGGAGCGCCCGCTCTTATTAAGTTTTTTGAAGCGAATGATGTAGCGGCTGGCGATGAGCAACTCTAGAAAGCCGCGGTTCTCTGAAATCTTGACGCGTTTGAGATCGGCAAAGCGTGCTCGCGCTCCGGTCGTGATGTGGTCGTAGATGAAATTGGCCCGGGTTCGGTTAGTCAGTGGAAGGCGAAGTGCTGGAGCTATCTCGCCGAAGAGTTCCCATGCCTGCCATCCTGAGGCGATGCACTCGTGAAGCGCCGACAGGTAGGGACCCAGGTCAATTTCGGCAACGTGTTGGGGGCACTCGGGGGGTGGTTCCAGCAATTGAGGGGGGTCGGGTGGCTCGTGTAAGTCGCTCATGGTAGACGAGCTTACGGCTGATATGCGAAAAAGTCAATCCGGTTATGCATGAGATCATGCACGGACCGGCTAAGATATTGATTGTGAAGGCGTTATCGTTTCTTCCACCTCGCCTCCGCCGCCTTCCTGGCACTCTCGCTCCGCTCTTCCGACGTCATCTTCGCGGCCCGGGCTTTGCCCCCCTTCAACCCGCCACGACGGCCAAGCTCACGCGCTGCGACCTGGACGGGATCGAGAGGCTCCTCCGGCGGAGGCGGTTCGGCCGTCCCCGTGAGGATGGCGACGGACTCAAAGGCCCGAGTGTTGAAGTCGCGGGGTCGTTTGGGCGTGCGGGTGCGTGACCGGTTCGGCATGCTCCCATGGTAACACGGGCGGCCTGTACAAGCGCCGCCCGCGGGATCTAGACGGACTCGCGGGTGTGCCGCTCGACTATCGGGCCGGGGTCGGGCAGCTCGCCGCGCAAGAGGATGGGCGCCAGCTCAGAGGCGAGAGCCCGGCATTGCCGGGAGCTTCGGAGCGTGGCGACTACGCGGTAGGTGGGAAGGTGGACCAGCGTGCGCAGCTTGTTCCAGTCCGGCCCATAGCTGGTGCCCTGGAACAGGCCGAAGGGAGGAGAGACCGCGCCGCGCACGTCGATCTCCCGGCCGTCCATGAGGCGGACGCGGAAGGTAACTCCGTGCCGCCACGCGAGCGGCAACGGATGGCCTGCTTTGGCACGGACGCGGAGATAGGCGTCCGCCGCCGCGGCGAGCCACGTACCTGCCGAGCGGTGCCCTTCTGATGCTGCCGCCTGCTTCCATCGGGTCGACTGCTCTGGCGTCGCGTGGACAGTGAAGGATGCCGTCTTCACAGCTCCTCCTCAGCCCACCGGGCGAACCGGTTAAAAGCTTCCGCTCGCCTCCGATCCCGTATCGTCTCGGCGAGCACGAACGGGCTGGTTTCGTCGTCCACGGGCGCAGCGGCAGCCGCTTTGATGTCCCGCTCTCCCTTGCGGAAGATCGACCGGAGGCGCTTCAGGTCCCGGTGATGGCTGAGGACGTAGTTTGCGCAGAACAGAAAGAACTCCGGCACGGTGCGGCAACCGACGATCCGCGCCGCCATGCCAAGCTTGTACTGCGTGAAGGTGTCGTAGACCAGGACGCGGTACGCCTCCGGCTTGTACTGCCCGATGGGGGCGCGTTGCTTCTGCCGGGCGGTGTGAGCCCAGCTCATCAAGGTTCCCCCGGCCACGTCCCCAGCTCCGACTCCAGGGTGTCTGCGGCGTTGCCTACGTTGACCGCCAGCCGTGCGGCAACGCGGACGTGGTGCCCTTCCTGGGGTGTGTTCGGGCTTGTCATCTCGGGATTGCCCAGGGAGGCGAGATGGCCCTGGACGACGCGGAGATCGGACACCAGGGCGCGCAGCTCCGTGCGGATCGACCCTTCCGGCTGGTCGGGCCAGTAGCCGCGGAACTCCAGGGCCATCTCCCAGACCATGTCCCCGACCTCCCGGAGAGCGGCGTTGTGCTCCGGGGTCGTGAAGATGGCAAGGAAGGTTTCCCGGAACGCGGGAAAGTCCTCGAAGCGGGTTGGGTCAACGACGGGCGGGATGGCTGCGGGGTCTGGCGCGGTAGACTCTGAAGTCAGGTCGGACATTGGAGCGTGTCTCCTCTGTTTGGCTTAGGTCCGGCGGGGCGGGTAGCAGCGCTCCGTCGGGCCGCTTCTCTGGGTCTGAGAGGGACAATCCCTCCCTTATGGGAGGGACACTACGCCCAAAAGAAGCCGCCGTAAACCCCTGATTCCAAAGAATATTTTCTGTTTACTTAAAATGAGCCAGTACCTCCCCACGGGGCGCGTGACAATCCCCGTGGGGCAAGCGACCATCCCCACGGGGCGCGTGACTATTGCCGCGGGGTGAGAGGCTCCCACCGCGGGGCGAGCGACTTCTCCTGCGATGCGAGCGACTCCCTCCGCGGGACGCGAGGCTTGTCCCTGAGGGCGAGTGCCTCCGCAGCGCTGGCGTCCCGCCGGCATGTCCGGAGGAATCGGCGGAACGCCGGCCATTGTCTCCGCCCCTGCAACAAAAGCCCGCCGTCCGCGAGCGGGGTTCCCCCTGAAGAAAACCCCCTCCCCAGCCCTCCCCCGCTACGCGGGAGAGGGGGCCGGAGGGTGAGGATCCGACTGTGGCACAGTTATTCCGTGACGAGCTCTTACTTGCAGACCTTGCCCTTGCAGCTGTTCGAGCAGCACTGACTGTTGCTGGTGCAGGCCGAACCGGCCGCGCGGCACGAGCCGCCGCTGCCCGGGTTCAGGAACGGCGCCAGGCTGGGATAGGAGGCCGCGAAGGCGCCGTCGACCGTGGCATTGTTCGCGGAATCGCAGACGTCGTTGAGATTGGTGCCGCAGGCGCCGTAAAGCTGGCCGACGATCTGGCCGGAGCCGTTGACGACCGGTGAGCCGCTGCTGCCGCCCTCGGTGCCGCCCACGGTGTCACGGCTATAGATGAAGCTGCCGCGCGGCAGGGTGCGGCAGGTCCCCTTGGCGGTGTCGACCACCCCCTCCGTGTAGGCCTGGGGAGAGCCCGAGGGGTGGCTGATGCGGTAGAGCGCCAGGTTGTTGGTGTTGGCGACCGGCGTGCTCAGCCAGCCCAGGTAGGTGGCGACCCCGTCCGGTGTCGTCGGATTGGCCGACAGCCGCAGCAGGGTGTAATCGCTGCTCGTGCCCGTTGCCAGGATGGTGGAGCCGACGGTCTCACCGGTGTTGTTGTAAGGCTGCGTGCAGTTCGGGCTGCTGCAGGTGGTGGCGTAATCGAAGTAGGTCTCCAGGCTGGACGCCTCGCCGCTGCGGCTGATGCAGTGATGGGCGGTGAGGAAGAGAGGGATCACCGAGGTCGTGACGGTGTCCGCGATCAGGCCGCCGGTGCAGATGTAGAAGGAGCTTCCGGACTGGAACAGGATGCTGGCCACCGCGTCCTTGGCGGTGTTCACCGGAGCGGCCGACTGGCAGGCCGCGTTCACCACGCAGTCGGCATTGTTCGAGCACAGGTTGCTGGCCTGGGCGGTGAAAGCCTTCATGTCGCCGAGGTCGAACGTGCCCTGCGGGCCGTAGCGCGGAGCGGCGAAGCGGGCGCCCATGACGCCGACTTCCGCCAGAGTCAGCTTCGGGGCGCGGGCGGCGTCCGCCGGCGAGTGGATCTGGAGCAGAAGCTGCTCGCCGAAGACCGTATTGGTGTGCAGGACGCCGTCGCCGAGCGGGCCGCGGCCCGTGTAGGGGCCGAAGGCCTGGCCCGCGAGGTTGTAGACGTAGAGTTCGGCTCCCCGCGGCAGGTCGACACCGGTGAGATGGAGACGGAGCGCATTGGCGCCGGGCACCCGCACCGCGACGGTCCGGACGAAGCCCTCGCCGCCGGTGCCGCGGGCAGCGCCCAGGGAGTCGATGCCCTTGCCTACCGGCTTGGCTACGCCGACCAGGTACTTTTGCTCCATGCCACGGCCGGGATTGTCGATCTGCTGGCGCTCGGCGGGGCTGAGCCGGACTACGATCGGCTGCTTGAGTGCCTCCTTGACCTGCCCCGCGGCCAGCCGCTCCTGCAGCTTCTGCATCTCCTCGGCGCGGGCGGTCGCATCCCGCTGGGTGCCAACCACTTCCATGCTGGCCTGCGGCCCGAAGAGGAAGTCGGGAGCCGCGGCGAAGCCCGGAATTGCTGCCAGACTCAATGTGACCAGACCGAAACAGAATAAACTCTTCATAAGACCTCCATCGCATCATTCCGCTCGAAAGGCGAGCGGAAGAAACTTGCCAATAGCAATGCTTCAATAAATCAAGGTGCGTAGAGTCGCTCGAAACGAGCCGGTCAGGCGGCAGGCTGGGCGCGCCGCGCATCCCACGCGCTCTTCGCGAGCGTCGCGAGCAGGATGAGCAGCCCGCCGGCGATCGACCAGGAGCCGGGGCGCTCGCCGTGCGCCATCCAGGCCCAGATGGGATTGAGCACCGGCTCCAGGAGGAGCAGAAGCGAGGCTTCCAGGGCCGGCACCTGACGCAGGCCGCGGATCAGGAAGACGTAGGCCAGGGCGATCTGGAACACTCCCAGGTAGGCGATCCCCAGCCAGTCGGCCGGGCGGCTCGACGCCACCGGCAGCGCCAGCGGCAGGCAAACCAGGCAGGCGATCACATTGCCCCACAAGGCCGAGGCCGGACTCCAGTCGAAGCCCCCCCGTCCGAGCGCCCGCAGGCCCATCACGGTCAACGCCCAGGTGACTCCCGAAAGGGTGGCGAGGATGTTGCCCAGGGCCGGGTTCGGCGCCGTGGCCGACACCGGATCGAGACCCACGAAGAAGGAGGCCAGGCCCAGGGCCAGCACTCCCATGTAGATCAGATCCGCCCTCCGTACCCTTTCTTTCAGCAGCCAGGGGCCCAGCAGCAGGACATGCAGCGGCGCGGTCGATTGGAGAAAGATTGCGCTCGCCGAGGTGGTCAGCTTGTTGGACAGCACGAACAGCACCATGGTCATGGCATAGGTCACCCCGACCAGCAGGACCTTCAGGGGAGGCCGGCGGCGCGCCTCCGGCAGGATCAGGAAGAGCGCCGCCGCGGCTACCGCCGAGCGGAAGCTCGCCACCTGCCAGGCGTTGAGGGACACGGCCTTGATCGCCGCCCCGCCGGAGGAGAACAGCGCGGCGGCGGCGAGGACCCGAAGGCGGGAGCTGAAAGCGGAAGGAGTCAGGTTCTCTGGCATGGCGAGAGGGTCGAATCTTATAGTAGTCTTCTACCCTCATCATGAAGCGCAGCCGCCTCTTCCTGCTCCTGGCCCTGGCCATCGCCGTCCCATCCTTCGCCGTGGTGGGGACCGGCTACTCCGTGCAGTCCGACGGCAATCAGAAGCTGTACAAGATCGACCTCGCCACGGGCGTGGCCACACCGCTGGGCGCGACTGGGTTCGACGGCATCGAGGGGCTCGCCTTCGATCCCGGCTGCAAGAAGCTCTATGGCGTGGACGACGTCAAGGACCGGCTCGTCACTTGCGACCTCAAGACCGGCGCCTGCACGACCGTGGGCAGCCTCGGCCTGGACGTCACCGATACCGGATTAGCCTTCGCCAGCAACGGCAGCCTCTTCATGTCCACGGACGCCCCGAAGAACCCGCTGCGTTTTTTCGGGCTGGACTTGAAGACGGGGGCCGCGACCTGGATCGGCAATCAGGGAATGGAGGTCACGGGCCTGGCCGGAAACTTCTTCGGGCTCTATGGGCTCGGCGGGGACGGCAAGGACAACCTGGTGATCGTCGATCCCGCGACCGGCAAGGCCACCCCCGTCGGTCCCCTCGGCGCGGTCACGCTCCAGGACGGCGGCCTCGATTTCGACCGCGATGGCACCCTCTATGGCCTGAACGATCTCGGCCCCGGCAGCAAGGCCAGCGGCCAGCCGAGCCAGCTCTTCAAGATCGACACGCTGACCGGCAAGGCCACGGTGGTGCTCACGCTCAAGGATCCCTCGGGCAAGCCGATCAACGGCTTCGAAGGTCTGGCGATCGACGGCGGCATCTGCGCCGCCACAGGCTTCGGACAGGCCGCGGCCGTCGAGGCTCCGGCGCTGGACGCCTTGGGCCTGGGGCTGCTGGTGGTGGGGCTGGCGACCGCGGCGCTGCTCGTTCTGCGGCGGTAACTCACACACGGACAATCACGGACGGACACGGACAGCCACGGACACATCCGGCGGCTTGCGTCCGTGTTGGTCGGTGTTCGTCCGTGATCGTCCGTGTGTCCGTGTCACAACAGGCTGCTGGCCAGGTTCGCCAGCTCCGACCTCTCCCCCTTCTCCAGGTTCACGTGCGAGTACAGGGCATTGCCCCGCAGGCGGTCGATCAGGTAGGAGAGGCCGTTGCTGTGGGCGTCCAGGTAGGGCGTGTCGATCTGGAAGATGTCGCCGGTCAGGATGACCTTGGTCTTCTCCCCGGCGCGGGTGATGATCGTCTTCACCTCGTGCGGCGTCAGGTTCTGCGCCTCGTCCACGATGAAGATCACGTTCGACAGGCTGCGCCCGCGGATGTAGGCGAGCGGCACGATGTGGAGCTTCTCGGTCTCCACCAGCTCGTCGACCTTCTTGTACTCCCGCTCGCGCTCGCCGAACTGGTTCTTGATGATGCCGAGGTTGTCCCAGAGCGGCTGCATGAACGGGTTGATCTTCGACAGGATGTCCCCGGGCAGGAAGCCGATGTCGCGGTTCGACAGCGGCACGATCGGCCGCGCCAGGTAGATCTGGCGGAAATCGCGCCGCTGCTCCAGGGCGCCGGCGAGCGCCAGCAGGGTCTTGCCCGTGCCCGCCGCTCCCGAGAGCGTCACCAACGGGATCTGCGCGTTGAGCACGGCGTGGAGGGCGAAGGTCTGCTCGGCGTTGCGCGGTGAGACTCCATACGCCAGCGGCTTGATGATCCGCTCCACCCGCTCGGTGCGCGGGTTGTAGTAGCCCAGGCCCGACCGTCCCTGGCTGCGCAGGATGAAGTAATGGTTCGACGTCGGCCGGTCCGAGCCCGGGAACATCTCCTCCACCGGAACCGACTCCTCGCGGTAGAGGCGGTCGATGATGTCCGGGTTGGGCAGCTCGATCTCGCTCTTCCCCTTGTAGAGGTGGTCGAGGTCCTTGATCTTGACGGTCTCGTAGTCCTCGGCCGGCAGCTTCAGGGCTCGGGCCTTGAGCCGCAGGTTGATGTCCTTGCTCACCAGGACGACCTTGCGGTCGGGCTCGGCGCGGGCGAGGCTCAAGGCGGCGTTCAGGATGCGGTGGTCCGCCTTCTTGGTGCCAAAGACCTCTGCGGCGTCGACTGGCGCGTTCTCGTCCGTGAGGACGCGGAACTTGCCGCGGGCCGGTCCATCGAGCGGGATCCAGTTGTCGAGCATGCCGTGCCCGGCCAGCTTATCGAGCTGTCGGATGAACTCCCGGGCCTGGAGGTTCAGGACCGAGTTGCCCTTCTTGAACGAGTCCAGCTCCTCGAGCACCGTGATCGGAATCGCGACGTCGTGCTCCTGGAAGTTGTGGATTGCGTTGAAGTCGTACAGGATGACCGAGGTGTCGAGGACAAAGATCTTGCGTTGAGTACGGGGCATGAGGGGTGCGGCTCGCTCCTGGAAGAATCTGGACTCGAAGGCTAGCTCAGGACCGGCCGCAGAGCAAGTTATGCTTTCCCGGGAGGCTCAGAGGACGGTTCGAGGCGCGGCTTTTGCAAACCGCTTTCGCCGAAGTACCAGCGAGGGGCCGCCTCCCAGACCAGCCCGAACTGGGTCGCGGCGCTCATGATGCGGTCCATCGCCTCGTCGACTGAATCGGTGAACAGGATCCGCTCGCAGTCCGCGGGAAGGATCGTCTTTTCCTGGACCATGCCATGGCAGATGAAATCCGACAGGGGTTTCCAGTAGTCCTTCCCCATCACCACGAGGGGAAAGCTCCGGATCTTGCCGGTCTGGATCAGGGTGGCACACTCGAAGATCTCGTCCAGGGTGCCGAAGCCGCCCGGCAGGACCACGAAGGCGTAGGAGTACTTGACCAGCATCACCTTGCGCACGAAGAAGTAGCGGAACTCCACCCAGCGGTCCAGGTAGGGATTGGGGCTCTGCTCCTGCGGCAGGATGATGTTGAGGCCGAGGGACGGAGCGCCCACGTCGCGCGCGCCGCGGTTGGCGGCCTCCATGATGCCGGGGCCGCCGCCGGTGAGCACCGTGAAGCCCGCCCGGCCCAGGCGCCGGCCCACTTCGCGGGCCAGGTCATAGTACCGGTGGTCCTCGGGGAACCGTGCCGAGCCGAACACGGTCACGCAGGGGCCTACGAAGTGGAGCGCCCGGAAGCCGCGGATGAAGTCGGCGGCGATCCGGAACAGCCGTTTGAGCTCGGAGGTGCGGGTGTGCGGACCTTCGAGGAACCGGCCGTCCTCCGGGTTCTCGGTGCCCTTGCCCCAGCGCGGAGCCTCGCCGCTGCGTGCCGCCGCTTCCTTTTCGACGTCCGGAGCTGCACCGGGTTTGGAGTCAGGCCTGATCTCCTCCATGCGGTTCAGCTTAGCATCCTGATTGGCCTCTTCCTGGCCCTGCCCGCAAGCGCTCCGGCGCAACACGCCCAGCCCGCGCAGCGCTTCCCGAATGTCCTGATCATCACCATCGACACGCTGCGCGCCGACCGGCTGTCCTCCTACGGCTACGGCCGGCCGACCACGCCGAACCTGGACCGCCTGCTTGCCCAGGGGGTGCGCTTCACCCAGGCGCGCACGGTCGAGCCGCTGACCAATCCGTCGCTCTGCTCGATGTTCACCTCGCTCCATCCGCACGAGCACGGCGCCACGCGCAACGGCCTCCGCCTGCGGCCGGACGCGACCTCCGCCGCCCGCGTGCTGGACCGCCGCGGCTACCGCACCGCCGCTTTCGTGGGCAACTGGACCCTGCGCAATGGCATCTCCGGCCTGGGCGACCACTTCCAGCGCTACGACGAGGTATTCAGCCGCAAGCGCTGGTTCGGCATGTTCAAGGGGGAGGCCACGGCCGAGGACCTCACCGAGGCCTCTCTCTCCTGGTTGAAGGAGCAACAAGAGGACCACCGGAAGCCGTTCCTCCTCTGGGTCCACTACGTGGAGCCGCATGCCCCCTATCGCCTCCAGGAGGATTTCGCGAGCCGGCTGGGCATTACGGTTGGAAAAGCGGAGGTTTCACGCCAGGACCGCTACGACACCGAGGTCGCCTTCACCGACCACCAGGTCGGCCGGCTGCTGGCCGCGATCGAGCGCGATCCGTCGCTCGCGGCCAACACCCTGATCGTCTTCGCCGCCGATCATGGCGAGAGCCTGGGCGAGCACTCCTACTGGGGGCATGGCCGCAATCTCTATGAGCCCACGCTGCGCATCCCCCTGGGATTCATCTGGCCGGGCAAGGTCCGGCCCGGGGTCGTGGAGGCGCCGGCGCTGAACATCGACGTGGCCTCGACCATCCTCGGTCTGGCGGGCCTGCCGATCCCGGGCACGTTCCATGGCTATGACTGGACGCCGGTCCTCACCCGCGGGGCGGAGCCGCCGCACGACCGGGTGATGTTGTTCCAGGCTCACAAGGGGGCGGTCCTCTCGGCGCAGGAGGCCAAGAGCGCCCGCGCCAGGGGGCTGCTCGAGGTGGCGGTGCTCACCGGCTCGCGCAAGGAAATCTTCCGGATCGGAGAAAAGCGACGCTGGCTGTTCGACCTGCTCAAGGACCCGAGGGAGATGCGGAGCCTTGGCGTGCGGGCCGCGTCCGTCTCCGCCGGCCTGCGGGGCTGGATGGCCTCGGTCACCAAGGGCCTGACCGCCTCGGACCGGGTGCTCGCCACCCAGATCGACGCGGAGAGCGCCGCCAGGCTTCGCGCTCTCGGCTACGCCGAATAAGATACCCGTATGTCGAACGTGAAGCCGATCTTCCTGCTTGCCGACAGCCAACCCCTCTTCTGGCGCGAAGAGAACGGCGAGCCGTTCCTCGCCCGCGCCCGCCAGCTCCTGGAGGCCGATGGAGAAAACCGCTCATTCAAGGCGGCCTACCTCGGCGCCTCGAACGGCGACGCGCCGGAGTTCTACCAGCTCTTCGAGGCCGCCATGGGGGAGATCGGCATCCGCGACTGCCGGCTGATCCCCTCCGATCCCCAGCCGGAAGACCGGTCCTTCCTCCACCAGGCCGACCTGATCCTCCTGGCGGGCGGCGACGTGGAGCGGGGGTGGGACGTGTTCGAACGAACCGGCCTGCGCGACGCGATCGCGCAGCGCTACTACGGCGGGTCTTTGCTCATCGGCGTATCCGCCGGGGCGGTGCAGCTCGGGCTCAAGGGGTGGAACGAGGACGAGAAGATCTTCGACACCTTCCGCCTGGTGCCCTTCGTGATCGACGTCCACGACGAGCCGAGCTGGTCCCGCCTGAGTCAGATCGTGCCGCTTGCGGGCGAGAACGCGCGGGGCTTCGGCATCCCCACGGGCGGCGGCGCGCTCTACCATCCGGATCATTCCGTGGAGCCGGTCCGCCATCCTCTCGTGGAGATGAGCCGGACGGACGAAGGGGTCAGCCAGTCCCTGCTCCTCCCCGGCGAGGTCGCCGACGCAGCCGAGACTGCCGAGACCGCCGAGCCGGCTGTCCTCCCCAGCTGATGAAGCTCTACGCGCTGGCGGACCTGCACCTCCGCTACGAGGTGACCCGGCAGGCCCTGCAAGCCCTGCGTCCGCACCCGGACGACTGGCTGATCCTGGCCGGCGACGTAGGCGAGACCGAGGAGCACCTGCGCTTCGCCCTGTCGCTCCTCACCCGCCGCTTCGCCCGGCTCCTCTGGGTACCGGGCAACCATGACCTCTGGACGATCCCAACCCGGGCCGAAGACCTGCGCGGCGAGGCCAAGTACCGCCGGCAGGTCCAGATCTGCCGCGACTTCGGCGTGCTGACTCCCGAGGACCCGTACGTAACCTGGACAGGCCAGGGGCCGAACTGCGTTCTCGCGCCGACCTTCGTGCTCTACGACTACACCTTCCGGCCGGACGGGATCGACTCGGTCGAGGGGGCCATCGCGTGGGCCGCGGAGGAGAACCTCCTCTGCTCGGACGAGGTGCTCCTCCACCCCGACCCGCACCGGTCCCGGGAGGCCTGGTGCGAGCAGCGGGTGAGGCAGACCGAGCCGCGCCTGGCGGAGGCCGCGGCCCGCGCACCCCTGGTGATCATCAACCACTTCCCCTTGCGGCGGGACCTGGCGATCCTGCCGCGCATCCCGCGCTTCTCCATCTGGTGCGGCACCCGCCTCACCGAGGACTGGCACATCCGCTACCGGGCCGAGGCCGTGATCTACGGCCACCTCCACATCCGTGGCAGCTACCTCCGGGACGGCGTCCGCTTCGAGGAGGTCTCCCTGGGCTATCCGCCGAACTGGGACCAGAGTCTAGGCATCGAGCCCTACCTGCGGCAGATCCTCCCTCATCCGGAGCAGGTGCCACAGCCTTCTCTGCCGCGCAAGCCGACGATCTACGAGCCGCAGGGTTAAACGCCGCTCACCGCGGAGGCAACCCCGACCCGCACCTGCCAACCAGGTTGGCACAAGCTTTTCTTCTGAGGAAGTTGGACCGAGGTTGTCCATTTGTACCCCCCTTGCGGACACTTATATATAGGAAGCTTGACGCAGGATGTCGCGCGAACCCTTCATTGCCGAGCGGCCGGACCTGGCATACCATGGTCCCTCTGAAGCTCCGCCCATGACGAAGCCCCTCACCGACGCCGCCGCCGCGTTGCGGATCGCCCTTTCCGGCGCTACCCGCGGGCTCGTGGAGCGCGAGGCGCTCGCCGAGCTGATCGCCCTCGCGGCCGTGGCCGGCGAGCACGTGCTCGTCATCGGCCCGCCCGGCACGGCCAAGAGCGAGGCCGTGCGCCGCATCGCCCGCGCCGTCGACGCCCGACTCTTCGAGTATCTCCTCGGCCGCTTCACCGAGCCCAGCGAGATCTTCGGGCCCATCGACCTGCGCCGCTTGAAGGAGGGCTTCGTCGAGACCGAGACCTCCGGCATGCTCCCGGAAGCCGAGCTCGCCTTCCTCGACGAGGTCTTCAAAGGCTCCACCGCCATCCTCAACACCTTGCTGGGCATCCTCAACGAGCGCGTGTTCCGCCGCGGCCATACCCTGGTGCGCTGCCCGCTGCGGGTCTGCGTCGGCGCCTCCAATGCCCTGCCCGAGGACGATTCCCTCGCCGCCTTCTCGGACCGCTTCCTCGTGCGCGTGTTCGTGGACCCCGTCCCCGATCCGCGGCTGGAGGAGCTTCTCGAAGCGGGCTGGGACCTGGATCATGGAGAGGCTCACGACTTCCAGCCCGCCAGCCTCGCCGACCTGGACACACTGACTGCCGCGGCCCGCCAGTCCGACCTCGCCCGCGTGCGGCCCCACCTGGCGCACGCCATCCGCCTGCTGCGCGGCGCCGGGATCGTGCTCTCGGACCGTCGGGCCGTGCGCGTGCAGGGGCTGGTCGCCGCGGCCGCCGCTCTCGCCGGACGCGCGCGGGCCACGGACGCCGACCTCTGGCCTCTGGTGCTGGCCGTGCCCACCCGCGAGCAGCAGGCGCTCGCCCGGGAGTGCCTGGGCGAGGTCCTGGCCCGGACCGAGAACGCCACGCTGCCGGCCGCCGCCGAGGAGGCCTCCCTCGGACCCCTGGCGCGCGCCACCCGCATCGCCGCCGCCGGCCGCGACGCCCTGCGCGAGCAGCCGGGGGACGACGAGGAGTTGGAGGACTGGCTGCTCCGTCTCGAAGGCATCGCCCGTGAGATCGACGCCGGCTTTGCGCCCGAGACCCTGCCGCCCGAGCTGGTCGAAGTGCGAAAGCGCATCGTGGAGGCACTGCGCGGAGGCCCCGCCGCTGCTGGATTCACTGAAGGACCCGAGCTGAAAGCCGTCAGGAGCTCATGAACGACGAGCTGGTCCCCATCGCGTGGCGCCCGCGTTCGGCGCCGCTCGAGCCGGTCGGAATGGCGGCAAGGGGAGAAGCGGCGCGGGCCCTCGCCCGCCGGCTGCTCGCACGCAGCGACGAGGACTTGGCGCGCCTGACCGGCGTGGCCGGACAGGACCTGATCCTGGTGCTCGGCAATGCCGGGGATGGTGCCCTACTCCCCTGGGTCGACGGCGCG
Source organism: Acidobacteriota bacterium (assembly GCA_034667225.1). Taxonomy (GTDB): domain Bacteria; phylum Acidobacteriota; class Thermoanaerobaculia; order Multivoradales; family UBA5704; genus DATMER01. The sequence continues at coordinate 21,235 of JAXDKG010000032.1, forward strand.
ATCTATCTCGGCCGCGACCCGCGCGCCCCGTCCCTCCTGCTGCCCACGAACCGCGAGCCCACGGTGCCGCTGCCCCTGCTCGAGCGCGCCCTCGTGATCCGCGCCGGGCACTCGAAGGCCGAGCCTCCTCTCGCAGTCCTCCTCGATCCGCCTTTCCTCGCCTCGGTCCTGGAGGCGCGACCTCTGATCCGCCGCCGTCTCAGCTTCCTGCTGCAGGAGAAGCCCTGATGGACCTGCCGCGCGCCCTCGCCCACTGGGCTCCGCATCTTGGCATCTTCCCGCGCGACCTCGCGGTCTCCCTGGGCCCCGTCCTGCACCGACTCTCCTTCGCCGTCGGCCCACTCCAGGTGAAGCGGCACCAGGCGGATGGCGAGCCCGACGGTTACGACGGCCTGACCCGGCGCGGCTCCTACGAGCGCCTCCTCACCTCGGAGTGGCTGCTCGCCGAGGAGGCGCCCGAGGAGTTCGTGCGCCGCGCCGCGACGGGCGAGCACCTGTTCCTGCACCAGGCGCGACCGGTGCCGGCCGCCTCGCGCGTGTCGGCCGCGGTGTTCGACGCCGGACCGAACCAGCTCGGCTCGCCGCGCATCGCCCAGCTCGCGGCGCTGATCGTCCTCTCGCGCCGGGCCGAAGCCGCGGGCGTCCGCTTCGCCTGGGGCATCCTCCAGGAGCCGGAAGCTCCCCTGTTCGAGAAGGTCACCGAGGCGGGCATCCAGCGCCTGCTCCAGGCGCGCACTCCGCACGAGGCCACCGACGGCCAGGTCGCGGCCTGGCACAAGCGCCTGCATGGATGGCGCGAGGCCGACGACATCTGGTTCGTGGGTCCGCCGCGGCTCTCCGCGGTGCCGGGCACCCGCGGCGCCTCCGTCCTCCAGGTCTGGGATGTGCTCGATCCCGAGGCCCGCCGGGTGGCGGTGAGGGTGCGCCGTGGAATTGCAGGGAGCACCCCCTCCCCGACCATCACCCTGGAGCTCCCCGATCATGCCGCCTGCGCCCGCCTGCTGCGCGACCCGTTCTCGGCCGCGGCAGCCGCCCCCGACCGCCTGGAAGCGGCGCTCGTGCCGGCGTCGGAGCTCCATTTCGCGGCCAACGGCTCCAAGCTCTTCGCCCGTGCCGCCGGGGGCGGCGTCGTGGCCTTCCCCGTGCCCAACTCCCCCCGCTCGCCGGCCGGCGCGCCGCGGCTCTACGATCCCTGGCCCGGTCAGCCGCCGGCCGCGGTCGGGCTCGCCCACGGCCAGGTGATCCTCGCCACCGGCCTGCCGGACGGCGGCGCCGCGCTCGTTTACGCCAGCAAGAAGCGCGGGGGCGGCGGCACGCCGGGTGTGCCCTGCTCGCCCGTGGACGCCCCCTTCCGCGCTGGAGGCGCCGGGGCTCCGCTCCAGCCCCTTTTCCAGGTCGGCATCCATACCTATCTCCTGGACGCCGAGGGCACGCTCTTCCGCGTCTGGGACGGTGACCTGCTGCGGCTCGCCTCGCGGGTGTCGGCGGCGGCCTACGTGGCCGGCCACCTCGCATTCGTCGAGGCCGCGGCCTCCGGAAGCCCGGCCCGCCTCACCGCGGCCCTGGCAGGCTCCGGCGCACCGCGCACGATCCGCATCCTGGAAGAGGCGGAGGAGGGCGCGCCCGCCTTTTTCGGGTTCGGCGGCCATCTCGGCCATCCCGAGCACGGCCTGGTGGCCGTGGCGCAGCAGGGAGGCGCCTGGGAGATCTACGGCCGCAACCGCTCCTGGCTGGTCCCGTTCGAGGGCACCCGTGTCGTGGGCGTGGCGCGCAACCGGGAGCGCCACGAGCCCGGGCTTCTGCTCCTCGAAGGCGACGGCCGCACTCTCCTCCTCGCCAGCCTGGGTGGTACCCGCCGGCTGCCCGCGGCCTCCGCGGAGATCCGGCATGCCGCGGCCTGCCCGGGCGCGCCCTGGATCGCCTGGGTCACGGTGCACGGCGAGCTGACGGTCTACTCTCTCGACCACGACGCCGTGCTCCTCCGCCGCGTGCCGGGCACGCCCGACGAGGAGGTCCTGTGAGAGGACCGCTGCCGCGCACCCTGATCTTCCGCGGGGTGGTCGAGGCCTCGGGATTCCTGATCGATGCCACACTCGTTGGTTTGCTCGAGGCTCGCCGCCGGGTGCTGGAGCTCTGGATGCCGGGCACGTCGGTTTACAGGGTCCCGCGCGGCTGGCTCGTCCGCCTGCCCGAGCCGCGCCGCGTGGCCTCCGACCGCTCGCCGGGGCTGCCCCTGGTCGCGCAAAGGGTAGTGCCAGGCAACGCTCTCCTGGGCGCGCCCCTGGAAGCCCAGGAGCTGCGCGCCCTCGATCCACCGGCCGGCGCCGTGGTACGCCCCCGCGCCGGGCACACCGTCGCGGAGAGGACCGCCGAGGCCGACCGGGAGGATCCCGCGGCCTGGCTCGACGTCGAAGACTTCGGAGTGATCGCCACGGCCTCGCTCGGCGCGCCTCCCGCGCAGCCGCGCCTGTCGGTCCCGGAGCCGGTGGCTTTCGACGCCCGCTCGCGCATGAAGGGAGTGCCGCAGGCCGCGCCCGAGCTGGCCGAGGTGCTCGCCGCCCTGAGCCGGCGCGAGCCTACGGGTCGGATCTCCATCGCCAGGCGGCAGCTCTCGCCCGTGGGGCTCGTCCTCGGAGGAGCCCAGACCCTGCGCTGGGCCCTGCGCGGCTGGCGGCGGCCCACCCTGGCCGGAGGGGACGAGGTCGCCCGGTCCGCCTCCGGCTCTTGGGACTTCGGCGTCGCGCCGACTTCCGCACGCTCACGAACGGCCGCCCCCCTGGGGCAGCGGCTGACCGCCGGCTTCCATCGCCTGTCCGCCCGGCTCACCGTGGCGTCGAGGCTGTCGCGCCTGCTCGGCCGCCGCCACGCCGCCTACATCCAGAGGATGATCGAGCTGTTCGAGGATGGCGACCTCCGCGAGGCGTTGCGCTATGCCATCCCGCTCGGAGGCGAGGCCGGAGAGGCGCTCCGCGCTCTCCCATTGCGGTTGCCGTCGCCCCGGCGCGACCTGGAGCTGCGGGCCGCGTCGACGCGGCCGGCCCTCCACCTGGCTCCGGACCTCCACGCCGAGCTGCAGCGCATCTACCGCGCGGCCTTCGACCGGCTGGAGGCGCAGGGCCGGATCGAAGAGGCGGCCTTCCTGCTCGCCGAGGTGCTCAACGCGCACGAGGAGGCGGTCGCCTTCCTGGAGCGCCACGGTTCCCTCTGGCTCGCCGCCGAAATGGCCGAAGCGCGCGAGCTGCCGCCGGGCCTCGTGGTCCGCCAGTGGTTCCTGGCCGGAGACCGGGAGCGCGCCTTCTGGATCGCCCGCCGCACCGGCGCCTTCGCGGACGCGGTGACCCGCCTGGAGCGGACGCGCAAGCAGGAGGAGGCCGAGTCCCTGCGGCTGCTCTGGGGAGCGGGGCTGGCCGAGGCCGGCGACTATGCCGCGGCCGTGGACTCCATCTGGCCGATCCCCGAGGCGCGGCACATGGCCCTCGAATGGATGGACCGCGCCATCGAGCAGGGCGGCGGCCCGGCCGGCCGCATGCTGGCGCGCAAGGTGACGCTGGTGCCCGAGCAGTTCGAGGAGGTGCGGGAGCGCGCCCTCTCGATCCTGGAGAACTGGCGCGCCGAGGGGGCTACGACGCGGCTCGCCTTCGCCGATACCCTCTGCCAGGGACCGAAGACGCCGGCCGCCAAAGCGATCGCCCGGGCCGCGGTGCGCGCCATGGCCCGGGACTCGGGCCGCTTCGGCGCCCGCATGTCGCCGGCCCGCTTCCGCCAGCTCGTGGCCTTTGCAGAAGACGGCGCCCTGCGCGCCGACACGCCGGCCCTGCCCCTCCCCGGCCGCGAGCCCTGGATCGCCCGCGAAAAAGTCTGGAAGATCGAGATCGCGGGCTCGGACGTCGGCACCCGCTCCGGCTTCGACGCGGCTTTCCTCCCCAGCGGCCTAACCGTCGTCGCGCTCGGAGAGGCCGGGGTACGGCTGATCTCGCGCGCCGGCCGGCCGGTCGCGGAGCTCGACCAGCCGGCCCATCACCTGGTGGTCTCCGACCTCGGGGACCGGGCCATCGCGCTGGCCCGCCGGGGCACGTCGTGGCGCCTGGCGAGGATCGACCTGGCGAGCCGGCGGGCGGAGGCGTGGTGCGACGCCCGCTTCGAAGCCTTCGCCCCGGACTACGACGGCGCCCTCTGGCTCGTGGTCTCGCCGGACGGCCTGGTCGCGGTGGACGCGACTTCCCGCCGCTTCGACGGCCCCTGGGGCACGCCGGTCGCGGGCCGCACGGTGATGGCGCTCGCCCGCTCGGCCACCCGCTGCTCTCTAATAACCAGTGGCAGCGGCGGCGAAGAGCCGGAAGCCTGGACCTACGAGGTGCCCGCTTTACAGCTCCGCAACCGTCAGGAAGTGCCTCTCGTCGCCCGCGGAGGCGTGGGAGGCCCGCGCCAGCTCGCCGTGGCGCCGGACGGCACCGTGGCCGAGCAATGGGTCTCGGCCGCCGTGCTCCACCTGAAGATCCATGGCGAGCCGCTGCTCCAAGTCCCGCTCCCAGGGGAAGACTGGGAACCGGGAGACCTGGCCGTCACCGGCGACTGGCTGGTGGGCTCGGCCCGCGGCCCGGCAGCCGCACGCGTCTTCGTGGTCCACCGCGGCACCGGTCGCGTGAAGGCCGAAGTGATCCTCGGCCGCGCTCAGCGGGTGACCGTTCACCTCCAGGGCCAGATCCTCTGCCTGACCGACGACCGCGGCCGCGTGCTCGTTCTGGACCTGGAGTACGGCCAGATCCGGCGCGACCTGCGGCTGTGAGCTACGGGTTGTATGATGGTGCCCATCATGCGATTCATTGAAGCTCGCTACGAAGAAGGTCTGCTCAGGCCGGAGACGCCTCTGGCGCTCACACCGGGAGAGCGTGTGGCGCTGATCGTAGTACGCCATCCAGATCCGAAACGCTGGAACCTCGAGCGGTTGGCAAAGAGCGGGACAGAAGAGGATCAGGCGCTCGCCGAACAGGGACTCGCCGGATGGGCAGACGCGCTGGACGATGAGGACCACAGTTGAGAAGAGGCGAGGTGTGGTGGGCAGACCTGGGCCCCTTCCGCCCCCGTGAGCAGACCGGCCGCCGTCCTGTGATCATCTGGCAGAGCGATGCGCTGACAAGCGCTCTCCAGTCAGTGCTCGTCGTTCCACTGACCACCAACCTGGACCGAGCCAATCTGGCAGGAACGGCGATCGTACGGGCTTCGCCGAGTCAGGGTCTCCCTGAAGACTCGGTGGCTTTAGCCTTTCAAATGCGGGCTGTGCCGAAGAGCGCGCTCGATACTCGAATCCGTGCCCTCACGGCCAAAGAGCTCGCCGAGCTTGAGCTGGCGACCGACGAAGCTCTAGGACGCATCGAGCCCGAGTAGCTTGTAAGCTCCACGCCTGCAAACAGATCCGTCGGAGTCCCGCAGGATTATGTAGCAGCTACATAATGTTTCTGCTACAGAATCCCCGCGACGGCGGCTCGCTTTTAGCCCCGGCGCGCACTAGATTTCTTTAGGGCGACGAAATCCCGCGCTGTTCACAGCCAAAAGTCTCCTCGACGCGGCTGAGCCCATCGGAACGCAATCCATTCGCTGTGCTTTGTACCAGGCCGGATGATCCGGTCTCGAACCCATATCCGGGAGGTTGTGGTTTTATGCGAAGGATGGCACGTATCCTGTTGGCTGCCCTCTGCCTCGCCGCCCTTGCGGCGACCGGCACGGCCCGCGCGCAAGAGATCGAATCCATGTCCAAGGCGGCGCTCCACGAGAAGCTCCGCCCTGCTTACGACGCTTTCAATCGCGATCCCGCCCTCAAGGAGCTGGAAAAGCAGGCGAATGCGAACCATAGGAACCGCGCGGCGGTCGATGCGCTCCTGAAGAGAATGCCGCTGTCGCCGCTCGATTACCTGGAGATCGACATGGAGGTGAGGCACTACGAGGTGGTCGTGCCGCGCATCACCCAGGAACACCACGTCCGCTGGATGGAGCTCAACCAGGCGCTGGCGCGCAGCCTCTACGGCGACGAGCACGTCGACCAGGTGCTGAGCCGGTGGCCGGCCGACACCGGCTCGGAAATCATCGGCATCGACGCCTTCGCTACGGCCGGCACCAACCGCAACGCAGCCTCGACCGACAGCCCCGCGCCGCTCGACTATGACGGAGAGATCCAGATCGCGGTCAACCACCGGAACACCAACCAGATGGTCGCCGCCGCCAATGCCTGGGGCAACGCCGGCGCCGCCTGCAACAACGAGGACACGCAGTCGGTCTTCTACTCAAGCAACGGCGGAGCGACGTGGGACTACACCTGCGCGCCGTCGAACAACGTGTTCACCCTGGGCACGTGCACCGGCACCATCACCGGCTCCGATCCGGCGCTCTACTGGAACGACAACAACGAGGTCTTCCTAAACTACATGCTGCTCTGCCGCGGCGTCACCACGACTCAATATTCGATGATCGTCGCGCGCTCGGCCGACGGCGGCGCCACCTGGGTCAAGCAGGGCGTGATCAAGAACGCCTGGGCTACCGGGACCCTCGAAGACAAGAACTTCTACGCCATCGACAATACCCTGGCGAGCCCCTTCTACGGCCGCCATTACACCTGCTGGGACCGCTCCAACAACGAGAAGTTCGCCTACTCCTCGAACAACGGCGTGACCTGGACCGAGGTGGACCTGCCGACCGCGCCGGTCGGCGGCATCGACCTCGGTTGCGAGATCGCGGTGCAGAAGAACGGTACCGTGCACGTGGCCTGGGAATCGCTCGCCTGCGGCGCGAGCACCTGCACCGACGAGCGGATGTGGTACACCCGGTCCACCAACGGCGGCGTCTCCTGGTCCGCGGCGGTCCAGGTGCATGACCACAACCTGACGGGCTTCTCCGGGACCAACATGCCGCCGGTCGCCGACAGCCGCGGCATCGCTCCCTTCGGCGCCATCGACGTCGACAACTCGGGCGGAGCCTGCGACGGCACGCTCTACGCCACCTATGGCGACTACACCTCGGGCGGCGCCACCGAGACCGACATCTGGGTCACCCGCTCGACCAACAACGGCGCAACCTGGCTGGCGCCGGTCAAGGTCAACGACGACGGCCTCGCGAACCGCACCCAGTTCCACCCCTTCCTGCAGGTGGACCAGTCCAACGGCAGCGTCGTGGTCGCCTGGCACGACGCCCGCGCCGACGTCAACAACCGCAAGGTGGAGTACTACACGACCCGTTCGACCAACTGCGGCGTGAGCTTCGAGGCCAATACCAGGGCCAGCCAGCCGTCGGCCGAGTTCAACAACAGCGGCATCAGCTACACCGACGAGAACACCACCGACAACGCCAACCGCAACCCCAACCAGTACGGCGAGTACATGGGCCTCGACGTGAAGAACGGCAAGGCCTACATGGCCTGGGTCGACTCGCGGCACTTCTACCCCGGCTCGTCCACCAACACCCAGAAGGAGAACGTCGGCTTTGCCGTCGTCGACTTCGGCTCGCCCTGCGTACCGCCGCCGGTGCCGACCGGAGTGTCTGCGACTGCTGCGAGCCAGACCCAGATCAACGTGGCGTGGACCGCTTCCGCGGGCGCGACCTCGTACAACATCCTGCGCTCGACCACGAGCGGCGGCCCGTACAGCCCGGCCGGCACCTCGCCCACCCCGTCGTTCTCCGACTCCGGCCTGACCTGCAACACGGCCTACTTCTACGTCGTCCAGGCGGTGGGCGCCTGCACCTCGGCCAACTCGGCCCAGGCCACGGCGACCACGAGCGTGTGCAGCGGCAACCAGGTCCTGACGTTCTCGTCCTCCCCGGCCGTGGCGATCCCCGACAACAACGCCACGGGCGTCACCAGCACGATCAACGTGCCCAACTCGATGATCATCACCAGCGTGAGCGTCAACGTGGGCATCACCCATACCTACCAGGGCGACCTGGAAGTGGCACTGATCGGTCCGGACAACACGACGGTCCTGCTGCACAACCTGACGGGCGGCACCACCGACAACATCAACACGACCTACAACATCACCACGCGCTCGGCGCAGGCCCTGACCGCGTTCAACACCAAGAACACCTCGGGAGCCTGGAAGCTGCGCGTGCGCGATCTGGCCGCGTCGGACACCGGGACGCTCAATTCCTGGAAGGTGACCTTCAACGGCTACTCGACGCTCACGGCCAACACGGCGATCCCGGACAACAATGCGACCGGCATCACCAGCACGATCAACGTGGCGGCCACGGGAACCATCGTGAGCCTGAGGGTAAGGGTGGACATCACTCACACCTACCAGGGAGACCTGGAGGTGGCCTTGATCGGCCCCGACAACACGACCGTGCTGCTCCACAACCTGACGGGCGGCACCACCGACAACATCAAAACCGTCTACGCCGACCTCACGGCCCCGGCGCAGACGCTCTCGGCGTTCACCGGCAAGGCCATCAACGGCGCGTGGAAGCTGCGCGTGCGCGACCTGGCCGCGGCGGATACCGGCACTCTGGGATTCTGGGAGATCGACTTCCGGACGAACTGAGTGAAGGATGCCCCTGGTGCCTCCGGGCACCAGGGGCCGTTTGGATCAAGGCATACTGAGTGCGAAAGCGGGGCGCTCCATGCGGGATACGCAGGAGGTGTCGAACCGCTCGGTCGTGCCGGTCTCGATCAGCCTCACCATCATCTCCTCCTCGCACTCCCGCCCCTTCATGCCGTTGTTGCCGTGCGCCCCGTCGGGGATGACCACGTGGACGCCGCGGCGGAGCTGGCGCGCCACCTTTTCGGCGTCGCTCGACGGCGTCACGGGGTCGCGCTCCCCTGACACCAGCAGCGTCGGCACGTCGGAGACGGTCGGCGCGAGGAAATCCGGTCCGAGCTTCGCGGATGTCCAGGCCTTGCAGGCGGCCTGCTGCTTGCGGACGCGGAAATCGCCCAGGAAGGTGCCGGCCACGGCGGCCGGAATCTCCTCCTCGCGGATGAAGGCGACGTCCTCGGCGCAGGTGACCGAAAGGAAGTAACCGTCGGACGACAAGCCGGAGCCCCAATCGCGGGCGATCTCGGCCAGCGGCCTGAAGTCGCCCTGGGCCGCGAGGTGGACGTAGAGCGGCAGCTGGGCTGCCGTGTCCGTGCTGTAGAGCATGTAGCGCAGCGTCTGCGCGACGCCGTCGCGGTTGAACCGCACCTCGAGAGCCTTGCCCGTCTCGGCATCGATCAGCTCGGCACGGGCTGGCTCTTTTCCGGTGCGCTGCAGGACCTCGGCGACCTCCTCGCGCAGCCTGGGAAAGGCCTTGTTGCACGCCGCATCGCCCGCGCACTCGGCGATCAGCCCGTCGAGGGCTTTCTGGGCACTCCGGGCGAACTGGAGCGGCGTGCGCGCGTCGTTCGGGACGATGCCGAAGAGGGCCGCCGTGCGCACCCGCGAGGGGTGACGGCGCATGTAGATGAGCTCGCTGCGCGTGCCATAGGAGCCGCCGATCAGGTTCAGCTTCTCGTAGCCGAGCGCCGCCCGCACCTCGTCGAGGTCGTCGAGGGCATTCTCGCTCGTGTACTGGCTCAGGTCCGTGGTCTTGCTCAGTTGTTCGTAGCAGGAGCGGACCCCCGCGAGAGGCACGAATTCGTCGAGGAAGCCCTGGACGTTCTGGATCCCCTGGATGCCGGGGCATTTGAGAGAAGCGGACTCCCCGGTACCGCGGAGGTCGACGAGCAGCACGTCGCGCGTCTGGGGTCTCTTGCCGTCGGCACCGCGGAGCATCTGCGCGACCCAGGATCCCTCCTCGACGTCGCTCCCCCCGGGCCCGCCGGCGAAGTAGGTGACCGCATCGGGCTGCTTCTGCGGCGCGTTGGCCGGAATGACCACGACCCGGAGCGGGATCTTGCGTCCTGTCCCCGCCGCACGGTTCTCGAACACCTCATAGGTGCCGCACCGGGCGTCGTCCGGAAGGCCCGGCTTTTTGCACGGGGAGAGATTGAGCTTGGCGGCCGGAGCGGCGGCCTCAGCCGGCAGGGCCGCCAGTGCGCAGAGAAAGGCGACCGTCGCGAACGTCGAGATACGTCTCATGCAGAATCCTCCTGGAGTAAGACGGAGTCCGGCCCTCTCCGTTAGCCGGACTACGCGGCATCACCACGAAAAGTTTCGTAGGCCCGGTCGGGCTATGATCTTCGTATGGGAGAGCCCATCGTTCTCTTCGACGGCGTCTGCAACCTCTGCAACGGCTCGGTCCAGTTCCTCCTGAAGCGCGACCGGGAAGGGCGGTTCCGCTTCGCCGCGCTGCAATCGGACGCCGGGGGGAGCTTGCTGGCGGAGCATGGGCTCGCCGCGGACAGCCTGAGAAGCGTGGTGCTGATCGAAGGCGGGAGGGTCTGGCAGGAGAGCTCGGCGGCGCTGCGCATCGCGCGCCATCTGCCGGGCGCCTGGAAGCTGCTCCGGGTCTTCGCGGCCGTCCCCCGGCCGCTACGCGACGCCGTCTACCGCTGGATCGCCCGCAACCGATACCGCTGGTTCGGCAAGACCGAGACCTGCTGGCTGCCGACCCCGGAGCTCAAGGCACGGTTTCTGGTCTGATTGCGACAAACTATGAGCGTGAGAGATCTTCTTGACGATCCTGATTACCTTGACATGGCCTTGCGGCTGTTCGCCGCGCTCGTCGTCGGCGGTCTCATCGGGCTGGAGCGGACCTATCGCGGCCGGCCCGCCGGCTTTCGCACCCATGCCCTGGTATGCCTCTCGACGAGCCTCCTGATGCTCATCACCGTCTACGAGACCCGCTGGTTTCCCGGCCTCACCCAAGGGCGCGTCACTCTCGATCCGACGCGGATGGCGCAGGGGATCATGACCGGCATCGGCTTTCTCGGCGCCGGCACGATCATGAAGGACGGGTCGTCGGTCCGCGGCCTCACGACGGCGGCCTCGCTGTGGATCACCGCTGCGATCGGCATCCTCGTCGGGATCGGATTCTTCTTCCCCGCTCTCTGCGCCACGGCTCTTACCCTCGCCACTCTTTCGCTGTTCCGCTGGGTCGAAGACCGATTCCCCGCGCAGTTCTATGCGAACCTGATTCTGCGCTTCGCTCTCCACGCAGCCATGCCGGAGCCGGAGATACACCGGATGCTGAAAGAGCACGGATTCACCATGCGCCGAGTGAGCTACCGGGTCGATCACGACTCAAACTACTTCGAATACCGAGGAATCATCCGGAGCAACCGGGCCGAAAATGCCAGGAGCCTCACCGATGCGCTCGGCAAGCTCGAAGCGGTGAAGGAGCTCAGAGTTGTGCCCGCCGGAGAGTGATGCCGGGCTACAGCGTCGGCACGCCTTTCCGCCGCCGCCCCGCGGGAAACGCCTCGTCGATCCGGCGGACTTCGTCATCCGAGAGATCGATCTCGGCCGCGGCGGCGTTGTCCTCGGCATGACTGGGATCGGAGGTTTTCGGGATGGCGAAGCAGGAAGGCCGGCGCACGAGGAACGCGAGCGCGATCTGGCGCGGAGAGGCACCGTGGGTGCCGGCGAGCTCGGAGAGGACGTGGGACGACGGGAACTTCCCCGAACCGAACGGGCTGTAGGCCACGACCGCGATGCCCTGCTCCTCGCAGGCAGGGATGACGGCGTGCTCGATGGCCCGCTCCTGCAAGTGATAGAGGACCTGATTGCAGGCCACCTTGCCCTCTCCGGCGATCTCTATTGCATCCGAGAGCGAGTCCTCGTCAAAGTTGCTCACGCCCCAGGAGCGGATCTTGCCCGCGTTCCGCAGCTCTTCGAAAGCCGCGAAGGTGTCCGCCAGAGGGTGCGGTCCCTCCCAGTGCAGGAGATAGCAATCCAGCCGGTCGGTCCGCAGATGGCGGAGGCTGCGCTCGCAGGCCTCGATCGTGCCCTTGCGGGAGGCGTTCTGGGGCAGCACCTTGCTGACCAGGAAGACCTCGTCCCGCCGGCCCGCGATAGCCTCCCCGACGATCTCCTCGACCTTGCCGCTGCCGTACATCTCGGCCGTGTCAATGTGGTTCATCCCCAGATCGAGCCCCCGCCGCAGGCTCGCGACGACCGACCTGCGGTCATCCTTCTCCATGTTCCAGGTTCCCTGGCCAATGATGGAGACCTGGGAGCCCGTGGACCCGAAAGCGCGGTATTTCATCCCGTTCCTCCAGCTTTGACTTCGAGTTTACAGTCGATTCTCTGGGAACCCGAGCTTCTGCACCAGCTCTTGCGGCGTGGAGACGATGAGGTCGGCCTCGATCTCGTCCGTCTCCGGGGTGCGGGGGAAGCCCCACTCGACGAGCGCGAAGGCGCAGCCGGCGTTGCGGGCGGTCTCGGCGTCGATGCGCGAGTCGCCGATCAGCATGAGCTGCTCGACCGGCACGTTGAAGCGGTCGGCGAGGGCGTGCAGGCCGGCCGGGTTGGGCTTGCGGGTCGGCAGGCTGTCACCGCCCAGGATCTCCCTGAAGCGCCAGGCCAGGTCCAGCCCCTCCAGGATCTCGATCGACAGCCGCTCACCCTTGTTGCTCAGGACCGCCATGCGGTAGTCGGGCGCCAGCTCGGCCAGCATCTCTTCGATCCCGGGATAGGGGACGGTCGTCTCCAGGCAGACCTCGGCGTAGTAGGAGAGGTAGCGGTCCAGGACCTCCTTCGTCGGCTCTTGGTCCCAGTCGGCCAGGGCGCGGCGCACCAGCACCTTGGCCCCCTCCCCCACCATCGCCACCACCTGGTCGAGCGACAGCGGCGGCAGGCCCAGCTCGGACCGCAGACGGTTGAGAGCGGTGGTGATGTCGCGCCGGGAGTCGATGAGCGTCCCGTCGAGGTCGAACACCAGGGCGGCTGGACGGGTCATACGTCGATGAACTCGGCCGCCACCCGTGCCGGCAGGATCCCCGCCTCGTGGCCCCGGTCGAGGAGGAGCTGCACGGCCCGCCGGCCGGCCTCGCCATAGCCGCGGGTCCAGTCGTTCACGTACATGCCCACAAAGCGGTCGGAGCGCTCCCGGTCGTCCTCCAGCCCGCGGGCGTAGCGGATGGCATAGTCCAGCGCCTCGTCCCGATGGTCGAGCCCGTAGGCGATGCTCTCGGTCAGCAGCCGGCAGAGCCGCACCTTGAGCTCCGGATCGATGTCCCGCCGGATGCCGTTGCCGCCCAGGGGGAGCGGACCGCCGGTCTCCTGCTTCCACCAGACGCCTAGGTCTTCCACCGCCCGCAGCCCGAGCTCGCCATAGGTGAGCTGTCCTTCATGGATGACGACTCCGGCGTCCACCTTCCCCTCGGCCACGACGTCGAGGATCTTGTCGAAGGGGAAGATCTCATGGTGCACCTCGGGCTGCCAGAGGTGCAGGACCAGGTTCGCGGTGGTCAGCTCGCCCGGGACCGCCACCCTGCATCCCACGAGGTCGTTCCGGCCCATGGGCGACCGGGAAACCACGACCGGGCCGTAGCCGTCCCCGAAGCTCGCGCCCGAGGGCATGAGCTGGTAGCGGTCGGCCAGATGGGCGTAGCCGTGAAAGGAGAGCGCCGTGATCTCGTACGTGCCCTGGAACGCGGCCTGGTTCAGGGACTCGATGTCCTGCAGGACGTGCCGGATCTCCAGCCCTTCGGTGTCGAGCAGCCCCTGGGTCAGCGCGTAGAACATGAACGCGTCGTCCGAGTCCGGACTGTGGGCGATGCGGATCGTCGTCTTGGTCATGGCGCGGGAGGGTATCACAGAGGTGTCCACGCCCGTCCTCACGACAGGACGGATCTATCGGGAATAAAGAGTGAAGCCATTCTCCTGCAATGACTTAACTCGCTGGCACATGCCTTGCTATATAGAGCTGGCAGACGCGGCTCCTCGGGGCCGGACACAACTAGGAGGCAACAGCGATGAACACCAGCAAATCCAAGCCGCTCGCGAAGGTCTTCGGGCCGGTATTGTTGCTGTCGGCGGCCCTGGCGCTGCCGGTGAACAGCTACGCCGCCCCCTCGCCCCGGGAGCGGAATGCTCACGCGGACAAGGCGAACAAGAACGAGAAGAAGGCTGACCGCGCCGAGAGGCAGAACCGCAACCAGAAGCAGCAGAAGCAGGAAGCCCGGCCGGACCGCCAGCGCAACGAGGCCCGCAGCAACAAGGGCCAGGAGCAGCGGGCTGCGGCGCAGCGACAGGCCGAGCTGAACCGCCAGAATGCCGCCGAGCGGCATGCTGCCAAACAGCAGGCCGACGCCCGTCGTCAGGCCGAAGGCCAGCGGCAGGCCAACTTGAAGAAGCAGAACGAGAACAACCGCCGCGCCAGGCAGCTCCAGGAAAGCCGTCAGGCCGAGCTGAACCGGCGAGCTGAGCTGAACCGCCGGGGTGAGCTGAATCGCCGGGCCGAGCTCCAGCGCCAGACCGAGTTGAACCGCCGCGCCCAGCTCCAGCAGCAGGCCGAGCTGAACCGCCGGGCCCAGCTCCAGCGGCAGGCTGAGCTGAACCGCCGGAACAACGTCCAGCGGTACGCCACCCCGCGGAACCGCTACTACGACCGCTCCAGGAACAGCTACCGCAACTACTCGGGCGGGCGCAGTTGGAACGGGGGCGACTCGATCGCAGTGGACGGCTACCTCACCAACGAGGGCTACCAGTGCCAGGCCCTGAGGGACGACAACGGCGACCTCTACATGCTGGTGGGCAACACCTATGGCCTGCGCACCGGGGACCACGCCCGCGTGGTCGGCCGGGTGGTCGACGGCGGCAACTGCGACTGGGAAGGCATCGCCTTCGAGGTCACCGACGTCACGGCCCTGTGGGCGGACCGCCGCCATCAGACCGTCTACTACCACCAGAATTACGACGGCGGTCGCTTCGGCGATCGCGACAACTGGATGGGCCGGCGCCCGCGCCAGTTCCAGAACAAGGTCGAGCAGTACGGCTACTACGACCGCGACACCAACCGGTACGACGACCGCTATCAGGACGACCGGTACGTTGACGACCGCAACGGCAACCGCCAGCTCATCATCCGGGAGGGGCGCGTGGCCAACAACCGCGGCTGCCCCGTGCTGGTGACCGGCAACGACGAGTTCGGCTTGACCGGGAACCTGGGAAGTCTCCGCAACGGCGACAACGTCAAGGTCACCGGCTTCCTCGAGGGACCGTCCCGCTGCGCGGGCAAGACGATCCGGGTCGGAGAGGTCTCAGGACGTTAAGCTCATAGCCAACTGGCAATCATCTTGCAGTCCAAGGGGGGCGGGACCGAAGTCGGTCCCGCCCTTCCTTTTTACCCCCCGAATGAAAGGAGTACTTGATGCGATATCCGATGAAAACGCTACTTTCGATCCTCCTGCTGGCGCTCGCGCTCACCGGCGCCGCCGCCGCGCAAGACAACCCCGGCCAGGGGGACGAGAACCGGTCAGTCCGGGTCGTTGGCGTGCTGACGGACGAAGGGGTCGAGTGCCCGGCCCTCCGCGGCGACGACGGCCAGCTCTACACGCTTACGCCCCGCGACTTGCAGGGCTTCCAGGTCGGTGACCGGGTGGCCGTGGTGGGCAAGAAGGCCGAGATCAGCTTCTGCAACCAGGGGACGACCCTGGAGGTCCAGAAAATCACGGCAGTGAAGGAGTAGCAGCAGCAGGAACGTCAGGGGCGCGGTGCGCCCCTGACCAGCCCCGGAAGGGGCTGTACCCGTCTAGCCTGGGGTTTCAACCCCAGGCGGGCGGGTTGCCTATGTTGGGTAGGTCCGGGCCGCCCAGCCGCCTGGGGTTGAAACCCCAGGCTAGACGGGTTGCGCCCCCTCCGGGGGCTTGAGGTTAGTCCGCCGGCGGGACGCCGGCGCTCCCAGCTACTCGTACTGCACGAAGCCCGCGCCCAGGATCCCGTCCGGGTCGAACTGCTTCTTGGCCGCCTTCACCCGCTTCCATTGATCCCCGTAGTGCGCGGCCCACTTCTCGGCCGTGTCGAAGGTGATGTAGCCGGAGAGGTAGCGCTTGCCTCCGTAGTGGATCGAGAGCTCGCTCGCCATGTCGAGTTGGGAGAGGGCGAGGTCCAGGTACTCGTGCGGCACGCCGGGGAGGATGCCCCAGCCCATCACGTACTCGCCGCCAGGATGCATGAAGAGCGGCACGTCCGAGCCCTCGGTGCGGGCCGGCCACAGCAGCACGTGGCCGCCCGGCCCGAGCGCCTGCGGCGGCGTGATGGCCAGCGCCGATTCGATGTACTCCCGCGCCGTGTCCCAGGGCAGCGTGGTCTCCATCCAGGGGTGAGCCATGTCCCAGTAGCCGCCGCGCCGCCAGAGGGTGAACACGGGGTCCATGCGCTCGCAGAACTCGACCTGCTGGAAGTCGCTCGTCTCCAGGTGCTTGTATGGATTCAAGCCCTTCAGCACCTCGGCGGTGTCCGGCTCCTCGCCGGCATCGAGCTCGACCGTCAGGTGGAGCGGGAACATCCAGTAGGCGAAGGTCTGCACCCCCTCCCGCAGCTCCATGCCCTCGCCGATCTTCTTGATGCCCTGGAAGCAGGGAGTGCACCAGGACTCCAGCGAGGAGAAGGTCTTGTTGGACGGGTCCATGACCTTCTTGGTGTCTTCCATCAGGACGCCGAGGTCGTCGTAGAGCAGGTAGTACTTGCGGACGATGGGCTTGAAGCGGCGCAGGCGGACCTTGGCGCGGGTGATGATCCCGAACTGCCCGAGGCTGCAGCGCACCACGTCGAAGAGCTCGCGGTTCTGCTCGCGCGAGCAGGTCACGATCTCGCCGGCGCCCGTCACGACTTGCAGCTCGTCCACGTTGTCCGCCTGGGTGCCGTAGCGGAAGCTCGCCACGCCCAGACCGGCCATGGAAAGCGTGCCGCCGATCGCCACGCCCAGGTTGTTGGTCAGCACCCGCGGCACCAGGCCGCGCGCCGTGGTGGCCCGGACGAGCTCGCGCCAGGTCAGACCGGAGTCGACCGTGGCGGTCTCGCCCGCCTCGTCGATCTCGTGGATGGTGTTCATCGAGGAGGTGTCGAGCACCACGCCCATGTCGGTGGTCGCCTGGCCGCTCTGGGTGTGGCCCTGGCCGCGGGGCACGATCGGGATGCGGTGATCGCGGCAGAAGCGGACCACCTCGGCCACCTCTTCCGCGGAGGCGCAACGGGCCACGGCGCCGGGCAGGCGGTCCACCATCCGCCCGAAATCGGAGCGGAAGTGGGAACGGACCTCCTCATCGAGCAGGATCCGGTCTCCCAGGGCCTCTTTCATGTCCTGGAGGGATTCGGCTATCGAGGAAGGAGCGTGAACAGTCATATGGGTGTCTCCAATCGTTGAGGTCTTCTTTTTAGCCCGATTTTTAGCCGATTAGGGGGGCGGGAGCAAGCTTCCAGTCGCCCCCCCGCCATCCGTCTCCTCGGCGGTCGCGGGCAGCACGGTCCGGAAGCCGTAGCGGATCCAGCCGTCGATCCCGCCGTCGATCAGGATGGCGTTCTCGAAGCCGCTGGAGACCAGGATAGCCATCCCTTCCTCGCCGCAGGAGTCGCTCTCCCGGCAGTAGACGAGGAACGTGTCGTCCCGAAACGGGGCGATCTCCAGGATCCGTTCGGGGAGCCGCTCCAGCGGGATGCTGCGGGCGCGGTAGATGTGGCCGGTGTCGCCCAGGAACTCCTGGCGCGTCCGCAGGTCCATGATCAGGATGTCCGGGTTGTCGCGCAGGACCTCGAAGGCAACGGGAGGGGTCACTTTGCGGAACGGCGGACGCTCGCGGTTGCGGAAGGCGCGGCAGCCGGGCAGTATGACGAAGCTTGATACCAGGCTCAGCAGGAGCAGGGCGAACGCTTTACGCATGTTCATGATCGGGCGTAGTTTATACCCGATCGGGAACCTCTTCGAGGTCCACGTCCGGTACGACCTCGCCGACCTGAACCCCGCGGGCGTTGAGGACCGGCGGCGCATAGTAGTCCGCCAGCTCCTCGAACTCGGCGGCGGAGAGCGAGCCGAGCTCCCGCAGGACGTCGAGCACCACGCCATCCCGGCAGCGCAAGCCGCCGTCCGCGATCTTGACCGCGATCCCCAGGGCCACCGGACCGCGCACCGCCAGGCTGTAGAACCCTTCCGCCCCCTCCTTGGCGAGCACGCGTCCGCGGGTGACCTCCATGAGCCGTGTCGTGAAGCGCCCGCGGCCCGCCACCTTGACCGGGTTGGAAGTCATGGCCCGAGCGACCCGGTCCAGGGCCGCCGCGACGTCGGTTTGTATTCCTACGGAGCCCACTGCCCCGGGATCGGCCAGGACGGCATAGCCCCGGGCCGCGGCCGAGAGCGGCATGTGGAAGGAGGGCACGCTGCAGCCGTCGATCCCGAGCCCCACCTGCTCGCGGGGCACGCGGCAGATCTCCAGGAAGTGCTTCACAATGCGTTGCTGGAGCGGGTGGTCGGGAGAGACGTAATCCGCGGTGGGGAACCCGAGCAGCTTGCAGGCCAGGAGCATGCCCGCGTGCTTGCCCGAGCAGTTGTTGTGCAGCGGCGTGGGCTCAGCCCCCTCCTGCAGCATCCGTTGCGCGCTCTCTTTCCCCAGGGGAATGTGAGCACCGCAGAGGAGGTCCCCGATGCCGAACCCGCCCCGGGCGAGGAGGTCCGCCGCCCCCTGGGTGTGCTCGGGATCGCCGCTGTGCGAGGCGCACATCAGGGCCAGGTCGGCGGGTGTGAGGCTGAAGCGTGCCTCGCCGCCGGCCAGGAGCAGGGGGAGGCATTGGAACGGCTTCGCGGCCGAGCGCAGGTAGGTGGAGGTTTCGGGATCGCCGAGGAACGCCACCAGCCGGCCTTCGGGGGTCGCGGCGGCCACGGCCCCGAAGTGCCAGGACTCGATCAGGCCGCTGCGGACGACCGTGGCAATTGGGGCGAAGCGAGCGAACAGAGCGGGGATCCCTATCGCTCGGCTATCGCTCGGCGGCGACAGCCGCCTCCACCGAGTCGTAGGTAGGGAACAGCGAGTCGAGCCGGGCGACCTGGAGGAGCTTGCGGATGCGGTCCGACGGGTTGACGAGGATCAGCTCCCGTTTCGAGTTGCGGAACCGTCCCAGGTAGCCGACCAGCTCGCCGATGCCGGTGGAGTCGATGAAGTTGATCTTGGAGAAGTCGATGATGACGTGCCCGTGGTCGTCCGACAGCGTGCGCTCCAGGGTCTGGGCGAAGAACTGGGCGCTCTCGCCCAGCTTGATGACCCCCTCCACGTTGAGGAGGGTAAACCCGTCGACATTGCGCTTCTGAACGATCATGGCGGGAGGTCCGTGCAGGCCGAGTCTAACACGGCTCCGAGGCGCTAAGATTGCGCAGAAATGGCAAGGTTCCTGCCCGACTTCGACGCCTCTCCAGTGATCCTGCGGCGGTTCAAGTGGACCGCTCTCGCGGCGACCGCCGTCTTCGTCAGCGCCGTGGACCTGATCCGGCTCATGGTCTACCCCTACCTGGACTCGTGGCAGGGGCGGCTGATCATGGGCTTCACGCTCGTCATCTGCGCCCTGCTCTTCTTCGGTGCCATGTTCACCGTGATTCAGCGAATGCAAGGGCGGCTGGAACGCCAGAACCGCGAGCTGCTGTCCCTGCACACGGCCACCCAGGACATCCATTCCGAGCTCGCCCTGGACAAACTGCTGCAGCGGGTGGTGGACCAGGCCACGACGCTGCTCGACGCCCAGTACGGGGCCATCTCGGTCATCAACGAGCAGAACCGGATCGAATCCTTCGTGACTTCCGGCATCTCCGACGAGCTGCGCGCCCGGCTCGGCTCGCCGCCCGTGGGGCACGGTCTGCTCGGGGTGGTCCTCAACGAGGGGCAGCGGCTGCGGCTGCCCAACCTGACGCGCGACTCCCGCTCCCATGGCTTCCCGGCGCACCACCCGCCCATGAAGTCGCTGCTCGCCGTGCCGGTGGTGTGCAAGGGGCCATTCCGGGGCAACCTCTACCTGGCTGACAAGAAAGAGGTGCCCGAGTTCTTCGAGGAGGACGAAGACACCCTCGTCCGCTTCGCCACGACCGCGGCCATCGCCATCGACAATGCCTACCTGCATCAGCGGCTCAACACGCTGGCCGTGGCCGAGGAGCGGCTGCGCATCGCCCACGAGATGCATGACGGCCTCGCCCAGGTGCTCGCCTACGTCAACACCAAGGCCCAGGCGGTCAAGGAGCTCCTGCGCAACGACCGGCCCGAGGAGGCGACCCGGCACCTCGACCAGCTCGCTTCGGCGGCCCGGGAGGTCTACGGTGACGTGCGGGAATCCATCATCGGGCTGCGCAACGCCTCGGTGCCGGGGCGCTCCCTGGGCGACGCCATCCACGACTACGTCCGCTCCTGGGAGGCTCAGCACGGCATCGCCTGCCGCATTCAGGTGGAACGCGGCCTCCGCCTGTCGGACAACGCCGAGCTCCAGCTCCAGCGGATCGTGCAGGAGTCGCTGGCCAACGTCCGCAAGCACTCCCAGGCGAAACACGTGGACGTCTCGCTCCACCAGGAGGACGGGAAGATCGTGGCCACGGTGCAGGACGACGGCCGCGGGTTCAACCCCGAGTTGCTCGGCCGCGCCGAGTTCCCGCGCTTCGGCCTGGCCACCATGCGGGAGCGTGCCGAAAGCATCGGCGGCACCGTTCGTCTAGACTCCTCGCCGGAGCAGGGGACCCGGGTCACCATCGAGATTCCTGTTCCGCCGTCCCTATCCTGATCAAGGGGGTGTGCCATGAACATCCTGATCGCAGACGACCACGCGCTGTTCCGCGACAGCCTCCGCAGCCTGCTGGAGGCCCACGGCCTGACGGTCGTCGGCGAGGCGCGGAACGGCCGCGAGGCGGTCGAGCTGGCGCACAAGCTCAAGCCCGAAGTGGTGCTCATGGACCTCTCCATGCCGGAGATGGACGGCCTGGCAGCCACCCGCCTGATCAGCGCCGAGCAGCCCGAGGTCAAGGTGGTGGTGCTGACGGCCTCGGACGAGGATGCCAAGCTCTTCGAAGCCATCAAATCCGGAGCCCAGGGCTATCTGTTGAAGAACCTGGAGTCCAGCGAGTTCTTTTCGTTGCTCGAAGGGATCAACCGAGGCGAGCCGGCGCTCACCCCCGCCCTGGCGCGCAAGCTCCTGCAGGAGTTCGCCAAGCCGGCGGGCCAGTCCCAGCACCACGATCCCGACGCGCTGACCGACCGCGAGCTCGAGGTCCTGGAGCTGCTGGTGCAGGGGATCACCTCGAACCGCAAGCTCGCCACGCACCTGGGCGTGAGCGAGAACACGGTCAAGTTCCACGTGCGGAACATCCTCGACAAGCTGCACCTGCACAACCGCGCGCAGGTGGTCAGCTACGCCATCCGCAACCGGCTCGTGGAGAATCCGGGGGCTTGATCGCTTCTAGTGGTGCTATCCTATTCATGAGGGGGTCCGCCATGAAGAAGATGAGCGCCGTCTGCATCCTGGCCGCTCTGCTTGCAGTCCTGCTTGCAGTACCGGCCCTGGCGCAGGGACCGACCTGTAACGAGCAACGGGCCGAGGGCATAGCCCGCAGCGAGCTGGCTCAGTGCATCGCCGCTCCCACCGGTCCCGACTTCTTCGTGGAGGTCGATGCCCTCTGCGAGTGCCCCGAGTTCGGCATCACCGTGAGCGCCATCGGCCGCTTCCGCTGCAACCCCAACGAAGAGTGCCCGCCTTTCGGCTTCCTCATCGGCAGCGTGACCCTCGACTGCGATTACAACGTCATCGACAGCGTCTGCTTCTGAACCGCCGTCTACCTTGAAAATTGGGAGCGCCTCTCCCAATTTTCAAGGTAGACCCCGCCGTCGCCATATACTCCCCCGGTCGAATCTCTCCGAAGGGGGTTCCATGCTGGGCAAGCGGAAACTGGCATCCATCATCTGGCTTATCTGTACGGCCGTCTTCCTCTACCTCGGACTGACGGAGAACAGAACGGTCTACATGGCGCTGGGCGTCGTCTTCCTCGTCCTGGCGATCATCTCGTTCCGCGGGAGACGGACTCCTTGAGCCCTGTACACGGCATCCATCACGTCACGGCTATCTCCGGAGACGCCCAGCAGAACCTGGACTTCTACACCGGGCTGCTCGGCCTCCGCCTGGTCAAGCGTTCCGTCAACCAGGACGTGCCCGACACCTATCACCTCTTCTATGCCGACGCCGAGGGGCATCCCGGAACGGACCTGACCTTCTTCCCTTGGCCGCAGATGCCCCCGGGACGCAAGGGGGCGGGGCTGGCGGTCGAGGTCGGCTTCGCGGTGCCCGAGGGGAGCCTCGCCTTCTGGGCCGAACGGCTGGAGGCGCTGGGGGCAACCCCGGAGAAGCGCTTCGGCGAGAGCGTTCTCGCCTTCCGCGACGTGCACGGGCTCGGTCTCTCTCTGACGGAAGCGCCCGGCCCGCGAGAGTGGACGCCATGGACGGAGAGCCCCGTGCCCGAGCGCCACCAGATCCGCGGCTTCCACGCGGTGCGGCTCTGGGAGAGGAACCTGGACGTCACCGCCCGCTTCCTGTACGAGACCCTCGGCTTCGAACCCGCCGCCGAGGAGGGCGGCTGGCATCGCTTCGGCGTCGGGGGTGGAGGCTCGGGCAAGTGGGTGGAGGTGCGCGAGTTGCCTGGGGAACGGCTCGGATCGTGGGGCACCGGCGCCGTCCATCACGTCGCCTTCCGGGTCACGGACGACGAAGAGCAGGAGGAGATCCAGCGCCGGGTGCGGGCCGCGGGCTCCTCGCCCACACCCATCATCGACCGCTTCTGGTTCCACTCGGTCTACTTCAAGGAACCCGGCGGCGTGCTCTTCGAGACCGCCACCGACACGCCGGGCTTCACGGTGGACGAGGATCTGGCCCACTTGGGCGAGAGGCTGATCCTCCCACCCTGGCTGGAGCCGCACCGGCCGGAGATCGAGGCCGCTCTGCCTCCCCTCAGCAGCCAGCCATACAACCAATATCCGTGATATGGTTCACCCATATGAAAACGACCGTAGAGATCGCCGAGGATCTGTTCGCACGAACGCGCGAAGTCGCCCAGCGCGAGGGGACGACGCTCCGCACCTTGATCGAAGAAGGATTGCAGATCGTTCTCGCGCAGCGGGAGCAGAAGTCTTCGTACCGATGGCCTGACCTGAGCGTTGGCGGCCAAGGGCTCGCCCCCGGAGTCGAAGAAGGTGCCTGGGAGCCGCTACGTGATCAAATTTACGCGGGGCGCGGTGCTTGATCGCGATCGACACCAACCTGCTGGTCTACGCCCATCGCAGCGATTCACCCTGGTTCGATGCTGCGCGCAAGGTCTTGCGCCCGTTGGTCGAAGGCACGGCCACTTGGGCGATCCCCTGGCCTTGCGTGCACGAATTCCTCGCCATCACCACACATCCCAAGATTTATCGTCCGCCCACTGAGCTGCCGCGCGCCTCGGAGCAGGTCGCAGCGCTGGTCGCCTCTCCCAGCCTCGTGCTGCTGGGCGAGCCAACCGGATACTGGCCGGTGCTGAGGCGTTTGCTCGCCGCCGGGCAGGTGACCGGCGCCAAGGTGCACGACGCCCGGATCGCAGCCCTCTGTCTCTGCCACGGTGTCTCCGAGCTTTGGTCAGCCGACCGCGACTTCACCCGTTTCCCGGAGCTGAAGACGCGGAATCCGCTGGTCTCCTGACCTGCCTCCTCTCAGCCGCTAGCCGTTGTCCTTCACCTCCACGACCTTGCGCGTCGTGCCCAGGTGGTTGTCGTCGATGAAAGAGCTCTTGACGAGGAACGGCACCTTGACCGCGCCCACCGCGCGGTAATCCTCATAGTCGGTCTGCTCGGGATCGGGACCCAGCACGGTCGGCCGATTGATGACCTGCCGGAGCAGGAGCCCGGTCGCCGTGTCGAAGTAGAAGACCCGCGAGGTGCCGTCATCCTCCCGGATGCGCAGGACCAGCGCCTCTTTCCCCTCGATCGGCTCCCGGCGGAGGACCCGCGCCTTGTCGGCCCGCTCCCGCAGCTTGAGCGGGCTGCGCAAGTCGATGTTCTCGGCCATGCGGGCGACCTCCTGCGGCGGCAGCGGGCGCTCGCCGCGGGGTCCTTTCACCGTCCCGGAGGCGCCGTCCAGGCGCAGGACCGTCTGGTCCGGGGCCGCGCCCACGGTCACGGTGGCGCGGTCGGGGGCCTGCTGCACGATTTCGAACGGGTCCTCTTGGCCGCGGTTGACCGCCTGCGCCTTGGGCGTGCCTGAGCCGACCACCTTCATCCGCAGCAGCGTCCCACGGGACACGCGGCTCTTGACGCCTTCCAGAGCGGCGCGGCCGCCGAGCGCCTGGATGTAGCGGTCGAGCACTTCGGCCGCCGACGGGAGCGCTTCCTGCGGTCCCTCCGGAGGTCCATTGTGGCTTGAGCCGTGGGTCGTATCGTCGAACTGGGCCTGGCCGATCGACGGCGTGTTGACCGGGTGCTCCTGCCCGCGATGGCAGGTGTTGCAAGTGACCACGGTCCGTCCGTCGAAGTTCTCCTTGTTGATCGCGAAGACCATGCGGATCATCTCGCGCGCGGTCTCCTTCTCCTCCTTGGTGTCGAGCTCGTACTGGTTCCCCTCGGCGACATGGCAGAAGTCGCAGCGGGTGCCCAGCGCCGATCGCATGAGATGCATGACCGGCATCAACTGCGACGCCGGCATGTCCTTCAAAACCTTGATGTTCTTGAATGCCTTCTCGGCCGTGGGCTCGGCGGCTGGCGCCGCCGGAGCCGGAGCTGCAGCCGGTTGGGCCGTCAAGGCCACGGCGAGAAACATCATGGGAATCGTGTTCACGTCGGGTCCTCCAATGTTCGTTTGTCATTCCGCCCATCCCGCCAGCGCTGCCATCTCAGCACCAGGGCCCAGGGGACCAGGATCCACCAGCAGAGAAGGATAGCCCACAAGCCGAAGCCGGGCCGGTTCGCCAGGGTCAGGAAGGTATTGTTGCCGAAGATGTTGTCGTTGATCAGATAAGTCCAGGTCGAGGACGGGCCGCGCAGCCCCTCGCGGTCCCAGTCGACGCCGTCCGCCGTGATCTCGATGCGCTCGAAGACTTCGACGATCGTCTCGTCGATCCTCTCCAGGAGGGCCTCGAAGCCGGCTCCCGCGGTTCGGTAGAACTCGGTGAAGGGGTCCTTGCCGCCGAGCTGGACGAGGTGGACCTCGTCGCGCACCGCCTGCATCTCGGCGATGTGATCGCTCCACCAGCGGTCGATCGTGACGAGGGTGATCCGCCGTTCGATCTCCTGGAGCAGCTCCTCGCCATACAGGGAACAGAGCTGCGTCCAGCGGACGGGGCTGAGCTTCGCCAGCAATCTTTCCGTATCCCGGCCTTCAAGCATTTCCTGGCGCCAGGCCTGGAGCTCGCAGCGCTGGTGCTCGAGGATCTGCCAGTAGGAGAGCAGCCGCTTGCGGAGGTCGCCGTGCTGGCCCTCGACGATGCGCTGGACGCGTGCCACCTCGCGCCGGACCGCCGGGTGATCGATCGCCCCGACAGAGGCTCCCGTCCGCAGACTCTGGAGAAGCTTCGCAGGCAGCAGCCGCTCGATGCCGCAACGCTGCAACAGGCTGTCTTCCAGGCTGATGATGAAGCGGGACGAGCCGGGATCGCCCTGGCGGCCGGCCCGGCCCCGCAACTGGTCGTCGATGCGCCGGCTCTCGTGGCGGTTCGTGCCGAGCACGTAGAGCCCGCCGAGCGCCACGACCTCATCGGCAAGCCTGATATCTGTGCCGCGGCCCGCCATGTTGGTGGAGATCGTGACCGCGCCGAGGACTCCGGCCTCGGCCACGATTCCGGCCTCCTCGGCGTCGTTCTTCGCATTGAGCACCCGGCAGGCGATCCCCGCCTGGCGCAGGTCGGCGGCGAGGCTCTCCGACTCTTCGACGCTGACGGTGCCCACCAGGATCGGGCGGCCGGTCGCATGAATGGCGGCGATCTCGTCGAGCAGCGCGCTCCGTTTCGCTTCGCGAGTGGCAAGGATCACATCGGGGTGATCGACGCGGATGCACGGCCGGTTCGGCGGCACCTCCACCACTTGGAGGCTGTAGATATCCGCCAGCTCCCTTGCGGCGGGTTTCGCCGTGCCGGTCATGCCGCAGAGACGCGGGTACTTCCGCAGGAAGTGCTGGACGGTGATCGAGCCGAAGATCTTTCCTTCCGGATGCCAGCGCAGCCCCTCCTTGGCTTCCAGCGCGGCTTGCAGGCCGTCGGGCCATTGGCGGTTCTCCGCGACCCGGCCGGTCAGCTCGTCGACCAGCTCGATCCGGCCGTCGCGGACGATGTAGTCCACGTCGCGCTTCAGCAGGGCCTCTGCATGCAGGGCGTTGCGCAGCTCGGCCTGCAGCCGGACATTGCCGGGGGTGTCCCCCTCGAAAAGGTTTCCCAATCCCAGGAGCTTTTCGGCGCGATGCATGCCGCGGTCGGTCAGGAAGATGTTGTACGCGTACTCGTCCGTGTCGTAGTCGGTTCCCCGCACCATCTGGCGGGCGATGCCGGCCAGGCGTCCGAGATCGACCCCGATCTCCTCCAGGGTGCCGGCGATGACCAGCGGGATGCGCGCCTCGTCGATCAGGATCGAATCGGCCTCGTCTACCAGTCCCAGATGGAAGGGCCGGTGCACCTGCCCGGCCGGATCGAGGCAGAGGCCGTCGCGCAGCAGGTCGAAGCCGGCTTCCTTGACGGTGAGATAGGTGATGTCGCAACGGTAGGCCCGGTGCCGTTCCGCGGTGGAGAGCCCTTCCTGGATGCAGCCGACGGTGAGCCCGAGCCGCTCGTAGATGGGCCCCATCCACTCGACATCACGGCGGGCCAGGTAGTCGTTGTAGGTGAGGACGTGCACGCCGCGGCCGGCCAGGGCGTTCAAGGCCACGGGTGCGACGGCCGCGAGCGTCTTGCCCTCGCCGGTCTGCATCTCGACCAGCTTGCCCTGGTGCAGCGAGATGCCGGCGAGAATCTGGACGTCGTAGGGGCGCTCTCCCAGCACCCGGCGGGCAATCTCGCGCACCAGGCTGAAGACGTCAGGGAGGAGACTGTCGAGGGGCGCGCCGTCGAGGGCTTGATGCCGGAAGCTCGCCGCACGATCCCTCATCTCCGGGTCCGAGGCACCGGCCAGATCCGCTTCGCGGGCGTTGATGGCTTCCAACATGGCTGGCCGGGAGTCTACCCGAGCGACTCGGGGATCGCCCCGAGTGACTCGGGGATCGCCCCGAGTGACTCAGGGATCGCCCCGAGCGACTCAGGGATCGCCCCGAGCGACTCGGGGATTGCCCCGAGCGACTC
>JAXDKG010000033.1:0-111110 GCA_034667225.1 Acidobacteriota bacterium
CCAGCGACCTTCTCGGGTAGCTAGAGAAGGCGCAAGCAACCCGACGCCGGACACGCCCAGCAAAAGAACGTAGAACGTCTGGATCAGCCACCAGCCGCGCGTAGGCTTGATTGAACTCTCCTTCTGCGAACATGTCCCCTACGACGGCGAACGCTGTGGCGGCGGCGTCAGCCGTCCGCTGGAGCCGCTTGGGTTCGGCGGCCTCAGGGTTATGGTTCTGTACGGTGGCGGCATCACTTTGAGCCTTCCTTCTCTAGGGCAGGCTCGACGGTACCCTTCTCAGTATCGACAAACCAATTGGCGACTCGCTTCCCGTTGATCTCGTACTCGACGTTGAACCAGTGGGTGGAATCGAAATAGCCGGGCGCGAAAGGCCGCGTGACACGCCACGTGCGCTCCTGAGTATCAGACCACCAGTCTCCGGTCTCAAGTGCTCGGATATCCGCAGATCGCAGGGTGAACACCAACTCCAGAGCCACGGCATGTGGAGACTTCTCTATTTCTTCGGCCGGCACGCCAACCGTAACCAAGACAAGTGCAGCGGCAGCGAAAAGACCAGGACGGAGGATTCGTTTCCGCATCATGTGACTTCTCCTGCATAGACGCCGAACGTCGTCGGAGGTGAGCGGCGGCGGCAGACGTCCGCTCGACCGACCGGTTGGGCGCCAACTTGCCCGGTGACTCTACTGCCAACACTCTCACAATTCCTAGCTTCGGGAATGTGTATGACTCGCTATGAACTGTATACTCTTGCCGGCCATAGCGAGAGTGACATCGTCGTGCCCCATGCCTGCTAGAGTATTCTTCCACAGGATATTCCCTGTGGCGGCGTCAAGTGCATATCTGTAACCATTGTTTCCAGCAAAGACGCATCCTTCATGCTCAAGTATGCACACATCGCCCCCTTGAGGCATGGCGAGAAAGCCTTCGTGGGCCAGTGGAGTTCGCCAAGCCTCAGATCCATCTTCCGGGGAGATTGCCGCGACAAATCCGTTGCAACCGACGTATAGATACATGCTATTCCTCTTGCTTTGTTATGCATTTCTACTACTCATTTTCCAAGCCGGAGTAACTGCTCGCCAACGCGGCGCCGCGCAGTGGTACCGTCCAGTTCAGGCCAGGGTAATACCCTTTCCCGCGCGCATCTATTCGTTCGCGACCAGGTCATCAAGGATTGCTCCAGCAATGGCCTTGCAAATGTCGGTTCGCACCTGCGGAGAATCCGGACCTATGTTCAGTAGCGTATCCACGGCTGGAACATCTATGAATTCAACTTCTACAAGGCAAGCACGAGCTTTGGTTCCAAGACTAACCTCATTCAACACGCCTAGCTTCTGATCTTTAACTTTCCTATCTTTAGCGTCTGCGTCATGGGCTTTCACAGCATTGAAGGTCGCCTTCTGGACTCGCTGGGCGAGAGCCTTATCCGCAGTATGGTTTGAGTTAGTCGCTTTTGGGCTAATGAGCGTTTCTGTTCCTCTTGTCGTACCATTGAACCCGTTGAAGTGAATGGAGAGAAAAACGTCCGCTTTTTTTGACTTGCCCACTGCAGCCCGCGTAGAGAGGCCAAGATTCGAATCAGTATCACGCGTCAGGAAGATCTTGACATCATGACCACCGATCGATGCAATCTCCTTTAAAGCGTCACGTACAAGGAAACCAAAGCGCAAAGTTATGTTCTTCTCAAGCACTCCGCTAGGGCTCGTGGCATTGTTCTTCGATGAACCGCCGATATCTAGAGAACCGCCGTGCCCCGGGTCAATTACTACGATACCCTTTGCCATGAATCCTCCTGTTAGCCTCGTACATTCTCTATCGAAAGAACCGCATAGCTTGGGAGCTAACCGGCGGAACTGCGCTTGCGCGGTTTCCGTCCGGCTGAGCGCTGGGTTATCTGCCTTGATACTTGCGCAACGTGAGTGTCCTCTTGAGTTTGGGCGAAGGTAAGGCAAAAGTCATAATCGTGAACAGCATCCGCCGTGTGTATTCGCAGACGAAATCGTGCGGTAGCAGCAGCTACTAACTCCTTCACCCTAAAGGGTATCATCAGTTGTTCTATCGCTCCCGAAGGGAGTACTCCAAGAGTGCTGGGAAGCCTGTACTGCCTTGGTAGCTCTTTTCCCAAACCATCTTCAATTAAAGACAATGGCCAAAGTGGTGAGTATTCCAACTCCTCAACCTCCTCCTCCCCTATAACCTGACTTTCGCGGTTAAAGAAAATGGAATCGCCACTAGATTTATAGAGTGGCCGCTTCACCTTCTTACCTACAATGCGGCATGGAATGAAGGCAGAACTCTCTTCGGTCATTAGATATATGTGCGTTGCCCCCACGAACGGCTGACTTGCATCGTTGCGTATCTCAACCCACAGGTTGAAGCTCAACTTTGGCTTCTCAAGAATTATAGGAGGCTTCTGCCCCACATATGCCTCTGGAAGAATCTGACCCTTTATTGAGACCAACAAGAGGTCAGCAGTGATACGCAGATTTTGTTTCTTGGATTCACCGATAGCCCATTCAATTCTTTTGGCCAAGTCCAATCTTAGCTTTGCTATTTTACCGCCGTATACAATGTGCGGCCTATGCTTAAGGTCGAACGGAATGTCGTCGCTATTCTGCGTAAGCAGGAGGACCAACTTTCCCAGTGCGTGAGCATAACCTACTTCATAAAATACATTTGCGTTTCGGCCCGTCATATCGGCCACGATAACATCAGCCTTATTAATCTGGTTGAATATGCGGTCAAGTATCCCATCAGTAAATATCTGTTCATCTACACGCTCGGCGTATGCTCCTGCATCCTCAGCGGCACCCCTAATTCCGAACGTGTAAACGTCGTCGAACTCTTGGCTAAACGGCATTAGGACGAAGACAAAAGGTTTAGGTGCCGTACTCTCCGGCCTGCTAGCCATTCCTATATCTCCTGCTGCTCAGATAACGGTTCAGGGCATAACCGGCAGTGGCGCGCGAAGCGCGTACTGTCCGGTTGAGGCCTGGTTAGCTGCCTTCTACACCATACGCCTTCACTTGAATCGCGCCATAGATATATTATTGACCGTCACGCGGTTCTTTCCCTCACCACCCAAAGTGCTATATACTTTAGCCACAAACACAGCCTGGAAATTTATCGACCTCGGTCCTGCAGCTACGGGCTCAAACATTAGTTTGAAACGATGACGAGAAAAGGCCGGAAGCCTTAATGGTGGATTATCTTTAATCCCTTCGGTATTGATCAACTTGTGCTCACCGTGTAGGTCATCAATAACAACGGCTGTGTCCTCTGGGCTCGACAACCGAAGGTCATATTCATTCTTCTCGGAATTCTCGACGAGAAAGGAAAGCGTCAGGCCCTGCGACGGTTGATTACTGAGCGACTCAAGCACCAGTTGCAACTGGTCGCCCTCGCGACTCCCATGCCCCCATACTCGAAGTTGGGCTACTTTGGCTTGATAATTGTACGTTCCCACATTCCCTGAGGAGTTGGACGGTAGAGCGCTCCTTATCTCAGCCAGTGCCTGACCCGCCAAGTCTCCCTGATCGCTCTGTGGCTCGGTCTTTGGGCCCCACCTACTGGTACCTCCTTGACCACTTGCCTCCTGAGCACTGCGAACGCCAGCGATTTCCTTCCTGAGCTCAGCAACCTCTGCATCCCGTTGTTCTAGTTCTCTCCTAAGGTCGGCTCTTTGATCTTCACCCCTGCCGCGACCAAACGAGACACCGATTAATGCGGCAACTATCGCCCCAATGCTGCCAATCAGTGCGGCCCAGATAACAGCCCGCGACTGGTGTCTCGGCGAATAATCATCATGCTTGCTCTCGGCCATTTCATCAACCTAACTAAGGCTCGAACGTCTTAAGTGTGCTCTCTTATGTTCGTTCAATCTCGCAGCTAACCTCTCACTCAATATTCAACGATTTTCCGCCTTACCGACAGCTAGCAGCCCCCGATGCTGATGGCAACATGCCAATAGGCTCGTGGTATCTGCACTTTAGCCGATGGTACGCCTCTGCCGCCGGTAGGTCAACACAGGCAGAGTGTCGCATAAGCATCCCTCCCCTTCCGAACAGGCAAAGACGCTTATGCGTCAACTCATGTGCTGGCTCGTAGGCGTAAGTGACGGATTCAACAGACGCGCCATGTTGTGGGTGAGGAGGAGAGTGTCCATAGGTACAGACCGGCAGAGCGCTTATACGGCCGCATAAGAGGATGCCCCGGATCGAGCCATCTTTTTGCAGGAAGGAGAGATCCTTCTTATAGAGCGGCGAGGTGCGGCGACTTATGTGTCGGCAGCGTGACGCGTAAGATCCGGCTTCAGAGGTGTCCGCCGGGCTCTGGAGGCCACGGCCTCCCGCGGTTGAGCACGTGCGTGTAGTCATCGTCGTCTTCGGAGCCCCGCCATCGGTGCCCGGACGACTTAGGAAGGTGCCCGGATGATTCGGGAAGCTGCCCTGATGACTTGGGCAGTTGCCCGGACGACTTGGGCAGTTGCCCGGACGACTTGGGAAGCTGCCCGGACGACTTGGGAAGCTGCCCGGACGACCTGGGCAGGTGCCCGGACGACTTGGGAAGGTGCCCGGGTGACTCGGGAAGGTGCCCGGAAAATTTGGGGACCTGCCCGGATGACTTGGGCAACTGACCGAATCGTCCGGGCAACTGCCCAAATCGTCCGGGAAGCTGCCCGAACCGCCCCACGGATCGAGCGGCTCGATCCTTCAGCGCAGCGTGACGGTCGGGTTGCGTACGAAGCGGGCCCGGTGGGGCAGGCGGTCGTTGAAGGCGACGAGCAGCCGGAACAGGCGGGGGTTCTGGATCCAGAGCAGCTTCCAGCGCAGGCGTACTCCCTGGCGGCGCAGGCGGGCGAAGTGGTTGACCGCCTTCAGGGCGAGCCGCGCCCCCTCCCAGTCCTCCTCCGAACAGGCCCGCACGTAGTCGTCGAGCGAGGTGAAGAAGAAGCGCGGCGCGATCCCGTCCTGGATGTAGTAACGGAGCATGCGCTTGTCATCGGGCAGGATCGCCACGAGCTTCTCCGCGTACCGCAGGCGGCTGTCGATGAACCGGCGGGACGTCGACGAGCCGTTCGAATGGATGCGGAAGCGCAGCAGCGCGCGGTCCACGAAGACGTGCTCCCAGCCGAGCCGGAAGAAGCGCACGAACAGGTCGTCGTCCTCGTAGCCGGAGAGCGCCTCGTCGAAGCCGCCCACCTGCTCGAACGCCTCACGGCGCACGACGCTCGCCGAAGGGAGCACCATGAGATCGCCGGCCACGCACTCGAAGATCGTACGCTTGGGATTCGTCACCCTCTGAGCGCGCAGGAATGCACGGGTCACGAGGTTGCCGTCGAAGTCCATCTCGTCGAAGTCGCAGTAGGCCCAGCCCACGGCGGGGTCCTCTTCGAGCGGCGCGACGAGGCGCTCGAGATGCTGCGGATGCCACTTGTCGTCCTGGTCGAGGAAGGCCAGGTACTCCCCCTCCGCCTGGCGCGCCGCGAGGTTGCGCGCCGCCGACTGCCCGGCGTTGGCCTGCCGCAGCACGCGGACCGGGAAGGAAGCTTCCGGTATCTCCTCCAAGAAGCCTTCCAGCTCGGCGAGCGAGCCGTCCGTGGAGCCGTCGTCCACCACGATAAGCTCACAGGGGGGCTGCGACTGCGCGAGCACGCTGCGGACCGCGTCGAGCAGGAAGCGGCGGCCGTTGAAGACCGGCAGGATGACGGAAACGCGATGCATCAGAAGGAACCTTTCGGGCTCGCCGGCCGCAGGCCCGAGACCGGATACTGCCGAGACCGGGTCTCGCTCGCCCCTGATCCGAGGGGCCAGGCCACGGCTCCGGGCTGGAGATCCGCCACCTTGCGGGACAGGATCTCGGCCACCGCGTAGGCCGGGACGGTCGGCATGTCGAGATACTCCTCGCGCCACTCCGGTCCGGGAATGATCGCAGCCGGCCCCGAGTCGCGGGCCTCCAGGACCTCGAAGCCGCTCTCCGGCCCGAACAGAACGCGCAGCCCCTCGGCCGAGATGCGCCAGAAGTCGTTCGGCTGGGCGTGGGCCGGCCAGGCGCCCGGCACCTGGTGATAGACGAGCCCGCCGGGCTTCAAAACGCGATTGATCTCGGCGGCCAGCAGCCAGGGTGCCTGGAGGTGCTCGAGGACCGAAGCGGAGAGCACGGCGTCCACCGAGCCCTCGCGCAGGAACCGGCTCAGGCCGTGAGCATCGCCCACTACGTCCACGTTGAGCCCGGGATGGATGTCGAGCCCGATCACTCGACCCTTCAGCAAGCTGCGTGGAGGCACCTCTTCCGTGTCGCGCGGCGTGCGCGCCCCGATCTGGAGCAGGCGGCCTCCATTCACGAGTCCGGCGAAGCGCCGCATCATCGGCGAGACCCCATCCTCCCCCTTCGGCGACCTCGGCCAGGCCGGGAGCGGGCCCTCCGGCAAAGGGAGCGGAAAGCTCGCGGTGCCGCCGTCGGTCTCCAGGGTCACGACCACCGGATGGCCGGGGGGGCAGGCGAGGTAGACGGCGAAGCCGCCATGGCGGACATGCTCATGGCCGGGATAGTGGGTGAGCAGGTCGGGCCGGTCGGAGAACGTCTCCACCCGGGCGGACCGGCCCGACGATTCGATCCACAGGGCGCGCACCCGGTGCTCGTGAGCATGGACCCAGCCCCGCAGGTAGATGCCGTGGGGATCGCACCAGAAGGCGTCGAGCCAGTAGGCAGTCCGGATCTCCGGGGCCTTGATCGGAACGCGCAACTCCGAGCGGAACACGGAGATACTGCGCTCGTCGGGAACCAGATCCGCGGCCTCTTCGCCCCGGCACTCGAGCGCGATCGGAGGACGGCCGGCGGCCGCGGCGCGGATCTCCTCCAGGTCGGCAGGATCGCCATCCACGACCCCGAGGAAAAAGGTGGCGCCCGCCGGAGCATCGAACGGCGCGAACACCAGGCGCAGCGCCTCCTCCGGAGAGAGGCGAGGGTGGACCAGCGTGGCGACGCGCGGATCGGCCGCTCCTTCGGCGAAGATGACGAGCTGCAACCGGGCCGCCGGCTGCCGCGCGATCACGTCCAGGGGCAGGATGATGGAGGAGAGCCGGGCGCAGCCCGCAACGAAGCGCTCGGCGATGATCATCCGGCCAAGGGGCAGCCGGCCCGGACGCGGACGCCGGAAGAGCTTCCTCACCGCTCGGACGAGCTTCTGCGACCGGTCGGGAGCCGGCCCGGCCGGCGCTTCGACGCGATTTGACGCCGGGATGGCCGCGAGGGCCATCGGCAGGTGCTTGCGGCCCAGCTCCGTGAACGCCTCCGTCTCTCCGTCACAGAGACCGGAGGGGCGCTGCTCCTCCAGCAGGGCGCTGCCGGCCGCGACTGCCGCCGCGAAATACTCGGCTGCCCGGTCGGGACGGCGGAGGCCGTTGAGCTCGAGGATGCCCGAGAAGAAGAGCGCGCCTGCCAGATTGAAGGGCCGCCTCCCTAGAGCCACCTCGACCGGCCTCTCAAGATCGAGCCCGAAGCGTGCCTGGTAAATCCGCGCCAAAACAGCGCGGCTCGCCGCGGCCTCTTCATGGAGGCCGGCGTTGACGCACTCCTTGAAGTGCCGCCAGGCGAAGCCGCAGGCAAGAGCGGAATCGGATGGAAAGTTTGCCGCCCGGGCGCCGAAGTAGTCGCGCAGGATGGCCCGATCCGGAGCCGGGTCTGCCGGCCGCATCCGTCCGAGCGCCCGCGGGGAGCACGCCGCGAAAGCGCGGAGCGTCTCCGGCGACTCCTCGATGCGGACCTCGGAAAAGCCTGCCTTCGCGAGGAGGAGGGAGAGCGCGCCGCGGTCGTAGAGCATCAGGTGGAGACCCGGGCTCAAGGCGCGGCCGAGCACGCCCGCCTCCGTCTCCCTCCGCACGACCGCGAGGTTGGGCGTCGAGAGGACGAGCAGCCCCTCGGGCGACAGGCGCTCGCGCATCGCCACGAGCAGGGCGAGGGGCTCGGCGAGATGCTCGAGGATCTCGGAGCACAGCACCAAGTCGAAAGGCTCGGGTCCGAGATCGAGGCCGGCGCTGAAATAAGTGCGGCGGATCGGCACGTCCAGGGCCGCGGCGCCCGCCGCGGCAAGCGGAGAGGGATCGACGCCGAGCACCTCCCAGCCGAACGCGTACCGGCTGAAGTCGAGCGCGAAACCGAAGCTGCAACCGACGTCGAGGAAGCGCCGGACCGACTCCGGCGGCAGGCGCAACAGAGGCGCCACGATGCAGTCGATCCCGGCCCCCTGCTCGACGTAATAGTCGAGCTGCACGGCCATGCTGGTCTCGTAGTCGGGGGGCGTCAGGTCCTCGAGAAAGGCGGCGCCGCAGGCCGGGCAGCACAGCAGGGTGACGCGCGGATGCCCGGGCAGGACGTGATCCACCGCCAGCACCGCGCCCTTCGGTCCCTGCTCGCCGCAGAGCGGGCAGCACGCCCGGATATCCTTTTCAAGCCATTGAAGACACGCCATGGGAGGGCCACACTATACACCGTGGCGCTGACGCACAATCAGTTTGGTACGCGACCTTTTACTGCGTTGGCCCGGGCACTATAGGTGATCCGTCCAACGGCATCTGCCGGCAGGCGCGCACGCATCAGCGCTTTGAGAAGCGCGATATCCTCAGACGTCATCGCTGCGAGCGCTGGCCCGACGCTCGGCCCCCCATGGATGGTCGTCCAGTAGTCGTCGAAATCGGCGAATGTCCGTTGCACGGTGATCTCCCGCGTTTCGACGGCATCCAAACCCGCACCAGTCCACAAGTCCCGCAGTGCGTCCATTCGAGACGCATCAGGGCTCGGCGGTACCGGAACTGCAACGGCCATCCCACGCATTTCAACCTGCAACGCCGCGTAGGGAAAACCACCGCCAACCATGTCCCACGCGTAGGCTGCGACGGTGCCACCCGGGCAGACCACTCGTACCATCTCGGCAACGCCCTGAGCCGGGTCGGGAACGAAGAAAATCACCAGCGGCATGACAGCCGCGTCGAACGTGTCGTCGGGGAAAGGCTGCGCCATTGCATCGCCCTGACGAAACTCTGCGACACGCGCCGCGGGCCGTGTGCGAGCATACGCAAGCTGCCCTTCAGACGGGTCTATCCCCTGTACTGAGACGGGTGCACACCGCTCGACGAGCATTTCGGTAAAGGCGCCGTTGCCGCAGCCAACGTCGAGCCATCGCAAACCTGATTTTGGAGCAAGCCAGTCGAGGAAGGTTTCACCTACAAGCTGGCTCCACTTCCCCATGTATCGTTCGTAGGCAGCCCCGTCGTCGAAGCGGATCTGGCTGGTCACTGCCACTCTCGCGGGCTGCTTTGCAGGAAGGTGATTTCGGGATGCTCCATCGGCGCGTTGCCCTATGATATCCGAGAATCTCCAGAGCCCGCCAGCGCATCGTCGCTCGGAGTGTTGCCAGACTCTCGCCGCAGCCACTGGACCCACAGGGTGAGCGCCAGGGCGATGACCAGCCAGCCCCAGCGCAGGGGATCGTCCATGTAGCTCTCGAACGTCGTCCAGGAGGTCCGGGCGTTCGCGGGGTCGAAGATGTGATCGCTCTTCAGGAAGATGACCATCGTCTCCCAGACATTCCCGATGGACCAGATCAGCCCGAACCAGATCAGCATGGCCCCGCCCCGGATCTTCTTCCACATCGCGACCGCGCCGATCGCCGTGCACGAGAGGAGATACCCCAGCAGGCACAGACCATGGATCGCATCCCTGCGGATGAAGTACCAGGGCGGACCATCGCCGGGCGAATCGGAGGGGATCTGGAACCGCTCCGCGAGGTCGGCGCTGAGCCAGAGGAACAGCGCATACAGCACCACCCCCACCCACAGGATCCAGGGAGTGGGCTTCCACGGCGCACGCGATCTGAGGGGCTCGAGCATGGTCTTCCTTTCGTTGCAGGGCAGCGGTTTACCGGTCAGCTGTTTTAGCGCGCAGGCTCCACAGTCCGCGCGCCGAGAGGATGAGGGAGAAGACCGCGGTTACGCCGAGCGCGAAGAGCGTCCAGACCCAGAAGAAGATTCCGCTGGAGCCGACGATCCTGCCGCCGACAAGTCCCGCCCCCATCATGTGGAGGACAGGGACGCCCGACCCAAGGATCGATCCGAGAAGCATGATGATGTACCCCGATCGCCGTTCGGCGAGCGCCAGCGTTCCATACAGCCAGACGACCAGAATAAGCACCCCGGTGTAGTTCTTGACCCCTCCCGGTTCAAACCCGCGGACGACGTCGTCCGCCAGATGAAACGTCATGAAGAGGATCGAGAGCAGAGACGTGATGGTCAACATTACGTTGTGTTTCATTGGATGTTCTCCATGTTCGAATCGTGTCGAACGAGCACTGGCAAAGCGCGGCGGGCGCGGACCCTCCACAACCAATAGAACATCGCGCCAAACAACAGCAGGATCGGCAGCGCGCGCATCTGCCCACTCGTGAATGGCTCCGGGAGGATTTTTGCGACGCGCTCGCGGATCGAGAAGAACGATCCGGCCGCGATGAACAGCGCGAAGCACATGCGCCACAGATGGCGCGCCAGGCGCGGCCCGCCGCGAGGCATGCCGGATCGCAGGATGCGCACGTCGCCGGCCGCTGCCAGGATCATGACGGTGGCGAGGATGAAGGACATCACACCGATGGTGCGAAACGGGACGCCGCCGGGGGACAGGCCAGGGTTGTTGAAGGACTTCACGCCGCCCATGATGGAGCCGAGCGCGAGCACGACGACGACCGTCAGCGCAGCGGCATTGATACGGCGGGTCCATGGCGACACGGGACGGACGGTCGTCAACGCCGTGCCGACGAAGTAGGCCGTCATGAAGCCGGTGAATACATTCCCGTCGGTGGGACTCTTGAGAAACCCCAGGATCGAGGCGCTGAAGCCCATGACGAGCATGGCGTAGACGAACAGCATTCCGCTGCGGCGGTGGATGGTCCCACCCTTCTTCACGACCAGAGCGACGGCGCCGAGAACCATGGCGAGCCCGCCCGCGGCAATGTGGATCGGTAAGAGCAGTTGCATGGTGGTACCTCCAGATTCCTTCCTTCGTGAGGACTTCGTTTGTGGCCATCATTATGCCAAGGCTTTGCTGAATGGCGGCTGAACGGCCTGTTCAGCCGCCGTTCAGCAGGCGCGAACGCATATAATGACCGCGGTCGAGAATGAGAATCCTGATCGTCGAAGACGAGTCTCTGCTGGCCAACCGGCTTGCCGCCACACTCGGAGAACGCGGCTATGTGGTCGATATTGCCAGGGACGGAGAGCGCGGCGACTTTCTCGCCAGCACCGAGCCCTACGATGCGGTCATTCTCGATCTCGGGCTGCCGCGCATCGACGGGTTGACGCTGCTCGCGCGCTGGCGCGCCGGCGGGATCGGCGTGCCGGTGCTGGTTCTCACCGCCCGCGGAAGCTGGAGCGAGAAAGTACGCGGCATCGACGGCGGCGCGGACGACTACCTCACCAAGCCGTTCCAGATGGAAGAGCTGCTGGCGCGGTTGCGCGCTCTGATCCGGCGAGCGAGCGGACAGCTCACGCCCGAGCTGCGGTACGGCGCCGTGGTGCTGGACCCGAGAACGTCGCAGGTCACTCTCGATGGGCAGCCGGTGAAGCTGACCAGTCACGAGCTGCGCGTGCTCTCGTACCTCATGCACCATCGCGGCCGCGTCGTTTCGCAGTCCGAACTGACCGAGCACATCTACGCGCAGACGTTCGACCGCGACTCGAACACCGTCGAAGTGTTCATCGCGCGTCTGCGCCGGAAGCTCGGAGCCTCGACGATCGAGACCGTGCGCGGACTCGGATATCGCATCGGGACGGAAACGTGAAGGGCTCACTCCGCGCGCGCCTCTTCGCCGGAGCGCTCGTCTGGATGACCGCGGTGTTTGTCACGGTCACGGCTCTGCTGCTCAAGCTCGCTCGGAATCATCCGGAGCTCGGGCTGCACAGTGAGACGTATCACGCCGTAATGGGAGTCTTCGTCGTAGCCTTCGTCGTGGGGGGCTTGATCCTCGTTCGAAGAGCGGTGGCGCCGTTGTGGAGCCTTCGCGCCAGCCTGTCTTCGGTGCGCGAGGGACGCAGCCAGCGAATCGAAGGCGACCATCCGAGCGAAGTGCAGCCGCTCGTGAACGAGCTGAATGGGCTGCTCGAGGATCGTGAGCGAGCGGTCGCCCGAGCCTTCGCCACGGCCGGAGATCTCGCGCACGGATTGAAGACGCCGCTCGCGGTGCTCGCGCAGGAGGCGGAACAGGCCGGCGCCGCGGGCCATCACGAACTCGCGGCGACGCTCCGTCAGCTCGTCGAGCGGATGCAGCGGCAGGTCGACTATCACCTGGCGCGAGCCCGTGCGACCGCGTCGGCGCGTGCAGCGCTGGGACTCCGATGCTCCCTCCTTCCGTCCGTCGAAGGTCTCGTGCGTACGATGCGGCGCCTGCACGCGGAACGCGAGCTGAGGATCGACGCCGATGTTTCGCCGGCGCACGAGATCCCGGGCCGCAGGGAAGACCTCGACGAGATGCTGGGGAATCTGCTCGACAACGCGTGCAAGTGGGCGCGCTCCCGAGTCGCCATTTCGTCGGCCATCGATCACGATCAACTCGTGATCTCGGTGGATGACGATGGGCCGGGCCTCGATCCATCCATGCGCGCTCAGGTGCTGCAGCGAGGAGTGCGGGCCGACCAGCGGCTCGGGGGATCGGGGCTCGGTCTCGCGATCGTCAGCGATCTCGCCGAGTTGTACGGTGGCTCCGTCACGCTGGAGACCTCGCCGCTCGGCGGGACGCGCGCGCGGCTCCAGCTTCCACGGCTCTGACTATCAATAACCTTTACTTCCCCTGGATGAACTCCCCGATGTCTCTCGACAGCTGCTCGAGCGAGCCCTGGTGGAGGTACATCATGTGCCCCGCCGCGTAGTTCCGGATCGTCACCCGCGCCGGGTCGATGCCGCTGTGGTGCAGCATGTAGGCGTTGGCGAAGTAGGACGTCGCCAGGTCGTAGTAGCCGCTGGCGGTGAACACGCGCAGCGCCTCGTTGTCCTTGGTGCCCTGCGCCAGGTCGCCGGTGACGTCGACGAAGCCGGCGAAGGCGCCGACCGCGTTCCTCCGCCGCTTCCAGTTCTGGTTGGCCTCGCCGTTCTGGGGCAGGTAGGGCTCCTGGATGTCGGCGCCGAGATCATTGCGCAGGTACTGGTTGAAAAGCGAGACGTAGATCGGCCCCGTCTTGGCGTTGAACGGGTCGTTGTTGGGGAACTCCGATGCGTTGTCGCGCTCCTTCTGCGCGTAACGGCTGTCGAGGAAGCCCGCGGCCATCCCCTCGTCGCGCAGCACCTCCTTGGCGAAGCGGGCCGCGTAGAGGCGCAGGTCGCTGTTGAGGATGTACTGCTTGGACACGCCCGTGTAGCGGTGCAGCCTGTCGGCGATCTGCCCCTTCTCCGCCTCCGAGAGCGAATCGCCGCGGAAGAGGGCCTGCAGGTACTCGCCGGAGGCGAACTGCTCGACCTCGGTGAGCAGCGCCGGCAGGCTCGGCCAGGAATCCGGCAGCTTCTTGTGGAACCACGCCGTCGCGGCGAGCGTCGGCAGGTGCGTGACGTAGGTGAGATCGTTGCCGTTGGTGTCGAAGGGCAGGGCGCTCATGTTGATCGCCGGCGAGATGAGGATTACGCCGTTGAGGC
Organism: Acidobacteriota bacterium; assembly: GCA_034667225.1. Lineage (GTDB taxonomy): Bacteria > Acidobacteriota > Thermoanaerobaculia > Multivoradales > UBA5704 > DATMER01. The sequence goes on from JAXDKG010000033.1 coordinate 13,669, forward strand.
CGATGTTCATCTCCCCCTGGAGCCGCGGTACGAGCATCGAGCCGCGGATGCCGCCGTAGCTCTCGCCGAGGACGTACTTGGGCGAGTTCCAGCGGTCATGCACGGTGAGGAAGGCGCGGATGAAGTTGGCGACGGAGTCGGCGTCCTCGTCATAGCCCCAGAAGTCGGCGTCCTTCTTCTCGCCGAGCGCGCGGCTGAAGCCGGTGCCGACCGGGTCGACCTCGACGAGGTCGGTGACGCGCAGCAGGCTCCACGGGTTGTCCTTGAGCCGGTAGGGCGGCGCGCCCGGGTCCTGCGCGTCGCTCGGGATGTCGATGCGCTTGGGGCCGACGAAACCGAGGTGCAGCCAGACCGAGGAAGAGCCCGGCCCGCCGTTGAAGAAGAATGTGATCGGCCGGTCCTCCTGCCGCTTCACACCCTCCGCGATGTAGGAGATCGTGAAGAAGCGCGCCGTGGGCTTGCCGTCGCGGTCCTTGAGGTCGATGTCCTCCGCCGTTGCGGTATAGGGGATGTCCACCCCGCCGGCGCTGAAGCGGTGGTGGGTGACGAACTTGCGGGGTGCGGCTGGTGCCGCCGGCGTTGCGGCGGCCTTGTCCCCGCCCTTGTCGCCCTTGGGTGGGTCGTCAGCGCGGACGGCGGCGGTGGTCGAGACGAACAGGGTCAAAAGGATGGCGAGCATCGTGTTACGCATGCGCAGGATCTCCCTCATGGTGAGCCAGATACGCCCGGAACGGGCGGAAGTTTCAGGGTTCCGCCGCGCCGATGCTCACGAAAGAACGCCCACATCTGGCTCGTCGCGTCAACGCCGTTGCTGGTGAACCCGGCCAGCCCTTGCGGCATCGGCTTGCCGCCAGGCCAGGTGTGGCCACCGCCCTGGACCGTGTAGAGCACCACGGCAGCGTCGTCAGCACAGTTCGTGTATTCGAGCCGGGTGACATCCGTAGCAACCACGGATTCGACAGGGTTCGGTCCGCACTGGTTTCTTCGCGCCCAATCCGACGTCCAGGTGGGGATGCTCGGCAAGACAAACGGGTCTGGAAAGACCGGCGAGCGACCGCCATGGTATGGAGTCAACGCATCAGATGTCCCATGAAATGCGATCATCGGCACCTGTCGAGGGTCCGTACACCAGTTCCAGGGCAGTGAGTAAGCTGCCGCCACCATCCCGACCGCCGCGATCCGATCGGACAGCGTGCAGGAAAGGACGAAAGCCATGCCTCCGCCATTGGAAAGTCCGTTGGCATAGATCCGCGCCGGATCGATGTTGTAGGTCACCTCCAGCGTATCGATCAACTCAGAGATGAATCTGACATCGTCCAGGAGACCGGTTCCGCGGTCCACGCTCCAGGCCCGAGGCGCACCACTTCCCGCCGGGTAGACGACAATGAACCCTTGGCTCTCGGCCAGCCGGTTCCACCCGCTCGTGTCCCTCTGATGGGCCGGCCATGCTCCCCCGCCGTGCATGCTGATGACGAGAGGCGTCGGCCGGGAGCGGTTGTAGCTGCTTGGGACATAGAGCAGATACTCCCGCCTCTGGCCCGACAAGACCATGGCGCCGCTCGTTCGATTCAGGAAGTAGTAGGACCCCGAGGCCAGGAGGGCCGACACCACGGGCAAGCCGAGAACCAGCACTGCGCGGACGGCCATCCTCCCAGGATTCATCGCCGTCCTCGTCGGCCACCCATGCCGGTTCCCCGCGAGCGCCAGCGGCGCCGCGGAGAGTCGCGCCAATGGGATGGCCAGGATTGCGGCCAGCGCCAGGAAGTAGCGCGGAATGAGCGGTGTGGTGACGAGCCATGCGAGCAGGCCGTAAAGAGCGAGCACGAGGACGAGCCAAGCAGCCGCGATGGTCATGAGCGCGCGGCCGTTGAGCAGCCGCTGGCGGCGGAGCCGCGTGGCGATCGCGGCAGCGGCGGACAGTTTGAGGCCGATCAGGGCAGCGGCGATCCAGGGCAGAGCATTCGTGGCCAAGGCCATCACGTACAAAGAAAGGATCCATCCGACGATCGGCCCGAAGACGGCGAGACACGACAGGCCGAACAAAACGCTCGCTTTGACGACCCCTTCGCGGCCGGTCAGGCTGATATATAGATTCTGCACGAGCTGCTTCCACGTCAACCCGAACAGTCCCAGGAATACCAGCAGCACGATCGCGCCAGCGCGCAGCGTCCCTTCGGCTTCGATCCACTGAATTGTTCGTTCGATCACCACCGGCCAGGTAGAGGAGAAGGTGAGCGCGAAGGGGATGGCGATCACGACCAGCAGCCACGCGGCCAGCGTGCTCCAAAGCGCCACTTCGAGCTGGGCGGCGACGAGCGCGGCGCTGGTCAACGGCCGCGTCGCATCGTAAGGCGTCTTGCTGAGCGTCGCGGCGGCAAAAGCGGCCATGAAGGGCGGAGTGAGCAGCACGCCGAGAAGCGTGTAGAAGACGAGCTTCGGCCGGTCGTCGCTGGCGACGGAAAGAAGGGCCAGCTCGAACGGCAGCAGGAGGCCCATCCATGCCGGTAGCCGCCAGCCCTGCCGCCGCCACTCGAACCACGCTCGAGCGCGGGCGGGCGAAGAAAAATGGACTCGCCGGCGCGGCAGGAGATCGGCAATCTGTCCGGGCCAGGCGAAGATTCCCCGCCAATCGGGAACGTCGCCGCGGCGAGCCCGCGCAACAGCAAAACAGGCAGTGAGATAGGCGAGCGGAAGCTGCGGCGCCAGCAAGGCGATCATCTGGGGCTCGGTGGCTTCGTAATGGATTGCCAGGAGAACGGCGGCGTCCAGCGAAACCAGCCACAACACGGCGACGATCACACGCAGCCCCGGCAAACCGTAGGGCATCCACATCAGCACCTGCGTCCAGGCGAGAAAGGCCGCGGCCAGCAGTCCCGGCCAGATCAAGGGCAAGTCGACTCCAAACGGCAGCACTACGAAAAGCACCGCTGCCAACCACAAGCTCGCCATGGCCGCCGTGCCATAGAGCATCGGCCAGCCCACGAGTGCCCTGGTCGTCACCGGCAGGGTGAACATGCGGGCGGGAAACATCGATTTGCGCGCGGCCAGGTCCCCTGCAAGGCCGAAGCTGAATACCGCCAGGAAGTACATGAACATCAGGGAAAAGGGCCCGATCAGCACGGCTGCCGTTTCATTGGGAGTATCGAGCTCGACGGGCGCCCACGGTCCGGGGATCAGGAGCTTGATCGTCCCCAGGACGAGCGCGTAGCCGGCCAGCGCGATCAGTGCGAAGCGATGCCCTTGGCGAAATTCCCAGGCGAATGCGCGAGCGGGCGAACGCATGATCTACACCTCGGAGGCTGACGCCGCTGCCATCCCGACCTGGGCGACGAAAATCTCGTCGAGGGTGGGGACACGCTCGCCGACGCGGTGCGATTCCTTGATTTCGCGAAGCGGCGCGCTCAGCACGATCGTGCCCTGATGGATCATCGTGACGTGATCGGCGACCTGCTCCACTTCCTCCAACAAGTGCGACGAAAAGAGCACCGTGCGGCCTTCATCGGCAATGGTGCGAACGACGGCGCCGAGAATGTCGCGGCGAACGATGGGATCGAGGCCGGACGACGGTTCATCCAGCACCAATAATTCGGGCCGATGCGCCAGCGCGATGAGCAGTCCCGCCCGGGCCTTCTGCCCCTTGGATAGATTCCTGATTTTCGCCGCGGGGTCGAGTGCGAACTTCTGCCGCAGCTCCTCGGCGTAAACATCGTCCCAGGCGGGGTAGAACGCGCGCGAGTAGCGAATGAGCTCGTCGACGCGCATCCAGCCGGGGATGTCGTTCTCCTCGGAAAGATAGCCGATGCGCGACAGGACGCCGGCGGGATCGGCGACGGGATCGAGTCCGAAGACGCGCACCGAGCCGCTTTCCGCGCGTAGCAGGCCGAGGACATGTTTGATGAGCGTTGTCTTGCCCGCTCCATTTGCGCCGACGAGACCGTAGACCGCGCCGCGCGACATGGACAGGCTCACCGAGGCAAGCGCCGTCCTGGCGCCGAAGCGGCGCGTCAGCTCTGACACGTTGACGACCGATTCATTCATCTAATGCACGAATCCCCTGCGAAGTTTTGCCTCGGCAGAGTCGATGTAGGCACGGTACCCCTCAGGGTAGATGAACGGGTCCACCGGGTCCTCCGCGGTGGCGCGGGCGACGAACTTGCGGTATCTGCCCCACCATCTTGCATGGCAGGTCACCCAGATGTCGGCGGGGAGGCTCCGCAGAACCCGAAAGCTGCGCTCGAGGTCCGCTCCTTGCTCTGGATACCGCATCCCACGCAACGGCACCAAGTCGCAAGCGCTCACGACGTTCAGCACGCGGTCACCGTCACGAACGGGAAATGACCAGGAGGTGCAGCCGCGCGTGTGGCCGCCGGTGATGTGCGCGTTGAGGGCGAGTGGCCCAACGCGGATTGTGTCTCCGTCCTTGAACCGATGGTCGACCCGCATGGCCGGGTAGCCGACGACCCCAATCCAGATGAGGACCCTCAACGGCAGGACGATGTCTGGATCGTCGCCACCAGAGGCGAGGGTGTAGGCGCTCGCGTCGCTTGCCCACAGCTCGGCACCGGACGCCTGCTGGAGCACTCCCAGCCCGCCCGCGTGGTCGGGGTGTGGCTCCGAGTTCAGGAGCACTTTGACGTCTCTGATATCGAAGCCGAGCTTCGCGATGCTCGCCATGATCATCGGCGCGGTGCTGGGATAGCCGCCGTCGAGCACGATGTGGCCCTCCGGCCCGGTGATGAGGAAGGCCGCGACGTCATTGGCGCCGACATAGTACAGGTTGCCGGCGATGCGGAACGGTTCGGCGGGCTCCTGACCACCGCGCTTTGTTGCGTTCAGCCACCTTGCGACGATTACCAGCGCAAGAACACTCGCTAGTCCCAGCGGGACTACCATCCAGTATCGCTTCGTAAAGTGGGGCAACAGTCGCCCTCCCGGTGTGGGTTCACTCAACCGGCCTGCTGGCCTACTCGTGGCAACGCTTTACCGCTTCACCCCGCGGACGGCGAAGCCAGCCGTCCGGTGGAAGCGGAGGGTTGTGCGGCAAGCCCTACCGCTTGGACTTTGGCCACTTCTCCTCTAAGTTCGCCGTACATAGAACTCATTCTCAATAGCTCCAGCCACAAACAGGGCAAGCGGCTCCTCCGCTGGGCAAGTCCGCGCCACAACTCAGGCACGCTGAGGGTTCGTCGTCAAGCGCCATTACCTTGACCGGCTCGGCCTCCCAAACTCCTGGAAGGAACCAGTGAATGAAGCCACAAAGGTCGCAGGCATAGAGGCTGGCTGACTGATTGAGCCAATCTAGATCAAAGAAGGTGAATAGCTTGGTATTGAGCTGCGCGCGCTTCTCGAGAAAGTGCTTGTTACCACAGTGATTACAAACAAGTGGCCTGCCGGCTATTTCGATAATTGAAGCTTGGACCGTTTCGGGCATCTTGGGGAACATGGGTTTCCGTTTTCGAGGTGCCTCGGCTGGTGCTTGCTCTACGAGCCCGACTTCGCAATCGGCGCACCTCGTAAACCCTTCGCGGTACTCACTTCCGCATTCCGGACAGAACACTTGTTACCTCCTCTGACTCACTGCCGCACAACAGCCTATTTTGAACGTCACGTCAAGCATCCCCTCAAGTAGCTAAGTTGCCAGCCGGACCGTCGTGGAAGGGAGTGCCATCTCTTTGATTCTCCTTGCTTTTGTGAATCATCCTACGAGATTTTCTTAAGCGCGTCAAAATAATCGAGGACGGCACATAAGGGCCTCCGGAGCTCGAGCGGCTCTCGGCAGAGCTGACGGAGAGTTTTTCCGCCCGGGAGCTTCACCGCAGCGCTCGGCCTCTTTCTGCATGCCTGCGAAGAAAAGCGCAGCGCCGGGGAGCTGATTTGTCGCCTCTCGACGTTTCCGCAGCGAAAAATCCAGCCGGGGACGGGGCCAGACTTTCTGGAACGGGCCAGAATCTCTTTGGACGGCTCCAATCTTCCCGGATCCGGCCGGAATCTTTTTCGACGGCCGGAAGACTTCTTAGATCCGTCCTAAGCTTCTTAGACCCGTCCAAAATTCTTGGACCCGCCCGAAAATTCTTGGGCCCGATCCAAAAAGCTCAGGACGGTCGCCGAGCCCTTCGGACCCGTCCAAAAACTTTTCGGGCCGTCCAGAGACTTTTCGGGCCGCTCAAAAAGTTTCAGGGCCGCCCAAAAGGTTTCCGGACTGTCCCAGACATTTTGGACCCGTCAGAAAATCCTGGCAGCCGGTCCTAGACGTTTCGGACGGTCCCCGGGCTTCTTCGACTGTCCAGAAAGAATCGGGGCCGCTCCTGATCGGAGCAGCCCTCAGCGCTTCTGCGCCGTGACCAGGTAGTAGCCAAAGTAGCGGCGGCCCAGGCCGATCCAGGGCGCGAGCAGGCAAGCGATGATGTGCCCCCAACGCACGCTGTTGAGCTTCTTGCGACGGAGAAGCAACTCGCCGGCGAGGAACTTGATCGTCACTCGCGGCACGTGGATGACGCTTGGCGCGATGCGCCAGGAAATGTCCTCGCGGGCGAGCAGGGTGAAGCCGTGCCGCTCCAGGCAATCGCAAAAGGCGGCGAGGTCGGCAAAGCGCTCGACCGCCCAGTTCCGCGTCATGTAGCCGAGCAGATTGGCGTACCAGCGCGGCAGGCCCACGCTTTTCTTCATGAAGCCGTCGGCGACCACAAGCTTCGCTCCTGGCTCGAGCAGGCGGGAACACTCCTCCACGAACGCCTCCTTGTCGGCGCCTTCAGCATGGCAGCAGGCCTCGATGGAGAAGGCCGCCTGGTAGGCCGCGCTGGGCAGGTCGAGGGCTGTGAAGTCGCCGAGCACCCAATCGATGCTGCCGGGCGCCGAGATCCCCTTGCTGAGCTTCTGCGCCATCGCGAGCTGCCATTCCACCTTGGTCACGGCCGTCGCCGCGACGCCGTGTTGCTTGATCAGCGCCCGCGTCGGCGCCCCTAATCCGCAACCGAGGTCCAGGACCTTCATACCATCCTGGAGGGCAAGCCGTCGAAAGACCTGCTGGCTCATCTCCTCGAGCATGCTCTCGAGCGCCAGCGGGTTCATGCCCCAACGGTAGAAGCCGAAATGCATGTTGAAGTTGCGGCTCCAGGCACGGTAGTCCATGCCCGCCTCGGTGTAGTAAGTCACGAGGTCGACAGGCACCGGAGCCGCGGCTCCCTGTTTAGATGCGCTCAAGGCAGATTCCCCCTACGCTCACCCTGCTCGCGTTTCGAGCCCGGCGGTGCTTTCTAACGCTGCTTCGAGGGGCGGAGACTATCTCAGTCGCTCGTCACTTGCTGGATAGACTCGGACGCTTGTCGAACTTCCACTCCGCATTCGGCCCGTCTCGATCGACGTAATGCAGAAAGAGCTGCGCCAGGTGCGTGCCGGTGAAAGGTTCGCGCCAGTGATAGCAATCGCATCCACGGTAGACGAGGCCATCCCCCGGGTTCAGGGCCACCGCGGATGTGCCCATGGGCCCCGCGATCCAGATCGGCCAGGGCTCGGCTGCATCCATGCCCAGATTGACGGTCATGCTGACTTCACACGAAGGGCGATCGCGGTGCGCCTTCAGCAGGTTGCCGTGCTGGTAAAGGCGAAAGTACGAATAGGTCGGCCAGAGTTTCAGCCCCGTCGCCTGTTCGACGGCGCCGCGGACTCTTTCCAGAAGCGCGTCCGTCAGCGGGTCGCCGTATGCAACCGGAGCGTCGGGGATCTGGTTGTCGCCGAGGGCGATGGTCTTGCTGCTCGCGCGGTCCAATACGTGGCCGTAAAAGAAGCGCGCGGATTCAGCATCAATGACCGCCCGCTGGACGACATACCAACTTTTCGCGAACTCGCTGGCGCTGTTCTCCATCACTGTGCCCTCCCCGAAGTCTTCTGGACCCAACAGTTCATCGCGAACCGCCCGTCTGCGAATGCGCCGGTATGGCACTGAACCGGCAGCACCTCGTGCGGAAACCACGCGGGGAAGAAGACGGCCCGGTCCAATCGCGGCTCGATCTCCTGGTAGGTGCCGCTGTTCGCGTGGGCGCCGAGGCCGTAAAGACGCAGCTCACCTCCCGTGAACGCCTTCGGCTGCCTGTGGAAGTAGTAAACCATCGTCATCACCCGGTGGTTGGCGCGATAGCGCAACGTATCGGTGTGCGTCTTGAAGAAGGCGCCATCACCGCTCCAGGTGAGCTCCGGCTCGAGGAGATACGAGTCGACGTTGACGAGCCCCAGCTTCGGGATGGCGTCCTCGACGGCCTTCCTGATCGCTGGCTCGATCAAGGGCATCACCGGAGCGATCTCGGAATTGACCTTCGAGATGCGGCGAGACTCATCGATGATACCCTCATCGCTGAAGGCGACTTTCGATGGGAAAAAGCCAGATTCGTGAGCAATGGCGTATTGAAGGACCTGGTCTGCCACCTCTGCACCGAAAAGGTCTTCGACGATGACGACGGGTACTGGATTCTCTGACATCTACTTGTCCTCCCCATGAGCACGGCGACGGCGTTCGAGGTGTTGGATGCGCTCGGGTTGGCGGAGCTGGTGAAGCGCCGGGGCGATCTCGGCGGTTCGGTGCCCCTGCGCGCGGTGCAGGGGTGTGGGCCGCTCTTCGAGGGCAATGCGTTTGGCTTCCAGATCGCCCTCCGCTACCCCGTGACCCTGCGGCGCAGCCCCGGCGGCGTGGCCGTGGAGATCGAGGCCCCGTACGGTGAGGCATTCGCGGTTGGTCACCGGGCCGTGCTCCCCAGGCTCGTCGCCCAGGGATTTCTCCGGCCCGATGGCCTGCTGGCGACGGCGTTCGCTGACGACTTCATCAAGGTCGAGGGGGCGGGCTCCGACCCTGTGCACGTGCGCCTGTGGACTGGCCTCTGCGTGCGCGCGGACGCGGGCGTCTGGCTCCGCGTCTCCGGGACGGCCAACCGGCGCAACCGGTTCTTCGAGGTCGAGGAGCATTTCATCGCCGACGATGGAGCGTTCGTGCCGCTCGTCCTCGACATCAAACTGCCTCCCCACGCCCCCGATCAGGTGCGCCTCGAAGGCGAGATCGGCACCCTGGCGCCGGTCGCCCCCGGCGCGCTCATCGAGGAGGTCCCGCTCGCGGAGGCACCGGAGATCGGTGCCGCGCACGCAGCCTTCTACGACGAGGCCTACTTCGAGGCCAAGCACGGCGAGGTGACGCGAAAGTACCGCAAGATGGAACCTCCTCCGGAGGCCTTGGAGGGCGAGGCGCCGGCACGCTGCCGCCTGATTGCTGTCGGGCCGAAGGCGTACACTATCGCCGGCCCGATCCCGCGCGTCGTCTTTGCGAACCATGTGCCGTTCGAGGCGACTTATGACGGCTACACGCTCGTCGTGGAGCCGGACCAGGGCGTGCTGAGAGCCGGTGCGCGCGCGGTGGAGCGAACGTTCGCAGAGGCGCTGGGACCGACCTTCCTCGGGGAGAACCCGCGGGCGATGCTGTACTTCACTAAGTACTTCACGCACCACCCGCCGGGTGAGCCGCACTTCTTTGTCAAGCCATGGGCCTTCATGCAGACGCCGCCCGGCTGGTCGTGTCTGCTCGAGGGCGTGCACGGCGACGGCTTCGACGTGCTTCGGGGTGTCGTCGCCACGGACGTGTTCCATGCGATGCCTGCGGTGTTCCACGTGTACCGGGCAGGCGAGCCGATCCGGGTGCGCTTCGGAGAGCCACTGCTACAAGTGATGCCAATTCCGCGGCGGCTGCTCCAAGCGGGGTTTCGGCAGGCCACGCTCCGCGTCTGAGTGTGTATCGCTCAGCGCTTGTTGAGCTTCTCGTTGATGGCCTGAACCTCGCGCTTCAGCTCGAGGAGAAGGTTCAGCACAGCCGCCGACCCAATTTCGCCAGTCTCGCGCTTGGGTGGGCCGCCCCCCGTTCCATCAGGTCCAGCAACCTCGTCGAGGAGGTACCGGAAGTTGTGGATGATCTCGATGATCGCCGTGGGCGACTTTTCGAGGTCGATGACGCTTCCATGGCGTCTCTTGATCTCCGCAACGATGTTCAGGTCCTTCGGATTGATCATCTGTCCTTGCCTCCTTGAGCTCAGGTCTGCGGTTCTTGCAACACTCGCCAGATACCTTTTCTGCTATGCCTTCACCGCGCTGCCTTTGTTTATTATACAACAGAACGACCGCCTGGTGACAGCCACCTCCTCCTGTGGGTTCCGGACGCCAGGAGCCTGGCCAGGTTCATGTGGTACTTCCAGACCAACGCGGCGCGCGAGGTCGGTCGCCTGAGAAGCTCAAGGAAAGTACCGATACGCTCTCCTAACCGGGTTCACCCACGGCTGCAGCTTTGCCTTTCAAGGTAAAGATCGACCTCAGCCTGCGTCCCGCGGAGCCCTTGACGTATCACTCTCCGGAGCTACGGCAGGCGTAGAGTGACGCTCCTTAAACTTCTGCGATATATAGAGTGCAATTATGAGCGGCGCTATGGTACGCCCCAGAGCTGCACCTAGCTGGTAAGCGCGCCCGTTGGTGCTCGATGGTATCAAGAGCACTGCGGCCATCTCAATAAGGGCAAGAATAGTCAAGGCGATCGCGGCGGCTCGCCCAGGGTTCACAACACGTCGCTTATCAAGGGCGTTGATCCCGAAGCAAATACCTAGGGCAAGTAGGAGTACGATGAACTCGATCATCTTCTTTCCTTTCCAATCTCAGGTCCAGTAACGGCAACAACGGGATTGCCCCTGGAATCGAAGACGAAGCGGCGGGCGAAGATCCGAAAGTCGTCCCGCAGGTCCGAGGCGAGCCAGAACACCAGCCAGCTCTCGCCGTCCGGTCCGCTCCCCGCCGTGAACGTCTGCAACCTCGGGTGCACGGTCGCCTGCTCGGCCCAGGCGAGGGCGAGGCGAGACGAAAGCGGGGCGCGACGACGTAACTTCGTTGCCTCATGTCCATGGACGCGTATGGCAGCATGTCCGTTAAGCTCGCCGTATCTGCGGTTTAACCGATGGTACGCCTCGACCCTGGGTACGTCAACACAGGGCAGTGTGTCAGAGAAGCACCCTCTTCTCTCCAGAGATCGTCGAGCTGTTACGATAGCCTCGCCCCAGATTCCAAGGAGGCTTGCGACCGTGACCATGGTGAGCAAGGAACCATTGCAGCGAGAGCGCCTGGCCTCTCTCGACGTCTTCCGGGGCGCGACCATCGCCGCCATGATCCTGGTGAACGATGCGGGGGACTGGGACAGGACCTATGCTCCGCTCCTCCACGCCGAGTGGAACGGCTGGACGCCGACCGACCTCATCTTCCCCTTCTTCCTCTTCATCCTGGGCGTCGCCATCCCGTATGCCTTCGCCGGACGCCTGGAGCGGTCGGGCGATGTCCGCGGCCCGCTCCACCGGCAGATCGTGCGGCGGGCTCTCATCCTCCTGGCCCTCGGCCTGTTCCTGAACTGGTTCCCGTTCTACAGCGTCAACTGGCCGGCCGCCCGCATCCCCGGCGTCCTGCAGAGAATCGCCGTGGTGTACCTGGTCGCCGCGCTCGCCTGGCTCCACCTCGGACCCCGGTCGCGCGTGGCCCTGACCGTGTTCCTGCTCGCGGGCTACTGGCTGGCGATGACGCGGATCCCGGTGCCCGGGCATGGCACCGGGGATCTGAGCCCGGACGGCAACCCGGCCGGATGGATCGACCATGTCGTCCTCGGCCGCCACACGTGGAGGAAAGCCCCGGGCCCCGGAGATCCGGAGGGGATTCTGAGCACCGTGCCCGCCATCGCCACGGCCCTGATCGGCCTGTTCACCGGCGACTGGCTGCGCTCGCCGCGGACCGGGCGCGAGAAGCGGATGGGCCTGCTGCTCTGGGGGTGTATCACCGCGACCGCGGGGCTTGTCCTGGGCCGCTGGTTTCCCATCAACAAGAATCTCTGGACTAGCACCTACGTCCTGCTCACCGCCGGCTTGGCGCTGCTGCTGCTCGCTGCGATCCATGAGCTCGTCGACATCCGGGGGCGCGACGGCTGGGTACAGCCGTTTCTGGTCTTCGGCACAAACGCCATCGTGGCTTTCTTCGGCAGCACGCTAATGGCAAAGATCCTCTATCTGATCCATTGGACCGAGGGAAGCGAGACCGTGAGCCTGCAACAGTGGCTCTACCGTCACCTCTTCGCCTCCTGGCTGCCGGACTACGCCGCCTCGCTCGCCTGGGCACTGGCCTTCCTCGCCCTCTGGTGGTGGTGGATGGCCATCCTTTATCGGCGGCGAGTGCTCATCAAGATCTAGGCTGGAGATGTGGCTTCGCAGCCGAGAGGCTCAAGGCTGGAGACCGTACGGCGAGATTCAACGGCTGCTTTCCGCCGGGCCTGCCTTTCGTCCGTGCGTGAGCGATCGTATCGCCGCAGGCGGTGATCAGCATTCAAGGGAGCGACACTCATCCCGTTTCTTCAGGGCTGGACCGAGTCCAGGTAGGGAGAGGTTCGTCCGAGTGTCGAGGCTAGAGGCCGAAGAGGAAATTTCTGGGGCTGCCATCTACATTCGGCAGGTACCTATACTGGACCCCTCTGTTCCACGCGGCCAGCAAGGAGGCCTGCCAAGGACTGAGGGCGGCCTACGGCCTCTTCCTTGCGGCCTTCCGGGAGGCCGCGGAAAGGCTGAAGGCTGGAGACCGTCTGGCGAGATTTACGCAGGCAGGGCTACGGAAAAGTGCGTGTCGGCCCCGATCCCGTCCCCGATCCCGATCCGCACTGGCACTGGGTATCGCAGGTATAGGAACAGCCGAAAGTGCACTCGCAGGTATTGCACCAAGAGTATGGGCCGCCGGTAAGAGCCTCCCCCACAACGTAGGGCAGCAGATCCTGACTGAGGCTTCGCAAGGTCTCCCGGTGCAGGGAAAGCTTCTTGAGCGCATTCTTCTTCATCTTCGGGTCTCCTTCCTTGGGGAAACGACCAGCGCGATCTCCGGACCGTATAGATCTCCAGCCCAAAAATCGTCGGTCCTCATAAGCCTCTCCTGTTCAACTACTTTCTCAGCGTACTCCCATTCAGGGCGGCGCGCAAACCTACAATCCTCGGCGGCACTTCGTTAGGCATGGGATCGCGCTCGATGGAATAAGGACTCGGGGTGAGGGCAAGGAACAAATTTCTGAGGTTGCCTTCTACACTCGGCAGCGTCGGCGGATCGTAGCGCCCTACCCCCACCCCAGGGTCAGTGTGTTGAACCGGTCGATCGTGCCGTTCTTGGAGTAGCGACCAACGATAAAGATCTTGATCAACTCCGCGATATCTTCGTCCTTGCTGAACTCGTACTCTCCGAAATTCGAGTCGAAGAACTTGGGCTTGCACACGATCTCCATGGAATCATCGAAAGTGCAGTCGAATGCCAGGCACACGACGTGCCCGAAGGGCGCTCCCGAGGATCCTCTTCCATAAAATATTCCCAGATAAGCGCGATCCGGCTGGAAGGAGCTCAGCGACCAGATGGAGTTCTTGCATTGATCCACCACAGATACTCCGGAGTATGTCGTCTTGTTCTTGTCTTTGAACAACTTCCCCCAGAGATCGACGTAGGTCTTCGTCTCCCTATAATCCGCACTCACATATTCCTCGTAGTCCGTGTCCTTTGATAGAGACGAGTATTTCTTCGGATAGATTGCCAGAGTCTCTTTCCGGTAGGTAGAGTGCTTCGTCGCTGTCTTGTCCGCATTAGGCGTGTAGTTGAACTCTCCCCCGATCAACATGCAGGCCGCCCATTTGAACGTGATCCGGAAGCACACTCCTTTAGTCTCCAACTGGATCGAGACCTTGTTTATTACATCTTTCTGAGAGAAGGCCTTGGTCAATTGCAAGAGGTCTCCTTTCCTGCTCTTCCCTGTAAGTGCAGGTCGCCGGCAAGAAATTGCAGGGGCGGCTCACATCAGAGCACCTCAACAGGAGGAACCTATCTGCGGCGATGGCGAAGTTCCCCAAATAGCTGCGCGCGAAGGCCACACGCAATACCCGGGCCGAGGTGCCAAGCACTTCGTTCGGGATCACTCGGGCGACAACCAAGTTGCAGGCAGGCGGCGGAAGTCTGTCTCGTCAATGCTGCTACAAGCGCCAAGCGAGTGTTGAAGCGTTTCAAGGAATGACATTTCGGACCCGTTTTCCGTCTCTACACGGGTACTATGTCAAGACCACTACGCTTCATCCCAGAAGATGGCTCCCTCGTTGAAATCACCTGCCGCACCGACCAGGGCCGGTACCTTTTGCGGCCCGACCCGGTTATCGACGACATCCTACTCGGTGTCCTCGGCCGTGCCCAGCGGCTCTACCCGGTCGAGATCTGCGGCTTCTCCTTCCTCTCGTCGCACTACCACCTGCTCTTGTGGGTTCCCGACGCCGGGAGCATGGCCAAGTTCATGTGGTACTTCCAGACCAACGCGGCGCGCGAGGTCGGTCGCCTGACGGACTGGCCCGACGGAGTCTGGTCGGACCGCTATACCTCGATCCCCGTCAGCGACGAGCCCGCTGCCCAGGTCGATCGTCTGCGCTACGTGCTCGCCCAGGGTGTCAAAGAGGGGCTCGTGGCCCGGGTCGAAGAGTGGCCAGGGATCAGCATGCTCAAGGCCGTGCTCGAAGGGGAGCCCATTCGCGGCACCTGGTTCAACCGTACCCAGGAGTACCGGGCCCGGCTGCGCAAGAAGAACAAGGACTCCGAGCGTGAGAGCTTTCCGTCGGAAGAGACTGTCGCGCTCTCTCAACTGCCCTGCTGGCGTCACCTCAGCCCGGAGGTGTATCGGGAGCTGGCGGCAGGGCTGCTGCGCGAGATCGAAGCGGACGCTGCGGCGGAAAGGAAGCTCACAGGCAGGGAGCCGCTCGGCCCGGCGGCCATCCTGAGCCAGCATCCGCAAACGCGTCCGGAGAAGCTCAAGAAGTCGCCGGCGCCTTTGTTCCACGCGGCCAGCAAGGACGCCCGCCAGGGGCTGAGGGCGGCCTACGGCCTTTTCCTTGCAGCTTTTCGCGAGGCAGCGGAGAGGTTGAAGGCTGGAGACCGCCTGGCGAGATTTCCCAACGGCTGCTTCCCGCCGGCTCTGCCGTTCGTGGGTTTGTCTGCGACCACATCGCCGTAGTAGCCGGCGATCGGGATTGCCGAGCCCTTACAACTCAAGTCCTTTCGAAACTGGAAGACCTCCAGGACGGGAGAGGTGTGCCCGAGAGGCCAAGAGCAACTCTGGACAGGCTGATGAAGCCCTAATTTCGGCAACAATATACTTCACTCACCCCGGGCCTGTAGCCAGTGCTTAAAGACATACGCCTAACCGATTGCACGTATTTCTCGTAAGGTACTTGACTCACCCGGGAATTCCCTGTAAAGTCTCTGCATGGACACCTTCGAGCGCATGCCCGAGACTCTGGTCGAAGCTATCAAGTTTTTCGCGGACCCTGACGTAAGCCTTGCTTTTGTCGCCAAGCTGCGCTGGTCCAATGGTATCACTTGTCCGCGTTGCGGCGCGGGTGAAACTTCCTTTCTCAGCACCCGCCGGGTGTGGAAGTGCAAGGGCTGCAAAAAGCAGTTCTCGGTCAAGGTCGGGACGATCTTCGAGGATTCCCCCATCGGCCTGGACAAATGGTTGCCCGCTCTCTGGATGGTGGTCAACTGCAAGAACGGGATCAGCTCCTATGAGATGGCCCGTGACTTGGGCGTGACTCAGAAGACTGCATGGTTCATGAATCACCGGATTCGGCTTGCCGTCCAGGAAGGCACATTTGAGCCCATGTCCGGCGAGGTCGAGATCGACGAAACCTTCATTGGCGGCAAGGCCCGCAACATGCACAAGGCCGAGCGCGAGCGGAAGATCACCGGGACCGGCGGCATGGGCAAGACTGCTGTCATGGGGCTTCTCGAGCGGCACGGCGCGGGCGGTCATAGCAAGGTGCGGGCAAAGGTGGTGCCGAACGTTCGCCGCTCCACCCTGCGGCCTGAGATCGAAGAGAACGTGGCGGAAGGGTCGGAAGTCTTTACCGATGCGCTCAAGTCCTATGCCAGCCTGTCGGACGCCTACACCCACGCGGTCATCGACCATGCCGAATGCTACGCAAAGGGTAAGGTCCACACCAACGGCCTGGAAAACTTCTGGAGCCTGCTCAAGCGGTCGATCAAGGGAACCTACGTCTCGGTCGAGCCGTTCCACCTGTTCCGCTACCTGGACGAACAGAGCTTCCGATTCAACACCCGCAAGCTTTCCGACGGCATGCGCTTCCTGAGTGCCGCTGTCGGAATCATCGGCAAGCGGCTCACCTACAAGTCACTCATCGGGGAGGAGGCGCAAACGACATGACGCGCCCAAACGACAAGGACGCGGACCCCGAAAAGGAAGGAAACGGGGCGGGAAGTGACCCGCCCAAGTCTCCCTTCGAAGTGTTCGAGGAATTCGCCCGGAAGGTCATCTCTGTCCCGCGTGCAACGATAGAAGAGCGGGAGCGCGCCTATCGTGAGAACCGCGATAGGTTGAAGGAAAAGCCGAGTTGAGAAAGGGGCGGGCAAGTCATACGAACCTTGCCCGCCATGGCCGGTAGCCCTTACCTCATGGTGGTCTTCGGGTCCCGGCAGTTAGCCGTCTTGTCCAGGCCACGGGCCGACGTTGCCTTGTCGGCTGTCCAGGCGAGCACCTGCGCTTTGAGCGCTCCTCCGGCGATCACTGCACTAGCATCCTTTGCTGTCATCTTTACGTCCCCTATTATCCCAAGCCCGCTTAGGGCTTGACGAGAGGGACGCTTCCTGGCAGGATAGTGACACGTCATGTATCCTTCTCCTGGAGACCCAGGAGCGCCCCGTTGTAAACGGTATCGAAGCCCCTCCTAGCCGAGGGGCTTCACTGTTTTATGCTGGCTTTCCTCCCTCTTTGGTGCTCATTCGCTTCCTTGACTCCACCCAGACGGCAACATCCTCCGGCGCATACATAGCGCGCCGACCAAACTTGACGTACCGCGGTCCCTGACCGGTGAGCCGGTAGGCTTCGAGCGTGCGGGCGGACAAGCCGAGAGTCTCGGCTACTTGGGTGGTGTCGAGAAGTCGCTGAGTGGACATAGGCGAGACGATACGCGCAGCTACGAGCGGGCGCAATCGAAGGAATGGCGAAGAATGGCGCGCATGTCACAATGCTGTCTAAGTGTGCCTATCTCGGTGTATGGTGGCACGCTGTCAATCCTCTAACGGCTTCACGTTCGGCCATGGTACCCAGGACATCCCCCGGAGACGGGCGTAGACATTCCGCAGCTCCTGGAGATCCGGCCCGATGATTTCCTCCGAGATGCAGGTCCACCAGTTCACGTCCAGGACGGCGAACTCTTCCGCCGCGTGCTTGGCGGTGTGCTGCATCTCCCTATCGATGATCTTCGCCTGAGAGGGGAGATGGATCAGGGTGAAGGTGGAGCCGGGCGGATAGGCGTAGATGGCGAAGGGACCCGCCACAAGGCCCGTGACGGCTACGGCGGTCCTCCGGTCGATCATGCCTTGCGGCTCCAGGACGGCGAAGCTACGACGCTTCCAGGTGAGCGGGACGGGGACACGCGGCATCAGAGCTTGCCCTTCCCTTGTCGCTTCTGCCAATCGCGGATAAGCCGCGCCGGGGTTTCCTTCGCGGCTCGCCTCAAGAGCTTCATGAGCGGGTCAATGTGGTCTGACAGAGCGCACTCGATGTCACCCCGGAGGGAGTAGGCGAGCGACTCGGGAATCCTCCCTTCTCCCATGTCCTCGGCGTTCAGCGGGTCCGGGAGGTCGCTGTACACCGCTTCGAGAAAAGCCTTGACGGTTTCGAGCATCGAGCGGGCCGTGCGGCAAACGCTCTGCGCTTCTGCTTCTGCGGGAGTGATGGGCGGGGCAACTGGTGCTGAGGTAGACTTCGGGTGGTCCGGCATGGAGCTCGATCTCCTGTCGGGCAAGGTCCCGGGCGGGTGTTGCGAGCATCCGTTCGGGGCCGGTCTTTCTTTCGGTGAGAAGGTGCATCCTCCTCTAGGACCACGATATACATAGGTACGTACGTACGTCAAGCGCACCTATGTATCGTTGTCCGGTCATGGCAGCTCCCAGGAAGAAGACAGCGGCAAAGGGTCCCCGGGGAGGGGAGACCACCATCTCTAAGTCTGGGATGGTGCGGAAGACGCTATGGCTGCATGGGGACGAAGCGGACGCGCTCCGGGAGAAAGCCTACCAGGAGCGCAGGGCAGAATCCGAGATCGTGCGGGAGGCGTTGCGCGCCCATCTGGGGATTGAAGACTAACGCGGAATCGCTTCGTCCTTAGTCTCTACTATGTCAGACCATTTCCTGAGTTCGTTCACACCAAGGAATCCCCATACATGCTCCACCTCTGCCAGCAAGCGGAGATGCCGAGTTCTTGGCAGGCGCAAGTCGCTGCCTAGCTGTCGCGGGAGATGCTTATAGAGTTCATACGCCAAGATATCGGCGGCCTGGAGTGGCAGGAATTCCGTCTTTGGTTCATACCGCAACGAAAGAAGTCTTAGGCGTTTTCTCCGCTCATTGGACTCAAAGAAACTTTTAACTGGCCCCGTGCCCTTCGAGAGAATATCGAACACGTAGGCAATGCGACTGGTGGGGCTGCGGGCCGCAACCAACCTATCAAACTCCATGAAGCAAGCTGCCGCTGCTAGGCCGTAGGGGCTGCCGATCGCTCTCTTTGCTTTGGCTGAAAATTCGATCTTATAGTTTGCTAGCGGAATGCCGATCCCTACGCTCGCATAGGCCGAACGGTTGATGATCTCTATCAACCGCGAGAGGCGAGAGATTCTTTGCTCGCGAGTCCAAGTATCATAGGGTGGCGCCTTGACCGCGAAATCGGTCATATGAAAATAGCCGATATCAAAGTCATACAATGCTTCATACCATTCCCGCTCGAAAGCAACCCACCGCTCCGGGCTTGATATGTAACCGGCGACGCAAAGCGCCTTAGAGCCCCGATGGGTTCCGCTCTCATCCATGTAGGCGTGCAGGGTCACGACAAAGCGATCCTCCAGCGCAACGCTACTAGGGAACATCAACGGCAACCAATAACCTACTGGCAGCCGCTGCGGACAATCTTCACGCCCGGTCTGCACCCCGAGGGCCGGTGCGCCGACTTCAACGGCCATTCTGGCACCCCCTGTGGGGGTGAGTCAAGTATATTGTTGCCCTAATTTCTAATGATTCTGCGCGGTCAAACAGCTCGCCACTGCTGAGAAGGCCACCTTGGAAGCGCCGCAGGAGCTATCCGTGGCGGGAGAAAGGGAGAACTATGCGTTTTCCTTCAACAATCGCCGGGCACGTATTCTGCTTCGACCACCTTCTCAAGATCTACCGCGAACTTGGTGCTGCTCTTTCTTGCCTGTAGAACCGCGATTTTTCTTGTTCGTCTGGCTACAATGGAGAGAACCGCCTCTCGCATTGGCGCCTCCATTCGGCAACCAAGGATAATGCCCCTGATGGCTGTAGGAGGAAGCTCGCGGACTCCTACCCCTCCTGCTCAATGTCAATGATACGCCACTCACGCTCGTAACTCCAAGAACTGGCCTTCGTGAGGAATACCAACTCTACCTGTTTGCCTTCGTCATCTAGGAATGCCCTTAGAGGCTCATAATCGTCCGAGTAATTCACGCGCTGCGCCGTCGCGATTAAGGAGTCGGGATTCAAATGATCAAACTGGACGCAGACACCTGTATGAGAAGCCGCATAATGAGACCACATTAAGATGCTAGTCGGTATCTCGGAAAAGCAGGCCATACCTAATCTGTCAACTTCAGCTTGGAGGTCGGAGACAATTGCATTGTGCCTTGCGATGTCCTTATAGTGCCCTGTCTTCATAATGCGCGTTACTTCCTTTTCGCGCTTTGGGTAGCCAAGGTTAGGCTGGGATCTCTTGAGTGCACCCATGAAGAAGCGTCGCCAGTCTTGGGCGGCCACGCAGCTGAAGTCAGCGTTCACCTTTGCGTCGAAGGGATCATTGAAGCGTGCGGGACTGCCAAGATACAGTTCATTCTTAAGAAGAAGTTGCTCGAGATATGCTAAGCCTGCGCCGTCCAGCGTTCGATACTGGCAGAGAAACTCCGGCAGCTCCACATCAGATTCGTTGTCCATTAAGATCAGCGTTCTTCAGCCGTGTAACGCTCGGGCCTAAGGGGCGCCGCCAGGCGTCCGCTTGAGGCCCTGGGTTGGGCGTTGCTCCTCTCGCAAAAGTCTCTTCTTCAACTCAATAGCCTTTTTTGAAATAAAGGCTTCGGAATCTCTATCCGAGCATAACATGAGGGCAGCATCTCGGTATGAGATCGTCTCTTTGGCGCAAGCTCGCCTTAATCTTTCAAACTGACGACGACGATGACGACTCAGGCCAATTCGTACTACTACTAGAAGTATGCCACCCAAAACTGCGGCCAGGCTGCCTATAGCCATCGAGCCAAAGAATTCCAAAATGCTTCTTGCTGTGTCCATAACGTGTCACTCAATGAGGCTGAAGAGTATCAGAGACTGTTGTTTTGTGCTGCTTTGAGGGTGACCGATGATTAGCTACAAAAACTAGAGACCCTAAGAGGGTGTTTGGGAAGTCATGACAGAGCCAACCTCCCGAGCATCAGCCGTATCATGGCTAACCTGATCATGGTTTCGCTGGTTTCAGGGAAGGATTCGTAATCCTTGCTCAGTCTTCGATAGCGCCCGAGCCATGCAAAGGTACGCTCAACAATCCAGCGATGCGGTAGGAGTTCGAAGCCTTTGGCTTTATCCGACCGCTTTACGATCTCCAAAATCCACTTGCCCCAGCCCTTCGCCTGCTCAAGTAACTGCCCGGCGTAACCTCCATCCGCCCATACCTTTCTCAGTCTTGGAAACCGGTTCGCCAGATCCTCCAGAACCAACTGGGCTCCATCACGATCCTGAATATCAGCCGGATGAACTGCGCAGTTCAGAATCAAACCCAGGGTGTCTACGACGATGTGACGCTTGCGCCCCTTCACTTTCTTGCCTGCATCGTACCCGCAGGAGCCCCCTTTTCTGTCGTCTTCACGCTCTGACTGTCGATGATCGCTGCGCTGGGGCTCTTCTTCCGCCCGTCGCGAGTTCGTACGCGGTCTCGAAGAGTGTCATGGACCTTCTCCCAGGTCCCGTCGTTCTTCCACTGCCTGAAGTACATATAAACCGTCGAGTACGGGGGAAAGTCACGGGGGAGCATGCGCCAAGCGCAGCCGCTACGCAGGACGTAGAAGATGGCGTTGACCACCGCTCGGAGCTCTGTTGCGCGTGGCCGACCTCCGGGCTTCGATGCCGGCAGCAGACGTACAATGATCCGCCATTCCGTGTCTTTGAGGTCGCTCGGGTATCCCATACACGCATTTTAGCACGCTTCTCGGGACTTCCCAAACACCCTCTAAAAGCGCGCCACCAATCAGCAATGCGCTGAACGCATGTCCAACGTGCTTGCTTTCAATACTCCTTAACTTGCCTACAACGAATCCGGCGAGTGTGATAGTGCTTAGAACGAATGCGAATCCCCAACAGGCAGCTACAAGCTGGCCTCCACAGAGAAGATCCGCGCTGTCGCTTAGAAATACTGCCGGAGCAGCGCCAAGTGCGAGCACGCAAGTATCCCATCCCAAGTTTACCAGCCACTCAGAAAGGCCCTTCTTTACGTGGTGATCCGCTACACCAAGCGCCACAATTGCTAGGAGAGGAAGGATAATGTGTTGCCAGATAAACATAGACCTTTTCCCCAACTTACCGTTTTGATTTCTCTTGACGCCCAACGTTATGCCGATGAGCGGCGGGAACCGCGTTGTTTGCGGTTTTCGTCCGCTCGATCGGCGGGTTTGGGCGCTCCCTCACTCACCGATCCCGCCTCGCTGACTTCTAAGGCTGTTTCAACCAAAATTTTATAGAGGAGGTTCTGTCGACCTAGGTAGACCGCTGTTCTATGGAGCGCCGCGAACCAAAGCAAAATGAAACCTGAAATGAGCAGCTGACTACTTGCTCCATTAAGCGCAGGTACATCGACGAGCCCCAAGAGATCGACAACGACCAACAGTACAAAGGCGGTCGTTAGGTTCTTGCAAAGTATGGCCTCTGCTTGCATCTTCGCGAGCGTCGCACCAGCTGCTGGATCTATGGCGGCGACGCGGTCATTCCGAGTCGACATGAGAGCTGCGCCCGAGCTCGCGGAGGTTTCTGCTTTGAATTGGTCTATAGAGATGGAAGCCTTAGGCAAGCCGAACCGTGCGTTGAAGAAGGGAAGCAGAGGGAAGCTCCAGACGAAAGAAAAGGGCGTCAGAAGCAAGCCCGCAATATAGCCTGCTCCCAAAAGAAGAAGGAACGCGACCGCCGGGCTGTGGACCAATAGCGTGAAGAACTCACGCCGTTGCCAGAAGAGAAGGGCCAGCAAGGGAACACCAGCGCAGACCCGAGCGATCAGATCGTAGTAGAGGCTTGAAATAACCGAACCAAGCTTTGTCGGTAGATCTACATCTTCGCTCATGTCAGCACAACCTTTTTTCGTCGCCTAACGGTTCTGGAGCTCACCGGCACGTGGGCGCGAGCCCATGTGTCCGGTGGAGCGACGGGTTAGCGGAACCCTGTTGCCCACACCCGAAAATCTCTAAATTTCCGATTATTCTCTCCCCTGCATAGTGGATTGCAACGACTCGACCCAAGCGGGTATTGCGTTCATCGGACTATCAATACAAGAAGCGCTAGCGCCACCAAGCCTAAGAGTGACCCGAATACACAAAGCAGGACCTGAAGCACCTGCATGTCCGGTGCGCTGTCCAAGCTCAGCCTGTCTCGGATACTGAATACCTCCCTCCGAATAAAACCAGCGAGATAAGCACCATAAAAAAAGGTTCCGCACAAGGCTGCACTCATCCCCAACGGGAGAAGGAGGGCCAGCGTGACAAGCGGCTCTCCTTGATGGGTGAAGTAATAAGTGAGGATTGCACCGGTGATGCCGTAGAAAAAAACATTCGTCTTAAGCACCAAGTCCAGGTAGAACTTGTAGAGGTCAACATGAAGAGAATACTGCTTCCAAAGCAGTTCTGCATCTGGCGGGGCAGGAGATGCTGTCGATGGTGGTCCTGGCGGTATAGTCATCATTTGGGGTTCTCGTTAAACCGGAAGGATCGCGTCTAGTCCCAGCTATTCACCCCTACTTTTTTAGAAGTTCGCTCTCAGCATCGAATCTGGCCGCTAACGTCTTCGGGCTTCAGCGGGGCCGTCAGGCATCCGCTGGAAGCCCGGGTTACACGCCGGCACTTGCCGAGATTCTCCAGCTCATGGGGTTCCACTCGCCTCAGTCAGATCTTCGACTACTGCAGCCTCAAATCGCTTGCGGAATTCCTTGGCACTGGTGCCGCTTGGATCAATGGGGAGCCCCAACTCGCTAACGAGATCCGCCACCGCCGGAAGATCGACCTTCTGTTGCATCCCTCCTGGGGTCATGATTACAGTACGGCATTCGAAACTGACCTCGACCGCCGCCACTGCCCGCCGGGAGCTATCGTAGAACACGAATGCGTGGCGTGCATCAACGCACAAAAGCGGTTCATACTGCCTATGAGTAGCCGCAAGACCGATTAGGAGGCGCCCCGTCTGGCTGATCGTCAAGAGCTCCCCGTCCTCATCGGTGGCATTTCTCCTTATAGCAGCCTCATCCAGCATGGCATCCGCCAATGTGCCTGCCTGGTGGTAGTGGTAAGCCCGAACTTCCGAGTAGTCCATCCCTGGCCAACCAGAATCCTCTCTCGAGCGCGCAGGATCGGGCGGGGTGACAGCAGCAGCGGACACACCACTATCGCCCCGTTCACGACAACTCGCGACCACCATCAAGGTCAGGATTAACATCAATGGCCATCGCGGTCTAGTCAATTTGCTGCTCCGATAATCATGCCGCCAGCTGATTTTCCGCGTGTAACGGTCTGCGCCTCAGCGGCAGCCTTGCTGTCCGCTGGAGGCGCCCGGGTTCGGCGTACCTGCCCCAAGAACCTCGGTCAAGCAAAGTTGTCTCCATGTCTTTAGCGTCATCCTACAACCCTTAAGCTGCACGAGCCCCCCAACCGCCGGGTAACGAGATCACGCGAGTATGGGCGAGGAAATCACCGGCGCGTTTACGCTGAGACCCAAAGATCCATAACCAATCGAAGAATCCAAGTATTTGTGTGGCGTTGCGCATCGCGGATTGAGCCAATGTGCAGGGAAGGCCTGATGCCTCCTCGACAACTGCAATCTTCAGGACACGCTTGCCCAAGCTCTGACCACCAGGAAGGGCGTCGGATAGAAGGTAGTAGAGTATAAAGAGGGCCGGGCCGAGGAGAACAAGACTCTCGGACAGAGATGCCGCCGGGATCGCAACGAAGTACAAACTCAGGGCAACCACTCCATCTATTAACTGCGCCGCCAACCTCGATTCGACGGATGCGAGCTGCCCATGAGCTCCGAGGCTCATCCTCGGATCTCTCGTTCCTAACGCAAAGTCGAACCCGCACTCACATCGCTCGCTCTCGTCAGGGTGCACGAGGCCGCAGCTAGGACACTTCTTCATCTAAGGATCTCCACTCCATAGAATGCCGCCGAACGGGACTGCGCTTCACCGGCAGACGGCGAAGCTGGCTGTCCGAGTGCAAGCGCCGGGTTAAGCGGCGGCACACATCACTGCCTAGTGCTCACAAGTCAAGTTTCCTCTTCTCATGATCCGTTAGAATATGCATGGGCAAGCCCCACCAACCGAGCAGATTTGCATGCTCTGGCCTGAGCGGGAAAAGGCAGGTAGATAGCCAAAAGCTTACTGTTGAGCCCTTGATATCTGCCCCAAATATAAAGTCAAAAAGTACCTTCTGAGTGATTGTTAGCTGGTTGTTCATTGCCCTGGTAAGAAAGTTATAATAGCCACCCCATTCCTGAATGTACCAGCTCTGTGCCTTCTCCTGTGCTACGGGAATCGTATGGATGAATACACAACATATCCCGTGATCTAAGGAGGCATGACTGTGACCTTGATTGTCTTCCAAGGTAAGCCTCATCCTGTAAGCAGCGAGATCTGCCAGCATGTACTTGGTTAGCAGGGAACCTGGAGATTCGAATCTTTGCACGATGAACTCGTTAACACTACTATGGCGATTCCTCAGACTTACAAAGGTTTCCTCGACTAGTCCAAGCAATGCAAGTGCGATGGGATCATTTGAAGGGGCTTTAACCGAAGCCATCGGGGACTTGGTGCCCTGTCTGCGAAAGATTCGTGGGAGCCAGTTCATACTTTTTAGCCGCTTAACGCTGCGAGCCTAACCGGCAGTGGCGCGCGAAGCGCGTTACTGTCCGGTTGAGGCCAGTGTTAGACGCCATACTCTCTACGTTTATGGATTCTTTTCAAGCCCCCTTACACGGTTTTCAAGGCCTCCAACTCGCTGCTCAAGCTTTGCCAAACTTGAGTCGACTGTGGCGACCTCTCGGTCGACATCGGTTCGGAGGTTATCAACTGTTCTTCTAACTTCAACGATAAGCTCAAGAACCTTGGTGTACTCTTCGTCCACCGCTAAGCGCTTCTCTTTGATCTTCAGGAATTCTGAAGAAGAGAGCGCCAATACCACACCAATAACTAGAAGGACCGCTAACCCTGCCCACCAGCGCGCACTCTGTTCGGCCCTCGTTATCATGGCTTTAACTTCATCGCTGTACTTTTCCTCAACGTACTCCCGGAATGCGCGGCTGTTAATATACTCCTGTATCCCCTTCTTGCCTTCAACTAGCACTCCATCCTCTACCTTTTTCCCAATTTGCTGCTGGAATGGGGCGCTGTTGATATACTCTTGCACTCCCTTTCTGCCCTCAGCTAGCATTTTGTCCTCTATCGACGGACTGTCTGAGGTCATCGTGGATGTCTCCCAAAATTACTGTTTATGGATGGTCATGGTTGGTGCAGTAGTCTAATCGACCGCTCCATTCACCATGATAGTTCCAGTTTGCGGGCGTCCGAATTTGGGACATCTTACCTTCGTGTCGTAACTCATCCTTAGTGATTCAAGGCGTCTAACGCTGCGGGCCTAACCGGCAGGACCGTGCGAAGCGCGGTTTCTGTCCGGTTCAGGCCCTGGGTTGGGCGCCGAACTGCCCCTGCCTCGGAGTATGGCGGCGCATCGAGTGCTATCTATATAGACAGCCGGACAGAAGCTCATCGTAAACGCTTGCACCGTCAGGCCAGCGTACCCTTGGTTATGAGTTGTTAAACGCAAATTGCACGACCTTAAAAAGGAGAATAAGCACACCAATTAGTGCAGATGCATAGGTAAACGGCGACACAGCCGGGCTACTCGCGACATCGAATATCCTTAGCAGGCTAATGCGCACCAGTCCAATCATAATTCTGACTACGACAAGAAGCACTGTCACAGCCGCTATGCAGATTGGGATCGCAAGACCGGCTAACGCCGAGAAAAGCAGCAATTGGGACAATAGCAAAGAGTGACTATCCAGTATAGTGGCACCGAAGGTTGCACCGAGAACTGCCATGCCAGTTGCGGCGAGTATGCCCAACGCGAGAAGCCCAACGCGCAGAAAATCGCGATCGGTAGTACTCGCGTGATGGAAGAAGTATGCGAGGAAACTGCCTCCACCAACGGCAGGAACTGCAAAGCCCGACAGAAGCGCCAGCCACATCATCGGCGACAAATCACGCAGAGAGTATTCCCAGATTGTGCTGAGTTGAGTCTTGGACCTAACTGCTATAACTACCACGGAAGCCGCCGATAGACCAAAGAGGAATGATGCAGAAAGCAATACTCGCTTCAGCGTAAATGCCTTACGAAGGGGCGAGAGGACGAATCCGCCTACGTCGGGAATCTTGCGTGCTTCGAGAAGAAAAAAGGCGTGAATCAATTTGTCTCGCAACAAAGACTTGGTAACAGCGCGAAGGTGATATTCATCTACAAACCTCCCCGCTCCAGCTATCAGGGCAGCCACAGCTATCCAGTATGCCCACTCGTTTTCATTCATCTCATACTCTCAACGTGCGCCCAACGGGGATAGGCATAAGCGGCAGCGCAGCTGTCCGCTTGATGCCCTGGGTTGGCCGAACCAAAGTTTCCTACTCGCGTATATGGCTATGGCCCCACGGCGCTGCCTTTCTTTATTCTACAACGGACCTGCCGGTCGGCGATAGCAGAGCTCCCGAGTCCTCGACCGCCCCTCTGGCCATCAAGGCCCCGCTCGGCTCCACGACGTTTCTGATCCCTCGGACGGTCCGCAGACCGGGCAGTTTGGCCGCAGCGAAGCGGAGGCCAAGCTGCATCTTTTGGGACTGGATCCGGATCCGGAAACGACCGTAGCGAGTTGCGAAGCAATTCGCGGGCCTGACCACGGGAACTTAGGACTCGCGCTGACTGCTCAACCATGGCGCCTCCGGGAACTCACCATGGTTGCGGCTCTGTCTTCGTAAGAGCCGAAGGCCCGAAACGTCTACAAACTAAGTTCGGAAGTAGAGAGCATCTGGCGGTGCGAGTTTGGCGAGTTCCTGAGCTATCTCACGTCGCATGCGCAGATGGACGCAGTTTCTCCTCTTAAGCGGCTGCTCCAATTCTACCCCGAGCACCAGACTATGACTAGACACAGCCGTGCACGCAGGTCTTGAATACAACTGCAGTTGGGCTAACATTGTACGGTGGTGCAGGGGCCACTGCACCAGCCACAGGTGTTTATACAGGTATTAGTATCGTTGGTGGTACAGAGGTCTGTATGGCAGGCAACCTCCGTAGTGGTGCCTCCCCCAGCAGCTTGTCTAAGTCCAGGGTTTGATAGCGTGAGAATAGTCTCCTTATGCAACCTCAGTTTCCCAATTCTCTTCTTCAAGGCGTCCTCCTTTCAATTGTCAATTGTGTGGCTTCCAAGTACACAGAGTCGTCGCCGATTTGAAAACTGTGGCCGGCAACAACCCTCAGATTCGGCGTTCGTCGCCTGCGTGCCCGGGCCGGGTTTTCAGTGCCCTAGGCAATTCAGAGACAACGCTTCCTCCTTCGTAACATTCGCGAAGCATAGATACTTAAAAAGTCTACGCCCCACCCGGTAAGCTGTCAACCGGGACGCAGAACAGGCCGAGCGGAGAGGCCGACCGCTCTGTCCTCTGCGGGCATCCCGTTCCGAACCGAAAGTATGAAACCCTTGCACGACCTGCACTTGCAATGCGAACAGCAGCTTACTGCCTGCCATAGGCATTCCGCCCGCAGGATCTCTGGCGTGTTATCGGTCTCGCCTTTTGCCATATGGATGCCTGGCTCCTCCCGCATCTCTCTGTCAGGACAGAGCTTCCGAATGTCGCCTAGGCATCCTTGGTGGCCGGATAGCGCGAAACGCCTATACGTCAGAGCTGATCGAGAGGGCTCTGGACACCGAAACCGCCGCGGTTCAGGACATGCGTGTAGATCATCGTCGTCTTCACGCTGCGATGACCCAGAAG
Source organism: Acidobacteriota bacterium (assembly GCA_034667225.1). Taxonomy (GTDB): domain Bacteria; phylum Acidobacteriota; class Thermoanaerobaculia; order Multivoradales; family UBA5704; genus DATMER01. The sequence goes on from JAXDKG010000033.1 coordinate 42,072, forward strand.
CTCCTGCACTGTCCGGATGTCATACCCGCTCATCAACAAGTGCGTCGCGAACGAGTGCCTCAACGTGTGACAGGTCGCCGGCTTGGTCAGGCCGGCCCTGCGCACCGCGTCCCGAAAGGCGCGCTGGACCGTCCTCTCGTACAGATGATGCCGGCCCCACTCTCCCGTTCGCGGATCGCGCGAGCGGCCCGGCGCAGGAAACACGTACTGCCATCCCCATTCCATTGGCGCCGACCGATACTTCCTCGCGAGCGCCGCCGGAAGCTGGACCCGCCCGAAGCCCTCGGCCAGATCCTGCTGATGCAGGAGCTTCACCTGAGCAAGGTGCCTCTCCAGATCGCCCCGGATCGCAGCGGGCAACATGGTCATCCGGTCCTTCCCTCCCTTCCCTTCGCGCACGGTGACCTGCGCCTGGCTGAAGTCGATGTCCTTCACCCGCAGCCGGAGGCCCTCCATCAACCGCATCCCCGTGCCATACAGCAGATCGAGGAAAAGCCGCTCCGTGCCACGCAGCTCCCCCAGCGCTCGCCGCACCTCTTCCCGCGTCAGCACCACCGGCAACCGCCGGCGGCGCTTCGCACGGATCAACCCTTCCAACTCGCCAACCTGCTTGCCCAGGATCTCGCGGTAGAGGTACAGCAGGGCGCACAGAGCCTGCGTCTGCGTCGAGGCGCTCACCCGCTTCTCCACCGCCAAGTGGGTCACGAAGCTATTGATCTCAACCTCTCCCATCTCTGCCGGGTGGCGCCTGCCATGGAACAGGATGTACTGCCTCATCCATCCCAGATAGGCGCGCTCCGTCCGGAGGCTCAGGTGCCTCGCCCGCATCCGCGCCCGTGCCCGGTCGAGCAGCTTCGGCTCTTTGACCTCGGGCGTGTCCGAAAGCCTCTCCTCGCCTGCGCTCATGACTCTCCTCCTCCATTCCTCATGACGGGAGGCTCTCTACACAATCGCCGTGCCCATTCGAGGCTGGACGCCCAAGTTGTTGATCTTGCGAGCTCTTCCGGCAAAGTCGACAGGAACCCGGCAGCCTGCGATGTCCAGGATTCTGGCGCGCTCGAAGGCTGATTCCAGGGAAAGAGACGCCAGGGAATGGCTACGGCCGCTTGTCCAGCGATCAGGACACCCGCCAGATCCCTTGCGCGAGCCACGCAGGCGGGGAGCGGCCTCCTGGGCTCACGCCCGGGTCTTCTCCGGGCGCGAGCGCGGGAGCCCCTCCCGCCACGGGGCTTACGCCCCTGGCCCCACCGTCGCCCCTTCGGGGCTGGGGATATTTTGCTTTCTACCTACCCCGGGCTGAAGCCCGGGGCTACATGCCGTCGCCCCCTGTCGGGGCTCAATTGCTGGCGCTTAAAAGTGAACGGATATCAGGTGCACTACACTAGGAAGGCTTCTGGGCTCGAGGCTTCCCCTTGTCCTCCTCCACCCCGTTGTCACGCAGGTAGACCTGGAGACGTTGCAAAAGGAGCTTCTGGAACATGGCGTCACGGGTGGGGATGAGGACCGAGTTGAGCCCCGCGACCGTGCCTTCGATCTCGTCCCACTTGGATTCCTCGATCGCCTGGGCCACGAGGGGTCCCGCTCCCGGCTCGGTCACCAGCAGGGTCAGGTGGGGTCCGGCGGGCCTGACGTCCTTCACGTACTTGGCGACCTTCTCGAACACGCCGCCCTCGTCCATGCCGGTCAGGAGCCACCGATCGTTGATGCGGAAGGCCCCGAGGTCCGTCAGGTCGCGGCTCACGCTCGACTGCGTGGCCGATATCCCCATCTCCCGCAGCTTCTCGACAATTTCCTTCTGCTGGCCGACCGGCTCGTCGCCTTGCAGGATCTTCACGATCCCCAGGCGGCGCTTCTCCATGTCCTCGCGGCTGCTCGGCATTTCTCGGAACCCTCCGTCTTTGTGGATATCGTACACGGTCGATCAACGCATCCCGAAACTCATCGGAGCCTCGCCCACACCTGTCGCCGCCTTCCCCAAACGCATCGGCGCGTTGCCGCAACCTGCCGGCGTCTCGCTCAAAGTCATAGGCCGCTCGCCAAAGTCCATCGGCGGCCGACTTAACGTATCGGCGCCTCGCCTCAAGCTATCGGCGCCTCGCCGAAGTCCATTGGCGGCTCGCCATTCGCCATCGGCGGCCGCCAAAACTCATCGGCGGCTCGGCTCAACGTATCGGCGGCTCCCCATAACATATCGGCAGCTCACCGATATCCATCGGGAGCCCGCAAAACTCATTGCCGGCTCGCCAATACCCATGGCCGGCACCCCGAAAGCTATCGGCGGCTCTCCAAAGTCTATCGGCGCTCGCCAAAACTCATCGGCGGCTCTCCGCAACCCAACGGCGCCGCACCACAACCCATCGGCGCCGCGCCAAAACTCATCGGCGCCCCACCACAACCCATCGGACGCCGCCGAACTGTTTCGGCGTGCCGCCAAAGTTCATCGCCACCGTCCCCAAACTCATGGCCGTTCGCCGATGGCCCAGGGGAACTCGCCAATGGCTTTCGGCAAGCCGCCGAAACCTTGCGGCGGCCCGCCAATGGCTTTTGCCGAGTCCCCGAAACCCATTTTTGCGCGGCAATGGGTTTCGCCGGATGCCTTGAAGTGTCCGGCGAGAGTCCGATGGCCGTGGCCGGCACGGCAATGGAGATCGAGGCGAGATGGAAGGAAAAAGAGGAGGGGGCGAGCCTCGGCGCGCCCCCTCCGAGGATCAACTAGCGAGCGTCTTCAGGCGGGGGCGGAGGCGGGGCAACGGGCTTGCGACGGCCACGGAACGGCGTGAGGTTGAACTCGGACAGCTTCTCGCTGTCCTTGCCGTAGTGGTCCCGGAGACCGGCATTGAGGAAGGCCATTACCAACCGGCCCTCGCCAACCAGGATCTCCAGCTCCTTGCTGGCCTCCTGCTTCGAGGCCGCGGCGGCGGACTGCGTCCGGAAGGCGAGCTGCGCCCGGGTCTCGATGCCCTGGAGCTTGTCGCGCCCGGACTCCAGATGCCCGAGCTCGTCGATGTTCGCCTCCAGAGCCCGCAACCTTTGCTGCCACAGCTTCATGTGATCCGCCTGGGACGTAGGCTGTTCCATATCTCTCCTTGTCGGAAACCGGGGGCGCTTTCGCGCCCCCGAAAGGTTATACTGCCGATACTCTTAGGCGACTGACCGGTCGCTGGAGCAGCCGTCCGCGGTTACCAGGCCTTCGGACGGCTTTTCCTTTTCAGCTCCGGCCCACTGCACGATCCCCCCTTTCTAGGCGCCGATCAGTCCGGCGAGAGTGAATACCGGGCCCGTGAGCCCGCCCGCGCAGCCGCGCGCGGGATGGCCCTGCAGCTTGACGACGACCTTCCCACCCGAGAGATCGACCTTCACCGGCTGGCCGCGCAAGGCCGCAAGCCGGCAGGCCATGGCCGCGAACGAGCTCGCCGCACCAGGATTGGTGAACCGGCGCTCGCTCTCGAGCCCGCCCCCATCCCCTCGCAGCCTCCAGCCGGGCAGCCCGGCCAGAAGAAGCTGCACCCGCTCCGGCTTCAGGTTCACATTCACCAGACCCTCGCCGATCGCCGTCAACTGCGGCTTCATCTGCTCCATGCACGCTCCTTTCGAAGCTTCCAGGCCGGAATGGCCCGGAAGAAGGACCACAGCAGGACTGTTCAGTTCGATCACCTTGCGGTCAACTTCGATGATCATCACCCAGAACGTCTTGCTGATATGGAGAGTATACGCAGACTTCCCGAAAACTGTCTAGCCCTTTTCACTATCTTTGTAGGGGAAATCTTTAAACCCATGACAACAACAACAAAAACGCGCCAGTGGCGCCATTTCGGCTCCACTGGCGAGCAGTTCCGACTACGAATTGAGGGTTGCGAGGATGGGACTGTCGACGGTGGCGCCGCGCTGGAGCAGCTCGTCGACAACATGGGAAGCGACGCGCCGGGCGAAGAGGTCGTCCGGGATCTGGGAAGAGCCACGGGCTTCGCTCAGGATTTCCTCCGGAGTGAAGCCGAGGAGCGGACCGAGAAGCTCGAGATGCTGAATTCTCAGAGCGGTCCGGCCGCGCAGGATGTTGCCGACGATCCCATGCCCGAGGCCGAGCATGCGTTCGGCCTCGCGCTGGGAGATTCGGGCGTCGGCGAGGCGTAGCCTCAGGACCTCGACGACGGCGGATTCGAGAGCGCTGTTGCGAATGTCCAATGCATTCATCTCCTGGCGATCTTCTGATTGGCCCTCACGGATGGGAGGGCCGGCGGCGGCGGCGTGGAGGCCGGGGTGCGGCCAGATGTCTGGCGAGCTGCTTGAGCTCGCCGATGGCTTTGCCGAGGTGATCGCGGAGGATGCATTCCAGGATTCCGCGGGTTTGCTCGTCCGGGAGCTGCTCGGCGCGCAGCGTGAGGGCGACATCCACCTCTCCGAGGGCATTGAGCGCCCGCCGGAGATCTTCCACCGCAGCGAGTCGCGCTTCCTGTCCGGACGACGGCGTAGATGGTGGCGCGGTCGGCATTCCATGTCTCCTTGGTTGGCCAGCATGTACGCACAAGGTAGCGGCCCGCGCCCGGGTTGGGGAGAGCGCCTGTTCCGGATGGCGGAACATGTACGACGGTGATGACGGATTTTGCCGGAGAGGGGAGGGACCTGTCACACCGAAAAGAAGGATCATCCCTCTGTAGGGGCACCTCTTGTGGGTGCCCTTCCGGAGGGCGGCCACAAGAGCCGCCCCTACATCATTCGGGGAGCCCCGTGTTATTCTTTCAGAAAATCGAAGCCATCTTCCGGCATCTCGGAAGAGAACTTGTCGCGTTCCAGCCCGAGGCGAATCGAGGTGCGCTGCATCAGATCTGCGGCGAAGGCGACGAGGGAATCGGCTTCCCCGGGGGTGAGGAGCGTGGTTTCGCATGGGCTCGCGGGCCGGGCCTGGTGCGACAGAACGCCGGAGAGATCGCTCATGGCGCGGAGAAGGGGCTCCTTCAGGTGGAGCACCTGCGCCTCGGCGAGCAGGCGGTCGAGGTTGGATGTGTCCGGCTGCCGGACACGCCCGGTTTCGTAGCGAGAGAGCACGTCCCGATGAATGCCGGTACGGCGCGACAGCTCGCCGAGGTTGCAGCCGAGAAGGACTGTGCGAAGGAAACGGGTCAGAAGCGCACTGGCAACAAGATCTCTCCGATTTGGAGGGCTATACTCTCCACTCAAGAGTTGTGAATCGGTTTTGAGGAGGCGCCGGGAGGTCTGCTGAAGGAGCTGCCGGATGCGCAGCGGATCGCCTCCGGCCGGTGAGGGACTGGGTGGCGGAGGGCTCAGGAGGGCGCTGAGGTGATCGGCCGCGACGAGAAGGGGCTGCTTGAGGTCCAGGACGTCAGCCGCGCTCAGAAGCCGGTCGAGGTTTCTGGGGGTTGGCTGCCGGATGGTGCCGTTCTCATAGCGGGAGATCAGGTCCGCGTTGACGCCGCTACGGGCCGAAAGCTCGTCCTGGGTGAGGTCGAGGAGGACCTTCCGCAGGAGCTTGACGAGCAGTGCCGTAGGGCCGAGATCGTTTTGATGAGGAGGAGAAACTGCCATGAATCGAATCGTATTTTTCACCCTGCTTCTAGCCTCTCTGCTCACCTGGGCCGCATCGCGGGATCGAGGCATATCGTCGTTCTGGGATGCAGCGAACCCGGATGGTTATCCTACGCCTCAGCCGACGATCGACGCGGGGTGCGAATTGGATCCCAATGGCCATCCCTGCCGGCCGGGCTCATAACGAAGCCGGCACGAAGCGGAGGCCGGGGTTGCCCCGTGAGAGATAGAGGAAGGCGGCGGCCTGACGGGCGAGCGCTTCAGTCGCCGTCTCCAGTTGGACGCTGTCAGAGAACACCTTGAGCGCGGCCAAGGCCTCCGGGTATATTTTCTTCGCCTCGAAATAAGCAGGAAGCCCGGCCGTGAGAGACCGGCACTCCCAGATCTGGCCGAGCGAGAGGAGGAGGGCGGCGAGCTCAAGAGTGACGAGTGCGAGATCGTACTTCATGTCGAGCTCGTGGAACTCGCTTACGAGATTCCTGTAGGTGCTGAGGGCGGTCAGGTGATCCCCCTGGCCGTCGAGCACGCGGGCTCGCAGCCAGCGGCAACGGAGGATATCGATCCGACTTTTGGACGCTTCTAAGAGTTTGAAGGCAGAGTCTGCAAGCGTGGCTGCTTCGTCAAATCGATTCAGGTGGCAGTAATTAACTCCCATGTTGTAATCGAGAACTGCTTTATCTCTGGGCTCTGGATCTACAAGGAACTCGGCGGCACGCTGAAGAGTAGTGATCGCTTCCTCATAAAATCCCATCAAGCTGAGCACAAGCGATCTGCTAACGAGGATTCGCCCGGGAACCCTGCTGATCGGGAAGGCTCGGTCAAGCAGCGCCAGCGCCTCGGGGAGCTTGCGCTGGTCCTTTCTGAGCGATGCCTCCAGGTCGAAGATACGGCCCGGGTCCAGCACTCCCGGGTCGGCCGCGGCTGCGCCGGGTGAGCTCCAGAGACGGCCGGCCTTGCCGAAAAGCAGCTCGGCTTCGCGGTGCTTGCCGAGGACGCGGTAGGCGTTCGCGAGATGTGCGAGGGCATAGGCTACAAGGCGCTCGACCCAGGGCTCGGCACAGCGGCGGGCGACGACGACCGCGAGCCGGCCGACATGGGGCGCCGTCTTGGGTTGGTCGGTCGCCCAGCGCACGCTCTCGGCGCAGAGAAAGAGGCAGACGCTCCAGGTGTGGAAGTCGGGGTTCCTACGGATCTCGGCCCGCCTCCGGGACAGCGCCAGGCTCTTGAGCTTCTCCCACTTCCCTGCCGCTGCCTTGAGGGCGTGCTCAAGGTTCTCGCGCCGGATGCGGCCGCGGTACATCGCATCGAGCTCGGCGCCCAGCGCTTGGCAAGCCTTGTAGAGATCGACCTCCTGTTCAGGCGTGGGCCCGATGGGGTCGAACGGCCTGCGCTGCTCTTCGCCCAGGAACTCGATCAGGTGCATCGTCTTGACCACGTGGAGCCGGTGGTAACCGATACGCTCCGCGAGCTCCTGAACCAGCTCGGCCGTGGCCGCCTTGCCGGTCTCGATCTCCGAGACACGGGCACGGCGCACCCCGAGCTCCTTCGCAATCTCATCCTGCGAAAGATTCTTCGAGCGGCGGAGGGCCGTAGCCGTCTGGCCGAGCGTCTCCTTCTCGTCCCGAGAGTCGCGATGGTCGTCCATGGCAGCGAGGTAGCTGCTCAAGGATAGCTGATTTCGATCCGGAGAAGAAGCCGGTGTTTAACGGAAGTCCTCGAGATGCAGATAGGTCACGTCCCACGAGATCCCCTCTGCAGTGTCATTGTCCTGGAAGCTGACGGTTCCGCTCGCGACGTCGACGCCAAGCGCCAGGACGTGGGCGTCGCCGCCATGTGTGTAGTTGAATTGGAAGCCGGAGAGGACCCGGTCGTCGGGATCACCGCCCAATGCTTCTTCGATGCGACGGCTGTTACCGCCGCTTTTGAACAGGCGAACCGGAAAGCCGCTTTCGCGGTTGAATGGGACTAGTTTGTATTGCACGATACACTTAAATTGATCGTCGCCGGGCGAATCATCGTGGAACGTAACGCGCAGACGGTTATCTATCGGTAGTATTCCAATAGCTTTGATATGGTGATCGTCACGGCCATTGATTCTCTGGAATTCGAAGCCTACGAGCGCGAAGCGAAACTCTCCGTTCACCACATCGTGGCCGAGATCAATGTCACAGAAGCCTTCCCGAGACAGGCAGTCCATATCCTTCTTCATCGTCTCGATGCCTGCCAGCTCCAGATAATCCGCGGTGAGCTCCCAGGGATCCTGAGGGCTGGCATCCCCGAAGAGAGCTCTTGCAGAGCCACCCTCTTCCAGCAGCCTGACATGGTCGAGGTGATGATCTTCGTTGAGGAAGCGGAACTTGAATGTTTGGAGTACCGAGTTGGCCGTAAGCCCCGGACCCACGAATTCGCCGACGATGGGGGAAGAGTTTCCCAGATGTACGCCGGGCCGCACAGCGCAACCTGAAGCAAGCACAAAAAGCAGCAAGGCTCCCATTGATCGGATCATGTGGACCTCCGTATATCCAGAGGCAGGGCATCATGCCTCGTTGTAGAGGAACGAATCCAGGGGCCGGTTCCCCTCACTGCGGGAGGCTGATCGCGCGATTCGAGCTGGTCGTTGGGAGCTTGCCGCGGTAGGCGGTGCCCGGCGTTCTACTTGCCGGGCGCGAAGAGCTCGCGCAGTACCTGGGGTGCTGAAGAGCGGTAGATGTTGTCGTGGCGCAGGTCCGGCCGGGGCTTGTACTGCCACTTCAGCCCGGCGGGTGCGTTCGCGCGGAGCGCTTCCGCCAGGCGCGCCGCTTCGGGACCGATGTCATCGGAGGCGGATGACAGGTACAAGGTCTTGCGCAGGTCCGGCCGTGCCTTGAGGCGCTCGCCGGCCTTCTTCACCAGTTCCTCGTGGTTCCAATACAGGCTCGGGCTGAGAGCGATGTAGGTGTCGAAGAGCTCCGGCTGCAGGAAGAACGTTTCGACGACGAAGAGACCGGCGAGGGATTCGCCGATGATCGCGGTCTCGTCGGTCACCCGATACCGGATGCGCACCTGCGGCATCAGCTCGTCCTGGATGAAGCGGCGAAACGCCGCCGAGCCGCCGACTCGCGGCGCGATCTTGCGGTCTTCCTCAACCTCGGTCGGACCGGTCACATCGCGCCGCCGCTCGGTGTTCTCGATGCCGACCAGGATCACCGGCCGCATCTCACCGGCCTGAATCGCGGCATCGATCGTGGCGACAACGTGCGGGAAATCCTCCTGCAGGCCGCCGTCGGGCATGTAGAGCACGGGGTAGCGTTCAGCTTCGGCATAGCCCGGCGGCGTGTGGACATTGATGCGCCGGGTTTCCTTGAGCACCGCGGATTCGATCGTGAACGAGTCGTGGGAAGGCGGCAGCTCGTGGGCAGCCGCGCCCGATCCGGTCAAGCCGGCCATGAGCACGGCAGCCAGCAACAGACGATTCATGGGCCTCTGGCCTCAGGGAAGAATTTCGACGATGACCCGGTCGGGGTCTTCGGGCAGCTTGCCGCGGTAGGCGACCCGGCCGTCCTTGATGATGAGCAGGCCGGGCAGCGTGGCCACGGCGTACTTCTTGGAGAAGGCGCCGTCCGCGTCCAGGAACACGGTCGAGCCCATGCCCTTGCCGGCCAGGAAGCTCTCCACGGCTCCGCGGTCTTCCTGGAAGTTCACGGTCACGACGCGGGCCTTGCTGCCCCAGCGCTGCGCCACCTGGTTGATCCGCGGCACGACGTCACGCGAGTGGGGAGACCAGGAGGCCCAGACGATGAAGATGGTCGCGCCCTGGGCGAGGTCCGCCTCGCTCAGCCGCTCCCCGCCGAGGCCCTGGAGGACCGGACCCTGTGCGGACGCGGGCGCCAACGGACCGGCAAAGCCGGCCAGCAGGGCAAGGACCAGGGCGAAAGCCATACGACGGTATCGAAGGCGGCGAAGGCGGCGGAGGCGGCTCATGGCGTGCCTTTCAGTGGGCTTCGGGAGAGGTGCGATGCGGGAAGTTGGTCAGGATGCGGATTCGCAGGCCGTCGGGGCAGGTGCAGCGGATGCACCGCTCCCGCACCACCAGGAGAAGCTTCCGCGTGTAGTCCATCTGCCTCGCGCAGTCGCTGCAGTGGGCTACGTGGTCTCGGAAAGGGGTCAGCAGGTCGACTTCCATCTCGTTGTCGAAGAACAGGAATAGTACTGATCCGACCTCTTTACAGTCCATTACCAGCCTCCGGGAGCCCCAGCCAAGTGTGTCATGTCACGCCCTCCGTGCAACCGTCTAGATCAACTGCCTGGCCGGTCCGGATATTTCCGGGCGCTTTACAGAAATTTTACTTTGGGCTGGCGGTGCGGCTGCGCATCTTGGTCGGCTCGCCGTCCCGGAGGTACCCGTGGTCGCGGGCGAACTCCAGCATGGCGGTCTCCATGAGCCGGCGGCCGCGGTAGAGGCGGCTCATGACGGTCCCCACCGGGACCTCGAGGATCTCGGCAATCTCCTTGTAGGAGAACCCTTCCAGGTCGGCCAGCAGGACCACCATCCGGTAGTCGGGCGGCAGCTTGTCGAGCGACTTCTGCACGTCCTCGTCGAGCACGTTCTCGAGCAGCTCCTCCTCGGGGTTCTTGGTCTGGCGGGCGGTATCCTCGTTGACCTGGGTCTCGAAAGACTCCTCGATCTCGGCGAAATCGCTGAGGGCCGGGGCCTGCTGCTTCTTGCGGTAGTTGTTGATGAAGGTGTTCTTCATGATCTTGAACAACCACGCCTTGAAGTTGGTCCCCTCCTCGAACTTGTCGTAGTACCGGTACGCCTTGAGGTAGGTCTCCTGGACCAAGTCCTCGGCGTCTTCGGAGTTGCGCGTCATCCGGTACGCGGTGTTATAAAGCGCATCCACGAACGGCATCGCAGCCGCTTCGAAGTCCCACCCTTTTTGGTGGTTTGCGCTGAGTTTGGGCATGCTCACCCCCTTCATCGGATATCTCCTCCACAACGTGGATACGCATAGATGGTGCCAACAGATGTACGGAGGGAGAGGGGATTTCGTTTGCGGGCCGTCCCTTTACGGGGACAGCCTGGACAAGCAGAATGAGGACGTACGGGCGGAAACGAGGGGACGCCTCCCCTGAATGCGCCTTCCCGGGCGGGTGCCTATTCGGCACCTCGGGTGCCAGAAAATCAGACAGGGTGTATGGAAAAGGCAGCCAGCGCCTGGAGGTCGCCAGCCAGGAAATCAAGCCGGAAGGTCGCCGATCCCACCTGGGGTTGAAACCCCAGGCTTGAAAGGTACAGCCCCCCATCCGGGGGCTGGCTGACGCGATTGCCGGAAACTCGCCTCCGGAGGGGGCGATACTCTTCTAGCCTGGGGTTTCAACCCCAGGCTACGGCACCAGCTGCGAGGCAGCCGCCGCCGGCTCCTGCAGCAGCCGGCTCGAGGCGAGGCTCCGCTCGGCCATCTTGAGGAAGGGCTGCGGCACCACTCCGAGCAGCACCGTGAGCAGGGCGCAGATGGCAATGACGGCCACCAGCGCCGGCGAGCGGAGCGCGATGGGCGTGGTCACCGTCGAGTCGCGCTGGTACATGTAGACCACGATCCGGAAGTAGTAGTAGAGCGAGATCGCACTGGTGATCACGCCGATCACGGCCACCCAGGTCCAGCCCGCCTCGATCGCCGCGGCGAACAGGTAGAGCTTGCCGACGAAGCCGCCGGTCAGCGGGATGCCGGTCAGAGCAAGGAGAAAGAGCAGCATCATCGCCGCCAGGAACGGCGAGCGCTTGGAGAGACCGGCGTAGTCCGCGGTCGTCTCCCCGGCGTACTCGCGGCGCTCCAGGAGGATCACCGTGCCGAACGCCCCCAGGGTGACGAAGGTGTAGGCGAGCAGGTAGAAGAGGACCGCCTGCAGGCCCATCTTGGACAACGCCAGTACGCCGATCAGCACGTAGCCGGCGTTGGCGATGGAGCTGTAGGCGAGCAGGCGCTTGACGTTGTCCTGCGTCAGGGCCGCCAGGTTGCCCCAGATCATGCTCGCCGAGGCCACCAGCGCCACGGTCCACTGCCAGTCGACCGACACCGGCCAGAGCCCCTCGTAGAGGATGCGGACCAGGATCGCGAAGGAGGCGCCCTTGGAGGCCACCGCCAGCCAGGCCGTGATCGGCGTGGGCGCACCCACGTAGACGTCCGGCGTCCAGATGTGAAAGGGGACTGCCGCCACCTTGAAGAACAGTCCCGCCACCATCAGGATCCAGCCGAGCGGGACCAGGACGTTGTTCGCCACGTCCGCCTGGCTGAGGGCGAACGCGAGCGCCTGGAGCTGGATCGTGCCGGTGGCGCCGTAGAGCAGCGAGATGCCGTAGAGCAGGATGCCGCTCGATAGAGCTCCCAAAATGAAGTACTTCAGAGCCGCCTCGTTCGAGCGCACCTCGCGCTTGAAGTAGCCGGCCAGGATGTAGCTCGCCAGGGCCATGGTCTCGAGCCCGATCCAGATCGTCAGCAGCGTGTAGCCGCTGGCCATGAACATCATGCCCGCCGTCGCCAGGAGGATCAGCGAGTAGAACTCCGTGGCGCGGTAGCCCCCCTCCTCGATGAAGCGGTAGGAGATGAGCACGGTCATGATGGTGGCGACGAGGATCAGCATCTTCCAGAAAAAGGCGAAGCCGTCGATGACGAAGCTGCCGCCCAGGATCAGCCGGCCGCCCCAGTCCAGCCGCGAGTGGACCACGATCAGGATGCCCGCGGTGAGCGCCAGGCTGAAGATCGAGACCACCGCCGCCTCCACGTTGCGGAAGCCGCGGCCCATGGTGCCCACGAGGAGCAGCAGCAGGCCGGCCGCGGAGAGGAGGATCTCCGGCGACAGGAGCAGGAACTCCCGCATTTGCTCGGGGCCGGGCAGACTGGACATGGGGCTACTCCCCCACCGCCGGAACCGGGACCGGGACCGAAGTCGGCGTGGGCTGGCCCGCGACCTGCTCCGTGGCCAGGCTCGGATTGACCTTGGCGAGCACATGGTCGACCGACTTCTCCAGAATCCGGAAGAACGGCTTCGGATAGAGGCCGATCCAGAAGCAAAGCAGGACCAGCGGCATGAGGTAGAGGAGCTCGCGCTTGTTCAGATCCTGGAGGTTCTTGTTCTCCTGGTTCGTCAGCGGGCCGAAGAAGACGCGCTGGAACAGCCAGAGCATGTAGGCTGCTCCGAGCACGATGCCGAGCGCCGCGAACACCGCCCACCACCACGTGTTATTGAACGCGCCCACCAGGATCGTGAACTCGCCGACGAAGCCGTTGAGCGCCGGCAGCCCGATCGAGGACATGGTGATGATCAGGAAGATCGTGGCATAGACCGGCATCACGGCGGAGATACCGCCGTACTCGGCGATCATGCGCGTGTGCCGCCGCTCGTAGAGGATGCCCACGAGAAGGAAGAGCGCGCCGGTCGAGAGGCCGTGGTTGATCATCTGCAGAATGCCGCCGTTGAGACCCGGGCCGTTCAGCGCGAAAACGCCGAGCATGACGAACCCGAGGTGGCTCACCGACGAGTAGGCCACCAGCTTCTTCATGTCCTTCTGCGCCATGGCCACCAGCGCGCCATAGACGATGCCGATGATCGACAACCCCGCCATCCAGGGCAGGAGCTTGTGGGTGGCGTCGGGCAGGATCGGCAGCGAGAAGCGCACGAAGCCGTAGGTGCCCATTTTGAGAAGGACGCCGGCCAGGATCACCGAGCCCGCCGTGGGCGCCTCGACGTGGGCGTCCGGCAGCCAGGTGTGGAACGGGAACATCGGCACCTTGATGGCGAAGCTCAGGAAGAAGCCGAGGAAGATCCAGAACTGGAGATCCGGCGGTATCGAGGCGCCGATGTTGTGGAACTGCTCGACCGAGAAGGTCGGCGGATTGCCGAGCCCCGCGTAGCCGAGCAGGCCGGTCGAATTGTAGAAGTAGAGCGCCAGGATGCCGAGCAGCATCAGCACCGAGCCGGCCAGGGTGTAGAGGAAGAACTTGATCGCTGCGTAGAGCTTGCGCGGACCGCCCCAGATGCCGATGAGGAAGTACATCGGCACCAGCATGACTTCCCAGAAGACGTAGAAGAGGAAGAAGTCCAGGGACATGAACACGCCGAGCATGCCCGTCTGGAGAAGGAGCAGAAAGATGTAGTACTCCTTCTCACGGCTGTGGATCGCGCTCCAGGACGAGAGGAAGGCGAGCACGCCGAGCAGCGTGGTCAGCAGCACCAGGAGGAGCGCCATGCCGTCGATGCCTAAGTGATAGCTCACTCCGATGGACGGGATCCACTCGCGAGGGCCCTCGACGAACTGGAAAAGAGGGCCGTCGGGGTCGAACGCGAACCAGAGGGGCAGCGACAGCAGGAAGTCGACCACCACCACGCCGGTCGCGTACTTGCGGATGAACGCCGGATCCCGCATCCAGAGGATGGGGATCGCGCCGAGCAACGGCAGGTAGCACAGGATGCTCAGGATCGGAAGGTTGTCGAACATGTCTCTCCCTCTAGCTCATCTCATCCGCAACAGCAGGAAGGCGCAGACCAGGGCGAACATGCCCGCGGCCAGCACCAGCGCATAGTTGGATACGAATCCGGTCTGGACCCGCCGGAACTTGCGCGACCCCCAGGCCAGGGTGTTGCCCACTCCGTTGACCAGGCCGTCGACCACGAACTTGTCGAACAGGCTGGAGGCCAGGGATAGGAATTCGACCGTGACGTTGCGCACTCCATTGACCAGGAAGCCGTCGATGAATCCCGCGTCGAACCGGAACAGGTTTCTGGCGGTGGCCCAGAAGCCGCGGATCACCGTCGCGTCGTAGATTTCGTCCACGTAGTACTTGTTGGCGAGCGTGCGCTGCACGGCAGGCATGCGGGCCTCGAAGCCCTGATCCGTGGCGAGCCCACGCTCCCCGCCGTAGATCCGGCGCGCCAGCAGCCATCCGCCGACGGCGATGGCGATGGCGATGGCGAGGAGCCCCCACTCCAGCCCGGGGTTCATGTGATGGGCCTCGTGCTCTCCAATCACAGGCTGGAGGAAATGACCGAATGCGTTTTCGGGCAGGAAACCGAAGGTGAGGAGCTTGGGAATCCCCACCAGCCCCGCCAGGATGGCCCCGGCCGCCAGCACGTAGAGCGGTCCGGTCATGATGGGCGGCGACTCGTGCAGGTGATGCTCCTGCTCATGCGTACCTCGGAAGCGGCCCTGGAACGTCAGGTAGTACGAACGGAACATGTACACGGCGGTCAGCGCCGCGGTCAGGATTCCGACCGCCCACAGGACCCAATGGTTGCCCGCTGCCGCGTTGTGAAGGATCTCATCCTTGCTGAAGAAGCCAGCCAGCCCCGGCACGCCCGCGATGGCCAGCGCGCCGATGAAATAGGTGCGGCTCGTGTGCGGCAGGTACTTCTTCAGGCCGCCCATCTTCCGCATGTCCTGCTCGCCGCCCATGGCATGGATCACCGATCCCGAGCCGAGGAAGAGGAGCGCCTTGAAGAAGGCGTGAGTCATGACGTGGAAGATCGCCGCCGTGTACGCGCCCAGCCCCGCGGCCAGGAACATGTATCCGAGCTGGGACACGGTCGAATAGGCCAGCACCTTCTTGATGTCGTTCTGCGCGATGGCGATGGTGGCGGCGAAGAGCGCAGTGGCCGCGCCGATGATCGCCACGAGCATCGAGACCCCGCCCGCGAGCTGATAGATCGCGTTGGAGCGCACCACCATGTAGACGCCCGCCGTGACCATGGTGGCCGCGTGAATCAGCGCCGAGACGGGCGTCGGGCCGGCCATGGCGTCCGGCAGCCAGACAAAGAGCGGGATCTGCGCGCTCTTGCCGGTCGCGCCGATGAACAGGCAGAGCGCGATGAACCCGGCGAGCGACAGGCCGATCCAGCCCGCGCCCTCCATGAGCGGCCGATTCGCCGCGATGGCCGGGAACAGCTCGGTGTACTTGAGCGTGCCGAAGGTCGAAATCAGCGCGAACACGCCGATGACGAAGGCGAAGTCGCCGATGCGGTTGACGATGAAAGCCTTGCGGCCGGCGTAGGGAGGGAACTCCTCCTTGAAGTAGAAGCCGATCAGCAGGTAGGAGCACAGGCCCACGCCCTCCCAACCCACGAACATGACCGCGTAGCTGTTGCCGAGGATCAGCAGCAGCATGGCGCCCATGAACAGGTTGAGATAGGTGAAGAAACGCTGGAAACCTTCCTCGTGGTCCATGTAGCCCCACGAGTAGAGATGGATCAGGAAACCCACGAACGTGACCACGAACAGCATCACGCACGAGAGCGGATCGATCAGGAATCCGAACGGGACGTTGAAGTCCTTCACCCCTTCGGCCACGGTATGGATCGGGCCGGCCGGCATCCAGACGTAATAGTCCTCCTCGAAGGGCTTCCAGTCCGGACCGGCGTACTGCGAGTCGCCCGTGTAGTCGAGGATCACAACGATCGCCAGGGCCGCCGCGATGCCGGTGACGGCGCAGGCAATGCCGGCCGCGGCCTTCTTGCTGATCCGTCCTCGAAGGATCACGCCGTTGAGCAGCGCGCCCAGGAAGGGAAGGAGTGGGATGAGCCAGACGAGCTCTTTCATCCGCGCAGCTCCGTGGCCTCGTCGAGTTGGGTCGTCTCGCGCAGGCGGAACAGGGCGATCAGGATTCCGAGCCCCACGGCCGCCTCGCCCGCGGCGACGGTGATCGTGAAGATCGCGAAGACCTGGCCGGTCAGATCGGAGAGCTGATAGGAAAACGCGATCAGGTTCAGATTGACCGAGTTCAGGACCAGCTCGATCGACATCAGCACGGTGATCATGTTGCGCCGCGCGGCAACGCCGAACAGGCCGATGGAAAAGAGCACGAAGCTCAGAACCAGGTAATGAGTCGTCGTGACCTCGAGCATTACTGCCTCCTCCCCAGGACGACAGCACCGATCATCGCGATCAGCAGGAAAATCGAAGCGATCTCGAACGGCAGCAGGTGCCGGGTGAACAGCGACCAGGCCACGGCCTGCGAGTTGCCGAGGTTCTGGCCCTCGACATTCGTGAAGACCTCCGGCCGCAGGAAAGCCGGTCCGAGGTCCGCCTGCAGGAAGAACCAGCCGAAGAAGCCCATCAGCAGGACCGCCAGCAGGATCACCACCGGCGACTGGCCGGCGAACTTCCGCACCTCGGGCAGCCGGTGGAGATTGATCAGCATGATGACGAACAGGAACAGCACCATGATCCCGCCGCCGTAGACGAAAATCTGAACCATCGCCACGAACTCCGCGTGGCGCAGCAGGAAGAGGACCGCCACGCACAGGAACGAGGACAGCAGCGAGATGGCGCCGTACATCGGGTTCCTCATCGTGACCACGCCGAGGGCCGAGATCACGGCCAGCGCGGCAAACACGTAGAACAGGATCGAAGAGCCGTTCGCGACAAGCGCTTCCATTACGCGATTTCCTCGTCGGTATACGCCGGCCGCACCTTCCAGTCCTGCAGCTCGTCCATGTCCACGTACAGGTTCGACCAGCGGTCGTAGGAGGCGAGCTCGTAGGTCTTGGTCGTGAGCCAGATCGACTTGGGATCGGTCGGGCAGCCCTCTTCGCACAGGCCGCAGAACATGCAGCGCTGCACGTCGATGTCGAACCGGTCCAGGACCTTCTCCTTCTTGTTCGTCTCCGGATTCACCTCTTGATGCCAATCGATGTAGATGATGTCGATCGGGCAGTCCTTGGCGCAGATGGTGCACTTGATGCACCGGTCCTCGTCCAGGCGGAACATGCCGCGGAACCGGTGCGCGGGTTCCCAGCGCTCTTCCGGATACTGGATCGTCACCTTCTTCTTGAACATGTTCTTCCCGGTGATCCCCAGCCCCGAAAACAGGTCGAAGAGCATGATCTTGTCGAGGAATCGCTTGATGGCGGACATAGGGGTCGTCACCTCGGATAGATGAGCCAGAGCCGGATCGCGGCGGTGATCGCGAGGTTCGCGAGGGCGAGCGGGATCATCCACTTCCAGCCCAGGTCCATGAGCTGGTCGAACCGGTAGCGCGGGAACGTGCCGCGGAACCAGATGTAGACGAAGAGAAAGACGAAGACCTTGAGAAGGAACCAGATCGGCCCCGGCACGACGCTGAGGAAGGGGAGCAGGTTCGGGAACGGAGCCAGCCAGCCGCCGAGGAAGAGCGTCGTGGCCACGGCCGAGATCACGATCATGTTCGCGTACTCGCCCAGGAAGAACAGGGCGAAGCGCATGCCGCTGTACTCGGTATGGAAGCCGGCGACCAGCTCGGACTCGGCCTCGGGCAGGTCGAACGGGTTGCGGTTCGACTCCGCCACGCCCGCCACCATGTAGATGAAGAAGCCGACGAGCTGGGGGAAGACGAACCAGACCTTCATGTCCCGCTGCGCCTCGACGATCCCTACGAGGGACATGGTGCCGGCGAGGATGAGGACGCCGACCAGCGACAGGCCCTGCGGCACTTCATAGGAGATCATTTGAGCGGCCGAGCGCAGGCCGCCCATCAGCGAGAACTTGTTGTTCGACGACCAGCCGCCGAGGATCAGGCCGTAGACGCCGATCGTGGCCACGGCGATGACGAAGAGCAGGCCCGCGTTGACGTCGGCGATGACCCAGCTCAGGCCGCCGCCGTCGCCCGCCGGTCCGAAGGGAACCACGGCGAAGATGATGAGCGCCGGACCGACGACCAGGCAGGGAGCGAGGATGAACGCCCACTTGACCGCCTGGTTGGGGATGTTGTCCCCCTTGACGAGCAGCTTCATCACGTCGGCGATGGGCTGCAGGATGCCCCACGGGCCGACCCGGTTCGGGCCGACGCGCGCCTGCATGTAGCCCAGGATCTTGCGCTCGGCCAGCACCAGGTAGGTGATGATCGGCAGGACCACAAGGAAGAGCAGGACCAGGATCTTGATCGCCGGCGAGAAGGCGAAGTAGAACAGCGTGTCGCCCAGGGCTTTACGGATCCCAGAGATCGCATCCATCATCAGCGGTCGACCTCCCCGAGCACGATGTCGGTGGTGCCGATCAGCGCCACGAGATCGGCGAGCAGGTGGCCCTGGGTCAGCTCGGGCAACGACTGCAGATTGATGAACGAGGGCGCCCGGACGTGGCAGCGGTACGGGTTCGGTGTGCCGTCGCCGACGATGTAGAAGCCGATCTCGCCCTTGGGTCCCTCGATGCCGTGGTAGACCTCGGTCTCCTTGCCGGCCTTCAAAACGCGCTGCCGCTTGGCCATGATCGGCCCTTCGGGGATCTTGTCCAGGCACTGGGCGATGATGCGGTTGGACTGCCGCATCTCTTCCATGCGCACGAGATAGCGGTCGTAGGTGTCGCCGTTGTGGCGCACCGGGACGTCGAACTCGACCTCGGGGTATGCCTCGTAGGGCATGGCCTTGCGCATGTCCCATCCGATGCCGCTGCCGCGTAGCATCGGGCCGGTGATGCCGTAGTCGATGGCCACGTCGGGAGGCAGCACGCCGATGCCGACGGTGCGCTGCTTCCAGATGCGGTTGTTGGTGAGCAGCCCCTCGTACTCGTCCACCGCTGCCGGGAAGAGCGCGACGAGCTCGCGGCACGTGTCGGTCCAGCCCACGGGCAGGTCGTGCGGCAGTCCGCCGGGACGCATGCAGTTGAGCGTCAGCCGGGCGCCGCAGAACTGCTCGAAGAGGTCGAGGATCAGCTCGCGCTCGCGGAAGCAGTAGAAGAACGGCGTCATGGCGCCGATGTCGATCGCGTGGGTGGCGAGCCAGAGCAGGTGCGAGGAGATGCGCTGCAGCTCGCAGAGGATCGTCCGGATGTAGCGCGCCCGCGGCGGGATCACGAGGCCGACCAGCTTCTCCACCGCTCCGACGTACGCGAGGTTGTTGGTGGCCGCGGCCACGTAGTCCATGCGGTCGGTGTGGGGGACGTTCTGGAAGAACGGATGGAGCTCGAAGAGCTTCTCGGTGCCGCGGTGGAGATAGCCGATGATCGGGTAGCAATAGGTGATGCGCTCGCCGTCGACCCTGAGCTTGAGGCGCAGCACGCCGTGGGTGGACGGATGCTGGGGGCCGAAGTTGAGCTCCATCTCCTCGCCCTTGGCGAAGAGGGCGTCGCTCATCAGCGTCTCGGCCGGCGCGAACGGGCTCTGTACGGGCTCGGTCATGCCCTCACCCTTCCCTCGCTCCGGAGGAGCGATACTTTTCTAGCCTGGGGTTTCAACCCCAGGCAAAGGCGCTCGTCGGCCCGCCACCGGCAATGGTGCCCGCCGGCATCCCGACACCGGCAATGGTGCTCGTCATCCAGCCTGGGGTTGAAACCCCAGGCTAGACGGGTACAGCCCCTCCCGGGGCTGGCTGGCGCGTTGCGGTTTGCAGAGATCTTCATTTCCATCCTAGCTTGGCTCCGGAGGGGCTGGCTTCGTGCCGGCCGGAGGGGTGTTCGGAGTCGGCGGCTCGGGCGGCTTGGCCGGCTTCCAGCCGGTGCCGGTACCCGCGACCGGGCCGGCCGTCTCCTGGTAATACTCGGGATAGATGGCGCTGCCGGTGTCGATCCCCTCGACCGGGAAATCCTTGCGCAGCGGGTAGCCGTTGAACCCTTCCCAGAGGAGGATGCGGGTCAGGTCCGGGTGCCCCTCGAAGCGGATACCGAACATGTCGTAGGCCTCGCGCTCGCACCAGTTGGCCGCGCGCCAGACGGCGCAGACGGTCGGCACCGGAGTGGCCTCGTCCGTGGACACTTTCAGGCGGATGCGCCGGTTCGTTTCGAAGCTGTGCAGGTGGTAGACCACGTCGAAGCGCGGCTCCCGCTTGGGGTAGTCGGCGCCGCAGATGTCGATCAGGTAGGTGAACTTGTGCCGGTTCTTGAGCGAGGCGGCCACCTGGGCGATGGCGTCGCGCCGCACCTGGAACGCCAGGTCGCCCGCGAAGCTGCGCGCCGACTCGATCGCGTCGCCAAACTCCTCCTTGATCGCGACCGTCAGCGGATCGGAGGAGCCGTCCTGCCACTCGGGAGCGACGGGGTCCTTCTCCCAGACCGGCTTGTTCGGATCTTCTTCATGCTTGGGCTTGGCCGCGGCAGCCGGCTTGGCCGTTTCCCCTGCCGCGGCGCTGGCTGGAACCGGGGCGCCTGCTGCCTTCGCAGCCTTGGCCGCGGCGGCCTTCTCCAGGGCAGCGGCCTTGAGCGCTGCCTTCTCCTCGTCGGAAAGCGGCTTCTTTTCTCCAGGCGCGGGAGCCGTCTGCGCAGTATCGGCGATGTCGGCCGGCTGCTGGACATCCCCGGCTTTGGCCTCGCCTCCGGCCGCGGCATTGACCGCGTCGACCTTGGCTTCGGCAGCCTCCTTCTGGATGGCGGCTTCCTCCGACGGTGGAGTCTTCTCCTGCTCGTCGCTCACGGGCGGCCCTCCCTGGCGATCACAGGAGTCTCCGAGGTGGTCTGGCGGGAGCGGGTCATGCGGTCGATCTTGCGCTGCAGGTGGAGGAGGCCCCACATCAGGGCTTCAGGCCGCGGCGGGCAGCCGGGCACGTAGACGTCGACCGGGATGACGCGGTCGACTCCCTGGGTGACGGCGTAGGTGCGGTATGGACCGCCGCAGGTGGCGCAGGCGCCCATCGCCAGGGCCCACTTGGGCTCGGGCATCTGGTCCCAGAGGCGGCGCACGATGGGCGCCATTTTCTCGGAGACCGTGCCGGCGACGATCATGAGGTCGCTCTGGCGGGGCGTGGCGCGGAAGACCTCGGCGCCGAAGCGCGACATGTCGTGGCGCGGGTCGAGCACGGCCATCATCTCGATGGCGCAGCAGGCCAGGCCGAACTGCATGGGCCAGATCGCGGAGCGCCGGGCCCAGTTGAAGATCTTGTCGTAGGTCGTGGTGAGGACGTTGGCCTCGTTGTTGTCCATCAGGCCCATTTGAGCGCCCCCCGATTCCAGATGTAGACGTAGCCGACGATGAGGATGACGAGGAAGACCATCATCTCGATGAAGCCGAAGAGCAGCAGCTTGTCGAACATGACCGCCCAGGGGAACAGGAACACGGTCTCGACGTCGAAGATGACGAAGAGGACCGCGATCAGGTAGTACCGGATCGAGAACCGGTGATCGTGGGCGAAGGTCTCCGGCTCGTTGCCGCACTCATAGGGGTCGCGGTTCGTGGTCGGGCTGCCGACGTGCCGGAGGAGACGCGCCGCGAGCAGGGTCACGGCCAGAAAGCCGATCGCCACAAGCGTGAAAACGAGGATGGGCAGGTAGCTCTCCATGGACTCCCTTAACCTCCTGAACGCCGCTAGGTCCCTTTGGGCGGGCGTATTCTACCCGAGGACCGGGGGGTGTCAAGGAAACGCCCGCATCACCTCTTCCGGCCACACGGGCATCTCCCCTCCGAGCTTCCGGGCCGCCTCGTTGTAGGCGGCCAGCAGCCTGCGCGGATCGCAGGCGGCGGCAACGAGCCGGTCCCGGCCGAGGGCCTTCTCGATCGAGGCGGCCATCTTCCATCCCACCGTATACCAAGGCCCCTGCTCGCCGTAGAAGGACATGGCGGCCTTCTGCGCCTCCTCTTCGGAGAGCTTCCCCGCCAGGACGTCGCGGAAGAAAGCTTCGAGCTTGCGAAGGTCCTCAGGGAACCGGGCCACGTCGCGGTCCCAACGCTCGCGGTCCGCCGCCGGGCTCACGAAATGGGGGTGGACGTCGGGCCCTCCGGCCGCGGCGAGCATGGCGATCCCCTCGCCGAAGGCGCCCGTCCAGATCAGGGCGGTCCGCGTGGTCGCCGGGAGCTTCGCGATCTCCGCCTCGACCGCCGGGGTTGGGCAGCTCCCTCCGAGGCCGATGTGGTGGAGCTCGTGGGCGAGGGTGTTCTCGAGCTTCTCCGGAGGGACGGCCGGGTCCAGATAGAGGAAGATGGCCGGATCGGTCTTGACCTCGAAGACGAAGCTGTTGTCCTTGGGCTTAATGACCGGGTAGACCTTGGCCCGGATGCGCGCCCCTTCCGGCAGGTAGGCCAGGGCACGGCGGGCCGCTGCGGAGGGGGCCACCCCGGTCCACAGCCCGAGGGTCCGGGTCAGGTCCGGAGCCCGCTTCGCGAGGTCGTCGGAGAGCACGAACGTCCGGAAGTCCGTGTCCTCGAAGGGCCTGCCTATCTGAGCTTCCCGTTCTTTGAGCCGGCCATACCCTTCGCTGGAGAAGAGCCGCTGCCAGTCCGAGTCCGTGACCGGCTGCCACTTTTCCTTCTTGGAGAGGATGTGCAAAACGGCGTCGGCCTCGTCCTTGACCATGCGGACGTCTACGGGGGGCTGGGCCAAAGCGAGGAGAAGGAGGAGGATTGGCATGACGGAAGCTTACCGGACCCCGAGCATCCGCAGGCCCAACAGCCATCACAGTAGGGCGATCCGAGCGGCTCCGAACGCGCGGCCAACCTTCCAGATCGCGGTCGGAACTGTCTGGGTTGCGAGTTGAATGATTCCGGACGCGATCCGGGCGGCTCAGGTCGTGGTCCGGACGGTTCCGACGGCGATGTGAGCGGCTCATACCGGCGTGCGGACGGTCTATACCGCGTCGTGGACGGTTAAAACCACGGCACGGACGGTTCGCTTCCCCCTTCCAACCGTCCGTAGCGCGGCCCCAACCGTCCGCACCACGGTCAGAATGACTTTGAACCCGATCCGAATGACTTTGAACGCGGTCAAATCCGTTTCGACCGCGGTCAAAACTACTCTGCACGCGTTCAGAATGACTTTGAACGCGGCCAAAACGACTTTGAACCCGTTCCGGACGATTCTTGCCACGGTCAAAACGATCTTGGACGCGATCCAAATGACTTTGACCGCGTCCCAAACCGTTTTAACCGCGGTCAAATTGACTTTGAACGCGCCCGAATTAACTTTGAGCGCGGTCAAATCCACTTTGCACGCGTCCAAAACGACTTTGAACTGGCTCCAAACGATTCTGAACGTGTTCCAAGCCATTCCGAGCCCGTTCAGGACCATTTCCAGGCAGCCCCTTGCTCGCCGGCAAGGCGTCCGCTTCCGTCTGCTTCCTTACCGGACCCAAAGCATCCGCAGGTCCAGCACCTCTCCAACTTCCACATCCCGAGCCTGCACCAGCACCCGGATATCCTCCCCCATCCCCTCGCCGTCGAGGAGAGCCATGGCTTCCTGCCGGGCTTCGGGGCCGGCGCCCTCGAGGTCCTTGAAGAGGCCGCAGGCGGTGAGCCAGAGGGCTTGGCGGGTGAAGGCCACAGTTTGGAGTCCCGCCGCCTCGCCGGCTTGCCTCAAGGCCGTAAAGTCCACGTGAGCCGTGAGATCCTGCTCCCCGACCAGGACGAACGGATTCCGATGGACTCTCTGGCGGGTGTAGCAGGCCAGGGTCCCATGCTGCCGGATGCGGACATCCAGGAGGCGCTCGCGCTCGAAGCCGTAGTCACAGGTGACGAGGAGGCCGCGTCCGAGGCGTCTGGCCAGCTCGGCATAGAGCGGGACCCAGCCCGGAGCGAGGTCGGCGATCTGCCCCGGCTGGAGGACGGCGCCTCCGAGGAGATCCGGAAGAGCGGAGTCGGACAGCTCGCCTTCGCGCCAGGTGAAGCCGTCCCCCTCAACATCCACCCATAGCTCCCCGACTCCTCCCTCGCGCCCGATCAGCCGGTGGACCGGCAGGGCGTCGAATAGCTCGTAGGAGAAGATCAGCCCCTCGATCCGGCCGATCTCCTCCAGCCGCTCGAATCGCTCGACTCCCGCCGGGACCGTCCGGGCGATCCGGTCCCAGGCAAGGACCCTGCGCTCTCCATCTTGAACATTGCCGAGGTGGACGCCGGTCCCGTACCCCGCCTCGAAGAGGTCAGCCGGCCTGCCGAGCGCCTGGTCCAGTCGTCGAAGCAGCCTGGAAGTGGCACGCCCGAAGAGCGGAGAGAAGGATGATCCGGTTACGTAGTCTCCCTCCTCGCCGATGGGCACGTCCTCGCGCCGGTAATACCCTCCCTCCCCATAGAGAGCTTCCTCCATGAACGCAGCGAAGGGAATTGGCCCTTCGGCACGGATGTGGGCGCGGAGACGGTCGGCGGGGATGGGCATGGACTCGTCAGCTTACCCCAGGGAGAATTCGGCTTGGACTAGAATGATGCCGGACGGCCTGCGGTCCGGGAGGCGACAATGCTCGGCTTCGACAGAATCACTTTCGATCCCAACGTCATGGCGGGCAAGGCTTGCATTCGCGGCCTGCGCGTGACGGTCTCTCTCGTCCTCAACCTCGTCGCGAACGGGATGAGCTCTGAGGAGATCGTGGCCGCCTACCCTTACCTGGAGACTGAGGACATCCATCAAGCCCTCCGCTACGGGCGCCATCGTCAGCGTCACTGAAGGGCTCATTCGGATTCGCTCACTCCCCATCCAGCCTCGGTAAGCAACACCCATCTGTTAGGATCTGCCGGACATCTCATCAAGGAGGGGCCATGATCCTGAACAAGAGAACATTCGCGCCGGTCCTGCTGCTGGCTCTCGCCGTCTCGCCGGCGACCGCCAAGGAGTTGGGGCCGCTCAACATCACGCTCCGCTACTCGCCGCAGGAGAGCACCGGCACGTCCGTTCCCACTCTCATGATGGGCATCTCCGACAAGCCGGTGAAGCTCTCCATCTCGGACGGGCGCACGATCACCGATCCGGCCACCATCGGCGACAGCACGGATGACGACGATCGGGTCTGGCCGATCCGCGCCGCCAGCGATGTGATTGCCTGGTCCAACGAGGTGCTGGTCAAGAACGCCGAAGAGTGGGGGATCCGGGTCTCGGATGATGCCCAGCTCCAGGCGCAGGGCACGCTGCTGCGCTTCATGGTCAACGAGAGCAACAAGCCCGTGGGCTCCATGTACAACGCCGACGTCCGGGTCGGCTTCCGGCTCCTGGACGACCAGGGGCGCCTCCTCTGGGAGGGGACCGCCGCGGGCGAGTCCACCCGCTTCGGCAAAAGCCGCAACCAGGACAACGTCAACGAGGTGCTGAGCGATGCCATCAAGCAGGCATACGCCACCGCCCTCGGCGATACGGCCCTGCAGAACGCATGGCTGGGCAAGAGCGGCCCGGTGGCGACCGCCTCCAACGCTCCGACCGCGTCCGGCATGACGCCCGACGAGCTGCTGGCCGAGCTGGTGAAGCTCAAGAAGCAGGGCTTCGACACCGGTCTTCTCCTGGGCTTCGTCAACCAGAATTCCCTCACCGGCAGCCTGACGGCCGACGACATGGTGAAGTGGAAGAAGGAAGGCATGCCGCAGGAGGTCATCCAGGCGGCCATGAAGCGCGCTCCAGGGGCGTGAGGAGACCCCTCGTTATCGCCCATCGCGGCGCCAGCGGATACCGGCCTGAGCACACGCTCGCGGCCTACGAGCTGGCCATCGAGATGGGCGCGGACTTCATCGAGCCGGACCTCGTCATCACCCGGGACAGGGTCCTCGTCGCCCGCCATGAGAACGACATCTCCGGGACCACGGACGTCATCGACCGCCCCGAATTTCGCAGCTGGCGCAGGACGAAGTGGATCGACGGCCGGGAAGTCACCGGCTGGTTCGCCGAGGACTTCACCCTTGCCGAGATCAAAACCCTCCGCGCCCGGGAGCGCCTCGAGTTTCGCGATCGGCAATTCAACGGGATGTTCGAGGTTCCGACTTTCCAGGAGATCCTCGATCTCGCCCGGCGCCGGAACGTCGGGGTCTACCCCGAGACCAAGTTCCCTTCCTACCTCCGATCGATCGGTCTCCCTCTGGAGGAGCCCATGGTGGAGGCCCTCCATGCTGCTGGCTTTCAGGGCCGCGATGCTCCCGTCTTCCTCCAATCGTTCGAGAGGAGCAGCCTGAAGCTCCTGAAGACGATGACCGAGCTCCCCCGCATCCAGCTCCTTGACGACGGAGCGCACACGATGGCGGCTCCGGAAGGGCTCGCGGAGATCGCCGCCTATGCCGGCGGCATCGGTCCCGACAAGCGGCTGATCGTCCCGGCCGGCCCGGACGGCCGCCTGCTTCCACCTACCTCCCTGGTGGAGGACGCCCACCGCGCCGGGCTGCTGGTCCACCCGTGGACCTTCCGCAGCGATCCGGTCTTCCTCGCTCCGGACTACGAGGGGGATGCGGCGCGGGAGGTGGAGCAGTTCGTGGAGCTGGGAGTGGACGGCCTTTTCTGCGATTTTCCGGACGTGATCTGAGCTGGCGGCAGCTCGCGCTGCCGCCAGCGTTTCGGCTCAGTGGGCGTGGAGCTGCTTCAGATACTGGTACGTCGTGGGCAAGGTGGCGAGAAGCTCGCGCTGCTGAGTCTTGACCTTGGCGAACAGCGGCTCCGCCTTGGTGCGCGCATCCTTCTTGTACATCAGCGCCGGCATCGGCTTCTCCGGGACGAGGCCCAGCCCGCCGAAGATGCTGTAGTAGCTGCCGTTCGTCCAGAAGTTCCGGAACTCGCTCTCGAAGTTGGTGTAGTAGGACGCCTCGTCCGAGCTCGGCATGTTCACGGGCAGGCCGGACTTGTAGGTCGCCATCTTCTCCTTGAAATTGTCCGAGAGCGTGATCTCTTCCTTGTTCGCCCGCCAGAACGGCGTATCCATCCGGGGCGACACCACGTAGTGCGCCTGGATGAAGTCGCGGCAGTCGTCGAACATGACCTCGATCTCCTTGTTGAAGCGGTCGATCAGGGTCTGGTCGAAGCTCTTGTCCGGGAAGTGCTTGGCCAGGAAGAAGTTCGCGGCGTAGGTGAAGTAGATGCCCGTCGATTCCAGCGGCTCCAGGAAGCAGGAGGAGAGACCGATGCTCACGACGTTCTTGACCCAGGCGCGCCGGTTGCGGCCCACCCGGAAGCGGATCTTGTTGAGCGGGGTCTTCTCCGGGTCCAGGTTCCACAGCTTGCAGAAGTCGCGCGCGGCTTCATCTTGCGTGGCGTGGCGGCTGGAGTAGACGTACCCCGTGCCGAAGCGGCCCAGCATGGGGATCTTCCAGGTCCACCCCGAATTCATGGCGATCGAGGAGGTGTAGGGCTCGATCCCGTTCTTCTCGTCGTCGTGGGGCACCGCGGAGGCCACGGCGCTGTCGCACATGAGGTAGTCGCTCATGTCGAGGAAGGGCTCTTCCATCGCCCCATTCATGAGCAGCGACCTGAAGCCCGAGCAGTCGATGAAGAGGTCGCCCTCGATCGTGAGCCCGCTCTTGGTCTTGAGGGACGTAATGAACCCGTCCGCGTCTTTGGTCACGCCTTCGAAATCGTCGATGACGTGATGGACTCCCTGCTTGCCGACCGCGAACTTCCGCAGGAACTCCGCCACCAGGTGGGCATCGAAGTGCCACGCGTAGTTGACCGCCCGCCGCCCGTCGAGGTGGCGAGGAGAGAGCTTCGCGTCCATGACCGGCGGCTCCTTGAAGCAGGCGTAGTCGTAGGGCTCGGCGTTGCCCTCGTTCCGGCGGAGCAGCCAGTAGTGCGAGAGGGGGACGTCGTCACAGTTCGGGAGCAGGCCGAAGGGATGGTAGAAGTGGTTGCTCTTGCCGTTCTCGGCCGGCGCCTGCCAGTTGACGAACTTGATCGCGGTCTTGAAGGCGGCGTTGCACTCGCGCATCCACTCGTCCTCGGGGATCCCGAGGTAGTCGAAGAACGCGCGCTGCAGGTTCGGCACCGAGGCCTCACCCACTCCGATCCTGGGAATGGTCTTGGACTCCATCAGCGTGATGTGCACGCTGCCCTGGAGAGCTTTCGAGAGATACGAAGCCGTCATCCACCCGCCGGTTCCGCCGCCGAGGATGACTACACGCTGGATAAGGGTGTCCTGAGAGGCGCTCGCGCCTGTGTCCATTTCCAAACCTCCCTCAGATCAAACTTCATTGGATTCGATGCGCCGCCACCCTAGCGGGGGCAGACAAATTCAAAGTGTGCCGGAGGTCCAAAAGCGGGACAAAAGGCAGGATAGACTCCCCCGCGATGAACGTTCCTCCGACGACCGGGCGCCTGCTCGAGCTGGTCGAGGCCATGTCCGGCCAGCCCGTGGTCATGCTTGTCGACCTCGTGGCTGACCTCTTCATCACGGGGACCCCGAAGCGGATCAGCCGGGAGGCGCCCGTGCTCATCCTGTCCTACCAGGGGGAGAGGCTGATCCCGGGCGGCGGGGCCAATGCCGTGGCCAACGTCGCGGCCCTCGGCGGCCGTCCCCTCCCCCTCGGAGTGGTCGGGGACGACGCCAGTGGACACGGGCTCCTCGACGCCTTCCACGAGCATGGGGTGACCACCCAGGGCATTCAAGTCCGCTCTGGCTACCGGACGCCTACCAAGGTGCGCATCCTGGGCGGCGGCAAGCATTCGATCAAGCAGCAGATCGTGCGCTATGACATCGAGGAGACGCTGGCCCTGACCGGGGGAGAGCGCGACCGTTTCGCCGAGGCTCTGGAGAAATGGTCCGCGCGGGTAGCCATCCTGTCGGACTACGGCTACGGTACGGTCGAGCCGGGGCTGCTCCCCCGAATCCGCGAGGCCCTCGGCCCGGAGGCCACCCTGGTCTGCGACAGCCGGTACCGTCTCGGAGACTTCCGCGGGCTCGATGGAGCCACCCCGAACGAGGAGGAGGCCGAGGCGCTTCTCGGCTCGACGCTCGACGACGATCCGGAGCGCGGGCGAGAGCTGCTCGATCGGCTCGGGGCGCGCTTCCTTCTGATCACCCGCGGCAGCCAGGGGATGAGCCTCTTTGAGAAGGAATCGGCGGCGCACCTGCCCGTCCATGGGACCGACCAGGTGGCGGACGTGACCGGCGCCGGCGACACGGTCATCGGCACCTTCGCCCTGGCACTGGCCGCCGGGGCCACGCCGCTCGAAGCGGCCCTGCTCGCCAACTACGCCGGCGGGGTCGTGGTCATGAAGATGGGGACGGCGACGCTCACTCGCGAGGAGCTGCGGCACGCGGTGGAGAGCGACCCTGGCATCCTGAAGGAGCTGCGGTGGGCGAGGTCCTGACTCTCGACGCGCTCCGCGAGCGGGTGCGAGTGCTTCAGGCCCTCGGCAAGAGGATCGCCTTTGCCAACGGCCACTTCGACCTGCTCCACGTCGGCCATCTGCGCTACCTGCGCGATGCCCGGGCCGAGGGGGACGCCCTGATCGTGGCGATCAACGACGACGATTCGGTGGCGAGACTCAAGGGTCCAGGGCGACCGGTGGTGCCCGCGGCCGAGCGAGCCGAGCTGTTGGCGGCTCTGGAGCCCGTTGATTTCGTCGTGGTCTTCCAGGGGGATTCCCCCGCGCCTCTCCTTGCCGAACTGCGGCCGGACATCCATTGCAAGGGGACGGACTACGGCTCGCCCGAGCGGGTGCCCGAGTATGAGGTGGTGAGCGCCTACGGCGGCCGCACCGCCCTGGTGGGCGACCCCAAGGACCACGCGACCTCCGACCTGATCTCCAAGGTGAAGGCGCTCCCGGAGAAGGGGTGAAGATCCTCCTCATCCGCACCAGCGCCCTGGGCGACGTGGTGCACTGCCTGCCGGTGCTCACGGCCCTGCGCCGCCATTTTCCCAGCGCGAAGATCGGCTGGGTGGTCGAGGGGGCCATGGCCCCGGTGCTCGCCGGGCATCCCGATCTGGACGAGTTGCTCGTCGTCCGCCTCCGCGCCTGGCGAAAGAAGCCGTTCTCCCGGGACACTCTGAGTCAGGTGGCGGCCTTCCGGGACGCCCTCGATCGCTTTGCTCCGGACGTGACCCTAGACCTCATGGGCAACCACAAGGCCGGCTTCCTCTCCGCCCTGACTCTCTGCGATCGGAGGATCGGCCCGGCCCGGCCCTGGCGCAGGGAGCCGTCGAGCGCGTTCTGGATCAGCGAGCCGGTCGAGGTCCATGGAACGCACGCTGTCGACCGCGCCCTCTCCCTGCTTGATGCATTGGGCATCCCCAAGGAGCCCGCCGACTTCGGTGGCTCGAAGATCTTCCGGGAAGAACCGGAAAACCTCCCCGAACCGCCGTTCCTCCTCATTCAACCGGGCGCCGGCTGGCCGAGCAAGCGCTACCCGCCGCAGCACTGGGGCGAGGTGGCCCGACGGCTGAAGGAGACGACCAGCCTCCCCACCTGGGTGCCTATCGCCCCCGGGGAGGAGAGGCTGGCGGCCGAGGTCGAGGCTTCCGGAGGCGGCGCGGTCCGGACTATGCCAGCGGACCTCCCCACCCTGGCGGCGCTGCTCCGCCGGGCGAGCCTGGTGATGGGGGGCGACTCCGGCCCCACCCACCTCGCCCATGCCCTGGGCACCCCGGTCCTGATGCTCATGGGTCCGACCGATCCCGCGCGGCACGGCCCGTACGGCGCCCCGGAGCGCGCCCTCTGGAAGCTCCTGCCCTGCAGCTTCTGCTACCGCCGCTTCGACGAGACCAAGGCCTGCCTGCTGGACATCCCGGCGGACCAGGTGGCGCAGCGAGCAACGGAACTGCTAAACTGCGCCCCGTAGATCCAGACGAGGAGACGTACGGCTGTACCTCGCCTATGGGCGGGGCGGAGCAGGAGATTTCATGGCACCACCAGAAGCAGCAGCCAGAAAGCCAGCCGCGAGCAACGCACCCGACAAGCTCGGTGAGCTCCTGGTCAAATCCGGCCGGATCAACCAGGCGCAGCTTCAGGAAGCGCTCTCGCACCAGAAGGACCAGGGAGGCCGACTCGGCACCAACCTGATCAAGCTGGGGCACATCACCGAGCGCCAGCTCGTCGATGCCCTGTCCGAGCAGTTCAAGGTCCCGTCCGTCGACCTCAACAACATGGACATCGAGGACGCGGTGATCAAGATCATCCCCGCGGACATCGCGCGCAAGTACACGATCTTCCCCGTCACCAAGGCGGGCGCCACGGTCACCGTGGCCATGATCGATCCGACCAACGTGTTCGCGATGGACGACGTGAAGTTCATGACCGGTTACCGCGTGGAACCGGTCGTGGCCTCCGAGAGCGCGATCCGCGCGGCCATCGACAAGTACTACGGCTCGACCCACGCCATCGAGCTGAAGAAGGTCATGGAGGACCTCTCCGAGGAGTCGGGCAGCGACCTGGAGGTCCTGGACGAGGAGGAGGATCTCGACCTCGCCACGCTGGAGGAGGAGTCCGAGCAGGCCCCCGTGGTCAAGCTCGTGAACCTGATCCTCACCGACGCCATCAAGCGCGGCGCCTCGGACATCCACATCGAGCCGTACGAGAAGGACTACCGCGTCCGGTACCGGATCGACGGCATCCTCTACGAGATGATGCGGCCGCCGCTCAAGCTCAAGGAGGCGATCACCAGCCGCTGCAAGATCATGGCGAAGCTGGACATCGCCGAGAAGCGGCTGCCCCAGGACGGCCGCATCAAGATCAAGACCAAGATCTCCGGCAAGACCAAGGACCTCGACTACCGCGTCTCGGTCCTGCCCACGCTGTTCGGCGAGAAGATCGTCATGCGCTTGCTCGATAAGGACAAGCTCATGCTCGACATGACGAAGCTGGGCTTCGAGGCGGAGTCGCTGCGCAAGTTCGAGGCCGCCATCATGCGCCCTTACGGCATGGTGCTGGTCACCGGCCCCACCGGCTCGGGCAAGACGAACTCGCTCTACTCGGCCCTGCAGCGCATCAACACCCCGGAGGTCAACATCATGACCGCCGAGGACCCGGTGGAGTTCAACCTCAGCGGGATCAACCAGGTGCAGATGAAGGAGAGCATCGGCCTCAACTTCGCGGCCTCGCTGCGCTCGTTCCTGCGCCAGGACCCCAACATCATCCTGGTGGGCGAGATCCGCGACTTCGAGACCGCCGAGGTGGCGATCAAGGCGGCCATGACCGGCCACCTCGTGCTCTCCACCCTGCACACGAACGATGCGCCGTCCACGATCAACCGCATGATGAACATGGGCATCGAGCCCTTCCTGGTGGCGACCTCGGTGCACCTGATCGTGGCGCAGCGGCTCGTCCGCCGCATCTGCACCTTCTGCAAGGAGCCGGCGGACGTGCCCCCCGCGGCCCTGGTCGGCGCCGGCTTCTCGGAGCATGAGTCGCGCACCCTCAAGCTCTTCCGCGGACGCGGCTGCGACCGGTGCAGCAACACCGGCTACAAGGGCCGCGTGGGCCTCTACGAGGTGCTGGAAGTCGAAGACGAGATGCGCGAGATGATCCTCTCCGGAGCCAGCTCCTTCGAGCTGCGCCAGAAGGCCGTTCAGAACAACATGATGACCCTGCGCATGAGCGGATTGCAGAAGATCCGCGACGGCGTCACCACCCTCGACGAGGTGGTGCGCGAGACGGTGCTTTAGGGAATCAAGGACTTACCGGAGATTCGTGCCCGACGGCGGGTTCGGCGGGGGTGTGCGTGCCTGAGTCTTCTTGACGGCGCTCAGGATGCCGATGCCGATCAGGCAGATGACACCGACTCCAATCCACATCGGTGGCGCGCCCAGCAGATAGGCCCCCAGCGCGAGCCCGATGATCAGGACGATGAAGCCTATCAGGTAGACGTTGAACGAAGATGACATAGTCGTATCCTCCAAACGGTCCGCATCAGGCAGACATGCCCGATAGGATACAAAAGCCGGGCCAACTCACCAGTCGAGCCCGGCGAACAGCGCCGCGAAGACCTCGATCCCGTCCCACAGGTTCTGCAGCCGCAGGTTCTCGTACGCGGCGTGCTGGTTGTTGTCGTGGTTCACGATGGGTACGATGATCACCGGCACCTTCAGCGTATCCGTAAACATCGACATGGGCACGCTGCCGCCCAGCATGGGCACCTGGATCAGCGGCCCTCCCTGCATGTCGCCGATCGCCTTCACGACCGCGCGGGAGACCGGCAGGTCCATGGAGGTGCGGGCCGCGGCATAGCCGTCGTCCCACTGGAGGCGCACGACCTTGGGATGGGTCCGCCGCATCTCCGCGTCCGGCGCTTCGTGGACCACGTGGAACCCGAGGCTCCGCACGTGAGCCTCGGTCCGCTCGCGCACCTTCTCGGGCGTCTGGTCCGGGACCAGGCGGAAGTCGATGGAGGCGTGTGCCTCGGTGGGGATGGCGTTGCGCGCGCCCTTCCCCACCTGGGCCGACTGGAGACCGCGGATGTTGAGCGCCGGGAGCATCAAGCGCTCCTGCAGGCGCTCGTCCCCCCCTTCAGTCCAACCCACCGCCAGCTCCTTGCGCAGCGCGTCTTCGACCGGGGGCATGGCCGCGGAGGCCGCTTTCTCGCTCTCCGTCAACGGCCGCAGGTCGTCCTGGAAGCCGGCTATGCGGATCTCGCCGTTCGGTCCGCGCAGGCCGGCAAGCAGCTCGACGAGCAACGCCGCCGGGTTGGGCGCCCAGTTGCCGTAGTGGCCGCTGTGCAGGGCCCGCGCCGGACCGTACGTGATCACCTCCAGCCCCATGACCCCGCGGGCGCCGAAGACGACCTGCATCTTGCGGGTCTGATGAACCGGCCCGTCACCGAGGATCCAGGCGTCCGCCTTCAGGACATCGCGGTGCTCCTCGAGGATGCTCGTGAGGTGGGAGGAGCCGTCCTCTTCCTCCCCTTCCAGGAAGATCTTGATGTTGACGGAGGGCTTCACCCCGGCCGCCTTCAGAGCGTCCAAGGCCGCCAGCATGGCCACGATGGGACCCTTGTCGTCGCTGGCAGACCGGGCGTACAGCCGCCACTCCGGATCGAGGGGCGTGGGAGCCGAGGCGAGGTCCATGTCCTTGGTGTCGGGACTCGGAGCACCGGTCCGCAGCACCGGCTTCCAGGGATCTTCTCCTCCCCAATCCTCCGGGTCGGCCGGCTGACCGTCGTAGTGGGCGTAGAAGACCACGGTGTGCCTGGCTCCGGGCGAGGGCAGCTCCCCGTAGACGGCCGGAGGGGAGCCTTTCGCGGCGAGCAGCCGCGACTGGAACCCGCGCCGGCGCAGCATCTCGAGCAGGTGGTCGGCGTTGCGCTGGATGTCGGCGCGGTCGGAGGCGACGTTGCGCAGGGCCAGCAGACCGGACAGCTCGCCGACGACTTCCTTCTCGTGCGCCGTGCGCCAGGCGCGCACCTCTTGCCTGAGCTGTATCGGGTTCAGAGGGTCAGCTCCCGCCGGCTGGGCAGCCAGGGCCACCAGAGCGGCCAGTGCAATAGTTCTCTGCATCGTTCCATCCTACTTCAACCCACATGCCGCCCGGTCCTCGGACCAGCGCCAGAGCCGCAGCTCGAAGCTCTCCGCAACCGCCTTTTCGGAGGTGGGAAGCCGGATCTCCGCAAGTCCACCGGTGTAGCGGAAGCGCGGGGTCAGGAACCGTGTCTTCCTGCCGTGCTTGCCGGCGAACTCGAGCGGGAGGCTCTGGCCGCCCGGCTGCACCAGCACCTCCTTCGTGGACCTCTCCTTCGTGGGGCGCAAGAGCTCGAACGACACGACCTCGCCCGCGGAGAGGCCGGGCGGCAGGCGGGCAGACAGGACTGAATCACCTGAGCGCTCGAGGCCGAGCCGCACCGAGGGCCTGGTCGGCTTCCAGGGGTGGAGGACCAGGAGCAGCGGCGTGCCCCGGCTGCGGAAGAGCTGCGGGCGGACTTCCACGCGGCATCCCTGGGCCACTCTCTGTTCCCGGCTGCGGTAGAAATCCGCCTGGGATCCCCTGGTCCGCGAGAACGGGAACACCTCGGCGTCCGTGAAGTCGAGCCGGGAAGGAGGGAGCGCGGCCAGGCTCGGCACCCCGGTCCTGGCGGTGGCCAGCCAGCCGTCCGAAAGGCTGAGCCTGGCATCCGCCGGTTCGTAGGCCACCTGGCGGTTGGCGAGAGGGGCCAGCCGCGCGCGCAGGGCCTTTTCGGCGACGGACCAAGTACGGCGCACGAGCCTGATGTAGGTGTAGTCGACCGGCGGCACCAGCAGCAGGGCAACAGGCACGATCATGACAAAGGCGCGCAGATCGCGGCGCCGGAAGAGCCACTCGCCGCAGCAGGCGATCGCGTAAGCGCAGACGAGAGCCATTCCCCCCATCGCCGGCAGCAGGTTCTGGCTGCGGAAAAAAGTCATGCCGGCGGCATGGGCCGCGGGGTAGAGCAGGCAGAGGGTCAGCGGCAGCAACGCCGCGACCCGCGCCTGGTCGTCC
The DNA here is from genome assembly GCA_034667225.1 of Acidobacteriota bacterium. Taxonomy (GTDB): domain Bacteria; phylum Acidobacteriota; class Thermoanaerobaculia; order Multivoradales; family UBA5704; genus DATMER01. The sequence goes on from JAXDKG010000033.1 coordinate 77,592, forward strand.
GGACCGCGCCACAGGCGGTAGAGCAGCATGGCGATGCCCAGCAGCAGGAAGGCCAGGAGGATCCAGCCGTGCTGCACGAACACGAAGTCGAGCTCGCGGCGCAGGACCACCATGTGGTCGCTCTTGGCCACCTTGGCCTTGTTCTCGTAGAAGCCGGTGAGCCGGAACACGAAGCGCAGGACGGTGCCGACCCAGGGGTTCAATGCGAAGAAGGTGGCCACGGAGGTCAGGCCGGCGAGCGCGAGCCAGCCCCATCGGCGGCGGTCGCGGAACCCTGTCCATAGAGCCCAGATGGTCAGCGGCAGGGCGGACGACGCGCCCGTGTACTTGGCCGCCGTGGCCAAGCCCACGCCCACGCCGGCCAGCAGGAACCGGGAACGCCGCGGGTCCTGGGTGGCTGCCGCCGTCCAATAGAGCGTGACCAGGGTGAACATCAGCGCCAGCATGTCGGGCTTGAGCTGGCCCGCGCTCCTCACGTGCTGCGGATAGGCGGCGAGCACCGCGGCCGCGATCACGCCGACCGTGGGCGAGAACAGACGCCGGCCCACCTTGTAGATGATCACGATGCTCGCCAGGGAGTAGCCGACCACGAACAGGCGGGTAATCCGGAAGGCCTCGATCGTGAACCCCTCGACCCGCATGCCGTGCACCCGGAACGCGTCGATCCGGGTGACCGAGTACAGGAAGTCCATCAGCCCGAGGACGATCGCCTGGGGGAGATAGGAGAGGCTCCCGTAGTAGGAGTGCCGGGGCCGCAGCGAGCCGGCGAGGAACGTGGAAATGTTGTTGAGGACGTAGTGGTCGTCGTAGTAGCGCGGCAGCACGAACAGTAGCCACAGCCGGACGGCGAGGGCCACGGCCAGCACCGCGAGCAGGAGCTTGCGCACGAGTCTCTCGTCTACCGGGCCGGCGCCCGGTTCTGGGATTGCGTCGAGCTGCATGGTCCTCCAAGCCTATCGCTTGAGCATCTGCGGTACAATCTCCCTTCCCCCGGAGGTTTTCATGGGAGCAAGGGCGAAATACAACGTGCAGGAATTTCCGGCCCGGGCGCTTCGACTCTGGGTCGTGCTGCCCGCCTACAACGAAGAGGCCTCGATCGGCCAGTTGCTCGAGACCCTGCTGAGCGAGCTCGGGTCCGACTATCCCGAGTTCACAATCCTGGTCGTCAACGACGGCAGCACCGACGCCACGGCCGAGGTCGTGCGCAGCTACGAGAGCACCGGCCGCGTCCAGCTCCTTGACCAGCCTGCGAACCGCGGCCTGGCCGAGACGGTGCGCACCGGCCTGCTCTCCGCCGTCGAGCGGGCGCGGCCGGAAGAGATCATCGTCGTCATGGACGCCGACAACACCCACCCCGCAGGCCTCGTGTTCCGCATGACGCGCCTGATCCGCGAGGGCAACGACGTGGTGATCGCGAGCCGCTATCGCGAGGGCAGCTACATCCGCGGCCTGACGCTCTTCCGCCGGACGCTCTCCCGGGGGGCCTCGCTGCTGTTCCGCACCGTCTTCCCCACCCCCGGCGTGCGCGACTACACCTGCGGCTACCGGGCCTACCGTGCCGGCATGCTGATGCAGCTCATCGAGAGGCACGGCCACGAGTTCATCTCGGAGCGCGGCTTCGCCTGCATGGTCGACATCCTGCTGCGCCTGCGGGAGCAGGGCGCCATCTTCAGCGAGGTGCCGCTCATCCTGCGCTACGACCGCAAGGAAGGGCTCAGCAAGATGAATGTGGCGCGCACCGTCAAGGAGACGCTGCGGCTGCTCGTCCGAAGGCGCCTGTCACTGTGAGCTCGGAAGCGTACTACGCTGACAACTATCCCGATTACGCGGCCCAGAACCCGGCGCACAAACTCGGGTTCTACCGCGGGCTGCTGCGGCGCCACGTAGCGCCCGGCACGCGGCTCTTCGAGCTCGGCGTTGGCCTGGGGCTATTCCTGGAGACTGTGCGCTCCGAGTACGAGTGCTCCGGCTGCGACATCAACGACTACGGTGTCGAGCAGACCCGCCGGCGCACTGGACTGAGCAACCTGCGCGTGGGCTCCACCGAGACCCTGGCGGGCGAGTCCCCCGACGTCGTAGTCGCGTGGGACGTGCTCGAGCACCTACCCGATCTCGACGAAGCCCTGCGCGCCATCCACGCCGGCCTGGCCCCGGGCGGCCACCTGATCGCCGTGGTGCCGGTCTACGACGGGCCGCTCGGCTGGCTCGTCACCCTCCTCGACAAAGACCCCACCCACGTCACGAAGGATTCGCGGCACCTCTGGCTGCGCAAGCTGGCCGAAGCCGGCTTCGAGGTCCGCGAGTGGGGCGGCGTCCTGCGCCGGCTGGTCGGCTCGCGCTACGTCCACCTCACCCGGCCGCAGCCGCTCCTGCGGCGCATCGGCTCGGCGCTCTACTTCGTTGCGCGCAAGCCCTAGGGCCTACCGCTCCGAAGACTCCACTGGCCGGCCCAGCCGCGCCCTTCCCACCCAGGGCAGCAGCTCCTCCACCGTCTCTTCGAGCCAGCGAAGCCTCTCGGCGGGCGTCATCGCGAGCCCCATGCGCAGCACCCGGGAACGGCTGCCCGCAAACGTCCAGGTCTCCTGGAAGCTTTCGGTGTCAGCCGACGGATTCTTCTCTTCAGGCATGGCTAACCTTTCGCCAAGTCCAGAGCCTCGATGTCTGCGAGATCCTGCGAACGGCCGGCCTGGCGCTTGAGGACGATCAGGTCTCGAGCCGCGATTACGGTTGCCTCAGTTCTTTCGAGAGGGACCCGAAGGGCCCCCAGCTCTCCCGCTCTCGCTCCAAGTGTCTGTCGATCTCTTCCTTGGTGCGGATCCGGCGGGTATGGGCAGAGAGGCCGGCAAGGAAATCCTGGACCGTATGAGCAGGCCGCTCAGCGACCTCCGGGACAAGGACGATGACCTCGGCCGGACCCACCTGTACGTCCTCGGGAAGCTTGAGGCGGAGGGTACGGTCCTCGGCTACATGGGTGTTGAGCTTGATGGCTCTCATAGGTCCGGCAATCTTACCGCGCTTCGCAAGACAACGGGGCTCCGGCTGGAATCAGCCGGAGCCCCCGATCCGCAATCAGGGTTGGTAGGTCACCGTGAGCTGCGGCTTGTTGGTAGCGGTCGCATTTTCGCCCGCGAAGAACCCGATGTAGTCGTAGCCGAGGTCGTCGTTGTCATCGAGGGTGCAGTAGACCCGCAGCTGCGTGCTGCCGGTCTTGTTGACCGCGATACGGCCGGCCGCGCTCAGGGTGCCGGTCGAGGCCGAGCCGTTGGCGGCCGGGCTCGACATCGTCGCCACGTTCGTCGCCGTGGCCGCGGCCTCCCAGTCCGCGTTGGCGAAGGCGGTCGAGCCTCCGAAAGCGCCGGTCACGATGTCCGCCACGCAGGAGCCGTGGGTGGTGAAGGGACTGGTGCCCGAGATGGTCCCGCGCACCAGGCGAAGGGTCGCCGCGGTGATCGTCGCCGTGTCCGAGATCGAGGACGTGTCGAAGGAGACGATGCTCTTGTACTGCTCGTCGACGTTGGTGTCGCCGATCCGCAGCGCCGCGGTGGTGTTGTCGGTCGAATTGCCGCCGCCGCCGACGTTGGTAGTCTCTCCGCTCTCCCAGAGCCGGCCGTCCTGCGCCGCCACCGAGTTGAAGGTCACGGTCACCATCGACGGGGGAGCCACGGCCGTCACGTTGACCGCGATCTCATTTGAAATCAGGGTCGGGCCGCAGCCGGGTGTGGTCCTCTCCACCAGGAAGTAGCTGCCGACGGCCGGGAAGTCCGCGCAATTGAGGCCGTAGCTCGTCCCCGTCTGGCCGGAGATGTTGGTGATCGCGCCGCCCGAGACGGTCCGGTAGCCCCACTGGTGGGCGTTGCTGCCGCCGCCGGTGTCCGTCACCGTGGCCGTGCCGCCCAGGCACGGGCTGCCGATGGTCGTGCTACCCGCGACGGCGATCGTCACGTTCGAGAGCGCCGCGGCCATGCTGATGGTCGCGCTGCCGGCGCCGGGCTGGTTGCAGCCGGTGCTCGACACGCTGGTGAGGCTGTAGGTCGTGGTGCTGGTGGGCGATACGGTCCGCGTCGCGGGATTCCCGCTCACGCCGCTCTGGACGAAGCCGTCCGACCAGGTGAGCGTCCACGGTCCGGTGCCCGCGAAATTCACGGTGAGGGTGGCCGGGCTGCCGGAGCAGACCGAGGCCGTCCCGGAGACCTTCGCCGGGACCGCGCACCCCATGTCGAGCCGTCCATAGCCGTAGACGTTGTTGGGAACCGCCCCGGCCGCGCTGCTGCACGTGGCCGTGGTCAGCGTGATGGCCTTGGCCGACGAGGTGAGGCGGCTTTCGATCGCGTTGACGTTGCCCATCAGTGAGGGGAACGCCGACAGCAGGAGCGCCACGCCTCCGGCCACGTGCGGCCCCGCCATCGAGGTGCCCGAGAGGGAGGAATACGCCGTGTCGCTGGTCCGGTAGGACGAGCGGGTGCTGGTGCCGGGAGCCATGATGTCGGGCTTGATGCGGTTGCTGCCGTCGACCGTCACCGGACCGCGGCTGCTGAAGCTGGCCACGGTGTCCGCTCCGGTGTTGAGCGCCCCGGTGGTGAAGGAGGGGTCGTAGAAGCTGGGGGGATCAACCACCGTGGAGCAGCCCGACCCGGAGTTGCCGGCCGAGACTTCCATCACGATGCCGGCCGCGCGGGTGTTGGTGACGCCGGTCAGCAGGATGTTGGGCGTCGTGCAGCCCTCGGACGTCGGGCAGCCCCAGGAGTTGACGGTCACGTGGGGGGCCTTGCTCGGATCGCCCTGGCTGGTGGTGCCGCCCACCGGGTAGGGCGCCAGGAACCACTCCATGCACTCCAGGTAGGTGGCTGGGGTGCCGGCGCCCAGGTTCATGTTGCGGCAGCCGATCCACCTGGCCCCAGGCGCCATGCCGACTTGGTTGGCGCCGTCCTGGCCCACCGCGGTGCCCATGGTGTGGGTGCCATGGCCCTGATCGTCGCACGGAGCGGGCGAGTTGCCCGGGCAGACACCGCTGCTGCTGTGGACCGAGTCGTGCCAGTTGTAGTCATGGCTGGCCGTGGTGCCGTTCCAGCCGCGGTAGGCGTTCTTGAGCGCGGCGTGCGTCCAGCGGTAGCCCGTGTCGGCTCCGCCCACGACCACGCCCTGGCCGGTGTAGCCCAGGTTCCAGACCTGCGGGGCGCGCACATAGCTCACTCCGGGCTCGGCGGCCAGGATGGCCGGGGCCGTGATCACCGACCAGTCGGGATTGAATTCCAGGGCCTCCGGCGCGTGCGGCTGGGGCAGCTCCTGGCGCATGACGGGGTTGCCGTCGATCCGCCTGACGTCGGGCCGCGCGGCCAGCATCTTCGCGAGGTTGCGGTCGCCCTTCACCAGGATCGCGTTGACCAGGTAGAAGGACTGGTACTCCACTCCCCGGGCTTTCAGCTCGGCGATGATCGGCCTCTGGGATTCCTGCGCGGCCGCGAGGAGCGTCCGGTAGACGAGCTCGCCCTTGGCGGCCTTGCCCTTGACCTGGCTGGCGGCCGAGAGGTTCGCCTGGCGCTGCAGGACGACGAAGAACTCCGCCTGGGCGCCGGCGCGGGTGTTCTCGATCACCCACTGTTCGATCTTCTCGATTCCCGGCTGCTTGTCCTGGGCGCGCGCATCCGGACCGGCCAGCAGCGCACCGGCCGCCAGGGCCGCACTCACCATCCTCTTCCAATTCGTCATGTTTCCCTCCTTTGTCTACATCACCCGGTGCGCAACGAGGGAGGAAATGAGCCAAACGAATGGGTAGAGGGGTCCAACGAGCCGTTTGCGGGAGCAACCAATGGGTAGAGGGGTCTACCCGCTGGGTGGAGGGGAGCAATCCAGTCGATTCCGGACGCCACCCAGTCAATCGAGGACCATACCCAGTCATTTGCGGACCCCGTCCAGTGGGTAGACCCCTCCACCCACTGGATGGAGCCCTCTACCCGGCCGTTTGTGCGAGCTACCCAGCCGCCCGCAACTCCGCCGCGGACCGGGTGAGGAGATCCCAGAGCGCTACGGCATGCTCACGGGTCGTGCGGATGTTGCCGATCGCGATCCGCGGAGTCAGGCGGCCGTTCAGGGTCGTCGGCGAGAGGAAGAAGGGGCCGGCGGCGTTGACCCGGGCCAGGAGCCGCTCGTTGAAGCGGTCCTGGTCTTCGTCCAACGCCCGGAAGCAGACCGTGCTGAAGGGGACCGGCGCGGCCAGCTCGAAGCCGGGATCGGCCTCGATCTTCGCCGCCAGCTCGCGGGCGATGGCGCAGTGCTCGCGGATGCGCTCCCGCAGCCCCTCCACTCCGAAGGCGCGGATGACCATCCAGAGTTTGAGCGCCCGGAAGCGGCGGCCGAGCTGGAAGCCGAGGTCCATCAGGTTGGAGACCCCGGGCTCGTCCGTGCGCAGGTAGTCCGGGATCAGGGAGAAGGCGGCGCGCAGCAGCGCCGGGTCCTTCACCCAGAGGATCGAGCAGTCCACGGGTGTGAACAGCCACTTGTGCGGGTTGACCACGATCGAGTCGGCCCGCTCGAGGCCCGGCATCAGCGACCGGTACTCGGGACAGATGGCGGCGGAGCCGGCATAGGCGGCGTCCACGTGGAGCCAGATCCCCTCCCGGGCGCAGACGTCCGCGATCGCCGCGATCGGATCGACGCTGGTCGTGGAGGTCGTGCCCGCCGTCGCCACTACGGCCATGGGGAGGCGGCCAGCCTTCCGATCCCTCACGATCGCCTCTTCCAGGGCGGGGACGGACATCCGGAACTCGGCATCGCTCGCCACCCGGCGGACGTTCTCCTGCCCGATCCCCAGGACGATGCACCCCTTGTCGATCGACGAGTGCGCCTGGTCGCTGGCGTAGACGGTCAAGGCGGGTAGATCCGGCCGGCCGGAGAGACCCTTGGTCCGCACCTCCAGACCCGGCATCCGGTGGCGGGCCGCGGCCAGCGCCACCAGGCTGCTGGAGGAAGCCGTGTCGTTGATGTGGCCCTTGAAGTCCGGCGGCAGGCCGATCATCTGGCGCAGCCAGTCGCAGACCCGCTCCTCCAACTCGACGGCGGCCGGCGAGGTGCGCCAGAGCATGGCGTTGACGTTCAAGCCGGCGGCCAGCGCCTCGCCGAGGATTCCCGGCCCCGAGCCCGAGATCGCGAAGTAGGCCAGGAACCCGGGGTGGTTCCAGTGCGTGACATTGGGCTCGATGAGCCGGCGGTAGTCGTCCAGAAGAAGGTCGACCGGCTCTGGCTGCTCGGGCGGGGCCGCAGGGAGCGCGCGGCCCACGTCTCCGGGCGCGACCGGGGGGAGCACGGGATAGTCGCCGACCCGCTCCAGGTAGTCGGCGATCAGGTCTGCCGCCCGGTGCATGGCCGAGCGGAACTGGTCCGGCGGAAGGTCTCCAGGCATGGGCCGGTATCTTACCGGAAGCAGGTTGGCAGGTTTATTGCTCTGGACTCATCCGGTAGTTGCAGTACCTGAACTTAACTTTGAGGAGACGACGATGAGCTCGAAAAAGCTGTTGGTCCTGATGCTTTTGCTGTGCCTGCCGCTGGCGGTCGCCTGCGGCCCGAAGGAAACCGCCGAGACGGACGACGCGGATGACACCGCCACCGCCACGAGCGAGCAGGAGAAGGCCGGAGTCGACCAGCCCGGCGACCTGAACCCGGTCGAAGCCCAGACCATGGTCGACGACGTGACCATCGGCAAGAGCATGAACCCGGACAACACCATCCCCGCCGAAGCGCAGGGAGATGACTTCGCCCCGGGTGACACGGTCCACCTCTCCATGGAGGTCGGCGACACCCCGGCCGGCTCGGCTGTGAAGGTCGTCTGGTTCGGCCCCAACGAGACCCGGATCGGCGATGAGACCAAGACCGTCACTGCCGGCGAAAAGTACCTGGCCTTCCACTCCGCCGACACGGCCTCCTGGGCGAAGGGCGACTATCGCGCCGAGGTCTGGATCGGTGACGAGAAGGTCAACCAGCAGGAGTTCAACATCGTAGACAACGCAGACGCTGGCCGCTGAGGCAAGCAGTTTCTCCCTTTACCGGCGGCTGGGGTTTTCGACAGGGCCCCTGCCGCCGTTTTTTTTGGATTGATTGATCCCATCCCCTCTCTCCCCATCCCTCTCCCCCGCCTGCGCGGGGAAGAGGGGGCCGGAAAAAAACAAAACGCCCCGGTGGGAGGAAAAGCCTCCCGACCGGGGCGTCTTGATGTACGGCCGCCTGGTTTTTACTTGGACGAGGAGCCCTCTGCCTTGCGCGCCAGCTCGTCGTCGATCACCTTGGTGATCTCGTTGATCGGCTGTGCGCCGGAGAGGAAGCGGCCGTTGATGAACATGGCCGGGGTGCCGCTGACACCCGCCTTGGAGCCATCGGCGGCGTCGGCCTTGACCTGGGCGGCGAACTTGGCGTTGTCGAGGCAGGTGTTGAACTGCTCGGCGTTCATGCCCAGCTCGACCGCCTTGGCCTTGAGCTGCTCGACCGCCAGCGCCTGCTGGTTCTCGAACATGGCGTTGTGGAGCTCCCAGAACTTGCCCTGCTCGTTGGCGCAGAGGGAGGCCTCGGCCGCCTTCTGGGCGTTCTGGTGGAACTCCAGGGGGAATTGGCGGAAGACGATCCGCACCTTGTCGCCGTACTTCGCCTTGACCTGGTCCAGCGTCGGGATCAGGCGCGCGCAGTAGGGGCACTGGAAGTCGGAAAACTCGACGATGGTGATCGGAGCGGTGGCGGGGCCCTGGGTCGGGCCGGTGGCGGCCACCTCGACGCGGGTGGGCTCGAGCAGGTACTTGATCTTGTGCTTGGCGCGCAGGCCCTCATAGAACTTCTGCTGCATCTCGGCCTGGCGCTGCTGCTCCAGGTACTGCGTGATCATCGGAGCGACCTGCTCCTTGGTGCGCGGCGCGATCTGCGCCTTGTTCTGCTCGTAGAAGGCGTCGATGTCAGCCTCGGTGACCGCCGCGGGCTTCATGTCGGCCAGGATCTGCTCCTTGGTCTTGCCAGCGGCCTTGGCCTCTTCCGCGAGGAGGCGGTCCTGGATGGTCTGCTCCAGCGCGCCCTCGAGGAGCTCGTGCTTCTGCTGCTCGTACTGCTTCTCGAGCTGCGCGAACTGGTCGGCGGCGAACGTCTTGACGTCGGCTTCGGTGATGTCCTTGCCGTTGACCTGAGCGAGCGCGCCCTGGGCGGACTTGGGCTTGTCCTTGGCATCCTTGTCCTGGGCCGAGCAGGCCGGCAGGCACACGCCCAGCGCCAGGATCAGGACCAGCACGGCCTTGACGGCGCGCGGCCCGAACGTGTGACGAATTGCAATCATCTTGACTCCTTTTTTTCGCTTGACCCCGGAGGGCGGATTCCAGAGACCTACCAGCAGGGCTCCCAAGAAATAAGGTGCGCATTTTAGCACAAGGGGGACACGCTCCCCCTTGGAGCAGCTTGGCGTCAGGGGTTTCAACCCGGGGCGGGCGGGTGCGCATTCCTACCCTGCCAGGTGTCGCGCGACCAGACCTTCCAGAATCCGTTCCGCCCCCACGCCGCGCAGGCGCAGGAGCGGAGCTCCCAGGAGGTCCTCGGCCAGGGCGAGCAGCGCCCGGCGGGACGGAGCCCCTTCCTCGACTCCCTGCAGGGACCTGATCACGGCGGCGGCGGCCACCGCCCACGGCCGGGAGGCGCGGGGGTCTTCCCAGCCGCCGGCCCGCCCCAGGGCCTCGGCCGCGGCCAGCAGGTGGATGGCCGAGCCTGTCGAAAGCCAACCGGACAGGGCACCGGCAAACGCCCGCGCCACCGGCTCCACGTCCGCCTCTTCCGCGGTCTCGGCCGCCCCCAGGAAGACCGCCAGCGAGCGGCTGCGCAGGGTGGGCAGGAGGTCGAGCCGCGACGGCGCCAGGAGGAAGAAGTTGCGCGGCGCCGAGGTGGGCGGCTCTTCCAGAGTCTTGAGCAGGGCGTTGGCCGCCTCGCCGCTCAGGGTCTCGGCCGCGGCCACCACGAACACCTGCCCCCGTGCCTCGAAGGGGGAGACCTGGGCTGTGCGCAGCATCTCCCGGGTGGCGTCCACGGAGGTCGAGGTCTTGAGATCCCGCTCCAGGACCTGGAAGTCGGGATGAAAGGCGTCGGATTCGCCGGGCCAGACGATACGCCGGCAGTTCCGGCAGACGCCACACGGCCGGGCCTCGGGCGGGACCTCGCAGAGCAGGGTGCGGGCGAGTTGCAGCGAGGCCTCCTTGCGCGCCTCCGGTCCGCGGCCATGGAGGATCACGGACGGGTAGAGCCTCCCCAGGCGGGCGACGTCGAGAGCAGAGTCCAGGTTCATCCCAGCCATTCCTCCAGGGCGGCCCGCACCTGGGCCTGGGTGGCAGCGGATTCGCCGGAGGAGTCGACGATGCGGAACCGTCCGGGCTCGCTCCGGGCCGCCTCCAGGAAGCCCTCCCTCACCCGCTCGTAGAACGCGAGCCCCTCGGCGTCCAGCCGGTCGGCCGTCCCCCGCTGACGCCGCGAGGGGGAATGGCCGCGAGCCCGGGCATCCTCGGCCGGCAGGTCGAAGAGCAGGGTGCGGTCCGGGGTACGGCCGCCGGTAGCGATGCGGTCCACCTGGCCGATGCGGTCGAGCGGCACCCCCCGGCCATAGCCCTGGTAGGCCCGGGTCGAATCGGTGAAGCGGTCGCAGAGCACGTGCCGCCCCGCCGCCAGGGCCGGGTCGATGACCTCCAGAAGGTGCTGGCGCCGGCTGGCGAAGACGACCAGCAGCTCGACGGTGCCGTCCATCTCCCCCCATTGCGGGTCGAGGAAGACAGCGCGCAGGGCATCGCCGAGCGGCGTCCCCCCCGGCTCGTGGGTGACGAGGTGAGGCAGGCCGCGCTCCTCCAGCCAGACGGCCGACTGCCGCAGGTGGCTGGACTTGCCGCTGCCGTCAAGGCCTTCGAAGGTGATGAACAGGGGGCGAGGTGGCATCGCGGGGGAAAATTACCAGAAAAGAGCCCCCCTCACGGGATCAACATTCAAGAGATCCTTGCCGCGGGAGCCCCTCTTGTGCCACCCTGAAGGGATGGAGCGGCGATTCGAGCCGCCCCTGGAGGGAGCCCTTGTGGAGGCCGGAAGTTTGCATGCCCGGGGGCTGAGCGCGTTAGACGAGAGGGCAGTCCACCTCATTTGATAGGAGGAGAGATCCATGGCAGCACCTAAGAAAGCGGCAGGGAAATCGGCAGGCGGCGCGAAGAAGAGCGCTGGCGGCGGTGGCGGCGGCGCCTTCATGAAGCCCATGCAACCCGACGAGGCTCTGGGAGCGGTCGTGGGCAACGACCCCATTCCGCGCACCGAGGTGACCAAGCGAATCTGGGACTACATCCGCACCAACAACCTCCAGGATCCCAAGGACAAGCGCACCATCAAGGCCGACGCCAAGCTGAAGAAGGTCTTCAACGGCAAGGACTCGTGCAGCATGTTCGAGATGACCAAGCTGGTCAACGAGCACCTGAAGAACGTCTGAGCCCTTCCGGGCGGACGCCCCAGCCGGGGCGCCCGCCCTGCCCCACCCCCTGGTTCCTTCCCGCTCTTCGGATAAGATCCGCCTGCCCCGCACGCCCGCGGGCCCCCACAAGGAGAGGCCGAGGAGACATGGAACAGATCGGGACCCCCCTGCAATGGGGCGTGTTCTTCACCCTGGTCGCCATCATGCTGGCGCTCGACCTCGGGGTCTTCCACCGCAAGGAGCGGCGGATCACCCTGCGGGAGTCCCTGTTCTGGTCGGTCTTCTGGACGATTCTGGCCCTCCTCTTCAACTACTGGATCTACTACCAGTTCGGCTCCGAGCCCGGGATCGAGTTCCTGACCGGCTACGTCATCGAGCGCTCGCTGAGCTTCGACAACATCTTCGTCTTCATCGTCATCTTCAACTACTTCGCGGTGCCGGCGCAGTACCAGCACCGCGTGCTGTTCTGGGGCATCCTGGGCGCCCTGATCTCGCGCGGCGTGTTCATTGCCATGGGCGCGGCCCTGATCCAGCGCTTCGAATGGATGATCTTCGTTTTCGGGGCGTTCCTGGTCTACACCGGCATCAAGATCCTGATCCAGAAGGAGACCGAGGTCCATCCGGAGAAGAACCCGGTGGTGAAGCTCTTCCAGCGTTTCGTGCCTCTGACGACGCGCTACCACGGCAAGCGCTTCTTCGCGATGGAGAACGGCCGGCGGGTCGCCACCCCCCTGATGCTGGTGCTGGTGGTGATCGAGGCCACGGACATCGTGTTCGCGGTGGATTCGATTCCGGCCATCTTCGCCATCACCCGCAACGGGTTCATCATCTTCACGTCGAACATCTTCGCCATCCTGGGCCTGCGCGCGCTGTATTTCCTGCTCGCCGGGCTGATGCACAAGTTCCGCTACCTGGGCTTTGGCCTCGGGCTCGTGCTGGCCTTCATCGGCGGCAAGATGCTGACCCACCGCTGGGTGCACATCCCGACCTCGTGGTCGCTGGGCGTCGTGCTGGGGATTCTGATCGTGGCCGTCGTCGCGTCGCTGCTGCGGCCGATGGATCCCGGCGAGGTGGTCGATCCGACCGCGCTCCAGGAGAAGATCGAAGCGGACTGAGGATGCGGTAGGATTCGCATCCATCAGCGGGAGCTACCATGGCGAATGTCTTCATTCCTCTAGAGAGGCGGCCGGGCGAGACCCGGGTCGCGGCAACTCCGGACACGGTCCGGAAGATGATCAAGCAGGGCCTGGAGGTCGTGATCGAGCGCGGAGCGGGCGTGGGCTCGGCCTATCCCGACGCCGATTACGAGACCGCCGGCGCCCGCCTGACCGACGATCCCGGGGCAGTCGCCGAGACCGCGGACGTCATTCTCACGGTCCGGCCTCCGGAGCCCGAGGACGTGGCCGGCCTCAAGCCGGGCGCCGTGCTCATCGGCCTGCTCGCGCCGCATCAGAACCTGGAACTCGTGCGCTCCATGGCGGAGCGCAAGGTCACCTCCCTCGCCATGGAGCTGATCCCGCGTATCACCCGTGCCCAGTCCATGGACGCCCTGTCGTCCCAGGCGAGCATCGCCGGCTACCGCGCCGTGCTCCTGGCGGCTTGGCGGCTGCCCAAGTACTTCCCCCTCCTGATGACCGCGGCCGGCACCATCGCGCCCGCCCGGGTCGTGATTATGGGCGCCGGGGTCGCGGGCCTGCAGGCCATCGCCACGGCCCGCCGCCTGGGCGCGGTGGTCGAGGTCTCGGACGTCCGGCCGGTGGTCAAGGAGCAGGTGGAGTCGCTCGGCGGCAAGTTCATCCCTCTTCCCGAGCTGCCGAGCGGCGAGGGGCAGGGGGGTTACGCCCGCGAGATGGGCGAGGAGTTCCTCCGCCAGCAGCGGGAGATCGTCAAGAAGCACCTCTCGACCGCCAACGCCGCCATCACTACCGCCCTGGTGCCCGGCAGGCGCGCCCCGATCCTCATCACCAAGGAGATGCTGGAGGTCATGCGCCCCGGCTCGGTCATCGTCGACCTCGCGGTCGAGCAGGGGGGCAACTGCGAGCTCTCGCAGCCCGACCGCGAGGTGATGCACAACGGCGTGCTCATCCTAGGCCCCTCGAACCTGCCTGCCGGCATGCCCATGGACGCGAGCAACCTCTACGCGAAGAACGTGCTGGCGCTCCTTCAGGAGATCGTCAAGGACGGCAGCATCACCATCAATGCTACGGACGAGGTGCTCGCCGGCTCGCTCCTGACCCACGACGGCGCGGTCCTCCACAAGCCGACCGCGGACCTCCTCCAACCTCCCGGATAGAAAAAAGCGCTCTCCGGCGTCCCCTTTCCACGCTCCCGAGGCACTGTTGGGAAGAGCTTCTTTTCTTTCCCTATGAACGATAATCACGCCAAAGGCGAGGCGCGGAGCCTGCTCGAGCGGCTGACCCGCACCCAGGCCACCCTCGACCGCGAACGCGCCGAAGCCCCGGCCTTGTGCTCGCGTCTGCTCACACTGCCCGCCGAGCAGCAGGAGGAGACGCTGCGGATGGATGCCCGCTTCCACACCTGGGGGGTCTGCGAGGTGCTGCTAGAGCGGAGCCTGGCCGCCGCCGAGGGCGACGCGGCCGAGTCCGGGCGGCTCTCCTCCCTGGTGCTGACGGCCGCGGACCTCCTCGACGAGGCCCTGCACGTGGCGCCGGTCGTCCAGGACCTGGAGGCCCGTGCCTGGGCGATCCTCGGCGAGGCGAAGCTGCGGGCTGGGGATCTCCCCGGGGCCGAGGAGGCGCTGCACGAGGCCGCGGGGAGGCTGGGGCACGGCACGGGCGACCTGCTGGTCGAGGCCCGCCTGCTGGAGTTCGAGGCGGCCGTGCGGCGCCACGAGGGACGGGCGAACGAGGCCGCGGCGCTGCTCAAGCAGGCCGAGTCCCGCTACCGGGAGGCGAACGAGCACCACCTCGCCGCCCGCACCCACCACAAGCGCGACCAGGTGCTGCAGCAGGCCGACGGTCTCCGCAACATCGTCTTCGAGCCAACGAGCTGAGGAAGAAGGGCGGGGCGTGGTGGTATCGTCCCCTCCATGCGCACCCTCCTCGTTCTCGCCCTGATACTTCTTCCTGTGTCCCTGCAGGCCGCTTCGACCCCCGCGCCGCTCGGCACGGGCGGGGCCGTGTCGTCCGGCGACTCGCGGGCGACCAAGGTGGGGATCGAGATCCTCCGGACCGGGGGCAACGCGGTCGATGCAGCCGTGGCCACCGCCCTCGCTCTGGCCGTGGTCTACCCCGAGGCCGGGAATCTCGGCGGCGGCGGCTTCGCCGTGATCAAGCGCGGCGACAAGCTGTCCACTCTGGACTTCCGCGAGGTCGCCCCCGCCGCGGCGACGCGGGACATGTACCTGGACCCCAAGGGCGAGCCGATCGAGGACGCGTCGCGGGTAGGCCCTCTGGCCGCCGGTGTGCCGGGCTCCCCGACAGGGCTCTACGAGCTCCAGCGCAAGCTCGGCCGGCTCCCCTGGAAGAAGGTCGTGGAGCCGGCGCGCAAGCTCGCCGCGGACGGCTTCCGGGTCGACCGCCACCTGAACGAGATCCTGTCCAGAGAGTCGTACCGCAATCGCCTGGCGAGCTTCCCGGAGTCCGCCAAGGTCTGGCTCCCCGGCGGCAAGCCCTTGGAAGTGGGCAGCGTCGTCCGTCTGCCCGCCCTGGCGGCGACCCTGGCCGCCTATGCCGAGCGCGGACCCGAGGCCATCACGGCCGGACCCGTGGCCGCGGCCATCGAAGCTGCCTCGCGCCGCCATGGGGGAGTGCTGACCCCCGCCGACCTGGCCGCGTATCAGCCCGTCTGGCGCGAGCCGGTGGTCTTCGAAGCCTTCGGCTGGAAATTTGCCTCCATGCCCCTCCCCTCCTCGGGAGGCATCCTGCTGGGCGAGTCCCTGGGCATCTTGGAACGGTTAGAGTGGGCCAAGATGCCGCGCTTCGGAGCTGACCGCGCCCACTTCCTCACCGAGACGTTCCGGCGGGTCTACGCCGACCGCTTCCTCCTGGGCGATCCCGCGGCCACGAAAGCCACCTCGGCACAGCTTCTCGACCCGGTCTGGCTGGAGCAGCGGGCGGCCGGCATCGCCCCCCGCCGGGCCACGCCCTCGACCGAGGTGAAGCCCTGGCCTGGGAATGATGCTCCGGCGGAGAAGGGAACCGAGACCACCCACCTTTCCGTGGTGGATGGCGACGGCAACGTGGTGGCCCTGACCACGACGTTGAACGACCTCTTCGGCTGCGGGGTCTTCGTGCCCGAGATCGGCTTCCTCAACAACGAGATGGACGACTTCACCACGGCCCCGGGCCGCCCGAACCTCTTCGGGTTGATCCAGGGCGAGGCGAACGTGGTGGCGCCGGGCAAGAAGATGCTCTCCGCCATGACCCCCACGATCGCCTGGAAGGGGGAGGAGGCGAGGAAGGGTATGGAGATCATCGCCATCGGCGGGCGCGGCGGCTCGCGCATCCCCACCAACACCATCCAGGTGCTGCTCAACCTGATCGCGGACGGAGACTCCCTCCAGACCGCGCTCGACCGTCCGCGCCTGCACCACCAGTGGCTGCCCGACCGCATGGAAGTGGAGGCGGACGCCCTCTCCCCCGAGACCCGGGCTGAGCTCGAGCGCCGCGGCCACGACGTCTTCATCGCCGACAGCATCACCCAGACGGCCAAGATCCATGCCATCCGGGTCAGGGCTGATGGAAAGATGGAGGCGGCTTCAGATCCCCGGAGCACGGGTTCAGGGGCAGTGGTAAAACCCGAGTCGTAGGACCGGCACGTCCCTTGCGACCCCTGCCCTGGAATGCCTCGCAAGAGACTGCTTCCCCTCTTCGTCTGCCTGGCCGCCGCCGCCGTGGCCCAGCGCCCCGAAACCTTTGAAGACAAGCTCTTCGTCCGCGAGGTCGAGCTGGTCTTCGAAGCGCCGGACCTGACTCTTCTGCACCCGTTTCCCCCCGACGAGGACGACCTCCTGGTGATCGAGGACGGCCTGGCCCGGCCGGTCATCAAGGCGGGCTCCGTGGACGACCCGACCACCCGTACAGCGTTGAGAAAAGAGGGGTTCGACGTCGCGCCCTGGAACGCGGTGGTGTGGGTCGACGAAGCCCTGGCGCAGCCCGAGACCGTCTTCGTGGCGACCCTGGCGCTCGCTCAGCAGGCGTCCAGCCTCACCGAGCTCGGCAGCGTGGAGGTGGTCGTCGCGGGCCCCGAGCCGGAGATCGAAGTCGCGTCCACCCGGGAGACCCGGCGGCTGGAACAGGTGCTCGCCGACCTCGCGGGGAAGGCGCGGGTGGAGCGCGACCGGGCCTCCTCCCGTCCGTGGGAACATTCAGGGGTGTCCTCGCGATCTGACACCTCCACCCTCCGGCGCCAGCTCGACCGGCTCCTCGTCCATCTGGCCGGCAAGCGCGATCCGGGACCGCGCCTCCTCTTCCTGGTGGCCGACGGCTTCGCCGTCACTCCCCACGAGAGCAGGGTGTTCGAGACGGGCACCGCCGATCCGGCCGCGGGCGAGCGGGCCGCGGTGATCCATGACGCGGCGCGCCTGCTCGCCGCCTATGGCTGGGTGACCGTCGCCCTTCCCCTGCGCAAGGAAGGACCGGGCGAGGAGCACCGGGGGTCCAGCGACGTCGACCGGTTCCGCGCCAACACCGGACCGAGCAGCCATAGCAGCTCCGTGCCCCCGGTCATGGCCCCCGGGCGTCCGAAGGACTCCAACCTGAACTGGGAGGGGGCGCTCCGCGCCCTCATCCAGCCCGATCTGTCTCCCCTGCGGGCGCTCGTCGACACGACCGCCGGCACCCTGGTCGCCCAGGATGCCCTCCTCCCGTCAGCCCTGGAGAAGCTCGGCGAGCGCTGGCACCTGTACTACCAGACCCAGATGCCCATGGACGGCCAGCTCCGCCCCGTGGAGGTGCGGCTGCGCAACGGCACCGCGCTGCGCTCCCGCCGCTGGGTGAGGTCGTCCACGCCCGAAGGGCTGGCCGACGCGCGCCTGCGTCTTCTACTCTCAGGCGAGCATCTGCCGGAGAGCCTGCCGCTGACGGTCGAGCCCGCGCCGGCAGGCCTGAAGCTGACGGTCGCCCCTTTCTCCTCCCCCGACCCGGTCACCCCCGGTCCCGTCCGCATCTCGCTCGCCTGCGCCGGAACGGTCCAGCATCAGATCGCTCCCGGGATCGACGCGCCCGACAAGGGATGGAGCCACATCCTCGCCACGACCTGCCCGCCGGAGGCGCTCCTGGTCGAGGACCTGGCCCGAGAACGCTGGCGGGCGGTGCGGCTCGACTACTCGAAGTAGCCCGCCACGTCCAGGATCACCTCCACCTGCCCGGTCAAGCCGAGGCTGGCGGTGACTCCGATCCTGCCTTCCCCGTCCGTGCTCAGCCTCACGAGGGCGTTACTCGCCCGGCTCCCCCCGGGCGCGAAGGAGATTGCGCTCGCCACGGGCACCGAGAGGTTGGCGGGATAGACCGACACACTGCCGCCTGCGGTGGCGTTGACCACGGTCACGTTCAGGGCAACCGCCTTCGCCGTGGCCGGGATGCCGCAGTGACCTGCGGCCAGGAAGCTCCGGGGCTGCCCGGACTGCATGGGGTAGCTCTGACGGGTGTCCACCAGCCGGCAGGGGATGACCGTGTAGAAGTCGGAGGCGCTATTGGAGATCCAGGACGCCTGGACGTCGTAGGTCACCGTGCCGGGCGAGAAGTTGTTGACGCCGATCCACCAGCGGCCCGCGGCCGGGCTCGGCACCGTGCAGCGCTCGTCCCCCGTCCCCACGGACGCGGAGGTACATCCGTAGTTGGAGCGGTCGGGCTTGGCCCCCTGGCGGACGAACAGGTCCGCGTCGGCCGAGAGACGCTTCAGGTCCACGACCAGCTCCGTATCGCCGCCGGCGAGGTCCACGTAGTAGTACTTCCAGGCCTCTCCCGCGGCTTGAGAAGAGACGAAGTCCCCCAGCGGCACCGCATTCGACAGCGCCTGGTCGGTGACGCTGCCCCAGCTCGCCCGCACCGAGTACTGGATCGGGCCGGTCTGCTCGTTGTTGACGCCGATCCACCAGCGGCCTCCGGCCGGGGCCGTGATCGCGCAACGGCGGTTCGGCAGGCCGTAGTAGTCGTAGTCGTAGCAGTTGGCGATGCTCCGGGTCGGCTTGCTCCCGTTGCGGACGTACAGGGTCACCTCTCCTGTCACATCGAGGAGGTCCACGACGAGCTCGCCGGTTCCCGCTGGCAGGTCGGCGTAGTAGTACCTCCAGGTACCCTCGTCGATCGGCGGGTTCATACCGTCCTTGAAGCCCACCCGGTTCGCCAGCGCCTTGTCCGCCGGTTGCAGGTCGAAGTAGGCGGTCGCCTGCTCGCTGCCGCCCCAGATCTCCACTTCGCAGGGGACCTCGTTGCCGTAGCAACTCCAGCTGTTCCAGCCGACGAAGGCGTAGCCGGGATCGGCGATCGGAGTCAGGAAGACGGAGGTTTCATCCGGGAAGAGCGCCGAGCAGGTGGGGCCGCAGTCGATCCCCGCCGGAGAGCTGGTGACCCGTCCCGAGCCGTTCCCCGCCTTGGTCACGGTGAGGCCGTACTGCGGCACCCAACGCGTCGAGATGGGCAGCCGGACCGGGGGCGCCAGGCCGCCGGTCTCGGTCAGGGTCAGCGCTCCGGACGACCAACCGTTCTGGCTCGCGGGTCCGTTGAGCTGGACCTGGATCGCCTGCGTGCCGCCCGGAGGCAGAGTGAAGGAAAACGGCGTGATCGTGGCGCCGGTTCCGGGAGGCGTGACGATCGAGGCCGTCCAGCTCGTGGCAACGGAGAGCGTGTTCCGTACCGTCCGGGTCCAGCCGCAACCCAGAACACACTTGTCGTCGGCGAGGCTGGCCAGGTTGAGCGTCTGCGGCAGGCCGCCAGTCGCGGGGTTGGCCGCCGCGAAGTCCGCGGCCGTCTCGTCGAGCACCAGGCCGGCCCTCGCGGCAGCTCCCAGGTTCAGGCGGCCGCTTCCGATCGCCAGAGCGTCGGTCAGCGGACTGCCGTTCTGGTCCCGCAGCCCGGCCGCCTTGGCCGTGGTCATCATGGCGGACTGCACCTCGGCCGGAGTCCAGTCGGGATGAAGGTCGATCAGCAAAGCCGCCGCGCCCGCCGAAAGAGCGCTCGAGAGCGACGTGCCGAACACAACCTTGTAGTCGCCGTCCGCATCGGAGGACGCGGCGAGGATGTCGAGGCCGGGAGCCAGGATGTCGGGGCGCAGGACGTCGCCCACCACTCCTGGACCGCGGCTGCTGAACGCGGGCACCATGTCCGCGTAGCTCGCGCTGATCCCGGCAGCCGTCGCGTTGATGCGACCCGTATGGCCGGCGCCGGCATTCAGCCAGTTCCAGAAGGTGGCGATGCTCGCATCGTCGACCAGGCGGAGGGCCGGATGGCCATAGGCCAGGGGATACTTGGTGTCCTCCGGATGGGTGTGGCTGTCCAGCAGCACCACGCCGAGGCCGCCGGCGGCTTTGACGACGTCCACCTCCGGCTGGCCGCTCGCATGGGGGTCGACCCAGCAGGCCACGATCTTCCCTGTGAACGTCCCGGCCGGGTACGAGGAGTAGCAGTCTCCGGTGTCTCCTGCCTTGACGATCGGAGCCGAGGCGACGGCGGCCGTCCAGGACAGCCCCGAGAGGGTAGGCGGCGCCGTGCTCCCGCCGCTCAGGCCCGTGAACGAGCTGGTGAAACGGCGGTCGTGCGTCGAAGCGCCGACGGCGAGGAGCCAGGGCGAGGAGGCCGGCGAAGAGATGGCCCCGTAGTAGTACGAACCATTGTTGCCGGCCGCCGAGGCGACGAACACACCCGCCTCGCGCGCAGCCAGGAGGGCCTGAGCCACTGAATCCACCCAGGGATTGGTGGAATAAGAATCCCCCATAAAGGAAAGATTGAGCACGTCCACCCCGTCGTCCACGGCCTGATCGATGGCCGCGACCACGTCGGAGCTGTAGCAGTAGTAGCCGTAGTCGCCGCAGACGTCGTAGGCGATGAGGTTGGCATGCGGCGCGGCTCCTGAGATCGTCCGCAGGAGGCTTGCTGTCAACTGGACGTTGAGGATGTTGCCCGCCGCCACGCTGGCGAGCTGCGTGCCGTGACCCAGCTCGTCTTCCGGCGAGTCGTCCCAGTACTCGAAGGTCCAGACGCCGATCAGCTTGTCGTTGCAGACCAGTGCGGGGTCGTAGTCGGGATCGGACGGGTTGCACATGCCCACGTAGTTGCCGGCGCCGCGCGGGTTCGTGTGATCGAAGCCGTCGCCGCCGATGTCGGAGAACGAGCGGTGGTCCATGTTGATGCCGCTGTCCACGATGCCGATCACCACGCCGTCGCCCTTGGTGCCGGGCAGGCCGCCGGTCTGGGTGCCGTTCCAGATGCCGGGAGCGCCGATCCACGCGGGGCCGTTGTCGGATTGGAGGCGGTACTTGACGTCGGGCTGCACCCGGCGGACCCCCGGCAGCCGCGAGATCAGGCCGGCCTCTTCCTTGCTCAGCTCCAGGGCCATGCCGTTGAGCACGCGGGTGTACTGGTGCCGGGCCACGACCTCGCGACCCACCTTGGCCTGTACCGCACCCAGCGCTTCTCTCTGCCCGCGCCCCAGCTGCTCGATGTAGCGGAGGCTCTCCTCGGACCCGGCGTCGAGCTTGCGTTCGCCGCGGGCTCTTGGGTCCGAAGATTGCGAGAGGGCGAGCGGCGGGGCTGACAGCTCGACGATGTAGACCTCCCGGCCGCCGCTGCCCCGCGGGGGGCGCGCCGGGGTATCCCCAGCTGCCGCCAGGGGAGCGAGCAGGACGAACGACACCAAGGCAGAGACGAGCACACGTCGACGGCTCTGGATCACAGGGAGACCTCCTGAAATAGGGTCCGGGTGGCCCGATTCTACAGGAGGTGCTCGACGGGGGGAATCTATTTCGGCCGGCTCCGGGCGCCTGGCGGGCTGTAGAATGGCCGGAACGATCGGAGGAGCCATGGCCAGCCGCCAAGCCATCATAGACATTCCGGAAGAGATCCTGTTGGCCGAGAAGACCGACGAGACCTCCTTCGCCCGCGAGGTACTGACCTTGGCCGCCGTCAAACTGTACGAGCTCGGTCGGCTGTCATCCGGCCGAGCCGCCGAGCTCGCCGGCATGTCCCGTGTCGAGTTCCTGCTCTCCCTCGGGCGCTACAACGTCTTCCCGTTCGAGGCCGAGCTCCGCGAGTTGGAAGCCGCTCGTGGCTGAGGTCATCAGCAACACCTCTCCACTGCTTTATCTCTACCGCATCCAGGCTATAGACCTCCTTCCCACGATGTTTGGGGGAGCCTGGACTCCAACCGCAGTGGTGCAGGAGCTGAGGGCTGGCCGCGAAAAGGGCTATGACGTGCCCGACCTGTCGGCATATCCCTGGCTTCGAGTGATGAATCCCCAGGCCGTCCCTTCCGAATGGCTCGCCACCGATCTCGGCCCGGGCGAGCTTGCTGCGCTCTCGCTGTCGCTCGAAAATCCCGAGAGGATCGTCCTGCTCGATGACGCCCTTGCCAGGCGCATCGCTCAGCAAGCCGGCCTGACTGTCTGGGGAACCCTCCGTGTGCTGCTCGAAGCCAAATCCCGGGGGCTCGTGGAAAATCTCACTCCGCTCGTGGACCGGTTGGAGCGGACGGGGATGCGGATTTCCTCTTCGGTCCGTCTGCGCGTGCTCGCCCTGGCGGGCGAGTCCGAGTAACCCTCACTATACCACCCGGTCGGCCTGCAGGAACCAGAGCTCGAAGCGCGGCGGCTCCTTCAGGCCCAGGGCCTCGCCGAGCGCCCGCACGTAGGTGGCGCCCTGGGGGGCGTAGACGGCGACCCGGGCTTCCAGGGTCTCCGGATCGTCCGTCTTGTAGTCGGCCACGACCAGCCGGCCGGTCGCTGGATCGCGGTAGAGGAGGTCGATCGTTCCCGAGATGAAGCCCACGGAGCCATGGCCGCTTCCGGAGGGCGGGAGCAGCACCGGCAGCTCGCGGGCCAGGACGTGCTCGCGCAGGTCGCGCAGACGGACCAGCAGCCCGCTGGAAGCGAAACGGTCCAGAAGGCTCTGCGCCAGGGGGAGCGCACGGTCCAACACGTCCCCCTCGGCGAGACGGGCGATGTAGACGGGCAGGAGATCCCGCTGGCGGCGCGCCTCCTCTTCGGGTCCGGCGAAGAGGTCCCAGGTCTCCAGGGCACGGTGGACGGCTCCCCCCGCGGCCATGGCAGACTCGCGATCGGCGCGATCAGGCGCCTGACGGCGGCGGACCCGCTCCCCTACCCGGCGCTCGGATTGCTGTTCGCGCAGGAGCTCGTGCGCCTCCTCCGAGGCAGCCCCTCCGAACGGCCGTTCCATGCGGGCCTCGGCCTCCTTCCGGCGGCCAGCCAGGACCGCGGCCTCCCGGGCGATCTCTTCGGGCGAGAGGAGAGCCGCGGCCTCCTCGCCGCCGGCCTCGCCGGCTTCCGCGGCCGGCCGCAGGGCTGGGAGCTTCCAGAGGGCGCCGGTGCGGTCCGGGAAGGACCAGGCGCCTTCGGCCCAGCGCTGGGCCAGCTCGGGCCGGCCCGGACGCCAGAGGAGAAGGTCGAGATGGTGGCGGGCCTGCTCGGGCTGCCGCGGGTCCTCCTCGCTCTCCGGCCAGGTGCCGATGAGCACCAGCCGGTCCTTGGCGCGGGTCATGGCCACGTAGAGCGTCCGCACCCGCTCGGCCGCCTCGACCTCCCGGCGCTCGGCCGCGACGGCATCGAATCCCAGGGTGGGCGCGCCGAACAGCCGGTACTCCCAGCGATACTCCCCTCCATCATCCCCGGCCCTCCCCACCTCGGTCTTCGAAGCGCTCTCGCCCATCGACTGCTTGTGGAGCTGCGCCAGGTAGACGTGCTTGAAGTCCAGCCCCTTGGCGCCATGGATCGTCATGACCTGAACGGCGTCCTCGCTGCCGTCCTGGGGCCGGCCCTCCTCCGCCTCCCGCGCCTCGGCCACGCTCCGGCGCAGGGCCCGGAGCACCGCCGTGGCATCCCCGCCGCCGTCTTCCATTGCCGACAGGAGCTGCCTGAAGAAACGGTCGAGGTTCGCCAGCCGATAGGGGCCGAGATAGCGCGCCGCCTCGGTTACGTCCACCAGGAGCAGGCCGCGCACCTTCTCGATGAAGACGTCGGCGGGATCGGTCGTGAACGAGCCGCGGAGGGCCGCCAGCGCTTCCACCGCGGCCAGGAGCGTCCTGTCCCATCCCCGGACGCGGTCGAGGGCCGGAATATCCCGAGGCAGCTCCCTGGCCGCTTTCGCGATCCGGTCCGCCACCACCTGCACGTTCTCAGCGGCCAGCTCCGTCATCAGCTTGGGAAAATCGTTGTTCCACAGAGGGATCAAGGCCGCGTCGGGCACTCCGACCGTGGGCGAGCGCAGGAAGGTGAGCAGCGCCAGGTGGTCGCCGGGGTCGAGCACCGCCCGCACCAGGGCCGCGGCGTCGATGACCTCGCGGCGGCGGTAGTAGTGCTTGTCCCGGCCCACCGCGAAGGGCGCGCCCACCCGGCGCAGAGCTTCCAGGTAGAGATCGACCTGGCTCATGCCGCGCAGCAGGATCGCCATCTCGCTCCAGGGCTCGCCCCGGCGGTGGAGCGCCACCAGGTCGCTTGCGATGGCCGCGGCCTCCAGCTCCGTGGCCTCGACCGCCAGCGTCTCGTGCCCGCCGTCCTTCGTCCACGAGACCCAGTGCTCGACCGGCGCCCAATCCTCACGCAGGAAGCCGGGATCGTCCTTGCGGCGCTCGCAGGGGAGCAGCGGCTCGAAGCGGGGCTGCAGGCCGGTGCGCGCCCGCATGACCGGCTCGATCCCGCGCGCCACCTCCTCCAGGATCGCCGGCACCGAGCGGAAGTTCTCGACCAGGGGCCGCACTTCGCCCCAGCCCTGCCGCACCCGCTCCAGGAAGCCGTCGTAGGCCCGCAGGTCGGCGCTGCGCCAGCCGTAGATGGACTGCTTGGGATCGCCCACCAGGAAGAGACCGGGCCGCTGCTCGGGCGGGCCGTCCAGGGCGATCCAGCGCAGGATCTCGCACTGGACCTGGTCGGTGTCCTGGAACTCGTCCACCAGGAGCTGATCGATGCCGCGGCGCACCCGCGCCCGCACTTCCGGGTGCCGCGCCAGGAGCCGCTCGGCGCCGGTGAGCAGGGAATCGAAGGTGGCGATGCCGCGGATGCGCAGGAGGCGCGCGACCTCGGCGAGCCGCGGGGACAGCGCCTTGCGGGCCGCGCCGAGCAGCGCCGAGTCCACTTCGTCCAGATGGTCCAGCAACCGGCACAGCCGCCCGGCCCTCGCGGCCAGATCCTCCCGGACCTCGCCCAGCAGTCGCCCCTCGGTCGGGCCGAGCGAGCCCCGCGCCCACTTGCGGAGGTGCTCCAGCAGGTTGCCCGGCAGCAGCTCCGCGGCGTGCTCCTGCATCATCTCCAGGGGGAGCGGCCCCTCTTCCAGCAGCCGGGCGAGGAGGTCCGCCACGCCGTGTTCGATGGCCTTGGGATTCTGGAGCCGGACGCCGGTCAGGAGCGGACCCACGAGGTCGTGCATCCCCTCGCAGGCCTCGACCAGCCGGCGGCGCAGCTCTCCGACCCGTTCCGGGGCCACCGGGTCCTCCTCCAGGACCTCGGCGGGGAGGCCGGCCAGGACCAGGGCGGTCAGCGCGTCGGACACCTCGCGCGGGCCGAAGCCGCGGGCTGCCAGCTCCAGAAGGTCGGGGTCTCCGGGATCGCCATAGCCCTCGCGCAGGGAGGCTTCGACCGTCTCGTGCACGACTTCCTGCAGGAGGAGGCCGTCGGCGTCGATGGCCAGATCGGGATGGATGCCCGCCTCCAGCGGATGATCGGCGAGCAGGCCGCGGCAGAACGCGTGGATCGTGCGGACGGCCAGGTGGTCGAGGGTGGAGGCCAGGGCGCGAGCCCGCCGCGTCCGCTCCTCGGGAGGAGGGAGGACGGCGGGATCGAGCCAGGGCGGCGGCTCGTCGCCGCGAGCCAGGGCGCCCAGAGCGAGAGTGGCCCGGGAGGCCATCTCGGCTGCCGCCGCCTCGGTGAACGTGATGGCCACGACGCCGCGCAGGATCGAGGCGGCGATCCGGTCCGGGCTGCCGTCCGTTCGCAGACCGGCCGCGGCACGCTCGGCCAACTCATGCTCCTTTCTCTCCCAGCCGGCGCCGATCACCCAGGCGAGGAGACGGCCGATCAGCGTGGTGGTCTTGCCAGTCCCGGCACCGGCCTCCAGGACGAGCGGACGGTCGAAGCGGCGCTGCGCCTCCAGTCGCGCCTCGCGGTCTTCCTGGCGCAGGCGCTCGTCATCCCGGCGCGAACCGAAGGCCCCGACGAGGAGACGGCCCGCGGTCATGTCGTCTCCCCATTTCGGGATCGATCGGCAAGCCGCCAGACTTGCAAAAGAGCGGCTTCTTCGGAAGTCGGCTCGCCGCCGTTGCGCATGCCCTCGGCCCACTCGAACAGCCGCAGCCGCGCGCCGGAATCGCCCCGCACGCAGGCCTCGGCGACTTCGCAGACCTTGCAACGGCCGGGCTCGTTGCGGCCCGCCGGATCCACGACGCGGGGGAAGAAAGCGCCCGCGTCCCAGACGGAGAGCACGGCCCGGACCGTCCCTTCAAAGGCTTCCGCCAGATCCCGGTCGTCCGGCCCGGCCTCGAACACCCGCGCCTCCACGTCGGGCTTCAGGAACAGATATCGCCCCACGGCCTGCTCCGAGGCGAGCCCATAGGCCACTCCCTGGAGATGGGTCCCGGCGCGGACCTTCTCCAGGAAGCCCCGGCGCCGCACCTCCTCCCGCTTGGCCCTGGAGATCGGCTTGCCCGTCTTGTAGTCGGTCCGGCGGAGCGCCCCGTCCTCCAGCAGGTCCACCCGGTCGGCACGGAAGCGGACGGAGCGGACGCGGCCCTCGGCATCCAGCACCTCCAGGCTCCCCTCGTCCTCGACACGAAGCACGGGCAACGGTCCCTCAGCCCAGTCGGAGTCGCGGGCTGCCTCGAGGCGGGGCCGGACCTGCTCCGCGAGCGCCCGTGCCAGCCCGGGGAGGAAGACTCCCTCTTCCTGGAGGAGCCGCACCGCTTCGTCAAACAGCCAGTCCTGGAGGTCCCGCTCCGCCGGCCAGGGCACGGCGACAACCTCATTCTTTCCAACGCCGGCCTCGCGGGCGATCCGCTCCAGGACCGCGTGGGCAAGGTTCCCGAGCAGGAGGGGATCGGTGCCGGGCGCCATCTCCAGCGGATCGGGCGTCGGCTCCAGACGCAGCAGCTTCTGCAGGAAGAGCTGCCATGGGCAGGAAGCGAGCGCCTCCAGGTGGGTGACGAAGAGCTCGCGGCGGCGCGGGTCCTTCTTATGGAGGCTCATCGTCCCGACGAAGCCAAAGTAGGGGCCGAGCCGGGCGCGGGTGGCGCGGCCTTCGGGCGTGCGCAGGTCGGGATCGATCTCGTCCAGGATGGCGAGGCGGGCGGCGGCGAGAGCCCCCACAGAAAGGTCCAGACTCGGGCGATGCCCTCCGGTCCCTCCCCCCGGGGAGGGGGTGGGTTGGCTCTGGGGGGAGGTTAGGAGGGGGGTGCCGGAGTCACCCGGAAAATCCCGGAAAGCCAGATCCGTGGAGGACGGAGCAGCCCCCCTCCTAGCCTCCCCCCGTTCCCAACCACCCCCTCCCAGGGGGGAGGGACCGGAGGGACCACCACCCTCTCCCCTCGATTCCAGCAACGCTATCGGCAGCACCCTCCCCAACCCACTCCGAGGGCCATGCAGCGCCGCGAGCACCGCCCGCTCTCCAGCCGTCCTCGGACCCTGGCCCACCGCCTCCCGCGACCACAGCGCCGGCACCTTGGGCACGTCGCCAAGATCTCTAAGAAGGGGAGAAGGCGAGAGCGCCTTGCCGTCCTCGTCTACCCCCTGCCAGGAGAGGGTGACCTCCGGGCTCGCGGAGAGCAAATGGGAGAACAGCCAGCGCTCCTCGTCGAACCCGGCGAGCTTGACCGGCACGTCGGGAAGGACCCGCTGAAGCACGCGGCGCAGGTCATCCGGCAGCAGAGGGTCCTCCCGCACGCCGCGGGGGAAGACGTCCCGGTTAAGACCGATCAGGAAGAGATGCTCGAACGTGCGCCCGCGGGCCTCCATGGCCGAGAGCACCTGAACGCCGCCGCCCTTGCCGCCGAGGTCGGCCGTGCCGGCCTCCTCCAACTCGCGGGCGAGGAGGCGCCGCAGCTCGTCGCGGTCGAGGGTGAAGCGCTCCGGCACCTCCCGGGCGAGCACCTCCATGGCTTCGAAGATCGGCCCGTCCCCCTCGCGCCATCCCAGATCCTGCACGAGCAGGGCACGGAGGCGGGAGAAGTGGTCCGCGGCGCGGGCCTCCTCGGGCCAGGCCGCGAGCCGCTCGCGCACCCGGCCGGCCAGCTTCACGGCAAAGCGGATCGACTCCCCCGCCACGCGGCGGCGCACCGCGTGGACCTCCCTCACCCCCTCTTCGACATCGACCTCCTCCCCCTCGCGGCTCGCCTCCCGCAGCCCATGGCGGATCGGCAGGGGGAACGAGTCGGACTCGGCCTTGAGGAAGAGATCGGGGCGGAGCGCAGCCACGTCGCGCAGCCGTCCCGCGCCGAGAGAAGCGAAGGCGAGCCGGAGATCCACCGTGGCGATCCCCGAGATTCCGGCCACGGCATCGAGCCACCGGCTGGCCGGCACGTCCTCGCCGCGTCGGAGCAGCTCCAGGAAGGCGCGGACCCCGCGGCCGGCCGGAGCGAGCGCGCCGCGGGTCCCCAGAGCCGAGAACGGCACACCCAGCCGCCCCAGGTGGCGGGCCAGGGGGAGCCGGTAGGCAGTGAGATCGCGAGCCACGATGCCAACTCCCTCAGGGCGGGCCCCTGCGTCCAGAAGGGCACGGATGCGGCGCGCCACCTCGCGGGTCTCGGCCCCGGTTCCGGGAGCCTGGAAGCGTTCGACCCGAGGGGGAGCCACCTCGGCCAGAGGAGGAGGAGGCGCCTCCTCCATCTGAGCGACCGGAGAGAGCCGCGAGGCAAGGCGCTCGGTGAACGCGCTCTCGACCCCTTCTCCCTGAAACGCAGGAGGACGGTCGAGGACGAGCACGGCCTGCCGGCGCCGCAGAAGCGACTGGAGGAGATCGGCGGCCACGCCGGTCGCATCCGCAAATCCATGGATGAGGACCGCCCGGGCCGGAAGCACCCGATCGGCATCCATCTCCAGAAGATCGGTGGCGCGGCGCAGGAGCGACCCGAGAGCGCCCAACTCCCGGCGCCGCATCTCCTCTTCCGTATGGGCCGCCACCCGGACCAGAGCGCGGGCGCGCTCCACCGCGGCCCGGCTGGCGACATACGAGCCGTCCAGGCTCAAGGCTTCGAGAGCCGCGTCGGCATGGACTGGCTCGAGCCCTGCGTCCAAAAGGTCACGGGCCGTGGCCGCGACACCGCCGTAGCCATCCACCAGATCCCCCAGCCCCGCCCGGAGGGAAGGCTCCTTCGCAGCATGGCGCTGGGACAGGATCTCGGTGAGGGGGAGCCCCCGGGGCGCCGCCTCGCCGGCCCGCTCCAGGATCTCGAAAGCGAGCCCGTGGAGAGTCTGAATGAGCACGCCCGCGGCTGACCGGTGCCGCGCGATCACCGCGGCAGCATGAGCCCGCAGGCTGCGCGAAGGCACCACGACGCGGACGGGAAGAGCGAGGAGGGAGGGGTCCCGCCGGGCCGCGTCGAGAAGCTCGGCCAGGCGATCCAGCACGGCAGCTTCGGCGGCAAGAGCGCCGCGCGCGACGAGGACCCTCCCCGGAGGCGAAGGAGGTCCCGCAGGGCTCTCCGACTCGAAAAGGCTGAGCTGGACTGCCACGGGGCAAGGATATCGCGTGGGAAGGCGGGAAAGGGGCCTGACTTCCGCTACAGCTCAACTGCTTGCCGGAGAGCATTGAGCCATGGCTCGTACATTGGCAGCAGGGTACCTCGGGCTTTCAGAGCCTCTAGGATCGACAACGCCCGCAGGTGCATCGATCTGCCCTTCTCGGGTTCATGCTCCACGACCCGAACCAGCGATGCCACGAGATCGGTCTGGTAATCAGCGCGGTTAGGTTCGGCGGCAGCCAAGCGCTCTGCAATCGCAAGATCCTTCTGATAGTACTCTTTAGCCTGATCTCCTTCGCCAAGGACGCCGAGGAGATCTCCCATTCTGATATAGGAGATTGAAAGGTCGCGCTGGTACTCGGCGCTGTCAGGTTCAGAGGCAGCCAAGCCCTTCGTAATCGCAAGATCCTGCTGATAGTACAACTTGGCCTGATTTCCTTCGCCCAAGACGCGGAGGAGATCTCCCATTCTGCTATAGGAGATCGCGAGGTCGCGCTGGTACTCGGCACTGTCAGGTTCGGAGGCTGCCAAGTGCTTTGCAATCGCGAGATCCTTCTGATGGTACTCCTTGGCTTGCTCCCCCTTCCCCAGAGCCTGGAATAGATCTCCCATTTTGCTATAGGAGACGGAGAGGTTGCGCTGGTAGCCAGCGTTGTCGGGTTCGGCGGCAGCCAAGGGCTCGCGGAGCAGGAGAGACTTCTCGTAAAAATCCTTGGCCTTATCTCCCTCGCCCAGGGCACGCAGTAGATTTCCCATTCTTTCGTAGGAGAGAGAGAGGTCGTTCTGATGATCGGCGCGGCTGGGTTCGGCGGCAGCAAGACGCTCGCCGAGTTGCAACGACTGGGTGTACCTTTCGCGGGCCACTTCAGCCAGACCCAGTGTGAACAGCGCGTTCCCCGCCTCGCGGAGGAAATTGGGGAACTCTTCGTGATAGCCGGGAAGGCCGGAAAGCACGTCTTCGATCAGAGAGAGGGCAGCAAGGCTCTGCCCGTAATTGTTCATTAACTTAACGAGAGCCCGTGCCCAGGTTGTCGCCTTCTCAAACTCGGCACCTTGAAGGAGCAGCCGAACGGCTTCGGCAGGATCCGAAGCCGAAGCCATACGGTTTTCGATCTTCCAGACAAGGCACTCGCCGGCCCGCCGGCAATGCTCCTGCACACGGTCTTCCATCCGGCCCTTGAGAGCTTCCGCCGTCCAGCGGTGAACCCAGACCGAATCGTCGTTCAGGGGCGTCAGAAGAGACGTTCGCGCCAGCTTGCCGGCGATTCCGCGGACCTCGTTGATCCGCTCGGCGGACGGCTCCTGAGCACCGGAAAGGGCGAAGGCAAGCCCCCGGATATCGATCGGCGTGGGGAAAACCGACGCCTGTTCCAGAACCTCCCGGTGCTCCGGTTCTCCCAGAGCCGTCTCGATCAACTCATCCAAGAAAATATCCTGCGCGCCGATCCGGATGGCGTCCTGAAGGGACTGTTCGAGGTCTCCCCCCAAATCTTCTACGCGCAAACCCAGGAGATTCACGTTCTCGCGGAGTTTTTCCTCGACGATCGAGAGCCTTCCGGTACCCCGGTGCAGGATCGCATCCAAGTATTCCAACACCCGGGGATGGCCGCCAATCAGGCGGAGGATTCTGCCCAGGGCCGCGGGTGGCCGATCTTTGAGCTCGGTGAGGCGGTAGAGGAGCTTGCGTGTCTGCGCAGGGGAGAGCGGGCCGAGGGGGAGAGGCACGAGCCAGGGCTCGGAACCGGGCACCGGGTAGCGGCTCGTCACCAGGATCTTGCCCCGGCTGGAAGAGCGGGCCAGCTCTTTGAGGATGGGACCGGTCGAGGCGTCGAGAAAGTCCGTGCCTGCCATCGTGAGGTTGTCCTCGAAGTTGTCGAGGACAATTAGGACCTCATGGGCAGCGAGGAGTTGGGACAGGAGTTGGAGCCGGGCTTTGTCGTCGAGAGTGGGCTGCACGAGCAGACCGGCAATCCGCTGGATCGATCTGTCCTCGTCCGCTATCAGCGAAGCCCCGACCCTGGTGGCCAGTTCCCCGATCGTCCACCTTCCCTCCACCGCAGCCAGCCGCCAGCCGCGCTCGGCCAGCCGGCTCATGGCGCGACCGGCGAGAGCGCTCTTGCCGACGCCGCCAATCCCCGTGAGGACGGCACCGGCCTTCTGGCCATGCTCCACCACGGCCCGGGGATCGTCCAGGAGGATGCGCAGAAGCTTCCGCAGCTCCTTGCGGCGGCCGATCAGGTCTCCGACCTTCAGGAGCGGGACCGGGCCGGCCGGAGGCTGCGCAGCACGCCGGGGCATTGCGATCTGGTCGGCCTCCCAATCCAGGAGGAGGATCTCGTCTCCCGCGCAGAAGAGGGCCGGGGTTGCGTACTCAGGGAAGGAGATGGCTCCCTCCATTCCCTCGCGCAGCGCCGTATGCCGCTCCTTCTCCACCTCCTGCCGGGCGAGCGCGAGGGCGTGGCTCGGAAAGCGGACGTCCCGCCGGGCCAGATTGCCGTAGAAAGCTCCGGCCAAGCGGGTGGCATACCAGTCCGAGACGGTGCTCTGCATGGCGAGCACCATGGGAATGCCCCGCTCGAGCAGGCCCTGGGCGAAGCTGACCGTGTCATTCGCGGAGACACCGCCATGGCAGGTGGCGAGCACCACCAGCGGCAGGGGCTCATGGGCGGCGCGGATGGCGTCGGCCAGCTCGTTCGCGAGGACGGGCAGCGGCTCGCCGTCCTCGGTTTCCAGCTCCATGCTGCCGGCCTTCCCGTGGCCGGAGAGGTGGAGCACGTGATAGCTCCCCGCGAGCAGAGCGTCCTGGATCTGGTCCGGGTTGCCGACCTCCAGGATGTCCACCTCGGCGTTGCCGTACCGGCGGGCCGTGTCGACGGCATCGAGAATGGTCTGCAACTCCAGCTCCAGGTCCAGGACCGTATTTTTGGTCTTGTCCTCATCGGGAGCGCCGACGGCGACGAGGATGCGGAGCGGACCCGGAAGGGGGCCTGCACCCTGGGCGACCCGGGTCCCGAGATGGCGGCGCAGGACGCGGACGCCCGGCTCCAGGGCCGGAAGCCGACCGCCGGGAATGCGGGCGGCTTCGAAAGGTATGGAAAGGAGCATGGGGTCCGCGGCCTCGAACGCGAGGAGCACGGCCTCGTTGCCCGCCTGGGCCTCGGCGAGCAGAGCGGCGAGAGCATCGGCGACAGGGGGTGGAAAGACGACCCGGCCCACGGCATCCCCGAGGCGGGCGAGCTCGGCTTCGCGCATCTGCACGGCCGCCGCGGCCGGGCTCCTCTGGGTGGCGGGGAACCTCGCCTGGAGAAAGTCCTGGTAGGAGAAAGCGAAGTCCGTGCCCAGCCGGGTCTCCTGCTCGGGAGCGACAGTCTGGCCGTCGAGCTCGGCGAGGACGGCAACTTTCCCGGGTTCGGCCGAGCGGAGGACGATCCGGAAGCTCCGCTCGCGGGTCCGGATCCTCGGCGGCGCCACGGCAGGCTTGTCGGAGCGGCCGTAGATCGCCGAGATCAGCTCGTCGACCTGGTCGAAGCCGAGGCGAGCCCGAGGGCGCAGGAGAGGAGGAACAGGAGCGCCGGCTTCGATCATCACGGGGATGACCCGCTTGCCGTCCTCGATCATCTGATAGATCAAGGTGCTGACTTCGGCCGTCACCCACCCCGATTCGAGCGAAGTCTTGGAGAGGAACAGGAGACCCACGTCGTAGGTGGCGAGCCCCTCATTGATTCTGGCGACGAGGTCGTCCCCTGGCTGGATCTCCCACTGATCCACCCAGGGATCGATGCCGGCGGTGGCCAGCTTGGCGGCGATCTCCTTGACCCGCGGCTTGTCCACGGAGCGGTGACTGCAAAAAACTTTGGGGTTTCTGTCCACAGTCGCTTTCTCTGCCACTTTCCTGCTTGCTTACATCGTCATACTAGCAGGCAGCACGGCACTCCGCCCGCCTCTTTCTCCAACCGTGGCTTCGCCCGGGGGGCCTGCCGGCCCAGCAGCCCCCCGGGGTCCAACGGTGAATCGATTGTCAATTAGCACAACGTGGTTTTACTCTGTTTAACCTACCTCGTTAGTCCTTGATTCTATTGACTTTTCCCCTCTATCTGCTACTATCCAACCAAGCTGATTTTAACGCTTCTGGGTTACGTACAGGTTACGCAGAAAGGGGGTTGTGATGAAGGGGAAGATCACCAAAAAGCTCGTGGACAGCCTCGAACCCGACCCGG
>JAXDKG010000034.1:0-387270 GCA_034667225.1 Acidobacteriota bacterium
GCTCATCAAGGTGGGGAGAGAGAAGGTTGAATCGGTGTCGTATCGCCTCTTCATCAGACATTGTACTCCAAGAGTACAACAAAAGACCCCTAAATCCGCTAGCGTTATTGCATGACGCGCCCTTAGAGCTCGAAGCTAAGCGATCGGACAAGCTGCCGGCGCGTGACCGAGGCCGGGGTCAGGGTGAGCAGCCGGTCGCGGAGCCAGCGGGCCGGGGTGCTCTCCATCTGGGCGAGCCGTCCGAGGCGGAGAGCCGCGAGGACCACGGCGTCCACTCTAGCCTTGCGCCGGGCCTGGTACTGCAGGAGCACGGCGGCGAGATCAGCGTTCCGGATGAGGCAGTCCGCGAGGACGACGGCATCCTCGATGGCTTGGCAGGCCCCCTGGCCCAGGTTGGGAGTCATGGGATGGGCCGCGTCGCCGAGCAGGGCCGTGCGGCCCTCTACCCATCTGGAGGTCGGAAGGCGGTGGAGGATGTCGTTGCGCAGGATGGCCTCTTCAGGAGTCGCCGCGAGGACGTCGGCGATCGGAGAGTGCCAGTCCGCAAAGATCTTTTGGAGCCGGGAGCGGACCCTCCCCGGCTCATCCCGGCCTCCAACTGGGGCATTCAGGGTCGCGAACCAGTAAATCCGGCCCCGCTCGATGGGTACCGTCCCGAAGCGGCGGCCCCGGCCCCACGTCTCGGTGCTCTCCTCGAGCGCGGGCCCGCCTTCCGCCGTGACGCCGCGCCAGCACGTGTACCCTGAATAGAGGGGCTCTCCGTCCCCGAGCATCCGGGTGCGTACGGCAGAGCGGAGGCCGTCGGCGCCGATCAGCAGAGCGCCATCCACTTGGCTGCCATCCCGGAACAGGAGCGACACACCCTGGGCATGCTCCTCGTACCCGGCAGCCTCCCGGCCGGTCTCCACGATATCCTCGCCCAGAGCTTCGACGAGGAGCCGCTGCAAAGTCCCGCGATGGATGGCGACGGCCGGCGCGCCCACGGCGCGGCCGATCTCTTCCAAGTCACCCCGGGAGAGGACCGTTCCGTCCGGCCTGCGGACGCTCCCCGCGCTCAGTACCCGGCCGCTCTCGACGACGGCGCGGTCGAGACCGATGTGCCGGAGAGCGAGGATGGCATTGCTCTGGATGGTCAGGCCCGCGCCGACCTCGCGGATCTCGGCAGCCCGCTCGAAGACGCGGACCTCGAGGCCGGCTCGCCGCAGGGCGATACCGGCGGTGAGGCCGCCGATGCCGCCGCCCGCGATCAGGATGGGTCCAGGCATGAGGGGATGGAGCTTAGCACCCGCGAGATGGACGGTCGGGCTCACCGCGCCAGTCTCTCGACAAGCGGGGCGGACGGTTCAACCCGCGAGCCCAGTCTCCCAACCCGCGGGTTTTGTGTCCCAACCCGCGATTCCCACGTCTCAACCCGCGG
This sequence comes from Acidobacteriota bacterium, assembly GCA_034667225.1. GTDB lineage: Bacteria > Acidobacteriota > Thermoanaerobaculia > Multivoradales > UBA5704 > DATMER01. The sequence continues at coordinate 1,418 of JAXDKG010000034.1, forward strand.
GTTGCATGGCGGAACCGGCCGGTTGCGCCGTGGAACCGGCGGGTCCGCGACTCAACCCGCGGGTCGAACCGTCCAACCCGCGGCTCCCCCGTCGGAACCGGCGGGTACGGCCTCCCAACCCGCGGGTGGAATCGTCCGTCTCGCTCTCCCCTTGGCATACCCCGTGCTATCTTTCCCCCGGGCGGGGGGAAGATGCTGCGACGCATCCTTAATAGGAACCAGGACGAGCTGCTGGCGGAGAACCGCCGGCTCATCGGCGAGCTGCAGACGGCGCTCGCCACATTCGACGCGTCCGAGGAGGACCAGGGCACCCTCCAGCGCTCCGCCCGGCAGCTCGACGAGCTGTTTCTCCTGGTCGTCGCGGGCGAGTTCAACGCCGGCAAGAGCGCCTTCATCAACGCCCTCCTCGGCGACAAGGTCCTGGAGGAGGGGGTCACCCCCACCACCACCCGCGTCCACCTGATCCAGCACGGCCCCGAGGTCACCCGCGAGACCCTGGAGTCGGCCCTCGACCGCATCACCGCCCCGGTCGACATCCTCAAGGACATCAACATCGTCGACACCCCGGGGACGAATGCCATCCACCGGGAGCACGAGGCCATCACCCGCGAGTTCGTGCCGCGGTCGGACATGGTCCTCTTCGTCACCTCGGCCGACCGGCCGTTCACCGAGAGCGAGCGCGCCTTCCTCCAGGGCATCCGCGAGTGGGGGAAGAAGGTGGTCATCGTCCTCAACAAGATCGACATCCTGGATACGCCCGAGGACATTCAGCGCATCCTCGCCTTCATCGCGGAGAACGCCCGGTCGCTCCTCGGCTTCACGCCCGACATCTTCCCGGTCGCGGCCAAGCTTGCCTTCCGCGCCAAGCAGGCCGGCGACCGCGAGCTCCTCGCCAGCAGCCGGTTCGAGGCGCTGGAAAGCTATATCGTGGACACGCTCGACGAGAAGGAGCGCATCCGCCTCAAGCTGATGAACCCGCTGGGCGTGGCTTCCCATCTTGCGGGCAAGTACCTGCAGGTGACCGACGGCCGGCTGGAGCTGCTCAAGGACGACTTCTCCACCATGGAGGACATCGAACGCCAGCTCGGCCTCTACAAGGAGGACATGCGGCGGGAGTTCCGCTTCCGGCTGTCCGACGTGGACAACATCCTCCACGAGTTCGAGAAGCGTGGCGTGGCCTTCTTCGACGAGACCATGCGCCTGGCCCGTTTCATGGACCTGATCAACAAGTCCAAGATGAAGGCGGACTTCGAGCGCCTGGTGGTGGGCGAAACGCCGCAGCTCATCGAGCGCAAGGTCAACGAGGTGATCGACTGGCTGGTCTCCTCGGACCTCCGCCAGTGGCAGGCGATCATGGAGCACATCTCCCGGCGCCGGCACGAGCACGCCGACCGCATCGTCGGCCGGGTCGGAGGCAGCTTCGACTTCGACCGCGTGCGGCTGCTCGACAGCGTCGGTCGCACGGCGCAGCGCTCGATGCAGAGCTACGACAAGGAGGCCGAGGCCACGCGCATGGCCGAGTCGGTGCAGGTGGCGGTGGCGGGCACGGCGCTCGTCGAGATCGGAGCGCTCGGGCTCGGAGCCGTCCTGACGCACATCGCGGTCACCGCCGCTGCGGACTTCACCGGCATCATCGCCGCGGGCTCGATCGCGGTGCTCGGCTTCTTCATCATCCCCAACCGGCGGCACGACGCCAAGAAGGAGCTGCGCCAGAGGATCGAGGAGCTGCGCACGCAGCTCATGGACGGCCTCACCGGCCAGTTCGACCGCGAGATCGACGAGAGCACCCGCCGCATCGAGGAGGCGATCGGCCCCTATACCCGCTTCGTGCGCGCCGAGCGCGACAAGCTGACCACGGTCCGCGGTGACCTCGACGGCGTCAACCAGGGACTGGTCCGGCTGCGCGCGCGGGTGGACTCGCTCTAGAATCGCCCAATGACCACACCGCCCCCCAAGAAGCCCGGCACCCTGGTCAGCCTCGCCCGGGCGTTCACCTCCTGGCGCACCGCGTCGGTGACGCTGATGTCGTTCGCCTCGGGCATGCCCCTGGGGCTGGTCTGGCTCGCCATCCCGGACTGGATGCGCTCCATTGGCGTGGACATCCGCGTCGTGGGCCTATTCACCCTGGCGCAGGTGCCCTGGACGTTCAAGTTCATCTGGTCGCCGCTCATGGACCGCTTCGTGCCCCCGCTGGGACGGCGGCGCGGGTGGGCGATCATCGCCCAGATCGCCCTGGCCGTGTCGGTCTTCGCCCTGGCCGGCGTCGGCAGCCATCCAGATGCCCCCTGGGTGGTCGCGGCCATCGCGCTCGCCATCGCGCTCGCCGGCGCCACGCAGGACGTCGCCATCGATGCCTATGCCGTGGACGTGTTGCGCCCGGACGAGCAGGCAGTCGCGGTCGGCGCGCGCAACGCCCTCTGGCGCGTCGGCTATTACATTGCCGGCAGCCTCTCGATCTATCTCGCCGGGCAGTTCGGCTGGCCCGCGGTCAACGCCTTCCTGGCCGCTCTCTATCTGCCGATGATCCTCGTGGTCTGGAAGTCTCCGGACCCCGGCGTGATCGGGGCTGCTCCCAAAACGCTCAAGGAGGCGGTCTGGTACCCGTTCCTGGGCTTCCTCGCCCGCCACCGCGCGCTGGAGATCCTCGCCTTCGTCCTGCTCTACAAGCTCGCCGACAACCTGGTCCAGTCGCTGCAGCGGCCGTTCCTGATCGACATGGGCTACAACGAGTTCGACCGCGGCGTGGCCCTGACTTTCATCGGCCTGTTCGCGAACATCCTCGGTACGCTCATCGGCGGCCTGCTGACCGCGCCGCTGGGGCTCGGACGGTCGCTCTGGATCTTCGGCCTGTTCCAGATTTTTTCCAACGCGGGCTACGCCATCCTCGCCCAGCAGCCGGGGGTGGACCGGCCGATGATGTGGGCCGCCTTCGGGTTCGAGGCGCTGTGCTCCGGCCTGGGCAGCGGCGCTTTCGGCGTCATGCTCCTCCGCATGACACAGAAGCGCTTCTCGGCGACCCAGTACGCGCTGTTCTCCAGCCTGTTCGGACTGCCGCGCATCATCTCGGGCCCGATCGCCGGCTTTGCTGCCTACTCGGTGGGCTGGGCCACGTTCTTCTGGGCGACGCTGCCGCTCGGCATTCCTGGGCTGATCATGCTCGCCCGCTTCGTGCCGTGGAACGCGCGCGAGCTGGAATTCCGGGTGGAGCCGCCGCGGATCCGCGAGCCGCTGACCGGCGGCCAGCTCGCGGTGCGCGGCCTCGCCGGAGGCACGGTGGGGTTCGCCGCCGCCGCCCTGCTCCTCGCCTTCCTCGACGCGCTCAAGGCGATGAAGGACGCGCCCGGCACGGCGTTCGACATGTGGACGCCGCTCTACTCGATCGGCCGGCCGGAAGCCGGCACGGACTGGATCACGCTCGTCGGCCTGCTGGTCTTCGCGGTCACCTGCGGATTGTTCACCGCCGCGATCTCGGCGGCGCGCCACGGCGCGGGACAGGATCTGGGGCTCGAACTCGACAGCGAAACATGAACGGTCCCGGTTTCCGTTCTATAGGGTGGAAGGAGAAAGTGAATGGCTCTTTACCGTTCCCGTAACAACAAGATGATCGCAGGCGTGTGCGGAGGTATCGCCGAGTGGCTGGGATGGACCCCGACCGCCGTCCGCGTCGCCTACGTCATCATCTCGATCCTGTCGGTCGGGTTCCCCGGCACCGTCGCGTACATCATCCTCTGGCTGGTGATGCCGCAGGAGCCGTACGGGGTGTAGCATCGGGGGATGAACCTCCCCCGGACCCTCGCGGTCGCTCGCGGTGACGAGCCGGCCGACCTGCTGCTGCGCAACGCCCGCCTGGTCAACGTCCTCTCCGGGGAGATCCATCCAGCCGACGTAGCCATAGCGGGCCCTGACATCGCGGGGATCGGGACGGGCTATCAGGGCAGGCAGGAGATCGACCTCGGCGGGCGGTATCTCTGCCCCGGTTTTCTCGACGCCCACGTCCACATCGAAAGCTCGATGGTGCCGCCGGCCGAGTTCGCGCGGGCCGTGCTGCCGCACGGCGTGACCACGGTCGTCACGGACCCGCACGAGATCGGCAACGTGCTCGGTCTCGAGGGCATCCGCTTCATGCTCGGCGATGCCGCGGGCTCGCCCCTGGACGTCCGGGTCAACGCGCCGTCCTGCGTGCCGGCCACCCATCTGGAGACTTCCGGCGCCCGATTGGAGGCGGCGGACTTGATGGCCCTGCTCTCCGAGCCCAAAGTGATCGGTCTGGCCGAGGTCATGAACTTCCCCGGGGTGATCCAGGGGGACCCGGAGATCATCGCCAAGCTCTGCGCCTTCCACGGCCGGATCATCGACGGCCACTGCCCCGGTCTTTCCGGGCACCGGCTGTCGGCCTACGCCGCGGCGGGGATCAGCTCGGACCACGAGTGCGTCACGGTCGAGGAGGCGCGCGAGAAGCTGCGCGTGGGGCTGGCCATCTTCCTGCGCGAGGCGAGCAACGCCCGCAATCTGCGCGATCTCCTCCCCCTGGTGACTCCCGCCAACGAGCGGCGCCTCTGCCTGTGCACGGACGACCGCCATCCGATCGACCTGCTGGGGGAGGGATCGATCGATCACCTCGTCCGCCTCGCCATCGCAGATGGGATCGATCCTGTGACCGCGATCCGCATGGCGACCTTGAACACGGCGGAGCACTACCGCCTGAGGGACCGCGGCGCGGTCGCACCCGGCCGGCGGGCCGACCTGGTGGTCTTCTCCGATCTTTCCTCCCCGCGGGCCGAGGAGGTCTTCGTCTCCGGCGAGTTGGTGGCGCGGGAGGGCCGGATGGTCCACAAACGGAAGCACCGCCGGTACGACCACCTGCCGCGGACGGTTCATATCGACCCCGAGCGGCTCGATTTCGGTATCCGCGCCGCGGGGACCCAGGCCCGGGTGATCGGGGTCGTTCCCGACCAGCTCATCACCCATCACCTGACCCGGGAGGTCCCGGTCCACGATGGATGGGCGCAGGCGGACCCGGAGCGCGACCTTCTCAAAATGGCCGTGGTCGAGCGCCATCACGGCACGGGCAACATCGGGCTCGGGTTCGTGCAGGGCGTCGGGCTGACGCGGGGGGCCATCGCGAGCACGGTGGCACACGACCATCACAACCTGGTGGTCATCGGCGCCGACGATACCTCCATGCGGACAGCGGCGCGGGCGGTAGCCAACGCCGGAGGGGGGTTGGCAGTGGCCCTGGGCGAGCAGGAGCTGTGCGTGCTTCCTCTGCCCATTGCCGGCTTGATGTCCGACTGGGAGATCGACATGGTGCGCGACCGGCTGCAGCGCCTCCTCGACGACGCCCACCGCCTGGGCGCCCGGCTGCGCGATCCCTTCATGGCCATGAGCTTCCTGGCGCTGGAGGTGATCCCCGCGCTCAAGCTCACGGACGTGGGCCTGGTGGACGTGGAGCAGTTCGAGGTGGTGCCGTTGTTTGTATGAAAGGATACCGCGCATGAATACCTCTCACGAGGCCATGGATGCCGCGGTGCGGGATCTCCAGGCGCACCGGCTGGCCTGGACGCAGGTCTCGGTGCGCGACCGGATCTCCCTGCTGGAGGAGCTGATCCGCAGCTTCCTCCCCGTGTCCGAGCGCTGGGCCGAGGCAGCCATCGAGGCCGAGGGAATCGACACGTCCCTCCCCACCTCGGGCGAGGAGGCTCTGGTCGGCCCCTACTTCGTCATCCGCAACCTGCGGCTGCTCAGAAAGGCACTCTGGGATGTCGAGGTCCACGGCCGGCCGCGCATCCCCGGCTCGGTGCGCACCCGGCCGGACGGCCAGGTCACGGCCCGGATCTTCCCCTACGACGTCTGGGACCAGGTCTTCTACACCGGGGTTACCGCCGACGTCTGGATGGAGCCCGGCGTCACGGCCGAGACCCTCCCGGAGACCATGGCCGTGGCCTACCACGCCCGCGAGCGCAAGGGGGCCGTCGCCCTGGTGCTCGGCGGCGGCAATGTCACCTCCATCGGCCCGATGGACGCGCTCTACAAGCTGTTCGTGGAGGACCAGGTCGTCCTCTTCAAGACACACCCGGCCAACGTCTACCTGGGGCCGCTCATCGAAGAGGGCTTCAAGCCGCTGATCGACCGCGGGTTCCTGCGCGTGGTCTATGGCGGAGCCCAGGAGGGGGCCTACCTCGCCGCGCATCCTGATGTGGACGAGCTCCACATCACCGGCTCGGACCGGACCTACGACGCAATCGTGTTCGGCAGCGGGGAGGAGGGAGCCCGGCGCAAGGAGCGGGACGAGCCCGTGGTGGCCAAGCGCTTCACGTCCGAGCTCGGCAACGTGAGCCCGGTGATCGTGGTGCCGGGGCCCGAGGGCTCCTGGAGCGAGACCGATCTCTCCTACCATGCGGTGAACCTGGCGACCATGCTGACCAACAACGCCGGGTTCAACTGCAACGCGTCGCGGGTGATCATCCAGCACGCCTCGTCGCCGCAGAGGGAGCCGCTGCTGGCGGCCGTGCGCGAGGAATTGAGGAAGGTGCCCACGCGCAAGGCCTGGTACCCGGGGGCCGCGGATCGCTACGACTCCTTCATGAAGGCCCATCCCGAGGCCGAGCGCTTCGGCGAGCGAAAGGGCGAGCACCTACCCTGGGCGCTGATCCCCGGCGTTCCTCCGGAGAACCGGGACGATATCTGCTTCCGCACCGAGGCGTTCTGCGGCGTCTGCGCCGAGACGGCTCTCGCGGCGGGCAGCGCGGCGGAGTTCCTCGATCGCGCGGTGGATTTCTGCAACGACACGGTCTGGGGGACTTTGAACGTGACGATCATCGTCCACCCCTCCTCGTTGCGCGATCCCGCGGTCAAGGAGGCCCTGGACCGCGCCGTGGCAAACCTCCGCTACGGCACGGTATCGATCAACCACTGGGCGGCGGCGGGCTTCGGTCTCGTGGTGACGCCCTGGGGGGCGTTCCCGGGGCACACCCGGCGGGATATCCAGTCCGGCTCGGGCACGGTCCACAACATCCTCATGTTCGACCGCCCGCAGAAAACGGTGATCAACGCCCCGTTCCGGGTCTGGCCCAAGCCGATCTGGTTCGCGAGCCACAAGACGGCTCACAGGATCACCCCGAAGCTGGTGCACTTCGAGGCGGCGCCTTCCTGGGCGAAGCTGCCGGGGATTCTGGTGCCTGCGATAAAGGGATAGGAGTTACCGGCGGTCAGCCGTGAGCCCTGCCCGTCGGAAGCCCGCGGCATTCACCGACTGCAGCACCCAGCGCACCTGCGCGTAGCGGACGTGGCGGGCCCCCTTCACGATCACCGGACGGTTCGGGGTGAGGCTCCAGATCTCGCCCAGCACCCTGTGCAGCTCGGCCTGGCCCACCGGCTTGCCGTCCACGGTCAGGCTACCGTCGGCCAGGATCTCCACGGGGAGCTGCGGCTCCTCCAGCGCGAGCACGCCAGGCGTGGAGGCCTCGGTCTTTTTGACGGCAGGCGACGCTGCGGTGGCCTTCACCATGGGGAAGACCACCAGGAGAACGATCACCAGCACCAGGCAGACGTCGATCAACGGCATCAGGTTGATCTCGGCCTGGATGAGGTCGTGCTTGGGGTGGTGCTGGTGCCGCATGCCTGGGTCCTAGTTTACGCCTGAAAGAAGCTGCGGCGCAGGTGCCGTCTCTTCCTTGCAGCCATAGACCAGAACCGGCGTGCCCACCGGAATCATCCCGGGCAGGCGGTGCGAGGCAAACATGGGGATGCGGATGCAGCCGTGGCTCGCCGGGTAGGGCGGCACGTCCTCGCTGCCATGGATCGCGATCCCGCCGACGATGTACAGGGGGTTGTGCATCTGCCCCAGCGGGCTCGTCTTCCAGCCCGACGCCTTGGTGTAGACCTCCAGGCTGCCACAGGGGGTGACGGCGTGGGTCTCGGGGTAGCCGTTCTCGTAGAAGCGCTTTCCGCTCCCCGAGGAGATCGGCAGGATGTTCCCCACCTTGCCTTCTGCGTCCACGAGGTAGAGGACCTGGCGGGCGAGATCGATCTCGATGTGAGGAACGCCCACGGTGCGCGGCTTCGGGATGCCCTGCGCCGAATCGGTCAGGGCGTTGTATTCGGCTCGGGTGAGCGTGCCCGTGGGACGGGCGCCCTCGACCTTCTGGAAGGCGACGAGCGCGTGCCGCGATGCTGCGTCCCAGACGCCGTCGGCCGGGCCGGCCCAGTAGCCGAGCTCCGCGAGCCGCTTCTCCGCCCGCTTGATGTCTTCCTTGGTGAGCGTGTATTTGGACGTCCCGGCGAGGGCCCCACCCGCTCCCACCACTAGCGACAGCACCGCAACAAGAACAACCCTTCTCATCCTACTTCTCCTTCACTCTACGTCTACGGGCTCTAGCAACAATCCCGCCAGCAGCGCCGCCCGCTCGGGCATGCGGTCGATCACCACGTGCTCGTGGACCGCATGAGCGCCGTCGCCCACCGCTCCCAGACCGTCGAGCGTGGCGGCGTACTCGCTGGTGAAGTTGCCGTCCGATCCCCCGCCGGCCGTGCCCTCCGACAGCTCGATCCCGAGCCGGCTAGCGCAGCGTTCGGCGGCATGCCAGAGGGCCCGGTTCCTGGCGTTCGGCTCCAGCGGATACCGGTTCATGCCCCCGGTGATCTCGAAGCTCGTGCCCGGCACGGCTGGTTGCAGGGCCCGGAGCGCGCGCTCGAAAGCCTCGCCGTCCTCGCCACGCAGCACCCGCACATCGATCTCGGCCCAGGCCTCGGGAGCGACCACGTTGAAGGTCACCCCGCCGCCGATCACGCCGACGTTGACCGTGATCCCGCGGGTGGGATCAGCCAGGGCATAGAGTGCCTGAATCAGATGGGCCAGAGCCAGAATGGCGCTCGCCCCCTTTTCCGGATCGAGTCCGGAGTGGGCAGCGCGACCCCGCACGGTCGCGCGGAAGCGCCAGACCCCCTTGCGCGCGGTCTTGAGCCGACCTTCGGGTCCCAGCGAAGGCTCCAGCACGAACACCCGCCGCACCCGCCGGGCCAGCCGGCGGACGCGGTCGGCCGACTCCAGGCTGCCGAGCTCCTCGTCCGAGTTGATGAAGAAGGCCGGCGCCAGCGGCGGCTCCAGGCCCAGATCGCGGAGGGCCCGGAGAGCGAAGATCCCCTGCACCAGGCCCGCCTTCATGTCGTAGGTGCCGGGACCGTAGAGCCGGCCGTCGCGCAGCTCGACCGGCATGCTGTCGAGGGTGCCCACCGGCCAGACCGTGTCGCAATGGCCGACGAGAAGCTGGCCAGGCTTGCGCGGGTGCGGAGGCGCGGCGAACATCTGCCCGCCGCTCGTCTTCCCGCTCAACCGCCGCGGACGGAGACCGACATCCCGCAGCTCCGCGGCGAGACGGACGAAGAGCGGCTCCTGCGCCTCCGGCCTCCGGGACGGGGACTCCATCCGGGCCAGCGCCCCGAGCAACGACACCATCTCATCACGCCGGCCGCGCAGGTAATCGAGGATCTTCTCCATCCTCTAATCGTAGCGGATCGCCACCAGCGGATCGGTGCGGCTGGCGCGCTGGGCGGGGATCCAGCAGGCGAGCAGCGCCACACTGGCGAGCAGCAGGCAGACCCCGACGAAGGTCGGCGGGTCGTGCGGCTGCACCCCGACCAGGATATTGCCGAGCAGCTTCGCCGCGGGCCAGGCCATGAGGAGCCCGAGCCCGAGCCCGATGAGGAGCTGCACCATCCCCTGCCGCAGGATCAGGCCGAGCACGCTGCTCTGCCGCGCCCCGAGCGCCATGCGGATGCCGATCTCCTGCGTGCGCTGCTCGACCGAGAAGGCGATCACGCCGTAGATCCCGACCGAGGCGAGGACCAGCGCAACCAGGCCGAAGATGGCGAACAGCGTGGCGAACAGGTTCTGGAAGAAGCCTGTCTGCGCCACCACCTCCTCCATGGAGCGGACGAAGTAGATGGGCAGATCCTTGTCCAGGGCGGTCACGTGCGCCCGTACCTTTTCGGTGATCGCGAGCGGGTTCGCGTCGCGGGTGCGCACCGCCACGCTGACGAAGCCAGGGCAATCCTGCGTCAGGGGGAAGTAGAACCCTTCAGGACCGAACTCGTCCCCGATATCGTCGATCTCGGCCATGCCCAGGTCCGGGACTACGCCGATCACCGTGCGCCAGGGCTCGGCCGCGGGATCGTCGGCGTCGGTGAACCGGATGCGCCGGCCGATCGGGTCCTGCCCGGGCCAGAACTTCTTGACAAAGCTGCTGTTGACCAGCGCCACCGGCAGGCTCGCGGCGGTGTCCCGCGCGTCGAAGTCCCGCCCCCGGAGAACCTCGGCATTGAAGGTCCGCACGAACTCGGAGGAGATCCAGGCGATGTGCGCCCGCGGCTGGTCCTCCTTCGTGGGATAGGTGGCCCCCTCCAGGGCGATGTGCGGCGCCCAGGTCCCCGCCGCGGGCAGGTAGGTGCTCGCCGCGGCCGAGACCACGGCGGGGTCCTCCCGCAGCCGGGTCAGCAGCGTCTCGAAGAAGCGCGCGCGCTTCGCCTCCTCCGGGTACGCCGACTCGAACAGGGCGATGCGGGCCGTGAACAGGTTTGCGGTGTCGACCTCGACCCGGTCCCCCATCTTGAGCACGTTCTGGATCATCAGGCCGGCGCCGACGAGCAGCAGGCAGGAGATGCCCACCTCCAGGATCACCACGATGCGGGTGAAGACGCCCATGCGGAGACTGGAGGAGCCCCGGCCCTCGTCTTTGAGCACCTCGTTGACGTCAGTCCGCGAGGCTTGGAATGCCGGCACCAGACCGGAGACAATCCCGGCCAGCAGGGTCGCCCCCAGGGCGAAGAGCAGGGCCGCGGGGTCGATGGCGATCTTGAGCCAGAACGGCGGATCCGCTTGCGCGATGGCCGCGTTGAAGGCTTTGATCCCGACATAGGCGAGCAGCACTCCGAGCAGGGCTCCCACCAGGGAGAGCAGCACGCTCTCGGTCAGGAGCTGCCCGATCAGGCGCCGGCGGTCGGCGCCCAGCGACGAGCGGATGGCGATCTCCCGGGTGCGCTTGGAGGCTCGCGACATGACCAGGCTGGCCACGTTGACGCAGGCGAGCAGCAGGACGGCCAGGCAGGCGCCCAGCATGGTGACCAGGAGCGCCCGCGGCTCTTCGCCGATGTACTCGTCGGTATACGGCTTGACGACCGCGCCGACCCCTTTGTTGGTCTCCGGGAACTCCTTGGCCAACCCCTGCATGATGCCGCCCAGCTCGGCTCTCGCCTGGTCGATGGAGATCCCGTCCTTGAGGCGGCCGAAGACCTCCAGGGTCTCCCCGCGGCCCCGCACGTTCTTGAGCGGATCGAGGCGCAACGGCACCCAGACCTGGTGGGCGATCGGGAAGGCGAAGCCCTCGGGCATGACGCCTACGATCGTCCCCAGGTCACCGTTGATCCGGACCTTGCGCCCGATCACCTTCGGGTCGGCGTTGTAGCGGGCATGCCAGAGCCCGTAGCCGAGGATGACGACGGGCTCGGCCTGCGGCGAGTCCTCGCCGCGCAGGATGCCGCGGCCGAGCAGCGGCTTGACGCGCACCAGATCGAAGGTGTTGGCGGTCACGAAAGCCCCTTCGTACCGCTCCGGCTTCTCGTCGCCGCTCAGGTTGAGGGTGCCCTCGGAGAAGGCGGCGAGGTCCTCGAAAGACTTCTGGCGCTTCCTCAGCTCCAGATAATCCGGCAGGAAGACCTCGAGGCTCTGCTGGTCCTTGGACGGGTTGTTGTTCTCGATGTGCAACAGCTGCTCGGGCTCCTCGAAGGGGAGCCCGCGGAAGATGACACCGTAGACGATGCTGAACATTGCCGTCGAAAGGCCGATGCCCAAGGCGAAAGCCAGCACCGCGGCCAGGCTGAGGCCGGGGTTCTTGGCCAGCATGCGGATGCCGTAACGAAGATCGCGCGCCAGTCCTGTCATGGAAGACCCTCCAGGGGGTCTTACGAGCCGGCGGAGGGTTTTGTTACACGGACGAACACGGACTCACACGGACCTGCACGGACGGTGAGGGGTATCTGGGTGTCCGTGCTCGTCCATGTCAGTCCGTGATCGTCCGTGTGTCCGTGTTCCCTGCTTCCTCGAGCGGGCGCCAGGTGCTCTCGCTGTCGTCGAAGGCGGGCAGGTTGGGCATCACCCCGCGGGCGGCATTCACATGCCAGCCCCAGAGGAGCGCCCACTTGAGGTAGGTGCCGTACGCCTGGAGCATGCAGAAGACCAGGCCGTGCATGCCGTCCAGGATGCCGAGCTGGAAGATGTAGGTGCGCAGGAAGCGCCAGATCGAGCGGCCGAAGATCTCCGCGAACCCGGCCTTGCGGCCTTCCTTCCAGTTCTGGGCCGCGCCCCAGAAGCTGTACTTCTCGATGCGCCGGGCGTAGTCGTCGAACGAGTCCGTCATGTAGTGGATCATGAAGTTGTGCATCACCGGCGCCGGACCGCGGGTGATCATGTCGGCGTGCACCCGGCGGTTAGGGTAGCGGGCGGTGCCGCGCCGCACCAGGCGCACCACCCGGTCGTGCTGCCAGCCGGAAAAGCGGATGACCCGGTTCATGAAATAGACCTGCCGCTTGATCGTGTAGGCGTCGTGCGACGGCCGGGAGGCGAGGAGGTCCTCGATCTCCTTCTGGAGCGCCGGGGTGCAGCGCTCGTCGGCGTCGAAGATCAGGATCCACTCGTTCTGCACCTGGTCCATGGCCCAGTTCTTCTGCGCGGCCGAGCCGAAGTAGGTGCGCTGGTGGAAGCGGACCTTGTCGTAGCGCTGGGCGATCTCCGGCGTGCGGTCGGTGGAGAAGGAGTCCACGAGCAGGATCTCGTCGCACCAGAGGAGCGACTCGATGCACCCGGCGATGTGCTGCTCCTCGTTGAGCGTGGTGAGGATCGCCGAGACCCTGGGACGGCCGGCGGGGGTCTGCTCTGCCATAGACGCGGTAGCGTATCACCGCTCCCCCGCCGGGGAGGTTCGGCATAGAATGCCCCGCAGTGCGCGCCTACCTGGTGTTCCTGATCCTGTTCGGGCTGAAGATCGTCACCCGGATCTTCTACCGTGTCGACCTGCAGTGGATCGGGAATCCTCCGCCCGACCGCTGGCGGCATCACCAGGTCGTCGCGCTCCTCAACCACACCAGCCTCTATGAGCCGCTCTTCCTGGGCGGGTGTCCCAACTCCTTCCTCTGGCGGCTGGCCCGGCACGGCGTGGTCCCCATCGCCGCCAAGACCGCCGACCGCGCCGTGGTCGGAAGGTTCTTCGGCCTGATCGCCCAGAACGTCATCTCCATCACCCGCGAGCGCGACGAGACCTGGGCCGAGGTGCTGCGGAAGATCGATCCCGACGCCATGGTGGCCATCCTCCCCGAGGGCCGGATGAAGCGGGCCAACGGCCTGGACTCGGAGGGGCGGCCCATGACCGTGCGCGGCGGTATCGCGGACATCCTGGCATCGATCGGCGAGGGGCGGATGCTCATCGCCTACAGCGGCGGCCTCCATCACGTCCAGGTGCCGGGCGAGAAGAACCCGCGCATGTTCCAGACGGTCCGCGTGCGGACCGAGTTGGTGGACATCGGGCCCTACCGCGAGCAGATGATGGCCGTCTACGGCTCCAAGGGGTTCAAGAAGGCCGTGGCCGAGGATCTGGAGCGCCGGCGCGACCTCCACTGCCCGGTCGAGCCGCACACGGATTCGCCGGAACGGCCTGGGGTTGAAACCCCAGGCTAGAAAAGTACAGCCTCCTCCGGAGGCTGGCTGAGACTCGCCCCCGGACGGGGGGCGATACCCTTCTAGCCTGGGGTTTCAACCCCAGGCGGCCGGCGCCATCTCCTTCAGGGTGGACCGGGACGGGCCTCCGGCACCCCTCGTGCAAGCGAATAGCCCCGTGTTCGGACGCGGCATCCATCTCTTCACCATCTTCGGATTCTCGGTCCGGCTCGACCCGAGCTGGTTCATCGTGGCCGTGCTCGCCACGTCGAACCTGGCCACCCAGGCCTTCCCCACCCAGAACCCGGGACTGCCCCGCTCGACTTACTGGGCAATGGGGGTGGCGGGCGCCCTGCTCCTCTTTGCCTCGGTCGTGGTGCACGAGCTGGCCCACTCGCTGGTGGCCCGGCGCTACGGCGTGCCCATGCGGGGCATCACCCTGTTCCTCTTCGGCGGCGTGGCGGAGATGTCGGGCGAGGTGCCTTCCCCCCGGGCCGAGTTCTGGATCGCCCTCGCCGGCCCGGCCATGAGCCTCGCCATCGCTCTCGCCGGCTTCGGGCTGAGCCTGGCAGGGCACGGGATGGGCCTGCCCGAGCCCGTGCTCGGCGTGGTGACCTACCTGGCGATGATCAACGCCATGCTGGTCGCGTTCAACATGGTCCCCGCATTCCCCCTGGACGGCGGACGCGTCCTGCGCTCCATCCTCTGGCATTTCAAGGGAAGCCTGCGCCGGGCCACCCGCATCAGCTCGCAGATTGGCTCCGGGTTCGGTTTCCTCCTGATCGCGGTGGGCGTCTGGTTCGTGATCCAGGGCAACTGGAGCGGGATCTGGTTCTTCCTCCTTGGCCTGTTCCTGCGCAACGCGGCGCAGATGTCCTACCAGCAGCTCCTCCTGCGCCGCGCCTTCGAAGGCGAGCCGGTCTCGCGCTTCATGCAGACCAATCCGGTCACGGTGCCGCGCCAGATCCCCGTCAACGAGCTGGTCCAGGACTACATCTACCGCCACCATTTCAAGATGTACCCGGTGCTCGACGACTCCGGCCGCCTGCTCGGCTGCGTCACCGCCCGGCAGGTCAAGGAGCTGCCGCGCGAGGAGTGGGAGAGCACCACCGTCGGCGCCCTGGCGAAGCACTGCAACCCGGAGAACGTGGTGCGGCCCGACACCGACGCCATGCAGGCCCTCTCCGCCATGAGCCGCAACGGCGTCTCCCGCCTCATGGTCGCCGAGGGGGATCAGCTCCTGGGCATCCTCACCCTCAAGGACCTGCTGCGGTTCTTCTCGCTGAAGATGGAGCTGGACTCTTAGGTCAGTATCAGGTCCGGAGGCGGGGGATCGCCCGGAGCAGCCGCCGCCGGCGCTTCCGGCGGTCGTCGGTAGTCTCGTGCCCCTCCTCCAGGGCCTTGAGCCGGGAGAGCTCCTTGCCGATCTCCGAGTTGACCTCGCCTCCCATCAGAAGGGCGAACCCCGTGAAGTAGAACCAGGTCAGAAGCACGATGATCGCGCCCACCGATCCATAGGCCGTGCTGTACGAGTGGAAGTAGGCGAGGTAGAGGCGCAGGCCGAAGGAGGCCAGCAGCCAGAGGGCCACGGCGGTGATGGCCCCCGGGGTTCCCCACTGGCGGCTCGAGCCCTCCCCCAGGTTGGGCGCGTAGTTGTAGACCATCTCGAAGGAGATGATCACGAACACCAGCACCAGCGGCCACCGCATCACGTGCCAGGCCACCGCCACGAACGGCCCCAGGTACTCGGCCAGCAGGCCGGCGATGGCCCCGCCGTAGAAGATGGCGCCCAGGGCGCTGATGATCAGGGCCGCGAAGACGATCGTCAGGACGACCGAGATGATCCGCCGCTTCCACCAGCGGCGCGTCTCCTTCAGGCCGCAGGCGATGTTGAGCGTCCGGCCCACGGCGATCATGGCATTCGAGGCGATCCAGATCGCGGCGAACAGGCTCAGGTAGAGCTTCAATCCGCTCTTTGCCACCGTGACCTCCTGCAGGGTCTGGGTCAGGAGCGCCGTCACGTCCTGGCTGGGAGAGATCCGGGCGAGGTACCAGGACAGGTTCCAGCGCAGGGCGTCGCTCGCCCCGGCCAGATAGCCCAGCAGCGTGGTGAGGAACAGGAGCAGCGGGAACGCCGAAAACAGGAAAAAGTAGGCCAGCTCGGCGCAGCGCCCGAGCAGCTCGTCTTCATAGATCTGGCGCCAGAGCCGGATTGCCAGCTCCTTCCAGGTAAGACCGCCGCGCGTCCAGAGAGAGGTCATGGCCACATCATGTCACCGGAGAAACGCCATCGCCTCTCCGGTGCTAGCATCGCCGCTGCAAATAACCCGCCGGGGGAGGAGCATGGATCAGAAGAAGGCAGCGGAACGGATCTCGAAGCTCAGATCGGAGATCCGCCACCACGACTACCTCTACTATGTCAAAGACGCGCCGGATATTTCCGACGAGCAGTACGACAAGCTCTACCGGGAGCTGGTCGCCCTGGAGGAGGAGCACCCGGACCTCGTCACCGACGACTCGCCGACCCAGCGCGTCGCCGGCCAGCCGCTGACCAGCTTCCCCACCATCGAGCACGCGGCCCCCATGCTCTCCCTGGACTCGGACCAGTCCGAGGCCAGCCTGCGCCGCTTCGACGAGCGGGTGCGCAAGGGGCTGGGCGGGGAATTTCCCGTGGAGTACGTGCTGGAGCCCAAGCTGGACGGCGCCTCGCTGGAGCTGGTCTATCAGAATGGAATCCTGCTCCAGGCGTCCACCCGCGGAGACGGACGCCGCGGCGAGGGGATCACCGCGAACGTCCGCACCATGCAGAGCGTCCCTCTCCGTCTTAGAGATAACGAGCGCCCGGTCCCGCCCTTCCTCTCCATCCGCGGCGAGGTCATCATGCGCGCGGAGCAGTTCGACAAGCTCAACGAGAGGCTCATGGCCGAGGGCAAGGAGCCGTTCGCAAACCCGCGCAACGCCGCGGCCGGGGCCCTGCGCCAGCTCGATCCCCAGCTCACCGCATCCCGTCCCCTGGAGCTCTACGCCTACGACATCCTGGCCTCGGAGGAGCTGGACCTCGCCAGCCAGTGGGACGTGCTGCAGGCGCTCCGCGACTGGGGGCTGCGAGTCAATGGCCTCGTCCGCAAGGCGACGACCGTGGACGACATCCTCGAATACCACAAGGGCTTGGAGGACCAGCGCGACGACCTGGGGTATGAGATCGACGGCATCGTCATCAAGCTGAACGGCCTGGAGGCCCGCGAGATCCTGGGCTGGACGACCCGCCACCCGCGCTGGGCCTTCGCCTTCAAGTTCCCGCCGCGCAAGGAGATCACCCGCATCCTCTCGATCCTCCCCAGCGTCGGCCGTACGGGGGTGGTCACCCCGGTCGCGATCATGCTTCCCGTTGAAATCGGGGGCGTGACCGTCTCCCGCGCCACCCTCCACAACCGGGAGGAGGTGGCGAGGAAGGACGTGCGCGAGGGGGACCGGGTGCGCGTGCAACGGGCCGGCGACGTCATCCCCCAGGTCATCGAGCGCATCGAGGAGCCCGAACGGGAGCGGGCGCCCGAGTGGCGGATGCCGGACGTCTGCCCCTCCTGCGGCACCCCGCTCACCGAGCGCGGCCCGTTCACGGTCTGCCCGAACAGCTTCGAATGCCCGGCCCAGCTCGCCGGCCGCATCGTCCACTTCGCCTCGCGCAACGCCCTCGACATCGAAGGGCTCGGCGACGAGACGGCCAAGCTCTTCGTATCCGAAGGGCTGGTCAAGCAGCTCCCCGACCTCTTCGACCTGCGGGCCGATCAGCTCGTGAAGCTGGAGGGATTCGCGGACAAGTCGGCCACCAACCTGGTGGAGGCGCTGCGCAAGGCCGCCTCCAAGGTGGAGCTGGCGCGCTTTCTCTACGGCCTGGGCATCCCCGAGGTGGGCACGGCCGTCGCCCGGGACCTCGCCAGGCACTTCGGCTCGTTCGAGCGCGTGCGCTCGGCGGACGAAGCTGCCCTGCAAGAAGTCCAGGGGATCGGGCCGCGCATGACGGAGCAGATCACGGCCTTCTTCGCCCAACCGAGTAATCTCGGGGAGGCCTCGGTCCTGGACGCGCTGGTCGGGAAGCTCAGCCTTCAGGAAGAGCAGTCCAAGCCGGCGGCCAGTGCCGTACAACCCTTTGCGGGGCTCAAGTTCGTCTTCACCGGCGGCCTGTCCCGCTTCTCCCGCAAGCAGGCCCAGGAATACGTGGAATCCCTGGGCGCCCGCGCCACGGGGTCGGTCAGCAAGTCCACCGACTACGTGATCGTGGGCGAGGATGCCGGCTCCAAGGCCGAGGACGCGCAGAAGCTGGGCGTCAAGACCCTGGATGAAAACGGCTTCGTCAGCTTGTTACGGGAGAATGGAGTGAACCTGGACTGAAGGGCTCTGAAGGGAGATTCCTGCCGTGAAATCAAAAGCTCTGCTCACCCTGCTCCTGCTCGCCGGGAGCCTCGCCTGCGACTCGGCGGCCCCCGTTTCTGCCGGGGAACCGGCCGCGGAGAAGAAAGGAAACCACGTGCACGCAGCCAATACCATCGAGAAAGTGGTCAAGACCGACGAGGAGTGGAAGAAGATCCTGACTCCGGAGCAGTACCAGGTGCTGCGCAAGAAGGGCACCGAGCGCGCCTTCACCGGGGAGCTGAACGACAACCACCGCAAGGGCGTCTACGTCTGCGCGGCCTGCGGCCTGCCGCTTTACAGCTCGGAGGCCAAGTTCGACTCGGGCACCGGCTGGCCGAGCTTCTGGCAGCCGATCGACCCGAAGAACGTAAGCACCGAGGAGGACAACAGCTTCTTCTCGACCCGCACCGAGGTGCTCTGCGCCCGCTGCGGCGGCCACCTGGGCCACGTCTTCACCGACGGCCCCCGCCCGACCGGCCTGCGCTACTGCATGAACTCGGTGTCGATGAAGTTCGTGGCCGAGAAGTAGGACCCCGCCGCCTGCCTCCCTCTCCCGCGCAGCAGGGGAGGGGGGCCTTGCGGCATGCGCTCGACCCTGGGCATCTGCCGCCCGATCTCCACCGCGACCCGCACCTGCGCGCTTTCCCTGTACCACTGGACTCCTCGGTCGAGATCTCGAGAGGGATGGGCGGGGGCTGGTCATTCCTTTCTTTTTCTGTATTCCTCCAAGCACTTATCCAAGGAGTTGCCCTCGTTGTAAATGCAATTGCAGAAGCGCTTGCAGGTCTCGGGGCGGGCATTATTGGCGCATCCGTTCGTGCACTCTAGCTGAGAATTGCCAGGACGGATGTCGTACACAAAGTTGTTGATGACGATCACTAAAACGACGACTGCGACAGCACATCCAAAAAATACCAAGGGAAACTTGCCGGACATCTTCTGATTTGGCGTTGTGCCGACGTCGCTCGATGATGCAAGAGGCAGAACGTATTTCAACCGCGCATAGTCCCAGCAGAGCAAATACAAGTTTGCCAACAGCATGAGCGTAGCGATGCGAGTGCCTTCAAAACGGGTCGCATAGGTCAAAACACAAATGTTGAAGATAATCGGCAAATAGAGAATCGCTCCCAGCAACGCCGTCCTTGGAATGAGCAACAGCAGCGCCGCCGTCAGCTGGCTCACGCCGATAAACTTGTAGTAAAAGCCGGTAAGGTATAACGCGTCAAAATAGTGGCCTAGTGGATGATTCGAGGGTAACGCGGTAAACCGCTCTCCCATAACTTTTACTATGCCAGAAGGGATAAACCCCAGAGCCAATGCGACGCGGCAAAAGACGGCGAAGTAGCGCAACCATTGGTTCCTCTTGCATTCATCGTAGAGATGGTCAACGTTGGCAAGTAGCTTCATAAGATCGATTCAAATGAGCGCAGTACGCTCCAATTCTGGCGGCATAACGGGTTGGCAGTGAGCGGCGGAACTGCGCTGTTTGCGGTTTTGTCCGCTCGACTGCCGGTGTTCGGCGAAATTCATGGATTGGACTCCGCTCTCCCAAGCACCAAGCGCGGTGAAAATGCTTCAGTCGCCACATCGTTAATTCTTCTCTGTTCGCTTCTCATTGCTTTCTATTTACCTAAGGTCCAACTCCTGGGGGTAAGCTCGTTATTGGGACCCAACCGGCCATTCCTTCTTTCCAATACTGCGTGTCACTTGCAAGCTTGCCCGATGCACGCATGCGTTGGATTTCGTCCAGAGGGAAGGGGCCGTATGTCTTCCCGCCGGTAGCAAGGAATGCAGCGCCGGACGTGGCAAGAGGTTGTCCGAGGGACTCGTGGCTTGCAGAAGCCTGAGAGATTGGGACTAAGTCGGGCTGTACCGACGACTCTGAAGGCGATCTGGTACCTTGTGCATGTTGTTCGGCTCCGCCTTCTTTCTCGTAGCCCTTCCTCGCGTCCTTAACAATTGACCGAATCGCTGCCTTGTCTTTTAGAACTTCGTCTGCCGCATCTTTCAGATCCGCCTCAGTCACTTGATGAGCCGACTTTGCGCGCAACAACTTCGCGATTGCTTTCATGTATACGATGCCGGCGGCAATTGTCAGTCCATAGACGGTCGCAGCCATAACTGCAGCGCCACCCAAGGTTCCCAGCACAGGGAGAAACTTTGCGGCACTTGCAACGACCATGAAGCCCGCCGCGTTGGAGGCTATGTTTGTCATTACTCCGGCAGCGAGACTTTTAGTTGCGTTTTCACCGAATGGCAGTTGAAGCTCTTTGTTGATACGCACATACATGGCCCAAGTATTGGCAGCCGCGGCTGCAATGTCTGCTCCTGGAATCGGAATGAATGCAGTCCCCACGGCCAAGCCGGCATGAAGTTTTACGATACCGGCAAGCTTCTGCGGGAGGTGTTCGTCCACTGCTTTGTTAATTTCCTTGGCTAGCTCGGTAGCTGCTTTGAGAAGATGTCCCTCATCCATGACTCATCCCTTTCCAGATCGGAAGATGCGAAATGACAACTACCTCCAGCAATCTTGAGCTTTTGAGATCAGATCGACGGCCTGCATCACGAACTTTAGAGCCATTGCAGCTTTCCCCTAATGCCTTGCCGACTAATGCCTTGCCGACGAACGCTGTGCGGCCTAACCGGCAGTGCCGCGAAGCGGTGCCGTCCGGTGAGGCCGCTTGTTATGCGCTTTTGTCCTCGTACCCTTTCCTAACTGACTATCCCGACATGTCAATGTTCTTCCATGCATCTCGGAATTCCTCTTCGTTCGGTGGGTCATTCAGAATGCTTTTCACATTCTCGACGGCCCGTGCCTCACTCCCTTTGGGACCAGTGCCCGCGCGTTCCTCGAGATTTAGCCTGACCGCTTCATTGATTACCATCTCTGTCAGTACGGCGCTCCTTATGCGAGGATCTGCCGCCTGAAGTCCCTCGACGAAGTCCTGGATGTAGAGGAGAAACTTCTTCAACTTCTCCTCGTCCTGTAGCGCCTTCACCTGCAGCAAGTCGGACTTTTCCCTGTCGCTCTGCTTAAGAATGCGCCGTACAGCAGCACCTGCCAATTCCCAGGATGCTCCTCCTAAAATTCCGCTCAAGGCTGCAAGAGCCATCCAAGTCAGAGCGTCGGTAACAGGAGCGATGTCACAGGCCGGAATCTCACCATTTTCCTCAAGCTCTTCCTCATACAGTTTACGGTAAAGATAACCGCAATAGGCTGCCGAGCTGGCGTAACGCAACAGCTTCCTCTGGACTGGGCCACGGTGGCCGAAGCCACAAAAGGGGCAAGAGAACGTTTCCACCTCAGAACTGGGAATGATCTGAGCACAACCAAGGCAGATAGCCTGAGAAGTCGTCTTAGTGGTCAACATTTATAGATGCTTCCTTGGTGGCGCATAACGATGTGGGCGTTCAGCGGCGACGTTAGACGTCCGCTGCAACGCTCTGGTTCGGCGGGTAGTGTCAGTGATCACGGTTATCTCTTACGCAGATATCGAGGAAAAGGCTGCCATATGCGGTAAGCAATAAATAGTTAGTAGTAGTTGCATTAACATGTCCATCAGATATTGTTTGCTTGTAGGTCCCTGCTGGAAAATATTCAGCGTCAGCCTCGGTGCGCTCAATGAAGATGCCCAGGCGGATAAGATTGTAATAAAGAGCACTCGCAACAGTGCCGTCACTTACGTTGCACTTGGCACAGAAAGATTCCCATTGCGTGGAAATATAATCACCACCGATGTTGGCGCCCCCAGCCTGAAGCGATTCTTGGAATAAGACAGCCTCTCCGTCATGAGCCTTCGAAATCTCCTGCAGGAGCTGCGACTCTACGGAGCTGAGTTGCTGAATAATATACACGAAAGATGGGTGGACTCTTGGCGCGGAGGGTGAATGCATTGCACGAGCTACGAGCGTCACATACATTTCGCGGAGATGATCGGCCTCCAGTGCGAAAATCATATTCTGAATGGCTGGACCGGCGATGATCAGGTCGGGTGACCGAATCTCTTCGGGAGGCTTCTTAGCGAGTTTCACCGCCACTGCTGCCGAAAGATAGTCGCGAATGCGATTATAACCCCAGACTGCCAGTTCGATGGGAGCGAGGGCGATGCCGACCGCTTGCGTGACGACAACCAAACGTTGACCTGCTTCTCGGGCGGCAGGCTGCAGCAAGTCTTGATATATAGCCGGCACGAGTTCCTTAATCCCAAGCGCTTTTGCGGCTTGCTCGGCAACGGCCATTTGCTCAGGTCCAGTCATATTACGTTCTCTTAGTCCTAGACGCCGAACGCTGTGGTGGCTCAGCGGGCGGCGTCAGCCGTCCGCTGAGCCGCGGGTTGGGCGCCTTTCATCAAGCATTGCCAATAAGTTAGCACCTAAAGTTCAACTACCATGATAACTGCAATAAAAGCAACGAGCGTCACGCCTAGCCAAAGCAACGTTAGTCCAGTCGCTTTCCAGCCTGACTGCTTTATGCCCCCCCTTGCTAAATGAGTCGAAATGGCTTCCCCTTGCAGACTAGATGCAACCTGCCCTATTACCAAAGCAACACCTAGAGCAATGAAGTGGCTCGGGAACCCATCAGGAAGATCGGATAGGTTGAGGGGGAGCAACGCAAACAACCCAATAACACTAACGCCCCCAACGAGAGACCACAGGTAGCCCCTCGTGGATCCCAACTCACGGAAATTGCTCGCCATCAAAGCGCAACCAGCGATAGGTCCACCCAAGAGCGCTGCTCCTCGAATCTGGAAGAGCGTATATAATTTTTTTGAGTGAGCCGGCGGCTCCACCCGTCGAGGGCTGGCGGGGCGACTTGACGGAGGTAGCCCTCTAGCAGGGATCCGGGCATGAACTGGGTTCACAGTTCCCGGCGTTACATTGCTCGAACTTGGCACGCCGTATCCAACCCGCTCAGCTAGAGGGGGCGTGTCTTGATGCTGCTCCTGTGCTTGCTGCCGCACCCGTACTTGCCCCGGCTGAAGGGAGCGCTCTCGTATGGGAGCTTCCGGGGCAGGCCTTCTCTCAACTCTTTCCTTTTCCTCGCGGTAGGCAGAGAAATGACCAACCGAATGAGGAGGGGAAGGCTGCGCCGGCACAGCGCTTGAAATTCTTTGAGAAATCTCTACTTGGGCAGGGGGGGTAAGAGGAATTGTCGGATGCAGAATAGGTTGACTTGGCGCGAGATCTGGATTTCCGCATTCGGGACAACTCCCTTGGTGATCCAAGGGGAGTTCTGTGCCACACTCACTGCAAATGACCACTATCTCTCTATGGGGCTCCTTGCTGCCACACTTTGGGCAAGCCACAGCTTTTTCCGAGATATTCGCGGCGCATTTCCGGCATGGAACTAAGGCCACAGATCTACCTCCACACAGTTCAAATTACGACGAAGCTCTACCCAAGTCTTTAGCGCCCAACGGCTTGTGAGGTGAGCGGCGGCCTCAGCCGTTCGCTCGACCGACCGGGTTAGGCGACCCGCTACCCTTGGCCGGGTGACTCCTCACATCTCCAATCTGAACAAAGCCTGAGTACTCGTACGGCCAGTCTGGTCTTCCCTCTCGCCTGACCACGAACCGCGTGGTATAGCCAAACCAGGAATCATCGGTTGCGTTGACCATGAAGACATTGTGTAGGTCCATGACCTCGCCTACTTGAAGGCGCCCGTAGGCTAGTCCACCGGGTTCTGCCAAGCGAGCGGTCGTCTTGAGCCATGCCAACGTGGAGTCCTGAATCGCCACGTACTTTTTTTGGTCGACCTGCTTCCAGGCTATGGGACCCCTTAACGGTGGCTGATTCAGACGAAAGGCGGAAGCTTTTTCGGGAGGCTTTGGGAGCGCCCCAACAAAAAGCGTGAGAGTCCCCTCGGGGAGTATGAGTAGGTGTTCCGACTTATTCGTAACGCGCATTTCTAGGGTGGCCTCAAGAAGCTCCAATGAGCCTTGTTGTAGCGGCCGTACCGTCAATTCGTATGACTGCTCTAGAGGCGCCTGGGATGCCGCTTGAACCGCGATCCCCTTTAGATCTCTCTCCAGCATTAGTGTGTCACGGGCAATCGCCGCCTGCTCCTTCTCAATAGTTTCTTTCTTGAGATCAACCTTTGCTGCATCCCTTCGATAGTCAAGGTACTCGAACAGGGTCCAAACCCCAGCTCCAATGATGGCGAGTATCTGTATGAGTTTGACAGTGTCATCCAAGGTTAGCGAGGGCCGTTTAGTCTTGAAAGGAGACTCATCGGGCGACTGGCCTTTGCTCATACTCATGGCAACTGTTCCTTATACAGTAAAAGTTCAATGTCCTCGGGTCGCTCAACGGGTCGCCTAACGTTAGCTTCTACGTCTCCATCGCGCTCTTCAGCAAGTTCCAAACGCGTCAAGCCAAGGAGAAGCGTCGGTAGCCGCAACTCCATGCATTTCTGAGCATTGGATTGAGGTTACACCCTTCTCTTATCAACGTCAAAGCGATAGCGCTTGGCGCATAAGCATTCATGGAAGGGATGCCCATGGGACCGTTCGGGTGTCGGATAAGGTGCCTGATCAAGGGAAGGCGAGGCGACTTCTGCGGCAATGGCAGGCCGCAGAAGCATCCCGGCGGCGGATTACCTACCGTCAGGAGCCTGACGTGTAAGCGCCCGATTGGGGGCAGCCCCATGTCGGGTTAGCTTCTCCCGAGTTACCGCTTCGTGTACAGGGACTCGGAGTAGGAGCGGCCGTCCCGGACGAGGCGGATCTGGCCTGTGCCGGCCCAGCGGCGGAGGGTGGCCGAGACGCTCCGCGGCTGGATCCGGTGGCGCAGCTTCGGACCCCAGCGCTGCTGGATCTCCTTGATGAGCGCTGAGGCACCGAAGACCTCGTCCGGAGACTTGCGCTCGATCACGCGGCTCATCAGCCGGCTCAGCCAGCGCCAGTCGTCGGTGTCGAGGTCCTCGACCGGCGGGGGAGCGGGCGGGACGGCCTGGGTCGGGGGCTTGACGTCGACGAGCATCTCGCCGATGGAGACAGAGGCGGCCTTGAAGGTCTCGTAACGCTCGATCGCCTTCCGGTGCTCGGCCTCGTGGATTCCCTTCTGCTCGGCGTGCAATGCCTGCTGCCCGGCGTGGAGCGCCTCCTGCTCCACGTGGTGCTCATGCCGGGCCTTGTGGTGCGCGATCTTCGCCTCCATCTGGGCGAGCGCGTCGGCGATGGACAGGTTCGTGCCCATTCCAGATCCCTCCAGGGTCGTGACACAGGCATTCCCCGCGGCGGAACGCCGGTCCTACGTTGCAAAGCAAGGGGAAACTGCCTTCAAGGATACCGGAGGAGCGGCTCGGCGTCCATCCTACGTTGAAAAGCAGACTGCCCTTTCAACATGGGATGCAGACTTTTCAACGCGGGAAGCTTCCCTTTCAACATGAGCAGGTTCCTATGTTGAAAAGTGGAGAGTCCTTTCAACACGGGAACCTTCCTACGTTGAAAGGACTCTTTCCCATGTTGAAAAGTGAACCGCCCTTTCAACGCGGAAAGGTTCCCTTTCAACGTATCGGGCCCAGATTTCAACGTGGGAAGGTTACTCTTCAACATGGGAAGTTTGCTTTTCAACGTACCGGGTTATCTACGTTGAAAAGGCAGTTCACTTTTCAACCCACCGGGCACACATTTCAACGTACCGACCTTCCCTTTCAACATGGGATCGTTCCCTTTCAACGCAGGAACCTTCCCTTTCAACGTGGGATCGTGCCCTTTCAACGTAGGATCGTTCCCTCGGCGTCGTCCCGACCTCGCCCGACTACCGCCGACGACGCCAGACAGAGGGATACCGGCGGAGTACGAGCTCTATGCCCGCCGGAGCAGACGGGCCTTCACTTCTTCCCAGGGAATGCCGGCTTCGGGGTTGGTCCGCGCCTCCAGGAGCCTGGCCTCCAAGAGTTCTTTTAGCTCATCCGAAAGGCTGAAATCCGCTGATGGCGAGGCATGCTCCCAGATCTCCTCGCAAGATCGAGCTGCTCCTCGAGAGGCAGCTCCAGAGCGTGTCGGATCAGGTCGGCCTTGGTCATGGCTCCAGTCTAACCTGACCCCGCAACCTTTCCCCCGCCCTCCCGTATCTCCCCTTGACAATCTACAGGAGAGCGCGCATCCTTCCTGTAGACAATCTAGGAGAGGTGCCGATCATGAACAAAGCCAAGTCCGACCTC
Organism: Acidobacteriota bacterium; assembly: GCA_034667225.1. Classification (GTDB taxonomy): domain Bacteria; phylum Acidobacteriota; class Thermoanaerobaculia; order Multivoradales; family UBA5704; genus DATMER01. Next base: position 27,697 of record JAXDKG010000034.1, read on the forward strand.
CTGCAGGGCACGCTGGACATGCTGATCCTGAAGACCCTCGCGCTGGAGCCCGCCCACGGGTGGGGGATCGCCCAACGCATCCAGCAGGTCTCCCGGGAAGTGCTCCAGGTGAACCAGGGCTCCCTCTACCCCGCGCTCTATCGCCTGGAGCACCAGGGGTGGATCGCCGCCGAGTGGGGCACCTCGGAGAACAACCGCAAGGCCAAGTTCTACAGCCTGACCCAGGAGGGCCGGCGCCAGCTCGACGCCGAGACCGAGAACTGGGAGCGCGTGTCCGCCGCCATCGACCGTATTTTAGAGACCGCATAGGAGAGATCCGTCATGCAAGGACTTCGTATGAGCCTGAGATCACTCCTGTTCAAGAGCCGCGCGGAGAGGGAAATGGACCAGGAGCTGAAATTCCACATCGAGATGCAGACCGCCCTCAATCTCGGCAAGGGGATGACCCCGCAGCAGGCACGCACCGAGGCCCTGCGCGAGTTCGGCGGCGTGGAGAAATTCAAGGAGCAGTGCCGCGAGGAGCGCGGCGGACGCTGGATGGAGCAGCTCTTCCAGGACCTCCGCTTCGGCGTCCGCAACCTGCTCAAGTATCCCGGCTACTCGGCGGTCGTGATCCTCATCCTGGCGCTCGGGATCGGCGCCAACACGGCCATCTTCAGCGTGGTCAACGGCGTGCTCCTCCGCCCTCTCCCCTACCCGCAGGAGGACCGCCTCGTGGTCCTGCGCCAGAGCGCCGCGTTGACCGGGCAGGAGGACGTCGGCGTCTCGCCCATGGAGATGGCCGACTACCGCACGCGCAGCCGCGTCCTGGCCGACCTCGTGGAGCATCACAACATGGCGTTCACCCTGCTCGACCGGGGCGAGCCCCAGCGCGTCCAGACCGGCGTGGTGTCGTGGAGCTTCTTCGAGGTGCTCGGGGTCAAGCCCCTCCTCGGCCGCACCTTCCGGCCCGAGGACGAGAAGCCGGGCGCCGAGCCGGTCCTGATCTTCAGCTACGAGTACTGGCAGAGCCAGGGCGCCGACCCCAAGGTCGTAGGCCGGGCCATGGAGATGAACGACAAGACCCACACAGTGATCGGGGTGCTGCCGCCCGTGCCGCGCTATCCGACCGAGGACGAGGTCTACATGCCCACTACCGCCTGCCCGGCCCGCTCCAGCGAGCACGCGCGCACGATGCGGGGGGCGCGCATGCTCACCGCCTTCGGCCGGATGCGCTCCGGCGTCCCTCTGGAGCAGGCCCGCGCCGACCTCGCCGCGGTCTTCGGACAGCTCCGTACCGAGCACCCCGAGGACTACCCCGCCGCGGAGGGCTTCCAGGCCGCGCTCCTGCCGCTGCGCGAGGAGCTGGTGCGCGAGGCCCGGCCCAAGCTGCTGATCCTGCTCGGCACGGTTGGCCTGGTGCTGCTGATCGTCTGCGCCAATGTGGCCAACCTGGCCCTGGCCCGGCTCCTCCACCGCCAGCGGGAGCTCGCGTTGCGCATCGCCCTCGGCGCCGGCCGCGGCCGGATCGCGCGCCAGCTCCTGACCGAGAGCGCCCTGCTCGCCCTGGCCGGCGGAGCGGCCGGCCTGCTCCTGGCCGTCCCCGCGCTGCGGCTCCTGACGGCGTTCGCCGCCCGCTTCACCCCGCGCGCCCACGAGATCGGGATCGACGGCACGGTCCTCCTCTTCACGATCGGGGTCGCGCTGCTCACCGGCCTGCTCGCCGGCGTGGCGCCCGCGTTCTCGCGCCAGGACCCGACGATCATGCTCAAGGAGGGGGGAGACAGAAGCACGGCCGGCGGGCGGAGCCTGCGGACGCGCAACCTCTTGATCGTGTTCCAGCTCGCGGCCTCGTTCATGCTCCTGATCGGCGCCGGGCTCACCCTGCGCAGCTTCTGGGAGCTGGAGCAGGTGGACCCGGGCTTCCGGCCCGAGCGTGTGACGACCGCCGGCGTGCACCTCGACTGGACCCGCTACGACACCGAGGAGCGGCGCTGGGTGGTTCTGGACGACCTCCTGAAGCGGGTGAAGGCCCATCCGGGCGTGATCTCCGCGGCCCTGGGCTCGACCTTCCCCCTCGACGGCGAATCCTCTCCCTGGACCAACGAGCTGCTCGTCGAGGGCCGCCCCCCGAGGCCGGGCGAGGCCGTGGCCCCGGTCGATCTGCGCATCGCGAGCGCCGACTACTTCAGCACCCTCGGCATCCCCGTCCTCCAGGGCCGGGTGTTCACCGAGTCCGACCACGCCGACGCCCTGCCGGTCGCGATCGTCAACCGCTCGCTCTCCCGCCGCTTCTGGGGCGACCGCAACCCGATCGGCCAGCGTATCTCGCTCGACAATGGCGAGAACTGGCGCACCATCGTGGGAGTGGTTGGCGACGTCAAGCAGTACGGGCTCGACAGCAACGCGGCCGACGAGATCTACCGGCCGTTCGCCCAGTACGCCATCGGCGGCGGCAATCTGCTGGTGCGGTCCGACCTGCCACCCGCCACGATCGAGAAGCTGGTGCGGGATTCCATGCGCGCGATCGACCCGGAGCAGCCGATCCACGGTGTTCAGACCCTGGAGGAGGCGCGCTCCGAGTCGCTCGCCCCCTCGCGCCTGACCACCACGCTGCTGGCGGTGTTCGCCGTCCTCGCCCTGGTGATCACGGCGGCCGGCATCGCCGGCATCCTGGCCTTCTCGGTCAGCCAGCGGACGCACGAGATCGGCATCCGCATGGCCCTCGGAGCCGTGCCGGGGGACGTCCGCTTCCTGATCCTGCGGCAGGCGGCGCTGCTGGTGATCCCCGGGTTGGCTCTTGGCATGGCCGGCGCCCTGGTGCTCACCCGCGTGCTCACCGGCCTGCTCTTCGGGGTCGAGCCCACGGACCCGGTCACGTTCGTGGCCGTCTCCCTGCTCCTCCTCGGAGTGGCCGCGGTGGCCTGCTTCGTCCCCGCGCGCCGAGCTACCGAGATCCACCCCATGGTTGCCTTGCGCAGCATGTAACTTCAAAGGAGTTTGATCATGAGATCCGTACGCTGGCTCTTTGTGTGTCTTCTTCTCGCCCTCTGTGCTTCGCTCGCTCTGGCGTTACCAGAAGAGTCGTGGGTGTGTCCCATGCCAGACCACGAGAGCGAGATCCATGATGCCGCGGGCACCTGCCCGAAATGCGGCATGGAGCTCATCACCAAGGCCGATTCCGACCGCCGGAACGCCTCGCGCCGTGACGTGGCCATCCTGCTGTTCGAGGGGGTCCAGATCATCGACTACACCGGGCCGTACGAGGTCTTCGGCCACGCCTGGACTCCTGACGGACCCGCGTTCCGCACGTACACCGTGGCCGAGAAGCTTGGGCCGATCACGACCAACATGGGGATGAGTGTGAACCCGCGCTATACCTTCGCCAACGCGCCGAAGCCGGACATCCTGATCCTCCCCGGCGGCGGCGTGCCGCCCCATCTCGACAACCCGGCCGTGATGGCCTGGGTCAAGGAGGCCTCGAAGGACGCCGAGGTGGTGCTCTCGGTCTGCAACGGCGCCTTCTTCCTGGCCAAGGCCGGGCTCCTCGACGGCCTGGAGGCCACCACCTTCGCCGGCCTAATCGAAGAGCTGCGGACCGCCGCACCCAAGGCCCGGATCGTCGACGACAAGCGCTGGGTGGACAACGGCAAGATCATCACGACGGCCGGCCTGTCGTCGGGGATCGACGGCTCGCTCCACGTCATCGAGAAGCTGATGGGCCGGGGGTACGCTCAGCGCGCGGCCTTGGGGATGGAGTACAACTGGCAGCCCGAGCTGAACTGGGCCCGTGCCGCCCTGCCCGACCGCCTGGTGCGCGTCGATACGCCCGCCGACCTGCCGGTCGAGCCGCTCCTCACTCAGGGGACCACCGACCGCTGGGAGAAGCAGTGGTCCGTCGCCACCGACCAGAACGTCGCCGGCCTCCAGAAGCAGGTGGACCAGCTCCTGGAGACTTCGAACAAGTGGACTCGCGAACCCGCCGGCTCCTGGACGTTCAAGGACGATCAGGGCCGCGCCTGGAACGGCACCGCCGCGGTCGAGCCACTCGCGCCCGGCAAGCTGAAGCTAACGATGAAGATCGTCCGCCGCGCCTGAGGCCGCCTCCCTGGCGGGGACGGCGAGCGCCTTGAGCTCGGGGGAGTCCTCCCCCTTCTTCACCACGGGCCAGGAGACGCGGCGCCTTGTGAGCGCCGCGTCCAGCCTCTCCCACAGAAGGCGGTGGAGCACCGGCTTGCCCTCCTGGGTCAGCCAGTTGCGCTTCTTCCATCCCGTCAGCCAGCCGGTGGCGCCGTTCCTCAGATAGTCCGACAGCGTGTAGACCACCACCGAGATGCCCGGCGGCAGGCGGTCGAGGGCCTCGGACGCGGCGAGCAGATCGAGCTGGTTCGAGCTCATCCCCTGGACTCCGCCGGAGAGCACCGTTTCGCTCCCCTCGTGGCGCACCAGCGCCGCCCAGCCGCCCCTCTTGCCCGAACCGGCCACCCGCAGGAAGACCTCGGCGTCCGGCCGCTCGGTGGAGACCTTCGCGTTCAGGCCCAGGGCGGCGCGCTGCTCGCGGATCGCCAGCGTCGCAAGCTGGTCGGCGCGCTCGTTCCACTTGTTGCCGGCGTGCCCCTTCACCCAGTCCCAGCGGATGTCGTGCTCCTTGATCAGTTCGGCCAGCCGGCGCCAGAGGTCCTCGTTCTGAAGCTCGCCGTCCTTGCGCTTCCAGCCGCGTGCGATCCAGCCGGGGAGCCACTCGGTGATCCCCTTCCTCAGGTATTGGGAGTCGGTGTAGAGGCGGACCTTGCAACGGCGCGTGAGCGCCTCCAGGGCGCGGATCGCCGCGGTCAGCTCCATGCGGTTGTTCGTGGTGTGCGGCTCGCCGCCCTTGAGCTCCGTGCTCTTGGCGCTCGCCTCGTGGAGCAGGACAACACCCCAGCCACCCGGGCCGGGGTTGGGGTCGGCGCCGCCATCTGTGTAAACAGTGACATCGGTGATCTCAGGCATGGGGGCCGGAATCTATCAAAGCGGCACTCTTCTTGCTCGCTTCACGATCCATGAAAAAGTCAGCCCTCGCCTTGTCGTGCCTGCTGCTCGCCGGCTGCTGGTCCGTGCTCCCTTCCGCGGGAGGAGGACAGACCTCCTTCCAGGGACAACGCACGGCGAACCCATCCGACATCGCCCTCCCCGAGGGCTACAGCGCCGAGGTCGTGGCGACCGGCCTCACCTTCCCTACCGGGGTGGCCTTCGACGATCGGGGCGATGTCTTCGTCCTGGAGGCCGGCTACTCCTACGGCGAGGTCTGGGCCACTCCGCGGCTGCTCAAGGTCAACCCGGGCGGCGCACCCACGGTCGTAGCCACTGGCGAAAATGCGCCCTGGAACGGTGTGGCCTTCCATGCCGGCGCTTTCTACATCGCGGATGGAGGCGAGAAATCCGGCGGGCGCATTCTTCGGGTGACGACCCCGGACGGCAAGATCACGCCGATCGTCGAGGGACTTCCGAGCCTCGGCGACCATCACACGGACGGCCCGGCCGTGGGCTCCGACGGCTGGATCTACTTCGGCCAGGGCACGGCCACCAACTCCGGCGTGGTAGGCACCGACAACTACGAGTTCGGCTGGCTGAAGCGCCATCCGGACTTTCACGACGTCCCATGCAAGGACGTCCGGCTGGCCGGCAAGAACTTCACCAGCGACGACCCGCTCACCCCGGGCCGCAAGGCCACGACCGGCGCCTACCTGCCGTTCGGCCAGGCATCCACGGCCGGGCAGGTGGTGCCGGGCAAGGTCCCCTGCGGCGGAGCCGTGATGCGGGTGCGCCCCGAGGGCGGCACGCCCGAGCTGGTGGCCTGGGGATTCCGCAACCCGTTCGGCCTCGCTTTCGCGCCGGACGGCACGCTCTATCTGACCGAGAACGGCTACGACCAGCGGGGCAGCCGGCCGGTCTTCGGCTCGCCCGACGTGCTCTGGCGCGTGGAGAGCGGCGCCTGGCACGGCTGGCCGGACTACGCCATGGGCGTGAAGCTCAAGGATGGGGAGTTCCACCAGGGCTCGAACCCGCCGCTCGACTCCCTCCTTGCCGAAGAGCCCGGCACACCGCCGAAGCCCGCAGCCACGTTCGGCGTCCACTCTTCGGCGAACGGCTTCGACTTCTCCCGCAGCGAGGCCTTCGGCCACGTGGGCGAGGCGTTCGTGGCCGAGTTCGGCGACATGGCCCCCAAGGTCGGCAAGGTCCTGGGGCCGGTCGGCTTCAAGGTGGTGCGGGTCGATCCGAAGACCGGCCGCGTGGAGGACTTCGCGGTCAACCGCAGGGACAAAGGCCCCGCCTCCCGGGTGGGCGGGAGCGGCCTGGAACGTCCCGTGGCCGCGCGCTTCGATCCCAGCGGCGAGGCGCTCTATGTCGTGGACTTTGGAGTGATGACCGTGGGTCCCCAGGGACCGCAGCCGCGCCAGGAGACCGGCGTGCTGTGGAAGATCAGGAGGACGAGATGAGAAAGTTCCTGATTCTGCTTGGTCTCCTCGTTTTGGGGGCCGGCTGCTCGGCGCGCCGGAGCGAGCCCATCGCCGGCCCGTTCGTTCCCGGCTCTCCTATGCTGGCCCGCGGCGAGATCGCCTTCGATCAGCACTGCTCGCGCTGCCATCCCGGCGGCGAGAAGGGTCTCGCGCCGGCCATCAACAACAAGCCGCTGCCCGGATTCCTGATGAAGTTTCAGGTGCGCCACGGAGCGGGCGCCATGCCCGCCTTTTCCGAGAAGGAGCTGTCCAGGGAGGATCTGGACGCGCTCGTGAAATACCTCAAAAAATTGCGACGGCAGTAGCTTTCGTGGCATGCCTCTTGCGAAACCGACGCTCAGGCAGTCATCGGTCCTTTCCCCCCAACCGGAGGTCCCGACCACCCACTCACCCCTTCCAGAAGGAGGCACCCCACCGTGCGAGAAGTACCCACGAGATCCCACGATCAGGGCACGGAGCAAGGACAACCCAAGGGCTTGGCGGCTCTGCTCGGCGGCGCCGCGCTGGTCGCCTACGCCGTGTACAAGGGCACCAGCCGCCACCGCGAGCGGGATGCCCATACCGCCGAATCGCCGGCTCCCCGGCACGAGCCCCTACCGTCGCACATCGAAGCCAGCCTCACCGTGGGGCGTCCGGCGCAGGAGCTCTACTCCTACTGGCGCCAGCTCGAGAACCTCCCCCGTTTCATGCGGCACCTGGAATCCGTCAGCGAAACGGGTGATGGCCGCTCCCACTGGATCGCGAAGACCCCGGTGGGTTCCCGCGTCGAGTGGGACGCGGAAATCGTCGACGAGCGCGAGGGCCAGCTCATCTCCTGGCGCTCCCTGCCTGGCTCCCAGGTCCACAACACGGGCTCGGTCCTCTTCGAGACCCTGCCGGGCGGACGCGGCACGATGGTGCGGACGACTTTCGAATTGTCCCCTCCGGGAGGGGCCCCTCCGGGTGGCGCCGCCGGACGGCTCGCGGGTATCGCGACGAGGGCCCTCGGCCCGATCACCAAACAGCAGGTCCATGAAGACCTCCGCCGCTTCAAGAACCTGATGGAAGCCGGAGAGATCCCCACCACCGACGGCCAGCCCGAGGGCCGGCGTTCCCTCGTCAACCCCAGGAACCCGCTCTAGCGGAAGGAGGCACATCATGAAAGCGGTCTGCTGGAACGGAGCTGTCGACGTCAAGGTCGAGGAGGTCCCCGACCCGAAGATCCTCAATCCCCGGGACGCCGTGCTGCGCGTCACTTCCGCCGCGATCTGCGGCTCGGACCTGCATCTCTACGACGGTTACATCCCCACCATGAAGAAGGGGGACATCCTCGGCCACGAGTTCATGGGCGAGGTGATGGAGGTCGGCCATGGCGTGAAGAACCTCCAGGTCGGCGACCGGGTGGTGGTGCCCTTCAACATCGCCTGCGGCCGGTGCTGGTTCTGCGAGCGCGAGCTGTTCTCCCTCTGCGACAACTCGAACCCCAACGCCTGGATACCGGAGAAGGCGTACGGCTACTCGCCGTCCGGCCTGTTCGGCTACTCCCACATGATGGGCGGCTACGCGGGCGGCCAGGCCGAGTACGTGCGCGTCCCCTACGCCGACGTGGGAGCGCTCAAGGTCCCCGACGGCATGCCCGACGAGAAGGTGCTCTTCCTCGGCGACATCTTCCCCACCGGCTACATGGCGGCCGAAAACTGCGACATCCAGCCGGGCGACACGGTCGCGGTCTGGGGCTGCGGCCCCGTGGGCCAGTTCGCCATCCAGAGCGCCTGGATGCTGGGCGCCGAGCGGGTCATCGCCATCGACCGCTTCCCCGAGCGGCTGCTCCTGGCCCAGAGCTGGGGCAAGGCCGAAATCGTCGACTACGAGGAGGTGGACAGCGTCGTCGACACCCTGCGGGAGCTCACCGGCGGGCGCGGCCCGGACGCCTGCATCGATGCCGTCGGCATGGAGGCTCACGGCGACACCCTGGGCGCCATGGTCGACAAGACCAAGCAGACGGTGCGCCTGGGGACCGACCGGCCGCACGTCCTGCGCGAGTGCCTGCTGGCCTGCCGCAAGGGCGGGACCGTGTCGATCCCGGGCGTCTATGGCGGTTTGATCGACAAGATCCCGATGGGCGCCTCGTTCAACAAGGGACTGACGCTCAAGATGGGCCAGACCCACACCCACCGCTACATGCGTCCGCTGCTCGAGAGGATCGTCAACGGCGAGATCGACCCGTCGCGGGTGATCTCCCACCAGATGAGCCTGGACGAGGCCCCGGAAGGCTACGAGACCTTCAAGCACAAGCGGGACCAGTGCATCAAGGTCGTGCTCAAGCCGCACTCCCACTCTCACGGTAGTACTGGTGGGAATGGAAGGGAGCACCACGCATGAGATCGGACAAGATTCCGGCGGCCCTCCTGGCCGGGGCTGTCGGCGTCGGTATGGTGGCGGCGGCGCGCGCGGTGCGCCGCCGCCCGCCCATTTCCTTCCAGGACCGCGTCGTCCTGATCACTGGCGGCTCGCGGGGTCTGGGGCTCCTCATCGCCCGCGAGCTGGCTGCCGAAGGGGCGCGCCTCGCCATTGTGGCGCGCGATCCGGAGGAGCTGGACTTCGCGCGGCGCGAGCTGGCGGCGACGGGGGGGATGCGGGTGCTGGCCCTGCCCTGCGACGTCCGCGACCGGGAGCAGGCAGAGTGGGCGGTCGAGGCCGCGGTCGAGCGCTTCGGCCGCCTGGACGTGCTGATCAACAACGCCGGGGTCATCCAGGTCGGGCCGCTGGAGCACATGAGCCTGGAGGACTTCGAGGATGCCCTGAAGATCCACTTCTGGGGTCCGCTCTACCTGGTCCGGGCCGCGCTGCCGCACTTGAAGCGGGAGGGCGAGGGCCGGATCGTCAACGTCTCCTCCATTGGAGGAAAAATTGCGCTCCCGCACCTCCTCCCCTACAGCGCCAGCAAGTTCGCGCTCACCGGGCTGTCCAACGGTCTGCGGGTGGAGCTGGCGAAGGAAGGCGTGTACGTCACCACGGTCTGCCCCGGCCTGATGCGGACCGGCTCGCACGTGCACGCCCTGTTCAAGGGCAAGCGCCGGGAAGAGCTAGCCTGGTTCGCGGTGACGGACTCCACGCCGCTGACCTCGATCAGCGGACGCCGGGCCGCCCGGAGGATCGTGAGAGCCTGCCGCTATGGGGAGCCGCACCTGATCATCACTCCGCAAGCGAGGATCGCCGCCCTGGCGTCGGTGCTCGCTCCAGGGCTGACGGCACGCGCCCTGGAGGTGGTCAACCGTCTCCTCCCGGAGCCGGCGCCTCACGGCGGCGACGAGGCGCAGCCCGGCTGGAAATACCCTTCCTCCTGGGCTCCCTCGGTCCTCACCCGGCTCTCTGACGAGGCGGCGGTGGAGAACAACGAGTTGCGCGGGGAGGAGGCGGTGGTATACGGGAACCACTCCCCCGCCCGGGCGTGATGAATCACGCCCCTACAAGCGAGATCAGGAGGTTGGGGTCTCGCTTGTAGGGGCGACATTCATGGCGCCCCGCGCGTGGAACCTTCCTCGACCTCCAAACAGAGCTCGATTGCTTCATGTACACGGACCATCAGCTCGTCCGGGGCCTTCGCCTGGGTATGACAGCCGCGCAAGCTCGGGACCGTTGCTACGTAGTAACCTTCGCTGTCGCGCTCGATTGCCAGCTCGAAGTCCGTCGATTTCATGGCTGAATGATATCTTGTTCTCCTCGGAGGAGACCGTTCATTGAACAACGCCGAGATCGCCCAGGTGCTCGAGGAGGTCGCCGACGTCCTCGAGATCCAGAACGAGAACACCTTCCGCGTCCGCGCCTACCGCAATGCCGCGCGGACCATTGAGGTCCAGACCGCGCCGTTGTCCCGGCTGGTCGAGGAGGGCAGCCCGCTCACCGACTTGCCCGGCATCGGCAAGGAGATGGCCAACCACATCAAGGAGATGGTCGAGACCGGCACGCTCGGGTTTCGCGACAAGCTCCTGGCCGAGATCCCCCGCTCCCTGATCGAGCTGGTGCGCCTGCCCGGCGTCGGCCCCAAGAAGGCCCGGAAGCTCTGGGACGAGCTCAAGATCTGTTCCGTCGATGAGCTGGAGGAGGCTGCCAAGGCGGGCCGCATCGCGGGCGTCGCCGGCTTCGGGGCCAAGACCCAGGAAAAGATCCTCGCCGGCATCCAGGATTGGCGCCAGCACACCAGCCGCATGCTCCTGATTGAGGCCGAGCGCTTCGTGGAGCCGCTCGTCGGCTACCTGCGCGCCATCCCCGAGGTCGAGCGCCTGGAGGTCGCCGGCAGCTACCGGCGGCGGCGCGAGACCGTGGGAGACATCGACCTCCTCGCCATCGCCACCGTGCCCGGCCCGGTCATGGAGGGCTTCCTCCACTACCCGCAGGTCGCCAATGTCCTGGCGGCCGGCGACACCAAGTCCTCGGTCAACCTCGGCTCGGGCCTGCAGGTGGACCTCCGCGTCGTGACGCCGGACTGCTACGGCGCGGCTCTGGTCTACTTCACCGGCTCCAAGGAACACAATGTCAAGCTCCGCCGCCGGGCGGTCGAGCAGGGCCTGCGCATCTCGGAGTACGGAGTCTTCCGGGTGCATGAAGACATGAGGGAGGAGCTCGTGGCCGGGCGGGAGGAGGCCGATGTCTACGCCTCCGTGGGGCTCCCCTGGATCCCGCCGGAGCTGCGGGAGGACCGCGGCGAGATCGAGACCGCGGTCCGCGGTCCTCTCCCCCGGCTCATCGAGACGGGGGACATGCGGGCCGACCTCCACATGCATTCCATCTGGTCGGACGGCCGCCAGACGATCGAGGAGATGGTGGAGGCCTGCGCGGACCGCGGCTACGAGTACATGGTCATCTCGGACCACAGCAAGGTGCTCGCGATGACCAACGGTCTCGACGCCTACCGCCTGCGCGAGCAGTGGAAGGAGATCGACGAGGTCCGCGCCCGCCACCCGGAGATCCGCATCCTGCGCTCCATGGAGGTGGACATCCTCGCCGATGGCAGCCTGGACCTGGAGGACGAGATGCTCGCCGGGCTCGACTTGGTCCTGGTCTCGCTCCACTCCCGTTTCGACCTGCCGCAAGAGCAGCAGACGGAGCGGGTGCTGCGCGCCCTGGAGCACCCGGAGGTCAACGTCTTCTGCCATCCCACCGCGCGCATCATCAACCGCCGCAAGGGAGCGGAGATGGACCTCGACCTGATCTTCCGCCGCGCCGCCAAGTTGGGTGTCGCGCTGGAGCTGAACTCCAGCCCCAACCGCCTCGACCTCCGCGACGACCACCTGCGCCTCGCCCGCGACCTGGGCTGCCGCTTCATGATCAACACCGACTCCCACCGCATCATCGAGCTCGACCTGATGCGCTACGGCATCGACCAGGCCCGCCGCGCGGGGTTGGAGCCCCGGCATGTGCTGAACACGTTGCCTTATGAGGAGTTCCGCAAGGCGATCGAGCGGCCAGGGAACGCGGCCATCCTTTAAACTCTTCTCCTGGAGGATTTTTATGAGCCGACAACTCGCCGCCCGAGCGGCCCTGGCGCTGTTCGCGCTGGCCCTTCCCGCACTGGGCCAGGACCTCAAGTCGTTCGAGGAGCGCACCACCCTTCACAAGCTCGCCAACGGATGGACCTTCATCCTGGTCGAGCGGCCGACCGCGCCGGTCTTCGCCTTCTGCACCCTCGCCGACGTGGGCTCGGCGCAGGAGGTGCCCGGCATCACCGGCCTCGCCCACATGTTCGAGCACATGGCCTTCAAGGGGGGGCCGAAGATCGGCACCAGGGACTGGACCTCGGAGAAGAAGGCTCTGGAAGCCGTGGAGACCGCCTATGCCGCCTACCAGGCCGAGCGCCTCTCCCCCAAGTCCGACCTCAAGAAGGTGGAGACGCTCCTCGCCGAGCTTCGCGCCCGCCAGCAGGAGGCCTCCAGCTTCATTGACGAGACGGGCAGCTTCGACACCATCCTCGCCCGCGAGGGAGCCACCGGCATCAACGCCATGACCGGACCCGACGACACCCGCTACTTCTACTCCCTGGCCTCCAACAAGCTCGAGCTCTTCGCCTTCCTCGAATCCGAGCGCTTCCTCCACCCCGTGTTCCGCGAGTTCTACCAGGAGCGCGACGTCGTTCAGGAGGAGCGCCGCATGGGTGAGAACAGCCCCTTTGGACGCCTGCTGGATCAGTTCCAGACCACGGCCTTCGAAGCTCACCCGTACAAGCAGCCGACCGTCGGCTACATGAGCGACCTGCAGTCGTTCACCGCCACCGACGCCCAGAAGTTCTTCGACACCTACTACGCCCCGTCCAACCTGATTACCGTGATCGTGGGCGATATCAAGCCCGCGGCCGTCATCCCCGTCCTGGAGAAGTACTTCGGCCGCATCGCGGCCCGTCCGGGACCGCAGCCGCTGCGCACGGTCGAGCCTCCCCAGGACGCCGAGAAGATCGTGGTCCTGGAGAACGCGGCGCAGCCGATCTATCTGGAGGGCTACCACAAGCCGGCCAACACCCATCCCGACCAGCCGGTCTACGACGCCATCGACGACATCTTCAGCCGCGGGCGCACTTCCCGGCTGTACCGCACCCTGGTGCGCGACAAGAAGCTCGCCGTCCAGGCAGGCTCGTTCTCCGGCTACCCCGGCACCAAGTACCCGAACCTCTGGGCGATCTTCGCCATGCCCGCCTATGGCGTCACCAACGAGCAGGTGCAGGAGGTCGTGCACGCCGAGATCGCGCGGCTGCAGAACGAGGACGTCACGGACGAGGAGCTCACCAAGTTCAAGACCCGCACCAAGGCCGACCTCCTCCGCAACATGCGCGACAACCAGACCCTCGCCGACCTGCTCGCCGACCAGCAACGCCTCTACGGCGACTGGCGCGAGCTGTTCCACTACCTCGACCGCATCGACAAGGTCACCAAGGCCGACATCCGCCGCGTGGCGAACGAGACCTTCCAGAAGAACAACCGGACGGTCGCGATGAGCAAGACCCGCACCTCCGCGACCAAGGAGAGCACGCGATGAACCGATTCTGCCGGATCCTTGCCCTGCTGCTCCTGACCGCCCTCCCAGCCGCGGCGCAGGTCGACCGCGTCCAGGACATCCGCTTCCCTCCGCTCGCCCGCTTCGACATCCCGGAGCCGCAGCGGATCGAGTTGGAGAACGGCCTCGTCCTCCTCCTCATGGAGGATCACGAGCTGCCGCTGGTCGAGGCCACGGTGCTCGTCCGCGCCGGCTCCGGCTACGACCCGGCCGACAAGATCGGCCTCGCCGAGCTCGCCGGCCGCGTGCTCCGCACCGGCGGCACCGAGCGGATGAACGGCGACCAGCTCGACGACTGGCTGGAGAGCCGCGCCGCCGGCATCGAGGTCGGAGTGGCGGAGGACGCCGCGCGCGTCACCCTCAACTCGCTCAAGAAGGACTTCCCCGACGCCTTGCGTATCCTCGCCGACGTGCTCCGCCACCCCGCCTTCGACCCGAAAAAGCTGGAGGTCGAGCGCAACCGGGCGGTCACCAACGTCTCCCGCCAGAATGACGACCTGATCCCCATCCTTTTCCGCGAGTTCCAGGAGATCATCTACGGGCCGGACTCTCCCTATGGCTGGAACGAGACCTACGCGACCCTCGGCGCCATCACCCGGGAGGACGCGCTCGCCTGGCATCGGCAGATGTTCCACCCGGACCGCACCGTCGTCGGCCTGGTGGGCGACTTCTCGTCCGAGGAGGCCGTGCGCTGGGTGCGCGAGGCGCTCGGCGACTGGCCCCGGGGACCGCAGAACAAGCTCGCCGCACCTTCCTGGCGCGAGCGGCTCACCCCCGGCATCTACTACGCCGAGAAGGCCGACATTCCGCAATCGGGCATCATCATGGGGCACCTCGGCGTGCGCCGGGACCATCCGGACTACTACGCCCTGGAGGTCACGAACCAGGTGCTCGGCGTCTCCATGGTCTCCCGCCTGTTCAGCAACGTGCGCACCAAGAAGGGGCTCGCCTACGCCGTGGCCGGCCAGGTCGGGACCGCCTGGGATCACCCCGGCATGACCATGCTGTTCACGACCACCAAGGTCGAAACGACCGGCGCCAGCATCGACGCCCTGCTGGAGGAGGCCCGCAACCTCGAGGCCTTCCCGCCCACGGAAGCCGAGATCGAGATCGCCAAGCGCGGGCTCCTGGACTCCTTCATCTTCCGCATCGACGCGCCGCGCAAGGTGCTGGGCCAGCAGATCCAGGCCGAGTTCCACGGCTACCCGCGCGACTTGCTGTCGCGCTACCGCGCCGGCATCGAGGCGGTCACCCCTGCCCAGGTGCGCGACGCCGCCGTCCGCCACCTTCGGCCAGAGGAGTTCGCCATCCTCGTGGTCGGCCCTCCCCAAGGCCAGGACAAGCCTCTCGCCACGTTCGGCAAGGTGACACCGGTAGACATTACCTTGCCGCAGCCGCCAGGCTCCAAGAACGGACGCTGACGGTAACCGGCGCGTGGGGCGTGTAGCAAAAGCTACACGCCCTTTTCCCTCGTCTTCCTCCCCGACTCTCCTTCCACGGCCCGGAAACGTACAAAGAAGCCGGGCTTTTTTTCTCCCTCCCGTCTGGCACGTACATTGCTGTCGTCTCTGTACGAAATGTGAGGGAGTAGTTGATTCATTCCAACAACATGAGAAACAAGGAAGGGAGAGGGATGAGCGGAAGGATTCTCATCACTGGAGGGGCTGGCTTCATCGGTTCCCATCTTGCAGACGAATTACTCGAACATGGGTATGAGGTAAAGGCACTGGACAACCTCTCGGATCAGGTGCACGGACACGACTCGGGACGGCCTGGCTACCTCAATCCGGACGTGGAGCTGATCGAAGGGGACGTCCGCGATCCGGAGGCGGTGCGCAGGGCGCTCGACGGAGTCGATGCGGTCTATCACTATGCGGCCCGGGTCGGCGTCGGCCAGAGCATGTATGAGATCGAGAAGTACACCTCCGTGAACACCCTGGGGACGGCGGTGCTGCTGGAAGCTCTGATCGAGAAGCCGGTCCGGCGCCTGGTCGTGGCCTCCAGCATGAGCATCTACGGCGAAGGGCTCTACGCCGACGGCGGAGGTCGCCCGGTCCCAGGATTGGAACGCGGGATCGAGCAGCTCAAGGCCCACGACTGGGAGGTGAGGGACGATCAGGGCCGGCCGCTCACGCCGGTGCCCACGCCCGAGTCCAAGACGCCGTGCCTCTCTTCCGTCTACGCGCTCTCCAAGTACGACCAGGAGCGCATGTGCCTGATGGTGGGCCGAGCCTACTCGATCCCCACCGTGGCGCTGCGCTTCTTCAACGTCTATGGCACCCGGCAGGCGCTATCGAACCCCTACACCGGGGTGCTCGCCATCTTCGCCTCGCGGCTGCTCAACGGCAATCCGCCCCTGATCTTCGAGGACGGCTACCAGATGCGCGACTTCGTCCACGTCTCGGACATCGCCCGCGCCAGCCGGCTGGCATTGGAGGTCGAATCGGCTCGCGATCAGGTGCTCAACGTGGGCAGCGGCCGCCAGTACACCGTGCGGGAGATCGCCCGCGCGATGGCGGAGGTGCTCGGCCGCAAGGACCTGGAGCCCGAGGTAACGGGCAAGTACCGGGTGGGCGACATCCGCCACTGCTTCGCGGACATCACGATGGCCCGGCGGGTGCTCGGCTACGAGCCCCAGATGCCGCTGGAACGGGGACTGATCGAGCTGTCGTCCTGGCTCGAGGGACAGGTGGCCACCGACCGCGTCGCACAAGCCGGCGAGGAGTTGGCCGCCCGGGGGTTGACGGTATGAGCGGCAAGCCTTTTCTGATCACCGGCGGCGCCGGCTTCATCGGCACCAATCTGGCCGACGCGCTGGCCTCTTCCGGCCGGAGGGTGAGGGTGCTCGACAACCTTTCCCGCCCCGGCGTGGAGAAGAACCTGGCGTGGCTCGAGGAGACCCATGGCGACCGCATCCTGTTCGAGAAGGCCGACGTGCGCGATCCCGAGGCGGTGCGCCGCGCCATGCGGGGAGTGGAGGCGGTGTTCCACTTCGCCGCCCAGGTGGCGGTGACCACCAGCCTGGAAGATCCCATCTACGACCACGACGTCAACGTGAACGGCACGGTCAATGTGCTGGAAGCGGCCCGCCTCGAGCCGAAGCCTCCGGCGGTGATCTTCACCTCCACGAACAAGGTCTACGGCGGCATGGAGGATGTCGAGCTTCACCTGGACGGCATGCGCTACGAGCCCAAGGACGCGCTCCTGCGCCTGCGCGGGTTCTCCGAGGAGCGGCGGCTCGACTTCCACAGCCCCTATGGCTGCTCCAAAGGCGCCGCGGACCAGTACGTCCTCGACTACTCCCGCAGCTATGGCCTCAGGACCGCGGTGTTCCGCATGAGCTGCATCTATGGACCGCACCAGTTCGGCAACGAGGACCAGGGCTGGGTAGCCCACTTCGTCATCCGCGCCCTGGAAGGGAAGCCGATCACGCTCTACGGCGACGGCTTTCAGGTGCGGGACGTCCTCTATGCCCAGGACCTCGTCCGCGCCTTCCTGCTCGCCTGGCAGAACATCGACAAGATCAGCGGCCACGCGTTCAACATGGGCGGCGGCCCGGACAACACCGTCTCCCTGCTGGAGCTGATCGGCCTGATCCAGAAGCTGCACGGCAAGCGCCCGGAGATCCAGTTCGAGGGCTGGCGCACGGGCGATCAGCGCTACTACGTCTCGGACACCCGCCGGTTCCAGGCCGCGACCGGCTGGCATCCGCGCGTCAACGCGAAGGAGGGTGTGGGCAACCTTTACAACTGGATCACCGAAGCCGGGCTGCCGTCCGAGGCGGCGGCGGCTCTCGTCGCAGCGAGCCGGCGGGCGGGAGGCCTCGGCACGAATCTTGGATGAAAAACACCCCACGGCTTACTGTTTTCGGCCCGGAGAGGTGACCGACATGAGCGAGATGCATCCTTTGCCGCGCAAGGTCCTGATGACCGCGGACACGGTCGGCGGCGTCTGGACCTACGCCCTCGAGCTGGCGCGCGGCCTGGCTGACCAGGGGATCGAGGTGGCGATCGCCACCATGGGCACCCCTGTCGATGGGTTGCAGCGCGAGATGGCCGGACGCATCCCCCGGCTCAAGGTCTTCGAGAGCAACTTCAAGCTGGAGTGGATGGACGATCCCTGGCGCGACGTGGAGCGCGCCGGCGACTGGCTCCTCGGCCTGGAGGAGCGCTTCGCTCCCGACCTGATCCACCTCAACGGCTACGCCCACGCGGCGCTCCCCTGGCACGCCCCCAAGATCGTCGTCGGCCACTCCTGCGTCCTCTCCTGGTGGGAAGCCGTCAAGAACGAGCCCGCTCCGGAGGACTGGGACCGCTACCGCCGTGAGGTCCGCGCCGGCCTGGCCGCCGCCGATTTCGTGATCGCCCCGTCGGCCGCGATGATGTCGGCCCTCTGCCGCCACTACGGTCCGCTCCCCCGCGCCAGGGTCGTGCACAACGGCCGCGACGTGCGCCAGTTCCGGGCCACGGCCAAGGAGCCCATGGTCTTCTCGGCCGGCCGGCTGTGGGACGAGGCCAAGAACCTGGAAGCGCTGGAGAGCGTGGCGCCCCGCCTCCCCTGGCCGGTGTTCGTGGCCGGCGAGAACCATCATCCGGACGGCGGCGAGGCGCGCCCGCACCACACGCGCCTGCTCGGGCGGCTGTCGCAACGCGCGCTGGCCGCGTGGCTCGGCCGCGCATCCATCTACGTCCTGCCGGCGCGCTACGAGCCGTTCGGCCTCTCGGTCCTCGAAGCCGCCCTGTCCGGCTGCGCCCTGGTACTGGGAGACATCCCCAGCCTGCGCGAGCTCTGGCGCAACCGCGCGGTCTTCGTGCCGCCGGACGATCCGGAGGCCCTGGAGGACGCCCTCGTCCGTCTGATCGAGGACCCCGACCGCCGCACCACCCTGGCCGCCGGAGCCCGCTCGCGGGCCATCGAGCGCACCACGGAGCGGATGGTCGAGGGCTACCTCACGGCTTACGGCGAGGTGCTCGCCGCCACGGAGAGCAGAGAGATGGATCGGGACTACCCCGCGCAGGTCGCCGTCTAGGTCCATGCGGATCGCGCTGTTCGTCCACTCGTTGCTGTCGGACTGGAACCACGGCAACGCGCACTTCCTGCGCGGCATCGGGACCGAGCTTCAGTCGCGGGGCCACGAAGTCCTCTTCTTCGAGCCCCGCGACTCCTGGAGCCTTCAGAATCTCGTCGCCGATCACGGCGAGAAGGCCCTGGACGGCTTTCGCGCCGCCTATCCGACGCTGACTTCCCGGCGCTACGATCAGCTCGATCTCGACCAGGCACTGGACGGCGTCGATCTGGTGCTCGTCCACGAGTGGAACGATCACGGCCTGGTCCGGCGGATCGGCCAGCACCGCCAGCGCAACGACTACCGCCTGCTCTTCCACGACACCCATCACCGCGCCGTGACCGCCCCGGAGCAGATGGCCGGCTACGACCTGTCGGGCTACGACGGCGTCCTCGCCTTCGGCCGCGTGATCCGCGACCTCTATCTGGATCGCGGCTGGGCCGAGCGCGCCTGGACATGGCACGAGGCGGCCGACACCCGAGTCTTTCATCCGATCGATGGGGAGCCTCAGGAAGGCGACCTGATCTGGATCGGCAACTGGGGGGACGGCGAGCGCAACGCCGAGCTTCACGAGCTCCTCATCACCCCTGCCCGCGACCTGGCCCTGAGGACCCGCGTCCACGGTGTGCGCTACCCCGGCGAGGCCAAAGCCGCCTTGGCGGGCTCGGGGATCGAGTACGCCGGCTGGCTGCCCAACGACCTGGTGCCGCGCGCCTTTGCCCGCTTCCGGGTGACGGTCCACGTGCCGCGCCGGCCTTATGTGGAAGCGCTGCCGGGGATCCCCACGATCCGGCCCTTCGAAGCCCTGGCTTGCGGCATCCCGCTGATCTCCGCCCCCTGGGACGACGTGGAAGGGCTGTTCACCCCCGGGGAGGACTTCCTCGTGGCGAAGAGCGGCGAGGAGATGAAGCGCCGCCTGCGCGACGTGCTCCACGATCCGGACCTCGCCCGGCACCTGTCCGAGCGTGGCCGCCGGACCATCCTCGAACGGCACACCTGCGCCCATCGGGTGGACGAGCTGCTGGCCATCCATGCAGCGCTCTCCACCGTGACCATCACAGAGGAGTTGGGGGTGAGATGAACATCGCCTTCTTCGGCTCCAGCCTCGTCTCCGCCTATTGGAATGGGGCGGCCACCTACTACCGCGGCGTGCTCCGCAACCTCGCCGAGCGCGGCCACCGGATCACCTTCTACGAGCCCGACGCCTTCGAGCGCCAGCAGCACCGGGACATCCCCGACCCCGACTGGGCGCGGGTCGTCGTCTACCCTGCTACCGAGGAAGCGGCTTGGCGCTGCCTGGAAGAGGCCCGCGGCTCGGACCTCGTGGTCAAGGCGAGCGGCGTCGGAGTCTTCGACGAGCTGCTCGAGAAAGCGGTCCTGGACGCCGAAGGCCTCCGCGCCTTCTGGGACGTCGACGCCCCGGCCACCCTCGACCGCATGGAGTCCAACCCGGCGGATCCCTTCCGCGCTCTGGTCCCGAAGTACGACCTGATCTTCACCTACGGCGGCGGCGATCCCGTGGTCGATGCCTACCGGGGCTTCGGAGCTCGGGATTGCGTGCCCATCTACAACGCGCTTGACCCCACCACCCATCACCCGGTGGAACCCGATCCGCGATTCCAGGCCGATCTCGGCTTTTTAGGAAACCGGCTGCCCGACCGCGAGGCGAGGGTCGAGGAGTTCTTCCTGAATGCTGCGGCGAAGCTGCCGGAGCAGACCTTCCTTCTCGGGGGCAGCGGCTGGGCGGACAAGCCCATGCCGGGCAACGTGACCTACGTCGGCCACGTCTACACCCGGGACCACAACGCCTTCAACTGCACGCCGCTCGCGGTGCTCAACATCAGCCGCGAGAGCATGGCCCGCTACGGCTTTTCGCCCGCGACGCGGGTGTTCGAGGCGGCCGGCGCGGGGGCCTGCCTGATCACGGACGAGTGGGTGGGGATCGAGATGTTTCTGGAGCCCGGCCGTGAGGTGCTGGTGGCGCGCGACGGCGCCCAGGTCGCCGAGCATCTGCGCGAGCTGACGCCCGAGCGGGCGCGGCGGATCGGCGAAGCGGCCCGCCGGCGGGTGCTCGCCGAGCACACCTACGCGCACCGGGCGGCGCAGGTCGAAACCGTTCTCAGCCTGGAGACCGTGGAGTCATGAGCCAGCCGCTCGACATTGTCATCCTGGGACTGTCCATCACCTCCTCGTGGGGGAACGGCCACGCCACCACCTACCGCGGCCTGGTGCGGGAGCTGTCGAAGCGCGGGCACCGCATCCTGTTCCTGGAGCGCGACGCCCCCTGGTACGCCGACAACCGGGACATGCCCGCGCCGCCCTGGGGTGAGACGCAACTCTACTCCGGCCTGGAGGAGCTCAAGGACCGCTTTCAGTCCGAAGTGCGCACTGCGGACCTGGTCATCGTCGGCTCCTACGTGCCCGAGGGGGTGGAGGTCGGGAGATGGGTGACGAGCACGGCCGGAGGGGCCACGGCCTTCTACGATATCGACACGCCGGTAACCCTGGCCAAGCTCGCCAGGCAGGATTACGAGTACCTGCACCCCGACCTGATCCCGCGCTACGGCGCCTACTTCTCCTTCACCGGCGGCCCCACGCTCAAGAGGCTGGAGCGCACCTTCGGCTCGCCCATGGCGCGGGCACTCTACTGCTCGTTCGACCCTGAGCTCTATTATCCGGAAGAGGTCGAGCCGCGCTGGGACCTGGGCTACATGGGGACCTACAGCGACGACCGCCAGCCCACGGTGGACCGGCTGCTGACCGAGCCCGCCCGAGGCTGGCGCGAAGGCCGCTTCGTGGTGGCCGGGCCGCAGTATCCGGAGGACATCCGCTGGCCGCGCAACGTCAAGCGCTACCAGCACCTGGAGCCCAGGAAGCACCGCCGGTTCTACAACCAGCAGCGCTTCACCCTGAACGTGACCCGGGCCGACATGATCGCCGCGGGCTGGTCGCCGAGCGTGCGGCTCTTCGAAGCCGCGGCCTGCGGCACGCCGATCGTGAGCGATTCCTGGCCGGGGCTGGAAAGCATCTTCAAGATCGGGGAGGAGATCCTGATCGCCCGCAGCCCGGCGGAAGTATTGCAATACCTTTGCGACGTGCCCGAGCGGGAGCGCCGCGCCCTCGGCCAGCGCGCCCGAGCCCGGGTGATGAACCATCACACCGCCGCCCATCGCGCCGAGGAGCTGGAGGGCTACGCCCTCTGCTTGCTCAGCCGCCGGGCGGCGTAAAAGGAGGTCCGGAATGGCTTCGAAACGTGAGCTGATCGACACCGGAACGGACAAGCGCTACGTCCGGCGCAATGAGAAGGGGCAGTTCGCCTCAGTGGTGGATGTGGGCAAGTCGCTGAGCCAGGACCGCAAGCGCCAGGCGAAGACCACGGTCCCCTCCGGCCAGGGTGACAGGGGCGACCAGAAGAAGAGGTAGCTCTTACTGCCGTCCCCACCAGTATGACGGCCGGCGCTTCTGGTTCATGACGGCAACGATACGAATCGTCTGGCCGCGAAGAGAGTAGAGCAGGCTATAGGGGAAGCGCTGGACAGTCTTGCGACGCACTCTTCCGCGAACCGCAGGAGCGGATTCGGGGTAGAGCATGATCTGCTCCAACGCTTGGCTGACTGCCGCCAAAAACGAGGACCCGAGGCCAGGGCTCTCCAAGTCGTAATAGTCGGCGGCATCGAAGAGCTCCTCCCGCGCCCTTGAAGTGTAAGAGACCGTGAAGCTCACCGAACACGGGCTCGGGCTTCGCGCATCACCTCGTCAGCAGGAATCGCGCGGCTCGGATCCTCATCGAGTTCCCGGTCCCGGCGCTCCGCCTCTTGGTACCAGAGAGACTCGATCTCGTTTTCCGAGAGTGCCTCCAGGCTTTCGAGGAGGCGCTGCGCAATCCGAGCACGCTCCTTTGGATCGAGCTTGAGGACTTCGGACTCCAGGTCGTTGGTAGTCATGAACATTCCCTCGTGAAGGAGTATAGCCGCGCCTTCCGATTAGCGGAGCCGTTGGTACAACTTAGCGTTCTTCTGCATCACGTACCCCGCCGCCGTCTCGAACCCGCCATCCACCTCCCGAGCCGCCAGCCCCCGCGCGGCCAGCAGCACCGCCGAGATCCACAGCAGATCCGCCAGGAGCAGGTGAACGACCTGCATCCACACCGGAGCGAGGAGCAGAACGTTCACCACCCCGGCCACGATCTGCGCTACGACCAGCCCAGCCGTCCAGCGGGCAGGCCGCGCCAGGGCAGCATCGGACATCGCCCGCGCCGCCAGGAGCGCCACGAGAAGGCCCGCCGACACCGAGATCACCGGGTGGAGGATGCGCAGGCGGATCAGCAGGTGCGCCGTGGTCGAGAGGTCCTGCCTCAGGGCCTCGGCAAGGGAGGCGGAGGGGAAGAGAGTATCCCCCAGCGCGGCCACCGCGCCGCTCACTCCCGCCACGATCAGCGCACCCAGCCCGAGCGCCGCGAGCCCGCTCCCCTTGCCGCGCCACCGGAAGATCGCGCCGCCAGAGGCGAAATGGGCCGTCAGGGTCAGGAAGGCAAGCAGGAAGAACGTGTTAACCAGGTGCGTCGCCATGAACAGGGCCCGCGCCATGGACTGGTTGTCCGCCACCAGCTCGAACAGCACCAGTCCGGCGCCCACAGCCCCCTCGGTCATGATGAAGATCAGCGAGAGCACTGCCATCCGGCGCGCCGGATGGCCTTTCGGACGGCTGCGGAACGCCATCACCACCAGCCCGATCACCAGGAGACCCGCGAGGCCGCTGGTGACGCGGTGGGTCAGCTCGATGATCGTTTCGATGCGGGGCTCCCGCGGCAGCATCACCCCGTTGCAGAGAGGCCAGTGGCTGCCGCATCCCGCGCCGGACCCGGTGGCGCGCACCGCCGTTCCCCAGAGGATCACGGCGATGTTGTAGGCGAGGGTGAACCAGCTATAGCGGGCGAATCTGTCCATCGGGGGGATCATAACCCGCGGTCGAACACGGCCTGGGTCTTCACCCGCCGGAAGCCTTCCCGCTCGTAGAAGCGATGGGCATCCTCGCGGACCACGTTGCTGCGCACGCGCAGCTTCCGGTAGCCGCGCTCCGCGGCCCAGCGGGCGCCGGCTTCGAGGAGGAGCTTGCCCACACCCTTCCCGCGCGCGACCTCGTCCACCACCAGCCCGCCCACCTCGGCGAACGGCGGCGACTGGAAGAACTGGACTCCGCAGACATGGATCCAGCCGAGGACGGCGCCGTTCTCTTCCGCGACCAGGACGATGCCGGCAGGCCCGAGCGCCGCCAAGCGCTCCGCGGCTTCACCGGGCTGCGTTGTGTATCCGAGCTGGGTTGAGAGCGCCGCCAGGGCGGCGGCATCGGATGCGGTGGCTTCGCGGATGATCATCCTGTCTCCCCGATACATTCTACCCGGCGCCACAGCCACTCGACCCGCGGGTCGAGCCTCCAAACCCGGCGGTTGCAACGTTCAACCCACTGGCCGGGGCGTCCAACCGGCGGGTTGATACATTCCACCCGGCTCCGCAACGTATCAACCAGCGGGTTGTATGACAAAACCGGCGGGTTGCAACGTTCCACCCGGCTCCCTAATGTTTCAACCCGCGGGTGAAATGTTGCACGCCGCGGGTTGGGCCGCGGGATTGCGTTCCCTTGTGTTACCGATCCGGAGACGGATGGCATAATTCGGCTCATGAGTCAGGATCGTCTCTCCCGCCGTGCCATCCAGCTCATTTCCGACAACCGAATCCAGCAGGCGATCGAGGAGGGGCAGTTCGACAACCTGCCCGGAACCGGCAAGCCCATCCCCGATATCGACGAGCCTTACGATCCCATGTGGTGGGTAAAGCAGTGGGTCCGCCGCGAGAAGCTCGGCAGGGAGATCGCGGCGTTCTATCGGAAGGATGGGACGGGATAGAAGTACAATCGCTCCCATGAAGAGCTCCCGCCAAGGTCTCGTTCTGCTGATCCTGTGCCTTTTTCCTGCCGCGGTATCCGCCGCGGTATCCGCGGCGGTCGCGGCCGACATCCCCCTGAGCAATTCCGGCTCGAGCTACTTCATGCCGGGCCATGGCGTGGCCCTCCTGCCGGGTGGCGGCTATGCCCCGGTGTGGAACTGGACGATTGTCGGCGGTCCGCACTCGGACTCGGACGTGCGCATGCAGTGGGTCCGTCCGGATGGCTCCCGCGCCTTCCCCAAGGGAAACCGCGAGGTCGCCAGCTCCCCGCAGGTGCATGAGAGCGGGGCGGTGATCGCGCCGCATCCCCGCTCCGGGGTGTTCGTCGCGTTCGACTCCGGCGACTTCGAGGTCAAGACCGCCGTGGTCGTGCAGCGTTACGACGGCGCCGGCAAGCGCCTGTGGCGCGTGGTCGCCGCGGTCGAGGAAGGCCGCCGGATCCAGACCGCGCCCACCCTGGTGCCCGATGCCGAGGGCGGGGTCTACGTCTGTTTCGCGAGCTTCCCGGTCGACGAGGCAACGGGCAGCACCAAGACCCTCTGCCAGCACCTGGACGCGAGCGGCCGGCGACGGTGGCCCAGACAGGGGCTGACGGCGGGCGGCGTTCCCGGACAGCGCGGCGGGCCGCAAGGGATGACGGATGGCCAGGGTGGCCTGCTGGTCGTCTGGCGCAACGAGCGGAGCCCTGGAACGAACCTCCCGGCTCTGATCGAGGGGCAGCACTTCGCTGCGAACGGGATCCGGTTCTGGGGCAAACAGGGCCGGCTCCTCCACCAGACACACATGCCGGGACGAGGTGCCCTCTACGCCGCCGCGGGCCTGCGGGCAATATCCGACGGCGAGGGTGGAGCGCTCCTCGCATTCGACGACCTCCTCTCGGAGGGCGAGCCCGGCGTCGACGTGGCAGCCCAGCGGGTGGACCGGTCCGGCAATCCGCTCTGGGGCCCCGGCGCGGTCGTGACGGAAGAAGCGGGCACGCAGACCGTTGTCGACCTGGTCCCCGGTCCCGGCGGAGGAGCCTTCATCCTGGTCCGGGATGATCAGGGACGAGCCGAGCTCGGCATCCACCGCCTGGACGGAACGGGCGGCATTATCTGGCAGACGCGGCTCTCAGCTCCGGAAACACACGACACCTACGGCTTCGGCGCTTTCGACGGCGACGTGTTGCGGGTCGTTTGGACGCGCTACCACCAAGCGTCCGATCAGTCCCAGGTCCGGCTTATCGTCCTTGATCTGAACGGCAACCGGCTCGACGGCCCGGACGGCGAGCTCCTGGCGGAGGGCAGTGCTGTCCTCAGCTTCTCCTACGACCCGGTCCGCGATCAGGGCTTCGCCGTCCTGAGCTCCGCAACGGACCCGGGAAGGGTTACCGGCGTGCTTTTCGAGGGAAAGAATCCATGAAACACCTTGCCTTCCTGATTCTGTGCCTGCTTCCTGTCGCGGTGTCCGCGCAGGTCATCCCCTTCGGCACCTCGGGAGGGAATTACCTCTCGGACGCGGCCTTGCTTCCGAACGGCGGCTTCGCCGTGGTCTGGAGCTGGTCTGGGGAATCCGGCCCCGACGCGGACGCTGACGTACGCATGCAGTGGGTCCGTCCCGACGGCTCTTTCGTCTTCCCCGAGGCAGGCCTCACCGTTGCCGGCTCAGCCAGGGACGTCGAAGCCCAGCCGGTGCTCGCCCCGCATCCCGCGTCCGGGGTGTTCGTCGCGTACTTCCGGGGTATTGAAGATCGCAAGATCGACGTCGTCGTGCAGCGGTACGGCGGGGACGGCCATGGGCTCTGGGCGGGTGATGGAGTGGTCGCCGCGCAGGAGCCGGGACGCCGGCTCCAGACCTCGCCCACCCTCGTGCCGGACGGCGACGGCGGAGTCTACGTCTGCCTCTCCAGCCGGCCGACCGATGGCACCACGCTCAATGCCGACGTCCTGTGCCAGCACCTCGACGAGGACGGCCGGCGCCTGTGGTCCGTTCGCGGCCTCAAGTCGGGCGGCCTCGCCGGTGTGCGCATGACGCCCCAGGCGGTGCCGGATGGCGAGGGCGGTCTCGTGGTGGCCTGGCACAACTACCGCTACTCCGCGGGCCGCACACTTCCGGTCCTGGTCGAGGGGCAGCACTTCGCCGCGGATGGGACCCCCCTCTGGGGCCGGCGCGGCAAGCTCATCCACAGGACCCGCATCTCCTCGGGCTCCGGCTCCGTGACAGTGCGCCTGGGGGTTGTCCCCGACGGCGAGGGTGGAGCGGTCGTGGCCTTCTCGGACGGCCCCGACGGCCTGGATGTGGTGGCCCAGCGGATGAGCCGGGACGGACGCAAGCTCTGGGGGGCCGGCACGGCCGTCGCCAGCGGCCCGGATGCGGATGGCTTCACGAGCCTGGCCGCCGGTCCCGGGGGCGGCGCCTTCGTCCTGTACAACGACTTCGGCAAGCGGCAGGTCGGCCTCTCCATCCAGCGTCTGGACGGAGCCGGCCGCCCCCTGTGGGAGGTGAAGCAGGCGGCTCCAGAAGAGGCTCAAATCAGCGGCGTCGGTGACTTCGACGGCAGGGTCCTGCGAGTGGTGTGGGCGCGATACCCCCTGGGTGAGAGCCTCGCCGAGGTCCGGCTGCTCGCGCTCGACCTCAACGGCAACCTGCTCAACGGCGCGGCAGGCGAGCTGCTGGCGGCCGACCAACCCCTCAGCTTCCCCCGCGAGCTCGTCTACGATCCGGTCCAGAGGCAGGGCCTCGCTGTCTGGAGCGACGGATCCAGCCAAAGTGCCGGCGCGCTCATCGACGGGCAGCCCTGACGGCTATTTCCGCGTCTCGTCCAAGTACTGCACCGCCCGCTCCAGCACCTCATCCCGCCCGGCCTTGAGGCCGGCGCGGGTCGGGGCTATCTCGATGTCCGGGGTCAAGCCGATCCGCTGGAGCTGGCGGCCGTCCGCGTGGCGCACGTCGTGGCCCGTGAAGCCGATCCAGATCCCTCCCGGCACCGGAAAGCGGGTGACGTCGCCGTTCGCCCCGGCCGTGGCCGTGCCGATGAACTTCGTGCCGTTGGCCGCTTCATAGAACAGGCCGCTGTGCTCGGACTGGCTGACGGCGCGGTCGTCGATCAGCATCACGATCGGGCCGGTGTACCTCGCCTCGCCCTCGGGCAGATCGAGCAGCGGCTGCGAGAAGTGGAAGCCTGATTCCGCCTCCTCGACGGAGAAGGCGCTCACCTGGGGGCGGCGGAACTGGGCGCCGATCCTGGCGTTGCGGGTGTTGATCCGCGGCGCGATCGCCCAGGCCGTCCCCTGCGGATAGCCGCGCATGTCGAAGATGATGGCGCGGGTGTCCTTGAGCTTGTCGAACATGCCGTCCACCTCGGCCCGGGTGAGCCGAGTCAGGTCCGCATAGCCGAGGTTGCCTGGGAGGATGCGCACCACGTCGCCCTTCTCCTCGGGAGCGAGCGCCTTCTTGGGATCGCGCACCAGGCTTACGTCGCGGACGCTCCCGTCGAGCTTCTGGACCTCGAGCTTCGCGGTCGAGCCGGCGGGGCCGGCGAGCAGAAGGCGGCCGGCGATCCGGTTCAGCAGCGCGGATGGAGTCGATGCGGTCGCGTACCGGCCGAGCCGCTCGGTGCGCGCCTGGACCGTCTCGCCATCGACCTCCAGGATGGCGTCGCCCACCTCGATCCCGGCCTGCCTCACCTCGTCCGACACCCGCCAGGCCACGGCGGCGCCCTCCGTCCAGCGCACCTGGATGGGCAGCCCGGCGTCTCCGAACGGCTGCTCGACCTCGGGCCGCCCCCAGAGGCCCGTATGCCCGTCGGCGACGTGGCTCATCATCTCCAGGAGCGTGAGCGCGTAGTCGCGGGTGGTCGCCGCCCCTTCCATCTTCCCCAGGTACTCGGGGAGGACCGCGTCCCAGTCGCCGATCAGGTGCAGGTAGGGATAGAAGTAGTGGATGACGTTCCAGGCCCGGATCACCGCGAGCTGCCGGTACTCCAGGCTCGGCTCCTTCATGTCCGCGTAGGCCCGGTCCGGATGGAACACGGGATCAGGCAGCGGCGACGCAGCGGAGGTACGGACCACGGGCGGCCAATCCTTGCGCGCCTCGGCCGCTGCGGCTTGGAGGGCTGCGTCCCCGGACCCTTCCGGAAGCTCGAGGTCGGAAAGAGGCCCTCTCCAGCCGGGGATCTGCACGATCTCGCTCACACGGACCTCGGCCTTCAGCCCCTCCCCCAGATCGACGGCCAGCGTGTCCTCGGGCAGCTCGCCGAGGCTCCCTTCGGAGACGATCCGCGCGTCGCCGGCAGCCCGGAGGGCGAGGGCCAGGGGCGGGACCCCGCAGCAATCGTCCAGGAGGAAGACGATCTTCTTCGGCTTCATGGGCGACACCGCGCGTCCCGGCGGCGGCTCGAAGACGTCGGCGAACTCGGTCACGAACCCCGAGTAGTAGCCGCCGGAGCTGCCGCCGATCTGGGGCCGGTAGCCGGAATGGATCAGGTATCGCTTCGGCGCCGCCTGGACCGGCCGGCTGACCAGATGGACGCTGAGCTCTTCGAGGAACTGCTGGACGTAGTAGGACTCCATCCCCAACCGCCCGCCACGCAGGTCGAGGATCACCGCGGAGGCCTTGCCCATCTCCTCGGGCAGAGCGGCAATGGCGGCGCGGGTATCCCGCGGGCTCGCGGTCCTGAGGTACTTCACGGGGTCGATCACGAGCACGCCGCCGTCGAGCATGCGGGTGAGAGCCGCCGGCGCGCCGGCGGGAGGCTCCGGAGTCTCGGAAAGAGGAGGAGGCGGATCCGCCACGCGGGTGACCGGATCGCCGAGCGCGCCGAGCATGCCCTGGACCGCGGCCCTGTACTCCTCGGAGGTCTTCGCCTCGCGGACCCGCGGGATCGCCGCCACGAGGGCGGCGTCCCAGTCGACGTCCTTGTAGGCCACCCAGGGGTGGAGATAGCGGACCGTCCCCCAGAGCTTGCCCAAGTGGACGAGCCGGTCGGTCTGCTCGGCGGCGAAGGCCGTGAACGACAGCAGGAACAGGGCGACAGCCGCGAGGGCTACTCTGCGCATGAAGCCTCCTTGTGTCCCCCCAATCTGACACAAGGAGGCGGCCTTCTCAATCCCCGAACACCCGCACCGCCCACTCGTAGATCGGCTTCTCCACGAAGTCACGATGGTTCGCGGTCATGAAGTGGTCGATGTGTCCGAACGCGGGCTTGAGGAGGATCTTCTTGTCGGTCGTCCCGGTGAACTGAGCGAGCTGATCGTCCAGGTAGGGTCCGAATCCGCGTCCGCCGCCGATGGCCAGTACCGCGCCGTGGAACGCGCTCAGGTTGTCCACGTACTTCGTTTCGACCCCGGCCAGGGAGCAGGAGATGTCCCGGGTCGTCACGTGCGGGGTGTAGTTCACGAAGCGGCCGACGACGTTGTCGAAGACCCGGGCCTCAGATGCGAAGAAGAGGCGGTCCTCCGCCAGGCTGCCGTTCATCTGGATGTAGTTCGGCACCGGCATGCTGACGGGGCCGGGGGTCGGAGTGCTGAGCGCCAGGACCATGACCTGGTGGTTGGTGAGGGTCGGCGGGAACAGCGGGATGGGCGTCAGGCCCGCCGGGTTGACCGCGGCCTGCCGGGAGATCTCCCGGAAGACGCCGATCGAGGCGTCGAAGCTTGCGCCGGCCGCGAGCAGGCCCTCCAGGGCGGCGCAGTAGCCCTGGTTCATGGCGCGCACCGCTGGGTCGGGAGTGTTGAGCATGCCTTCCCAGAGGATGAAGCCGTCGTAGTCCCCCGGCGCGTCGTCGGCCACCGCGGTAGCCAGAATGCCGCCCAGGGAGGCGCCGCCGGCCACGATCTTGGTGCCGGGGTGGAGCGTCTCGATCTGGGAGCGCACGAAGGCGATGTCATCCACCATGGAGGCGAGGTCCCAGGTCTTCATGACCGAGCAGTCGAACAGGCCGAGCTCGCAGGTGCCCGCGGGGATGCCTTCGAAGCGCGGCGAGTAGCCGTAGACGTCGAAGTTGCGCAGAGCGAAGAACTCGGCGATGGACGAGCCGAAGGCGCCGTTCGGGTCGCGCTGCTCGTAGAAGGAGAAGGTGGTGCCCAGGGGAAAGAAGAAGAAGATCGAGCCCCGGAGCTGGGACTGCGGCACGTCCTTGACCAGCCGCGTCATCTTGAACTTTTCGAGCGGGGAGGGCCCGGCCTGCACCAAGTACTCGGTGCGGACGAGGTTGCGGTCGTGGCTCACGGCCGTGCCGGTGATCTCATAGGCCGTGGCGTGGGAAGCGGTCAGCAAAACGAGGGCAGCTAGAAGAGCGGGTGTCTTCATCAGGGTCGGCTCCTTTGAAAGAAATGGAGGGTCTCTCCACAGACAACGGTGCTCTCAGCGCGCCGGACCGACCCCCTGGCCCCAGCCCGAGATCAATTCGGGTAAGCTCGGGCCGTGAAGCTCGGAGCCATCCCCGAGAACCTTGTCGAGCGGCTCGCCATCGGTTTGGGGCTCGTGCCCCGGCCGCTCGCGGAGACGCTCCCCACCCTGCTGCTCGCGCGCTCTCTCATGACCTCCGCCCGCTTCGGGCTGCCCCAGGCCCTCGCCGCGGGCTCGCTCGAGGCTGCGGAGGTCGCCGCCCGTTGCCGGACCCACCCGCGGGCCACCCGGGTCCTCCTCGACACGCTGGTCAGCCTGGAGTATGCCAGGCTCTCTGACGGACGTTATGAGCTGACCGACGACGGCCGCAAATGGCTTCTTCCTGACAGCCCGCAGTCGCTCCACGACAGCCTTCTCTACCGCTACCTGGAGTGGGACTGGATCGCCCGGCTCGACGACTTCGTGCGCACGGGCGAGGTGCTGGACATCCATGGGGAGATGACCTCGGAGCAGTGGGCTCTCTACCAGCGCGGGATGGCCGACGTCGCCCGGCTGGGCATCCCCGAGCTGGCGCAGCGCATCCCGGTTCCCGCGGGCGCCCGCGACCTGCTGGACATCGGCGGCTCCCACGGTCTCCTCTCGGCCGCCCTCTGCCGCAAGCATCCCGGCCTGCGCGCCGTGGTCCTCGACCTTCCCAAGGCCGTGGAGCACGCCGCCCCGATCCTGGCCCGGGAGGGAATGGGCGACCGCGTCGTTCACCGGCCGGGCAACGCCCTCACGGACGACCTCGGTACCGAAGCCTGGGACGTCGTCCTGCTCTCGAACCTCGCCCACCACTTCGACGACGCCACGAACCGCGAGCTCGCCCAACGAATCGCGCGGGCCCTGCGCCCCGGAGGGGTCTTCGCGATCGTCGAGATCGTCCGACGGGAGTCGCCCACGGAAAGCGGGCAGGTCGGCGCTCTCTTCGACCTCTACTTCGCCCTGACCAGCAAGTCCGGCACCTGGTCCTTCGAGGAAATGGCCGCCTGGCAGCGCGACGCGGGGCTCCGGCCGCGCAAGCCGGTGCGGCTGCGGCGGTCACCGGGGTTCGGGTTGCAGGTGGCAATGGCTCGCTAATTGCTTTCTCAGTCCTGGGAAATATGATCGACGAGATCTCCGCACTCGGACCCTGGTTCCACAACCTGCACCTGCCGGACGGCACCCAGACCGCTCCGGACCACTTCCTCGGCGACTTCCCCAGCTTCAAGTGGGAGCAGATCCGCGACCACCTGCCGGCCGACCTTCACGGCTGGACGGCGATCGACATCGGCTGCAACGCCGGCTTCTACTCCTTCGAGCTCGCCCGGCGCGGCGCCCGCGTGACCGGCATCGACTACGACCCGCGCTATCTCCGCCAGGCCCGCTGGGCCGCGCGCCGGTTCGGGGTCGAGGACCGCGTCGAGTTCCGGCGCATGCAGGTCTACGACCTAGCGCACGGGGATGAGCGCTGGGACCTCGTCCTCTTCATGGGCGTCCTCTACCACCTGCGCTACCCGTTGCTCGGGCTCGACATCGTGGCCCGCCGGGTCCGCAGGCTGATGGTCTTCCAGACCCTCACCATGCCTGGCGAGGAGGTCTACGAGGCCCCGCCCGACCTCCCCATCGACGAGCGCGACACCCTGCTCGACGAAGGCTGGCCCAAGATGGCCTTCCTGGAGCACCGGCTGGCGGCTGATCCGACGAACTGGTGGGCGCCCAACCATGCCGCGGTCGAGGCCATGCTCCGCTCCTCCGGCCTGCGGGTCGTCGACCGGCCCGGCCACGAGATCTACCTCTGCGAGCCCGGTCCACCCCGCGAGGAGCTCGGCTGGATCGAGGACGAGATGCTGGCGGCTACAGGAATCCGGCCTCTTGCGGGGAAGAACGACTGATGAGCGATCCCAAGGAGCAGGAGAAGGAGCACGAGCCGCAGAAGAGCTACGAGACCATCCTCGAGCAGGAGATCCGCACCGGCCAGACCGAGCTCGACCGGTCTGCCAAGGGCCTCCTGCTCTCGGGCCTCTCCGCCGGCCTGGACGTGAGCTTCAGCCTCCTCCTCATGGCCGCCCTCACCCACCTCGCAGAGGGCCGGCTGCCGCATCCCGTGGTCGAGATCCTGGTGGCGAACGCCTACACGGTCGGCTTCCTCTTCGTCATCCTCGGCCGTTCGGAGCTGTTCACCGAGCACACGACCCTCGCCGTGCTCCCGGTGCTCGATGGCCGCTCCTCGGTGGGACGGCTCGTCCGCCTCTGGGGGCTCGTCTATGCTGCCAATTTGACCGGTGCGGCTGCCTTCGCTGCCGCCGCCGCGCTGATCGCGCCGGCTCTCCACATCGCCGAGCCCCGGACTTTCGGCACGATCGCCTCGGGAATGGTCGCGCATCCCTCCTGGGTGATCGTGGCCAGCGCCGTGCTCGCCGGCTGGCTCATGGGCCTGCTCTCCTGGCTCGTGGCTGCCAGCCGCGACACCATCGGGCAGATCGTCCTGGTCTGGCTGGTGACGGTCTCGATCGGCCTGCTCCACCTTCCCCACGTGGTCGTGGGCACCGCGGAAGTGCTCGCCGGAGTCTTCTCGGGGCAGGGAGCGACCTTCCCGGATTTCCTCCGCTTCCTCGGCCTCGCGACGATCGGAAACATCGTGGGCGGGGTGCTGTTCGTGGCGCTGATCAAGTACGGCCATGCCTCCCGGCATGGATCTTGAAGTGCCGGTCCTCGCTCCGTCTCGGAGCCATTGATCGACGAAAGGAGGTGAGGCAGGCCTCAAGCTCTCGCAAGCGCAACTCAAACAAAGTTGCTCATCCATAGCGCCAACGAGAAGCCCAACGCAGGAAAACAGGAGGAGACAACATGAAGCTCGAATCCTTGAAAGACCTATATCTCGAGCAGCTCAAGGACCTCTACAGCGCGGAGACCCAGTTGCTCGATGCATTGCCCAAGATGGCCGACGGCGCGTCGGCCCCAGACCTGAAGCAAGCCTTTTCGGAACACCTCCGTCAGACCCAGGAGCACGTCCGCCGCCTGGAGCGGATCTTCGAGAACCTCGGGGAGAGTCCCAAGGGACATACCTGCGAGGGGATGAAGGGCCTTGTCCGCGAAGGCGAGCAGATGCTTGGGATGAAAGGCGAGCCCGCCGTCCTGGACGCCGGGCTCATTGCCGCGGCCCAGCGGGTGGAGCATTATGAGATTGCCGGCTACGGCACCGTGCGCACCTACGCCGAGCTGCTGGGCCATGACGACCAGGTGGCGCTCCTCGAGCGCACCCTGGACGAGGAGGAGCAGACGGACGAGCTGCTGACCCGGCTCGCGGAAAGCCACGTCAACGAAGAGGCGTTCTCCAGCTAGGGGACGTATACGGAGCAGGGAGGAGAGATGCCGGAGGACCAGAAGAAGGAGACGCTGCCGCCCCAGAAGCAGGACAGGCAGCCGGGCATCGAGGCCGAGATGACGCCGAAGCCGAAGGCGGAGGACCCCTCCTACCGCGGCAGCGGCAAGCTCGACGGCAAGGTGGCGCTGATCACCGGCGGCGACAGCGGCATCGGCCGCGCGGCGGCGATCGCGTTCGCCGCCGAGGGGGCCGACGTGGCCATCCTCTACCTCGACGAGCACGAGGACGCCGAGGAGACCAAGAGCAAGATCGAGGAGAAGGGACGGCGCTGCCTGACGATCGCGGGCGACGTGGGGGACGAGGGCTTCTGCAAAGAGGCGGTCGAGAGGACCGTCCGGGAGCTCGGACACCTCGACATCGTGGTCAACAACGCGGCCGAGCAGCACGAGCAGGACGACCTCGGGGGCATCACGGCCGAGCAGCTCGAGCGCACCTTCCGCACCAATATCTTTTCCTATTTCTACATCGCGAAGGCGGCTCTCCCCCACCTCAAGGAGGGGAGCGCAATCATCAACACTACCTCGGTCACCGCCTACCGGGGGAGCTCGCACCTGATCGACTACGCCTCCACCAAGGGGGCGATCGTAGCCTTCACCCGCTCGCTGTCCACGAACCTGGCAGAGCGTAAGATCCGGGTGAACGGCGTGGCGCCGGGGCCGATCTGGACCCCGCTGATCCCAGCCTCGTTCGACGAGGAGAAGGTCAAGACCTTCGGGGCCGACGTGCCCCTGGGCCGGCCGGGCCAGCCGGAAGAGGTGGCGCCCTGCTACGTCTTCCTGGCTTCCGACGATTCGTCGTACATGACCGGGCAGGTGCTGCATCCCAACGGAGGAGAGGTGGTCAACGGCTGAGCAGTATTCAGCATAGGAGAAACAGCATGGCCGACAACAGGACGACGACCGATCACGAAGAGATCCGTCGCTGGGTTGAAGAGAGAGGCGGCCGCCCCGCGGTCGCCCCGGAGCACCAGGACCAGCCTCTGGGCCTGCGCATCGAGTTCCCCGAGGATCGGGAAGACGGGGAGCTGAAGTTGATCAGCTGGGACGAGTTCTTCGCGAAGTTCGACGAGGCCAACCTCGTCTTTCTCTATCGCGACGAGCCCTGGGTCTGCTGAGAGACCAGGGCGTACAGAGGGTGGATGCCCCCGTTGTGCCAGGTCACGTCGGGTGACTGCAATTCGCCGGGCATGGCACAGCGGGAGATCCCCAACTCGGCCAGGGCGGGCGCGAGGCGCCAGGCGTCCTCGCCCGCCAAGGCTGCCCCCTGGAGCTTCCCCCTCCAGGGAGATAGGATCGCAGGCAGGCGGTCCAGATCCTTGACAGGATGGACCCGCACGGTCCGCAGCCCCGGAGAGGGCCGGAAGGCCGGATCGGGATCGACCAGGACCGTGCCCGAGAGGATCGGCAGATCCGCGATCCACAGGCCCCGCATCTCGGCTTCGAGCCTCGCCTGCTGAACCGCCGCCAATGCCGGGGCGTCCGCCGGACCAGGCGGCCAACGCCGCGACAGCTCCGCCAGATCCTCCGCCAGCCGCCTCGCCAGCTCTTCAGGGTCCCCCGACGTATAGACCGCCGCGACCGACAGGCATCCCCGCTGATCGAACAGGGCAATATCCCGGGCGAGCCCATCCGGATTTTGCGCGACAACGGCAAGGCTGGTCTTCGGGCCATACCCCACCACTTTGCCCGGAGCCCGGCGCTCCAGGTCAGCCAGGGCGGGCTCGTCGCCATAGGCGATCACCGTGGTGGCCTGTTCGAGGAGGGGAGCCTCGATCCGCTCATCCCCTCCGCGCCAGGTGGCCGAGGCCACGGCTTTTGCCAAGCGAGGCTCGCGGCGGGTCAGCGCGTCGAGGAAAGCGGGGACGAAGACCGGCTCGGCCGAGGGGGACTTGAGGAGGACCGGCCGCCGCAGCACCAGCGCGGGCCAGAGCGGCTGGACCGCGAGGGCCGGCAGGTTGGAAGCGAGCACCACCAGCACCTGTCCGCCGCCCCGAGGCAGCCCCTCGGCCTCGGCAAGGAGCGCGGCGGCCGGCCCAGTCCGGACACCGCCGAGCACGGCTTCTAGAGCCGCGGCGAGCCCTTCCGGCGACAGGCGGGAGGTCTTCGCCAGCTCGGGATCGAGGGCGCGCCGCTCCGGCGAGCCGGGATCGAGGAAGGCTTCGACCGTCTCTCCCCAGGCGGCCAGGAGGTCTTCGGACGGGATGTCCATCAACACGGAGTCTAACTGTCGCGCAACGCCTTCCAGCGATCGAAGGCGGTGGTTGCCTGCTGGTTCCACAGCATGCCGACCAGCCGCTTCAAGCCGAACAGCAGGCGCCAGCTCCGGGAGCCGAACACGGCAGCGAGCAGCGCTTCCCGCTCGTCCACCGCCCGCTGCTTGCGGCGCAGCTCGGCCATCAGGTTGCCGCACTCCCGGTCCAGCCGCTCCTCCAGGTCGGCCACGGCTATGTCGCGTTCGGCAAGCGTGGCTTCGATGCGTTGGATGCGGTCCTCGAGCTCCTGAAGAGGAGTGCGGGCCCTGCGGGTAGGGTGCGCGTGCTCCTGGAGGATCTCGCGGGCACCCGCCGAGAGCGGCGGCACCGGATCGAGCAGCGCCGAGCCGCTCTCGAGGGCCTGGAGCAGCTCGCGCTGCCCGGCGTTGAGGTAGCCGAGCTCCTCGCCGGGAGCGGTAGCATGGTGTTCGAGCGAGCTGTCGAGCAGCGCTCGAGCGTCGACCTTCGAGAGGTCGCGCAACCCTTCCAATCCCTGCGCCCTGTGAGTCCTGAGCGTCCGCACCAGTCTCGTAGCCGTGTCAGCGGGATCGTCGATCAGGTCGCGATAGGCGACCAGCACGCGAGGCAGCCCCTCGCTCGCGGCGAGCGCCGCGCGGGTGTAGTGCTCCCAGAGGGCGATCCCGACGTGGATCGGAAGGCCGTCCCGCCGCGCGAGGGAGCGGGCGACCGCGAGCGGATTGCGATGGGTCAGGATGCAGAGCGGGCGATCGAGCAGATCGCGCCAGAAGGGCAGGAGGAGGCACAGCCGGGGGTCCTTGATCACCCAGGGTCCGTAGGAGTTGAGGTGGCCGACAAGCGATCGCGCGCGGAGCAGAAAGCTCGCGTGCACCGACTTGCTGAGCCGGCGCGGATCGATCTCGAGCACGTTCGTCCAACTGCCTCCGAACGCCGCGAGCAGCTCCTCATTGAAGGCCTGGACCTCGCCGAGCTCCCAGTAACCCATGGCGTTGTGGGCGTCGGCCCCCATCAGGCTCTCGTCGGGGCCGGCGTAGAAGCCCAGCCGGTCGAGCAGGCTCGTCAGAGCGGACGTTCCGGAACGGTGCATGCCAAGGACGATGGCCTGCGGGGGCGTTTCTTCCACGCGGCCGAGCGGCCCCAAGCGCTCGGGCTGTGCGTTCATCTGCACCTTGAATGGCTCCTCCGGCAGCGATGATTTGGGCCATTATACCCAGATGACAGCCACGGTCAGCCACTTCGAGATCCCCGCCCGCGACCTGGAGCGGGCCGCCCGCTTCTACCGCGAGGTCTTCGAGTGGCAGGTGGAGCCTCTGCCCTGGGAAGGCCATCCTTATTACAAGATCCGCGGCGTCGCGGGAGGCACTCTGGGAGGCGGAATCGTCCCGGCGGGCGAAGGGTACGAGCACCCTCTGCTGGTCATCCATGTGGACGGCGAGCTTGCGCCCTGGATCGAGAAGATCGTGGAGGGAGGAGGAACGGTCGAGCAGCCCGCCAGGCAGGTCGGGGACTTCGGCCGGTTCGCGAGATTCCGGGATCCCGAGGGAAATCTATTGGGCGTTTGGGGATCTTTGTAGCTCTTCCACCACCAGCGAGCATCCGCGCAGCTCCGCCCCCGCCGCCCGCCCCAACAACCGGAAGCCCTCCCCCTCCGCGATCCCCAGGTCCTCGGTCAGCACGTGGACGGCCGAGCCGAGGTTGGCGAGGTCGAAGACCGCGATCAGGCCGGGGGTGCCGGCCGGCGCCTCTTCCAGCGTGGCGGGATCGAGGATGCGCACCCGCACCCAGGGGGGTGCTACGAAGAGGTCGGGGTCCTCCCCGAGGAGCGCCCGGGTGTAGCACTGGCTGGTCAGCTCGGTCATCCCATACTCGCGGACGATCGACCCTGGCGGCACGTTGAGCCAGGCGCCGAGGCGCTCCGCCAGCTCCTGGCGGGTCAGCTCCTGTGTTTTCCCCTTGAAGCCGCCGGTCTCGAAGATGGCGCTGCCCGCGGGCAGGCGGAAGCGCAAGCCCATCCTCTCCAACCCCTCCAGCCACTGCGCCAGGGCGAAGGCGGTCGCGAGGACGAGCACCGGCCGCCCCTCGCGCTGCCGGCTCCCTGCCCAGGAGCGCGCCTTCCCCACGTCTACCCCGCGCGAGCCGAAGGTCGTGGCGCTCTCCGGCGTCCCCCAGCGGGCGAGCACGTGGTCGATCATGAACGAGAGGCTGGAGTCCGGAAGCTGCTCGCGCGTGGGGATGAGGGAGAGCATCGGCGCATTCGTCAGACAAAAGCGGGGGAAAGACGCGTCGATGGTCAGCCGGTAGAGGTCCGGGTAGGGATGGTGATGGACGCTCCGGGCTTCCCCAGTCGTCCCACTGCTCCTGAAGATCTCTTTTGCCGGCTCGGCCGCGAGCGTCAAGCTCTTGAAGGCCGCGGTGGGCACCGGCGGCACCTTGCGCCAGTCGGTCACGGCTCCGGGCACGGCTCCGCGCCCTTCGCACATCCGCCGGTAGGGCTCGATGCGCTCGAACTGAAAGGCAAAGGCTTCCAGGGCCAGCTCGTCGAAGGAGGCTGGTTCAGAAGAGACGAAGCGGGCGATGCGGTCGAGGATCACGGCGGGGATTCTGCCACGCCCGGGCCGGTTCTGGTAAAGTACCCCCCGGAGACCACTATGGCTGACTTTCCTTACCCCAAGAAGATCGAGATCGACAAGCCGCCGCGTCCGAAGCCGCCGAAGCAGCTTGCCGTCATCGACCAGACCGGCTGCACCGGTTGCGAGGCCTGCATCTCGTTCTGCCCGGTGGACTGCATCGAGATCGTCCCCGGCCCCGAATTCCGCGACTTCATGAAGCTCGTGGAGGTCGACCTGGAGCGCTGCATCGGCTGCCAGCTCTGCGCGCGCTACTGCCCCTGGGAGACCATCTTCATGTGGGGCTACGAGGAGGGGATCGCGATCGCGCCGACCCACACCGTGCGCACGCTGATCTACGACTACGACCCCGAGCAGATGCACGAAGCGGCGGAGAGCCGCAATGCCTCCTGAGGGGGGCTTCGATCCCGAGCTCGACGCCGCCTTCAAGCGCGTCCTCCAGGTCATCTACAAGGACCACCCCCTCAAGGCCAACCAGATCCTGATGCTCGCCGCCGAGCTGCAACGGCTCGGCGTCCACCGTCTGGTGGAAGAGCACATCTCCAAGTTCCAGAGCCAGTTGAGCGGCGGCGGACGGCCGCCGAGCTAACCCGCCGTGGGCGCCGACCTCCCGACGGACCCTGGTTGGGATGCCCTGGAGAGGGTGGCGGCGGGCGACACCGGCGCCTTCACCGTGCTGGTGGAGACCCACCAGGAGCGCCTGCTCCGCCTCTGCGAGCGCCTGCTCGGCGATCCGGAGGAGGCCCGCGACGCCGCCCAGGAAGTCTTCCTCAAGGCGTTCCGCAAGGCCGGGGAGGTCCGCCCCATGGGCCAGGTTTACACCTGGCTGTATCGGATCGCGGTCAACCTCTGCCTCAACAAGCTCAGGCGGCGCAAGCTGGTCCGCTTCCTGCGCTTCGAGACCGACCCTGAAGAGCCGGGAGCACCGGCCTTCGATCCCCCCGACGCCCGCCCCGACCCGATCTCCGCGCTGGAGGCCCGTCGGCGCTGGCAATCCACCCGCAAAGCGATCGCGAAGCTCCCCGACAATCAGCGGGCGGTCCTGATCCTGGTCCGCTTCGAGGGATTATCCTACCGCCAGGCCGCCGAGGTCCTGGGCATCACCGAGGGGGCGGTGGAGAGCCGCCTCTTCCGGGCGATGCGCAGGATCGAGGCAGACCAGGACCGGAAGGATGCGCAGGAAAAGGGCGCTCCGCGGTTTCCAAG
This sequence comes from Acidobacteriota bacterium, assembly GCA_034667225.1. Lineage (GTDB taxonomy): Bacteria > Acidobacteriota > Thermoanaerobaculia > Multivoradales > UBA5704 > DATMER01. Next base: position 68,002 of record JAXDKG010000034.1, read on the forward strand.
GAGTGAGGGCAAGAGATGAACCGGAGGATGGAGCTGGATTTAATGCGTCTCCTCCACGGCGAGATGCCGGAGGAGCGGGCCCGCGAGCTGCGGGCGCAGATGGAGCGCGACCCCGCTCTGGCGGAGGAGTACCGCCGCCTCCACGAAAGCTGGGAGGATCTCGCCCTGCCGCCAACCGCGCCGGTCCCTCCCGGCTTCGCTCAGCGGGTCGCCGCCCGATCCAGGGCCGAACAGACTGCTCCCACTCCGGGCTGGGTACGGGCTGCCGCGGCCCTCGCCCTGATCCTCGGGACCGTCGTCGGCGCCGGGGTGGGCTGGACGCCGGCCGCCGATCCAATCCAGGAAGAGGAGCTCTCGACCGTCGACGGCAGCCTGGCCGAGAGCTATCTGACCACCCTCGAGGATCTCGAGCCGTGAGGCGCTGGTGGGTCGTCATAGCCCTCCTGCTTTCGCTGGGGGTGAACCTGGGGCTCGTCGCCGCCGTGGCCACGCGCCGGATCGCGGCGCGTCCGGAAAGACCAGGGCCGCAGGAGATGGGAGGCGAGCCGCTCCCCCGCTTCCGGCACCTCGCCGACCATCTCGGCCTCGAAGGGGAGAAGCGCCGGCAGTTCCTGGATCTCCAGAGGCAGCTCTTCGAGGAGACGGTGCGCGTCCGCATGCGCCAGGCCGAGAGCCAGCGGGAGGTACGGCGGGAGCTGGTCTCCCGCGAACCTGACCAGGAGCGGATCGACGCCCTGCTCCAGCAGTCCGCCCGCGACTTCCTGACGCTGGAGCAGGCGCTTGCGAAGAACATCACCTCCACCCGCGACATCCTGAGCCCCGGTCAGGAAAGGGAGTACCTGCGCATCATCGCGCGCATGCGCCCTCCGGGTGCGGGAGGCTTCGGCCAGCAGCAGCAGCCTCAGCGCCGCCGCCTGCCACCAATGAGACAGCGGGGATTCCCCAGAGGGCGGGGGGAGCTTCCCGAGCGACTCGGGGATAGCCCCGAGTGACTCAGGGATCGCCCCGAGTCGCTCAGGGATCGCCCCGAGTCACTCAGGGATTGCCCCGAGTCGCTCGGGTAACTCCCCCGGGGAGGGGGAGGATGGGATCAATCTGCCCAAAAAAAGGCCCCGCTGGTTCGGCGGGGCTTCGGAGGAGGGAGGTTGGAGAGGAGATTGTCTTTGGCTCTTCTCTGTCTCCATCCATATATACGGGGCATGCCCCCAGAGTGTTTGGGTCCGCGGGCAACTTTCTGTAGAGTTTCCGCGCCATGCGTGTCGCCACCTGGAACGTGAACTCCGTCCGCTCCCGGCTCGACCGGGTTCTCGACTGGACCTCCCGCCTCCTGCCGGACGTGCTCTGCATGCAGGAGACGAAGACCACCGACGATCTCTTCCCGGTCTCCGCCTTCGAGGAGTTGGGCTATCACGTCGAGCTCTTCGGGCAGCCCACCTACAACGGCGTGGCGATTCTCTCCAAGAAGCCCCTCACCGACGTGGTCCGCGGCCTGCCCGACGACGAGCCCGATGCCCAGCGGCGGCTCATCGCCGGCACGGTCGGCGGCGTCCGCATCATCAACGTCTACGTGCCCAACGGCCAGTCGCCCGAGAGCGAGAAGTTCATCTACAAGCTCAACTGGCTCGTGCGGCTGCGCCAGTTCCTCGAAGCCGCGGAGTCGGCCAGAAAGCCGCTGCTCCTCCTCGGGGACTTCAACATCGCTCCGGATGAGCGGGACGTCCGCTACCTCGAGCTCTGGCAGGGGAAGATCCACTTCCACCCGCGGGAGCACGAGGCCCTGGCCTACCTGATGGAATGGGGGCTGTCCGACCTCCTGCGCAAGCACCACGAGGAGGGGGGCCTGTTCACCTGGTGGGACTACCGGATGCTCGCCTTCCCGAAGAACAACGGGCTGAGGATCGACCTGATCCTGGGGACGAAGACGATGCTTCAGCGCTGCACCGGAGTCTCTCTCTACCGCGACGAGCGCAAGGGCGAGCACCCCTCGGATCACATTCCGGTGGTGGCGGAATTCAAGGCCGCGGCGAAGCCCCGGACGAAGAAAGCTGCTCCGGGTAAGTAAAGCGCCTCAGGGCTTTTCGGAAAGGCGCCGGAGCGCCTCGGCAGCCGCCGGGAGCGGCGAGCGGGCGAGGGTGTACAGCGCCCATTGGTCGTTATCTCGGCCCGGACGACTCAAAATCCGGATCGCGTGCTCGACGACTTCGGGATCTCCCGCGGCGGCCAGGACCTGAGTGGCGAAGTCCTGCTCCGGGAGGGAGCCAGCCAGGCGTCTCAGGTGCGGCAGCGCCTCGGGGCTGGGGTGCTCGTCGAACCAGGACATCAGACCGTCGGCATCACGGGGAGCCGCTGCCCGTAGGGTCTCCAACAGGGCGGGCATGTAATCGGCCGTATCCGCGAGGTAGGCGATATGGCCCACGATCAGGGACCGCGCGTACTCGTTGGGGCAGGTGACGAACGCCCTCACCAGGCGCTCCACCGGGTGGGAACCGTCATCGTTCAACATCCCCACCTCCTTCAGCAGGTCCATGAACCTGATGGGCTCTGTCGTCGCCGCGACCCAGAGGGCCCGGTTCCTCTCTTCATCGGTCCGGGCGTTCCGGTAGAGGCTCACACGCACAGGGAAGGCCGGCGGGTTGCCCGTGAACCAGCCGAGCAGGAGGTCCGCTTCCCTGCCTTCCGCTTGTCCAAGCAGGCGCCAGACGACCGGCAGGTCCGCGGGCCCGGCGCGGAGCACGAGGTCCATCAGGATGCGGTAGCGCTCCTGCGGATCGGCCGAGGCTTTGAACGCGCTCGCCAGCTTTCCGACGCTCGCCTTGGGCCTCTGCATACCGGGTCGGAGAAGAGCATCGAGCCGGTTCTTTATGTTCGCCGGCGGGCCCGTAATCCGATAGAAGAGAAGCTTGGTTCTCACTCGATCGTCGGGAACGGCGAGCAGTTCCAGGCGCGGAGCCGGATTGTCCCTCCCCAGGACCGCACCCGCCAGTTCCTCGATCTCGTATCGGTCCGAGCCCGGCAGAAGGCTCCACAGGAGCGGATCGTCCTTTGCCTCCGCGCCCATCAGGATCAGGTCCAGCACGGAATCGCGCTCTCCTGGTGCAGCGGCGAGGTAGAGCCGCGCCAGGTCTGCGGTCCGCGGCAAATGCTCCCGGTATTCACGAAACAGGGCCATGACGGGAATCAGGAGCCTGTCCGGCTCGCCAGCAAAGAGCATCCCCCGGAAGAAGCTCGGTGTCTCGGGATGCTGCCCGCCGACCATCGCCCAGAGCACCTCAAGCCGCTCGAAGTCCATCTCCGCGGCGTAGTAGAGATCTTCCAACTCGGAAAAGGTCTTCTTCGGCGAGGGCAGGGCGAAATGCCGATCGATCCGGCGCGCGAGGCCCGCGGGGTAGCGGCCTTCGCCGTCCTCGGCCGCCGCCTTCCTTAGCCGCAACAGTGCCTCCCGTTCCTTCTCCGCATCGTCCAGAGCGGAGATCCCCACGAAGAGGCGCGCCGTCTCGATCCAGGGGTCATCAGGCTCCAACTCCTGAGGGAGGCCCAAGATGATCCAAGAGTCGTCTTCCTCGCTCTGCCCGAGGGGAAGGAGGTAGAGAGCATCCTTCCGGTAGCAGCCCTCGAGTATGCACCACGGGTCCCGAGCCCCCGCCTCCACGGCCGGACGGAAGTTGGCCCGCAGCCGCAGGGTCTTGTCTGCTTCTCCCTTGAGCACCTCCTCGACCTCGAAGCGCACCTGTTTCTCCTCCTCGGCCTCAACCGCACGGACGAGGACGATCCGGGTTGCCCCATCCACGGTCTCGTAGTCGCTCGGCGGGGGAATGGACGAGGAAAGGATGATGGAGGCGCCCGCAGGGCCAGCCAGCGCGAGGAAGACTGCGACCACCAGCAGGGGTTTGCGGATCATGATCCAACCCCTAAGGGCAAGAGCCATGCCGCGGTAATCCAGAGGGGAAGCCATGGGAGTTGTCCAACTTTCCGGACGGTTGCGATCCGGGAAAGTGGATTGGGGGCCTACCGCTCCATCCAGCGAGCCGACTCCCACCCCAGATGCCCGTGCGCGTTGAACAGCCGCACCACCGGGTGCCTGCCCCAGTCGAGGACGGTCACGGTGCCGGGGTCGAGGAACATGCGCCGGGCGGTGGCGAGCGGGGCGTCCAGGACGGCGCAGAGGAGCGCCTTGATCGGGCCCACGTGGCTGACCAGGACAATCCACTCGCCGGAGTGAGTATGGGCCAGCTCGTCCACCAGAGAGAGCGTCCGCTCCTGGACGGAGAGGAGCGACTCGCCGCCGGGCGGAGAGAGGCTCAGGTCGGCTTCCCAGCCCAGCAGCCGGTCGCGGTCGCGCTCCAGCACCTCGGAGCGGGTCAGACCCTCCCACTCGCCGAAGGCCTGCTCGCGCAGGCGCGGCTCCAGCTTGAGGTCCACCTGCCGCGCCTCGGCGATGCGCCGGGCGGTCTCCGCGGCCCGGGACAGCGGGCTCGCGTAGACCGCCTGCAAGGGCAGGGGGCCGAGGGAGGAGGCGAGCCGCTCCGCCTGCCCCACGCCCTTGGGGGAGAGCGGCTCGTCCGCCGTGCCGAGGTAGCGCATCTCCCGGTTGAACGGCGTCTCGCCGTGGCGGACCACGAAGAGGCGGAGGGTCACGAGGCCGCAGCCACTTCGAACGGCGGTTCCTCAGCTAGGACCGGAGGAGAGGGCGCCGCGTTGAGCTTGTCCTTGAGGGCCTTGTACTTCTCGTCGAGCACCTCGAACACGCCGCCGATCTGCTCCAGCCGCTGGTCGAGGTCGACCGTCCAGTGCTCGTTGCGGATCGGCTCCAGCTTGAGGCCGTTGAGGCGGTAGGAGAGGGCGTCGAAGCGCATCAGCACGGTGCCGACGTGGATCTTGGCCGAGAGGATCTCGGCCCCCTCTTCCAAAAAACGGAAGAGGTCGTGGAGCACGGCGCCGGTGAGTGACACCTTGGCCTCGCGGGTGGCGAGGCGGACGCTGCCGGTCTCGGGCTCCACCATGACCTCGGGCTCCTCCAGCAGCACCCGCAGGAAACGGCACCCGAGCACCGACTGCCCCGGCTCCTTGGGCAGGACGATGTCGCTGGCCTCGTCGGCTTCGGGCGCCTCGTCGAGCCACGGCGCCTTGAAGTCGGCCTCGACGCCGGCCTGGCGCAGCAGGGTGAGAACCGTGCCCAGGTAGGTCTTGGCCGTGCTCGCCACGTAGAGGAGGGTGCCGTCGATGCAGCACTCCAGGATGCGGGTGCGCGGCGCCTGTCCGGAGCAGAGCTCGGACTCGGCCAGCTCGCGCAGCTTCTTGCGGGTCTTGGAGCCCACGAACGGCGCGCCGGTGGTCTCCATCTCGGCGCGGATCAGCTCCCTGACCCGCTCCTTGACCGCGGTGGGATCGGGCCGGATCTTGTCGATGCGGACGCGGAAGGCCCAGCGCCCCTGGCCGACCTCGTAGGGGGCTTCGATCTCGAACGGGACGAACCCCATGCGCTCGCGCACCTCGGAGCCGGGCTCGATTGCCCAGAACCGCGCGCGCTCGAAGTCGGGACCGTCCGGGGGGACTGAAACGTTGAAACGGGTGACGCTGACCGTGCCGCTGAGAAGACCCATCAATACCTCCTGTGCTGCGGGAGGTGGGATCTTAGCTCAGGAGGGAGGGCGCGCGCTCTTCTTCTTGGAATCCTTCTTCTTCACGGGAACCGGGGCCGGCTCCTTCGCCTTCTTGGGATCGATCGCCTCAGCCGGCTTGACCTCAGGCTTCTCATCCGTCTTCGCTTCAGCCTTCGCCTCGACCAGGCCCTCCTCGACTGCCTCTCCCTCTTCCAGGACGACCTCTTCCTCGACCGCCTCGTCCTCCACGACCACGATCTCCTCGATTGCTTCGAGATCGGTGTCGGCGCCCTCCTCCATCTCCTCCTCGTAGAAGGCTTCCTGCTCCTCGATCGGATCGATCTCGTCGGCCTCGGCGGCCAGCGAGTCGGGGAGCTCGGTGGCCTCGTCGAAATGGCTCAGGACCGAGGGGGTGGTGTCCGGCAGGGTGCCGAGGTCCAGGGCCCAGACATGGCCGACCTCCTGCTCGGTATAAAGCTCCTCGACGACCGTTTCCGCCTCCTGCCAATCCGAACGGTCGGCGGGGGCGGCGTACTGCGAGTTGCCGGTCCACTCTCCGCGCTGGGCGTCGCCGAGCATCAGGGCGTTCAGATAGGCGTTGAGGGTGAGCTGGGCCGCGGCGATGCGCTCGGCATCGATCGCCATGCGCCGCAGCTCGGCGGCCATGGCCTCGTCGCCACGCCTGCGCGCCTCCTCCTGAAGCTCCTTCAAGAGGTCGGCGAAGCGCTGCTGCGCAAGCTGGATGCGGAGGAACTGCTGGCGCTCGGCCTCAGTCAGCCCGCGCCCCCTACGATGGCGGATCGCCTCGCGGCCATACCCGGTGCGCAGGAGGTTGTAGGACTCGGAGAGGATGCGGAGGCCCTCGGACACTCCGGGATCCGCCACGCCCGTCCGCGCCCAGACCACGCGCAGCTCGCCGAGCGCGGCGCTGCCGTCCTCCAGAGCGCGGAAGAAGCTCTCATCCCGCGCCATCATGCCGGTACGCACGCGCCGGAGCACGACATTCATCTTGTCGACGGCACGCCAGAAGGGTTGTTGCTCGGGCTTGGCGCGGTCGAGCCGTCCCTGGGTGGCCTCGGCCGCGTGGACCGCGTCCCCCAGGCCGGCCTCGGCGAGACGGAGGAGCTGGTGCGCGTCCGTTTTCCGCGGTGATGCCGGCGATACTGCATGGGCAGCGGCATGGGCAGCGCCCAGGGTGAAGAGCAGGGACAGAGCGATCGAGATTGGCAGCGATTTCATACAAATACTTTCCAGACTGCTGTGTATACGTACGTCCAAGCCATCGCGTCCAGGGTACTACGGGCTTAGGTGGGGAGTGAAACCGATGTAGAGGGCCAAGAACCAGGAGAGGCGCCGGCGCGGGATCGCCGGCGCCTCCCCTAACCCCATTAAAGGAGAAAGACCATGCACGGAGAATGATACACATCCGGCCCGGTATTGCAACTCTGTTCTGGCAACGCTGCCCTACTCGGAGAACTCGAAGATCAGCTCTGTCCACATCCTGCCCGGAATCTCGTCGCGGGTCGCGGGATGGAACGGGGTCTTGCGCGCGGTCTCCAGCGCGACCTCGTTGAAGCCGAGCCCGGAGCCGTCCGCCTCACGGAGCGCCGCCTCGACCACCCGTCCCTCCTCGTCCACGAGCACCCGGACCCGCACCCGCACCACCTTGCCGCTCCCGCGGGCCGCGGCCGGATAGGAGTAGGCCGGAAAGTCCCGCGGCTCGGGCTCCACCACATTGGGAAGGCCGCGCAGGATCAGATCCCCCTGCCTCATGGGCACGGCGGCCTCCCCGATCGTCACCGCATCCTCCGGAGCGACTTCCCTCCTCCGAGCCACTGGCGCGGGAGTCGGGTTCGGCGACGCCTCCGGGAGCGCCGCAACCAGAGTGGGGACGGGGCTCTCCACCGGAGCGGCCGGCAAGCTCGCAGGGACTGTCTCCGCCGCGGGGAACCGGACCTCAGGGATGGGCTCCGGGATCGGAGCGCGGGAACGCCAGAAGAGACCGGCCGCGGTGATGCCGGCCAGCCCTGCCAGCAGGATGGCAGCCACGACAAACTTCTTCCATCCCGCTCCAGACCTTTTCTCTTCCACCGGCTCGACCTCCGGTGCCACCCGGCTCGGCACCGACAGCCAGGTGGCATCGAGGAGCGACTCCTCCTTCCTGGCGCGGGTCGAGGCCAAGGGGAGGGTCTCATCCAGGTCCAAGGACCGCCTGGTCTCCTCGACCGGCCGCGCGGCCGGCTCCACGAGGTAAAGGCGTGTGGCCTCCTCGGGGATCTCCGCGCGGCTCGTGGGCACCGGAGTCGAAGTCATCAGGAACTCGCGATCGAGCTTGTCCTGGGTCGAGCCCGGAGCGGGTAGCGGAAGGGGCCGGGTGAACGCCGGGAGCGAAGCCTGGAAGACCTCGTCCAGCTCGCGGCCGGTCAGGGGGAAGCGATCCTGGAACAGGGTCAGAGCCCAGATGAAGTCCTCGGACGACTCGAAGCGCTCCTCCGGCTTCTTGGCCAGGGACCTCAATACCGCGGCCCGCAGCTCGGCGGGCACCCGGCCCCGGGGGTCGCTCTCCTCGAAGGCGAGCGGCGGCCGGATCAGGTGGCCGGCCATATAGGAAGCCGGGTCCTTGCCTGAGATCGGGCACTGCCCGGTGAGCAGCTCGTAGAGGACGACGCCGAACGAGTAGAGGTCGCTGCGGGCATCCAGCCCCGCACCCCCGCTGACACCGAACTGCTCGGGCGAGGCATAGCGCGGCTTGCCGAGGAAGATGCCGGTCGTGGTCAGCTCCCCGCCCCCGGCACCGCCTTCGAACGCCTTGGCGATGCCGAGGTCGATCAGCTTGACCTGCGGATGGCCGTCCATGTCGCGGGTGAGCATGAGGTTGTCCGGCGAGACGTCGCGGTGGACGAGCTTCTGGCGATGGAGATAGCCGAGGGCCTTGAGCGACTGGCGGGCGATCTCCAGGGTCAGGGAGATCGGCGGCGGGCCGCCCGTCTGGAGGATCTCCAGGAGGTTGAGCCCGTCGATGAACTCCATGACGATGAAGGCGTTGCCGTCCTCGCCGATGGCGAAGTCGTGGAGAGCGGCGATGTTGGGGTGGCGCAGGCGATTGGCGACGCGGGCCTCGCGCAGGAAGCGCTCCCCGTTCTCGCCCGCGGGCTCCATGTGGGAGCGGATGACCTTGACGACGCGCACCTCGTCCAGGAGGCGGTGGCGGACCTTGTAGATGGCCCCCATGCCGCCCTCTTTGATCTTTTCGAGGATCTCGTACTTGCCTTCGATTTGCTCGTGGAGCAAGGCCACGGTTTCCCCTTCCCCGGGGTGTCGGGCGTTCCGGATCTATTGGGCGATCGAGGCTAATAGAATATTACTGCCCGCGCTCGGGGACAAGCGTTCCGACTGGACGCCCGCCCTCCGTGGTGCCAAGATAGGTATGGTTACAGCCCTGGAGGTTAGGCAATGACGCTCCGCGAGCGAATCGAAATGCATCCGAAGGTGATGATGGGAAAGCCTGTGATCCGTGGCACTCGCATCCCTGTCGAGCTGATCCTGCGCAAGCTGAGCGAAGGAGCTGCCGAAGAGGACCTGCTCGACGCCTATCCCCGCCTGAACCGTGAGGACATCCGGGCCGCCATGGCTTACGCAGCCGATACGATCGCGCACGAAGAGACGGTGTTCCTGACTAACACGGCCGCACGCTGAGACATGCGGTTCCTGGCGGACGAGAGCTGCGACTTTTCGGTCGTCCGTGCGCTCCGAGCCGCAGGCCACGATGTGGCCTCGATTGCAGAGTCAGCCCCCCAGACGATTGATGATGAGGTGATCGAGCTTGCCGCTCGGGAAACCCGGGTCCTCCTCACGGAGGACAAGGACTTCGGCCAGCTCGTCTATGCCGGCGCGCAGGCTTCGAGCGGAGTGATCCTGATCCGCTTTCCCGCCGAGGCTCGGCCGGAGCTCCCCTCGACCGTCCTCCAGACCGTGGACAAGCTCGGGGCGAGCCTGACAGGCTCATTCGTGGTAATTCAGCCGAACCGCATCCGGATCAGTCGAATCCCCGTTCGCTGACCCCCGCTCCGCCTCCCGGCTCCTCGAACTGAATGATCAGCTCGGTCCAGGCCTTGGCGGGCAAGTCCCAGCGGGTGGCCGGCTGGAAACGGGTGGCGAGGGCGGCATCCACCGCAGCCTCGTTGAAGCCAAGGCCGGAGCTGTCCCCCTCGCGCACGACCGCTTCGAGCACCTGCCCCTGCGCCCCCACCAGGATGTCGAGGTGGACGTCCACCTTGAGACCCCGGCCGCGGGCCGCCGCGGGGTAGCGGGCGTTCGGGAAATCCAGAGGAACCGGCATCTCGACCCCTGGTCCGGGACGGAGCGCGCCTGCCATGCGGGACGCCGGAGGCCCGGACGGGACGACGCGCTTGGGCGCCGGGGGCTCTACGCGGGCCTCGGCGATCCGGACCGGCTGCTCGGGCCGGGGGCGCTCCGCACGGGGAGCGCGGCGCGACGTGGGAGTCGGCTCGGGCGCGACCTCCACCGTCTGGATCGGCTCCACGGGCTGGGGAGCGGGAACCGGCTCGGCGAGCTGCGGCTCGGGCTCGGCGGAGAGCTCCTCGATCACCTGCGGCTCTTCAGCCGGAGGAGCATCCGGCTCCTCCAGGGGATTCATCAGTTGGACCTCCTCCGCGGGAGCCTCCTGCGCGACTGGCGGGGCGTACGGGGGAGGAGGCGCGGAAGCCGAGGACGCGGACGGCCGCTGATACCAGAGGAAGACGCCGAGCAGGGCGACGAGCAGCAGCGCCGCCGCGGCGAGCGATCCCCACGACCGGTCGGGCCACTGAGCCGGCCCGAGCAGATCCGGCTCCACGACATCCACGTCCTCTACGTCCTCCTCATCCCACAGCATCCTTCTGTCCTCCTGCCGGAAGGGAAGGGGTTCGTGCTGAGGCTCGGCCGGCGGTGCCGCGAACAGCGGCAGTGCGTCGAGGGAAACCGCCGCTTCTGGCACGGCCACGACCGCCGGAGCACCCTCCATCTCCATCTCCATCTCCATCTCATCCCCCTGGAGGGGATAGTGGACCTGAATGACCCGCAGGCTCTCCGCCAGCTCCTCGGCCGAGCCGGGCCGCTCCGCGGGATTTTTGGCGAGCGTGCGCAGAACGAGCTCCCGCAGATCCTCCGGGATGCGCCCCTGGGGATCGCTCTCCTCAAACCGCAGCGGCTCCCGGAAGAGATGCCCAGCCATCCAGGACTTCGGATCGTGTCCTTCGACGGGGCACCAGCCGGTGAGCATCTCGTAGAGGACGACGCCGAGGGAGTAGAGATCGGAGCGCGCATCCACGCCGTCGGTCCCGAACTGCTCGGGCGCGGCGTAGCGCAGCTTGCCGACGAACAGGCCGCCGGTCGTAAGCCCGTCGCCGGTGCCTTCGAGCGTCTTGGCGAGCCCGAGATCGATGAGCTTGACCAGGGGCCGGCCATCCTCGCGGGCCAGCATCAGGTTGCCCGGGGAGACGTCGCGGTGGACGATCCGCTGCCGGTGCAGGTAGGCGAGAGCCTCGCAGGTCTGACGCGCGATCTCCAGGGAGAGAGACAGGGGAGGAGGCCCGTTGCGACGGAGGGCCTGGCGAAGCGTGACGCCGTCGATCCATTCCAGGACGAGCCACGCGTTGCCGTCGTCGGCGACCGCATAATCGTGGAGGATGGCGAGGTTGGGATGCCGCAGCCGGCTGGCGACGCGGGCCTCCAGGAGGAACCGTTCCCCGGCCTCGGCGCTCAGCTCGACCGGCGTCCGGATGACCTTGATGGCGCGCTCCTGGTCGAGCAACCGGTGCCGCGCCTTGTAGACCGCCCCCATCCCTCCCTGCCCGATGCGCTCCAGGATCTGGTACTTCTCTTCGATGGACTCGCGCAACGTCGGCATGGCCTTCCCTCCGTTCCGTGCGGGACTTTTCAAGTATACGAGCACGGGGGCCAAGGCGTCAGTAGACCGTGAAAATCAACCACTTGGTGGTTGATTTTCAACCACGTACCGCTCCTCTTACGCTCCAAAGCCTGCCAGCAAATTAAGCCTGCCCAGAGGTAGACTCTCTCCATGACTGGCCGAGTGGAGTGGGTCCTGGCGCCTCTTGAGCAGGCAGGGGTCCGGTATCTGGTGGTGGGCGGAGTCGCGGTCGTGCTCCACGGCTATCTGCGTACGACCCTCGATCTTGATCTCGTTCTCCAGTTGGAACGCGACAACGTGGAACGGGCTCTGAAGGCTTTTGCCGGCCTCGGCTTTGAGCCCCGAGTGCCGGTATCGCTCAGTTCCTTTGCCGATCCTCAGATCCGCGAGACCTGGGTGCGAGAGAAAAACATGACGGTCTTCTCGCTCTGGCATCCAGATCATCTGGGATTCGCCGTCGACCTCTTCGTGCAGGAGCCGTTCGATTTCAATGCCGTGTACGGTCGTGCCCTCCAAGTGCCTCTCCAAGGCACCCACGCAACCGTCATATCCCGCGAGGATCTGGTGGCCATGAAGCGAGCCGCGGGCCGGGCGCGGGATCTCGACGACATTGCGGCGCTTTCCGAGCTGTCTGAGGAGGAACCATGACCGAACCGCGCGAGGACCGACCCACCCGCAAGGAAGACTCCTGGGACTTCGAGGGCACCCGCCGCCATCACATCCGTCTCGGGCTGCGGCTTACCCCTACGGAACGGCTCCGCTGGCTGGAAGAGACCGTGGACGAAATGCGTCGGCTTCAAGGCCTCGCCCGGAAGGGGCGGAAGATGGACGGGCAAACCGGCCGGTCGTAAGAGAGAACCCGCCGGTTTCGGACAAAAACCGGAAGTTTCCGGACAAAAACCCGCCGGTTCCGGACCATGACCCACAGGTCAGGAGGGCAAACCCGGCGGTTCCACGAGTCAACCCGCGGGTTGACTGGAGGCACCGGTGGGTTGGGAGAGCAAACCCACCGGTCGGGGGAAGCAACCCACGGGTTCAACCTCCCGACCCACGGGTTGGGTGCGTCCACCCACGAGTTGAATGAGCCCACCCGCAGGTTTTCCGGCCCGGGAAGGCTCAGACCCCGAAGTACCGCGCGTCCGGATGATGGAAGACGAGCGCCGAGACGCTCGCCTCGGGGTCCATCATGTCCCCCTCGGTCAATTCGACGCCGATCTCCTCGGGACGCAGAGCCTCGAAGAGCTCGCGCTGGAAGGAGAGGTCGGGACAGGCGGGGTAGCCGAAGCTGTAGCGCTTGCCTCGGTAGCGGGCGGAGAGCTTGTCCTCGAGGGCCAGGTTCGGATCGTCGGGGAAACCCCAGGCGGCACGCAGCTTCGCGTGCAGGCATTCGGCCGCGGCTTCCGCCGTCTCCAGGGCGAGCGCGGCATAGGCGTGGCTTTTCAGGTACTCGCCCTGGGTCTTCCAGGCTTCGACCCGGTCGCGCACACCGTCCCCCGCCGTGGTCACGAAGAGGCCGACGTGGTCGCCTTGCAGGACGTAGTCGGTCAGGCAGAGGCCGCCGTCCCGGTCCTGGCGGGGCAGGTCCCAGGCGGCTGCCGGCCTTCCCGTCTCGGGACAGATGAGCGTCAGGCGGTTGCCCTCCGTCTGCGCGGGGTAGAAGCGCCAGACCGCCTTTGCGCTCATGCCTCCATTCCGCGCCACCTCCTTCAGCTCCTCGATCACGGCTTCCAGCTTGGCGAGCTTGGGGTCTCCCTCGTCCCGGAGCTTGCGCACCGAGCCCCTCAGGCCCAGGTGCTTGGCGTAGAGCATCTGCGGGTTGAGGTAGGACCAGACCTCGTCGAGGTCAAGCTCCTCGGTGTGGCGCTCGACGTCGGAGGGCTGCGGCACGGGCACGTCCTTGCGCACCACCTCCACCTTCGGCACGGCCGCGAACACCCCGGTCTCGCCCGTGGGCGTTTCGGCGGTGTCCGTCTCGATCAGCGCCGCCACCTCCTGCTCCAGGTCCGGCCGGGCTCCACCGTCCATCAGGCGCTCGACCAGCTTCAGACCGTGCATGGCGTCCTTGGCGTAGGTGCAGAGGCCGGTGTACGCCTGGGCGATCTTGCGGTGCGTGAAGCGCCGAGTGAGCGCCGCGCCTCCCACCAGGAGAGGCGTGTCGATGCCGACCGCCGACAGGTCGCCCGCCGTGATCACCATCTGCTGCGCGCTCTTGACGAGCAGGCCCGAGAGGCCGATCACGTCCGGCCGGTGCTCCCTCACCGCCTGGATCAGCCGCTCGGAGGGCACCTTGATCCCCAGGTTCACCACCGTGAAGCCGTTGTTGGAGAGCACGATGTCCACCAGGTTCTTGCCGATGTCGTGGACGTCCCCCTTGACCGTGGCGAGCAGCACCTTGCCGCGAGTGGATTCGACGCCCTCGACCTTTTCCATGTGCGGCTCCAGATAGGAAACCGCGGCCTTCATGACCTCGGCGCTCTGCAGCACCTCGGCCACGATGAGCTGGTTGTCGTTGAAGAGCCGCCCGACCTCGCTCATGCCGGTCATGAGCGGACCATTGATGATTTCGAGCGGCGACGGCCAGCGCGGGTCCGCGAGCGCCTGCTCCAGATCCGCCTCCAACCCCTCCTTGCTCCCTTCGACCACGGCGCGGGCCAGGCGCTGCTCCAGGGGGAGCTCCGCGCGCGGCTTCGCGCCCGCCCCGGATACCCGGCCGCGGAAGAAGGTGGCGAACTCTTCGACCGCCTTGTTGCCGGACTCGATATCCCCGACCGGCAGGAAGATCAGCGCCTCGGCCAGCTCGCGCTCTTCCGCCGGGATGTCGGCGTAGCGCGCCAGCTTCTCGGTGTTGACGATGGCCGCGTCGAGCCCGGCGCGCGTGCAGTGATAGAGGAAGACCGAGTTGAGCACCTCGCGGCCGGCGCTGGGCAGGCCGAAGCTGACGTTGGAGACGCCCAGGATCGTCTTGGTGTCTGGGAACAGCTCCTTGACCGCCTTGACTCCCTCGACCGTCTGCGCCGCCGAGCCCAGGTAGGCGGAGTCGCCCGTGCCGCAGGGGAAGACGAGCGCATCCCACCAGATGTCCTCGGGCTCGACGCCCATCTCTTCCACCAGGATCTGATAGCTGCGGCGGGCCACCTCGACCTTGCGCTCGACCGTGACGGCCATGCCCTTCTCGTCGATCAGGCCGACGATCAGCGCGGCGCCGAAGCGCCTCGCCAGGGGCACGACCTTCTCGAAGCGGGAGCGGCCGTCCTCCAGGTTGATCGAGTTGAGGACCGACTTGCCCTGGCAATACGTGAGAGCCCTCTCCATGACCACCGCGTCGGTCGAATCGATCATCAGCGGCGCCTTGACCATGCGCACGAGCCGGTCGAGGAAAGCCTCCATGTCGATGATCTCGTCGCGGTCGGGATCCTGGAGGCAGATGTCCAGGATCTGGGCCTGGGCGCGGACCTGCGCGCGGCCTACCTCCGCCGCGGCTTCGTACTGGCTCTCCTTGATGAGCCGCTTGAACTTGCGGCTGCCCAGGACGTTGGTGCGCTCGCCCACCAGGAGCGGCCGGTTGTCATCGGTCAGCTCCACGGCTTCCAGGCCCGAGACGAGACACCGGCGGTGGTGCGGGACCCTGCGCGGGGTGCGTCCCTTCACCAGTTCCACCAGCGCGGAGATATGGGCATGAGTGGAGCCGCAGCAGCCGCCCACCAGGTTGAGCCAGCCGGCGTCGAGGAAGCGGGTGAAGGCGCGGACGAACACGTCCGGCCCCTCTGTGTACTGGCCGTCCTCATTGGGCAGGCCGGCGTTGGGCACGCACGCGACCCGGGTGCGGCAGATCTCGGAGAGCGTCCGCACGTGGTCGGTCATCAGCTCCGGGCCGGTGGCGCAGTTGAGCCCCACGTAGAGGAGGTCGGCGTGCAGGAGAGACACGGCGAGCGCCTCGGCATCCTGGCCTCCGAGCATGGTGCCGGTGGTCTCGATGGTGACGGAGACCGCGACCGGGACCTTCCAGCCGGTCTGCGTGAAGGCCCTCTCGATGCCGATCAGGCCGGCCTTGATGTTGCGCGTGTCCTGGGAGGTCTCCAGGAGGAGGTAGTCGGAGCCGCCGCCGATGAGGCCCAGGGCCTGGACGCGGAAGTGCTCGATCAGCTCTTCGAAGGTGATACCGCCGGTGACCGAGATGGCCTTGGTGGTCGGGCCCATGGAGCCGCAGACGAAGTGGACCTTTTCGACCGTGTCGTAGCGGGCGCAGGCCGTGCGGGCGATGCGCGCCGAGGCGGCGTTCAGGTCGTACGCCTTGTGGGCGAGGCCGTACTCGGCGAGGACCAGGGGCGTGCCGCCGAACGAGTTGGTCTCGACGACGTCGCAGCCAGCCGACAGGTACGATTCATGGACACCATCGACCACGTCGGGCCGGGTCTCGCAGAGGTTCTCGTTGCAGCCTTCCAACTCGGGGCCGCCGAAGTCCTCGGCGGTGAGCGTGACCCCCTGCAAGGCGGTGCCGGTGGCGCCGTCGAGCACGAGGACGCGCTGCTCCAGGGCGGCGAGCAGAGCCGCGGTGCGCGCCTCCAGGTCGGCCGGGTGCTGGGGCACGGGAACGTCGAAGATCGGATCGGTCAAATTCATGTCTCCTCAGGCTCCTGCAGGCAACAAAAAACCCGCCTCGTATGCATCACGAGACGGGCTCTTGATCGCGGACACTTGGTTGCCGTTGGTGCGGCCGCATCCTCGCCGAAGCGAGAGGGCACCTTGGGTGTCCGTCCCAGGTTGCCGAGCCCGGCGGTGCCGGGCCGCTCGTAATGCGAGGCGAGAATATCAAAGGACCTGAAAGACGGCAAGGCCCCCTAGATCTTCAGCTTCGCCATCAGCTTCTTGATCGCCGCGGCGCTCTGCATCACATAGAAGTGCAGGGATGGGGCACCCTTTTCGAGGAGCTCCTGGCTCTGCTTGAGCGCCCACTCGACCCCGATGTCGACCACGTGCTCGGGCTTGGCCGCCATGACCTCGTCCGCGAAATCGTCCGGAATCTCCACGAAGAAGGTCTTGGGAAGCGAGCTGAGCTGCTTCAGCGACGTCAGGATCTTCAGCCCCGGGATGATCGGGACCGTGATCCCCTCCTCCCGGCAGACGTCGAGGAAGTGGAAGTAGTGGTCGTTGTTGAAGAACATCTGGGTTACGACGTAGTGCGCGCCGGCCTCGACCTTCTCCTTGACCCGGCGCGCGTCGAGCCGCAGGTTCGGCGCCTCGAAGTGCTTCTCGGGATAGCCGCCCACGCCGATGCAGAAGTCGGTCGGCTGAGCATCCAGGAGGCTCTCCTCCAGGTACTTGCCCCGGTTCATGCACGCGATCTGGCTCACCAGTTCGCAGGCGTAGACGTTGGCGCTGCGGCCGTACTGGAGGGGCTTCTGAAAGCCGCTGTCGTCCCCACGCACCGCCAGGACGTTGTCGATTCCCAGGTACCTGAGCTCGATCAGGAAGTCCTCGGTCTCCTCGCGGGTGAAGCCGCGGCAGAGGATGTGGGGCACGGCGTCGATGTGGTACTTGTTCTGGATCAGCGCGCAGACGCCGAGCGTGCCGGGCCGCTTGCGCTTGACCCGGCGCTGGATGCCCTGCGGCGTCTCTTCATAGATGACCTCGGCCGCGTGGCTGGTGATGTCCACGAACGGCGGCCGGTACTTGACCAGGTCGTCGATCAGGGCGAGGAGACCCTTGACATCCCCTCCGCGCATGGGGGGGATGATCTCGAAGCTGATGAACGGATGGTCGGCGTTGGCGAGGTGCTCGGTGACTTTCATTCGGACCTAATCGTACTTGGCCTCCAGCCGGATCTTCACTTTGTCCACGAAGGGGAGGACATACTTGAGCGTCGTATGGTCGACGTTGACCACCTTGGCCTCGCCCTCCAACCCCTCGCTCTGGACGATGCGGTCGATCAGCTTGCCCTTGCTGTCCAGGAGATCGAGGGTGTAGGTGACGACCCACTCGTCCTCCTCGGGGTTCTCGGAGTCGAAGCCGGCGCGGAAGGTGCCCTGCGTCTCGGAAGAGCCGCCTCCCCCGCCGCGGATGCGGCCCACGATCGATTCCTTCACGGACCCGCCCTCGGGCTGGGAGAACTCCACCTTGGTGATCCGCACGGGCCCGACCGTCGCGTTGAGCTCGATCAGCTTGCCGAGCCGGTAGTCGACCGTCTTCTCGAACCGGAGGCTCCGCTCCTGGGCTCCGGCAATGGAAGCGACCGCCACAAGGGCGACCGCGAGGATGAGTGTCTTGCGCATGAGTAACCTCCTCTGCGGGTTGGGAGCGTATCAGATAAAGTGCGCGCCATGACTCCCTGGCGCGGCGAGCGGACCCCCATGCGGACGCTGCGCCTTTTCGGCGATGTGGCGGTGACGATCGTGGCCTTTGCCGCCGCGTTCCTCGCCCGTATCTACCTGCCGCTCCCCTTCACCAGGGGCCTGTTGCCCGTGGACCGCTTGCTCTTTCTCTTCGAGGAGTGGGGACCGGCGCTGGTGGTCCAGCTCCTTTCTCTTTACGTCTTCGGGTTCTACGACCCGCCAAGGCCGCGCAGCCGTCCCGAGGTGGCCCGCCGCCTGCTCGGCGCGGTGGGTCTCCAGGCGCTGCTGCTCATGGGCTGGTACTTCCTCGGCAATCGGATCTTTCCGCGCTCGGTGCTGCTGCTCTACCTGGTCTTCGACTTCGCCCTGCTGCTCGCCTGGCGGCTGTTCCTCGACCGCACCGACCGGCAAAGCGAGCGGCTCGTGGCCATCGTGGGCTGCGGCGAGAATGCGCGGGAGGTGGCCGAGGCGCTGCGCCTCCACCCATGGCATGGGATGCGGGTCGTGGGCTTCGTCCCGAGGCCCGGCGAGACACCCCCCGAGGCCGGAGCGGAGGCGCTCGGACCCTGCCTGGGCACGGCCGACGACCTCCCCAGATTGCTCGCCTCGGGCGAAGTCGAGGACGTCATCCTCGCTGGTAGCGACGACTCCTGGCAGAGCCGTCTCCTCGACCGGCTGGCGGGAACCCGCCCCGAGCACACGAACGTGCTCCTCCTGCCCGGCCCGTTCGAGAGCCTGATCGGGCGGATGCGCTACCGCTGGGTGCACGACCTGCCGCTGGTCGAAGTGGTGCGCGAGTCGGAGTGGCGCATCAACTGGCCGCTCAAGCGCCTGCTCGACCTGGCCGCGGGCTCGCTCCTGCTGCTCCTCTCGCTCCCCATCCTCGCCGCCTGCGCCATCGCCGTGCGCGCCACCTCCTCCGGCCCGGTCTTCTACCGGCAGACGCGCATGGGCCGCAGCCAGCGGCCGTTCACCCTGCTCAAGCTCCGCACCATGCAGGTGGACGCCGAGGCCGACTCCGGCGAGGTCCTGGCCCAGCCGGGCGATCCGCGCCTCACCCCGATCGGCGCCTTCCTCCGCCGGTTCCGCCTGGACGAGGTACCGCAGCTCTTGAACGTCCTCCAGGGGACGATGAGCCTGGTGGGGCCGCGGCCGGAGCGCCCTGGCTTCGTCCAGCGCTATCTCCAGGAAGTCCCCGGCTACGCCGAGCGCTTCTCCCTCGCCCCCGGCCTCACCGGCCTCGCCCAGGTCAACGGCGACTACCACTCCACGCCGCAGAACAAGCTGCGCTACGAGCTGGCCTACATGGCCAACTGGACGCTCTGGCTCGACCTCTCGATCCTGCTGCGGACCGTGAAGATCGTGATCACCTCGCGCGGCGTGTGAGCAAACTCTGCGTTCTCCCTACGCAAATTTGACAAGCATTGGACTTAGAGTTATTCTTCCAGGGAAATTGCCGTACATCGAGCGGATTGTTTTGATTTCGAGTTGAGAGGTCACGCATGAGCCTGTCCATCCGTCGTCCGTTCCTCGCCCCCATCGTGGGAATTGCGGTAGGGATTCTGCTGGTCATCCCCCGGCTCCTCCCCGCGGGATCGACCCAGTCCGTAACCACCAGCGGCGTCACCACCAACGTCTACATGCCCCAGGGGAACACGGCCGGGACCGCCAACGGCGACTTCGTCTCCGACACGGCCGGCTTCCCGGCCGGGGCGAACTCCTTTTACCGGTACTTCATCGAGGTGCCGGCTGGGACGACCCGACTGACCGTAGACCTCTTCGATCCGGACGTGGGGCTCGGTGGCGCCACCGAGGACACGGCCGGCCGCGACCGCACCCGCAATGCCGATTTCGAGTCGGTCGCCACGTACACGCTGCTGAACCCTGCGGGGGTCGCCCAGACGACGTTGTTCGGCACGGGCAGCGCCACCTTGCCCGCCCTCTCCGACAATGCCTGGATGACATTCTTCAGCCTCACCGCCAACACCGTGAGGGACAACTTCGGCACGTCCGCCTTCACCAACAACGACGGCAACAACAACTGGAGCGCCGCCTGGGTCGAGACGGACAGTGGCGGGGCCGGGGCCGGGGCCGGAGCCGTCCGGGTTACAGGCGGTGAGCTGCGCATGCAGGACGGGGTCTCGGGCTCGCCGAGCCTCGAGCGTGAAGCGGATCTTTTGGGTACCCCCGGGCTCAACCTGACGACCGCCTTCCTGACGTTCGACTTCCGCACCTCGAACACCCTCGAGAACGCGGACCAGATCAGCGTGGCCGTGTCGAACAACGGCGGCGGGAGCTACACGACGCTGGAGACCTTCTCCGACGACAGCTCCGGCAGCCGCAGCTACAACATCTCGGCCTACATCGCCAACAACACCCGGGTGCGCTTCCAGATGGCGGGCGGCTACACCGACGCCGACGAGTTCTTCTACGTCGACAACGTCCAGATCACTGACGGCACGGCCACTCCCGGCCACTGGGAGCTGCAGGTGGATATGGGGGCCGGCGACGACATCAACGCCATCGGCATCCGGGCGCACGACGGAACCTCCGGCGCAGGAGGCACCGAGCTCAACGTCTACTTTGATTCCTTCACCCAGTTCGGGGTCAACCCGCCGGCCTCCGGGACGAGCACCCGCGTGTACGACGTCTTCCCGTACGTCACCGCGGGCTGCACCGCCTACGAGAATGACTTCGATTACGACAGCAACCGGGGCAACACCGGCTCGATGAGCTTCAACAGCCGGACCGGGACCGTCACGCCTCCGAGCCTGGCCAGCACGTCCCTGACCGGGGACAACGTCTGGATCCGCAACAGCCTCAGCGGCTGGACCTCGGACGTCAGCAGCACCGGCTACGGCATCTGGTCCGCCGACGTCTCGATCTCCTCGTACGCGGTCGGCGGCACGCCGAACGGAAACTACACCACGTTCTACATGAGCAGCCCGCTGGCGGCGGACCCGGTGGTGGACGATCCGGACGACAACCCGGAGCCGGGCTCGTTCCGGACCTACCTGCCGAGCGACGCGAACGCGGCGCCGGTCAAGCCATACCTCGAGCAGCTCCTCACCGTGGACTCCGGCCCGAACCCGCCGCAGGTTGGCCAGCGCACGGACATCACGGTGACGGTCCGCCTGGTGAACCCGACCCCCTATCAGATCACGTTCCCGGGCTCGAATAGGGTGACCGCCAACGTACCCGCCACCGCCGGTGTCAGCTACGATGACGCCAGCCAGGTGAGCCAGGGCTCGATCACCAGCGAGCCGACCCCCGGCAGCACCGGCGACGTCGTTTGGAACCCCGGGCCGGTGGCGGCAGGGGCGACGGCCCTCATGTCCTACGAGGTGCGGGTGACCCCCACCTCCGGCGGGCAGCGCCTCGTGGTCACCGGCCTGGGCTCGAGCGCGAGCACCGGCACCCGCGCCAGCTTCGTGGACGAGACCGGCAACAGCACCCAGACGCGGGCCACCTACACGCTCGGCCCGATCTGCGAGCTGGCCATCACGCAGGGCCTCCTGACCCATGCCGTGGTCTCCTCCTTCCGCACCTTCGCGGACGAGCGGGGCGGCGTACGGGTCGAGTGGACCACCGCCTCGGAGAACGGCACGGCCGGGTTCCGCCTGCTGCGCCGGAATGCCGACGGGACGTTCCGGCCGGTGCACGAGGAGCTGCTCCCGGGCCTCATCCACGAGGCGCAGGGAGGCACCTACCGATTCCTCGACGAGAGCGCCTCGTCCGGCCAGTCCCAGGCCTACCTCCTCGAAGAGGTGGAGGCCAACGGCCGGCGGCGGACCTACGGCCCGTACACCGGGCTGCCGTCTTGGGAGCGGCCGGAGGGACCGGCGGCCCGGACCGCCTACGAGCGGGAGGCGCATCCCGCTCTCCGCAAGGCCCATGCTCCTACCGTTCCTACCGGCATCAAGTCGGTGAGAGGCTCCATGCAGACGGTCGCGAGCGCCCATCTGTCGATCCGCGAGACCGGCCTCTACTACGTGACCCGCGAGCAGGTCGCCACCTGGCTCGGCCTGACCGTGGACAAGGCCGAGAAGGCCATCGTCAAGGAGAAGCTGTACCTGAGCCGCAACGGCCTGCCGGCGGCCTGGTGGCCCGACACCGCGGACAAGAAGACGGCCAACGGCCTGTTCTTCTACGGCGAGGCCCAGCCGAGCCTGTACAGCCTCGACACGGTCTACCGCCTGAGGGAGGGTTCGGGTCCGGTCATGCTGGCCGGGACCGTGGCCCCTGCCGCGGCCGCGGCCGGCGGCTCCTTCCCCGCCTCGAAGCCGTTCGAGAGGGACCTCTTCCCGGCCACGGCCATCTCTCCCGATCCGGAGTCGGACTACTGGTTCTGGGACTTCGTGATCAGCGGCGATCCCGATCTCGGCAAGAGGACCTTCTCCTTCGATGCGCCTGCCCTGGCGCCGGGGAACGGGACCATCACGGTCACGCTCCAGGGCGCCACCGACAACGCCACCCCGGGCGAGCACCGGGCGGCGGTGAGGGTGAACGGCACGCTCCTCGGCGAGGCCCAGTGGCAGGGGATCGCACCGATCGTCCAGACCTTCCCGGTACCGGACGGCGTCCTCCTGGAGATGGGCAACCAGCTCGAGATCCTCGGCACGGTCGGCGGCGGGGCTCCTTTCAGCTTCTACTTCGTCGACGGCTTCGAGGTCGGCTATCCGCGCCGGTTCGCGGCCGAGGGCAACGCCCTGGCCTTCACCTCCGGAGGCAGCAGCAGTGTCACGGTGAGCGGGTTCTCGAACCCGGCGGTCCGGCTGGTCGACGTGTCCAACCCGCTGCGCCCGAGATGGCTGACGGGCGCGGCCGTGAATGCCGACGGCAGAGCCTGGCGGGCCAGCTTCGTCCCCTCGGCCTCCATCCGCTACTTCGCGGCCGGCCAGGGCGCTCTGAAGACGCCCACCGCGGTGCGGCCGTGGAGCGAGGCCGACCTGCTGTCCTCTTCGAACCAGGCCGACGTGCTGATCGTCGTGCCTCCGGGGATGGAGGCCGAGGCCGAGCGCCTGGCCGACTTCCGGCGCAGCCAGGGCCTGCAGGCGCTCGTGGCCAGCCTCGACGCGGTGGGGGACCTCTTCGGCAACGGCATCGCAACCCCGCACGCCCTGCGCGGCCTCCTCGCCACGGCGCGGACGAGTTGGAGCGTGCAGCCCAGCTACGTCGTGCTGGTCGGCGAGGGGACTCTCGACTACCGCAACCTCCAGGGCTTCGGCGACTCGGTCATGCCTCCGCTCATGGTGCAGGCGGAGGGAGGCCTCTTCCCGTCGGACAACCGCCTGGCCGACGTGGATGAAGACGGCCGGCCCGACATGGCCATCGGCCGCATCCCGGTGCTGACGGCCGCGGAGCTGGGCGCCTACGTCGACAAGATCCTGGCCTACGAGAACGCGGGCTCGCCCGCCTGGGCCGCCAACGCCCTGATGCTGGCCGACAACATCGACGGCGGGGCGAGCTTCGCCCAGCAGAGCGATGGCATCGCGGCGCAGCTCCCGGCCGGATTCGCCGTCGACCGCATCTATCTCGATACGGAGCCGCTGGCGCAGGCCCGTACCCGGCTGCTCCAGGGAATCGGCACCGGCGCCTCGCTGATCGACTACGTTGGCCACGGCGGCCTCGATCGGCTGTCGGCCGGCGGCCTGCTGACCAGCGAGGACGTACCCGGCCTGACCAACGGCGAGCGGCTGCCGGTGGTCACGGCCATGACCTGCACGGTAAACCGATTCGCGGTTCCCGGCGTACCCTCTCTGGGAGAGCTGCTGGTCAAGAGTCCGGACGGCGGCGCCGCGGCGGTCTGGGGACCGTCAGGCCTGTCCTCCCACGGCGAGGCCCGGCATCTGGCCGAGATCTTCTACCGGCGGGCTTCCGACCCCGCCGGCGGGCGGCTCGGGGACTGGATCTTGCAATCGATGAAGGACTTCGGAGCCATGGGAGGCGACCAAGGCATGCTGGATATCTACAATCTTCTCGGGGATCCCACCCTGATCGTGCGGCGGGGGCCGGCTCCGGCTCCCGCGGACGGGAGCAGCGGCGAGTGAGTGGACCGGAGGCGGAAACGTTGAAAACACCCAGGCGGGCCTACGAACCGCCGCGCATTCTTCACCGGGAGGCGCTGGAGGCCATGGCCGCGGTATGCGCCCCGCGTCCCCCGGCCAAAGGCAACGTCGTCGTCTGCTCGCAGGGGCCGATCTCGTCCTGAACCCTCACCCAGGGCGCCATGAATGTCGATTCATCGCGCCCTTCACGTCACGATCGGCAGCAGGGCCTTCTTCCTCTCCGCCCCGAACGCCTTCTCCGTCTCCTCCATCCGCAGCACTGCTTCCGGGTAGATCTCCAGAGGGTCGCCCGACCGGGTGGCCGCCGAGCCCGGGCAGAAGTTGAGGAAGGAGCCGGACGGACCGTAACCGTCCACGATCGTCTTGGCCCCGGCGGTGATCTCGCGCACCTCCCGCAGACCCGCCGAGCCCGTCCAGATCTCCCGGATCGGCTGATGGTGCAGGTTGCCCACGGGCTTGCGCCACTGCACGCAGGGGTAGACGTTGCCGTAGGGGTCCACGGCGATCCCCGCGGAGCCGGCGCCGCAATGCTTCTCGACGGAAGCGGGCAGGGTGCCGTCGTCCGCCCCATGAGCGATCGACAGGTTCGCGCCGGCCTCGACCGCCCGCCGGGCCTGCAAGGCGAAGAGCCGGTGCACCCCCTCGCGCGACGGAGCGACCGAGAGTGGCTCGCGGTCGCCGTCGTCCTTCGGGGTGACCTCGGGATCGATCTGGATCGGCAGCCCCAGGGAGTCGGCGAGGTCGAGCATGCCCTCGGCCTCGTCCTCGTTCCAGCGCGTCAGCGTGCTGTTGATCTTGACCCGCATGCCCAGGTCCAGGACCTCGCCGAGATTCGCGAGCAGGCGCTCGAAGCTGCCGGGGACGCGCGTCTGCATATCATGGGTGGCGGCCGTGGCACCGTGGAGGCTGACCTCGATCAAAAAGGGATCGACCTCGTCCCGGATGCGGCGGGCCATCTCCCCGCGCAGGGCGTGGCCGTTCGACTTGACCCGGACGACGAAGCCCAGCTCCCGCGCCCGGGCGCCCAGCTTCAGGAAGTCCGGATGGGCCAGCGGCTCGCCGCCGGAGAGGGTCAGGTTCATCACCTGAAGGTCGGCCAAGTCCTCGAAGAACCGGAAGTACTCCTCCGTGCTCATCGGCTCGCCGCGCAGGCCGAGGTCGTTGTAGCAGAAGAAGCAGTCCAGGTTGCAGCGGTAGGTCAGCTCGACCAGGACCGAGAACAGGAGGTTGTCGCGCCAGGTCTTGCGCAGGACTTCAGTGAAGCTCATGCAATCTCCAGGATGCCTTCGCCCGCGAGCTCGGCGGCGAAGCGGAGCACGTCCTGCTCCAGGGTGCCGCGGTCCACCTCGTACTCGGCCGCGAGCTCCTCCACCCAGGCGCCGATCGGGCGGATGCCGTCGGCCAGGGCGAGGATGCGCGCTGCCACCTCGCTCATCACCAGGACCTCGGAGCTCTTCTGGCGCACGACGACGGCCTCGCCGTCAACGATCCGGAAGCGGACGTCCGGCGCCGGCCTCAGCACGGTGTCTTCATTCATTCTTCAGAGAGGATACTCCACATCCGGCCCGTGAGCGAGAAGCGCAGGGCGTAGGCGGGCACTCCTTCCATCAGGTCGAGGGAGGTAGAGAGCAGGGCGGCGTGGCGGCCCGGGTCGGCGTTGACGAACGGCGAGCAGGCCAGCAGGCAGGCGGCGGTCTCGGCCCGGCCCAGAGGGCGGAGGCGGTCCTCCGTGTCCTTCTCCAGGCGGAGGAGAGCGCGGAGCGGGTAGCGGGCGCGGGAGTCTGCCTTGTCGAGGTCGCCCGTGAACGGCAGGCCGGCGAGCACGGCGGTATCGCCTTCGGAGGGCAGCAGGGCGTTCAAGTCATCGCTCAGAACCGTCATCCCGCGCTCCAGGGCCATGCGCGACACGGTCGACTTGCCTGCGCCCGAGCGGCCGGCGAAGAGCAGCGCCTCGCCGCCGTCCACGACCGCGGCGCCATGGATCACGGCTCCCCCCATCTCGTGCAGCCGGTAGGCGACCAGGACCCGGCAGAAGTTCTCGAAGATGCCGGGGAAGCGGTCTCCGGTGCCGATTGAGGTCCAGAGCGCGCCGCGGAGCGCCGGCCGCCAGTCCAGCCGGCCGGCGAGATCGAGCCCGGCGAGCCGCACCGACGAGGGTCCGGAGTCGAAGTCCAGGGCGTACTCCCAGCCACGCGTGTCGACCTCGCGGAAGTCCTCCGCCGCGGCCCGGAACACGGTCGTGGTCACTTCAGGCTCGGAAGCCACGCGCAGGTCGCTGAAGCGGGCGAGGGCCGTCTCCTCCTGGTCCGCGGAGAGGCCGGAGAAGCCGTAGGGTCCGCCCGGGAGATCGAGCACCAGGTCGCGGTCGCCCCAGGGCTCGCCCGCGGGGCGCGCCGGGAAGAGATCCGGGTTGTGCAGGAAGCCGCTGCCGAAGCTCATCGCAGGACCAGGCGCAGGGCGGCGAGCACGGCCCGCAGGCGGTCGGCGAGGCGCACCGGCTGCGCGATCCGGCCGAGGAGGCGGTCCAGGGGGATGGCGCCGTCGTGGCAGGGGCAGTGGTCGCCCTGGGTCACGACGGCGATGCTGCGGCCCCAGGGACGGTAGCCGAGCAGGCGGTGAATCCGGAGGCGTCCATCGCCGGCCTGGAAGGCCACCACGTCGCCCGGCAGATAGACCCGGGCCGCGGCGACCCGCACCCGCTCGCCGTCGGCGATGCGCGGGGCCATGCAGCTCCCACGCACGGTCACCTCCACCGGGCCTTCGCGGGCAAGATCGCGAAGGGCGTCGAAATGCGCGGGACGCAGGGGGGCGGGCGGCGGCAGCATGGAGCTGATCGAGTATGGCACAGCCAGAATGGGCCCGATCGCGTTCAGAGCGATTTCAGGCCCGTTGTGAGAGGCCGATGATGCGCCGGAGCCTCCCAGGTCAGGGCGAAGCGCAGGGAGCGCAGCGCCTGCTCCGGGCGCAAGCTCGCATAGGGGAGCCAGGCGGGCGGCGGGGAATCCAGCGAGCCGCGGCGCAGGTGGCGGGCGACGAGCCGGCGGATCAGGAGGACACGCGGATGCGGCACCTGCAGCGCGTCCAGGTCCGGAATCCGGCACCCGAGCGTCTTCGAGGCGACATGGAGGGCGGTGTACACGATCCCCTCGCAGCGGTCCTCCCTGGCGCGGGTGGCGAGGAGGTCCCAGTCGATCTCGAGACGGCGGGCGGTCTCCGCGATGTCGAACAGGTGCTTGAGGCGGAAATACCGCTTGCGGCAGGAGTTGATGCAGAGGGAGATCAGCAGGTCCTCGGGCGACATGACGAACGCCTCCTGGCCGTGGAAGTCCACGGCCCGGGCTGCCGCCCAGATCCGGTCGTAGCGGATCGGGAGCACGCCGTTCATGTCCACGTCGTGGTGGCTGAGGAGGTCGCACTCGATCCCGCTGCGGTAGAGGGACCGGCGGACCGCCCGCTCGTCGTCCGCGAGCCGGCGGCCGGGCTCGGGCCGGAGCAGGAGGTCGGCGTCCTTTGAGGCCGTCACCCAGGGCTCGCGGTAGACCAGGAGGTCGAGGGCGAGCCCCTTCAGGAGCATCACCTGGTAGCCGGCCTCGCGCAGGCGGGCGATCCCGCGGGCGACGCGCTCCGCCTCCTGGGCCTTGATCAGCACGTTCTCGAAAAAGGCGCGCTGGAGGTTCTCGGCCTTCAGGTTGGCTCCCACGATCGGCGCCACCCCGTGGCTTTCGGCGATGGCCGCAAGTTTTTCCCAGTCGAAAGGAGCCAAAGCCTCCACCGCCAGGCGGTACTCCTCCCCGAAGTCCTGCCGGGCGGCGGCGAAGAGGACATGGTCTTCGGCTTTCACATCAGCTCCCGGAGAAGCCGGACGACCTCGTCCAGGTCGGTCCCGGTCTCCAGCCGGTAGCAGCGGCTCGCCCGGGCCAGCCCGGCCAGGGCGTCGAGATGGGCCTGGGAGGAGACCGGCTCGGTGAGAAGGACGTTCGGCGCCAGCTCGAGCAGGGCCTCACCGGCATCGATCGCCCGCAGTTCGCTCCGAGGGCGGCCCGAGACCCGGGGGAAGACCAGCAGCGAGGGCGTGCTCTCCCAGACGATGCGGGTTTCACCAGCCCGGAGCTGGCGCTTGCGCCAACCGGCAGGCGGCGGGGCGAGTTGGAGATCGGGGAAGAAAGAGACGCTCTCCTCCGTGAGATCGATCTCATCGGGGAAGGCCAGAACGCGCCGGCCATCCAGGAAGAGAGTGTCGTCCCCGAGGAAGCCGAAGCCGGCCCGCGCCAAGGCGACGGAGAGGGTGGACTTGCCCGAGCCGCTGGTCCCGGCCAGGACGAGCGCCCGGCCGTCCAGATCCGCGCCCGCGGCGTGCACCCCGAAGAGCCCGCGCCGCTTGAGCAGCTCCATCATCGGCACCGAGAGCAGCGGGTGCGAGAGGATCCAGAGGTCTTCCCCCTTCATCGATGGGGCGGAGAACCGGACCCGGCCGGCAGCGGGCTCGCAGAGGGCGCTCAGCGATCCTTGCCGGAGGTAGAGAAGGTCGCGTCCGTCGTGGTAGACCACCTCGCCCTGCGGCGGCTCGTAGACCGTCCGCGCGCGCTCGGGCCGCTCCAGGGGATCGTCCTGGACCTCGAAGAGGAGGTCGGAGGGAATGTCGCCATTCTGAGGGAGCGAAGCGAAACGGGCGTGGAATGCGCGCAGGGCCTCGTCCGGGGCGGAGACCCTCAGGCTGAGGCCGTGGAACGAGTAGCTCATGCGGGCCGGATGCGGAAGGTCTCCGTGTAGATCGGCCGGGGCTCCCTCTTCTCGGCGAGCGCCTTGCCGCCCAGCTCGACCCAGCAATGGCCGGTGAAATCGTCGACCCCTTCCGGCCGGCCCATCCCGAAGCAGAGCGTGACGTCGAAGCCGGCCTCGCGCAGGAAGCGGTAGAGAGTGAGGCCGCGAACCAGGCAACCGCGGCGGATGACCGGCCATCCCAGGCGCAGCAGGCCGTCGATGCGGCGAACCAGATCCTCCGCGGCCTTATGGCCGGGCCGTGGAATCCGCGCGGGCGTGGCAGGCTCCAGCCACCGCTGGAGACGGTCGATCCCCACGAAGCGCAACAGCAGAGGGACCGCCGCCGCGAAAAGCAGGACTCGGGAGGAGCTGAGCCGGCTCATGGAACCTCCGTTTCATAAAACTCATAAAAAGGCCGGCAGGCCCTTGGGGAAACCTGCCGGCAAATGCGTCTCTTGCGCTGCCGTCCGCGTCAGGGCTCGTGGACCACGAGCCTCTCTTCCGCCATCTCCCCCAGGAACGCGAGAACGTCCTCCTCGACGGATTCGGCCGGAGCTTCGTACTCCTGGCAGAGTGCCGCGACCATGGCCGAGACGCTGTGGCTTCCGTCGCACAGGTCCCAGACACGGCCGCTCACCTCGTCGAGCGCGTAATACTGACCGTTCTCCACGTCCAGCAGGATCCACTGGTCGGCCGCGCGCTGCACCAGCACACGGTCCCGACGGCGCGGTCGGCTGTCCGGTCCGATCATTGCGCCGGTCTCAGAAGCTGAAGCGGGTGATCTGCCGCAGCAGTCCGAGCCGTCGCAGAGCCGGCCTTCTGTAGGCTTTCTTCATGGATGCTCTCCTCTCGAAGCCGTGCCCGGTGTACTTCAGGCGTACACCGGGCGCATTTGCATATCGCGTGCCTACTGCCCCTCCCCATCCCAGATCATGATGTTGGCGAAGGCGCCGGGCTTGCCCTTGGCCTTGAAGTCCACCTTGTTGGCGTCCCCGTCGACCATGGCCGACGAGATGTCCACGGTGACCTCCTCGCCGTCCTTGAGCGACTTGACCTTGAAGGTCTGGCCGTTGACGATGATGTCAATCTTGCTCAGGCCCGGCTTGCCGTTGGTAATCGTCACCTTGTCCTCCGCCCGCGGCACGTCGGACCCGGCGTTCAAGGCGGCCGATTCGCTCTTGTCGCGGACGAGCAGGAGCAGGATCGGGTCGCAGACCCTCACGTTGCCGGCGAGGTCGGTCACCCGCGCCTCGACGCGCGCCTTCTGCGTCTGGTCGATCTTGGTCGTGTTGAGGACGATTGGGTCGTTGGTGCCGACGGTGAACGGCGGCACGACCGTATCGGCGTTCTCCGATCTGGTGACCAGGATCTCGGCGATGCCTGTGCCGGTGTCCTTGATCGTGACCTCGACCCGCGCCGGCGGACCCGGGTCGTTGAGGGTGATCGGGCACTGCGCCGGGGCCGCGTCGAGCTGGCGCACGCGCAGGGCCGCGACCTCCCAGAGCAGGGAGTCGGGGTTCTGGTTGTTCGGTTGCGAGAACGCCTGCACCGCCGTCGTGCCGACGCCGGCCGGGATGTTGATGGCCAGCTTGTCGGTGTCCCACTGCGGGCCGTCCGAGCCGTCGAGGCCGTTGAAGATCGTGGCGTTGTTGCTGATGGTCACGTTGTCGGGACGGTCGCCCGTGCCGTCTCCCATGGCCAGCCAGAGCTCGGCCGTGCGCGGGCTCAGGTTGATCCCGTGATTGAAGACGTAGGAGGCCGTGACCCGGGTTTCGCCCGGTGTCGGATCGGGGCCGAAGGCGGAGTCGAGGCCGTCCCCGACGAGCACGCGATACCAGTTGTTGTCGCCGGGAGTCGTGAAGGCGACGATCAGGGTGGCGCCGTCGAGGCGCCAGATGTTGCTCGCGGCGTCGCCGTCCCCGAACGAGAAGTTGTGCGTGCCGACGCCCTTGGCCGACACGAGCGAGGTCACATCGGCGAAGTAGCCGATGTTGAGGATCGGTCCGCCGCCGGTGATCGGCTGCGTCTCGGTGCCGATGATCGTGCCCCGGATGGCATTGCCGTCCAGGGTGATGTCCTGGTCCTTGAAGGGCTGGGCAACACCGGAGCAGTCGCCGCTGCCCGCGGGCGTTTCCACGCAGGGCCGCTCGCGCCCGGCCCAGTAGAGCAGCGCGAAGCGCACCGGGCCGCCGACGGTCACGGTCAGGTTCTTCGGCACGCCTCCCCAGCCCATGAGGCCCACGCCGTCGCCGGCCAGCGTGAGGCCTTTCTCCTGGAGGTCGATGAACGGAGCCAGGTGTGTAGCACTCGCCATTGCAGCGAAGCACAGCATCGACAGGACTAGTAAAACTTTCATCCTCATCCGACGGAAGCTCATGGCAGTCTTCTCCTTTGGTCCGATTCCGGTCGGTCCATCAAACTTCAAGACGGTCACCATGACCGCCTCTGAACGCATATTCAGACGGGGGAGAAGACAGGTACAACGAAGAAACGTCTCTGCCCCCGGGACAACCGTAGTAGTAAGAAAACTGCTTTCGGGGGCTTTTCGGCGGCCGGGCGATCTCGGGCGAGACCCCTTGGCTTTGCGGCCCCGCCTCACGGCGGGTGTGCCCTGATCCAAGCCAAGCTTCTACATTGCAAACGGAAGGCCAGTCTAACTTTGGATATAGCGCCGTGGTGCTCCTCTACCGCAGCTCAAGCGGCACCACTGAAGCAAGATTCGGATCGAGCCGCAGTGCCAGCCGGAACTGCGCCCGGGCTTTTTCCGGCTCTCCCGCCATGACCAGCGCCCGCCCCAGGTTGAGATGCACCTCCGGCCGCGGCTCCAGCTCGAGCGCGTCGCCATAGGCCGACGCCGCCGAGCTGCCGTTGCCCAGGAGCAGGTACTGCGTGCCCCGGGCGATGGGGATCCCTACCTGCGTCGGGTCCAGGACCGCGGCCCGGCGCAGCATCTCCAGGTTGGCCGCCAGGAGCCTGGGGGGCATCTGGGAACGCGCGATCATGGCCATGCTCATCAGCTCCACCTGGCGCAGCATGCGCCCGGCGATCAGCCGGTCGCGCAGCCGACCGGTCTGGCCCAGGAGCGCCAGAACCAGCAGGAGCACCACCACCCAGGCGAGCGGCGAGCGCCTCGCGGGCGGAGGCGGGGGGGGAGCCGCCTCCTGGCGGACAGGCCGCTTCGGCTTCATGCCTCCGGCTCCTCTTGAAGAACCCAGGCCAGGAACAGCAGCGCCGGGAAGGCGACGATGGCCACGTGGAAGGGAAAGTAAGCCAGGCTGAGGACCGCCAGGGCGGTCAGCCCGGACCAGGCCAGGGCGTGGTTGTCTTCCCGGCTCCGCACGGCGCGCGCTGTGCGTAATACCACCCACAGCGCCCAGGCCAGGGCCAGCAGGCCGGGGATGCCCCACTCGGCGCCGGCGTTCAGGAACTCGTTGTGCGCATTGTCGAAGACCGGCGTGACCTGGCCCGGCAGGAACTCCACGCCGCGGTCGAGCAGCGCGAGCTTGGCCGGCACGTACTCCGGCAGGTAGGCGCCATGGCCGACGCCGGCGAGCGGATGCTCGCGCATCATCCAGAGCGCGGCGCGCCAGCCGTCCAGCCGGCCGGTGAGGACCTCGTTGAGGTCGCCTTCCGCAAGACCGCGGAGCTTGCCCGCCACCCGGACCCGCAGCGGCGCCACCGCCAGCACCAGGACCGTGGCCACCACCGCGGCGGCGGCCAGACCGGCCAGCACCTTGCGGCGCGGCAACTCGAGCAGCGCGAGCACGACCGCCCCAGTGGCCATGGCGGCCAGCGACGCGAGCGTCTGGGTGAGAGCCAGGCCATAGAGGCAGAGGACGAGGGCGGCCGCTACCAACCACCGGCCCCGCTTCGAGAACAGCATCCAGAGGGCGATGAGCGCCGGCAGCACCAGGTACGAGCTCAGGTCCCCGGGGTTGCCGGCGAACGAGGTGACCCCCAGGCGCGGGTCATACTGGATACCGGTGAACCGCAGCGGCTCCCAGATTCGGTGAAATTGAAGGATGCCGACCAGCGCGAGGACCGCCGCCGGCCAGATCAGGCCGCGCAGGAGGCGCTCCAGGCGCTCGCGCCGGAGACCGGCGCTCCAGCCGGCCAGGCACGCGGCGCCGATCCAGAGATCGAACAGCGCCTCGCGCACGTGCAGGGGATGCGCCGAGGTCCAGATCCCCGCCGTGGCCACCAGCAGGGCGGGGAGCACTGCGCGCACGGCAGGAAGCCGCCAGACGCTCCTCAGATCGGCAGCCCGGAGGTTCCACGCCAGGCAGAGCACGGAGGCCAGTCCCAGCCACTCCGCCACCATCAGCTTCGGCAGCCGGAACGACTCCTTGCCCGCCACGACCAGGAACGGCGAGACGATCACCAGCGTCCAGGCGAAGATCTCCCCCAGCGTGGAGGCGAAGGAAGGCGGATCGGAGCGCGGCGCGGCGGACTTCATGGGCGCCGCGAGTATATGGGAGGGGGAACACGGAGACACGGACACACGGACGGACATGGACCAACACGGACGGACACGGACGTCCGGAACGCGCCTCCGGGGTCCGTGATCGTCCGTGAGAGTCCGTGTCCGTCCGTGTATCCTTTTTCCAAGTCTTTGCACTCCGGTGGCCTGCGCTGAGGATTGTCCCGCCCTGGTGTAGACTTCTGCTCATGATCGACCAGGAAGTCCTTCGTCTCGCGCGCCTGCTCGAGGCGCTGGTCAAGGTGGAGCGGGTGCCGGTGCGGGAGCTGGAGCGCCGGCTCGATCTCGGCGGCGGCACGCTCAACCGGATCTTCACGGGCAAGATCGAGCTCAAGGTCCGGCACATCCTGCTCGTGCTCGACGCGCTGGGGGTCAAGCCGCTGGCCTTCTTCGAGCAGGCCCTCAAGGTCCCCGAGGGCGAGGAGGAGCAGACCGGCGCCCGGCTTCTGGAAAGCGTCGAGACGCTGCGCAGGCGCCCCTGGATGAAGTTCCAGCCCGAGCCGGAACCGGCGAGCCTCACCGAGGATGACGTGCGCCGGGTCATCGCCGAGGCCTTGCGCGAAGCCGGCCTCGGCTCGCGCAGGAAGACGCCCGCCAAACCCCGCAAGAGCACCAAGCCGAAAAAGAGCCCCCCGGCGAAGAAGGGCGGCTGAAAGAGGAAGCGGCGGCCCTCCGGAGAGAGGACCGTCGCCGGTCTGGTTACGCCTTCTCCGCGGGGGCGGGAGCCTCGGGAAGCTCCGGCTCGTCCTTCCGCAGTGCCCGCGGCTTGCCGAGGAACCGCATGCGGAACTCGGCGAGCTTCGGGTTGCGCGGCCCCAGGTGGCTCACGATCAAGCTCCGGAGCTGCATGGAGATGTCCCGGCCGCGCACCATCAGCACCTGCAACCGTTGCGTCTCGGTCTGCAAGCCGGCCCGGTGCGCGTCCTGCTGGGCCGCGACCACATTGAGCTCGTCCAACACCCCCTGCAACATCTCCGGCAGCCCCCTCAGGTCCGGCAGGATCCCCAGGTTGACCATGGTGGCTTGCAACAACCGGTTCCAGTACGTGATGAAGTCTGCGAACGATCGACTCTGAAGAGCCATACAAGTTCTCCTTTTCTTCTCTTCCCTTGCGCCGTTATTGGCGACCAGGAGCTGACTACGTTGACTATATACGGCCTTCTTTGAGTTTTCGTCTAGTCCTCTGAAAATTCATGGGCGGCGGACAGACTTGGATGGAAAGGAGTGGTGCACGGGCGCCGTGCAGTGGTGCGCGAGCGTCGTGCTGTGGTGCACGCCAGCCGTGCAAGGGTGCGCGAGCGCCGTGCTGTGGTGCGCGAGCGCCGTGCAGTGGTGCACGGGAGCCGTGCACCGATGCGCAGGTTCCGTGCTGTGGTGCACGAGCGCCGTGCTGTGGTGCACGAGCTAGCGGGATCGTTGTTCGAGCAGCGCCGCGGTGGCGCGGATGCGGGCGCTCAGCGCTTCGGCTTCGATGACCGGGCGCTGACAGACCCTTTGCAGGAGAATCAGGGCGGCGAACCCCTCGCGCCGGATCTTGAGACGGCGGAAGGTGGAGACCATGCCGTCCACGAGCACGACCAGCTCGTGACGCCTGGCGTGCTTTGTCAGCACCAGGGCGAGATCCAGAGAGACGAGCGCGGCATCAAAGGATTGTTGCTCCCGAATGAACTTGCTTCTCGCCTCGCGGAAGGCGCCTTCCGCCTCCGCATCCTCTTGGAGAGCAAAGGCGATCTTTCCTTCCAGCCAACGCAGACGAATCATTTTGAGCGGCTCGGCAAGCCGCTCGTACAAATGCCGCTTCTCAAGCAGCAGCTCCCGCGCTTGAGCCGAGCACCCAGACTCATGAAGACAGTAGGCAAGGCCGTGAACCGCCGTCAGCTCGAGGTTCGAGTCCCGCCCTGGCTCCAGGCACTTGAGGCCATAGGCGAACAGGGATATTGCTTCCAGGGGCCTTCCGGACTCTCGGGTGTACATGCCCTGACTGATCAAAGCCCGCCCGGCACGGTGGTAGTCCCCAAGTTGCTCGTAGAATGACCGTACCCGCTCAAGCATCGCGATCGCTTCGCCGAAGCGCCGGTTGTCGGCGTGGAGCGAGGCCGAGAGGTCGCCGATGCGGGCCAGGAGACGTGGGTCCCCCGTCCCTCGCCGCGCCCAGGCCGCCGCCTCCGCCAGGATGTCGCCGGCCGTGTCCAGGTCGTCGGCCACACGGTAGGCGTTGCCGACCTCTGCCAGCACCCGTGCCCTCAGGTCGGCGGTGACCCGTCTGCCATAACGCAGCGGCGGCACCAGGAACGCCAGCTTGCGGGCGGCCTCGGCGTCGCGGATCATCCCCGCCGGGTCGCTGTAGCGCAGCGAGGAGCTGCGCTGCAGGAACTGCTCCGCGAGCGGGGCGATCAGCTCCTGCAGCTCGGGCCAGGGGATGGCCTCGACCGGGCGCTCGTCCGCGAGGACGGCCGCGGCGAGCGCGGCGCCGCTCTCCCGGTCCCGCTCGAGGGCCATCCGGCCGGCGAAGACCGCCAGCTCGCCCCGACGCAGAAGTCCGCCGCTCGCCGTCTGCCGCTCTCCGGTCATCGCCGCCGTCTCCTCTAAATGGCTTTCTTAGCTGTTGCGCCGCTGCATTCTCTCACATTCCCGGCGAGCAACGAGGCTTGCCGTTCGGGTCGATGTCGCACCCAGCATCCGCCTGGGCCGTGACCGGTGCGCAACGCGGCTTGCCGTTCGGGTCGATGTCGCACCCATGATCCGACCTGCTCCACAGCCCTTCCAGCCACTCCCAGACGGAAGCGAGCGTCGGCGCTTCGGGGCCGGCGGCGCGGGCGGGGCCGGCGAGGATGAGGCCGAGGGCGGCAGCGGCGGCGAGGCGCAGAACGGAATTGCGGGTCATGAGATCCCCTTCCGGGCCGGAAGGATCGGCCGCGGACCTCCATGGTCCGGTCGCCTTCCGGCGTAGGTTTCGCGGCCTAGTCTCCGCCACCCGTCGCGAAAAGGCACGCCCGAAGTTGACAAATCCTCAACTCCCGCCGCTCGTCTTCACGGATAGGCCGAAAACACGGCTCGACCCTCCAACAAGGACATGGTTCATCCGCGTGGTGCAAAATAATTTCTCTTTGTTGACTTTTAGTTCGGGACCATGGCATCCTGCCAATCCATGAACGACTCAAGGACGTCCAAGAAGCCCCCGTTGCCGTTCAGCCTGGGTGCCCGCATCAAGGAACTGCGCAAGGACCGCGGCTGGAGCCAGCGGGAGCTCTCCGCGCGGGCCAACGTCTCGCAGACCCGGCTGAGCAAGTACGAGAACGGCACCCATCAGGTGCCGCTAGGAGCGCTCATCCGGATCGCTCACACCCTGGCCCTGCCGGTGGACGTGCTGCTCCCGGACACGGGCGACATGCCCCGCGATCCGCAGGACATGGAGCTCTTCGCCCGTCTGCGCAGACTCGTGGCGCTCGGGTCCGAAGAGAAGTCGGTGGCCTGCGGCCTGCTCGACACGGTGCTCGCGATGCGGGAGCTGAGGCAGGCCTGGCAGGGGCGGCGTGAGTAAAAGGACTTAAAGGACTTAAAGGACTTCAAGGACACCTAGGACATCAAGGACAGGCAGGGAGTCCTTTAGGTTCTTGGTGTCCCTGCTGTCCTTGTAGAATAGGCCCCACCTTGCCTTCTTCCCGGAGCCTCCCTTGCTGAAGACCGCCTGGCGCGCCACCCTGGTGCTCGCCGGAACCGGGCTTGCGGCGGCGTCCATCGCGCAGATCTTCTCGTACCGGGCGGGGCAGCGGAGCCTGGAGGAGCTGGCGCGGGAGACGGGCGCGCTCGTGCAGGACCCGGGACTCCTCGAAGCCATCTCCCGCGAGCCTGACCTCTGGCGGGCGCGGCTCCGGCTGGCGCGCACCCTGCTCTCCTCCGCCACCGCGGAACCCCAACCCGAGCCCGCCGCCGTCCTCCGCCGCCTGGAAGTGGCGCGGGGCCTGGCTTCCGCCGTCTCCCTGGAGCGTCCGGCTTCGTGGGAGGCGGCCATGACCCGGGGCGCGTCCACCTACCTGGAGTGGTCCCGGCGGCGCGACCGCCGGCTGCTCTCCCATCCCGAGGAGTGGGAAGGCCCGCTCCTGCGCTCGCTGGAGCTCGCCCCCGGCCGGCCCGAGCCCGCCCGCTTCCTCACAGCCGCCTACCTGGAGCTGTGGCCCGCATTGTCCCGGGGCAAGAAGGAGTCCGCCCGCCGGCTCCTGGCCGGAGCCCTGAGCGACCACGCCACCTTCGAGGCCCTGATCAGGCCCTGGGTGCGGACCGCCGGCAGCTACGAGGCCGCCTTCTCCGCCATGCCCGCCGTTCCATGGGCCTGGGAGCGGTTGCAGCAGCTCGCGGCCGAGGATGGGGACTGGCCCGGCTACAGCGCGGCCCGGCACAGGTGGTACGCGGCCCTCCAAACGCAGATGCGGCGCGATCTGGCCGAAGCCGAGGCCCGGCTCGCAGGGGGCGACACCGGCCGCGCCCAGCTCATGTTCCTCAGCCTGCTCCAGGCGCCGCCGCGGCGCCGATTCATCCCGCAGGTCGAATCCGCCCTGGCGCAGGCCCCGCCCGGACCGGCCAGTCCCAGCCTGGCCCCGGCGTTCCAATCCTGGCTCGACTGGTCTCTCGACCTCTGCCGCTGGCGGCGCTGCCCGATGACGCAGCCGGTGCTGAGCCGGCTCGCAAGCCTCGCAGGCGCCACCCATGCCGGCAACACCACCAGAGAGGCCGAGCCCGCGCGGTTGCGGCAGCGCGAGTGGTCCTATCGCGACTGGAAGCTGCTGGAGAGGTGGGCGAGGCTGGAGCTCTCGACGGAGGGAGCCGCGGGCCTCACGATCGAGATCGTCGGCGCGCCCGACGCCGGAGCCGGCGCCGAGGTCCGCCTGGATGGCGAGGTGGTGGCGATCTCGGGTGTGCGGCAGGGAGACGTCCTCACCGTCCGCCATCCTTTTGACGCCGGCGCCCACCTTTTGGAGATCGAGGCGGTTTCGGCGGGACGGCTGGTGCCGGGAGCGGTCCGGCTGCTGTCGCGTTGAGGTCCGGAGCCATGTCCGTCCCGCAGGCCATGGCGGCGGCGCCCACCAGCGCGGCCAGGGTGATTGCGCAGGCCGGCATGGTCAGGCCGAAGTCGATCGACTCGTGGATGGCGAGGGAGACCAGGGCGCCGAGGGCCGCGAGGATGGCGGCGCGGTCTTCCGAGCGCCGGTCCGCGGTCCACCCCCGGAACAGCCGGACCACGAGCGGGACGAGCCCGAGGAGGAACGCGGCGGCGCCCAGCAATCCGACGGTGGCCAGCAGCTCCAGCCAGTCGCTGTGCGCGTGCCACCAGGTGCCCGGCAGCTCCGCAGGCTGGGTCAGCGCGAGCGAGTCGCGGAAGGCGCCGAGGCCGGTGCCGAGCCAGGGGAAGCCCTGCCACAGGTCCCAGGTGGCGGCGTAGACCTCCCGCCGCGCGTTCCAGGTGACCTCGTAGACCGACGTGGCCGCGAGACGGCCGAAGCCCGCCTGTAGATTGACCGCGGCCACGATTCCGATGCCAGCCAGAACCGCCAGCGCTCCGATCGGGGCGAGCCCCTTCCGGCGGGCCGCCCCGGCCAGCAGGAGGCCCTGCGCCCCGGCCGCGAACACGGCCGCCGCCAGCCCGCCGCGGGAGCCGGTGAAGGCGAGGCCGAGGAACAGGGTCAGCCATACCGCGACCGGCGGCGCCACGAGAAGCAGGCGGCGCTCCGCCGACAGGTCGAGCCGCGCCCTGCGCAGCGCCCACCAGCCCCAGGCGAAGGCGATCGCCAGCGAGATCTCCAGGTACAAAGCGAGATGGTCGGGATTGACGAACGTGCCGCGCAGCCGGGTGGGGTCGCCGGGCACGCTCACCCCCCAGATCTCCGTGGCGCGGATGAGCCAGCGTCCGGCGCCGTAGAACACCTGGAACAGGGCAGCCGCGAGGATCGCCGCGCCCAGCCAGCGGCGGCGGTCCCGGCGCCGGCTGGCCACCGCGGAGGTGGCCAGCACGGCCGCGACCGCGGCCCAGGTGAGCGCGGTCCGGAGCGAGGCATCCGGAGCCAGCGACAGCGAGGCGGGCCCGTCCACCCCGAAGAGCTCCGCATGGCGGGGGGAGAGCACGGAGGCGATCGTCCGCGGCCAGGAGAGGGACTGGAGCGCGCCGAGAACGGCGATCACCGTCAGGGCCGCGGCCGGCGCCGCCACGGCCCGGAGGTCGCGCGACCGGGCGGTCAGCGCCGCAAAGGCGAGCGCGGCGAACGCGACCGCCTGGACGGCCGCCGAGCCCCAGCGCGTGACGCTCGCGAAAGGCAGGGGCGCCCAGAGCAGGAGAAGGGCCAGGAGCACCGCGATCCCGGTCCCGAAATGGCGTATGATCCCGCGGTCGTTCACACGGCCATCTTAATCCCTGCATCGCTGGAGGCGGAATGCGCACCCGATCGCTGACGAGATCGATCATGGCCCTGGCCCTGCTCGCGGCTGCTCCCGCGGCGGCCCAGTTCTCCCAATACACAGCCCCCGGCGGCCTCCTGCAGCGCTCCACCACGAGGAGGGAGCAGATGGAGCAGGCCCTGGAAAAGGCCCGCTGGCATTGGGGCCCCTTCCGCCTCGCCCCTTGGTTCGCGATCCGCGACGCCGCCTACGTCAGCGACGCCTTTTCCGGATCGAGCGGTAATCCCGGGGGGCCCACGAGCCCGGTCAAGGAGGACCCCGACTTCACGATCACACTGGGGGCCGGCCTCCAGGGCTACGTCCCCTTCGGGTCCAAGACCTTCGTCACCTTCGACGTCCTGCCGCAGTACGTCTGGTGGCAGGAACAGGAAGAGCGGCGGCGCCTGAACGGCTATTACGGGGCGGGGCTGTTCGCCTTCCTCAACCGGGTGAACGCCGAGGCCACGGCTCGCCGGGCCGAGGAGCAGGGGGTGCTCACGCCCGAGTTCGAGCAGCGCATCCACTCGCGCCAGGACCGGATCGCGGGCGTGCTGGAGCTGGAGATCACCCCCGCCATCTTCGCCTTCGCCTCGGCCGAGGCCTTCGAGCTCGACACGCTGACGGAGGATCTCGGCGGCGACCCGCGGCTGCCGCCGTTCGAGCAGCTCGACCGGCAGGAGCGCGTGCTGCGCGGCGGGCTCGAGTACCGCTCCGCCGACCGGCTGCGGCTGGGCGTCGGCGTCGAGCGTTCGGAGGTCGAGTTCAGCCTCGACGACGCCGGCGATATTGGCCGCGACCGCTCGAATTCCGGCACCTCGCCGATCGTGGAGGCGGCGTACACGGGTCCCCGCATGCAGCTCGACGGCGGGCTGGCCTTCCGCTCCCTGGAGCCGGAGCCGGGCTCGGAGTTCGTGCCGTTCGACGAGACCACGGGCCGGATCCGGGTCTCCTGGACGCCCCGCTGGCGCCTGAGCTACACCCTCTACGGCACCCGCGGGCTCGACTACTCCCTGGACGAGAGCTACTCCCACTTCACCGAGGACCGGTTCGGCTTCGCCATCAGCTCGCGGGTCGGCCGCGCCTCCTCGGTCAACCTGTTCGCCGAGACCGGCGTGCACGCTTACGCGATATCCAAGCTGGCGGGACCCGCGGTGCTCCCGCGCGAGGATGATTTCACGGCGTACGGCACCTCGATCCAGTTTCAGCTCGAAGAGAGAGTCCGGCTCAGCTTCGGCGTGGCGCGCACGGAGCTCGAATCGGACATCCCCGGGGTCGACCGCTCGCTGACGGTGTTTCAGACCAGCGTCGACATCAGCGCCTTCGGCGGCGCGTTCACGGTGCGGTAGATTCGACGAGGGCCGCCAGCTTCTCCACCGTGGCCTCCTGGAAAAGCGCTCCCAGAGGCAGCCGCCGCCCCAACTCCTTCTCGATCGCATCGAGCAGGCGCAGCGCCAGCAGAGAGTCCCCACCCAGAGCGAACAGGTCGTCATCCAGGCCCACGGGCGAGACGCCCAGCACCTCTTCCCAGAGGCGGGCCATGCGCGTCTCGGTTGTGGAGCGCGGTCGATCCGATTCGGAGGCGGGTGCGCGGCTCGGCCGTCTCGCCGGCTCCGGGGCGGGCAGCGCCTTGCGGTCCACCTTGCCGTTGGCGGTGAGCGGCAGCGCGCCGATCTGAACGTAGAGGTGCGGCACCATGTAATCGGGCAGGCGCGCTTCCAGCCATGCGCGCAGCTCGGCCGGCTCCAAGCTGTGCCGGAGCACGACGTAGGCCACCAGGCGCTTGTGCCCGCGGGCCTCCCCCGCGGCTGTCACGACCGCCTCGCGCACCGCCGGATGCAGTGCCAGCGCCGTCTCGATCTCCCCCGGCTCCACGCGGTAGCCCTGGATCTTGACCTGAAGGTCTTCGCGCCCGAGGAGCTCGACGTTGCCGTCCGGCAGCCAGCGGCCGAGATCACCCGTGCGGTACAGGCGCTCGCCGGTCCAGGGGTGGATGATGAAGCTCGCCCGCGTCTTGGCCTCGTCCTTCCAGTACCCCAGAGCTAACCCGATACCGCCAAGGTAGAGCTGCCCGGGCACCCAGTCCGGGGAAGGATCGAGGCGCTTGTCGAGCACATGCAGGGTCTGGTTCGCCATCGGCCGGCCGTACGGGATGCTCCGCCACGCCGGGTCCACCTCGCGGACGGGGAAGAGGACCGACCAGATGGACGCCTCGGTGGCGCCGCCGAGGGAGATCAGCTCCGCCCGTGAGCCGAGCGCACGCAGCCGGCCCGGGAGTGGCACCGGGATCCAGTCGCCGGAGAGCATCACCAGCCGCAGGGAGGCGGGCACCGTCAAACCGTGGCTCTCCAGGTAGTCGGCATAGAGCTCCATCAGGGCGGGCACCGAGCTCCAGACGGTCACTCCTTCGCGCTCGATCCGCTCGTGCCAGTGGGCGGGATCGCGGCTCGCCTCGGGGTCCGGCATCACCACCCGGCCGCCGGCTCCGAGGATGCCGAAGAGGTCCCAGACGGAGAGGTCGAAGCTGAGCGAGGAGAGCGCGAGCACCCGGTCGGCCGCGGAGATGCGGAAACGGCGGTTGATGTCGGCGACGGTGTTGGCGGCGCCACGGTGGTCGATCATGACGCCCTTGGGGAGGCCGGTGGAGCCGGAGGTGAAGAGGACGTAGGCTAATGTAGGAGAGGGGTTTACCCCCTCTCGGGCGGGGACAAGCCCCGCCCCTAGATTCTTCTCCACCGCTACTACTCTCACGCCTTGGGGCCAGCCCAGGCCTTCGACGAAGCTGGGTTGGGTGAGAGCCACCTCGACGTCTCCCTGCTCCAGGAGATGCCAGCGGCGCTCCAAGGGCAGCGCGGGATCGATCGGGAGGTAAGCGGCGCCGGCGCGGAGGATCGCCAGCGTCGCCACCGCCTGCTCCCAACCCTTCTCCATGACCACCGCGATCAGGCCGCCGGCTGGCAGGTTCCTGGATAAGAGATCTGCCTCCCGCGACAGCTCTCGATAGGTGAGCCTGCGATCCGCGGTCACTACCGCGACATCATCCGAATCCGCGGCGATCGGCTCGTGGAGGAGCCAGCCGGGCTCGGGCGCGGCCGTGGCGTTGATCTTCCGCCGGCGGACGAGCTGCAAGGGCGGCACCGGGGCGCGCCCCTCCCTCCGCCAAGCCGA
This sequence comes from Acidobacteriota bacterium, assembly GCA_034667225.1. Lineage (GTDB taxonomy): Bacteria > Acidobacteriota > Thermoanaerobaculia > Multivoradales > UBA5704 > DATMER01. The sequence goes on from JAXDKG010000034.1 coordinate 110,760, forward strand.
TTGATCCCCATCGGGTCCGGCGGCGAGATGGTCCAGCAGGCTCTGGTACGCCTCGAACATGGCGGTGACGAACCCGGGCGGAAAGGCGTCGTCCACCGAGTTCCAGGTGTAGCGGACGCTCCCCGCTACCTCGGTCACCAGCACCTCCAGGGCGACCTGGGGAGTCTGGACGCTGCTGTAGATCAGCTCCGGCCCTTCCGGGATCACATCCGTTTCACGGGCCAGGGGGAGAACGCTCGAGAAGACCACCGGCATCGCCGCCCTCGTGGAGCCCCCTTGTAATCGATTCGCCTCCCGCAGTACCTCGACCCCGCTCACGAGGCCGTGCCGGAGGTCGCCCCAGAGCCGCTCCTGGAGCCGCGCCGCCCGGAGCTCGAACGTGGGCTCCCGGCCGTCCACCTCCAGCAGCACGGTCGAGGCGAAGTTCCCCACCAGATGGTCGATCTGGGGATGGAGCGGCAGCCGGCGCGAGTAGAGGACGTTGATCGAGAACCGGTCGCCGCCGCTCCACGCCGCGAGCACCTCCGAGAAGGCGGCGCAGAGGAGGACGGACGGCGTGATCCCGGCCCGCGCCGCCCGCCCGTCCAGCAGCGTCCGGGCCTCCGCTCCGATCTCGCCATGCCGGCGGACGAAGGCGGGGCGGCCCGGCTTCGGCGCCAGCGGCAGGTCCGGAGACGGCGGTAGGCCGGCCAGGCGCTCCCGCCAGTACTCCCAGGCCTTGCGCCCGGCCTCGCCGGCGCGGAGGGCATCGACGGCCAGGGCATAGTCGCGGACCGAGACCTCCAGCGGCCGCAGGGCCGCCCCTGGGTTCCGGTAGAGGAACATCAGCTCCTGGAGCAACACCTCGCTGCTCTGCGCGTCTCCGATCAGGAGGTCGCGGGCCACATGCAGACGCCGTCCATCTGTAACCCGCAGCTCGAACAGCGGCCAGCGCCCGGGCTCGAACAGGCGCCTCGACATCTGCTCTCGTAAAGCGTCACGCAGGATACCCGGATCTCTGTCCTCGACCCTGATCTCATAAGCCGGCACCTCGCGGAGGACCTGCCAGCGCCCGTCCGGCAGGACCACGGCGCGCAGCATGTCGTGCCGCTCCACGAGCCGCCTCCATGCCGCCTCCAGCCGTGGAACGTCCAGCTCCGGCCAGTCGGCCTCCAGATAGCTCGTCGGCCCGACGCCGCCCAGCTCGAACAGCTCGGCGCGCCCCACCAGGTAGGCCTGCTGGATGTCGGAGAGCGTGAACGGCTCACAGCGGCCGTTCAAGTCGGGCACGAGCGCCGAATACCCTTGAACCTGCGGCTTTTGCTGAGCATCGACCAGCGCGGCCAGGCCGGCGATCGTGGGGTGGTGCAGCAGGTCGCGCGGCGTGACCTCGATTCCGGCCGCCGCCGCCCGGTGGCTGATCTGAATGCTCTGGATCGAGTGGCCACCCAGCTCGAAGAAATTGTCCTCGACGCTCACGGTGTCCCGGCTCCCCCGGCCCAAAACCGCGGCCCAGATCTCCGCCAGCCGCCGCTCCGTCGGAGTCCGCGGCGCCACGACGGGCCGCGGGGAGGGGGCCTCCTCGAACTTTCCCTGCAGCGCGGCGCGGTCGACCTTGCCGCTCGGCAGGCGCGGCAGCCGGTCGAGCAGGACGAAGGAGGCCGGCACCATGGGCTCCGGCAGCGCCTCGGCGAGCGCGGCCCGCAGATTGTCGACCTCACCGCCCACCACGAAGGCGACGAGACGATCCCCGGCCAGGACCACGGCGGCCTCCCGCACCCCGGGGTGAAGCTCCAGCCGCGCCTCGACCTCGCCCAGCTCGATCCGGATCCCGCGAAGCTTGACCTGATGATCGATCCGCCCCAGGAACTCGATCCCGTCGCGGGTCCAGCGCCCAAGGTCGCCGGTGCGGTAGAGGCGCGCCCCAGGCTCGGCCCCGAACGGATCGGGGACGAAGCGCTCCGCGGTCAGCTCCGGCTTGCCCAGGTAACCGCGGGTGACTCCGGAGCCGCCGATGTGGATCTCGCCCACTTCTCCGGGGGGGACAGGTTCCATCTCAGGGTCGAGCAGGTGGAGCCGGGTGCCCTCGATCGGGAAGCCCAGCACCACGGGGCCGCCGGGTGCCAGGCGGGCAGCCGCGGCATTGGCCGTGGCCTCCGTGGGGCCGTAGAGGTTCCAGATCTCGGCCCCCGGCAGCGCCGCGGCCGTGCGTGAGAACAGCTCCGCGGGCAGCCGCTCTCCACCGAGGAAGACGCGGGCGACGCCCGGGAGCCCGGCATCAGAACGCTCGATCCCATCCAGGAGCGCCCGCCATAGGGAGGGGGTGGCGTTGACGCCGACACGGTCGCGGCGGGCCAGCTCGGCGAGCAGGACGGACGGCTCGGCTCCCCAGACCGTCTCGCCGCGCAGGAGCGGCGCGAGGGCCTGTTTCAGGCAGGCGTCGAAGGTCAGCGGGGTGATCCACGGGCAGCTCCGCACCCGTCCGCCGAAGAGCACGCGGTTCACGAAGGAGAGATACCGGGCGAGCTGGCGGTGCTCGACGGCAACGCCCTTCGGCACCCCGGTCGAGCCCGAGGTGTAGAGGACGTAGGCCAGGTTCTCCGGCCGGGCGCCGCTCTCGATGGGCCCGGGATCCGGACCCGGCTCCAGGAGGAAGGAATCGGCGACGAGCAGCAGCGCACCCGAGTCGGCCAGGAAGAAGCCCCGCCGAGCCGCCGGGACGCCCGGATCCACCGGCACATAGGCTCCCCCGGCCATCCAGATGCCCAGGATGCCTACCAGAGCGGCCGGACCGGGCTCGGTGCTGAGACCGACCCGGACGTCGGGCTCCACCCCGAGCCTCCGCAGCCGATGAGCCAGGCACCGCGCCCGGAGGGAGAGGTCGGCATAGGAGAGGAGATGGTCGCCGAAGCGGACCGCCTCGGCATCCGGGGTGCGCTGCGCCTGGGCTTCGATCAGCTCGTGGACGCAGAGATCCGGAGCCCGGTCCGCCTCGACCAGATCGTCGATCCGGGCGTCCGGCCGCTCGCACGCGGCGCGGAGAAGGTCCACCCAGCGGTGGAGCAGACGCTCGCCCGTGGCCTCGTCGAAGAGGTCGGCATCACAGGTGAGATGGAGCTCGAGCCCTCCAGGCCGGTGCACCGCGGTGAGGCTCAGGTCATAGCGCGCAACCACCTCGGCCGGCGGCAGCAGCTCGGCCGAGACATGCGGCAGGTCCAGGTCCCAGGCCGGGCTCTCCTGCTCGGCGAGCACGACCTGAATCAGCGGCGCCCGGCCGGGGTCGCGCTCCGGCCGGAGGTCCCGTACCAGCTCGTCAAAGGGCATCTCCTGGTGCGCCCAGGCCGCGAGCGTGGTCTCCCGCACCCGCGCCAGCAGCTGCCGGAACGTCGGCCGGTCCCCCAGCCTGGCCCGCAGGGCCAGCATGTTGACGAAAAACCCGATCATCCCCTCGGTCTCGCCCCGGCTCCGGCCCGCGACCGGCGTGCCGATCAGGAAGTCGTCCTGGCGCGAGAGCGACCCGATCAGGACCTGGAAGGCAGCCAGCAAAGTCATGTAGAGGGTGCACCCCGCCGGCCTCCCGAGAGCCTCCAGAGCGTGGGTCAGGTCTCCGTCCAGAGTGATCGACCGCACGGTACCGCGGTGTCGTCCCTGGGCGGGAGAGCGGGGTCGGTCGGTGGGCAGCTCCAACACGGTCGGCACCCCCTCCAGAAGGCCCCGCCAAGCCGCGCGGAGCGACTCCAGCGCCTCCCCCTCGAGCCAGCGCCGCTGCCATACCGCCCAATCGGCGTACTGCAGGGGAAGGTCGGACAGCGGCGAAGGCTCCCTGTGTGCGAACGCCCGGTAAAGCACCCCCAGCTCCCGTACCAGCACCTCCAGCGACCAGCCGTCCGCCGCGATGTGGTGCAGTGTGACCAGCAGCTCGTGCTCCTCTGGCTCAATGCGCAGCAGGAGCATCCGCAACGGCAGCTCCCGCTGCAGGTCGAAGGGGCGCAGCCCCTGCTCTTGAGCCAGGCGGCGTGCCGCCTCCCGGGCGGCCTCTTCCCCCAAGCCGGCGCCCAGCCCGGCGAGATCCACCAGCGGCAGCCGCTCAGGGGCGGCCCCGGCAGGAGCGATCCGCTGCACCGGCCGGCCTGCCATCTCCGGAAAAGTGGTGCGCAGCACCTCGTGGCGGCGGACCACCTCCTCCAGGCTCCGCGCCAGGGCCGGGACGTCCAGAGCGCCACGGAAGCGCGCCGCGAGCGGCATGTTGAACACGGTGCTCCCCGGGTCCATGCGCTCGAACAGCCAGAGCCGCTCCTGGGCAAAAGAAAGAGGAAGCGCGGCCCGCCGCTCCTCGCGGGAGAGCGGCACCACCGGGGGCGCCGGCCGCTCCTCCCCCCGGCGCAGAGCCTTGATCCGCAGCGCGAGCGACCTCACGGTCGGCGACTGGAAGAGATCGGCCAGCGGCAGCTCGACCTCGAACACCTCGCGCACCCGGGAGACCAGCCGCACCGCCAGGAGCGAGTGGCCGCCGAGGTCGAAGAACCCGTCCTCGGCGCCCACGCGGCCGCCCCCCAGCACCTCTTCCCAGAGGCGGGCGAGCAGCTCCTCGACCGGCCCGCGCGGTTGTGCGCGCCCCGGCACCGGCTCCGTGGCCATAGGCGCGGGGAGCGCCGCGCGGTCCACCTTGCCGTTGGCGGTCAGGGGAAACGCGGGCAGGATCACGAACGTCGAGGGGATCAGAGGCGCCGGCAGCGTCGGCTCCAGGAAGAGCCGCAGCTCGCTCGCCGCCGGACCGGGCTCCCCCGCCCGCGGCACCAGGTAGGCCACCAGCCGGCGGTCGTCGAGACGCGTTTCCCTGGCGACGACCACGGCGTCGGCCACGGACGGATGCCGCGTCAGCGCCGCCTCCACCTCTCCCGGCTCGATTCGGAAGCCGCGGATTTTGACCTGGCGGTCCATCCGCCCGAGGAACTCGATCCGGCCGTCCGCGAGGTGGCGCACCCGGTCTCCCGTGCGGTAGAGCCGGGCCCCCGGCTCCCTGGAGAACGGATCGGGCACGAAGCTCTCCGCGGTCAGGTCCGGCCGCCTGAGATACCCGCGGGCCAGCCCCCCGCCGCCCGCCAGCAGCTCGCCGGCCACGCCGATCGGGACGGGCTCCGCTCCTTCACCCAGAACGTGGACCCGGGCGTTGGCGATCGGCCGGCCGATCGGAACGGTCGTATCCCCCGCCTCCTGTAGCAGCTCGCAGCAGGTGAAGGTCGTGCCTTCGGTCGGACCATAGCCGTTTACGAGCGCGATCCCTTCCTCCAGCGCGTGGCGGACGTGCGGCGGCGAGAGCACGTCCCCGCCCGCGAGCAGGCGCCGCAGCCGGCGAAGCGCCGCGGCTTGGGTGTCCAGCATCTGATGGAAGAGGCCGGCCGTGAGCCAGAGCGACGTGACCCCCTGCTCCTCCACCGTCCGCGCGATCTCTTCCAGAGAAGGGACCCGCGATGGGAACACCACGAGCCGGCCGCCGTTGAGAAGCGGCCCCCACAGCTCCAGCGTCGAAGCGTCAAAGGAGAGCGGCGCGAGCAGGAGCCAGGACTCGTCCGGCCCCAGCTCAGTGAAGTCGTTGCCGCGCACGAGCCGGACCACGTTGCGGTGAGTGACCGCCACCCCCTTGGGCCGGCCTGTCGAGCCAGAGGTGTAGAGGACGTAGGCCAGCCCGTCTGGATCCGGGTCTTCCGCGAGCCGCTCCTTCCTCTCATCGCTGCGGCCGGCGATGGCCGCGGCATCCCTCCCGAGGTCGATGGTCGGAATACCGGCCGGGATGGGCGGGACCGGAGTCCCCGGAGCGGTCACCAGGACCCGGGCGCCGGAATCGGCCATGATCCAGGCGAGCCTCTCCGCGGGGAACGAGGGGCTGAGGGGGACGTAAGCGCCGCCGGCCTTGAGGATGGCAAGGACCGTCTCCACTGCCTCGATCGACCGCTCCAGGCAGAAGGCGACCGGCACCTCGGGCCCCACCCCGAGCTCCCGCAGGTGCCAGGCGAGCCGGTTCGCTTGGCCGTCGAGCTCGGCATAGGTGAGGCTCCGCCGCCCGTCCTCGACCGCCACCGCGTCCGGCCGGAGGTCGGCCTGCTCCTCGAAGAGCCGATGGATGGGGACCCGCGGAACGGCCGCGGCGCGGTCGTTCCACTCCACGACGAGTTGGTGCCGCTCTCCCGCGCTCAACAGGGGGAGGTCCATTGCCGGAGCGTCCGGATCTTCCAGCGCGGCAGTGAGAAGGCTCCGGAAGTGCGCGGCCAACCGGGCGGCGGTCGCCTGGGAAAAGATCCCCTGCTCGATCCAGCCCTCGTCCGGCATCAGATCGAAAGTCAGGTCGAACCTGGCCATACCGGCATCCACACGGCGCGGTATTGCCTCCAATCCAGGGAGGTCCAGCGCCGGCATCGGCACGTTCTGGAAGGCGAGCACCGCCTGGAAGAGCGGGTTGCGCCCCGTGGCGCGCTCGGGACGCAGCTCCTCGACGATGCGCTCGAACGGGAGGTCCTGATGCTCGTGCACCCCCAGGACCTGCTCCCGCGCCCGGCGCAGCAGCTCGCGGAAGGACGGCCGGCCGGCCAGATCGGCCCGAATCGGCAGCGTATTCACGAAGAAGCCGATCAGCCCCTGGACCTCGGCTCGCCGCCGGTTGGCGAACGGCGTCCCGATCACCAGGTCCTCCTGGCCGGTCCAGCGGTGGAGCAGCGCCTGGAAGCCGGCGAGGAGCGCCACGAACAGGGTCGTGCCCTCAGCCCGGGCCAGCGCCTCCAGCCCGGCAGTGTCCGGGAGAGAGAGCGGCTGCCGCGAGCCTCCAGCTTGAGGCTCCGCGGGCAGCTTCAGGGCAGGCGGCGCTCCCGCGAGCCGCTCCCGCCACCAGGCGAGCGGCCGTTCCAACGTCTCTCCCTGGAGCCAGGCCCGCTGCCAGACCGCGAAGTCCGCGTACTGGACCGGAAGCGGCGGCAGGTCCCCCGCGCACCGGTAGAGGGCGGAAACCTCGCGGATCAGCACCCCCACGGACCAGGCGTCGCTCACCAGGTGGTGCATCGTCAACAGGAGCAGGTGCCGCTCGGGGCCGAGCCGGACGAGCAGGACCCGCAGCAGAGGCCCGCTCTCCAGGTCGAACGGGCGGGAGGCCTCAACCCTTGCCAGCCTCTCGACTTCGCCTTCGCACAAGCCGGAGAGGTCGACCACCGTCATGGGCGGCTCCACCGGCTCCGGATGGATGACCTGGACCGGCTCCCCGGCGACGGAGGTGAAGGTGGTCCGCAGCGCCTCATGACGCTGGACGACCTGGCGGAAGGCATCGCCGAGCGCCCCGGCTTCCAGCCGGCCGCGCAACTCCACGGCCGCGGCCATATTGTAGGCGGCGTCGTCCGGCCGGAGCTGGGCAAGGAACCAGAGGCGCTGCTGGGCAAAAGAGAGCGGCGAGCCCGAGGGGAGGCGCGGGACCGGCACGATCCCCCCGCGGCCGGGGAGGACCGCCCGCTTCTTCTCCCGCAGGCGGTCCAGGATGGATCCGAAGCTCCGCGCGCGAGGCTCCCCCGCAGCTCCCGCGGGCTCACTCATGGCGGAGGACCCATTTCCCCGTGCGCGGCAAAGAGAGACTCCAACGTAGGTAAAACCAGGACGAAACTACCGCCCGGCATCACAAAGGGGCGGAAACGTATCGCCCGATCATCAGGACCGTTACGGCTCCCGGAAACTTTAGCGAAGGGGTTCAGGAGAGGCAAGCGCCGGCGACTTGCGGATCGATCGCCGGCTTGGCATTTGTGCGCAGACTGTGAGCAGCAGGCTAGGGATCGACCGTCAGCTTGACGCTCTTGGCCAGGCTGTTGGCCGTGGCCTTGATCGTCGGGAAGCTCTGGACCGTGACGTCCGAGGTCGTGACGGTGAAGGTCCCCTGGCTCTCACCGGCAGGAATGATCAGGGTCGCCACGTCCGGCCGGGCCACCCCAGTGCTCGTCGAGGAGAGGGCCACCGCGATGTCGCCCGGCGCGGCCGGGCACTCCAGGGCGACCGTCCCTTGGACTGGGGCCGGCCCGATCACCGGGTTCGGCGACAGCGTCAGGGAGGCCACCCCGATCGGCCGCACCGTCAGCCCCGCGCTGCCGGACCCGCCGCCGAAGCTCGCGGTCACCGTTCCCGTCTGATTGGCCGTCACCGCCGGAGCCGTGATGAGGAAGGTCGCGCTGGTCGATCCCGACGGCACCGTGACGCTCGCCGGCACCACGGCCACCGGGTTCGTGCTCGTCAGCGCCACTACGATCCCCCCGACCGGCGCCTTGGCCGTCAGGGTGACCTTGCCGGTGGAGCTCTTGCAGCCGCCGGCGAACGATCCCGGGGTGAGGGTCAGGGCGGACACTGCCGGCTCGAGCACCGCCAGCCCCGCGGTCTTCGTCAACCCGCGCCGGGAGGCGGAGACCGTGACCGTCTTCGCGGAGGAAACGGGGTTCGTGGTCACCGTGAAGGTGGCGGAGGACGCTCCCTGGGCCACCGTGACGCTGGCCGGGACCGCCGCCACCGCAGGATCGGAGCTGGAGAGGCTTACCTGAGTACCGGCGGCGGGTGAGACGCGGTCGAGGACAACCGTGCCCGTCGAGGTCTTCGAGCCGGTGACAGTCGTAGGATTGAGCGAGATCCCGCTCAGCTCGGGCGTGCCTGGGAGATCATCGTCGCGAATCGTGACCGTGCTGCCGGCATACGGTCCGGCATGGGTCGATGATCCCGGGGCCACCGCCAGGGTGACCGTCTCCGAGTCCTCCGTGGTGAAGTCGTCGATCGGCGCCGCCTTGACGAGCACCCGGTCCCAGTTGGCGGCGAACGTCACGGTCAGAGGCAGCCCGTAGTCGATCCCATGCCCGGCCGTTCCGCCAACCAGGAGGTCCACCGTCAGCGGTTCCGTGGTGCTGCCGGTGCGCCAGACGATGAACTCGCCCGAATCTCCCGGCTCCGCGGCGTCCAGGTCGGACAAGGTCACGGCGACCGTCGGCCGCGCCGGCTCCACATCCGCCAGCACGACGCTCGCGGTGGAGCCCCCCTGGAGGGTGAGGATGACCGTCTCGGCCGTCTCCAGGATGTCGTCGTCGATCGGGGTCACCGCCACCTCGGCCGACGCCTGCCCGGCCGGGATCGTCACCGATCCGGGCAGCGCGACGTAATCGTCCCCGGCCGTGGCCGTGCCCGAGACGGTGTAAGTGACCGTGAGGGCGCCGCCCGAGCTGTTGCGGGTGACGGTGAAGCGGCCCGTGTCAGATCCGCCTTCGGAGGCATTGCGGTCGGTGGCCTGGACGAGAACGGATGGGTCGATGCCGGGCGCCGGGGGGGCCGGAGCCGGGATTTCCGGATCCAGGAGCGCCACACCCAGGAAGTCGTAGACGGGCTGGGCGGTCGAGACCTGGGTGAACGCCGAGCCGCCGTGGCCGGCGCCCTGAACGGGGCGGAGGGTGGCGGAGGCTCCGGCGGCGTTCATGGCATCCACCAGGAGCTGGCTCTGGTTGAACGGGATGAGCTTGTCCAGCGTGCCGTGCATGGCGAGCAGCGGCGGATCGTCGGCGCTGGCATAGGTGATCGGATTTGCGGTGGCGACGCGCTCCGGGTTCGACTGGATCGGCCCGCCGATGAACTTGCTCTCATCCGAAGTCGCGCCGTCATGGTTCACGGTCGCGGGATAGAACCGCATCTGCAGGAAGTCGGTGGCGCCGTACCAGTCCACGACGGCCTGCACCCGGCTGGATTGACCGAGGTTGCCGCCGGTGGTCCCTTCCAGGTCCACGGACGTGCTGCCGATCGTGATCGATGGAACGCCGCCGGAAGTGCCGAGCATCGCAGCCAGATGGCCGCCGGCCGATTCACCCCAGGCGGCGAAGCGGCTCGGATCGAGGCCATATTCGGCGGCATGGACGCGCAGCCAGCGCACCGCGCCGCGCACGTCCTGGATCTGTGCTGGCCAGAGGGCGGTGGGGACCAGCCGGTAGTCGACGCTCGCCACGGCATAACCACGGGAGCAGAGGTCCGAGACGCGGGCAGGGATGGGCAGCCGGCTGCCGCTCTTCCAGCCGCCGCCGTGGATCCAGACCACCACGGGCACCGGCGCCGCCGCGCCCTGGGGCACGAGAAGCTCCAGCTTGAGCTCCGGGGCCGCCGAGTAGACGAGGCCCGTGTAGGTTTGACAGCTCTGTGCGGAAGAAACGGATGGGCCGAGCAGGGAAAAAAGAATGCCGGCAAAAGCCCACGACCACCGGGGAACTCTCATCTCTCCTACAACCTCCAGCAGAAACTCCAGAAGAAGACCTCGATACGGCGGCTACCGAGGCTCAGGAGGCTGCAGGATGGGTGCCAGGAGCTTTTACCGCCGCAGCCACTTCCGGCGCAGCGTCATGGCAAGGTCGCGGAACATCTGCGTCTGAACGGCGTCGCGCTGCACCGCCTCCTGGAGGCCCAGCCAGGAGCGCAGGATGTCGTTGTGGAGCTTCCGGCTCTCCAGGAAGGGATAGAGGCCGCGCAGGATGGCGCCGGCTTCGGCCACCTTGCCGCGGAGGCTCAGCACCTGGGACAGCTCGACCCCGGCGAGGGCGAGGTCGAAGTCGAAGTCGTGCTGCTCGTACAGGGCGACGAGGTCGCGGAACTTGCGCTCCGACTCCTCGAGGTTCCCCTCGTTGCAGGTGAGATGGCCTTCGAGCCGCAGCAACCGGCCCTGGGTAACAGGGTCGGGGAAGCTCGCGTACAGGTGCCGGTGCTCCTCCAACAGGCTGCGGGCCTCGGCGGTCCTCCCCATCTCGCTCATCCAGTAGACCTTGAGATGGCGTGCGCCGATCTCCAGGTGGGGGTCGGCTTCCGGCTCCAGCCTCGTTTCACCGCGCTCGGCCAGATCCAGCCCCCGTTCGGGGTCCACCCAGCCCACCGAGCCCGACCATGCGATCAGGTAGGTGCCCTCAAGGTGCAGATCGCCCATCTGATGCGCGCAGGAGACCGCTTCGCGAAACAGCGCGGAGGAGTCCTCGAAGTACCCCAGGTCCGACTTGAGCGTGGCGCGGGCTGCCAGCAGGTAGGCGCGCTCCAGGAGGTCGCCCGTGCCCAGGTCGAGCAGCTCCTCGGCCCGGTCGAGGTCCTCCTCGGCCCCCCGCAGGTCGCCGTAGAGGCGCTTGGCATTGCCGAGCAGGGCGGCCGCGGACCCCTGGAAGTCACGCACCCGGGTGTCGCCATAGGCCTCGGGGCTCAGCTTCTGGGCGATCATCCAAGCCAGGTGGTAGAAGCCGACCGCCGCACCGCGGTCCTGGCGGAGAACCTTCCGCGCCTCGTTCACAAGCAGGTTGTAAAGACCCCAGATGTGGAGCCGCGGGTCGTTCTTCACCCAGAGCAGGCGCTGCGTGGCGTCGAGCGGCTCCAGCAACTGCCACAGCTCCTCGCCCCGGCAGCGCTCCGCCCGCATCGCGGTCTTCGCATCCAGGAAGACGCCCTCCAGCCTGTCGAACATCCGCGTGTAGTCGAGCTCCCTCGGGAAGAACAACTCCCGGGCGCTGTCGCGGCAGGGCTCGCATCCCGCGAGCAGATGCGCGATGACCTTCCGCTTCTCGACAGGCCCGGACCGATTGACGCGAAAGCGCTCGAGCTCGGTGCGTGTCAAGTGAAAGAATGCTGGCGCCATCGTGGTCTCCCTCTGGGTCCTCTAGTGTACAACGAGGGGAGACCCTCCTGTCTTCCAAGCTTAACCGAGCGGATCCCAGCCGCTTCCGGCGCCGGGCAGCGGCCCCGGATCCGGAGCCTCCGCGCCACCTTCGTCCGCCTGCCAGATTGCGGTGATCGGGGCCAACGGGGCGCTCAGGCGCTCCCAGAAGGCTTCCAGGAAACGGGCAACCGGGGAGACCGCCTCCCGCTCCGTCTGGGCGGCGAGAGGCAGACCGAGGAAAACGAAGAGACAGAGGACGGACAGGACGCGGCGGACCTTCAGCATGAACCTTCCCTCCGGATTCGAGCACCCCTGACGGCATCGCCGGGGCGAAAATTTGGTGTCTAGGAGGGAAGTGGCACGAAGCGTCCAATCCGGGACGCAGTTTGGGAATTTTCTGGCGCGGAAACAGAGATTAGTTTATCGACAAAAGCCTAAATCCTTCTGACCGCAACTTCTTCGAGGCGCGTACGGGCCTCTTCCTGGAGCTCCCGCTCGTCCTGCCTGGCGAGCGAGCCGACCCGCTTCTCGAGGCCGGCCAGCGCGGCCTTCTCCTCGTCGCCGCTCAACGGGTGCTCCTCGGTCTGGGCCTCGACCGGCGGCAGGGAACCCGCCATGCGGGCGGTCTCCTCCACCAACGTCGTCCAGGTGAAGCGCTTCATGAACCCGCCGAAGGGGACCATGGCCAGCTCGTCGAGCAGCGTGGCCGACCGGTCGCAGGTCTCCACCTCGAAGCGCAGGTCCACCCCCGGCGTACCCGCGAAGCGGAAGGTGTTGCTCCCCGCCAGGGGATGGCCGGCCACCGTGACCAGCGTGAGCTCCGTGTCGGTGACCTCCATGATGCGGACCTGCACGTTGCCGCGGAAGGGCAGGCTCAGGGTGAGCACCGAGCCGGGCTCCAGCTTTGCGGTCTCTTCCGCGTTCCGCACCGTGCTCTCCGGCACCAGCTCGAAGAAACGGCGGCGGAACTCGGCGAACAGATCCTGCGGCGTCCTCTGCACCCCAGCCAGGAACGCCCAATACCGGCGCTGCATCAGCGTGCCGGTCCCCTGAAGCTGTTCGGGCTGGGTGCTTGCCAGGCGGCGCAGCCCTTCGTCGAGGGGGATCGGCGTCACCCCGAGCACCTCGGTAAGGGCGTTGACCTCGCCCGGCTGGATGACATTGCCCTCGCGCAGCATGGTCAATTTGTCGTCGTTCAGGGGCACGCGCACCCCCAGGAGAGAGGCGGCCTGGGCGCCAAGGGCAGAGGGCGCCCGGTACCGGCAGCCGGACCGGGTCCCGACCCGTCAGCCGGGCCAGCCGGTCGAGCACGTCCTGCGTCGTCGTCACCTCGGGCCCGGCCAGGAGCAGCACCTGCCGCGACAGATCAGTCCGGGTCACGGCAACCGCGAGCGCCGCGCCCAGGTCCTCGGCGTGCAACGGCTGGAAAGGCTGATCGCCGCCGTCGATCACCGGCACGGCCGGCGCCGAGCGGACGACCTGGAGGAGGTAGGAGAGCACCTCGTCGCCGGGGCCGTAGACGTTGCCCGGCCGGAGGATCAGCCAGTCGCCCGGGAAGCGGCGCACCAACTCTTCGGCCTGCCGCTTGGAGACATGGTAGGCCGAGGCGCCCTGATCGGCACCCAGGGAGGAGACGTGGACGAAGCGCTTCACCCCTGCCACTTCAGCCTCGGCCAGCAGGTTGCGCGTGCCTCCCACGTGGACCGCGTCGAAAGTGACCTGCGGCGGTTTTTCCTCGACGATGCCGGCGATGTGGAGCACGGCGTCGCAACCCTCGGCCGCGCCGGCCACCTCGGAAGCGTTGGCCACGCTCCCCTCTTTGGACGTGACATCCGAGCCCTGCCAGCGCTCGGCATCCCGCCGGGCATGGCGCGAGAACAACCGCACGGAATGGCCGGCGGCGAGAAGGGAACGGACGGCGGCGGCGCCGATGACACCTGTTCCACCGGTGACCAGGACCTTCATGATGCTTCTCCTATCGCCGCGAGGGCTGCCAGTGCCGAATAGTGGCCGCACATCCCATGCACGCCGCCCGAGGGCGGGGTGCTCGCCGAGCAGAGGAAGACCCGCGGGTCGGGAGTGGCGTAGGGGACGAGCCGGGCCACCGGCCGGGCGAAGAGCTGGGTCAGCGTGGCGGCGCCGCCGTTGATGTCGCCTCCCACCAGGTTCGGGTTGTGCGCCTCCAGCCAGGCGGTGTCCATGGTGTGGCGGGCCAGAATCAGATCGCGGAAGCCGGGCGCGAAGCGCTCGACCTGGTTCTCGATCCGCTCCGTCATATCGACCGTCGAGCCGTTGGGGACGTGGCAGTAGGCCCACGCCGTGTGGGAGCCTGCCGGCGCCCGGGTGGGATCGAAGAGGCTCGGCTGGCCCAGGAGCACCAGCGGCCTCTCCGACTCGCGCCCATCCCAGGAAGCTCGCTCCGAGGCCGCGACCTCCTCCAGCGTGCCGCCGAGATGGATCGTCCCGGCCCGATGGCAGGCTTCGGCCCGCCAGGGGATCGGCCCGCGCAGCGCCCAATCGACCTTGAAGATACCCGGGCCGTAGCGGAACCGGCCGAGCTGGCGGCGGTAGCGCTCCGGCCAGCGCGCGCCTTCGAGGCGCAGGAGCTGGGCCGGCGTCAGATCGAGCAGGACCATCTTGGAGCGGGGCAGCTCGTCCAGCGACTTCACCATCCAGCCGGTGACGATCTCACCGCCGAGCTCGCGCAGGTATCCGGCCAGCGCATCCGAGACCCGCTGCGCTCCCCCGGCCGGCTGCGGCCAGCCCACCGAGTGGCCGGTCGCGCCGAGCACCAGCCCGAACGCGGCCGTGGGCACCATGTCGAGCGGCAGGAAGGAGTGGCCGGCGATGCCGGCGAAGAGCGCGCGGGCACGGAAGCCGTGGAAGCGCCCGCGCGCCAGCGCCTCCGCGGACCGCAGCCCCGTCAGCCCGAAGCGGGCCATCAGGAAAGGATCGTGGAACGGCCGGAGCGGGCCGAGGAACGCGCCGGCAAGACGCTCCCAGGCGGAAGCCAGCGGGAGGAAGAGCCGGAGCCAGGCGCGGCCATCCTCTGCATCATCGAAGCTCTCGGCGGTCTCGTCCGGCACCTGCGACAGCACCGCGGCGCTGCCGTCGTCGAACGGATGGGCCATCGCCAGCGGCGGCTGGATCCACTGCAGGCCGTGCTTCTCCAGCGGGAGCTTCGAAAGGTACGGAGAGCCGACGGTGAGGGGATAGATGGCCGAGCAGGTGTCGTGGGTGAACCCCGGCAGCGTGAGCGCCGCGGAGCGCGCTGCGCCGCCCACTGTCCCGCCCGCCTCGATCAACAGCACCGAGCGCCCGGCCTGCGCCAGGGTGATCGCCGCGCTCAGTCCGTTCGGCCCTGCCCCTACGACGACCGCGTCCAAATCCGCTCCCCGTTCCTCATGCCGGCCGCAAGCTGCAACATCGGTTCCACGGCTGGCGGGCTTTTGCCGCTCTTTCCGTAAATGGTGCACGAGGAGAGAGATTGATGTTCAAGCGAGGCGAGGTCTATGACAACCCGGTGACCGGCGAGCGCGTCGTCATCCGCCTGGGAACCCAGGAGACCGGAGGCGAGCGCCTGCTCATCGACATCTATGTCCGGCCCGGCGGAGCCGTGGCCGGTGAGCATATCCATCCATCCATCGACGAGACGTTCACGATCCTCAAGGGCCGCGTCGGCATCTCCATCCACGGGCGGAAGACCATCGCGGAGCCGGGCCAGACGCTGTACGTACCCCGCGGCGTGGCCCACGACTGGTGGAACGCGGGCGACGAGGAGGCGCACATCCTGGTCGAGATCACGCCCGCGGCACGGTTCGAGGCCATGATCCGCAACCTGTTCGGCCTGGCTCAGGACGGCAGGACCGACAAGAGGGGAAAGCCCCGCCTGCTGCAACTCGCGCTGATCGCGCGCGAGTTCGACGACGTGGTCCGGCTCACCCGGCCGCCGCGGCTCGTGCAGAGAGTGCTGTTCGGGATCCTGGCGCCAATCGCGCGCCTCAAGGGGTACCGCGGCAGCTATCCCCAGTACGAGACGCGGGAGCCGCTCCACGTGCTGTCGGAGGAGTCCCCGGGGCTGATGCCGCTGGCGTCGTAAGAGGAGGCGACTGCGGTATCCTGTCCATATTCGTTTGGGGAGACTCCATGCGCTTCAATCACACGACGTTCTTCAACGGCTACCGCGAGCTGTATGGCAAGCTCAACCAGAACCAGGTGTCGGGCGTCGACAACCTGCTGGGCTACATGGAGCTCGATGCGGACGTGAGCGATATCCGCTGGGCCGCCTACATGCTGGCGACCGTCAAGCACGAGTGCGCGGACACTTTCCAGCCGATCACGGAGCGCGGCGCGAAGTCGTACTTCGACAAGTACGAGCCGGGGACGAAGATCGGCAAGAGCCTCGGCAACACGGTCAAGGGCGACGGCTACCTCTACCGCGGACGCGGCTACGTGCAGATCACCGGGCGCGCCAACTACCAGAAGATGACCGAGAAGCTGAGCCTCACCGGCGACGAGGACCTGATCCTCCACCCCGACTCCGCGCTGCACCCGAACATCGCCTACCGGATCATGTCGTTCGGCATGCGCGCCGGGACCTTCACGGGCAAGAAGCTGTCCGACTACATCAACGCCGCCAAGTGCGACTACAGCAATGCGCGGCGCATCATCAACGGCGTGGACCAGGCCGCCAAGATCGAGGGCTACGCCGTCAACTTCGAGACCATCCTCAAGAACGCCCAGACGGCTTGACGCGCTTCAGGGCCTCGTCCAGGCGCTTGCGGTAGGTGTCCAGCACCTCCCGCTGCGCCGCGGTGGGACGGCGGTCCGATCCCTCCACGTCCGTCGCGAGGGCCGTGAGCGTGCCGAGGGCCGCTTCCAGGTCGTCATTCTCCCCCGCGGCGAGCGCCGCCGTCCCCCGCTCCAGGGCCTCCGCGATCTCGCGATAGAACGCGTGCTGCGCCTCCACGTCGGCGGGCTTCGTGTCCACCCGCGGGTCCATGACCAGCTCCAGCGGCTGGCTCAGAGTGCGGCCGTCCACGGTCAGGCGGACCTCGTACCTCCCCGGCGCCGCCATTACCCCCTGCGGCAGGGTCTGCGTATCCACCCCGGGCACGGCTGCGATCGAGTAGTCGTAGTCGGGAGCCTTGGGCCTCGGCAGGCGCAGGTTCCAGACGAAGCGGTTGTGGCCGGCGCGGGCTTGCAGCGGGGCCGGGGGCAGCAGCCAGTCGTCATCGAAATACTGGTTCGCCGGGGGCCGCTGCGGCGTCTCGTCGCTGCGGAAGCTCCGCACCACCTTGGCACCCCCGTCCAGACCATCCACAATCTCCAGGACGACCGGACTCCGGGTCCCCGCCGGCAGCACGTAATCGATCACCGCTCCCGTGGGGGGATTCGCCGAGCGCGGCTCGTCGAGGGGCAGCGGCGTGTCGCGGTTCTGGTTGGCGCTCACCCGGTACGCCTTCGCGGGCGGGATCAGAACCGCGCCTGCCAGGGGCTTCAGGTGGCGTAAGGGCGTGACGTCGTCGAGCACCCAGATCCCCCGTCCCTGGGTGGCGGCGATGAGGTCGTTGCCGTAGACCGTCAGGTCGTTGACCCCCGTGGTAGGCAAATCGAGCTGCAGCGGCTGCCAGCTTCCGCCGCCGTCGAACGAGACATGGACGCCCGTGCGCGTCCCGGCGAAGAGAAGATCCGGGCGCACCGTGTCCTGGCGCACGACGTTGACGTTGGAGCCATCCGGCAGGCCGGTATTGGACATCTTCCAGGTCTTGCCGAAGTCCCGGGTGATGTAGACGTACGGCCGGTCGTCATCCATGCGCCGCCGATCGATGGCGGCCAGGGCCGTGCCGGGGTCGACGGGCGAAGCATCGATCTGGGCGACGCGGCTCCAGTCGGGCAGCCCCTTCGGAGTCACATCCTGCCAGGTCTTGCCGCCGTCCCGGGTCACGTGGATCATGCCGGAGTCGGCGCCCACCCAAACCAGGTCCCTTTCGAGCGGCGACGGCGCGATGGTCGAGATGATGCCGTAGCCGCAGGCCCGGGCGCGCTCGACCGGAACGTCGCCATCGCAACTCTTGGTCCCCGTCCCCTTCCCCGGCAGGGCGCCGGTGAGGTCGGGGCTGATCACCTCCCACGTCCCGCCGCCGTCGGGCGAGCGGAAGAGCACCTGGGCGGAGGCGTAGATCGCGTAGGGCGGCACTTTCGAGATCGCCAGAGGCTGGAGCCAGGTGGTGCGGTAGCGCACGGTCGTGGGCCGCCGGCCGTAGCTCGACACGGGCCACGGCGAGACGTTCTGGACCTGCCCGGTCTTCGCGTCCCAGCGCGAGATCCGGCCGCCGAGGCCGCTGCCGTAGACCACGTCCGGGTTGCCCGGGAAGGGGATGACGTAGTCGCGCTCGTCCGCGCCCGCCGGATGCCAGTCGCGGAAGGTGAGCTGGCCGTAGTCGCTGCGGCTCGCCACAATCACCGAGCCGCTGTCCTGCTGGCCGCTGTAGACCGAGTAGGGGAAGCGGTCATCGGTTGCCAGATGGTAGAACTGCCCCGTCGGCTGGTTGTACCAACTGCTCCAGCTCTCCCCGCCGTTGACCGTGACCACCCCGCCCTGGTCGGCGCCGGTGATCATCCGCTCCGGGTGCTCGGGGTCGATCCAGAGAAAGTGGTAGTCGTCGCCGCCCGGCGCGCCGCGGAAGAATTCGATGGTCTTGCCGCCGTCCCGGGAACGCCGCAAGGACTGGCCCATGACGTAGACCGTGTCCGGGTCCTTGGGATCGACCATGACCCTCCCGAAGTAGGCCGCGGCAAGGTTGCCGTTGGGATTGACCTGCTGCCAGCTCGCGCCCGCGTCGTCGGAACGGTAGAGCCCTGGTGCCGGACCGGCATCGATGGTGGCGTAGACCCGCGAGCCCCGGCTGCCGGGGGCGACGGCCAAGCCGATGCGGCCGAGCGGCTCGCCGGGAAGGCCCTTGGTGAGCCGCGCCCAGGTCCTGCCGCCGTCCGCGGACTTCCAGATCCCGCTCCCCGGCCCGACGTTGGGCGTGAAGTAGGACTGCCACGGATAGCCCCTCACCTGCCAGAAGGAGGCGAAGACCACGTCCGGGGCGCTGGGGTCCGAGGCGAGGTCCACGGCGCCGGTCCGGTCGTCCACGAACAGCACCCGCTCCCAGGTGGCGCCGCCGTCGGTGGTGCGATAGATGCCGCGCTCCCCGCCCGGACCGAAGTAGTGGCCCAGTGCCGCGGCGAGCACCACGTCGGGATTGCGCGGATCGACCAGCAGGCGCCCGATGTGGCGGCTGTCGCCGAGCCCGCGATGCTCCCAGGTCTTGCCGCCGTCGCCCGAGCGGTAGATGCCGTTGCCCTGGGTGATATCCCATCGGGTGGTGACCTGACCGGTGCCGACGTAGAGGATGGGTCCATCGCCGGCCGTTCCGGGGATCACCTCCAGCGCGCCCACCGACGCCGCGTCTTCCCGGTTGAACAGCGGCGTCCAGCTGCGGCCGGCATCGCCGGTCCGCCAGATGCCGCCATCGGCGGTGCCCATGTAGAACGTGTCGGTGCCGGGGATGCCGTCAGTGGCCGTGACCCAGCCGGCACGCAGCGGTCCGATGGAGCGCCAGTGCAGGGCCGAGAAGCTCTCGGGCGGGATGGGAGCCATGACGGCGGCGGACACAGCGGCGGACGCAAAAACCAGGACGAGGCTCGGGACGAGTCGGCGGAGATTCATGGCGCGTAGCCTACACGCCCGGAGAAAGGACCAAAAGGAAGTCCTTCAGGTCCTTTCGACCGCCTCCTCGAAGCACTCCCGGCAGATCAGGGAGTGGGGGTGCTCCGCACCAAGAGTGCTTTCAAAGATATCCAGGGCTCGCCGGTAGTGGGCCACGGCCTCGCCGGACCGGCCCAGGCCGGCGAGCAGCGTGGCAAGGTTGTGAAGGGTCATGGCCAGGTCGGGATGGTCCGGACCCAGGACCTTCTCCTTGATTTCCAGCGTACGCAGGTAGAGCCGCTCGGCCTCGGCGGTATTGGCGGCATCGCCCCGGGCCTGGTGGATCGCGGCCAGATTGTTGAGGTTGACGGCGATCTCGTAGTGCTCCGGCCCGTAGATCCGCTCGAATACGGCGAGCGCCTGATGATAGAGATCCTCGGCCTCGGCAAAGCGGCCCTGGGCATCGAGGATCGCCGCCAGGGCGGCCTTGTCGGCAGCCACATCCGGATGATCGGGCCCCAGCTCGCGCTCGCGGATCCTCAGGGCCCAGCGCGCGGGCGCTTCGCCCTCCGCGGCCCGGCCGCGGGCGTGCTCCAGCCCGCCGAGGTTGTGGTAGAGGCCTGCTGCGTGCAGATGATCGTGGCCCAGGGCGGCGTCCACGATGTCCAGGGCGCGGCGGTAGAGCGGCTCGGCCTCGTCGTATCGGCCCTGATACTTGTGGAGCACCCCCAGCCTGTTGAGGATGGAAGCGGTGCCGAGATCGTCCGGACCGAGGCTCTTCTCCGCGATCGCCAGTGCCTGGCGCAGGAGCCCCTCGGCCTTGTCATACCTTCCCAGGTCGCGGCTGGCGTCCGCCAGCGCGCAGGTCTCGGCGATCTCGTCGCCCGGGGGCACTTGCACCTCGTAGATCTCCTGAGTCATGAACGCTGCCTCCCGGGCGGTGATCGTCATGGCGCGCCTCAGCTCGCCTTCCGGACCTGTTTCCTATTGACCCGCTTTCCAGGGTTCGCGTTTACCAGCGTCTGGTTGTGGTTGATCGTGAAACCCTCGACGATGCGCACCAGGGTCTGGTTGTGGTTGATCGAGATGCCGCCGGCCTCGACCTGAGTCTTGATCTTCATTTTGCGTTCCTCCGAAAAGCTTGGTTGGGTGTGGCCAGGAACCTCGTGTTCTCTCGCTCACACAGTCAAGCTGTCGCCGGAGGCCCGGCTATCTCACTTCAAGACGCGGAAGGTGAAACGGCGGCCATCCACCTCGACGGTGTAGTCGCCCGGCGCGAGGAGGGTGGAGGGCAGGCTCAGGCTCAGGACCTCCATCTCGTTGAGCTGCAGGCCGTCGCCGCGCCAGAGCTCCCGCCCCTTCGCATCCCGCAGGACGGCGCGGTAGGACGGCCGGTGCGGCGGATCGACCTCCAGGGCGAGAACGATCCAGCCGGGGGTCTTCGGCAGGTGCAGCCGTTGGGTGGGCTCTCCCTCGCCGCGCTCCGGATTGAGGAAGAGGATGGGGACGTTCCCCTGCGGCCGGCGAGCCTGCTCGAGTTGCTCGTCGGCGCTCGCGCGGGCCTGCCGCTCGCGTTCGAGGTCGTTCCGGCTCGCCTCCAACTCGGATTGCAGCCTCTGGGCTTCCGCTTCCGTCCGGGAGCCCACGGCCGACTTCTGGCGCTCCTGCTCAAGAACCGAGCGCGTCGCGGCCAGTTCCCTCTCCCGCTCCCGGACCTCGCGCAATCCGAGCAGCCCGGGCAGGACGGCGACGACGAGGACGGCCATGGCGAGGATCGCCATCTGACGCGAGCGGCCGAGGCGCGAGAGCCAGGCCAGCACCGCGATCTGGCGAGTGGCGGCGACCCGCGCCGCGTCCTGGCCCGCCGCGCGCTTGAACCCCCGCTCCATGGACTCGGCCACCTCGAGCCGGTCGAGACACTCCTGACAGGAGAGATAGTGCTCCTCGAAGGTCGCCGCCTCCTCGGGAGGAAGCTTCCCCATCAGGTAAAGCTCGGCGATCTGCCGCTCTTCGATCTCGGTATGGTTCATGGCGAAGCCACTGCCTTTTTTCTGCGCTCCAGGAACAGCTCCTTGAAGCGCTGCCGGGCTCGGAAGAGGACCCGGTTGAAGTGGAGGCTGTCGAGGCCGAGGTCGGCGCAGAGGCTCTCCTTGTCCTCCTCCGTGACGTAAAAGCGCAGGAGAAGCTCGCGGTCGCGCTCGGTCGGCAGCTCGCGGATCAGTTGCCGCACGGTCTCGGCCTCCTCGTCGAGCAGGACGGCGGAGAGCTGGCCCGGCGCCGGGTGGACCGCCTGCGCCAGCTCCTCCTCGTCCGCTTCGGTGCGCCGGCGGGCGCTCTTGCGCCGCTCGGCGATGACCAGGTTGCGCGCGATGCCACGGAGAAAGCCCGCGAGCCCCTCCGGCTCGTCCAGCTCCCGGCGGCGCAGCCGCTCCAGCACGACGCGGAACGTCTCCTGGTGCAGGTCGTCGGCCAGCTCCGGCGCCAGCCGCCGCAACAGATAGAGGACGCCCCGGCTGTAGCGCTCGACGAGCTCTCCCTCGGCGGAGGCGTCGCCGGACGCGATCCGCCGGACGAGGCCGCTCGCGGCCTGCGCTTCATCCTCGTCCGGCCTGGGTGCCGCTTCGGTCATCATGGCGCTCGTTGGAGCACCATCATAACCGAGCCGTCCGCCGCCGGAGCGGCGGGCGAGCCTTACTTCCGCGACACCGGCACGACGGTCAGCTCGTACGTGGTGTCGATGACAAACCCGGCCTCCGGATGCTCCGCGTGGAAGTGCAGCGTGTGCTGCCCGGCCGCGAGCGGCTCGAGCAGGACGTAGTAACCGTCATCCACGGCCGGGGAGTAGATCCCTGCCGGAAACCCGCCCGCGTCGGCGCACGGGGCATCGAAGAAGTTCTCTTCAGGCAGCGCGACTTCGAAGACCCGCGACCGGACCCGGTGCAGGCCCTCCACCGGCTCGCCGTCGAGCTCGGCCGAAACATCGATCAGCCCGGCGACGAGCTCTGCATTGCCCGCGCGCATCTCCGCAACGGGAATGTGCTCCGGTCCCTGCCCGCAAATGCCGGGCGTGTCGAAGAACACGCTGTTGGCGACCGGAAAGAAGATCCGCGTGCCCGCGGGCACCTGGCAGGTCCGCTCGACGGGCCCGCCGCCGAAGGTCCCGGCCAGGAACCAGGTCGAGCCCCGCTGTCCCACGAAGCAGTTCTCTCCGGTGGCATCGAGCGTCGGGTTCACGGATGTCGGGATCGAGAACGCCCACTGCCACCATTCGGCGGCCAGATTCTTGAGAGCATTGCCTTCGGCCGCCCCGGCCTGCATCGGCAGCAGGAGCCCCAGTGCGATTCCAACGAGTGTGATCAAGCCTCTCGTCGTGCTTTTCATGGCCTTCTCCTCAGAAAGCTGATGGTTTACGTTCGAGGTTTCTCCTCGGTCCATAGCTGTCATCAGAGGCGGCGCTATCTCACCTGCAGCTTGAGCTCTGCTAAGATAGGCAAATTCTGAGCGGAGGTAGGCCATGGTCCGGCGTTTGCGACGTCTCGTTGCCATTGGTGTGGTTTTGATCGCGGGTGCCGGGTGCCGGACAATATCCGATGGCGGCGGGCACCCTCTGCCGACCCCGCCGCCGGAATCCACGAACTACTCTGACTACGAGCCGACACACCCCTACGAGCCGTCAGGGGAAGGCGTCGCCGAGCGATCGGAGTTCCTTTCGTCCAGCCTGCAGGGATACAGCGTCGAGGTGCGCGACTTTCTGGTCTCGCCGACACAATCAGAGGCAGATCTCGGCATTGGTGGCGCCGCACTCCTCGAAGTGCGCCAAGGGTCCGGAAAGGCTTCTGTAGGGAAACGAGCAATCAAGCTGTATCCCGGAAAGATCTTCACGCTCAACGAAGGAGAGCGGCTGATCATCCGTGCGTACCGCGAACCGCTGGCCCTGCGGACTTGGATCATTTCGACGGGAGAAGCGCCATGAACTTGACGCTGCGTCGCGCTCTTGTCGTGCCCTGCCTTGCCGCAGCCTTCTTGTGCGCCGGTTGGGCCGACTGGCCGGCCTTCCGGCACGACGCTCTTCGTACTGGCGAACAGGCCGAGGCGTCGCCGCTGTCCAACCCACTCAAGGTGCCGACACTCAAAAAGAAATGGCGATTCCCAGCGGAGGATGAAGAAAAAGTTTGCAGCTTTCGCGCCTCCCCAATTGTCTATGGGGACCAGGTATTCATAGGCAATAGCAACGGTTACTTCTACGCGCTCGACGCCGAAACCGGCAAGAAGAACTGGCAGTTTCCACCCGCAGGGTCCAAGGGGCTGCTATCAAGGTTTACCTGCAATGTGTCGAGCGACGGCATCGCTTCGAGCGCGGTGATTGCGCGGATCGGCAGCGCCACCGCCGTGATATTCGGCGCGCCTGATCCATCCTTCGGCACAACCCGCCTCGGAGAGGGTCGCCTCTTCGCGCTCGACACCGAGAGTGGCCGGTTGATCTGGGCGACGACGGTGATCGCGCGGCTGACCGGCTGCACCGACCAGTGTCCGAGCCCGACAGAGTTCCACGAAAACCTGGGCCACTCCTCGCCGCTCGTCTTTGGCGACAAGGTGTATGTGGGTATCGGCGACCATTGCGACAACCCGGTTCAGCAGGGAAGAGTCGTCGCAGTCAAGCTCGCGAACGGCGATGTCGTCCGCGAATTCACCTTCTGCAGCACTGGTACCTGCGGTGATCGGACACGCGGCGGCGGAATATGGAGTCCCCTGGCCGGATGGCAGCACAGCCTTTTTGTAACCACCGGCAACACCCGCAGCGGGGCCGACCGCGAGCCCAGGCCGAACTACGGCCTCAGTCTGTTGCGCCTCAACGCTGCGACAGGTCGAGTTATCTGGCCGTTCAAGGCTGTCTCATGGAAGCTCGATGGGGATTCGGATTGGTCGGCGGCTCCGACGATCATGTTGGCCAGTTGCGGCCCGATGGTCGTCTCGACGCAGAAGGACGGCTGGACGCACGCCCTCAACGCCATCAGGGGATCGCACCGCTGGTCCTATCCACCCCAAAAGATCCCGTTCAAGTGCGAGGACGGCTCCTGTCATGGCGACTCACGATATATGCGCAGCGGAGTTGCATGGCGCGACGTCTACGTGACAATGAATGGCGGCCTGAATCTGACTCGTCCTGACGTCTCCGGCGGCTACCACCGCCTTCACGCCTTCAACGTTTGCGAGCCGGAGCGAAGCCCGAACCGGCTGCGCTGGCTGATCGACGTGCCGAGCGCCTGCTGCCATCCAGCCCAATGTTGCACGAACAAATGTTGCGCCGAAGATTGCAACTACTGCCTTGGCAACCCGACCATCACAGGGGGCATCGTGTACATCGGCACCGATCAGGGCCACCTCATGGCCATCGCTGACCCCACTGTGGCGTCACCGGTCGGCAAGCGCTGTTCGCACCCCGATGTCAAGAACGAAGATTGCGTCGCCATGGGCTACCGCCTCGTACCGCAGCCGCAAATCCTGGCCGACGTGCAGCTCGAAGGCTCGATGGTGTACAGCGAGCCGGCACTAGCGAATGGAAGGGTATATGTCTCGACCGGCGCGGGCTTCGTCTACATGCTGCAACCGGATCCTTGAGAGAGGCGAGAGGCGATGCGAGTCACGAATCCAACCCCGTTCTTTCTTCTGCTCCTTGCGCTGCCTGCTGCTGCTCAGGACTGCACACGGGCACAGGCTTGCCCGCCGCAAGCATGCGATACGGTGGAGGTAACTCCGGAAGCCTGCTCTCGCTTCACAGGGTGGTTGTCATACCGCTCAAGTCAACACCGAGTGAAAGCCAAAGTCGTCGTGCGACAATGGCTGATCGCCAATCAGCAGGCAGAAGAGATCCCCCATCAAGGATTCCTCGTCATCAATCTCTGCGCCGGTAAATTGGTGGCCGTGATCGAAGGAGACGAACCTAGAGAGTGGCGCGAGGGCTCATTCTGGAGCGTACCGGCAGGCAAGTCTTTGCTTGTCCGTACAGCGCGCGACTCAGCCGTGCTGCAGACGGTGGACTTCATTGAACAATCACAGTAGGTCGAGCACCCGCAGCGGGGCCGAAGGTGCCCGGAGGAGCCCTCTCGTTGGCCCGCTGCAGGCCTCGCCGACGCTGCCTACCCGCCCTCCAGGGTTGTCCAGGCAGCACCCCCCGAGGGGTGCTGGCGGCAGTTCAACGTGTCCTTTGTGGGAGGCGTATTATCAGTCAATGTGATTCTGTACGTCTTTCCGCCAGAGACGTTGTGCCGAACGTCCACGATGTTGGGTAAGGTGAACACGCAATTGATGCCAATGGGAGTCGTGTCGCTGTTCTTCTTGATACGACCCGGACTGGTAGTTGTCCCGTCTCCTTCAAACCACAATATGTCAGGGTCCGGAGTGGGGCCCTTGGACAAGCTCCAGGGGTTGGTGCTGGAGACTCCAAGCTGGATTACTTTCCATCCCAACGGCTTCTTGAAGTCATCATAGCTGGCCATTGTCGCTCTCCTTTCTCCGGGAAGCTCCCGAATGTGTCGTCCTACCTGAAACTGTCACCAAGCGCCGAGCTATCTCACCTCACTTCGCGGCGCTCAGCGCCAATCTCCCTGGAGGACGAATCCGGCCCAGGAGTAGGGGTCTTTGTAGCGCGGTTCGCGGCTCAGCGATTGCTGGGCCGCGCGCAGGGCCGCTGCCGGCGGTAGATGGTCCTTCCACAATGCGCTGTAGAAGCGGGTCATCAGCTCCGCCGTGGTGCGGTCCTGGACCGGCCACAGGGTCCCCACCACCCTCGGCACGCCGGCATGGAGGAAGCCGCGCGTGAGGCCCATGAGGCCTTCGCCGCGGACCTCCTTGCCGAGCGCGGTCCGGCAGCCGGAGAGGACCACGAGGTCGGCATCGAGGTCCAGGTCGTAGATGTCGGTCAGACTGAGGAAGCCCTCCCGGGGCTGGCCGGCGGAGTCGACGAGGGAGAGCACCAGGCCCGAAAGCTCCGGGTTGCGCGTATTGGCCAGACCATGCGTGGCGAAGTGGATGACGCGGTAGGCGCGGAGCTTGCCGGAGAGCACTTCTTCCCGGCTGGCCGCGAGACCGAGCGCGCTCCACACCTGGCCGGCCGGCGCCAGGGCCGCGATCTCCGCCGCCTCGCGCCCCGAGGAGGGCAGACGCTCGAAACCCAGGAGTGTGCCGGTTCCCTCGGACCGGACAGGCTCGACTTTCGAAGTTGCCGTAGCTTTGGCGAGGCGCGAATCGCGAGAAGAGAAGATCGGATCGGCAAGGATCGCTGCCCATTTGGGTGCCGGCGGCCGCTGCTCCAGCCGCTGCCGTTCCAAGGCAAGGGTCGTGGCTGAGGGGAGGTAGACCACCTCCTGATAGTCCAAGAGGACCCGAAGGCCCCCGGCGGCGTCCCAGCGCCGTCCGGGCTCGGGCACCCGCAGAGCCGCGAAGGGGAGGACGTGGAGCGCTCCATCCGGGACCACGATCAGGCGCCGGACCTGCGCGGCCTCTCCCCAGACGGGACCCAGCAGCATCTTCCCCAGGAGCTCCGTCGCTTCTCTCTGACGCCCGGCATCCGATCCGACCGTGCTCAGCTCCTCGTGGACCTCCCGAGCCAGATCCTCGATCTCCTTGCGGGGAGAGAGGACGAAGCTGCGCATCCCCTTTGCGTCCACTGCCCAAAGAAAGCTGCGCTCCTCTCCCAGCGAGTACTCCAGGAGAAGGGTGCCGGGATCGAGCAGCTTCCCGATCGCCTGCAAGTCGAGGGTCGGCGGCGCGGCGACGGTGGCGTAGAGCGGATCGAGCCGGCGGAGCTCGGCCTCGACGCCGTCGAGCTCGGCCAGCAGCGCCTCGCTTCCCTTCCCCAAGGCCTCGGCGCCAGCGCCGCTCACCTTCAGTCGCTGAGCGGAGCTGGCGCTCAGGCGGCGGCGCAAGGATTGGCGCCGCTCGAGCAGCTTGGCGGGGACGGCAGCCCCGGCGCGGACGACGCTCCCGGAGTGCAGGACGTCGAGCAGGCTGCGCGCCCGGCCGCGCTCGCTGACTTCGAGAGCAGCCCGGTCGTAGCCCCCTCCGGGCTGCGCGGCGTGCCGGTCCATGAGCAGATCGATCACGAGCGCGTAGGCATGCTCCTGGGTCGCCAGGAAGGCCGCACGGAGGTCCGGGCTGACGAAGCTCGTCCGCAGCTCCTCCACCTTGGCCACGGCTTCGCCGGCATGGGTGCGAGCCTCCTCGATCCGTCCGAGAGACCGCTCTGTCGCCGCCAGCGCGCGGAGCGCTTCGGCCTCGCCGGCGCGGTCGCGCAGGGTCCGGTGCAGGGCAAGGACTGACTGCAGCACCGGCAGGGCTTCCTGCTGCCGGCCTGCCAGGGCGAGCGCGCGCCCTCGCAGGTCGAGAGCCTGCGCCTCGTTCCGGCGGTTCCCTGTCGTCTTGAAATTGGCGAGCGCCGAGTCGAGACCGAGGAGCGCCGCCGGGACTTCGTTCCGGGCGAGCTGGGCCTCGGCGAGACGAAGCCGGCTGATCGCCTGCTGCCGGGGGTCGCCCAGCGCAATGGACTGCTCCAGGGCCTGCCGGTGAAGGTCGAGCGCCTTGTCCGGTTCGCCGAGGTTGAGCCGGGCGCTGCCGATGTTATTCAGCGTGATGATCTCGCCCCGGCGGTCGCCGGTCTCCCGGCGCAGCTTCAAGGCATCTTCCAGAAAGGGAAGGGCGCGCTGAGGCTCACCCAGGCTGTTGTAGGTGAAGCCGATGTTGGCAAGGCGCGCGGCCTCCAGCCAACGGTCGCCGAGCGGCTCCAGGATCTCCTGCATCTGGCCATAGAGGCGCAGCGCTTCCTGCCAATCGCCGAGAGCGCGATGGACCGCCGCGATGTTGTTCAGGGTCTCGGCCTCATCGCGCCGGTTGGCAATTTCCCTGCGCAGAGCGAGGGCTTGGCCGTAATGTTCCAGCGCGGCATCGGGCTCCCCCAGGCCATCATGGACGGCGCCGAGATTGTTGAGGATCCGCGCCTCGTCTTTCTTGCAGCCGAGCTCGCGGAAGAGCGCGAGGGTCTCCTCATAGCAGGCGAGCGCCGCGGGCAGGGCGTCGCTCCTCTGCTCGAGAAAGCAGAGGTTGCTGCGGGTCACCCCTTCGTCGAAACGCCCGCCATGGATCTGCCACAGGGAGATCGAGCTTTGCAGCGCTTTGCGAGCGTCGTCGTTTTCTCCTGCCTGGAGGCGGACGGAGCCGAGCCAGTTCAAGGCGGATGCCTCGAGCTGCGGCTCGCCGAGATCCCGCCAGAGATCCGAGACCCGCAGGTAGTCCTCGGCCGCGGGCGGCAGCTCACTCAGCTCCCGCTCCAGGGAGGCGATCGCGTACAGGGCCTCGGCCTCCCGGTGGCGCTCCCCGAGCGAGCGCCAGGTTGCCAGAGCCTCGCGGTACAGGGTCAACGCCCGTCGCCGCGCCTCCGGATCGCGCGCAAAGGCCTCCTGACCGGCGCGGCTCATGGCGAAGAAGGCCGCCCGGCGCTCGTCCTCCGAGGCCGGCAAGGCCTCCACCTCGATCGCATAGCGCCCCTGCGCAACGAACCGCTCTTTGGCCCGGACCTCGATCCGGTGCTCGCCCGCGCTCTCCAGGACGAGGGACTCAGGCCCCCAGCGATAGTCGCCGAGATCGGTGGTAAGGCGAGCCTCCAATCCCTGCGCCTCGATGACGAGATCGATCCCGCGCTGCTCGACGGCGATGAGGAGAGGAGCTTCCGACACCACGACCCGGTAGGAATGCGTCTGGCCTCCCGCAATCGAGCGCTCGAGGAGCTGGCCCGGGAGCAGGAGCTCTTCTACCTCCTCCGCCCTTCCCGGTACAGGAAAAGCCAGAAGAGATCCGGCGAGCAGGAACAGGGCTGAGGAGCGGTGCCTCATGACAAATCTCCGTCAAAGCGGTTGCTCAAACTATATACACAAATGGCGGGAGGGACGGGCCCCCGGCACGGGCTGTTCGGGCCAACCCGCTGAGTAGACGTTCCCCTGCCGCGACCTTGGCGCACGCGCGGATCAGCTCCAGAGCGAAGCACCCTCCCAACCCCCGCTGCCCCCGTGACGATCGCGCGAACGTCTACCGCCACATTCCTGAACCGGCTTCTTGACTGGATCTCCGAGGCAGGTCAGGCTCAGGGCATGCCCGAGCTGCCGGAGGTGGAGGTCTATCTGGATGCGTTGCGCTCCCGAATCCTGGGCCAGCCGCTGGAAGGGGTCCGTCTGGGGAGCCCGTTCCTGGTGCGCACGGTCGATCCGCCGCTGTCGAGCCTCACAGGGAAGCGGGTAGTGGATCTCCGGCGCCTGGGCAAGCGCATCGTGATCGGCTTCGAGGGAGATTTCTTCGCGGTGCTCCACCTGATGATCGCGGGCCGTCTGCACTGGAAGCCCCGGGGCGCGAAGATCCAGGGCAAGATCGGCTTGGCGGCCTTCGACTTCCCCGCCGGCACCCTGACGATTACCGAGGCCGGCTCCAAGAAGCGGGCCTCGCTCCACCTGGTCCGGGGAGAGGACGCCCTGGCGGCCTACGATCCCGGAGGTCTGGAGGTCCTGACCGCGGACCTGGGCGCCTTCCGCGAGGCGCTCGTCTCCGAAAGCCACACTCTCAAGCGCGCCCTGACCGATCCGCACCTCTTCAGCGGCATCGGCAACGCCTGGTCGGACGAGATCCTGCACCGCGCGAAGCTCTCCCCCTTCAAGCTGACCCGCAGCCTCCCTCCTGAAGAGACCGAGACCCTCTTCCAGGCCTGCCGGGACGTGCTCGCGGAATGGATCGGCCGTCTCCGCTCCGAGACCGGAGACCGCTTTCCCGAAAAGGTGACCGCCTTGCGCGAAGAGATGGCGGTGCACGGCCGTTTCGGCAAGCCCTGCCCGGTCTGCGGCACGCCGGTCCAGCGCCTCGTCTACGCCGACAGCGAGGCCAACTACTGCCCCACCTGCCAGACCGGAGGCCGCCTCCTCGCCGACCGGGCGCTCTCCCAGCTCCTCAAGAAGGACTGGCCGAAGACGCTGGAGGAGCTGGAAGCCAAAAAGCGGGAATCCGCTGCCGGCTGATACGATCCGGCCCGTGCAGACCCTGCTCATGATCCCCGGTCCCGTGGAAGTCTCGCCCGCCGTGCTGGCCGCGGCATCCGGCCCTCCTCCAGGCCACGTCTCCCCTCGCCTGATCGAGGCCTTCGGCTCGTGTCTCGAACGGATGCGCCAGGTCTGGCAGGCCGACGCCGGCAGCCAGCCGTTCCTCTTTGCCGGCAGCGGCACGCTGGCCATGGAAGCAGCGGCGGCCAACCTGATCGAGCCCGGCGACCGGGCTCTCGTGGTGAACACCGGCTTCTTCTCCGAGCGCATGGTGGAGATCCTGCTGAGGTATGGAGCGGACGTGGTCCAGGTTACGGCCCCGGTCGGCGACGCGCCATCTGCCGAGGAGGTTCGGGAGATCCTGGGCAGGAGCGCCCCGTTCAAGGCTCTTTTCGTCACTCACGTGGACACCTCGACCGGCGTCCGTGTCGACCCCGAGCCCCTCTGCCGCCTGGCGCGGGAGGCGGGCATCCTCTCGGTCTTCGACGGCGTCTGCGCCACAGCCGGCGAGCGCTTCGAGATGGCCGCCTGGGATGCCGACCTCTACTTCACCGCCTCCCAGAAGGCCATCGGCCTGCCGCCCGGACTCGCGCTGATGGTGCCGAGCGAGCGGGCCCTGGCAGTCCGCTCTGGCCGCAAGTCCCCGCCACCCCCGTTGTACCTCGATTGGGCCTCCTGGCTGCCGGTCCACCGCGCCTATGAAGAGCGGAAGCCGAGCTACTTCGCGACCCCGGCCACCTCGCTCGTGATGGCCCTCGAAACAGGCCTCGGAGAGATCCTTGAATCCGGAATTCAGGCGCGGATCGAAGCCCATGCCCGAGCCGCCGCCGCCTTGCGCAACGCCTGGAGAGCCCTGGGCCTGCGCTCCGTGCCCCGGGAGGCCGTGACCGGCAACACCCTCTCCGTCCTCCTCTTCCCCAAGGGGATCGACAGCGCTCTCCTGCCCAGGATCGCCACCCGGGGAGTCATCGTGGCCGGAGGCCTCCATCCCACCGTGAAGACAACCTCCTTCCGCATCGGCCACATGGGCTACACCGTCACCCGTCCGGACTACCTGAGACGCACGGTAGAAGCGGTAGGAGGCGCGCTGCGGGAGCTGGGCGCGGAGGTGGATCTCGAGGCCGCCCTGGACGCCGTACCATGAAGCTCCTCAAGGGACTTCTCTACGCCGTCCTCATCCTCGGAGCGCTCGCCGCCTTTGGCTGGTACTTCGTCTCTCAATTGGGATCGGGACCGACCGACGACCTGGCGGGGGTGATGCTGGCTCCGCCTCCGGACTATGTAATTGTAGAGCGCGGAGAGCTGACACCGACCGCCGCGGCGGCCGAGCTCGAGGCGCAGGTTCAGCGCGCAAAATCCGGGGACGTCAAGGTCGGCCTTCGCTTCAAGCGCGGGGGCTCGGAGGTCTACTGGCTCGCCGACGTCGAAGGGGACTTCCTCGAAGAGCGCTCGGCCGGCCCTGGCGGTACCCGCCTGCAGACGGTCTGGAAAGGAAAAATCCGTGAACGCCTGACCTGGGCCCGCTCTCATGGCGACTTCACCGTCCCCGGCCTGCCGCCTCCGGATCGCAAGAACCTCTACCACTAGCTCGCAAAAGGGAAGCAATTCATGATCGATACGAAAGCCTACGCCGCCTACTCCGCCACGACTCCTCTCGCTCCCCACAGCTTCGAGCGCCGTGATCCGGGCCCGAAGGACGTCCAGATCGAGATCCTCTACTGTGGCGTCTGCCACTCCGACCTGCACACCGTCCGCAGCGAGTGGGGAGCGCCCGTCTATCCAATCGTCCCGGGTCACGAGATCGTCGGCCGGGTGGTCAAGGTCGGAGGGGAGGTCTCCCGGTTCAAGGAGGGCGATCTCGCCGCGGTCGGCTGCCTGGTGGACTCCTGCCGGCGTTGCGCGAGCTGCGCCGAGGACCTCGAGCAGTATTGCGAGAATGGCTCCACCGGCACCTACGGAGGCGTCGAGAAAGAGACCGGCCGTCCCACCTATGGCGGCTACTCGGACAAGATCGTGGTCGACGAGCACTTCGTCCTGAGCCTCTCCGACAAGCTCGACCCGGCGGCGGCCGCTCCCCTGCTCTGCGCGGGCATCACAACCTGGTCGCCTCTACGCCACTGGAAGGTCGGCCCGGGTCAGAAGGTCGGCGTGGTGGGCCTCGGCGGACTTGGCCATATGGGAGTCAAGCTCGCCCATGCTCTGGGCGCACACGTCGTGCTCTTTACCACCTCGCCGGGCAAGACGGAGGACGCGCACCGTCTCGGAGCCGACGAGGTCGTGATCTCCAAAAATCCCGATGAGATGGCCAAGCACGCGGGCAGCTTTCATTTCATCCTGAATACGGTGGCCGCGCCGCACAACCTCGATGCCTTTCTCGTGCTCCTCAGACGGGACGGCGCGATGGTCCTGGTCGGCGCACCGGGCGAGCCGCACCCATCGCCCACCGTCTTCAACCTGATCATGGGCCGGCGCACCCTGGCCGGCTCGCTGATCGGCGGCATCGCGGAGACCCAGGAGATGCTCGACTTCTGCGCCGAGCACGGCATCGTCTCCGACATCGAGATCATCCCCATCCAGCGGATCAACGAGGCCTACGAGCGCATGCTGAAAAGTGACGTGAAGTACCGCTTCGTCATCGACATGGCCTCGCTCCGTGGAGACGCTACCGCGTAGGCCGTAGGCTCTCGGGCCAGAATGCGAAAACGATCAATGTCACCAGGAGGGTGACCGCTATCAGGACGGTGACCCATTCGAGCCGCGGATTGTCCTTGAGACCGATGAGACCCACGACTCCGGTGACGAGACAGAGCCCGGCGAGGACTCTCGCCATCGGGGCGTCCACCAGGAAGAGCCCGGCCAGCAGGAGAAAGGCCACGGCAAGGAGCCCCCACTTCCATAGCGAGACCTGGGTCAAGGTGTGAAGGGTCGCAGGATCCCGGGCTCCGTCGAGAACTTTCCAGATGCGGATGTTTTCGACGACATCGAGCAATCCAGCCGTGATTCCGAGCAGGGCCGCGGCGGCGCCCGCGATCCGTCCGGCAACCGGTACGGGACTCTGATAGAGCAGCGCGCCGAGAACCGCCAGGACGCTCGCGTAAAGGAGAATGACTCCAAAGTCGAGCAGCAATCCATTCTTCATCCGGCGCGCGCCGCCGGAGACCTGGAGGATCGTTTCAACCTCCTGGCTGCTCTTCGGCAGCTCGATGGCCAACATCGGAGCCCGAAAGCCCCGGGGGAGCTTCCCCTTCGGGAGCCTGGATGGTCCCAGGATTTGCATGGCCACGATCACCGGAATGCCCACGATGAGGAAGCATCGGCCCAACTGCCGCAGGTGATGCTCGTCCAGCCAGAGACTGACGTCCATGAGTTCTCCTTTCGGACCTATCATGGTAGGAGACGGCTCGATTTCGCGGATTTCCCTCCACTCACCCCAATCACCCGACTTGGCCCTCCTGGTGTCTATCCGAAAGGACAGATTTGGAGAGGAGAGCCGCGCATGTCCGAGACCTACCGTCAGGCGACCGCTTTAAGGGAGACGGTGGACCGCTACGAGTCTGGAAAGGCTGGGACTTCGGAGCCCTTGCCGGCGTGAGGTGAAGCGACGTGCGGCAGTACAGGGTGATCCAACTCGTCAGCGCTCTCCTTGGAGCGCTGGCGAGCTTGATCGTGATCATTGATTACTTGGGTAACAGGGGCGCTCAGCCGCTCCCCAAGCAGCCCGCTCAAGCCCCTTCCCCGAAGACCACCCCCGCGCCGGAGGTAGTTACCCCGCTGCCGACTCCTTTACCCGAGGTGGACTCCGAAGCCTCCTTGATCGTGTATCGGACGCCCAGTGGCGAGAGATACCACCGGGCGACATGCGGTCATGTGAGGGGAAAAGGAATTGCCCTCTCGCTCGCAGAAGCCAAGGAGCGAGGCCTCACGCCCTGCAGGGTTTGCAACCCGCCGCCGTTGCCCTAGGTCTTTGGCTAAGCGATGCGCTACGATGGTCCAGATGTCCCGTAGAGGAGGTACGCATGCCCGCTTCTGAAACAATCCTGGCGACCTTGAGGGAGCAGCGGAAGGTGCTGGGCCGGCGCTATCCGATCCAGCGCCTCGCCTTGTTTGGATCGTGGGCACGCGGCGATGCACGGGAAGACAGCGACGTGGATGTGCTGGTAGAGGTGGACCCCTCTATCGGTTTGCGCTTCGTGGACCTGGGGGATGATCTCGAAAAGGCTCTGGGCCGCAGGGTAGACCTGGTCTCCAGGCGGGCAATCAAACCATCGCTGTGGAAGCGGATCGAGCCGGATCTCATCGATGCCTAAGCGCGATCCCGACTTGCTGATTGAGGACATCCTCTCCGCGGTCAGGAAGGTCGACCGCTACACCTCCGGCATGGATCAGGCGCTGTTCCGTCAGGACGACAAGACCGTCGATGCCGTGGTCCGGAACTTGGAAATCATCGGGGAGGCGGCGCGGCAACTACCCGAAGACTTCCTGGCCCGATACCCGGAGATCCCCTGGCGGCAGATCGCTGGTCTGCGCAATCGCATCGTGCATGAGTACTTTGGCCTGGACATCGAGCTCATCTGGCAGGTTATCCACCAAGATCTGCCGCAGCTCCAAGCCCGCCTCGAAGCTCTCCCCGAGCCCTAGCGTTCCACCCACCCGGTGATGGCGGCGAGCAGGGCCGCCGCTCCGATGCCTGCCAGCAGGGTGATGGGATCATCCCACCAGAACAGCTTGGGCCAAGCCACGGCGGCGAGCACGCTGGCCGCGATCCAGACCTCCAGCCGGGACTGCCGCGGGGGCACGTTCCGGAGCCAGAGCCGCCGGAATAGGAAGTAGGCGACCAGGAGAGCGTGCCCGCTGAGGGGAATCCGGACGCCGAGCCGGAGGCTGGACAGGGCCACGATCAGCGCGATCTGGAGGCCGAGCTCCACCGTCGGGAGGGAGAGGCCGCGGGCCCTCCACAGGTCGAACAGATCGGCCACGAGCATCCCCAGCACCGGAAAGGCGAGCAGCATGTACCAGAAGGGCGCCATCTCGGGCAGAGGCGTCGTGATCCGGATGACAGGGACCGGACCCTTGTGCGCAAGCCAGGCGGCTCCGGCGAGGGTGGTGGCCAGGATGATGGCAACGCGGGCTAATCGGCCGGCGGGCGCGCCCTCAGCAAGCTGCATCACCTGAATTCTACTTTCCGACCCGCGGCAGAAGCCCAGAGTAGATTTAGGAGCGCGTGTGTCATGGCCCAGGCGGGCGGCGCACGCGCACTTTGTTGGGGGTGGCCACAACGAAACATCTCTCCCACGTGCTCGCGTCAGGCGTAGAGAGCCAAGCGACGAGATAGTCGGAGATCCGCCACTGCTCGGCGTCCGGGAGTCTGACAAGCAAGACTCCTGCATGGCTACCGGCGGCGAAACGTCGCTTGTCCGAGAAGTCGAGATCCTGCGTGATCAGAAAGCGTTCTTCGAGTTGCGCGGCCGCCCAGACCTCGCTGTCGACGTGACCGCTTAGCTCTTCCTCGATGACGGTATGGACATCATGCCCGAGCGCCGCAAGCCTGACCGCAGCCGAGGCCGCGATGTTCTCGTCAAGCTTGATCCTCACGCGACCTTGGTCTCTAGCGGCGTAGGGGAGGGCGCCGGCAGATCCTCGCTTGCCGATGCCGCGGCAAACGCGATAACGGCTCGCACATCGTCCTCCGTGAGGCTCGGGAACTCGCGCAGGATGACATCGACCGGCTCTCCATGCGCGAGGTAGCCGAGGATGACGCGAACGAGCACGCGGGTTCCCCGGATGACCGGCTGGCCGCCGCAGATGGCCGGGTCGCGAACGATGCGGTCGTGGTAATCCATGATGTCTCCTTGCCAGCCGGCTGCCGAAGGCTGCCGGCCGTTCTCCCACCCTATGATAACGCGAGGAGCACGACTCCCGTGCCGGGTCGAAAGGTAGAGAAAGAGCCGTGCTGTCCCTGGGAGCGCTGGCATCCCTGCCGGCTTGTCCGGATCAATCGGCGGAATGCCGGCCACTCCCCTGCACAGACGTCAGGCCACCGGCCCACCAGCAGGGTGACGGATCGAACTTGGGGTGTGACTTGGGGTATGACTTGGGGTGTGGTCTCAAAAACCTACGAAGCCGACAAGCGGCACTTGATCGACACCACCAGAACAGCTTGGGCCAAGCCACGGTGGCGAGCACGCCGGCCGCGATCCAGACTTCCAGCCGGGACTACCGCGGGGGCACGTTCCGGAGCCAGAGCCGCGGAACAGGAAGTAGGCGACCACCCTCCACAGTTCGAACAGATCGGCCACGAGCATCCCGAGCACCAGAAAGGCGAGCAGCATGTACCAGAAGGGAGCCATCTCGGGCAGAGGCGTCGTGATCCGGATGACAGGGACCGGACCCTTGTGCGCCAGCCAGGCGGCTCCGGCCAGCGTGGTGCGAGGATGATCGCAACACGGACGCGGGGGTAGGCATCCGACCAGTTCTGCGCGCCCACGAGCCGCTCGCCGTTTAGGGCTTGAACTCCGCAGCCAAGGCCATAAGATCTGCCGGGTTCATTGCGGCCTGTCCGGGCGCTCCAATCACATTCTCCGGTAGCGCCATGAGGAAGTCGCGTGATTCGCGGTCCCCCAGCCTCTCCGGTATTCCCGTGTGGCTGCGGATGACCGGCAGGTCGTCCCCGAGCCTCTGCCAGGAACGAGCTACCAGCGCCATGGCCATTGCGTCCAGGAAGTTGTCCGTTGGAATTGGTCTGATCCCTGAAAAATGACATAGATTCACCTTGACTTCCCGACGCTGTAGCAACGCCGTTCTTGCGAGAAGCCCAACGAGCAGGATCTTTCTCCCCCCTACTGGGAAAGCACTGCCCGCAATAGATGCGAACACCAACTCCGGGTGGGATTCGAGAGTCCACGGGTTTATATAGCGTACCTCTTCAGCAAAATGAATGGCAGGAAGGATGCCAAATGCATGACCTTGCCGCTGTGGCTCACTGGCTTGACGTCGGCGCCGCCACTCTTCCAGTACAGTTCTGATGGGCGGAGGAAACACCGCAGATCTCAAAGGACCAAGCCAACGCCGAGCACCACGATCACATTCACGATCAGCGCAAACTTGACCTTCGACATCGCTTAGAGAGATCGGAGCGTCAACCACAATACGAGCTGCATCTCGAACGAGGTCTGAGGTCGATAC
The DNA here is from genome assembly GCA_034667225.1 of Acidobacteriota bacterium. Classification (GTDB taxonomy): domain Bacteria; phylum Acidobacteriota; class Thermoanaerobaculia; order Multivoradales; family UBA5704; genus DATMER01. The sequence continues at coordinate 148,363 of JAXDKG010000034.1, forward strand.
CTGATCCAGCGCCAAGCACCCGAGTCGGAGAGCGCTGTCAGAGTTCATTTCGAGGGCGCAGAAGGCCCAACCTTCCTTGGAACCAGCCCAGTCCAAACCAAGTACGAATGGCTTGCTGGGCATCACCTACTCCTCCTCAAACCCATGACTCGAAGAACTTCAAGGTCCGGCTGTTTTCCGTAACCGTTCGTACGACGTTCTCGTGCGTGCCGTTGGGGACCTCCGCTTCGATCTCGAGCGTCACCTTAACCTTGGCTCCCACCAAGTCTACGGTTACTTGACCGAGATGTGATCCCCGCGCCAGAACGGGACCCGTCGAACACTTACCTAACACCTGCTCCCGGCACTTTCTCGCCCCTTCTCGGCTGCCGCTCATATCGCCGTCAGTCAAGCAGCAATCTCAAAATCTGCTCGACATGATCATGTTCGCCCTCGGGGTACCACAGAGGGCTAATGTGTGCATCAGCCAGCCGTTGAGAGGCTCTATGTTTCTTCTCAGGGTCACTTGGGCTAGGCAGCAGCGCGTAATGGTGCGGGAGGTTGTCCTGGCCTTCCTCCTGCGCTACCTTCATAAATTTCTGCACGGTGCGGTCCGCGGAGAGGCTGCAGCCGAGGAATAGGAAGCTGTAGCTGGTGAAGAGACGTTTCAGCAGCTTTGGCAGTGGAAAGTCGAAATGGATGTTCCCATCGTTGCCGTAGGCGGCGTCGTATTCCGTTTTGTTGAGGACACGTTCGGCGGCGTTGTCGAGGTTGCCGTGGAGTTTCAGGAGATAGCGCTCACCGGCAGGGATGGCGCGATAGAACGCGTTGGCGCGACCACGCCCAGTGACCTTCTCAATGAAAGCTTTCGAGGCATTCTCATACACTCTTTCCAGCACACGATCGAAGTTGGTAGTGATGGCGGAGTTGTCGAAGAGAGTAGGCAGGAGTGTGACGGCCCCAGTGATGTCGTCCGGCGCATTGAAGTCGCGTTCGAAGTCAAGGTTGAAGCGGTTCTCGCCAAGGGAGACGACCAGGTCGTTCATCACACCCTCGTAATCGCTATTCTCTTCGAGCCGGGATCGCATGACTTCAGAGTCAAGGCGCGCATCTACGCATAGGTTGAGCAGATACTCCCTCCACTCGGGACACCCGGCGCTCTTGGACATCCCGGCACCCACGAAAGGGATGACGAAGCCGCGTTGGCAGGAGCGCTTGAGTTCTTCAAAGCGGGGCAGATTGCGCAGGAATTGGTCGGTATTCAGGATGCGGGCTTTCTCCTCCTGGTCGAACCGCTTCGCTTCTTGTTCATATAGGTTGCGGTCGCCGAAGTAGAAGGCGCGGCTAGGCTTGGCCAGAGGGATCTCCTCTTCGCCGCGTCTGCAAATGACCTGAATGTCCGCAAATTCCTCGTCATCGATAACTTCGTCAAAGCGGCGATTCTTACCAATCCCAGCGAGCTCTTCTAGGGAGGCTTCTGGATCGAAGGGTGGGTGCGAAGGATTCGGCATTGGTCAGGCTCCGGCGGTGAGCTCGGCGACGAGGGCTTCGAGGAGTTTCGCGCCAGTGGCGCGGGAGGCGGCGAGGTACGCTTCCAACTGGCCTACCAAGATCATCAGTTGATCCACTTTGATCACAATCCGGCGTTGTTCAGCAAGGGGTGGAAGTGGGACCAAGAAGTTTCGCAAAGAACCGAGCGGAATCGTTGGCTGTGCAGTGCCCGTCGTGCTGGCCGTCGCTTGCTCGTATGCGAGGGGAGATCGAAGCACTGCCATCAAAAATCCGACCTCCATGCGTTGAGACGGCTTAAGAATCGCAATGTGTCGCTGAACGCAGAAGGGGCGGTCGGTTTCGACCAGCGCTGGCCGACCGTAGGTTGCACCCACCACAGTGTAGAGGATGTCACCGCGCATGGGTCGCCTGAAGTCTGCCAAAGCTCGGTAGTACGAATCTGTGACAAAGCGGCTACCCTCAAAATTAAGTTTACCCGTCGTAATGTTTCCGATTGTCAGGAAGGCAATACCGTCGTCCGATTTTGGAGGCGGCAGATGGTCGCCATCGGTGACGGCGTTGAACATCGAACTCAGCCGACACCACTTCCACGCAGGAGGTATCTCAAAAGAAACCGAAGATTTGTCAACGGGTACCGCAACAGGTGAACGGAACTTGTGTGCTTCAGCGAAACGGTGCCGTTCAATTTCAATTTCCGCAAGAAGCTCTTCAGCCGGTTCGTCGTTGGGGTCTTGAGGGACGAGCTTACCTCGTACGGCGAGGTTGAGGATGGATTTGCGGAGGTCGGCAGAGGCAATGTCGTAGGATTTGTGAAAGAGGAAGTTGAGGCTGACCGGGGTAAGTGCTTCGGCAAAGCGGGCCAGGGATGCGTGGGCGAGCGCTGCGTGCCGCGTCTCCCGTTCCTGCTGCTGGGCTTCCAGCCGTTCACACAAGACCATCAACTCATCCACCTTCGCAACGATCCGCTTCTGCTCTGCGAGCGGCGGAAGTGGAAACGGAAGTGGGCGCATCCTTCCGAGTGAGATATTTGCAATGTTTGTCGTTTGGCTGGAGCTGGCCCGAAATGCCGCCTGCATTCGCGGGCTGCGCAACACATAGAGCAAGAAATACGGGTCAATCAGGATGGGGCGGATCGCTGCCAAGAACGCACCAAACGTAGCCTTCTGCGGAACCTGTCGCACGATCGCCACTTTGCCGACAAGTGCATAGCTATTGGCCATAGAAATCATAATGTCGTTCGGCGCGACCCACTGATCGGAACGGCTCACGTGTGCGGGAGAGATGAATATAAGGTCATCCCAATCAATCTCCGCCTGAACGCTTGCGGTCCGCAGGCACGCCACATCGCCCCCAGAACGCGTTTCGGACTTCGCCGGACCGGGAAAGGTGACCCCTCGGATAATCTCAGCCACTTCACCAAGCTTAGCAGTCGCCCAACTGCTCGGTAAGCTGGTCACTGAGTCCACCGTCTCGGATTCGGTATCCAATGGCGGGTTCTTCTTGCGAATCTGAACCAGCAGCCCATGGCCATCGCCCTCGGAGGGTTTCTGATCAACGAGTTTCCCTAGTACTGCCAGTTCCAGCACCAGTTCCCGCATCTTCGCCACCGCATTGGGCGCGTCGGCGAGCTGGTCGAACTTTTCAAAGATGGTATTTAGCTTCATTCAGCAGTCCCGGCGGTGGCGGCGAGGGCGTGCTGGAGTTCCCTCTTGAGCGCGGCGCGTGTCTCCGTGATCTTCGACAGGAGCTTTTCGTATTCGGGCAGGAGGTGGTCCACGTCGCCGGGACCGCTGTCAGAGGAATGCGGATTTTTAAGGTCGAGATTGTAGTTTGCTGCCTTGATCTGGTCGATGGAGACGCGCCAGGCCTGCTCGTTTTGGAGGCGCTTGCTGTAGACACCTTTCTTGTCAGGCTTGCCCCACCATTCCTTCTCCACTTCGAACTCCTCGATACGGATCGGCTTGCCCTTGTTGTAGCTCTTGGCGCCGGGGGGATAGGGGTGCTCGTAATACCAGACCTCCTGCGTGGGCATGCCCTTAGTGAAAAAGAGGAGGTTGGTGCGGATACCGGTATAGGGGTTGAAGACCCCGTTTGGCAGGCGGACGATGGTGTGGAGGTTGCACTCGTTGAGGAGGGCTTCCTTGATGCGAGTTTTGACGCCTTCGCCAAAGAGGGTGCCATCAGGCAGCACGATTCCGGCTCGGCCGCCGGGCTCAAGGATTTTCATGAGGAGCACGAGAAAGAGATCGGCGGTCTCGCGGGTGCGAAACTCGGAGGGGAAGTTGCTTTCGATGCCGTCCTCCTCCATGCCGCCGAAGGGCGGGTTGGTGACGATGACCGTCACCCGCTCCTTCGGAGCCCAGTCGCGCAACGGGCGGGCAAGGGTATTGTCGTGCCGAACGTTGGACGGGACCTCAATGCCGTGCAGGAGGAGATTGGTCATGCACAGGATGTGCGGCAGATGCTTCTTCTCGATCCCGGAGAAGCACTCTTGAATCTGGCGCTCGTGGGCCGCAGTCTTGGCCTGCTTGCGCAGGTGCTCGATGGCGCAGACGAGGAAGCCGCCGGTGCCGCAGGCAGGGTCGAGAATCGTCTCGCCCAGACGTGGGTCAACCTGATCAACGATGAACTGAGTGACGGCGCGGGGAGTGTAGAACTCGCCCGCGTTGCCGGCGGACTGGAGATCCCTAAGGAGCTTCTCGTAGATGTCGCCAAACATGTGGCGGTCGTCAGACGCGTTGAAGTCGATGCCGTTGATCTTGTTGATGACCTGTCGCATCAACGTGCCGTTCTTCATGTAGTTATTGACATCTTCGAAGGCCACACGGATAAGGCCGGCAATCTTGTCGCCGCCGCCGGTGAGGTTTCTCAACCTGGGCAGGAGGGTGTTGTTGACGAAGTCGAGCAACGCCTCGCCGGTGACGCCCTCGTCGTGGGCAGCCCAGTTCGACCAGCGGAGGTGTTTCGGTAGCGGGGACCGGTAGTTGTCACGGAGGAGGTCAAGCTCCTTTTCGCGGTCGTCGAAGATCTTGAGGAAGAACATCCAGCCAAGTTGCTCGAGCCGCTGCGCGTCGCCGTAAGTGCCGGCATCCTTGCGCATGATATCCTGGATGGTCTTAACGATGTTGGAGACGTTGGGCATGGCTCAGGCGGCTTCCTGGTAGAGGGCGGTTTCAAGCTCACGGATGGCATTGAGATAGCCGGGCTTGCCGCCGAAGAGTTTCACGATTTCCACTGGGGTACCGAAGGCAGTGAGCGGATCGACTTTAAGGATCTCGAGAGATTCGACGCTCGCGATGCCGCTATCGGCGTACTTCCGGAGGAGCGCATCGAGAACGGCGCGGGCCTTATCGCCATACTTGGCGAAGATGTCGCGCTTGCTCACCTTCGCGACTCGCTCCTGCCGTGTGAGCGGCGGTGCATCGAAGGCGACATGGCAGATGAGGTCAAAGACGTCGTAATCGCGGCCCACCTGCTCAGCGAGCTCATCGAGGAAAACGCCTTGGGCGGCGAGTTCTTCCAGAAGGATCTCCTTCCTTTCCGCATCATTCCAGACAGTCAGGAAGTTATCGAGCGAGGCGTAGGCCTTCCTAACAGTTCTGCGGGTGTAGTCCTTGAGTGACTCGGTGATCAGCTTGCCGTGTTCGTCGAGATACTGGACGCGTTCGGTGGCGACGGTCACCGCGACGCTGTCCACGTAATATCTTACGGAGTCCTCACGGATAAGAGGCGGCTCACCGCCTCCGCCTAGTTGATATGCCTCACCGTCGTCGACCAAATCCGTAGGCGGGATGGGTGATTCGTCGGGTCCCGGCTCGAAGATCTGCACCGGATCACCATCGAAGTCAGGATCGGCAAAATGGGCGGTGGCCCGTTTGAAATCCATGATGGTGAAGAAGAGCTTGCCGTAGTCCTCGTTGATGCGGGTGCCGCGCCCGATGATCTGTTTGAACTCGGCCGGAGAGTTGATGCGGCGGTCGAGGACGATTAGATGGCAGGTCTGCGCATCCACACCCGTGGTCATCAGCCGCGAGGTGCAGGCAATGACGGGATAGGTCGATTCCGGATCGATGAAGTTATCGAGCTGGGCCTTGCCCTCGTCGTTGTCGCCGGTGATGCGCATGACGTACTTCGAATTGGCAGCGGCGAGGTCCGGATTCGCATTGACCAGCGCCTGCCGCATGCGCTCGGCATGGGCAACGTTCTCGCAGAAGACAATGGTCTTGGCGAAGCGGTTGGTAGCTCTGAGGAACTCGGTGACCTTGGCAGCGACGGTGACGGTGCGCTGCTCGAGGATTAGGTTGCGGTCGTAATCACGGTCGTTGTACTCGCGATCCTCAATGAGCTGGCCGTGTTTGTCGGTCTGGCCTGCCTCGGGGCGCCAGCCGTCGAGGTCCTTGTCGAGGCCGATGCGAATGACTTTGTAGGGGGCGAGGAAACCGTCGGAGATGCCCTGTTTCAGTGAGTAGGTGTAGATAGGGTCGTCGAAGTATTCGATATTCGAAACGTCCCTGGTTTCCTTAGGAGTGGCGGTCAGGCCGATCTGGGTCGCGGAGGAAAAGTATTCGAGGACTTTGCGCCACGAGGCGTCGTCGGCTGCACTGCCGCGGTGACACTCGTCGACAATCACCAGATCGAAAAAATCAGGCGAGAAGAGCTTGTAGATGTTCTGCTCTTCCTCGGTGCCGGTGACGGCCTGATAGAGGCTAAGGTAAATCTCGAACGCCTTGTCCGCCGTGCGGTTGGTAATCTTGGTCATGGCCTTGCCGAACGGCTTGAAGTCGTTCGTCTTGGTCTGGTCGGCGAGGATATTGCGATCAACGAGGAAGAGAATGCGTTTCTTCGCCTTCGACTTCCACAGCCGCCAGATAATCTGGAAGGCGGTGTAAGTCTTGCCCGTGCCGGTGGCCATGACGAGGAGGATGCGATTCTTGCCACGTGCGATCGCGTCCACCGTGCGGTTGATGGCGATGAGCTGGGCTGGTAGTAGCGCGGGGTTTTCTGCGAGCCGTCCTCGTAATACTCCTGCGTGGCGACCGTCTCCTGCTCGGGGGTGTAACCCTTGGCGGCCCGGTAGCGTGTCCAGAGCTCTTCCGGCGTGGGGAACTGGTCGAGCGGGATCTCCCTCGTGACCGTTCCGCTGGTAGCGGTACGGTCGTGCTCCAGGAAGGCGTCGCCGTTGGAGCTGTAAGCGAAGGGCACATCCAGGATCTCGGCGTATTCGAGAGCCTGCTGCATGCCGGCGCCTACCGAGTAGTTGTTGTCCTTCGCCTCAACGACCGCAAGCGGAATGTTGGGCTTGTAGAAAAGGATGTAGTCGGCCTTCTTCGCTTCGCCGCGAGTTGTCGTTTTGCCGCGAACGATGACCCGCCCCCTGGTGAAGTAGTGCTCTTCCAACACCTGGGTCATCACGTCCCACCCGGAGCCGCCTGCACCAACGATGGCCGGGGTGATGAACTTGGTGCGGATATCCGCCTCTGTAAGAGCCTTCTTGTTCATCCGGACCTTTCTCGCTCAGGCCCATCCAGATATTTCAGGAACAGGAGCCAGGGGTCTGTTCGGTGTAGACCTGGGCGTATTCGCGGTACCGGCACTTCTGCGAGGTCACTGTCTTGGTACCAGAGCGTTACGCTTCCTGGGCATTCCACTCCCTGAGGAGTTCCGGCGTGCGCCGAACGGGTCCAGCAATTCACGGTTCAGGACAGCGAGATTATATCGAATGAGGCAGCCGAGAGGGAGGTCCATAAGAAGATAGGCATAGGTAAGTGACCGAGCGCGGAGGAGCCGGCAAGATGCCGGCGGTCCCAGGGTCGATCCGGGGGGCTTCCCGGCCTTCCGGGAGGCCTCCCGGACGATCCGGGCAACTGCCCGGGGCAGCCGGGCAACTGCTTGAATCACCCGGGCAAATGCCCAGATCATCTGGACAAGCGGAAGTGCCATGCGAGCGTAGAGAGGTTGCCCTTGCGAAGCTCCGACCACCTTCGTATCGACGGGGTAGCTCAAGGCTCCACGTTCCGGCCAAGATCCGGGCTCCGCTCAAAGTCGGCATCCTCGCCGGCCTCGGGCATGGCGAGGAGAAGCTCCTTCAGGGACCTCCGCGCCTTCCCGGGGAGGAGCACCTCGGGCAGCATCTCCCGATGCTCTGCGTTGGCCGGGCAGCGTTGCCTCAATCTCTTCATGCCAGAAACGATAGCAGCCGATCGGCACTTCGAGGGCAGACCGCCCCGCCTCCCCTACCCTATCCCTACACAAGGCGGGCACGGACGGCCCCCTCGGCCCTTCGCTGACCCTCCGGAAAGGGTAGGTGCTCATGACTCGCAGCACCCTTCGTTGCGCGGCGGGGATTCTCCTTGCCGTGACTCTCCTTCTCCCGGGCATGGCGTCGGCCCGGGAGATCCCCGCGGGCCGGTTGGCCGAGCCGGTCTTCTCCCTGTCCCGGCTTTGGACGGCCCTCGTCCAGGCGCTCCCGGACGGATGGATGGCAGCCGTCGCCTTCGACCAAGGCGACAACGGGTGGCAGCTCGACCCGAACGGCAAGCCCGTACCCGGGGCGAACGGCGACAGCGGGTGGCAGATCGACCCGGACGGCTAGCGCCGGGGGCGGGGCTGCGGCGTTTTGCAGCCTCGCCCAACTTTCTTCGAGAATCTTGTCCTGAAATCGCGCCCTGCGGCAACTATACTATTGGGAGCGGCGACGGCTCGCCTCCCCGGACGAAATCTCGATGCCCTCTTCCGACCGCCCGACACCCGAGGAGCTTCAGCGCCTGGTCGCGAAGCTCCGGCCCGAGATCGTCCGGTGCCTCCACGATCAGGGCCTCTCCGAGACGGAGGCGGCGGAGCGCGTCAAGTCGGCCTTGCGGGAGCTCGCCTACCGCTGGAACCGAGTGGGCGACCGCGAACGATGGCTGCTCCTGAAGCTGAGCGGAGAGGCCCCCAAGCTATCGATGAACCCCCGAAAGGAGCTCGAGGATGAGTGACCGCCGCACCGGCGCCTACGATGCAGCCCTCGACCTGGGCGAGGTCAGCACAGAGGTGACCGAGATCCTTGAGGAGATCGACCACGCGGCCGCCCTTCTGGGCGAGATCCTGGGACGGCCGGGTCCCGAGCGCAGGCGGCTCGTGGAGGAGCAGCCCCGGTTTCGCGCGCTGATACTCTGCGATCTCCTCCTGGACAGAAGCCGTGAGGCCGGGTTCACCGATCCGGGCACGGCCGTCGAGCTCGCCGAACTCGCTGTCGTCGTCTCTGGCCGTCTCGATGCCGAGCACTACGGCGAGGCTCTCGTCGAGGATGCCAAGGCGCGAGCCTGGGGCCACCTCGCGAACGCCTTCCGAATCGCCAATGATCTACGCCAGGCTGAAGAGGCGCTCCGCAAAGCAGAGGAACATCATGAGCGAGGCGGTGAGGATGCCTACCTCGGAGCCGAGATCCTCGGTTTCAAGTCGTCTCTGCGGAACTCGCAGGGCCGATACATGGAAGCAGCAGCCTTGCTTGATCCGGCCATCAGGATTTATCGGGAAGCCAAGGACCGGCACCGGGAAGGCCGGACCATCATCAAGAAAGCGTCCTCCCTGAGCTACGCCGGGAAGAACGCCCATGCGATCCGGCTCGTCCGCCAGGGGCTCGCCAAGATCGACATCTTCGAGGAGCCTCGGCTGCTGGTTTCGGCCCGGCACAACCTCATCGGATACTTGAACGAGCTTGGCAGGCATGAGGAGGCGCTCCGGGCGCTGGCCGAGACCCGCGGTCTCTACCTCCAGCTCGGCGAGCAGTCCATCCTGGTGCGCCTCCGCTGGCTGGAGGGCAAGATCCTCTGGGATCTGGGCCGGGCGGACGAAGCGGAGATAGCCTTCCGGGAGGTTCGGGATGAGATGATCGGGCTGAGCCTGGGCCTCGATGCCGCCCTGGTCTCCCTCGATCTCGCCATGATCCTCCTGGAGCGGGGCGACACCGGGGAACTGAAGCGGCTGGCGGCGGAGATGATCCCCATGTTCGAGGCTCGGGACGACCACCAGAAGGCGCTCGCCGCCTTCCTCCTCTTGCAGAAGGCAGCGGAGGCCGAGCAGATCACGCTTGGGCTTCTCCAAGAGGTCGCCTCTTCCCTCGAACAGACGCGGAGAGGCGTGGAACGGTCCTAAACAACGAAGACAGGCTCCGGGCTCTCCACCTCTCGATATCCGCGCAGGGGCTGCGCATTCCCATCGCGAGAGGCGGGAGGGGACACATGGAGGGCAGGCGCCCTCGTCCCGGTCTCCTCCCGGAGCCTGCCTGCCACCTCCCCTGTGGGAGGGACACACGGCTTCCCCGGAGACCAGGTCCCCTTCAACTACCCCTGATCCAGGGGGGCGGACGCCGGCGTCCTTGGACTCGGAGGCCGGCCGTCCTTCTCAATTTTCAATGAACCAGACAGCTCAACGAGCCTCTCGTCCGACCTTTTGAGCCTCTCGTCAGACCCTTCCAGAGGCTCATTGGACCTTTCGAGACCCTCGTCGGACCTTTCGAGGCTCCCGTTGAACCTTTCGAGCCTCTCGCCGAGGTCAACGAGCCTCTCGTCAGACCTTTCGAGAGGCTCATCACGGCTTCGAGACCCTCATCCGACCTTTCGAGCCTCTCATTGACCTCGACGAGACTCTCGTCAGACCTTTCGAGACTCTCATTGGACCTTTTCAGAGGCTCGCCGAACCTTTTGCGACCCTCGTCGGACCTTTTCCGCCTCTCATTGACTCCAACGGACGGCAGAAAAGGCTCGTTCTACCGAAGAAGCAAAGATCTTGGTGAGCAACGAGCGGGGCTTTAGCTGGCTTTCAGGTCGAACGTCAAGCGGTCAGTGCAGATGTAAGTGGATCGTACTTGACTTTGAACTCTTCAGACATGACAATCTCTTCTGCAACCGGCCGAAGAACCGCTGTAGCGGCGCTGTAGCGAGTAACTGGGCTGGCCGACCCTTGAAGACGGATGCCGTGTTCTGTTTCTGTCTCTTCGGGTCTGTTCTTTGACAATCGATGGACTCCGAACAGGGGGATGGGCCCGGGAGCGGGCCCTCCCCCCTTCACTCGGAGTGTGCTCAGCGCTTCAATCTCCAGGCGTGTAGTTGAACCGGGCGGCCAGCTCGCCGGCCGGCGAGCCTCGCTCCAGGCGGCGGAGACGGCCTTTCAGCACGGTTCCCTGCGGCGCCTGGGTGGGCAGCTCGCCGGAGACCAGGAAGTCCCCCTCGAAGTCATAGGAAATACCGTCGATCTCCTGCGTCTTGAAGGAGAGCGCCTGCCCCTCGAGCCGGACGGGCTGCAAGTGGTAGTCGCGGCCTCCCGCTTCCTCCTCCATCCGGATGAAGCCCTCGAGAGGGACCTTCACGATCTCCTCCCCCTTCAGCTCGATGTTGGAGAGGTGCAGGTGGTCGATCGATTGCGCCCAGGCCGGCAGAGCGGCCGGGTCTTCCAGGAAGTAGTAGCCGAAGGCGTCGGTGACCGCGGCCTGCTCTATGGCAGGCGAGGGTGGAGGGGGAGCGGGCCGGGAGGGCGGCGCATCCCCCCCGCAGCCGACGACCAGGGTCAGGATGGCGGCGAGGAGAATGCGTACCCACAGGGTCTTGGACATCAACGAAAACCCGGCCGCGTCGCGAGCGCCAGGGTCAGGCCGAGCAGGGAGAGCACCACGATGGCCATGCCGGGGTTGAGCGAGGCCCGCGTGTAGGCGCTCGTGCGCATGACGTGGCCGTCATAGTCCCCGCGCTCCCGGCCGCTGCCGCGCATCGGGCCGTAGAGCGCGTCCGGACGGTCGAGCGCGGCCAGCTCGTCGGAGCGCTGCTGCTGGAACATCGCGGCTTCCATGTAGCGGTCGGTCAGACGCGGCGCCGTGTTGCCCATCGCGGTCATCATGCGGCCGCCGCCGCCTACCACCACGTCGCGCACCGGCTTTTCCGCGCAGGTCAGGATCGCGTGCGCCACTTCTTCCGGCGCGTAGACCGGCGGCGGCAGCGTCGGCTCTTCTTCCAGGTAGCTGCGGGCGTGCTCCGTGAACGGCGTGTCGATCGCCGCCGGCTTGACCAGGCTCACCGAGACCGGCGCCCCCTCCTCTTCCAGCTCCAGGCGCAGGGCGTCCGTGAAGCCCTTCACCGCGTGCTTGCTCGCCGAGTAGTGGCCCTGGAGGGGCACCGCGAGATCCGAGACGATGCTGCCCAGGTTGATCAGCGCTCCGCCCCGTTTGCGCAGATGCGGCAACGCCACGAGCGAGCCGTTCACCACGCCCCAGTAGTTGGTCTCGAAGAGCCGGCGGGCATCTTCCACCGGCACTTCCAGGATGCGGCCGTAGATCGAGATCCCGGCGTTGTTCACCCAGGTGTCGAACCCGCCGAATTCCCGCTCGGCCGTGTGCGCCACCGCGTGGAGCGCCTGCAGGTCGGCCACGTCGGCCACCACGTGGACGGCCGTGCCGCCCGCGCCGCGGATCTCGTCCACCGCCTTGCGCAATCCTTCTTCGTCCCGCGAGGTGAGGACCACCTTCGCCCCGCGCTCCGCCGCCATCTTCGCCGTCGTCAGTCCGATGCCGCTCGAGGCTCCCGTGATGACCAGGACCTGCTCGGACAGATTTTTCAATTGAACTGCCATGGTTGCTGCTCCTCGATCTGTCGTTGAATCGGTAGGCCCTCCCGGGCCACGGCTTCTCCCACCCGATCTGCCATTGCAAGCCCCCGGCCATCTCCACTTGGACGCCGTTCTGGCACGAAGAGTGCAAATCGAACCCTTCCGCGGTCTTCCTTGTTGCCATTGATGTCAATGCATATGACACATTCTAAATAGGTTGAACATCAGGAGGGTTGTCCCCCATGCGCAGGCTCCTCGCAGTCGCTCTCTTCCTCGGTCTCCTCTTCGGTCTCTTCGTCTCTGGGCAGGTTTACGCGGCATCTCCGGCTTCGGGCACGGTGTCGCAGGCCAATCCGGTGGTGAGCTGGACGGGCGGTCCTATGACCCCCAAGGCTGCAGGATGCGCGGGTCCGGAGGATCCGGGGTGCGATCACTTCCAATTGACGATCGTGCCTCCGCCCGGCGGCTTCACGGTGAAAATTACGCTGACGCCGCTGGACGATTGGGACCTGAACGTGTACGACCCCAGCGGCTCGGGAGAGGGGAGCTCGGGCAATCCGCCGGGGATCGCCGAGATCGTGGTGCTCGCCAACCCGGTGGCGGGCGTCCACACCGTGAGCGGCGCGCCGTTCGCGGTGGGAGCGCCCTACAGCGCCACCGCGGTGCTGGAGCTCGGCGCCGCGACGCCCCCTCCGCCGCCGCCCGGCAGCCAGGCGGTGAAGATGTTCCAGTACGAGCCGCCGGCGGGGATCGGCGCGAGCGCCGGCGAGCCTTCGATCGGCGTCGGCCGCCTGGGTGAAGAGCACATCCCGAACGCGGCCATGTACATCGCGGCCCTCGAGGTGTTGCGGATGACGCGCGACGAGTGCCTGTCGAGCAGCCGCCAGGAGACCGACCTCTGGGTGGACAAGACCGCCCCGAACAACGGCCTCGCCACCCTGGACCCAATCCTGTTCACCGACTTCCGCACCGGACGGACGTTCGCCTCGCAGCTCGGCCCGAAGTGCAGCCTCATGTCGCTCTCGGATGACGACGGCGAGAACTGGCTCCCGAGCCAGGGATGCGGCATCAACGCGGGCGTGGATCACCAGACGGTCGGCGGCGGACCGTTCCCGGCGAGCGATCCGATCGGCGGCATCGGCTATCCCAACGCCGTCTATTACTGTTCCCAGGACGCGGCCATCGCCCAGTGCGCCTTGAGCCGCGACGGCGGCCTGACTTTCGGCCCGGCGATCCCGATCTACAACGTTACGCAGTGCGGCGGCCTCCATGGCCATGTGAAGGTGGCGCCGGACGGCGCGGTCTACGTCCCCAACAAGAATTGCCAGGGGGTTCAGGGCGTGGCCGTGTCCACCGACTCGGGCATTACCTGGGCCGTGCGCACCGTGCCGGGCAGCGCCGCGGGCGAGACCGATCCGCACATGGACATCGGGCCGGACAACAAGGCCTATTTCGCCTACTCGGCCGGCTCCACCTACGTCTCGGTGTCCACGAACCACGGCCAGACCTGGACCGCGCCGATCAATCTCGGAGCGGCTTTCGGCATCGCCAACAGCGTCTTCCCCGAGGTGGTCGCGGGAGACAACGGCCGCGCCGCCGTGGCCTTCCTCGGCACCACGGGCACGGGCCCGGTCTACGGCACGGATACGACGCTGGACGTGGAATGGCATCTGTACGTGGCCACGACCTACGACGGCGGAGCGACCTGGACGACGGTCGATGCCACGCCGGACGATCCGGTGCAACGCGGCGCGATCTGCACCCAGGGCACGACTTGCACGACCGGCCGCAATCTTCTCGACTTCAACGACATCACGATCGACGACGAGGGACGCGTCATGGTCGCCTACTCGGATGGCTGCGTGGGCGCGTGCTCGGGCGGCGGTCCGCAGAGCGGCACGGACACGGCGCGCATTTCGGGCCAGGTGGGCGGCAAGCGGCTCCTCTCCGTCTTCGACAACCACGTGCCCGGCAAGGTCGGCGTCGAGGCCACCGAGATCGACGGCGACGTGGTCGTCACCTGGTTCGCGGCCGACGACTACGGCACTCCGGTCACCGGCTACGTGATCGAGCGCTCTCCGGACGGCGTCAGCTTCACCGAGATCGACACGGTGTCGGCCACGACGTTCCGCTACGTCGATCCGACGGCTCCGGGGCCCAATACCCACTACCGGGTGCGCGCGGTGAGCGCGGCCGGCCAGGGGGGCATGTGCCCGGCGGTGCCGGTCGACGATCCGCCGGTGGTGGTCCCCGAGGATCCCTGCCAGGCTCCGGGCGTCCAGATCACGACCGATCCGTCCGGCGACCAGACAGGGGCTCCCGGCAACGGCGGACTGGATTTGAAGGCGGCCTTCATCGCGGAGCCCTGGGACCCGGCGGAGCCCGCGAACGACGACCTCGAATTCAGGATCCAGGTGCACAACAGCCTGGACCCGCTGCCGCCGCCCAACGGCTTCTGGTACGTGTACTTCACCTACCGTGGCGTCAACTACTACGTGGCCATGACGACCGGGGATACGCCGGTGCCGTCGTACGAGTACGGCCGGGTGGATCTCGATCCGGTGTCCGGACTCAACGACCAGACCGAGCTCGGGACGATCTCGGAGGGCAGCGTGAGCGGCGACACGATCACGATCCGGCTCTCCCGCGGCCTGCTGACCGAGCCGGTGACGATCGGGGGATCGGCGCAGCCGGCGCCGGTCCAGGGGGATCTCTTCGCGAACGCCCGGGGCGAGACGCGCCTGCTGGTGGGCGGCGGCGGCACGGGTCTGATCGCGGTGATCGACGATTCGACGCCGAGCGAGTACGAGGTGCGCACCAGCGAGGCCTGCGCGCCGAACACCGCGCCCGTGGCGAGGCTCACGGGCACGCCGCAGTCCGGCTACGCGCCACTCCAGGTGAGCTTCAGCGGCTCGACTTCGACGGATTCCGACGCGGGGGACACCATCGCCGAGTACACGTTCGACTTCGGCGACGGCACCGCGCCGGTGACTCAGGCGTCGGCCGCCATCAACCATACCTATACAGAGCCGGGCTTCTACCAGGCCACGCTGACGGTGAAGGATTCGCGCGGCAAGGCGAGCACCAACGCGGCCGGCGTGGTCATCCAGGTGATTCCGAACGGCGATTTCTACACGGTGACGCCCTGCCGGCTGCTCGATACGCGCAGCGGGTCGGCGGTCCAGTCCGGCACGGACCGGGTGCTGGACGTGGATGCCGTGACGGCGTGCGGCGTTTCGCCGCTGGCCACGTCGGTGGCCATCAACGTGACGATCACCCAGCCCACCGGCCAGGGGCATCTGATTGCCTATCCGGGCAGCATGGCCCAGCCGCCGGTGACGAGCACGATCAACTTCCGCAGCGGGATGACCCGCAGCAACAACGCGCTGCTGGGGCTGTCGGGCGACGGCAGGATCAAGCTCCGACCGTTCGTGACGGGCGGAGGCACGACCCACGTGATCGTGGACGTGGTGGGGTACTTCATCGCGGAAACGCCGTAGTGATACGTCCCACAGCGGAAGAGACAGGTTCCCCGTAGGGCGGCCCTTGTGGCCGCCCTACTCAACCCCTTGTGGGCCGCCTTCCGGAGGGCACCCACAGGGGCGCCCCTACACCATAGGATCGCTGCTATCATCCGGCCCGGCTTTTTATGTCTAGTTCTTGCGGCTCTTTCGAATACGTCCGCGTCGAGCGGCCGGAAGACCTCCCCGGCGCCGATCCGCGGGTGGTCGACGTCGCCGTGCTGGACATGAACCATGGCTGGCCGAACCTCGGCCACGATTGTCTGGTCCACTCCCTGTTGGAAATCGCCTGCGAGCTCGTGCCCCCTGCCGGTGAGACTGAAGTCCGGGTACGCGCGATCTCCTTCGACGTGCGCCGTTCGGGAATGATCCCCGAGCCTCCCGGCGGCCGCTTTTCCCTCTATGTCGGGACGGGAGGGCCGGGCTCTCTCGATCCCTATGAGAACGACGGCCGCTCCGAGCGCAGCCAGGGCATCCGCGAAGATCCCTCCTGGCAGGAGCCGCTCTTCCATCTTTTCGACAGCATTCTCGCCCACGAGAGCGCTGCGCTCCTCGCCGTCTGCCACACGTTCGGCGTGCTGTGCCGCTGGTCGGGGCTCGCCCGGCCCGTTCTGCGCGGCCCCGAAAAAGGGGGCAAGAGCACGGGCGTGCTCGAGAACGTGCTGGCGCCCGAGGCCGCCGGGCATCCCTGGTTCCGGCGGTTTGCCCAGAAGCTCGACGGAGGCCGGCTGCGCATCCTCGACAACCGGCTCTTCGATCTCATCCCTCGCCCCGGAGCGTTCCCGCTAGGGATGACGCCCATCGGCTGGGAAACTCTCGGCGCCAGCGGCCGGCGGGGGGAGGCGATCACCATGATCGAATTCGCCCGCGACCCGGACGGGACGATGCCGCGCATTTTCGGCGTCAACCATCACCCCGAGGTCGTGGACCGCGCGCGGCAGATGCAGATCGTCGAACAGAAGCTCGAGCGCGGCGAGGTGAGCGCGGAGTGGGTGGCGGAGCGCCGCGAGGCGCTGACCCGCACCTTCCCCGACGAGGATTCCGAGCAGCTTCTCGCTCAGACGTCGGAGTACACGCTGCGGAAGCCGTTGCGCTTCCATCTCCGGCGCCAGGTGCGGCTGCGGATGGAGTCGCTGCACGAATGATTCCGAAGCCTCCGTTTGCCGCGGACCTCACGCTGGAGGCGGAGATCGCCGCGTTCCGGGAGCTCCAGCCCCGCCTCCTCTCGGTCTGGGAAGCCCTCACCATGCGCGACGAGGAGCCCCACACCTCGATCGTCGTGCCGTCCATGACTCTCGACCAGAGCGAGCTCAAGAAGCTGGCCGGCGTGAGCTTCTACGAGGAGCGCCTGCTCTTCCTGCTGATCCGGCTGCGGAATCCGCGGGCCCGGGTGGTCTACGTGACCTCGCAGCCCGTGCATCCGATGATCCTGGACTATTACTTCCACCTCCTCGCCGGCATCCCTGCGAGCCATGCGCGGGCGCGTCTGACGCTGCTCTGCGCCCATGATGCCTCGCCGCGCTCGCTCACCGAGAAGATCCTGGAGCGCCCGCGCCTGATCGAGCGCATCCGGGAGGGCATCCAGGACCGTTCGCGCGCCTACCTCACGGTCTTCAACTCGACGCCGCTCGAACGCCGGCTCGCGGTCCTCCTCGGCGTGCCACTGAACGGCGCCGATCCCGACCTCGTCCCGCTCGGCACCAAGTCGGGCAGCCGCAAGATCTTCCGCGCCGCCGGCGTGCCGCTGCCGGAAGGCATCGAGGATCTCCACTCCCGGGCCGAGATCGAGGAAGCGCTCGTCGAGCTGGCCGCTCGGCGGCCGGGGCTGCGGCGCGCCGTGATCAAGCTGAACGACAGCTTCTCGGGCGAAGGCAATGCCATTTTTCGCTATCCCGAGATAGCCGGACGTGCCGCGGTGCGCGAGGCGTTGAACCACATCAGTCTCGCGGTACCCGAGGAGACGCGAGAGGCTTACTTCGAAAAGTACAACCGGATGGGCGGGATCGTCGAGGAGTTCATCGAGGGCGTGGACAAGTGCTCGCCGAGCGCCCAGCTCCGCATCAGCCCGCGAGGAGAGGTGCTGCCGATCTCGACTCACGACCAGATCCTCGGCGGCCCGAGCGACCAGGTCTTTCTCGGCTGCAGCTTCCCCGCCCGCGACGGCTACCGCCAGCGCGTCCTCGACGCCGCCATGCGCATCGGCGAGATCCTCGCCGCCCACGGCGTGGTGAGCCGCTTCGCCATCGACTTCCTGCTCTGGCGCGATCAGCCGGGCGGAGACTGGAACATGGCGGCCTTGGAGATCAACCTGCGTATGGGTGGGACGACGCATCCGTATCTGGCCCTCCAGTTCTTGACCAGCGGCCAGCTCGACCGTACCACCGGCCTCTTCTCCGCCCCCAGCGGCTCGTCCAAGTACTACCGGGCGACGGACAATCTCCATTCCGACGCCTACCGCAGCCTGCTCCCCGAGGACCTGATCGAGATCCTCACCGAGAACCGTCTCCACTACAGCCACGCCACGGGCTCCGGCGTCCTCTTCCACCTGATCGGAGCCGTCTCCGAGTTCGGCAAGCTCGGCCTGACCGCCATCGGCAACAGCCGCGAGGAGGCGGACGCGCTTTATTACAAGACCCTGGAGGTGCTGGATCGGGAGTCGGGGTACGGGCGGGGTTGAGGCGATCCTAGGTGGATCTAAACAGGCTCACAGTCTGAGTTGAAGACGTATCCAATCGCCTTGATGACATCCCTCAAGGCTTCCTCGTCAAGTATCCCGTTCGGACCGGCTCCCAGATTCAGTTGGCTCTTGTCGATCGACAGGATGTTCTCGCACTGGGCTACGCAGTTGGCCGTGAAGCCAAACTGGCCGGCCTGGAACGGGACGCAGTTTGGAAGCTTGCTGCGGACGGCAAAACGAGAAGAGGTGCAGACGACCACCAAGGCGTAGTGGCCGCGGTTGAGGTTCTCCCGGGATACGACGATGACAGGATGCGGTCCGGCTTCCGTGAAGTCGTCGGTGTAGATCTCTCCAGGCTCCATCAAGGAGCCTCGTCGATGCGTCGCGCTGCGTTGCGCAGGGCGACGATGCGAATCCCCTTTTGTCGTCTTTCGTCCTCAACGACCTCGCGGACAGCTTCATACTCGGGGAGAGGAATCAGGACGTATGCGGCATTGGTGCGGGGATCGACAACCTGCGGAGGCTGCGCCTCCGTCGCATCCAAGGCTCGCTGTTGCTGCTCGGTCAAGCGAATGGGCATGACGGATTATAGGGAGTTAAATGGTGCCCAGGACCGGAATCGAACCAGTGACACCGTGATTTTCAGTCACGTGCTCTACCAACTGAGCTACCTGGGCACGGGGGTTGCCCCCGAGGGAGAGACTTTTTAACAGGGAAGGGTGCCCGGAGTCAAGGGCGGGGCCGGGTATGACTCCGAGCCGGCCCCTTCTCCACCAGGGAGCGGATCTTCCCCTCTTCGTCTTCCATCTCGACGAGACGGTGGCCGGCACGCTCGCACCAGACGGGCATGTCTTCCCGGATGCCGGGGTCGTCCCCCACCACTTCCAGGAGGTCGCCGGGCTGGAGCTTCCTCATCTCCCGCGCGGCGAGCAGGATGGGCAGCGGGCAAAAAAGGCCGGTTACGTCGAGCTGCTGGCGCGACAAAGAAGATCCCCCTACAATAAGACGGAAATGCAACAGGGATTGTACCTCTCCCGGCTCCTCCCGGCAGCCCTCGGACTGCTATCTTTCCTGGCGGCATCTCCGGTCGTCGCCTGGACACCGCGCACCCAGAGCGCGATTGCCCGCGAGGCCGCGCAGCTCGCTCCGCCCGACCTCGCCCGGCAGATCGAGAAGCACAAGGAGGCATTCCAGGCCGGCGTCCAGGCCCCGTTCCAGGATGCCGATCCCGACCGCCACCGCAAGGATTCGGACGGTTCCGGCTCCCTCGACCAAGCCCTTTTCGCCGAGGTGGACGCGGCCATCTCCGCTATACGTCTCCATAAGCCGTTCGAGGAGGTCGTGCGGCGGCTCGGCGCGGTGGCCCATTACGTGGCCGACGCGAACAACCCGCTCGCCGTCTCCGGGGCCGATCCGGAGGAGGCCCGTTACTTCGTCGATTATCTGCGCTACGCCGAGACGGCCGAGCCCCGCTTCCCCCTGGTCTTCTACGGCGTTCCCCCCTCCCTGGACCGGCAGCGGAGCCTCAAGCCTCTCCTGGCCGAGGCCTTCCGCCGCGGGCGCGAGGTCTACCCGATGGTGGGCCGCGAGTACCGCAAGATCGGCTTCGCCTCGGGCATCCGCCGCTTCGACGATCGCTCCACCGCCTTCGGAGTCGCCTCCGTGGCCTTCAGCCATGCCGTGACCGATGTCACCCTGGTGCTGCGCTATATTTGGATCGCGGCAGGGGGTGCTGACAACCGGTCTTCGATGATGAGCTCCGGCACGCGCCTCCTGCTCCTGCCGCGGGCCGACCGCGGTCACTGAACAACACACTCCGAGGGAGATCGTTGCATGCTGCAGGCGCGCCGCGCCCTGGTTTCCGTGTATGACAAGCGCGGGCTCGAAGACCTCGCCCGCGGGCTCGCCCGGCTCGGCATCGAGATCGTCTCCACCGGCGGCACGCTCAAGTTCCTTCAGAAGAAGGGCATCCCGGTCACAGCTGTGTCCGACGTCACCGGCTTCCCGGAGATCCTCGACGGCCGGGTCAAGACGCTCCACCCGCGCATCCACGGCGGCATCCTGGCCGACCGGTCGGTGGATGGACACCTGGACCAGATCCGGGAGCACGGCATCGAGCGCATCGACCTCGTGGTCGTGAACCTCTATCCCTTCCGCGAGACCCTGGCCTCCGGCGCTTCGTTCGAGCAGACGATCGAGATGATCGACATCGGCGGTCCCGCAATGGTCCGCGCCGCGGCCAAGAATTTTGGCGGCGTGGGCGTGGTGGTCGATCCCGGGGATTACGCCGCGGTGCTCTCCGCTCTGGAGGAGGGCAACGGGGTCCTATCTGAGGAGCTCCGGCGCAGGCTCGCAGCCAAGGCTTTCGGCCATACCCAGAGCTATGACGCGGCGGTGGCCAACTTTCTTGGGGGCGGGAGCCGGCTCTCTCTGGAGATCGAGCGGACGATGGAGCTGCGCTACGGCGAGAACCCCCACCAATCCGGCGCGGTCTATGCCACAGCCGGAGGCCCCGGCGTGCTGGGTGGATTCCGCCAGCTTCAGGGCAAGGAGCTGTCCTGGAACAATCTGCTGGATGCGGATGCCGCCCGCAAGATCGTCGCCCTGTTTGCGGAGCCGGCGGTGGTCATTGTGAAGCACAACAACCCGTGCGGCGTGGGCCGGGGGGCGGATCTGGTGGAGGCCTACCAGCGCGCTCTCGCCACCGATCCGGTCTCGGCGTTCGGATCGATCGTGGCCCTGAACCGTCCGGCGGACGGCGACTTGGCTGCAGCCATGGCCGACCTCTTCGTGGAGGTCCTGCTCGCTCCCAGCTTCGACGAGTCAGCCCGGGAGCGCTTCGGCTCCAAGAAGAACCTGCGCCTCCTCGAATGCCCGCTGTACCAGCCTTCTCGGGAGGATCTCGAGCTGCGGCCGATCGACGGCGGCTTCCTCGCCCAGCCTCCCGACGCCCAGCCCGATGATCCGTCCGGCTGGACCTGTCCCACCCGGCGGCAGCCCACCCCGGAGGAGCGCCGCGCCCTCGACCTCGCCTGGAAGGTCTGCCGGTATGTGAAGTCGAACGCGATCGTGGTGGCCAACGGCGATCAGACGGTGGGCATCGGCGCCGGCCAGATGAGCCGGGTCGATTCCTGCCGCCTGGCGACTGAGAAAGCGCAGCTCCCGGTCCAGGGTACGGTGGCGGCTTCGGATGCCTTCTTCCCCTTCCGCGATGGACTGGACGCCCTCGCCAAGGCGGGCATCACCGCGGTAATCCAGCCCGGCGGCAGCAAGCGGGATGACGAGGTGATCGCCGCGGCGGACGAGCAGGGGGTCGCAATGCTGCTTACCGGCACCCGGCACTTCCGGCACTAGGGAAGCATTCCCCCCCGGTACCTGTTTTGCTAGTCCGTGGGAGGGCTGCACGTGGAGGAACCGACGATGCGAAAGAGCATCTTGTTGATTTGCTTGAGCTTGGCTGTGTTTGCCGGCAGTTTGACGGCGCAGAACGATCCCTGGGCGGTGCTTTCGGGCGTCCGCGCGAGCCTGGTCGAGGCGGGACCTACCGAGGCCGGCTTCACCCAGACCTATATCCCGGCGGGGTTCTCGTCCGGCGAAAAGGAGACCGGCCGCATGTTCCTGGCGCTGCCCGACTGCATGCGCTGGGATTACAAGGACCCGTACCCCAAGAGCTTCCTGCTCTGCGGCGGCGTCGCCCATTCCTGGAACACTGAGGACAAGACCGGCCGTCGCTAT
This sequence comes from Acidobacteriota bacterium, assembly GCA_034667225.1. Lineage (GTDB taxonomy): Bacteria > Acidobacteriota > Thermoanaerobaculia > Multivoradales > UBA5704 > DATMER01. The sequence goes on from JAXDKG010000034.1 coordinate 170,365, forward strand.
CGGATCGACCGGCGCAACGAGCCGGGCCTGGACCTCCTGTTGCTCGGGCTGGACGACCTCAAGATGCGCTACCGGGCGACGGCCAAGGCCGTCGACGGCGGGCGCATCGAGGTCAGCCTCATTCCCAAGGAGAAGCTGGCCGAGCTGACCGACGCAGCGCTGACCGTCGATCCCGCGAAGCAGCGGCTGGTCGCCATCTCCTACCACGACCGGGAAGGGAACCTCACCCGGTTCGAGATCAAGGACTATCGCGACCTTCCGCGGCGCGGGCAATTTTCGCCTCCCCAGGGCATCCGCTGGGAAGAGCAGTAGACGACGCTATAATCACCCGCGATGGCTACTAACGAGAACTCGTTCGACGTCGTCTCCAACGTGGACCTCCAGGAGGTCCGCAACGCCGTGAACCAGGCCGACAAGGAGATCGTGAACCGTTACGATCTCAAGAAGGCCGCGGTCTCCCTCAACCTGGAAGGGGAGGAGATCGTCCTGGAGGCGGCGGACGAGTACTCGCTCAACCAGGCGCTGGAGGTGCTGAAGACCAAGATGGTGCGCCGCGAGGTTCAGCTCAAGTCGCTGCGCTACGGCAAGGTTGAGCCGGCCAGCGGCGGCCGCGCGCGGCAAAAAATCACCCTGCAGCAGGGCATCCCCATTGAGACCGCCAAGAAGCTCGTGGCCGAGATCAAGCAGCGCAAGCTCAAGGTCCAGGCGGCCATCCAGGGAGACACCGTACGCGTTTCGGGCAAGAACCGCGACGACCTGCAGACGGTCATCGCGGCCTTGAAGTCCCTGGACCTGGACGTCCCACTCACGTTCACGAACTACCGCTCGGTGTGAGACTCCCCGTGAAAAGCATCGCGCTCCGCCGGTTCATGCTGGCATCGCTGATTTTGTTGCTGGTCACCCCAGCAGTTTCGCCTGCCTTTGGCGCCCGCTACGATCAGGGCCAGCGCGTCCAGGTCACCGGCATCGTGACCGGCCGCGACGGCCGGCCGCTTCCAGGGATCCGCGTCTCCCTAGAGGCCTCGCGCAGCTATTTCAGCCTGCGCCAGTTCCGCAAGACCGCGGCCGACGACGTCCGCCGGGTCAGCGCGCTCACCAATGCCCAGGGCGAGTACACGGTCGAGTGGCCCTGGGACAGCTATTTCAACCACTTCGAGCTGGTCTCCGGCGTCCCGGTCCGCAAGGGCAAGGAGGACCGCGTGGAGGAGCTCGCCCGGGAGGACGTGACGAAGCGGCTCCTGGCGGGCAGCCCTGTCGTAGTGTCCCCGGTCATCGAGAACACGAAGTTCCTGGAATCGCTGAACCAGTTCCTCGCCATGGTGCGCAGCGCCGACGAGCAGAGGACGTACGAGGAGATGGGCAAGCCGGACCGGGTGAAGCGCCTGCAATATCCCGATCACGTCGAGGACTCCTGGTGGTACTTCGAGAGCGGCCGCGTCTACCGCTTCCGTGACGGCCGCCTGGAGCAGGTCGTCCCCTTCACTCCCGTGCCAGAAGCCCCGGGAGCCTGATCGTGCAGAACCCTCCCCTCCTCGACTCGAAGCTGGCGACTGATCCCGCGACCAGGGAAGAGGCCAAGGCGGCCAGGTCCGTCCTGGCTGGGCGCTTCGTCGACCTGGTCGCCGACAAGCTGCTCGCGACCGAGGCCGTCTTCCGCCAGCATCTGGATTCGGACGTCCCGTTCATCCATCACGCCGGCGAGTACATCACCCAGGGCGGTGGCAAGCGGGTGCGGCCGGCCCTGCTGCTGCTCACGGCCCGCCTCCTCGGCCACGACGGCGACGAGGAGGTCACGTATGGCGCGGTCATCGAGTTCATCCACACGGCCACGCTGATCCACGACGACATCATCGACCACGCCGGCCTGCGTCGCGGCCAGCCGACCCTCAACAACCTGTGGGGCAACAACCTCACGGTGCTCCTGGGCGACTGGATCTACACCAAGGCCATGCAGATGGCCCTGAGCCACGGGCAGATCGAGGTCATCCAGCGCCTCTGCGACGCCACCCTCAAGATGACCGAGGGCGAGCTTCTCGCGCTCCAGCGCCTGGGCGCGATCGATCTCACGGTGGACGAGTACTTCGAGATCATCGACCGCAAGACCGCGCACCTCTTCGCCGCGGCGTGCTCGATCCCGGCCCTGATTCCGCCGCAGCGTCCCGAGGCCGGCCAGGTGCTCGACCGCTACGGCCGCGCGCTGGGCATCTGCTTCCAGCTCGTGGACGACCTGCTGGACTTCACGGCGCGGGAGAGCGAGCTCGGCAAGCCGGTGTTGTCGGATCTCAAGGAAGGCAAGCTCACGCTGCCGCTGATCCTCCTGCTGCCGCGGGTCGCGGCCACGGAGCGCAAGCGGATCGAGATGGTCCTGGAGGACCGCAGCTTCGCGCGGGTCTCGCCGCAGGAGATCCTCGACCTCGTCCACGCCCAGGGGACGCTGGAGGAGGTCACGGAGATGGCCGAGGGCTACGCCGCCGCGGCCAGGCAGGAGCTAGCGTTCTTTCCGCCCTCGGACGCCCGGGACGCTCTGGAGCTCACGCCAGATTTCGTCCTGCACCGGCGTTCGTAGCGGCGGCGGCTCGATCCCGAATACACCTTTCATCTTCGGCACGCCGTCCTCCAGGTAGCCGGCGGCTTTCGCCGGGTCCACTTGGAGCACCCGGGCGGCGAGCGGGCGGTCCCCGATCACCAGGGCATAGCGGAAGCGGCGCGGACGGACGTCCATCCAGGAGCGCCGGCCGGTTATGGCGAGGACCGCTCCCGCGGGACGCTCGCGCAGCGGATCGGGCACTCGGATCCCCGTGAAGAAGAGCGCCGTCCTCAGCCCGTCCTCGGGCGGCATCTGAAGGACCAGGTAGCCGGTGACCTCGCGGCCCCAGTCGAACAGCGCCATGCGGCGGGCGGAGGTGGGCGGGAGGGCAGGGATGGGCGGCGCGGCGAGCCGGGTGCCGGAGAGGGGCTGGCCATGGATCAGCTCCGACAGCCGCGGGCGTACCGGACCGGCCTCGGGCTTGCCCCAGCGCCCGATGGGCGGCAGCCCCCAGGAGAACGCTCGCTCGCTTTCGAGCCCGCCGCTGGGACCGAGAGGGAGCCAGCCGCGCAGGAGCCCGAAGTGGTGGCTCTTGAAGATCCGCCAGTCGTCATCGGTGCGCACGAGGGTCTTCCCGTTGCCGTCCTGAATGGAGGCCAGGAACCCGCCCGCGCCGCGGTCGCTGCGCAGCTCCACGATCAGGCGGTTCCCTCCGACCTGGAGAAGGTCGCCCACCTCGTAGGCGTCCAGCTTCGCCACCGGAGGCACGTACTGACCGGCGCCGATGCGCTTGCCATTCAGGGTGAGGACGTACTCGGGGTCGGCAATGGCGAGCAGCCGCGCCCGGGGCGGGACCGCGTCCAGGAAGAAATCGCGGACGGCGTAGAAGGCGGCGGGGCTGCGGTCGGTCCGCTCGCGCTCCACCCAGATCCACCGCGCTCCCCCCGTGGGCAGGGTCAGCCGCGCCACGATGGCCGACACCGCCCGGGTGCCGAAGGCCAGCAGCGCCATGGCGAGCACCAGGAGCACGGACATCCGGAGCCAGTAGCGCCGGGAGGGAGGCTGGGTCACGGGAGGAATCTATCGCAGAGAGGATGCGAACGAGTGGGTAGACCTCTCCAACGAGTGGTTGACACGCGGCAACGAGTGGGTAGACCCCTCTATCCAGTGGTTGGAGCGCTCCAACCACTGGATATGGCCCTCAAACGACTGACCCGGCCCCGGCAATCACTGACTCGTGTCCGGAAATAACGAGTTCCTCTCTTCTACCCAGTGGGTAGACACCTCAAACGGCTCGTTTGAACCGCCTACCCAGTCGTTGGAGCCAGCCACGGCTCAATTCGCGTAGCCCAGCGCCTTGAGCCGGTCTTCGGTCGCCTTGTCTACGGCCGGTTCGTCCGGCTTGCTCTCGTCGCGGTTCTTCTTGACCCAGGCGAGGAGCTGCTCGCGCAGCCAGGCGGCCTCCAGGTCTCCCTCGCCGGCGAGGTTGACCCGCTCGCCCGGATCCTTCTCCAGGTCGAAGAGATACTCCGGCTCTCGCGTGCGGCCCAGGGCGTCCCCCTGTCCCCACTGCGAGCCCGTCCTGGGAGCCCAGACCACCTTCCATCGGCCATGGAGCGCGGAGTAGATCCCTCCCTTCACGCTGGAGGCGGCGGCCATGTGGACGTAGTCCCCAGGTTGGCCCGCGGCCACTCGGAGGAGCGGCCGGCCATGGCTTTCTCCTTTCAAGCCCGCCAGATCCAGCAGGGTCGCATGGAGGTCGAGGCTGTCCGTGCGCTCCTTGACCGCAGCGGCTTTGAGCCGGCCCGGTGCCCAGAGTACGAGCGGGATGCGGAGCTGCTCTTCGAACAGGGTGAAGCCGTGCAGGACGCCTCCATGCTCGAAGTGCTCCTCTCCATGGTCGGCGGTCAGGGCGACCAGGGTCTCCCCGGGCGGCGCCCAGGCCGCGAGCTGCTTTAAAAAGCCGGCGAGCTCGGCGTCGTTGTAAGCGAGTGAGCCGGTGTAGAGGCCGCGCAGGCGCTGCCGGTCGGCCGGGGTGGTGGTCCGCCGCCTCTGCTTGATGTCCGAGAGCGTCTCGGTGCTGCCGTCGATGTCCGACGGGATGCCGGCGGTGTAGCGCGAACGGTAGGGGTCGGGCGGGTCATAGGGGTTGTGCGGGTGGATCGTATGGATGTAGAGGAACGCCCGCTCGCCGCGCGGGAGGGAGGCCAGCCATTTCAGGGCGGAGGCGTGGGCCCGGGCGGCATTGTCGTTGAACGGCGGCTTTTCGGCCGCGCTGTAGCCGTCGATCAGGACCTCCTCGGCCACGTGCTCGAAGCCCCGGTCCGTGCCGTAGGCCGGACTGACATAGACGTTGCCCGAGAAGAGGCCGGTGCGGTAGCCGGCGGACTTGAACAGCTCGGCCAGGGTGGTGCCGTCCGCGGCATCGAGCTTCCAGCCGCCCCGCGAGACGAAGGTGCGGCCGGTGAACAGCGCCTTGGTCGAGGGGATCGTGTTCGGGGCGACGCTGCGGTGGTTGCGGAACGTCATCCCTTCCCGGGCCAGCCGGTCGAAGGTCGGCGTGACTCCCGCCTGGCCCCCCAGGTGGCTCACGAAGTCGGCCCGGAGGGCGTCCATTACATAGACGATCACCAGCCTGGGCTTGGGAAAAGACGGTTCTGTGGCGGTCTTCTGCTCGGTCTTTTTCTCCCGGAGACCCAGCTTCGCCCAGCGGGCAGCCGGTCCCGCGCCGCGGGCACGCAGGCGGATGCGGACCCAACCGTCGGTCTCTCCCAGGGGGAGCTCGATAGCTTTATCCCCAAAGATCCGGTTCCAGAAGCTGGGGGTCCACGAGAAGTGGCGGATCGGGGAGCCGTCCTCGTTCTCTACGGTCAGCTCGAAGCGCTGACCGGGGCCGGGATCGTCCGGGGGTACGAACGTCCCCACCAGCTCGGTGCCGGGGGAGACGCGGCGCACGATGTGGACCAGCGACTCTCCGCCCTGAATGATGTCGGCGCCCCGCCCCGCCACCTTGCCGGCGGGCAGGAAGGGACGGATGGCGCCCGCAACGACTGTTACCTTTGGCTCAAAGGAGAGATCGACGTTGATCCGGCCCTGGGGCAGATCTCCCGGGATGCGGATCTCGGTGGGATCGGCCACCGGGAAGGAGCCGAGATCGCGGCCGGCCGCCCGTACCCGCACCGTGCCCGGCTTGGCGGGCGGCTCCAGGAGGTCGATGGCGAGGGTCCGGGGGCGGTCATCCAGATGGACGATCTGCAGGCGGGCGCGGGGAGCCTCGGGTGTGAGGAGCACCTGCTTTCCCCTTCTCGCCGACCACCATCCCGTGAGGAAGCGGTTCCCGCCGAGCGCCGGAGGACGGGCGATGGCGCGCTCTTCGATCAGGGCATCCGGAGCGTGCTCGCCGTCGACCAGCAGGCGGATGGAGCCAGGCTCTTCTCCGCAGGACAGGAGAAAGGCTGCCAGGAGGAAGAAAAGCGAAACACGGCGCATCGGGCGCGGAGGATAGCATTTGACACTCCCCTGCCCTACGGTTTAGATTCGGTCGTGCACCCCTCCGCTTCGCCCGGACAGACATCCTCGGGAATCATTGGCGCCATTCCGGCCCGCTATGCCTCGACCCGGCTGCCCGGCAAGCCGCTCCTCCTGATTGCCGGACGGCCCATGATCGAGCACGTCTACGAGCGGGTCTCGCTAGCCCGCGGGCTCGATCGGATCGTGGTGCTGACCGACGACGAGCGCATTGCCCGGGCCGTCGAGAGCTTCGGTGGCGAGTGGGAGATGACCCCGGCCGAGTGCGCCAGCGGCACCGACCGCATCGCCCACGCGGCCCGCCAGTGGAATGCTTCGGCCGTGGTCAACATCCAGGGCGACGAGCCGCTGATCGATCCGGAGGCGGTGTCGAGGATCGCGGACCACCTGGCCGGCCATCCGGACGACCCGGTCGTCACCCTGGCGGCCGAGGCGCTGCCTGAAGAGATGGGCAATCCCAACGCGGTCAAGGTCGTGCTCGACCTCGCCGGCTATGCCCTGTACTTCAGCCGGTCGCCCCTTCCCTACCCGAGGCAGGAGGGGGGTGCGGTCCCGCTCAAGCACCTGGGGATCTACGGCTACCAGCGCGAGGCCCTGCTCCGCCTCGCGGCCCTGCCCCAGACGCCGCTCGAGCAGAGCGAGTCCCTGGAGCAGCTTCGGGCCCTGGAGAACGGGCTGCGCATCCGCGTGCTGCGGACCGGGCGGACCTCTCCCGGCGTCGATACTCAGGAAGACCTGGAACGAGTCGAACGTTTGCTGGCAAAGATTTGAGGAGAAACCATGGCAACCAAGTACATCTTCGTCACCGGCGGCGTCGTTTCCTCCCTGGGCAAGGGAGTTGCCGCGGCATCCGTTGGCGCGATCCTGGAAGCGCGGGGCTTCTCTGTCACCCTGCTGAAGTTCGACCCTTACGTCAACGTCGATCCGGGGACCATGTCCCCCTACCAGCATGGCGAGGTCTTCGTGACGGATGACGGCGCCGAGACCGACCTCGATCTCGGCCACTACGAGCGCTTCACCCACATGATCGCCACCAAGCGCCACAACTACACCACGGGCAAGATCTACTCGTCGGTGATCGAGAAAGAGCGGCGCGGCGACTATCTGGGAAAAACAGTGCAGGTCGTCCCCCACATCACGGACGAGATCATGGAGGGCCTGCGCAAGGTGGCCGGCAACGCCGACGTGGTCATCTGCGAGATCGGCGGCACGGTGGGCGACATCGAGTCGCTCCCCTTTCTGGAGGCCATCCGCCAGTTCCGCCTGGAGCTCGGCCGCGGCAACGCCGTCAACATCCACCTGACGCTGGTCCCCTACATCGCCGCCGCCGACGAGCTCAAGACCAAGCCGACGCAGCACTCGGTGCGCGAGCTGCGGGAGATCGGCATTTCTGCGGATATCGTGCTCTGCCGCGTGGACCGCGCCCTGCCCGAGGACATGAAGAAGAAGATCGCGCTCTTCTGCAACGTCGATTTCCGGGCGGTCATCGCGGCCCGGGACGTGCCGACGATCTATGAAGTGCCGCTCATGTTCTGCCGCGAGGGGATGGACGACATCATCCTCGAGCTGCTGAACCTCCCCCACTATGACCGCGACCTCTCCCCCTGGGAGAGCCTGGTGGCGCGCATCAAGAACCCCCACCATCACGTGCGGGTGGGGATCGTTGGCAAGTACGTGGAGTTCCCCGACGCCTACAAGAGCCTCAACGAGGCTTTGCTCCACGGCGGCATCGCCAACGACGCCAAAGTGGAGCTGGTCTACATCGACGCCGAGGAGCTGGAGGAGGGCCGGAGCTGGCCTCGGGAGCTGTTCGAGGTGGATTCGCTCCTCGTGCCCATCGGCTTCGGCCAGCGCGGCACGGAGGGGAAGATCCGCGCCATCCGCTATGCCCGCGAGCATCGCGTGCCGTTCTTCGGCATCTGCCTGGGCATGCAGTGCATGGTCATCGAGTACGCCAGGAACGTCTGCGGCATCAAGGACGCCACCTCCTCGGAGTTCGACCCGCAGACGGAGCACGCGGTCATCTACAAGCTGCGCGACCTGCTCGGCATCGAGGAGATGGGCGGCACCATGCGCCTGGGCGCCTATCCCTGCAAGCTGCAGGAGGGGACGCTCGCCCGCAAGATCTATGGGGGCGCGGCCGAGATCAGCGAGCGCCACCGCCATCGCTACGAGGTGAACCAGAAGTACCTCGGCAATCTCAAGGAGCACGGGCTGGTCATCTCGGGGCTGTCGCCGGACGGCAAGTTTGTCGAGATGGTGGAGCTGACGGACCATCCCTGGTTCCTCGGCTGCCAGTTCCATCCGGAGTACAAGTCGAAGCCCACGGAGCCGCACCCGCTCTTCGTCTCCTACATCGCGGCAGCCCTGGCCGAGCAGCAGCGGCGCGAGAAGGAGCGGGAGAGCGTCGAGTCCAGGGTGCCATCCGTGCCCTCGGAGATTCCTGCCTGATGGCGGTGCATCCCGTCGAGCTCGCCCCCGGCATCATCGTCGGGGGCGTCGGGGGAGATACCCTTCCTGTCATTGCCGGTCCCTGCGTGGTGGAAAGCGAGGAGCGCACCCTGGAGACGGCCCATGTGCTGGCCGCGATGGCCGAGCGTCTGGGTATCCCGCTGGTGTTCAAGTCGTCTTTCGACAAGGCGAACCGCAGCTCGATCGGGACCTTCCGCGGTCCCGGTCTGGAAGAGGGGTTGCGCGTCCTCCGGCTGGTCAAGGAGGAGACCGGGCTCCCCGTGCTGACCGACGTCCATGAGCCGGATCAGTGCGGACCGGCGGCCGAGGTCTGCGACGTGCTCCAGATCCCCGCCTTCCTCTGCCGGCAGACCGACCTCGTGGTCGCCGCGGCGCGCACGGGCCGGGCGGTGAACATCAAGAAGGGGCAGTTCATGGCCCCGGACGGCATGCGCCGGATCGTGGACAAGGCCCGGAGCGTGGGCAACGACCGGGTGACGGTGACCGAACGCGGGGTCTCCTTCGGCTATAACAACCTGATCGTGGACATGCGCAGCTTCGCCATGATGCAGGACGACGGGATCGCCGTGATCTATGACGTGACGCACTCGCTCCAGCTCCCCGGAGCGGCCGGGGAGGAGAGCGGCGGACTGCGCCGCTTCGCCGAGCCGCTCGCCCGGGCGGCGGTCGCGGCCGGCGCGGACGGCCTCTTCCTCGAAGTCCACCCCGATCCCGACCGGGCGCTCTCCGACAAAGCCGTTCAGCTCGATCCCGAGCGGGCAGAAGCGCTGCTCAAGTCGCTGATCGCTTTGAGGAAGAGCCTTTGAGGGCTCCCCGCCAAGTGGCGCGCGAGGTTTTGGAGACCGAGGCCGCCGCGGTCCGCGGGCTGATCCCCCAGCTCGACGAGCGCTTCGACCGCGCGGTCGAGCTGCTGCGCTCCTGCACGGGCCGGGTGGTCTGCACGGGCATGGGCAAGAGCGGCATCATCATGAAGAAGATCATGGCGACGCTCGCCTCCACCGGCACGCCCGCGCTCTTCCTCCATCCGGCCGAGGCGGTCCACGGCGACCTGGGGATGATCGTGCCCGGCGACGTGGTGCTCGGGGCGTCCTATTCGGGCACCACGGAGGAGCTGTTAAGGCTCGTGGAGACGCTGAAGCGCCTGGGGGTGCCGCTGGTGGTGATGACCTCCAACCCGGGCTCGCCCCTGGCCCGGCTCGCGGACATCCACCTGCCGGTGTCGATCGACCGCGAGGCCTGCCCCCTGAACCTCGCACCTACTGCCTCGACCACCGCCACCCTGGCCCTGGGCGACGCCCTGGCCATGGCGCTGCTGGAGGCCCGCGGCTTCACCCGCGAGGACTTCGCGCTCCTCCATCCTGCCGGCCAGCTCGGCAAGCGGCTGCTCAAGGTCGAGCAGCTCATGCACGCGGGCGACGCCCTGCCGAAGGTCCTCGCCTCGGTCCCGATGCGCGACGCCATCTATGAGATGTCCAAGAAGGGGCTAGGCATCACCGCCGTGACCGACGAGGAGGGCCGCCTCCTCGGCTGCGTGTCCGATGGCGACCTCCGGCGGCTGCTCGAGCACGACGAGGGGCTGCTCAAGAAGACTGCGGGCGAGTGCATGAGCCTCAACCCGCGGACGATCCCCGCGGACGAGCTGGCCGCCGCCGCCCTCAAGACCATGGAAGACCACCGCATCACCTCTCTCTTCGTCTGCGGCGCGGAGAGGCGGCTCGAAGGGATCGTGCACCTGCACGATCTCTGGGGCCTGGAGCTGTTCTGAGTCTCTCCGACGAAATCCTCACCGAGCGCGCCCGCGGCTTGGAGTGGCTGCTCCTGGACGTGGACGGTGTGCTCACGGACGGCCGGCTGGTCTACGGCCCCGACGGCGAGAAGGAAAAGGTCTTCAACGTGCGCGACGGGCTCGGGCTGCGCCTGCTCCAGCGCGACGGGCTCAAGGTCGGGATCATCTCCGGCCGCGAGAGCGACGCGCTGCGGATCCGGGCGGACGACCTGGGCGTCGACTGGCTGATGATGGAGCGGTCGGACAAGGGACCCGCCTTCACCGAGTTCCTCGCCGCCCAGGGCGTGTCCCACGAGAAGGTTGCCTTCATGGGGGATGACCTGGTGGACCTCCCGATCCTGCTCCGCTGCGGGCTCGCCTTCGCGCCGGCCGATGCGGTGGAGGAGGTCCGGGAGCGGGCGCACCGGGTGCTGAGCGGGCGGGGCGGCCGGGGGGTGGTGCGGGAGCTTTGCGAGCTGCTGCTGCGGGCGCGGGGTAGCTGGGACTCGCTGATCGCCCCCTACTACGTGGTGGGAGAGCCGGACTGAGCGCGCCTCTGACCCCGGTCCCCTCCAAGCAGGTCTCCCAGGTCCGCCGCCGGACCAGCCGCCTGCGGATCGCTCTGTTCCCCGGGCTCATCCGCCTGCTCTCCCGGATTCTGGGAAGCATGCCCCGCTCCACCGCGCTCGCGTTCGGCAGGACCCTGGGCCGCCTGGGGTGGGCGCTGAGCCGACGCGACCGCCGCCGCTCGCTCGACCACCTGTCGCCGGCCTTCCCCGGCCTGTCCGAGGAGAAGCGCCGGCGGATCGCCCGGCAGGCCTTCCTGCACCAGGGGATGAACGCGGCCGAGCTGCTCCACCTTCTGCGGCGCGATGCGGAGGAGATCCTGCCTCACCTGGAGATCCAGGGGTGGGAGAACGTCGAGGCCGCGCGGGCGACGGGCCGGCCGATCCTCGTTCTGACCGGCCACTGCGGCAACTGGGAGCTGATCGCGGTCCCCACGCGGGCGGGCGGCTACCCTCTGGCGGCCATCGCGAGGCCGCTGGACGATCCCCAGCTCCAGGAGCTGCTCGTGAGCGTCCGCCGGCACCTGGGGTCGATGACGATCGCGCGCGGCACGCGGGGCGCGGCGCGCCAGATCCTCGGCGTGCTGCGCACCGGCGGGGGGATCGCCATGCTGATCGACCAGGACACCAAGGTGGATGGCGTCTGGGTCCCCTTCTTCGGCCGGCCGGCCTTCACGCCGGTGGGTCCTGCCGAAATGGCGCTCAAGCAGGACATGCGGGTGGTCCCCACCTTCATCGAACGGCGCCCGGACGGCGGACATCTCCTGCGCTTCCTCCCCATCCTGGACCTGCCCGACGATCCGCGCGAGGCGACCGCCCGCATGACCGCCGAGATCGAGAAGCAGATCCGCCGGCGGCCAGAGCAGTGGGTCTGGTGGCACAAGCGGTGGAGGCGGCAGCCGCCCGAGGGGGCATAGGACCATGCTATTTTGGTCCCATGGCGACGGAACCAAAGCTCCGCTTCACCCCCGAGGAGTATTTGGCAAGAGAGCGCCAGGCCGAGTCGAGGAACGAGTTCCTGCACGGCGAGATCTTTGCCATGACCGGGGCGAGCCGGCGGCACAACCGCATGGTGCTGAACACTGCAATCTCCCTTGATTCACAGCTCAGAGGAAAGGGATGCGAAGTCTTCGCCAGCGAGATGCGGGTCCGGGTCCCCGCGATGGATCTCTATACCTACCCTGACTTGGCCGTCGCCTGCGGCGAGCCTCGGTTCGAGGACGGCGAAGTCGACACGCTGCTCAACCCGGTTCTGATCGTGGAGGTGCTCTCTAAATCCACGGAGAGCTACGACCGGGGCATCAAGTTTTCTTATTACCGAACCCTGCCCTCGCTCGCCGAGTACCTTCTCCTCTCGCAGGACCGTGCTCATGCCGAGCACTTCGTCCGTGAGGCCAGCGACCGCTGGGTCCTCACCGAAACAGACGAACCCGCAAAAACGCTGGAGCTGCCCTCCATTGGTTGCACCCTGGCGCTTTCCGACGTCTACGACCGGGTCTTCTCCTAAGGACCTCAAGGACACCATCCGTGTCCTTTGGGTCCTTTATGTCCTTTTACTCCTTTCCGCCTGCCGGGCAGAACCTGGGCCTCCTGCTCTACCCTGGGCTCGCCTCGACCTCTCCCGCGAGCCGTTCGCGGTAGAGGCCGGCGAGCCGGCCATCCCGAAGATCTCCTTCCTGGGATCAGCGGAAGTGCGGGACATGCGGCTGGTCCCAGCCAGCCAGCTCGTCAGCTTCCCGAGGCGGACCGCCGGGCAGGTTCAAGCGCTGGAAATGAAAGCGGGGTCTCGCGCCCGCTGGCCGGTGCGGATCGGCCGGGACAGCTACTTCTCCTTCACCCCGCTCGGCTCGGAAGGAGCCTGCCCCTGCACCTATCGGGTCGGGGTCCGCTCAGGCTCCGGACCGGCACGGGAGCTCTACTGGATCGAGTCGGCGCCCGTGGGTCCCATCGCCCCGCCCGCGGTCGAGGTGGATCTATCCGACCTGTCAGGGCCGATCGAGCTGCTTCTCCAACTCGACGGCCCCCCGGGCTCGTCGGCGCTCTGGGGAAGCCCGGCCGTCTACTTTCGCGAAACGCTGCCGCACAAGCCGGCGAGCGGCCGGCCCAACATCCTCCTGGTCGGACTCGACACCTTTCGGGCGGACGCCCTGGGCCGGAACCTCACTCCGAACCTCGACCGGCTGGCCGGGCAGAGCGACGTCTGGCTCAATGCCTTCACGGTCTTCAACTCGACCAACCCGAGCTTCGTCTCCATGATGACCGGGCGCTATGGCAAGAACCACGGCGTCTACGATCTCAGGACGCCCCTGCCGCGGAGTCATGTCACCCTCGCGGAGCATTTGGCGACCGCGGGGTACGACACCTTCGCGGTCATCTCGGCCAGCCACCTGGGCGACCATGCCTCGGGGCTCGGCCAGGGCTTCCGAGAACTCGCCCTCGCCTCCGAGCACCTTGCAGCCGAGCTGGCGGTCGATACCACCCTGGACTGGATCGCGGACCGCCGGGGAGACAAGCCGTTCTTCGCCTGGCTCCATCTCTTCGATCCCCACACGCCGCACACGCCGCCCCAACCGTATGCCCTCGGCTTCCGCCCCTCATCCCCCCTGGGGCTCGACCCGGTGCGCGCCTGGGTGCCCTTCCGCGAGCCCGGTCCCCGGACGTTCGTCGAGCCGGTCCTGGGCGGCCAGCGCGACCTCTACGACGGCGAGGTCGCCTACCTCGACCGCCAGATCGGCCGGCTCCTCGGATTCCTGGAGAGCCGCGGGCTCCTGGAAAACACCCTCCTCGTGGTGGTCGCGGACCACGGGGAAAGCCTGGGGGAACACGGCATCCTGTTCCGGCACGTCGGGCTCCACGATACGACCACGCACGTGCCGCTGATGATCCGCTGGCCGCATCGGGAAGGCCGCCGGATCGAAGGGCTCGTCCAGACCATCGACCTATTCCCCACGATTCTCAAGACCGCGGGCGTGGCCGTCCCCCCTCAGGACGGGCAGAATCTTCAGAAGACGCGCCGCGCGGTCTTCGCCGAGCACGCCGACCGCCTCGGCGCCATGGTCCGGACCCTCGATTTCAAGTACATCCAGAATGGCCCCGAGTTCTACGACCTGAAGGCAGATCCGGCCGAGACGAAGAACCTCGCCGGCCGCGGTCTGATTGTGGAACGGGAGCTGTCGGAGCTCCTCCGGCGCTGGCAGGCGGACCGGCGCGCCCATCCCGAGGCCCGGCCCATCGACCCGACCGGCGAGGAGAAGGCCCGGCTCAAGGCTCTGGGGTACGTTTAGAGGGAACCAGCGCCGCCGCTCCGACTCCCAGCAGGTAGAGCGCGATGGCGGGCACTGCGAATACGCAGAGGTTGAGGATGTCCGAGGTCGGGGTGATGATCGCGGCGACGATGAAGATGATGACCACGGCCCAGCGGAAGTGCCGCATCAGGAAGCGTGGCGTGACCAGCCCGATGGCAGAGAGCACGAAGATCACGATCGGCAGCTCGAACATCAGGCCGAGCCCCAGGATGATGGTCATCTGGAACCCAAAGAAACGCTCGATGGTGATCACGGGCTCGAAGGCGCCGCCGATCTGGAGCAGGAACTCGGCCGCCAGAGGGAAAGCCACGTAGTAGGCGAAGGCGCCGCCCGCCAGGAAGAAGAACGAGCCGAAGAACAGGAACGGGAGCAGGTACCGGCGCTCGTGCTTGTACAGCCCCGGCGCGATGAAGCGCCAGAGCTGATAGAGGATGAACGGCGACGCAACGAACACGGCGGCCAGGGCCGCGACCTTGAAATAGAGGATGAAAGGGTCCGTGATGCCGGTGTAGGCCAGCTTCTTGCCCGGCGGCAGCAGCTTGATGATCGGCCGCTGCAGGAAGGCGAAGATCTCGTCCACGAAGTACCAGCAGGGGAAGAAGGCCAAGGCCAAGGTGGCGATCGCCCACATGAGCCGCGAGCGCAGCTCCTCCAGGTGATCCATCAGGGACATCCGGGCCAGGTCGTCGGCGGAGGGTGCCGGACCGAGGCGCTGGGGCGCGGGGCTGCTCATCGGGCGGCGAGAAGACTAGCTGGGCTCCAACGGCTCGGCGGAAGGAACCTCGTCTGTGGAGAGGGGGAGATCCGGCGTGACGACGGGCTCCAGCGTCTCGGAGCCGCCGTCGGCAGCCGTCAGGACCGGATGAGGTGCGCGGGGGGCCGTCCTCTCCGGAGCCGCTGTCGGCTCCATCCTGGGCTCGAGCCAGGGACGGGGCGGCACGACCGGCTCGTCCAGCGCCAGCTCGGTATTGATCGTCCGCTTCAGGTCGGTGGACGCCTTGCGGAACTCCGCCATGCCGCGGCCGATCGTCCGGCCGATCTCCGGCAGCCGCTTGGGGCCGAAGATCAGCAGCGCGAGGACGAGGATGAAAATCAGCTCGGGAAAACCCAGGGGACCGAACATACGGGCGCTCTCCTTCCGGATCATCGAGCCAGCCCCTCGCAAAGTCAAGGGTGGTACACTTTCCCGTTATGAGACGTACCTGGAAGATCACCGCGATTACTCTGTTCTCCATCGCGCTGGTGCTCGGCGGCCTGCTGGGCGACCGGCTGCTTGCATTGACCAACGAGGCCCGCGACTCCCTGCGGCTCTACACGGAGCTCGTCAACGTGGCGCACGAGCGCTACGGGGCGGAGGTGTCATACAAGGACCTGGTGTATTCGTCCATCAACGGGATGCTGCGCGCCCTCGACCCGCACACGAGCTTCCTCTCGCCGGAAGCCTACGAGGGGATGCGCGAGAAGCAGCAGAGCAGCTTCTACGGCCTCGGCATCCTGGTGGGCATGCGTAACGGACAGCTCACGGTCATCTCGCCGCTGGAGGGCACGCCGGCCTCCCGTCTGGGTATCCAGGCAGGCGACGTGATCAGCACGATCGAAGGCGAGCCCACCGACCAGATGGGCCTCGACGACGCCGTGCAGAAGCTCAAGGGCCCCAAGGGGACCAAGGTGAACATCACCATTGTCCGGCGCGGCCTGGAAGACCCGCTGCAGATGGCGGTGACGCGGGCCGAGATCCCGCAGACCACGGTCCGGCAGTCCTACATGCTGGCGCCGGATACCGGGTACATCCTCCTCACCGAGTTCTCCCGCGGCACCGGGCGCGAGATGGCCGACGCCATCGAGAAGCTCCGGGGCCAGGGCATGAAGAAGCTCCTGGTGGACGTCCGCAACAACGGCGGCGGTCTGCTCGACCAGGCGATCGAGGTGGCCGACCAGTTCCTGCCCGAGGAAGCCACGATCGTCGAGACCCGCGGCCGCACCAAAGACTCGTACCAGTCGTGGTCGGCGAGTGGCAAGTACCCGCCGCTCGACATCCCGGTGGTGGTGCTGGTCAACGAGGGCACGGCCTCGGCGGCCGAGATCCTCTCCGGCGCCATCCAGGACCATGACCGCGGCCTCCTCGTGGGGCAGCCGAGCTGGGGCAAGGGCCTCGTCCAGACGGTCTACAACCTCTCCTACGGCGCGGGCCTGGCGCTCACCACGGCCAAGTACTACACGCCGTCGGGCCGGCTGATCCAGCGCGACTACACCTCCTACTACGAGTACTACACGCACGCCGACGCCGGCTCGCCGGAGATCACCGGCAAGCAGGTGGACGAGTCCGAGATCTTCCGCACCGACCTGGGCCGCAAGGTCTACGGCGGCGGCGGCATCACCCCGGACGTGCTGGTCAAGGACGAGGAGCTGACTCCCTTCGAACAGTTCCTGCTCGCCCGCAACGCCTACCTGAACTTCGCGGTGGATTACGCGGCCCGCAACAAGACCAAGATCAAGTCGGCCCAGTGGGCGCCGGGACCGGAGGTCCTGGAGGAGCTGCGCGGGTGGCTGATCAAGGAGAAGATCGCCACGGACAAGGAGGTCGAGGAGGCGTTCGCGCAGGAGAACGTCCGTAAGTACTCTCTGCTCCAGATCCGCGCCGAGGTGCTGAACATCCCCTACGGCCAGGAGGCCCGCCACCGGGTCCTGACCGAGGGCGACACGCAGATCCAGAGCGCCCTGGGCCTCTTCGGCAAGGCCTCCGAAATGCTCGCACAGCGCCGCGAGCTCCCGCCGCGCGTCGACCGGGCTGACGCCACGAACCCCAAGGGCAAGATGTAGGCGCTCCGGCCAGATCCAGAAGGTAAAAAGGGCGTGCAGAGCACGCCCTTTTTCATTATTGGGGGAAAAGGCAGAGCTAAGGGAGGACTTCAACCCCGAACGCGCGAGCTGCGTCCGAAAGGCGGCCATCCAGGGTGGCCACCGTAGCTTCTAACTCGACGGCAACAGCGAGGTGGATGGCATCCAAGGTCCGGAGCATCACAGGCGACTGGAGGGCGAGCTGTCCTGCCGCTTCGCTGTGCGATCCAACCACCGCCACCCGCTGAAGAAATCCCTCGCTCATGTGCTGCTCGAAAGCAGCCCGAACCTCATCGGCGCGCTCGGAGGGAAGGGTGCCCAGCTTCACCTTTCGGGCCAAGCCGACGAGGAACTCGGCCACCGTCAGGTCGCTGATCAGGAGCTCCGTCGCTCCCTGCACCGCTGTGTTGGCTAGCTCGCTGTTGGCCTCGGGAATATAGATCGGAAGCAGGAGGGAGGTGTCGGCATAGATCACGACCTCTCTTCCTCGCGCATCTCGACGATCGTATTGCCCGAATGGGCGGCAACGCCGAGCTTCTTGCGGAAAGAAGCCATGTCAGGAAAGCCGACGGAGCGCTCCTTCTCCATCGGAGCGTCTTCCAGGATGATGACCGCCCGATGCTTGCCCCGGGGCACCGATGCCGGCGCCTTGGCCGTGATCGTTCCGTCCTCCGTGATCGTTGCGATGGTTTCGATGGTCACCATGGCTGACAGCCTACACGATCTCTACTCCTACTCGATGTCCTCGACCGCTCCCCGGACATCATCGATCTCCTGGAAGTAGTCGGGGCGGACCAGCACCTCCCGGGGCTTGCTGCCCTGGGCCGGCCCGAGAAGGCCGTCGCGCTCCATCATGTCGATGAGGCGGGCGGCGCGGGAGAAGCCGACCCGCATGCGGCGCTGGAGGAAACTGGCGGAGGCCTGGCGCTCCGTGACCACCAGCTTGGCTGCGGTGTCGTAGAGATCGTCGTCGTTGTCGCCGCCATCGCCCGCGTTGCCGCTCTCGCCCTCGGAGGCCCGCAGCACGTCGGGATCGAGATCCGGCTTACCCTGCTTCTTGAGCCAGCGGATCAGGCCGGCGGTCTCCTGCTCCGAGATGTAGGCGCCGTGCAGGCGCATGATCCGCGACGAGCCGGGGGGCATCATCAGCATGTCGCCCTTGCCCAGCAGCTTCTCGGAGCCCACTTGGTCCAGGATCGTCCGCGAGTCGTGGCGGCTCGCCGTCGCGAACGAGATCCGGCAGGGGAAGTTCGCCTTGATCGTGCCGGTGAGCACGTCCACCGACGGCCGCTGCGTCGCGATGATCAGGTGGATGCCCACGGCGCGGGCCATCTGCGCCAGCCGCGCGATCGAGGTCTCCACGTCCGAGGAGGACACCATCATCAGGTCGGCCAGCTCGTCGATGATCACCACGTAGTAGGGCAGTGGCTTCAGGTCCGCGGCGGTGAAAGCGCTCTCTCCCCCCTCGGAGAGCGACAGCCGCTCCTGCACCGACGGGTCCTGGATCGCCCGGTTGTAGTAGGCGATCGAGCGCACGTGGACCTCGGCCAGGAGGCGGTACCTCCGCTCCATCTCCGCGACCGCCCAGCGCAGCGCGTTGGCGGCCTTCTTGGGATCGACCACCACCTCGCACTTGAGGTGTGGGATGTCGGCGTAGACCCCGAGCTCGATCCGCTTGGGGTCGATGAAGATGAACTGGACCTCGTCGCGCGTGGCCTTGTAGAGGATCGAGGTGATCATCGACTGCAGCCCCACGCTCTTGCCCGCGCCCGTGGCGCCGGCCACCAGCAGGTGCGGCATGGTGGCGAGGTCGGCGTAGTAGGGCTCGCCGTTGATGTCCGTGCCCAGGGCCATGGTGAGGACCGAGGGGGACTTCTTGAAGCGCTCGTCCGCCAGGAGCGTTCCGAGGCGGATGATGGCCCGGTTCTTGTTCGGAACCTCGATGCCGAGAGTGGAGCGGCCGGGCATGCGGTCGATGCGGACCGCCTCGGCCCGCAGCGACAACGCAAGGTCATCCTGGAGGTTGACGATCTGGCTGACCTTGACTCCGGGCGCCGGCTGGAACTCGAACACCGTGATCACCGGGCCGGGGCTGATGGCCTCGACCGTACCATCGACGCCGAACTCGGCACAGCGGCTGCGGATCAGCTCGCCGAGGCGGACCAGCTCAGCCTCGTCCATGGCACTTCTGCCCTCCCCCATCTGGAGGAGGTTGACCGGCGGCAGGGTCCCGGGGGCGATCTCGGCGACGAACGGGAGCGGCGCCTGGGCCTTCTTGTGCGAAGCGCCGGTCGGAGCAGGCTGAATCGGCGGAGCTTCCGCGGCAGCCCGGACAGCCTCGCGCACGGCATGGAACTCGTCATCCTCTTTCAGCTCCGAGGCGCTGACGCGCCGGACGCCGAAGTCCGCCTCCCCCTTGCGCTCCGTGATCCGTGCGGTTCTCGCCACGGCACCCGTGGGGCGTATCGGCAGGTCGATCCGGTCAGAAGCCGGTTCGGGAGAAGCATCCAGCGAAGGTACGGGCTGCACGAGCTGCATCATCCGCTTGGAGGGAACGCGCGCGACGTGCGGGATGTGCGGCGTCTCTTCCTCTTTCCGCTGCTTCTCCTCGACCACGCGCTGGAGGTGCTTGGTGATGACCCGGCGCCGCGCCCGCTCCTTCTCGCGGCGCTCCTTGCGGCGCTCGCGGGCGAGGGTGTAGCTGAGCCAGAGCTGCCGCAAGCGGTCGCGCCAGGCGGCGAGGGTATCGCCCAGCGTCGACTGGACCACCAGGAGGAGCCCGCAGGCCGACACCGCGATCAGCAGGACGAGGGAGCCGACGAAGCTGAAGTAGCTCTCCAGGAAATCGACCAGCAGCTTGCCGAAGGCGCCGCCGGACGCGATGGAGCCATCCTGCCAGTTCAATCGGCCCACGGTGAGTTGGAGCAGGGCCGGAGTGGCGGCCAGCAGGAGCAGGGCGCCGAAGCCGCGGCCGACCACGCGCACGGCTCCCTGCCGGCGCAGGCGGCGCCAGCCGGCGACGATGAGAAAGAGCGGGATCAGCAGGCAGGTCAGGCCGAGGAAGGAGAAGGCCACGGCCGCGGCATTGGCGCCGAAGGGGCCGACCCAGTTGCGCGCGTTGGCCTTCTCTTCCGCTACCCGGTGGAAGACGCTGGGATCGCCGGGGTGGTAGGTCGCCAGGCTGAAGGCGAGGAACACGCCGAGAGCGAGGAGCAGCAGCCCGACGAGCTCATTCCCCTTCTCCGGGGAGATCGTCGGCCGCTCGCGACCCTTGGTCGCCTTGATCACGGCCAGGGACATGGGCTTTTCTTCCGCTCCTTCTCTTCGCTCTCGCGCTCCGCTCGGGCTCAGGTAGAGGATGAACAATCCCTGGGCAAGTACGCATGAAGTCTAGCATAGCCCGATGTATCTCAAGGAATTCCGCCATCCCCAGCTCCTCCCCCCGTACCTTCTCCGGCAGACCCACCGCGGACAGCACCGCCTCCGCCCGTTCCCTGCCCCAGCCCGCGGCGAGAGCGTTGCGGAGCGTCTTGCGCCGCTGATTGAAAGCCAGGCGGATCAGCGCGATGAGCTCCGGCATCTGTTCTGGCGGGAGCGGCGGCGGCTGCAGCTCGAAGCCCACGAAGCCTCCCTCCACCTTGGGCGGCGGATGGAAGCTCCCCCGGCGGACCCGGCCCAGGAGACGGGCACGGGCGTAGGCGACGACCAGCAGGCTCAAAGAGCCATAGGCTTCATCCCCAGGGCGCGCCACCAGCCGGTCGGCCACCTCCTTCTGGACCAGGAAGGCGGCTTTCGGAACGCGGTCGTGGTGCGAGAGCATCCTCTCGATGATGACGGTCGCCACGTTGTAGGGCAGGTTTCCAGCCGCCAGGGTCGGCGCGGGCAGCCGGCTCCAGTCGATCTCCAGGGCGTCCTCGACGACCAGCCTTAGATCGGGCAACCGGCGGCGGAGGACCGCGGCCCATTCGAGGTCCAGCTCCCATCCGAAGACCCGAGCCCCCGCGGCCAGCAGCTCCGCGGTGAGCACCCCACCTCCCGGACCGATCTCCAGGACCCTCCGGCCCGCGGGCTCCAGGAAATGGATGAGAGGCCGGCAGAGCGCCCCGTCGGTGAGATGGTGCTGGCCTAAGGATTTCTTGAGGAAGGGACCGCGCACGGCAAGAAGGTATCACGTGCCATTTTGGCCGCTGCGGATCCAGTGGCGCTCCGGAAACGGCGCGTTTCCCACAGCCGCAAGGGAGGCAACGTCAACAACTTACGTGGCACTTGCCTTGCACTTCAGGGTCCCCGGGAGTGCCTATGGAACTGGATGTCTCAACCCTGAACCGGGATGTCGAGCGCGAGACGCTCACCCTGAAGCGTATCGAAGCCGAGCTGCGCAAGGTGATCGTCGGGCAGGACTATCTGCTCGACCGGCTGCTGGTCGGACTGCTCGCGCGCGGCCACGTGCTCATCGAGGGAGTCCCCGGGCTGGCCAAGACCCTGGCCGTCAAGACTCTGGCCCAGACCCTCCACGTCGACACCCAGCGCATCCAGTTCACCCCGGACCTGCTGCCCGCCGACCTCGTCGGCACGCTGATCTACGACCAGCGCAGCGGCGACTTCCTCCCCCGCAAGGGGCCGATCTTCACCCATCTGCTCCTCGCGGACGAGATCAACCGCGCCCCGGCCAAGGTGCAGTCGGCGCTGCTCGAATCCATGGAGGAGCGCCAGGTCACCCTCGGCGACCGGACCTGGCCGCTGCCCGAGCCGTTCATGGTGCTCGCCACCCAGAACCCGATCGAGCAGGAGGGGACCTACCCTCTCGCCGAGGCCCAGATCGACCGCTTCATGATGAAGCTCCGGGTCAACTACCCGAGCCGGTCCGAGGAGAGCGAGATCCTCGACCGCATGCTCGTCGACCATGGGCTCAAAGCCGCCCCGGTCGTGGACCGCGACCACCTGCTATCCCTGCGCGCCGTGGTGGACCAGGTCTATCTCGACGCCAAGATGAAGGGGTACATCCTCGACCTCGTCATGGCCACCCGCGATCCGCGGGCGGCCGGCCTGCGCGAGCTCGTGGACCTGATCGCCTTCGGCGCCTCGCCCCGCGCCACCCTGTTCCTCGCCCGGGCAGCCAAGGCCATGGCCCTGGTGCGCGGACGCGGCTATGTCATCCCCGAGGACGTCAAGGAGCTG
The DNA here is from genome assembly GCA_034667225.1 of Acidobacteriota bacterium. GTDB lineage: Bacteria > Acidobacteriota > Thermoanaerobaculia > Multivoradales > UBA5704 > DATMER01. The sequence goes on from JAXDKG010000034.1 coordinate 192,544, forward strand.
GCGGCCGACGTCCTGCGCCATCGCATCATCCTGACCTACGAGGCCGAGGCCGAGGAGGTCACCTCCGACGCCGTCGTGGCCAAGCTCCTCGACCGCATCCGGGTCCCCTAGACCCCGCGAGGCAGCCGGATGTTCGGTCTCTTCGCAAAGCGCAAGCCGGCCGCAGAAGCAGCGCCTTCTCGTACCTCCCGGCTGCCTGCGGAGCTCCTCAAGAAGGTCCGCCGCATCGAGATCGCCACGAACCGCTTGGTAGATCAGGGAGTCGCGGGCGACTATCACTCGGTCTTCAAGGGGCTCGGCATGGAGTTCGCCGAGGTGCGTCCCTATCAGCCCGGCGACGACATCCGCACCCTGGACTGGAACGTCACCGCCCGCATGGGCACTCCCTTCGTCAAGAAGTACGTGGAGGAGCGCGATCTCACCATCTTTTTGGTGATCGACGTCTCGGGCAGCCTTTCCTACGGCTCGCGGGCGATCCTCAAGCGCGAGCTGGCGGCGGAGATCGCGGCCCTGCTCTCGTTCGCGGCCCTGCGCAACCAGGACCGGGTGGGCGCCGCCCTGGTGAGCGACCGGCTGGAGCTGTTCCTCTCGCCCCAGCGCCGGCGCACTCACGTGCTACGTCTGGTGCGCGAGGTGCTCGATCGACCGTCGCGCGGGGGGACCGACCTGGAGAGCGGGCTGCAGGCCGTGCTCTCCACTCTCAAGAGGCGCTCCGTCCTCTTCGTCATCTCGGACTTCGTGGACACCCCTTGCACCAGGGCGCTCAAGTCCGCCGCGGCCCGGCATGACCTGATCGTCATGGAGATCGTGGACCCGCGGGACGTGGAGATCCCGAAGGTCGGACCCGTGGTGATCCGCGACGCCGAGACCGGCGAGGTTGGCGTGGTGGACGGCAAGCGCCTGGCCCGCAAGCACGCCGAGCGCCGGCAGGTGGAACGGGGGGAGCTCTCCCGGTTGACCAAGCGCCTGGGGGTCGATCACCTGGAGCTGCGCACGGACCGACCCTATCTTCAGACACTGGTGGCCTTCTTCGACCAGCGGCGGCGGCGGATGCGGCGATGAAATACGCTCTGCTCCTGCTACTGACGGCTCCCATTTCCGCCCAAACGGTACAGGTGACCCTCTCGCCCAACCAGCCGACCGTGGGCGACCGGATCGCGGCCACGATCACCCTCCACGTGGAGCCCAGCGCCCTGGCCGCCGAGCCGCGCTTCCCCACCTGGAAGGCGACCTGGGGCGAGGCCGAGGTCGTTGAGAAGGCCGAGCCGAAAAAGGTTTCCGACACGACTTGGAGCCAGGGGCTCGTCCTGGCGGCGTTCCGCACCGGACAGGTGCCGCTGCCGCCCGTTCAGATCGCCGTGCCTCTCCGGGACCGGACCGTCCAGGTCTCGACTCCCGCGGGGCTCTCCCTGGACGTGCGCTCGGTCCTCCCCAAGGGGGAGAAGAACCCCCTGCCCAAGCGGGAGAGGCCGCCGATGCCTCTCCCGATCGGCAATGCCTTCTGGTGGACCCTGGGCGCGATGTCCCTCGCCTGCCTGATCCTCGGGCTGTTGCTGTTCCGCCGGCGGAAAGAGCCCAACGCGGAGGACACCGCCCGGCCCGAGTTGGCTCCGTTCGAGGAGCTGACCACGATCCTGGACCGCCTGTCCGCCGAGCGCTCGGCCATCCGGCTGCACACTTCTCTCAGCCTCGCCTTCCGGCGCTACCTGGCGCGGACGCTCGCCTTCCCCGCCGAGGAGCGCACGACCAGCGAGATTCACCGCCTTCTCCTGAGTGGACGCCTCCCCGCGCCGATGGTGCGCCAGGCGGTCGAGCTGTTGCGCTCCTGCGACCTTGTCAAGTTCGCGCGCCTGGATGTGGACGAGGACCTTTCCCGGCAGAGGATCGATACCGCCCGGCGCATCGCAGGCGAGGTCGAAGAGCGCTTGCGCGCGGTCGAGCCCCTGGAGAGGGCCGGATGATCACCGCCACCTTCCCGCACTTGGCGAGCCCGGTCTGGCTCCTGCTGCTCGCGGCGCTCCCGCTGCTCGCCTGGCGGCATCACCGCTGGCACGACCCGGGCGCTCTGACCTACAGCAGGTTACCCCCCGGAGCCCGCGGCCGGTGGCGTCTCCACCTGCCGTTCTACGCCCGCCTCCTGGCCCTCGCCTGCCTGATCGGCGCGCTCTCCCGCCCGCAGCTCGGCTATGCCTGGGAGGAGAGCCTGACCGAGGGGATCGACATCCAGATCATGCTCGACATCTCGGGCAGCATGGGTGCCGAGGACTTCCAGCCCCGCGACCGGCTGACCGTCGCGAAACAGGTGGTCCGGGACTTCGTGGCAGGCCGCACGGGCGACCGCATCGGTCTCGTGGTCTTTTCGGGCACGGCCATGACGCGGGCACCTCTCACCACCGACCGGACCATGCTCGCGACGCTCATCGACGCGGTCGAGCTCGAAACCCTGCCGGCCGGCACGGCCATCGGCGTGGCCCTGGCGAGCGGCGCCGCGCGCCTCAAGTCCAGTCCCGCCAAGACCCGGATCGCCCTGCTGATCACAGACGGCGTCAACAACGTGGGCGAGATCGATCCGCTCTCGGCCGCCGCGGCCTGCGCCGGCCTCGGGATCAAGGTGTACACCATCGGGGTGGGCAGCAACCAGTCCGTGGTGCCGGTGCCGCAGACCGCGCGAAACCCCTTGACCGGCCAGCAGGAAACCCGCCGAGTGATGATGCGGGTGCCCATTGACGAGCGGCTCCTGCAGGAGATCGCCAAGCGCACCGGCGGCCAGTTCTTCCGCGCCACGGACTCCCGAGGCCTGCGGGAGATCTTCACGGAGATCGATCGCCTGGAGAAGACGCCGCTCAGGGTGCAGCGCTACGTCCGCTACCGCGAGGCGTTCCCGCCCCTGGCCTGGGCCGGCCTCGGCTTTCTCCTCCTCCCGCTGGCCGCCGCCGGCATTCGGGTAACCGCCGAGCCATGAGGTCTAAGCCGTGACTTTCGCCCAGCCCAACCTCCTCTGGCTCTTACTCATCGCCCCGGTAGTGGCGCTGCTGGCGTCCGTGGTATGGCGGCGGCGGCTCGCGTCCGATGCGGCCTGGGCCTCCCGCGGACTTTGGGACCGGCTGCTCCCCTCGTACGCACCCCGCCGGATCGCCCTCTCGGTGGCGTTCCTCACCCTCGCCGTGGCCGGAGCCGGGCTCGCACTCGCCCGGCCGCGATGGGGGAGCGGCGAGCAGACAGTCGAGCGCAAGGGAGTCGATATCGTCTTTTTGGTGGACTCGTCGCTCTCCATGGCGGCCCGCGACGTCCAGCCGTCCCGCCTGTTCGTGGCCAAGACGCTGATCCGCCGGATGGTCCGCGAGCTGCCCGGCAATCGGGTCGCCCTCGTCCAGACCGAGGGGACCGGCGTCGTCCTGGCGCCTCTCACCCTGGACGGCGGAGTCCTCGACCTGCTCCTCGACACGGTCGAGCCCGGCTCCCTCTCCACTCCGGGCACCGAGCTCGCCCCGGGCCTGGAGACCGCCCTCCGCCTGTTCGGCGAAGGGGAGGAGAAGCACAGGGTCCTGGTCGTGGTCTCGGACGGCGAGGACCACGGCGGCGGTGTCGAGGACCGCATCGCCAAGCTCAAGGAGAGCGGCGTCGTGGTTCACTCGCTGGGCGTAGGCACCCTGGAGGGCACCCGCCTCCAGATGCCCGGCTCGACCGGCTTCAAGCGGGACGCCGAGGGAAACCTGGTGACGACCAAGCTCCACGAGGAGGTGCTGGAGGGCCTCGCCCGAGGCACGGGCGGGTCTTATTTGCGGGTCACCAGCGCCGCCACCGATCCCGCGCCGATCCTCCGAGACATCGACCGCATGGAGAAGAGGACGCTGGAGAGCCAGACCCTCAGCACCCTGGAGGAGCGTTTCCAGTGGCCGCTCGCCCTGGCCGCCCTCGCGCTGGCCCTCTACCTCACGGTGGGACCGTTCACGCCGGCAAGGGAGGCGTCGCCATGAGGCTTGCTTCCCTCGTCCTCCTCGCCGCGCTGCCCTTCGGCTGGAAACCCCACCTCCCCGCCTGGGCCGAGCGCTGGCTCTACAACCCCCGCGAGCGGACTGCGCAGACCATCGAGGCCTACCGCGAGGGGGATGGCGACCGGGCCGTCGCTACCTCGGAGACAGCGCACCGGCTCGCGCCCGGCGACCCGCTCACCGGCTACAACGCCGGCACGGCGAATCTCGCCGCCGGCCGGGCCCGCAAAGCTTCCAAGCTCCTGGAACAGGCAGCCAAGGGGGCTCCACCAGGGCTTGCTCCTACGGCCTGGTACAACCTCGGCAACGCGCGCCTCGCCGCCGCCGATCCGGCCGCGGCCGTGGAGGCCTACAAGCAGGCCCTGCTCCGCAATCCGGCCGACGGCGAAGCCAAGCACAACCTGGAGATCGCCCTACGGGAGCGCGAGCAGCAACGGCTCCGCATGCAGGGAGGTCGGCAGGGCTCCCGCGGCGACCGCCCCGGAGAGCGGGAGCAGTCCAAGAAGCCCGGCGAAGGGAGCCCTTCCGAGGACAAGAGCCGCGCGCCGCAGGATCCCGGCCGCGGCGAGCAGGGTCAGCAGCAGTCTCAGGGGAAACAGGGCCAGCGGGATCAGCCGTCGCAGCAGGGAGGGGGAAGGCTCCCGAACTTCCAGAACCAGCCCGAGATGAGCTCCCGGGAAGCCGCGAACCTGCTCTCCGCCGTGGAAGACCTGGAGCGCCGCCAGCGCCGCGACGAGGCGGCCAAGCGCTCGAAGCAGAAGGCGCTGAAGGGGAAAGACTGGTGAGGACGATCGCCCACCTTCCCCGGAAGCTCGCTCCGGAGGAGCGACACCCTTCTAGCCTGGGGTTTCAACCCCAGGCGGAATGCTGGCCTCGGACGGGGTGCCGGTTCCAGGCGGGCGGCCGGCATAGCCTGGGGTTGAAACCCCAGGCTAGAAGAGTACAGCCCCTCCCGGGGCTGGCCAAGCTGACGCCTGGCATGCCCGTCCTTGTTGTCCTTATTGTCCTTGCTGTCCTTTCCGGACCCGCTCATGCCGGAGAGATCCGCGTCCGCGCCACCCTGGAGCCCGAGCGCATCGGCATCGACGAAACCGTCACGCTCTCGATCGAGGTCCAGGGGGGCGGCCTGCGCGGCCTGCGCTTCCGGCCCGCCTTCGACCTGGACAACCTGGAGGTCGTCGGCGGTCCTATCCAGCACGAAGACATCCTCCTGGGCCCCGGCCGGCTCACGCGCTCGATCCGGCTTTCCTGGGAGCTCCGCGCCATCTCCACCGGACGGGCAAGAATTCAGGGCCTGCGCATCCGGGTCGGCGGCGAGGTCGTCTCCCTGGGCAGCCGCGAGGTCCTGGTCCAGGACGAACCCACCGGCCTCTCAGCTTCGGGAGAGGCCAACCGCGACGAGGGAGACCCGTTCGACCGCCTCTTCCGCCGCTGGGAGCCCGCTTGGCGCGACCGCACCTGGCGGCGGCCCAATGTTTTCATCCGCGCCGAGGCCCGCCCCCTGAAGCCGGTCGTGGGGCAGCAGGTGCTCTACACGGTCTATCTCTACACGCTCTCGGACGTCAACGCGGCCTCCCCGACCGCGGTCCCGGACTTCCAGGGGTTCTGGGTGCGCGACATCCCGCAGCCCACGAAGCTCCCCACGGATCTTGTCGAAGTCGAGGGCAAGCGCTATGGCCGCGTCGTGCTGCTGCAGAAGGCGATCTTCCCCTTCCGGCCCGGCCGCCAGCAACTCCGGCCCACCGAGTTCGACGTCCTGGTGCGGACGATCGAACGTCGCTTTTTCGGTCCGCCGATCTCCAGGCCGGAGCAGCTCAGCCTCAGCACCGCGTCCATTCCCGTCGACGTGCAGCCTCTGCCGCCCTCCCCCCAGGGCTTCACCGGCGCGGTCGGCAAGATGTCCCTGGCTGCAACCATGGAACCGCCCCAACTGCGTCTGGGAGAAGCCGCGACCATGACGGTGACCCTCTCCGGCGAAGGCAACCTCCAGGGGTTGCCCTCGCCCCCGATGCCGCGGGTCGAAGGGCTGAAGGTCCTCCCGCCGCAGCAGGAAGAGGAAGACAAGATCTCGGGCACGACGATCCGGGGGACCCGCACCTGGAGCTACCCCGTGGTCCCCGAGCGGGCAGGGACCTATCAATTGGAAGTGCCGGGGATCCCCTACTTCGACCCCGCGGCGAAAAAGTACGAGATCGCGAAGGTGGAGCCGGTCCGGCTCACGGCCCTGCCCGCCCCGTCCTCAATACGGCCGGAGCCTCCCACTCCCATTGCGGAAGCTCCCCGCCTGCAAGGCGGCTGGCGCGACCGGTTGCCCTGGCTTCTGGCCGTACCAGGCGTTCTGGCCCTGTTTGTCCTCCTGGCCCGGCGGCGGAACGGCGCGGGAAACAGCAAGGCCACGCCCTGCGAGGCGCGCCACCGGCTGGAGCACGGCCTCGATGAAGCCGGGCAGGAAAGCCGGCCCCGCCAGGCGGCGGCCCGCATCGAGGAAGCCTGGCGCGATTTCCTGGCCGAGCGCTGGGAGATCCCGCAAGGAACCCCCTCCACCCGCTGGGCCGACCTCCTGATAGCGCGGAACGCGGACCCTGACTCCGCCCGCGAGCTGGTCGGCCTCGCCGACGACCTCCACTACCTGCGCCATGCCCCCCAACTCTCCACCTGCGAATCGATGGTCGGAGAGGTGCTCGACCGCTGCCGCAAGCTGCTGCGCAAACTTTAGGCAGTTGCTCCCATTCCGAAGCCTCTCCCGCTTTCCCCTTTCAGGCAGTTCTGTTATCTTTCCCACGCCGGCCCACCACAGACATGCTTCCTGTTGGTCTCGGGAACGGGCACCTTTTCTATGAGCGATGCGCTGCAAAAGTTGGACGATACCAACGAGGTGCTCCGGGTGACGGCCGACTACCACAGTCTCGACCACCTCAAGCTCGAGCGCTTCCTCGAACGGCGCCGGGCGAACCCGACCCATCTCGAGCTCAGCCTCGCGGACAACCTCATCGAGGTCTTGCGCCGGGCCAACGGCTTCGTGCCCTCGGCCGCCGGCTCGATCCTCCTCGACAACCCGTCCGAGAAGCACGAAGACCGCCGGCGCAACCTGCTGACCTTCATCGCCGCCTTCGGCGACAAATCCTCCCCCCTGGTCGGCCAGACCATTCCCGCGGACCAGGGCATCGCCGGCAGGGTCTACCTCACCGGCGAGGCCTACGTCACGCCGAACGCGCCGACCGACCGCTTCTTCTACCGGCGGATGGACGAGCAGACCCGCTATCAGACCCACTCGCTGATCGCCATCCCGATCCGCATCGAGCAGGAGATCTGCGGCGTCCTGGAGCTGATCAACCGGCGCAACGCCCCAGGCTACAGCCACGAAGACCGCAACCTCCTGGAGATCTTCGCCGGCTATATCTCGATCTCGATCCAGAACGTGCTGGACGGCCGCCAAGCCCAGGAGATCGCCAAGCGCGACAACCTCACCGGGCTGTACAACGACCGCTACCTGCACATCGCGCTGTCGGACACCATCAAGAGTTGTAGGGCCGAGGAGATGGACCTGGCGCTGCTCTTCCTCGACCTCGACTTCTTCAAGCGGGTCAACGACACCCACGGCCACCTCGCAGGCAGCCAGGTGCTGCGCGAGACCGGGCACCTCCTGCGCCAGCGGGTGGCGCGGCACCAGGGCATCCCCGCCCGCTACGGCGGTGACGAGTTCGTCCTGCTCCTGCCCGGCGCCGACGTCGAAAAGGCGATCGACGTGGCGGAGGACATCCGCGCCGAGATCGTGGCCAAGACCTTCTGCGACGGGCCGGGCGAGATCCAGCCCTATCCGCTTCACCTCAAGGGGCTGACCTGCTCCATCGGCGTGGCCACCATGAAAAGCCATCTGGCGGACGACCTCACCCTCGACGAGATGAAGAGCGCCCTGCTGCGGCTGGCCGACACGGCCATGTACGTGGCCAAGGAGACCGGGCGCAATCGAACCGCCACGGCCGGGCAGCCGATCCGCCGCCGCGTGCCCAATCCGATTCGCTGACCCCGATTGACCCCCCTGGGGGCGGATGCTACGATCCCGCGGCTTTAGCGGGGATCTCTGGAAACCATGACCGAACGATACCGAATTGTCATCGCCGGGGCTGGCGGGATGGGCCAGGCCACCGGGCTGCTGCTGCGGGAGTTGGGCGACTTCGACGTCGACCTCTACCTCGGCGACGCCGATGCGAATAAAGCCCGCGAAGCCGCCGAGTGGATCTGCCATGACTCCACCCGCACCGGCGCCGTCGAGCCGTTCCACCTCCCCCTCGCAGGCTCCAATGCCGGCTTCGACACGGTCCTGGGCGACGCCGACCTCCTCCTCGACTGCCTGCCCGGCGAAGAAGCGACCCGCATGGCCCGGCTCGCCCGCGGCAACCGCCTCCACTACGCCAATCTTACGGAGTATGTGAGGGCGACGAACGAGATCACCGAGCTCGCCCGCGGCGCCGAGCAGGGCTTCCTCCTCCAGACCGGCCTCGCGCCGGGCTACATCAACGTGCTCGGCAACGGACTCTTTCAGCGCTTCTGCCAGGAGCACGGCGTCGACAAGGTGGACACCCTCGAAATGCGCGTCGGCGCCCTCACCCGGACGACCCGGCCGCCCCACCAGTACGGCTTCACCTGGAACCCCAAGGGTGTGGCCACCGAATACGTCGAGCCCGCCGTGGTCGTACGCGACTTCCAGAAGACCACCCGCCCCTCTCTCACCGACCGCCGGGTCGTGCTGATCGACGGCCATCTCTACGAAGAGGCGCTGACCTCCGGCGGAGCCGCGGACCTCCCGGCCCAGTTCGAGGGCAGGGTACGCAACCTCGACTACAAGACCTTCCGCTACCCCGGCCATTACGAGTGGGTCCTCGGCCTGCTCGCCGAAATGAGAAGCGCGGGAGTGCCCGAGGAAGAGCTCTCCCAGCAGCTCCTCCAGCGCATGCTCGAAGTGGTCCCCTTCGTGGAAGACGATCTGGTGATCATCTACGCCGCGGTCGAAGGACGTGATCCGCGCGGCACCCTGCACCGGCTGGAAAGCTCGCGGGTCATCCGCCCGCGCAAGGTCGGCGGCCACCGCCTCAAGGCGATCCAGACCACGACCTCCGCCGGGCTCGCCGAATCGGCGAGGCTTCTCCTCCGCGACCGGCCGCAGGGGGTCTATTTCCAGAGCCAGATCGATCCTGTACGGTTCATGGACGGACCTTTCGTCTCAATCATCTACGGCTGATCTCCACCCCGGAAGGGCTTTTCAAGCACGCGCTTCTGTCCGCTTCTGTCCTTGTTTCGGGACAGTTTCGGGACGGAGAGGATTTCTGTGGAAAAACTTGAGTTCGCTGGCACGCCGATTGCCGTAAGCCACTTGCGGGCTGTCACTCTAATTTTTTCAACCTGTTTCAAACAAAGCACTTACCTGGATTGCACAGAAATCTGGGCAAAGTGGACCAAACGCAGGATTCTCCTCGTGTTCTGCCCTGAAAAAGGGGGCTTTCCCACAGCTTTTTCCGCAGGCGTTGTGGAGATCGAAGCTTTTCGCAGAATGCTCAGCGAGTGCGCAAGGCCTGCCCACGGGATGGTCGTTCCGTTGTTGGACAGATAACGTCGAACGCCGGGCCGGGAAGAGTGGTCGCGGGAAGCAGATCGAGACGAGCGAGGGGCGCGCGGCGGACCTGAACGAGCGGCCACTCAATGGGGAAAGGGCGGCGGCGGAAAGTGTGGAGGGAGAGCGCGAGAGGGGGATCGGTGTCGATCTCCAGTCCCAGCCGGGCCGTGGGTCCTCGCCGCTCGGAAGGTGATGGGAACCTCCGGACCAGCTCCTCCTTCCAGCCCGGATCGACCTCCGGCCATCTCCGCAGAACATTGTCGGTGCGCTCCAGCAGCTCGAGGTGGGCCTCCCAGAATGTGGCCGCGGCGAGACGGGGGTCGGCGATGAGAGCGTGGGCGCCGCGACGGGACGCAGATTCCGCCCGGGGCTCGAGAGTCATCAGGTAAAACGGCGGGAACGGGTTGAAGGGATCGAGCCCACAGGCTTTCTCCAGCGCTTCCCGATCTCTTCCAAGGATGCCGGCCACGGTCCAGAGGGTGGCGACCCCCGGGGCGTCCCGCGCGGCGCTCAGGGCCAGTTTCGCATCCCCCTTGAGTAGCGCCTGCCTCATCCGGTAGAGCGGGAATCCAGGGTCCAGCCGGATGGCCGTGGCCAGATCCTGCCGCTCGTAAGCCCATCGGGCGGCTTGGAGAGGAGTCAGACCCAAGGCCGCGGCCAGGACATAGATGAGGACCGGCAACCTGCGAGCCGGCGCGGTCGTCTCTCCCAGGGCGGCCCCCATGACCACTGCCACCGCGACCGGCAAAGCCGTCACCGCCAGAGCCGCGCTCCCCAGGGAAGCGACGGCGGCTCCGCAAAGCCCCACCAAGCCGGCAAACCGCAGAGCGGTATCCTCCCCCATCACCCCCATCTCGAAGATCCTTCTGGCAAAGAAGGCCGCCCCCAGGGCGAGCGCCACGATCAACCCGACCGCCCCTACCTCATAGGCGAGGTGCAGCGGAAGAGAGTGAAGCTCCCCCACCGACTCTCCCACCGAGCTCACGCCGGGGACGGGATTGAAGAAGGAGGCAGCCGTCCAGGCCGCGGAACCCGGACCCCAGCCGAGCACGGGACGGGCCCGGAATCCCTCCAAAGCCCCCTCGTAATAGACCACCCGGCCGCGCATGGAGAGATCCTGTCCGGCGACGATGCTTAAAATCCTCGCCCGCTGGGAGTAGAGCCCCAGGCCCGCCACCAGCACGAGCGGGATCAAACCCCAAGCCCACGAACGTCGCCGCCGGAGGATCCAGACGAGGGCGACCAAGGCCTCGGCGGCCAAGGCCAGGTTGCCCGCAAGCGACAAGGTCGCCAGAATCGTCACCGCCGGCAGGAGACCGCCGGCGAGCCCCAGCCATCGCCAGATCCCCGGCTCCCGGGCCGTCAACAGGGACAGGGGGAGGAGGATCACGAGCCACGAGGCAAGCAGGTTGTGCTGGCCCAAGGGCATGGCCACGCGAGGGAGGTCCCGGACGGCGTAGTCGATCAAGGCCCAGAGCGAGACGCCGATCACCAGGACCGTGATCCCCCGCGAGCTGAGCCGGTTCCAGCACCGGGCCATGGCGCCCGGCAGCAGGAAGAACGCCGGCAGGAGAAGGAGCACCATCCAGGACGCCCGCGGCACCGGGGACCTCCAGGCGCTGAGAGCAGCCACGATCCACAAAGCCAGGGGGAGGAGCCTGCCGATCCCCCCCAGGCGCAAGGGGTCCCGCCAAGGCGCCATGACCACCACCCCCAGGAGGACAGCCGCGCCGACCGTGCTCCCCGCGGCCGAGGCGCTCCCCGCAAACGTGCCGCACCAGGCTCCGAAGAGGAGGAGCAGAAGCGGCGGAATGAGTCCGGTCATCAGAGGCATTGTACGGTTTGATATCCTGTCCTTCCCACGGACGGACACGGACCGTCACGGACGAGCACGGACGGTCCGGGATTTGTCCGTGCCAGTCCCTGTCCGTCCGTGTTCGTCCGTGATCCCCAGGAGAAACCAATGACCGTTGAGACCGATACCCGCATTTCAAAGATCCTCGCCTCCCTCGGCATCGAGGACGAGAACCCCGGCGCCTTCGCCGGCCAGTGGCTCCAGACCTCGGGCGAGCGCGTAGAATCCTTGAACCCCGCCACGGGCGAGCCGATCGCCGCCGTCCGCTTCGGCACAGCCGACGACTATGAAAAGGTCGCGGCGGTCTCGGTGGAAGCCTTCCGCGAGTGGCAGACCTGGACGGCGCCCAAGCGGGGAGAGATCGTCCGCCAGCTCGGCGACGAGTTGCGCCGGCACAAAGACGAGCTGGGTCTGCTCGTCAGCCTGGAAGCCGGCAAAGTCCTCTCCGAAGGCCGCGGCGAAGTCCAGGAGATGATCGACATGGCCGACCTCGCCGTCGGCATGTCGCGCCAGCTCTATGGCCTCGCCATGCATTCCGAGCGGCCGAAGCACCGGATGTACGAACAGTGGCATCCGCTCGGAGTGGTGGGCATCGTCACCGCCTTCAACTTCCCCGTGGCGGTCTGGGCCTGGAACGCCATGGTGGCCGCGATCTGCGGCGACTCCATGATCTGGAAGCCCTCGCACCAGACGCCGCTGACCGCCATCGCCACCACCCGCATTGCGCAACGGGTCCTGGAAGCCAACGACGCCCCGCCGATCTTCAACATGATCCTGGGAGGCCGCAATGGAGTGGGCGAACGGCTGGTCGCCGACCGCCGCGTCCCCCTGATCTCCGCCACCGGCTCCACCCGCATGGGCAAGGAAGTCGGCAAAGTGATCGCCGACCGCCTGGGCCGCGCCCTCCTGGAGCTTGGCGGCAACAACGGCATCGTGGTCATGGACGACGCCGACCTCGACCTCGCCCTCCGGGCCGTCCTCTTCGCGGCAGTGGGCACGGCGGGCCAGCGCTGCACCACGACCCGCCGCCTCTTCCTCCAGCGCGGGATTGCAGCCGAGCTGAAGCGGAAGCTGGCCAACGCCTACCGTTCGATCCCGGTGGGCGATCCGCTCGAGCAGGGCACGCTCATGGGTCCGCTGATCGATCAGGCCGCGGTGGACAACATGATGAAGGCGCTGGAGCGGGTGAAGGCCGAGGGCGGCAAGATCCTCTACGGCGGCAACAAGCTCGACCGGCCCGGCTTTTACGTGGAGCCGACCCTGATCGAGGCCCAGAAACACATGCCCATCACCTGCGAGGAGACCTTCGCCCCGATCCTCTACGTCTTCGAATTCGAAGACCTGGACGAGGCGATCCAGCTCCACAACGACGTCCCGCAGGGTCTCTCCTCCGCCATCTTCACGCTCAACATGCGCTCCGCCGAGCGCTTCCTGGCCTCGACTGGAAGCGACTGCGGCATCGCCAACGTGAACATCGGCACCTCGGGAGCCGAGATCGGCGGAGCCTTCGGAGGAGAAAAGGAGACCGGAGGAGGCCGCGAGGCGGGCTCCGATTCTTGGAAGGCCTACATGCGCCGCCAGACCTGCACGATCAACTGGGGCACCGACCTGCCGCTCGCGCAGGGGGTGGAGTTCAAGGTCGGGGCGTAGTACAGGTAGACTTCGGGCATGCCCAAGAGGGACATACTTCTCCAGCGGATTCTCCATGGTCAGTCAGACGCCAACATCCGCTTCGACGAACTGCGTAGGCTTCTCGCTGATCTCGGCTTCGAGGAGCGTATCCGCGGAAGTCATCACGTCTTCATCAAAGCGGGTGTTGAGCAGCTCATCAATCTCCAGAGGGAAGGAAGCACCGCGAAGCCTTACCAAGTGCGGCAAGTCCGCTCGGTGATTCTTCGATACAAGCTTGGAGGCAGCGACTGATGTACAAATACGAGGTGATCATCTACTGGAGCGAAGAGGATCGGGTCTTTATCGCTGAAGTGCCTGAGCTTCCAGGTTGCGCTGCACATGGTGACTCACCGGATGGCGCTCTCGGCAACTGCAAAGATGCGATCGAGCTATGGCTCGAAACAGCGAAGGAGTTTGGAAGGCCTATCCCTGAGCCAAAGGGTAGGCGGTTGCAATTTGCGTGAGTTGCCGCAGATGCTCCAGAGATAAGTGATGACAAAGCAAGTGCCGCCAGACCTGCACGATCAACTGGGGCACCGATCTGCCGCTCGCCAAAGAGTTGGGTTCAAGGTTGCGCTGTAATCACTTGTGGATGGGCGGCGGGCTCGTCCCAAGTCGCGCTGCGCCTTGAGCACAGTCCCCACGGAGCTCAAGGTGAAGCGTTAGCCGCGTGAGGTGATTGGGAATGAGCGAATGGGATAAGTTTGGGCCGGGCCATGGAATTCGGCGCTTGCTGGATGAGGAGAGGGCGAGACGTAAGCATTTCGAGGATCCATTTGGCTCGCTAGCAATCCAAAATTACCGCACCGACGCTGAGCGGATGCTTGACGCAGCGGAATCCGCCCTTGCAGGGATCTCGAACGTTAAAACTTCCCATGATCAGCTACAAGATCTTTTAAAGAATATCGTCCCACCCAAAACTGACGGCCTAACGAAGCTGATTAGTGACATCCATTCGCAAGCTGACAGAATGGCATCGATCTCTGCTGCGGCGGAGGCCCTATATTCTCGGACAGATTGGGCAAGATTTCAGGCTTCCACCTTTACTACTCCAGATTTGGCGAGCCGATTAGAATCGACCTACAGTCAACTCACGCTTAATTATAGGACGCTGGTTGATTCACTCGCAGAGGGGCAGCTCTACACAATATCACCCAATGTCTCCGCGCTTTCACCGGTAGAGGTATTTCTCGCGGGAGACCTAGCTTATTTGTTGAGTCCCTCGGATTCGGAGGAAGCTGAGCATGACCTTGCGGAAGATGTTAGAAATAACGTCATACCCGCCGAACTCCCAGAATTAGGTATCCTCCTGAGCGAAGTCGACCCAAATCTTCTTATCATGCTTGATGGCGCAAGGCACGCTCTATCTAGGGATAATCCAGAGCGGGTCCGGCATGTCACAACGACATTACGAGAGATTTTTACACAAGTCCTGCACCACCTTTCCCCAGAGTCAGAGCTGATTGCGTGGAGTACGGAGCCGGAAAACTTCAGCAACGGTCGACCCACACGGCGAGCTCGCCTTCTATTCATCGTCCGGCATATCGAAAGCAAGCAGTTGTCCACTTTCTTAGAGAGCGATGTTAAGGCAGCACTCGCGTTCCTTGACGCTTTTCACGCGGGAACGCACGGTCCACCTGGAAACTTTACTGACCAACAGCTCAGAGCAATGCTAGTTCGCATGGAGGGGCTTCTTCGCTTTTTGCTTGAAGTCAAGAGAGGCAGAGGCAATGGCGGCGACTAATTCGTCAGGTCGCCCGAAGCCCGGCGAGTACGCCGACTACGCCCAGCCGGACATCGATTTGGTCGAGGGAGACGACGCGGTCGAGCTGCTACTCCGCCAAGGCAAGCAAACAGTCGCGCTGTTTCAGGAGCTTGGGGAACTCAACGGCAACGTCACCTACGCCCCTGGGAAGTGGACCGTGAAGCAGATCCTCGGCCATCTTGCCGACGACGAGCGGATCTTCGCTTATCGCGCCCTCTGCGTCGCGCGCGGCGACTCGCGCCCGCTTCCCGGCTTCGACGAGAACGACTATGCGACCGCGGCACGGTTCGAGAACCGCTCCCTTGCCGAACTGCTCGCGGATTTCGAGGCCGTTCGCAAAGCCTCCGTCACGCTGTTTCGCGGTCTCGACCAGGAAGCCTGGCTGCGGAGAGGCATCGTCAACGGTTACTCGGCCTCTCCTCGCGGCCTTGCCTTCCACATAGCCGGCCACGAGTTGCACCACCTGCGCATCCTTCGTGAACGGTAC
The DNA here is from genome assembly GCA_034667225.1 of Acidobacteriota bacterium. Taxonomy (GTDB): domain Bacteria; phylum Acidobacteriota; class Thermoanaerobaculia; order Multivoradales; family UBA5704; genus DATMER01. The sequence goes on from JAXDKG010000034.1 coordinate 207,925, forward strand.
CTGCCTCGGGTAAAAGGATAGAGCCCCGCAGCAGCGTAGGCATGGGCGAGGAGCGCAAGCCCCGTTGAGGGTGGTGGGCTCCAGGGCTGACGCCTGGGGCCGATGCCTGCGCCCCTTCGGGGCTACCTGAATCCCAAAGAACGGCTCCAAGGCGATCCGATCCCATCCGACCGGCTCGGAAGGACTCCGAACATCTCGAGGCCCCTTTGAACGGCTGAGAACGATTCTGAGAACTTCAGAGTCGTTCTGAATCCAAAATAATGGATCTGAAGCGCTCGAAGTCATTCTCCGCGGCTCGGAACGACTTTGAGCCTCTCGGAACCATTCTGAAGGGCTGAGAATGGTTCCGAGAAATTCAGAGCCGCTCCGAATCCCGCGGAACGGTTTTGAAGCGGCCGATGTCGTTTCCCGCGGCTCAGAACGCTTCTGGAGACTTGGGAATCGTTTCGAAAAGCTCAGAGCCTTTCCGAGCGGCTGAGAACGGCTCCGAGTGCTTCAGAGCCGCCCCGAGGTCTTCGGAAAGGCTGCGACCTCCGCGGAGCGGTTCCAGAATCCTCGTGGCGGCTCAAATCCTCTCAGATCCGGTCTACGGGATCTTCGACCGCCGCCGAGGAAATCGGAAGCTCCGAAACGCCCTTGCTGCCTCCGGACGCGTCGCCGGCCGGAGGAGCTTCGGCGGAGCACTCCAGATCTGCCGTGGAGCTCCCGAAATACCAGCAGGCTTTGCTCCATTTATAGGAGCCGCAGGTGGCCGGCGCGCCGGGTTTGTCGGATTCGGGCGGACAGCCGCAGAGCTTGCCCGGGGGCTGGTTGGCGCAGTACGTGACGCTGCAGTAGCCGACAGCCTGGGCGGCCGAAGCGCAGGTCAGGACGAGCAGCGCGGCAAGAGGAAGAATCTTTCGCTTCATTCGGTGCCTCCTTTTCGGACGGGGGCGGCGACCGCCGCCCCTATCCTTCATGGTGCCCAGACCCCGATTTTCAAGCCTCACTTCGCGGCCGGCGTCACCGTGTAGTCCGCGAACTCGCTGATGCTGTCGGTCTTTGACCAGACGCCGACCTTGCCGGACACGGGCGCGGCGAGGGTGTAGTCGAGGAGCTTCTCGCCGTCCAGCCAGCCTTCGAGCTGGGTGCCATGCACCGCGATCTTCATCGAGTGCCACTCCTTGAAGGGGATGTGGACGTCCTTCACGCCCTTCTTCACGAAGCTCCGCTTGCCGTGGTCGAAGGTCCAGAGGACCAGGTTGTCCTCCTTGCCGTTGAATCGGACCGCCAGGTAGTCCCCGTTCGACTTGAGGTTGAACAGGATGCCGGCGCACTGGTCAAGCGCGCCGCCGATCAGCTTGAAGCGCATCGAGATCTCGCCGTCGTGAAAGTCGTCGACTCCCGTGGTTACGGCGTAGGGGAAGTAGGCGAAGGCCTTCACGTTGTCGATGAACTCCTCGTGCCGCGAGCCGTAGATGGCCCGCGCCTTGTCCGCCAATCCGCCGGACGGCTGACCTTTCTTCCACTCCCGGCCGTCCACGAGCAGAACCTTCTTGCCTTCGTCGGATGTGATCGACCAGTCGCCGACGACCGAGAGGAAACGGGTGGGCTCGGCGCCTTCTTTCTCGCCCGCGAGGTCCACCCGCACCACATCGGGCTTTTTCTGGGCGGCGAGCGGCGTCAGTCCGAGGAGGAGGAAAGTGAGGAGGGTCCAACCAGTTGTGCGCATGACGATCTCCAACGGCCGCGCGAAAAGAGAAAGGCCAGACCGGCGGCCAACGGCCAAGCCACGTAGAACAGGAATGACGCGCCGCGGGGCGACGCGGTCAACGGATATCCGGGGTAAGGCGGATCGGATGAGGGGAGCGGCGGCGCCACCCCAGCGAGCTCGTAGATCTTTTGGAGGACGATCGGCTCGGTCGTGGAGCGCAGCAGCGCCCGGTTCGGGCCGACCGCATACCAGATTTCTCCATAGTGGCTGTCCGCGCCCTCGAAGAGGCCGGTGCGGCTCTCCGCGGCGTAGGCCACCTCCAGGCGCGGCACGACCCGCCAGAGCTTGGCGAGCACGTTGCGCTCGAGATCGGCGCGCTTCGGGTCCTCCGGCGCCAAGTGGACGGTGACGCGAAGCGGCTGACGGAGGGTGCGCAGGAGCGCCTCGTCCACCCTCGGAAAGGAGTTGCGCCGGTCCTCGGAGAGGTCCCAGCCCGAGCGCCAGGAGGAGGCGAGCGCGGCTCCTCCCACCGCCAGGACCAGGAGGACCGCGGAGAGGGCGGCTCGCGACCGCATCCTTCTGAAGGGGTCGAGCCAGAGGCCCGCGAAGGCGAAGCTGGCCACGCTGGCCAGCAGCAGCACCCCCACGACCGCCAAGCGCAGCTCGCCGTGCTCGAAGGTACGGAGCGCGGCTTCCGGCGTAAAGGGAGCCAGGCGGGCGATCAGCCCTTCCCGGCCGGCGGCCATGAAGTCGAGGGCCCAGGCGCCGACCGTGAAGCCGAGGGTGACGATCGCGGCGCTAGAGCTGCTCCGGCAGACCGCCGCCGCGGCCATGGCCAGACCCACGATCAGCAGGCCGTGCAGGAGATGGCCGAGGAGGACGTTGACCGTCTCGCCCGGGTCGAGATGACCGCCCTCGCCGAGCCAGAGACCGAAGGCGACGAGGGCAGGAATCCAGGCGACGAGCCAGCCGAGGAGGAGCACCCCGGCCTTGGCCGCGAGACGCGACCCGAGGCCTGCCGGGGTCTGGGCCAGGAGCCCGCCCGCCCCGCTCTCGCGCTCGGTCGCGACGAGCCGGATGGCGACGAAGGGCAGCAGAAAGGTGGCCGCGACGGCATAGGCTCCAAGAGTGGGGACGACGAGGCCGTCGAGCGGGCTGAGGCCCTGGGCGAGCGCGGCCGGTCCGCTCCCGTCGCCGCTCATCTCCGAGTAGGAGGCGACGGCGGTGAGGAAGGCGTGGCCGACGAGCGGGCCGGTCATGGCGAGCAGCAGCCACCAGGCCCGGGAGGCAAGGAGCTCCCGGCCTTCGAGGCTCGCCAAGGCTCTAAGTGAGCGCGAGGAACACCTCCTCCATTCCGGCCTGGATGAGACCGGCGCGGCCCTGCAGCTCGTCCAGGGTGCCCTCGCCCGCGACCCGGCCGTCGGAGAGCAGGACGAAGCGGTCGCAGGCGCGGGCGGCGTCGTTGAGCTGGTGGATCGAGAGGAAGAGCGTGCGGCCCCGGGCCGCCTCGGCGCGCAGAAGAGCGGTGACTTCCCGAGTCTGGCGCAGGTCGAGCCCGTCGAAGGGCTCGTCGAGCAGCAGCAGGGGCTCTGGCGCGAGGAGGCCCAGGGCGATGAGGAAACGCTTGCGCTCCCCCTTGGAGAGGGAGCGCACCGTCGAGCCGAGCAGCGGCCGCAGGCGGAAGGAGTCGACGGCGGCGGACACGCGGTCCGGCGCGGTACCCCAGAGGTCGCGGAAGAAGAGGAGGACCCGGCAGACCGGCTGGTCGGGCCACGGCGCGATGCCGTCGGGGACGTAGAACATCCCCGCGGAACCGCGCACCTCTCTCCTATCGGCGGGCAGAACTCCCGCCAGGCACTCGAAGAGCGTGGTCTTGCCCGCGCCGTTCGGACCAATCAGGCCGAGCACCTCGCCCGGCCTGACGGCGAAGCTCACCGCGTCGAGAACCCGGCGCGGGCCGTAGCTCTTCGAGATCCCCCGGACCTCCAGGAGGGCTGGCATCTCCGGCATCTAGAACCGCAACCGGGCCTCGAACTGGTACTGCCGGCCGGGATCGACGTTGCTGATCCCGCCGAGCTGCTGGCCGAAGGTGGCGAGCGGCGCACCGTTGGCGTTGTTGCCATAGACGCCGTTGAAGCCCACCACGTTCGCCCGGTCGGTCACGTTGAAGACCTCGCCGCGCAGCCCGAGAGTGGCGAACCCGACGGAGAAATCGCGCTCGAGGAAGAGCGCCAGGTCGTACACGTCGTCGCCGCGGCCCTCGTTGCGGCCGATCACCCGGCCGTCGATCACCGGCCGGTCCGCGTTGGAGCCGTCGCCGTTGTTGTCCGCGCCGGTCGTGATGTTGAACGGCCGGCCCGAGGCATAGGTCGCAACGCCTCCCACCCGGAACTGCCAGGGCAGAGAGGTCCAGCCGCTCAGCACGGCGCGGTGCCGCTGGTCGAGCAGGCTGTCGGCCCACTCGTCGCCGAGCCGGCGCGCGTCGTTGGGATCTCCGCCCGGCGCATCGGGCTCGATGTTGTTGCGGGTGTGCGACCAGGTGTAGCTCAGCAGTAGGCCGCCGCGGTCCGCGAACTGCTTGCGCACGTTGAGCTGCGCGCCGTCGTACTTGCTCTCGCCCTGGTTGATGGTCGCGAGGATGCGGCGGTAGCCGCCCGCGACCGGCGTGATCGGCCGCGTGGTGTCAGCGGTCGCCGCCGGCCGGGTCTGCCCCGGAGTGGTGCGGACGAACGCCGTCGGCGCGTTCAGATCGATGTTGCGCTCGATGTCCTGCGTGTGCGCGTAGACATAGTCCAGGCTGGCGATCCAGCGGTTGCCGAGCTCGCGCTCGACGCCGATCGTCGCCTGATCGGTCTCCGGGTTGAGCAGCTCGTCCTGATAGCCGGCGAGCTTGGAGATATCGAAGAACTGGCTGTAGTAGCTCCGGCGGCCGGGTTGGATCGTGATGTCGCGCGGCGGCAGCACGGCTCCCGCGGGGAAGCCCGGCAGGGGGTTGAACGACGTGGGGAAACCGAGCTGGCCTGGCGCGGCGCTGAAGTTGAAGAAGCCCTCGGGGCCGTTGAGCTCCCAGCCGGCCACGATGTTGGCGCGGATCTCGGAGTAGTAGATGCCATAGCCGCCCCGGATCGTGGTCCGCGGGTCGTTGCCCGGGCTCCAGGCGAAGCCGAGCCGCGGCCCGAGGTTGTCGTCGTCGTCCGTCAGAGTCTGGCGGTCGTAACGCAAACCCAGGTTGAGCACCAGGTCCGGGCGCACCCGGTAGTCGTCCTGGACGAAGACCGACCAGAGCGTCTCGCTCACCTCGTAGTCCACGTCGCCGAAGCCCTGGGTGAAGCGCTGGACGTCGGCGAGCGTGAGCTGGCTCGTCGGGGTCGTCGCCGGGATGCCGGCGCGGAAGGTGAACTGGCCCAGGGTGAAGGGCGAGCCGAACTCCTGGCCGTTGCCCCCCGACTTGGAGCGGATCACGTCGCCGCCCATCTTGACGAAATGGTTGCCGAGGCCCAGGGAGACCGCGTCCGCGAACTGGAACATGCGGCTGGTGAGCCGCGCGGCGCGCGATTCGCCCTCGGTCGAGACGCCCGGGCGGACGAATTGCACTGAGGCGTTCGCCGGCTCGAACTCGGTGATCGGGTCCCCGTCCTCCCAGACGAGGCGGGCATCGTTGAAGGCGTTCGCGCCGAGCACGGCGGTCTCGCCGAGCAGGACGGCCTGGGTGTCGCGGCGGAAGATCCGCGCGGCGCTGGGCAGCGCCACGCCGCCGACCGCGTCAGCCGGATTGGTGTCCGTGAAGTGGTCGAGGCTCAGCCGGGCCAGCAGGTGGTTCGCGTCATTGAGATCGGCGTCGAGGCGGCCGAAGAGAAGCGTCTGCTTGTAGTTGCCGGTGAAGACGCCCGGGGACAGGGCCGAAGTGATGATCGAGTCGCGGTCCTGGTCGTTGCGCTCGCCGGCCAATGCCCAATAGATCCGATCCCGCACCAAGGGGCCTGACAGGAAGACGCTGCCCTGGAACAGCTCGTCCTCGGAATCCTGATCGGTGATCGGGGCGTTCGACTGCAGGCCGCCGGGCCGGGAGAGGGCCACGATCTCGCCGTGATGCTCGTTCGTGCCCGTGCGGGTGACGAGGTTGATGGCGCCGCCGGTGGTGCGGCCGTACTCGGCCGAGAAGCTGTTGGTGAGGACGGTCATCTCCTGGATGGCGCCCAGGGGCACGTTGGTGAAGATCGTCTGCCGGCCCCAGGAGTCGTCCAGGGTGCCGCCGTCCATCGTGAACGTGGCCTGCCGCCGGCCGCCGCCGTCGATCACGAACAGGGTGTTGTTGAGAAACAGGTCGCCGGTGCCGCGAGCCGGGCGCACCGCGGAATTGAGCAGGGGGAGCGCGGTGATCTTGCGTCCGAGGACGGGCGTCTCCTGGATCTTCTCCGTATCCAGGCGGGTGCCGAGCTGCGGCGAGTCGGACTGCACCCCTTCAGCCGTGCCATAGACCGTGACCGCGTCCGCGACCGTTCCGGAGCCCAGCACCACGTCGATGGCCGCGGTCTGGCCCGCGCGGAGCTGGATGTCCGAGCGCTCCTGCGGCAGCAGGCCCTCCTTCGTGGCGCGGATCGAGTAGGTTCCGGTCAGAGGCAGCTCGGGCAGGAGATAGCTCCCCCCTTCGCCGCTGCGGGCGGTGCGGGAAAACCCGGTCGCCTGGTTGGTGACGGTGATTTCGGCGCCGGCGACCGGCGCGCCGGCCTCATCCAGGATCCGGCCACGGATCGCGCCGATGCCAGGCGTCTGCGCCTGGACGGCCACGGCGGCCAGTATGAGAAGAACGACAGCTACAAAGGATCTGAACATTCCGAAAGCTCCTCCTGCGCAAGCAGGGTCATGAACGATAGATCGACCGCCCGGGAACGGGCAGCCCATTTCCTTCGGGACTGGAGGGCCGATCCCGGTCTATTCGTTCTGGCGCTGGATCAGGAGGAGGATGTCGGAAACGAAGGCCGGGCTGGCGCCGGCCCGCATCCCCGCCGTCCACCGGCTGTCCGGCGGGACTGGCGGAGAGGACGCGGCCGTACCGGGCGGGGTGGAATCCGGACCGAGAAGAGAGGCCTCGGCGGCCTCCGTGTGCGTCGTGGGAAGGGCGAAGGCTGGCTTGAGGCGCGCGGGCTCGGCCGCGATCCTCTGGCGCAGAGCGCCTCCGCGGCGCGAGCCTTCCACCCAGGCGACGACCCCGGGATGGCCGGGGAGAGCGGGCTCGCCCCGGGTGGCGGACCGGCTGGCAGGGAGCGGGAGCCCGCCTGGAGATTCCGCGATGGAGAACCGAGTGGCCAGCTCCACCGCTGTTTCCCGGCGCTCGTCGCCAAAGCGCAGAAGGATCCGGACATCCTCAGCGGGGAAGGGAGGCACCTGCCAGCGGATGCGGCGGACGTCCTGGTCCAGATGCGGAGTGATCCGCACCGGATAGGTGACACCGCCGTCGAGGCTGAGGAACGCCTCCCACTCCTCGACCCGGCGGTCGAGCTCCGCGAGCGGTGCCCACTCGAGCTCGGCCATGGAGCCGGCCGCGAGCCGGGCACCCGGTTGAGGAGCCAGCAGCCGGACCGGCGCCTCCTGAGCGAAGCCCGGGCGCCCGCACGCGAGCACGAACCAGATCAGAGCGAGGAGACGGCGGCGGGACCACATACGACCGGACATACCCTAATGGTGTCGCGAGCCCGCCGCAAGGGGTCAGGGTTGTTAAATCAGCTCCAGCTCCAGGGCCTTGAGGACGGCGCGGGTACGATCGCGCACTCCTAGCTTACTCAGGATGTGGGAGATATGGTTCTTCACCGTGCCCTCGGCGATGTCGAGAGCGTCTCCGATCTCACGGTTGCTGTAGCCGCGTGAAATGAGCCGCAAGACCTCGACCTCGCGCTCGGTCATCGGGTCTGGATCTTCCAGGCAATCGAAGTCGCTGCGCGGCCACTCCCGGCCGCGGCCGAGGTGCTCGGTCAGAGCCGGAAGAATCAGGTCTCCGCCCGATGCGAGGGTGCGGATGGCGTCCGCCAAGCAGGCCAAAGATACGTCCTTGAGCAGGAACCCTTTGGCTCCCGCCTTCAAACCTTCGAGCAGCACCTTGTCGTCGTCGAACGTGGTGAGGATCAGAGTCGGAGGCAGCGACCCGGAGTCGCCCAGATCTACCAGGACCTCGATTCCCGACTTGCCCGGCATGCGGACGTCCAGAAGCACCACGTCGGGATGGACGTCCGGAATGATCCGGAGCGCCGCCTCCCCATCCTCGGCCTCGGCCACGACCTCCACGTCGTCGACCATGCCAAGGAGGCTGCGCAGGCCCTCCCGGACCAGGGTCTGATCCTCGACGATGCAGACGCGAATCACAGGACTCTCCCGGAAGCGGGGATGCAGACCGTGGCCCGGAAGCCCTCTCCCCCGGCAGAGGCGAGCTCCAGCGTACCGCCGAGATCCGCGAGGCGCCGGGAGAGGCCCGTCAATCCATTACCGGGCTTCAGGCTCGCCACGCCTCGTCCGTCGTCGCGCGCTTGCACCTTCACCTCGTTGCCTGACCTGACCACCTCGATCCAGAGGTTGTCGGCACCGGAATGGCGGACGGCGTTGGTGACGATTTCCTGTACGCAGCGCAAAAGAGCATGGGCGCGATCCGGATCTTCGAGGCCCAGCCCCGTAGGGACGTCGAGATGGATTTGAGGATGCGGGATTTCCTGGACCAGCGCAGCGAGGGAAGCGTCCAGGCTCAAACCCGGCTCCGCCCGCATCGCGCCCACCGCGGCCCGCACGTCGCCCAAGAGCAGCTTCGCCAGCATCTGAGCCCGCGTCGCATGGTGGAGCGCCCGCCCTTCCGTCAGATGGCTCAGCACCTCCAGGTTGAGGTTGAGCGCGGTCAAGCGATGGCCGAGGAGGTCGTGCAGCTCGCGGGAGATCCTGAGGCGCTCCGCCAGTTGGCTGCTCTGTGCCAGCAGGTCCCGGGTCTCCCGCAGCTCGGCATGGGCCCGGAGCAGATCCCGGCGCGCCCGCACGCCGGCGAGCACGTCCTGACAGAGCCCGTCGGCGAACACCTGGACCGCCAGGAAGAAGCCGACGAGAAAGATCGTCCGGAGCGGGTCATAGCCGCGCTGGATGGCGAGCACCGTTCCCAGCGTATGGACGGCCAGGAAGATAGCGCGGATCTCCTTCGTCTCCAGGACGGCCAGTTGGCCGGCGATGACAACCAGAAGGAAGGAGGTCATCGGACTTCCGCTCCCGAAGAGAGTGCCGAGAGCGATGGCGCTCTGCAGGCCGATCAAGGCGAGGGCCGGCAGCCGTTGCCTTCCCTCTTCGCGGGTGTTCACCCAGAAAGCGAGCCCGAAGACCACGAAGAAGACGGCAAGCCACAGCTCTCTGTATTGATCGAGGAACACCGAGACGGCCGGCCGCTTGCTGACCAGCGTGTGGCAGCCCACGGCTCCCCAGATAAGGACGCCGCCGACGCGCAGCCACAGGAGGACCGGGGCCGGACGGCGCATCCCTGTGCCTCCGGCGAGCCGCCACAGCCGGCGAACGTCGCGCAGGACTGCGTTCCGGCTCCAAATCCCCCGGACCGTGGGAGTCCATCGCAGGAGGTACCCCGACCGGATGTCGCTCATGGTTCCTTATTCTACGCCCCTCCAGATTCTGCGCATGTGCCGGAAGTCACGGCACCCGACCACGGCTTCCGGCACGCGCGCCGGCCCTGGGGGTCTGGCTAGGCTCTTTCCATCGCCGGCGATGCCCGCCGGTTTGAAAGGAGACGAGTCATGAGAATCGTAGGGATGGCTTTCGCGGTCGCCATCATGAGCACAGGTCTTGCCTCAGCCCAGCTCCCGACCTGCGGCCTGCCGCTGCAGCCCAAGTGCACCCAGTGCCGCGACGGAGTCGACAATGACTTCGACGCCCTGACCGACCTCGCCGACCCCGGCTGCTCCTCGGCAGCGGACAACTACGAGGGTGATGACCCCGCACCCGATGTCGGGGGCACCGCGGACGTCGATATCGATCCCCGTACCACCAGAAAGCCGTTCGGATTCAACACGGGCCTGAGCTCCTGGAACTGGGAGCCGCCGGCGCCGCACTCCGGGATCACAGTCGAACAGGAGGCCGAGCTCATCCGCAATGTTGGAGGCAACGCGCAGAGGATCGGGATCCAGTGGTCCGCGGTCGAGCCTGCGCCCGGCCAGTACGACGAGTCCAAGCTGGCATGGGTCGATGCGATGGAGGCCGAGCTGCGCGCCCACGGGATGCGCGCAATCATCATCGTGTGGGAGTCGCCGATGTGGGCAACCGATTTGTGCCCCATCAGCGACCTCTGCATTGTGCAGCAGCAACGGTTTGCTCCGCCGAGGGACATCGCCGCCTATGCGAAATTCCTTGCCTGGATCGCGCAACGCTACCCCGAGGCCGTGATCGAGACCTGGAACGAGCCGAACATCAAGGGCTTCTGGAAAGGAACCGTTTGGCCGGACGCCTCGCGGATGGCAAAGATGCAGTGCGCCGCCTACGACGCGATCAAGGCCGTGAACCCGTCGACAACCGTGCTCGCGCCTGGCCTCGCTTATGTCGGCCCCGGAGCCAGCAAGGAAGCGTACTTGTATCTGGACTTCATGCGCTCGCTCTACCAGAAGATGGGCCGCATCTGCTGGGACGCGCTGTCGGTGCATATCTATCAGGGCACCAGCGTCGATGGTCCCAACTCGTACGCCGCGCAAGCGTTCCGCGTCATCCGCAACCTGCGCGCCCAATACGGCGACACGACTCCCATCTGGATCACGGAGACGGGCGCGACGACGAGCGGCAGCTACGGCGGCGACCATGGCCATACGCGCCGCACCCCCGAGCAGCAACGCGACATCAACCGCGCCGCCGTCAACGAGTATCTCTCGACACCCGAGGTCGGCGCAGTGATCCTCCATACGCTGCGCGACCGTCCGATCTGGGAAGGCCAGTTCTCCGACCCCGCCAAAATCGAGTACGGCTTCGGCCTGCTGTACGACGGCAACGGGCCTACGCCGTTGCCCAAGCCGGGGTACTGCCACTTTGTCGAAATGATCGGCGGCGAGTACCCAGGCTGCTAGCCCTACCGCTGGAACGCGTACGAAATCTTCACGAACACCAGCCGGTCTGCCGGCTGCAGGTCGCCGAGCCGGTCCTGCAGCGTAGCCCACGAAGAGCACCGTCTGCCAGTTGATCTGGTAGGCGAAGAGGGCCGAGCCCGCGAACGAGCCGCTCTGGTCGCGCACGGGAGAGTTGTAGAGCCCCCGGATCCCAGTCGACGTCGAGGTACTCCCGATCATCCGCAGGAAGACGCGGGCGGTGAAGTTGTAGATTGCCTTCAGGCGCTCGATCTGGGCGGTGAAGAGACGCCCTTGCCGCACGTCGAGCCACTGGCGCTCGGCGTTGAAGTCGAGCGCCAAGTGGTCGGTGGGCTTGACCGTGCCGAAGAGCCCGAAGAAGCCACCCTGGCCGACCCGGACGTTGGCGAAATCGATCGAGTCGCCCCGCCGACCCGCAGCCAATAAGAGATTGGAGCCGGCCTCCGGATCCTCGTGCCCACGAAGAGCAGCCAGAGCCGCCGCACGCCGCGCGAGGCTCTCAGGTTCCAGGGACTCCGGTGCAGAGGGCTCCAGCGCAGGAGGTATCCCCAGAGGACGGCCCCCGTTCCTTCCTGATACGCGCTCATGTCTTGTCTCCTGTCAGCAAGGATAACGCCTTTCGCGTCTTCGCGCATGTGCCGGAAGTCACGGTGCCCGGCAATGGCTTCCGGCACGCGCGCCGGCTCCCGTGACTTGGCTACGCTCGTTCCATGACCGGCGGCTTCACGCCGGCAGCAAGGAGATGAGCCATGAAAGAGAAATCGAATACACCGGCAGGGATGTTCCTGCTCCTCGCGGTCCTGTTCGTTCCGTCAGCGGCAAGCGCGCAAATCCTGATGTGCAAGAAGCCCAACACGCCGACTGATGACAAGGGTGCGCTGATCCTCGCAAATCCGCCCGCCGCCCCCTCCGTCGCTGTGCCGCTCGACCCTCCAGTGGTAGGTCAGCCGCTCTACGACCGCGACGCCCACGGCCACCTGCCGATCGGCTTCAACGACGGAGCCATCCAGGGGAGCCTTGCCAGTGCCCCCACCGTCGCGCGCATTACGAGGGACATGAACGGGGTCCTGGTGCGGGAGAACTTCGAATGGAAGGAGGTCGAGAGGAATCCCGGCTGCTACCAATGGAACGAATACGACGGTTACTACCACTTCTTCATCGCCCATGGAGTCCGGCCGATCTGGATCCTTGTGGGGACACCCCGTTGGGCAAACCTCACCGCCACTTCGTTATATTTTCCGCCGAACGACTCCCATGTCGCGAACTACGCGGCAATGGCAGCCGCCATCGCGAAGCGCTATCCCCTTTCCGCGGGGATCGAGGTGTGGAACGAGCCCAATTTGAAGCAGTACTGGAGCAACCCCGATCCTTCACTCTACGACCATCTCTTGACGGCGACCTACGACGCGGTCAAGGCCGCAAATCCCGCCATGCGCGTCCTCGGCGGTGTGCTCTCGGTGTCGGGAGATGACACCAAGTCCTACGGTTACAAGCCCGAGACCTTCCTTGAGGCGATGCTCAAGGACCCCATCTACGGCGGAACGATCCTTCAGAAGATGGATGCGCTGTCGCTGCATCCATATCCCTTCACCGAACCCGACGAAGAGGGTCTCAGCAACTCCTTCCCGCCGATGTTCGCCAAGATCGACAGGGTCCTCGAAGAAGCCGATGAGCCGATGCCGCGTCTCGTCATAGACGAGCTGGGTGCATCGCTGAAAAGGGGTTTCACGGAGAAAACCCAATGCACGACCCTGGTCACCCATTTCAACCAGCTCGATCAGGCAGATCCCAGGATCGCGCTGTCCGGGCAGGTCGACGCCGTACTCTTCGATGTCGACGTCGAGGGTAGTGATGGGTATGGATTCGGGACGATCAGCTCGACCAGCTCAACCTACACGTACACGCCGCGTTATGTGTACGGCGAGCTCCGGACCGCTCTCACCGGTCCGACCGCGCCCGATCCGGAAGACTGTGCGACCAGCGACAGGACGCCTCGCGTATACCCGAAACCCTGAGCGGCAGCAGCAGCCTCACCGCTGGAAGGCGTACGAGACCTTCACGAACACCAGACGGTCCGCCGGCTGCAAATCGCCGAGGCGATCCTGCAGCCGATCGTCGGCGTAGCCCACGAAGAGCACCGTCTGCCAGTTGATCTGGTAGGCGAAGAGGGCCGAGCCCGCAAACGAGCCGCTCTGGTCGCCCACGGGGAACGTGTAGAGCCCCGGATCGCGGTTGACGTCCAGGTACTCGCCGATCACCCGCAGGAAGACGCGGGCGGTGAAGTTGTAGGTCGCCTTCAGGCGCTCGATCTGGGCGGTGAAGAGACGCCCGTCCCGCACATCGAGCCACTGGCGGTCGGTGTTGAACTCGAGCGAAAGGTGGTCGGTAGGCTTGACCGTGCCGAAGAGCCCGAAGTTGCCTCCCTGGCCGACCCGGACGTTGGCGAAATCGATCGAGTCGCCCAGGGAGCCGTTGAGGCCGATGCGGGAAAAGCGGCGGCCCGGGTCGTACTGGAAGTAGTAATTGACGTTGCTGCGCTCCAGGATCTGGCTGCCCACCCGCAGCTTCTCGCGCACCGCGAAGTCGAAGCCGGCCGCCATGTTGCGCCGCCCCTGGACCTGGACGCCAGGAACCGTCTGACGGCGGAGCAGATCACCGTCCGGGCTCTCGAGGTAGCGCACGATGCCATAGGGCGAGATGCGCCGGAACAGGCCCTTCTGCGGATAGTAGTTCCGGTAGAGCGCATAGCGGCCCAGGCGGTAGCCCACCTGCGTCACGAAACCCTGATCGGCGCGGAAGTCCTCTCCGAAGTCCTGCACGGTAGCCCGCCAGGTCCAGTCGCGGCCGGTGTGGAGCCACTCCAGATGGCTGGCATGGGAGGTGAGCTGGCGGCCGTCCCAGGTGGGATAGAGGTCGGGACGATTGGGAGTCTCGGTGTCGCTTACCAGGAGCTGCCCGGTCATCTGGTCGGTCTCGCTCCTCCGCCAGAGGAAGTTGGGGCCGGCGACCCGGTTGTAGCCACCGTCTTCGTTCTCGCGGGCGGTGACGAGCATGCTGGCGTACGAGGCGCCGAAGTCCCGCCGCAGGCTGCCGACCAGCACCTGGGAGGAGAAGTCCTGCGGCGCGAAGTCGTTGCCGGTGGAGCCCGGGATGATGACGCTGCCGCCCCCCTGGTCTTCGGTGAGCAGGAAGGTGAAAGAGGTGTTGCCCAGCTTGCCGGTGTCGCGGAGGCCCCACTTGGGATCGGTGATGGTGCGGGTGTAGACCGCCTGGATCGGGGTGTCGAAGAGGTCCACCGACTCCAGGAAGAAGGGGCGCTTCTCGGGGAAGAAGATCGCGAACTGGTTGTTGACCGCGATCTGGCCGACGTCGGACTCCACCTGCGAGAAGTCGGGATTGATGGTCAGGTCGAGAGCGTTGCTCCCGCTCGGCTGCCATTTGACGTCGAGGCCTGCATCGGCCTCCGGGTCCTGGTCTTCCAGCGACGAGCCGAGATCACCGCTGGGCTCGCTTCGGCGCTGGCCTGTAACGTAGGGCGCCGCCACGAAATGGCCGCCGCCGGGCAGCCCGGTCAGACCGGTGAGCTCGCGCGACTGGCAGATCCAGCAATTGCTGCCGCGGGGAATCGGGCTGCTGTGGATGGCATAGCGCTGGTCGCGCGGGTAGTTGCGCCACACCAGGATGCCCCAGCGGTTCTCCGCCAGCCTGGGATAGCGCAGCGAGGACAGGGGGATCCGCATCTCGGCCGTCCAACCGTCATCGGTGAGCTGCGCCGCCGTGTCGTAGAAGAAATCGGGGGAGAGATCCTCGTTCCCGTTGGTGTCGTTGTAGTTCGCATCGGTCTGGTTGCCGCGGGGGTTGACGCGAAACTCGACGGCGGAGCGGCGGTCGTTCCGGGTATCGAGGAACACGGCGACGTTGTCATCCGTCCCGACGATGTTGTCGCGCTCGACAAAGGGAGCTCGGATGTTCCTGGGCTCAGGGTCGAACGCGTGGATTCCGACGTAGAAGTCGTGATCGTCGTACGTCAGGTAGACCACCGTCTTCGCCGCCGGCTCGGTATTGTCGCCCGGGTAGGTCTCGTAGAAGGTGTCGAGGACAGCCGCCTGCTGCCAGGCGGCGTCATCGAGCTTGCCATCCATCTCGATCTTGCTCGCCGCGCGCGGAACGGGCAGAGGAGGGCCGATTTCTGCGGCAGTCAGCAAACAGGGCGCGAGCAGGGCGAGGAAGAAACCAAGGATGGTGCGCATGCCAGTTATACGGAAAAGAGCGTGAAAGTTTCCTAGTCCACGATTCTAAGTCCCGCCGGCACCACTTCCGCCGTCACCGGCTCGCCCGCCGCCATGGGCCGGACGGGCTCGCCTCCCCCGTAGAGCGTCATCGGCCGGTCGATCGTGATCTCCACCCGCCGGGTGCGATGGAAGAGCACCGCCGGGTGCCCCACGTGCCGGCCGGCGTAGACCTTGGGGAAAACGGTGAGGAGCGCCCGGCGGGAGATCTCCTTGACGATCACGAGGTCGAGCAAGCCGTCGTCGATTTCCGCTTGAGGGGCAATCTGCATCCCTCCTCCGAAGCGGGGCAGGTTCGAGAGGTTGGCGAACATGACCTTCCCCTCGAAGACCCCTTCGTCGTGGACGATCCGCATGGACGGGGGCACGAACGTGGCGAGGGTGTGGATCACGGAATAGGGGTAGATCAGGGGGCCTTTGAGGATCTTCACCTGGTTGGCGAACTCGGTCGCCTCGGAGTCGAAGCCGACCCCCAGGTAGCTCGCGCTGTAAGTCTCCCCCACTCGGATGAGGTCGATGGGTCGGATCTTGCCGGTCAATCCGCGCTGGACAGCTACGTCGACGTCCGGCGGGATTTTGAGCGTACCCGAGAGGTCGTTGCCCGTTCCCACAGGGATGACGCCTAGCGCGCAGGAGGTGTTGGCAAGGCCCTGGATGGCATGGTGCATCGTCCCATCGCCCCCGGCGACGAGCAGCCGCTCGACTCCATCTTCGGCGGCCCTCCGCGCCTGCTCGCCGAGATCCGCGGCGTTGCGGCTGACCACGAAGCCCGCTCCCGCCCGGGAAGCCAGCTTCCGCAGGAGGTCGAAGCTGGCGGCGCTCAGGCCCCGGCCGGCTTTAGGGTTGACCAGAAAGCGGACGCTCATCAGGCCTCCATCACCGCGAGGACGTCCTCATCAATCTCCTCGCCTGCTGACCACCAGCTCACCAGGAGCAGTACCACAAAGGAAGCGGCGAGGGAGACAGCGGTGGGCAGCGCCCCAGGAGGAAGAGGGATCAACTTGAGCTCCAGCACCAGGTTCAGCACCGTGCCCGTGATGATGGAAGCCGTCGCGGCAGCAGCGGTGACCCGCTTCCAATTGAGCCCTACGGCAAGAGCGGGAGCGAGAGCCGCTCCGAACGTGCCGAAGGAGAAAGTGCCCAGCAAGGCGATGAGGTCATTGTAGAGGTACGCGGTCACTGCGGCGGCCAAGGTCACTCCGACGGTGGCGATCCGGCCCCAGAGCAGCTCATTCCGAACCTGCCGACCCAGTGCCTTGGGAAGGTCGCGCACCAGAGCCGCCGCTCCCAGGTTCGTGAAGGAGTCGGCCGTGGACATGATCGCCGCCAGGATCGCGGCGACCGCCAACCCGGCCAGAAGATCGGGAGCGAAGTTGAGGAGGAAGAGCGGCGCCGCGTCGTCCGGCTTTTCGAGCGGCGGGAGCTTCCCTTGAGCGACGAGCGCGGGAACGGCCAGCCCCAGTCCCAGCCAGATCAGCAGGCAGATCACCTGCGAGCCTCCAAGGATCAGCGGCAGCCACTTGAGCCGTCGGGGATCGCGCAGCATGAAGAACTTGTGGAGCATGTGCGGCTGGCCGAGCACGCCGATCCCGAAGACGAAGAAGAAGCCCAGGGGCATCAGCACTGGCGTCTCCCCGAACGGCTCCAGGAACTGGCGGCCGAACCGCTCCGATGAAGAGATACTGCGGGCGATCTCTCCGAAGCCCCCGCCCGCGTCCAAGGCATAGAAGAAGACACCCACCGCGGCAAGAAGCATGAGCGCGCCTTGGAACACGTCGGTCCAGATCCCCGCGACCATGCCGCCGGCCGTGCTGTAGAAGAGGATGACCGCCGTACCCAGGGTCACGGCGAGCAACGCGCTCTCGATACCGAGCGCCGCCTTCATGACGACCCCCAGAGCCAGGAGCTGGGTCCCCAGATAGCCCACGGTGCCGATCAGGACAGCCACGGCAGCGGCTCCCGAGGCGAGACGGCTGCGGTATCGGCAGAGGACGGCGTCCGGAATCGTATAGACGTCCCGCACCTCGGCAAGGAGCCGCAGCCGCTTCGCAACGGTCCACCCCAGGAGCCCGGCAGTGAACCCGATCGACACGTTGATGAACAGGGAAGACAGCCCGATCCGGTAGGTCAGCCCCGGCCCGCCCACGAAAACGAAGCCGCTGAATGCCGCTGCCATTGTGGCGATGCCGGTCACCACGACACCCAGAGCCTGCCCCGCCACCCAGAAGTCGTGAGCGTTTCGAGTGCGGCGAAGCGACCAGATGCCGAGGCCTATGCAGATCCCCAGATAGAGGACCGCCGCGATGACGATCAGGGGCCGGTCGAGGATTGGCACGTCAGCCCTTCCTCATCTTTCGCAGCCGCTCGAGGTCCTCATCCCTGAGATCGAAGAAAGCGGCGTAGGCCCAGCTCACCAGGACAAAGGGAACCGGAACCAGCACGAAGAGCATCAAAGCCGTGCCGAGCGGAAGAGGTCCGACATCGGGCCCGCCGTCCGGGAGGAGGAGCAGCGTCGAGAGGATGCCAACGAGGATGATCCCGAGGATAAGCAGTGTCCATCTCAGGCGGGGAGCGCCAAGAGAAATCAGCGCTACCGGGAAGACCGCCCCGCCCATTGCAAGCAGCCAGGGCGAGCCCCAGGCCGAGCCGAGCAGGGAAGCCAGCGCGGCGAGAGCCAGCAGGACGAGGGCGGAGCGTTGGGTCAAGGGGGAGATTCTATCCGCTATCATCCCGGGCATGCCCAAGCCGCAGGTCCAGATCCTCGTCTGCACCAACGAACGCCCCCCGGAGAGCCCCAAGCCGAGCTGCGGCCTCCGAGGCTCGATGGAGGTCTACCACCGCTTCAAGGACCGGGTGAAAGAGCTAGGCATCCGCGATCAGGTCATGGTGGTCCGCACCGGCTGCCTCAAGCACTGCAGCCAGGGAATCACGGTGGCCGTGTGGCCTTACAACCTCTGGTATCGAGGGGTGACCGTGCAGGATGTGGAGGAGATCCTGCAGGTGAGCGTGCTGGGGGAGGGGGGCGAGGTCGAGCGGCTGCGGATGCCGGATATCAGGTGGGAGTAGTCAGCTCACCACCGGCAGCAGCGCCGAGCTCACCAGATCCCGGTTCTGCGGCGTCAGCGCATGCCGGTACTGCCTTGCCAGCTCAGCGGTCTCGTCGCGGGTGACGATGCGCTCGTAGAGGTTGGTCCTCTGCTTGGGGATGTAGCCGGCCGAGCGGATCAGGTGCTCCATCTCGTCCTGGCTCATGCGGTAGCTCGTGCCGGCCGAGGAGACCACGTTCTCCTCGATCATGATCGAGCCCATGTCGTCCGCTCCGAAAGCCAGAGCCGCCTGGCCGATCTTCTTGCCCTGCGTCACCCAGCTCGTCTGGAAGTGGACGATGTTGTCGAGGAAGAGCCTCGACACGGCCAGCGTCCGCAGGTACTCCTCGGCGAAGGTCTCGGGCACGTCGGGCATTTCCGTGTGCTCGTGCTGGAAGGTCCAGGAGATGAAGGCCGTGAAGCCTGCGGTCTCGTCCTGGAGGTCGCGCACGCGCTGGAAGTGCTCGATGCGGTCCTGGATGGGCTCGCCCATGCCGTACATCATGGTCGCCGAGGTGCGCAGGCCGTTCTTGTGCGCTTGGCGCATGATGTCGATCCACTCGTCGGCCGAGCACTTGGGGTAGGCCAGCACGTCCTTGCGGATCTGATCGGAGAGGATCTCGGCGCCGCCGCCTGGGATCGACATGAGACCGGCGGCCTTGAGGCGCGCGATCACGTCGTAGAAGCTCATCCGCTCCTTCTTGGCGATGAACTTGACCTCCGGCGGCGAGAAGGCGTGCAGGTGGACCGACGGGTAGAGGCCGCGCAGGTAGCGCAGCAGGTCCTCGTAGTAGGAGAGCGGCAGGTCCGGGTGGACGCCACCCTGCATGAGGATGCCCGTGCCGTTGAGTGCGATCGTCTCCTCGACCTTGCGCCCGATCTCCTCGAAGGGCAGGAGGTAGCCTTCCGGGTCCCCCGGCTCGCGGTAGAAGGCGCAGAACCGGCACTTGTACACGCAGATGTTCGTGTAGTTGATGTTCCGGTCGACGTTGTAGGTCGCCACCGACGGGTCGTTGAACCGGTTCCTCACCTCGTGCGCCGCCAAGCCCATCTCCAGGAGGTCGCCATCCAGGATCAGGGTGTGGGCATCGGCAGCCGAGATACGGCGGCCCGCGACCGCATCGTCGAGGATCTGGGTAACGGGGCGTCCGGACGGTTCCAGGTTCATGACAGGTGCAAGTCTATCATTCCAGGAACTCTAATGGCCTGGGCTCGAGGATCAGGCCGTGCGCGTGGGCGCGGCGGTAGAACTCCTCGAGGCCGGCCAGCTCCTCCTGGCGGAGGAAGTAGTGCAGGTTCTCCGTCAGGTACGAGCGCACGTCGGCGCTGTCCAGCCCCAGCTCGGCCGCGGCCTCGCGCGACAGGGTGTCGACCGAGGAAAGTCCGTAGCGCAGGCTGCTCTTGAAGTAGAAGGCGAGGTCGGGCACGTCCACGCTGGAGCGCACGGCCCAGACCGCGAAGACGAAGGGCAGGCCCGTCAGCGCGTGCCACTCGGCCGCCAGATCGATCACCTGGTACTTGTCCCGCTCCACCTTGAGGGCTGGATCGCCAATCAGCAGCGCCGCGTCCGCCTCCGACAGCATCCGCTCCGGGTCCGGCCTTTCGTGCAGGTACTCGGGATGGATCCCGCGCTCCTGCAGAAGGATCCGGAGCAGCGCCACCGACGTGCGGCTGTTCTGGTCCAGGGCGACCCTCTTGACCTGCTCCAGCGGACCCCTTGAAACCAGGATCACGCTCTTGACCTCGCGGGTCGAAGCGACACAGAGGTCCGGCAGGATCTTCAGGCCCGGGATGCGCTGCACCTCGACAGACGGGATCAGACCGATGTCGAGGGCGCCCTGCCCCAGCAGCCTCGCCACCATCGCAGGGGGATGGTAGGTCGGCGCGAAGAGGTCCGCGTGATGTCCTTTGAGAAAGCCCCAGGCGAGCGGCTTGCTGTTCAGGAAGTTGACGATCCCGACACGCAGCTTGGGCAAGGGCTCCCCTACTTGGACATCGCGTTCAAGAAATCCTGATTGCTCTTGGCCTTGGAGAGCTTGTCGAGCAGCAGCTCCATGCTCTCCACCGTGGACAGCGGGTTCAGCACCTTGCGCAGCACCCAGACCCGGTGCAGCTCGGTCTCGGGCATCAGGAGCTCTTCTTTCCGGGTACCCGACTTGTTGATGTCGATCGCCGGGAAGACGCGCTTGTCCACCAGCTTCCGGTCGAGATGGATCTCGCAGTTGCCGGTGCCCTTGAACTCTTCGAAGATGACGTCGTCCATGCGGCTGCCGGTGTCGACCAGCGCCGTGGCGATGATGGTCAGCGACCCGCCTTCCTCGATGTTGCGTGCGGCGCCGAAGAAGCGCTTCGGCCGGTGCAGCGCGTTGGCGTCGATACCGCCGGAGAGCACCTTGCCCGACGGCGGCTGGACCGTGTTGTAGGCGCGGGCCAGACGGGTGATGGAGTCGAGCAGGATGACCACGTCCTTCTTGTGCTCGACCAGGCGCTTGGCCTTCTCGATGACCATCTCGGCCACCTGCACGTGGCGGGTCGCCGGCTCGTCGAACGTCGAGCTGACCACTTCGCCCTGCACCGAGCGCTGCATGTCCGTGACCTCTTCAGGCCGCTCGTCGATGAGCAGCACGATGAGGATCGCCTCCGGGTGGTTCTTCTCCACCGAGTGGGCGATGGACTGCAGCAGCATGGTCTTGCCGGTGCGCGGCGGCGCCACGATGAGCGCGCGCTGGCCCTTGCCCATGGGCGTCGCCAGGTCCATGACCCGGGACGACATGTCGCCCGCGACCTCCAGCTTGATCCGCTCCTGCGGATAGAGCGGCGTCAGGTTGTCGAAGAAGATCTTGTTGCGGGCGACTTCCGGATGCTCGAAGTTGACCGCTTCGACCTTGATGAGCGCGAAGTAGCGCTCACCCTCCTTGGGCTGCCGCACCTGGCCGGAGATCGTGTCGCCGGTGCGCAGGTCGAAGCGCCGGATCTGGCTCGGGGAGACGTAGATGTCGTCCGGGCCGGGGAGGTAGTTGTATTCCGGAGCGCGGAGGAAGCCGAACCCGTCCGGGAGGCACTCGAGCACCCCTTCGGCGAAGATGAGGCCGCTCTTTTCGGTCTGCGCCTGGAGGACCTTGAAGATCAGCTCCTGCTTGCGCATGCCGGTGGCCCCCTCGACGCCGAGGTCCTTCCCGATCTGGGTGAGCTCGGAGATGTTCATGTCCTTGAGCGCCCGGATGTCGAGCGCCTCCACCGCGCTCCCCTTCTCTGCTTGGTTCTGCTGTGGCTTGGCCATGTTGTTCCTCTTACGGTTTAATCACTGTGCACTCTGTTCGAGATGGCGCGCGACCGCGCTCCAGAGCTCTTGCATCCCTTCTCCCGAGTGCGCGGAAACAGGGATCAAAGGCAAGTCGCCTTCCAGACCCAGCGCCTCCCGCACCCCCCGCTCCATCGCCGCTCTCTTCCCCCGCGGGAGGCGGTCCACCTTCGTCGCCACTACCGCCAACTGCACCTCTCGGCTCGCCAGGTATTCATACGCCTGCGCGTCCAGGGGTGTTGCTCCAATCTTGCCGTCGACCAGCATCACGACCAGCGGCCGGGTGCGGTTATCTTCCATGCCCCCCGCCCGGAAGTAGCTGTCGGCCAGCGCGGCCCACTCGCGCCGCTCGTCCTTCCCGGCCTTCGCGTAGCCGTATCCCGGCAGGTCCACGAACCAGAAGCGCCGGTTGATCAGGAAGTAGTTGACCAGGCGCGTCCGGCCGGGGGTGGAGCTGACCCGGGCCAGCCCCTTCCTGCCGAGGAGGCGGTTCAACAAGCTCGACTTGCCGACGTTGGAGCGGCCCACGAAAGCGATCTCGGGGCGCCCATCCCGGACAAAGTCGCCGCTCGCACGAGCGGACTTGACGAACTCCGCGCTCTCGACCTTCACACTCTTCCCGGGGAGCTCAGACTTTTCAATAGGTTCCGGCGGCTGCTGCAGCCGCCGGCTTCTAGGTCAGTCAATGGGCCAGGGAATCCGGTCCCACGGGAGGCTCGGTGGGGGCCTCCTCGAACTTACCAGCTTTCGCCAGCGGCGAGACCGGGCCCTGCAAGGCGAGCCGAAGAACCTCGTCCATGGTTTCCACCATGTGGAACTCCATGGCATCGCGGACCTCCTCGGGGATCTCCTCCAGGTCCTTCTCGTTTTCCCGCGGCAGGATCACCTCGGTGATGCCGCCCCGGAATGCCGCCAGGACTTTATCCTTGATGCCCCCGACAGGCAGCACCTTGCCGCGCAGCGTGATCTCGCCGGTCATCGCCACGTCCTTGCGGACGGGGTTCTTGGTCAGCGCCGAGATCAGGGTGGCGGCCATGGTGATGCCGGCCGACGGCCCATCCTTCGGGATCGCGCCTTCCGGCACGTGGAGATGGATGTCGATATTCTCGTTGAAGTCCGGCTCGATGCCCAGCATCTCGGCGCGGCTGCGCAGGTACGACACGGCCGCGCGGGCCGACTCCTGCATGACCTCGCCCAGCTTGCCGGTCAGGGTCAGCTTGCCCTTGCCCGGCATCAGGCCGACTTCGGTTTCCAGGAGCTCGCCGCCGACCTCGGTCCACGCCAGGCCGGTCGCCACCCCTATCTCCGACTCTTCCGCCTTGCGGCGCGGCCGGAACTTCGGCTTGCCCAACAGCTCGAACACCATCTCCGGAGAGACCGTGACCGTGTAGCCCGACTGCTTGACCACGCGGCGGGCGATCTTGCGGCAGATGGAAGCGATCTCGCGCTCCAGGCTGCGCACGCCCGCCTCGCGGGTGTAGCTCTCGATGACCACGCGGATCGACTCCTCGTCGAACCCGACCTTGTCTTTCGACAGGCCGTGATCGCGGAGCTGGCGCGGCACCAGGAACTGCTGCGCGATCGCCAGCTTCTCGTTGAGCGTGTAGCCCGAGAGATGGATGATCTCCATGCGGTCCCGCAACGGCGGCGGGATCGTGTGCACGACGTTCGCCGTGGCGATGAACATCACCTTGGAGAGGTCGTAGTCCACATCCAGGTAGTGGTCCAGGAACGAATCGTTCTGCTCGGGGTCGAGAACCTCCAAGAGCGCCGCCGACGGATCCCCCCGGAAGTCCATGGACATCTTGTCCACTTCGTCGAGGAGGAAGATTGGGTTGATCGTCCCCGCCTTGCGCATCATCTGGATGATCTGGCCGGGGAAGGCGCCGATGTAGGTGCGGCGATGGCCGCGGATCTCGGCCTCGTCGCGCACGCCGCCCAGCGACAGCCGGACGAACTTGCGGCCGGTGGAACGGGCGATCGACTTCGCGAGCGAGGACTTGCCCACGCCCGGAGGGCCGACGAAGCAGATGATCGAGCTCTTGGTCTGCCCCACGAGCTGGCGCACGGCCAGGAACTCGAGGATGCGGTCCTTGATCTTCTCCAGGCCGTAGTGGTCCTCGTTGAGGACGTGCTCGGCGTGGTCGAGGTCCTTGCGCTCCTTGCTCTTCTTGCGCCAGGGAACCGCCACCAGCCAGTCGATGTAGTTGCGCGAGACCGTGGCTTCAGCGGAAACCGGGGGCATCGCCTCCAGCCGCTTCAGCTCCTGGTCGGCCTTCTCCTTGACGTCCTTGGGGAGGCCGGCCTTCTCGATCTTCTCGCGCAGCTCCAGCAGCTCGTCGCCGCGGTCGTCCTTGCGCCCGAGCTCCTGATGGATGGCCTTGATCTTCTCGTTGAGGTAGTACTCCTTCTGGGCCTTCTCCATCTGCTTCTTGACCTTCACGTTGATCCGCTTGTCGATGTTGATCTTTTCGATCTCGACGTCGATCAGGTCGTGAAGGCGCTGCAGGCGCTCGTAGGGATTGAGCAGCTCGAGGAGGGACTGCTTCTCCGCGGTCGCCACCATCAGATGGGCCGCGAGGATGTCGGCGACGCGGTCGGCGTCGTCGAGCTTGAGAGTCGACATCAACCCCTCGAACGCGAGGTGATGGGACATCTTGGCGTACTGCTCGAAGGCGGAGAGCACCTTGCTCATGTAGAGCCGGAGCTCCTCGCTCATCGGGTAGTGCACCTCGTAGCTCTCGCACTCGACGTTCAGGGCGCCGTCGGTGTCGACGACCTCGATGATCTTGCCCCGCTGCACACCCTCGACCATCACCCGCACGTTGCCGTTGGGCAATTTGAGATTCTGGATGACGGTGGCGATGACACCTGTCTCGCAGATGTCGTCGCGCAGCGGGTCGTCGATGCGCGGGTCCTTCTGGGCGGCCAGGAAGATCCGCTTGTGCGACGACTGCAGGGCCTGCTCGAGGGCACGCACGGAGCTCTCCCGGCCAACGATGAACGGCGCCATCATGTGGGGGAAGACCACCATGTCCCGCAGGGGGACGAGGGGAAGGACTTCGCGCTTCTTCTGTATGTACGGTGCAGCCATGTCTTGCCTTGCGCTCTCTTGGGATCAGCCGGCTTTCTTGTAAAGCATGATCGGCTGGACCCTGCTTGCGACTACCTCTTCGTTGATGACGATCTGCTTGACGTCCCGCTGCGACGGGATCGTGTACATGAGGTCGAGCATGAGCTCCTCGAGGATGATCCTCAGGCCGCGGGCGCCGACGTTGCGCTTGAGCGCTTCCTTGGCGATGGCGGCGAGGGCCTCGTCGGTGAACTTGAGCTCCACCCCTTCGAATTCCAGCATGGTCTGATATTGGCGGATCAGGCTGTTCTTGGGCTCATGCAGAATCCGAACCAGCGCCTCCTCGTCGAGCTCCTCGAGCGTGGCGACGACCGGCAGGCGTCCGACGAACTCCGGAATCAACCCGTACTTGATCAGGTCTTCGGGCAGGACATTGTCGAGCATCAGGTTCGCCTTCTTTTCCCGCTTGCCCTTGATCTCCGCTCCGAAGCCCAAAGATTTCTGGTTCATCCTGCGCTCGATGACGTCGTCGAGACCGACGAACGCGCCGCCGCAGATGAACAGGATGTTGGTGGTGTCGATCTGCAGGAACTCCTGGTGCGGGTGCTTGCGCCCGCCCTGGGGTGGGACATTGCATTGCGTCCCCTCCAGGATCTTGAGCAGTGCCTGCTGCACGCCCTCGCCCGAAACATCGCGAGTGATCGATGGATTGTCACTCTTTCGACAAATTTTGTCGACCTCGTCGATGTAGACGATGCCCCTCTGCGTCTTCTCCTTGTCGTTTCCCGAGGCCTGGTAGAGCTTCAGGATGATGTTCTCGACATCCTCGCCAACGTAACCAGCCTCGGTCAGGGTGGTGGCGTCGGCGATGGTGAAGGGAACGGACAGCAGGCGGGCCAGGGTCTGCGCGAGCAGGGTCTTGCCCGTGCCCGTGGGGCCGATGAGCAGGATGTTGGACTTCTGGAGCTCGACGTCGCCATGCGACTTCTCGGCGAAGTCGATCCGCTTGTAGTGGTTGTAGACCGCCACGGCAAGCTTCTTTTTCGCCTGCTCCTGTCCGATCACGTACTCATCCAGGAGGGCCTTGACCTCCTTGGGTTTGGGCAGCGTCGTGTCCTGCTGCTGCTCGAGCATCCTGTCCTCGGCGATGATGTCGAGGCAGATGTCGACGCACTCGTCACAGATGAAGACCGTCGGGCCGGCGATGAGCTTCTTCACCTCCCGCTGGCTCTTGTTGCAGAACGAGCACCTCAGGACTTCGTCGCCGCTATCTTTCTTCGGCATTTCTCCTCCGTGGTACGCGGAAGACTGACCGGGGGTTGCATCCGACTCTAGGAGTCTCCTTCCCCCCTGTCAACCTTGTCCTCTTCAACAGAGGGTGCGCTCCGGGCCATTCCCCATGTGTTACACCCCTATCAAACTTGCTCGCATCGAGCGTGCCAACCTGCTCCATACGGTGTCCTGGAGGCTCTCTGTCCTTATAAGGTGCCGCGAGAGCCCCCAAAACGGGTCAGCCGCGAGGCCCGAGCGTGAGCCCGTTCTTGCGCCGCTGCATGACCCGGTCGACGATTCCGTACTCCACCGCCTCGGTGGCGCCGAGGATTCTGTCCCGCTCGGTGTCGCGGTGGACCTCCTCCTTGGACTTGCCCGTGTGGAACGCCAGGATCTCGTCCAGGCGGTCGCGCATCATGAACATGTCCTTGGCGTGGATCTCGATGTCCGACTGCTGCCCCTGCAGGCCCGACAGCCAGGGCTGGTGGATCAGCACGCGGCTGTTGGGCAGCACGGTGCGCTTGCCCTTGGTGCCGGAAGCGAGGAGCACCGCGGCCATCGAGGCCGCCTGCCCCACGCAGTAGGTCGAGACGTCGGGCTTGATGTACTGCATGGTGTCGTAGATCGCCATGCCGGCGCTGACCGAGCCGCCGGGGGAGTTGATGTAGAGGGCGATGTCCTTCTCGGGGTTTTCGGCCTCGAGGAAGAGCATCTGGGCGATGATGAGGCTGGCCACGTCGTCGTCGACCGGCCGGCCGAGAAAGATGATGTTGTCCTTGAGCAGGCGCGAGTAGATGTCGTACGCGCGCTCGCCACGGTTGGACTGCTCGACCACCATCGGGATCAGCATGCTTCTGGTTTCTCCCTAAGCTTCGCTCGCCAGCTCGGCTTCCGGTTCGAGGGCCGGGATTTCTCCCGCCGCCGGCATCTCGCCGAGAAGGTGGCGTATCGTCTTGTCGCGGCGCAGCTGCGACCGCAGGGTCGCGAGCTGGCCGTTCTCATCCATGGCTTTGCGCAGCGCCGGCGTCGACGTCTTGCGGGCGCGGGCCAGGGCCGCGAGCGTGAGCTCGAACTCCTCCTCGGTGACCTGGATCGACTCGGAGTCGGAGATCGCGTCGAGGAGCAGCCGGGCGTGCACGCGCTGCTCGGCGAGAGGCAGCATGTCATTGGCCATGGCGTTCCAGTCGATGCCCGCCTTCTCCACGTCGACCCCGCGGCGCGCCAGGTTTTCGGCCTGGTCCTGCACGATGCCTTCGACCTCGCGCTTGACCACACCCTGCGGCAGCTCCATCGGATGGCGCTCGCGGAGCTGGTCGAGGAGCGCGCGCTGGCGCTGCTCGCGCCGCTCGTCTCTCTTGACGGACCGCAGGCGCAATGTGACGGCCTCGCGGAGCTGGTCGACGGTCTCGAAGTCCTCGCCCACCTTCTTCGCGAATTCGTCGTCGAGCGGCGGCAGGTCGCGCTCCTTGACCGCGGTGACCGCGATCCGGAACTTGCGGTCCCGGGCCGGGTGCTCGTGGTCGCCGTGCTGGACCGCCTCCTCGTGGCGCTCGAACGTCTCGGTCTGGCCGGCGGACATGCCCTGGAGGACCGTGCTCAGCTCCTCCCACACCCGCTCGTCGCCGATCTCGACTTGAATGGTCTCGGTCTTCGGCTCCTCGGTCTCCCCGTCTGGCGGAGCATGAAGAGCCGGACTCAGCTCCGTGATCTCGGCCACCACGAGGTCGCCGCGTCCGGCGGAGCGCTCGACCGGCACCCAGTCCGCGAGCTGCTTGCGCAGCTCGTCGATCTTCTCGTCGACCTCCATGCTCCCCGGCTCCAGCGGCGGATCGGGCAGCTCGAAGTCCTTGATGTTGCGCAGCTCGATCTGCGGCCGCACTTCGACGAGAGCGGTGAAGGTGAAGGGCTCGCCGGGCGTGAGCTGGGGGTCCTCCGCCAGCTCGGGCGGGAGCAGCGGATCGATGGAGCTCTCGGCCTGGGCCTGCCGCCAGTAGCGCGGGAGCAGGCGCTCGATGACCTCCTGCTCGATGTCCTTGGCGAAGCGCTTGCGCACGACGTGGGCCGGGACCTTGCCCTGGCGGAAGCCGGGGATCTTGGCGCGGCGGCCGTACTCCTGGACGACGCGCTGGGTCTCGGCCTCGACCGCGGGGGCCGGCACTTCGACAGTGAGCTGCTTGCGGCAGGGTCCGACGTCCTGAAGGGAAACGACGACGCTCATCCGATCCTCATCATATTTTCTTTGCGTTCATGAGCCTGTGGTGCGAAAGGGGGGACTCGAACCCCCAACCCGATCTCTCGGGACTAGATCCTAAGTCTAGCGCGTATACCAATTCCGCCACTTTCGCAGCGAGTCCTCCTGCTTCCTGTGGGGAAGGGGTGTGGTTTCGCGGGGGAAAGATGGTGAGCCGCCAGGGAATCGAACCCCGAACCCGCAGATTAAGAGTCTGCTGCTCTGCCAGTTGAGCTAGCGGCCCATAAGTCGAGGCGGGATGATAGCCGAGGAATGTGTGGATGACAACGCCCCGTGCCCATCCGCCTCGATCTAACCTCCGCGAACCCGTCTGCATTCCCTTACCACGACACCTTCCTCGATGTCTCAGCCACCCTGCACGAAGTGAACCACTTCCAGGCGGTCCCCGGCTGCGAGCCCGGTCGCGCCGTACTCGGTCCGGCGCACGATGATGCCATTGCGCTCGACCGCCACAGTGCGGGGATCGCGGCCCAGGCCGGCAACCAGATCCAGCACCGTCGAGCCCGCCGGGACCTGGTGAGGCTCCCCGTTGAGCTGCACGTCCAGGAGCGTCTGAGTCACCTCGCCCATCCTACTTAGGTGGTATTGGCGGGAGGAATGTTTCCTTCCGCCGGGAACAGCCTATAACAAGCGGAGATCTGGCAGGCCAGCCTGGGGTTGAAGCCCCAGGCTAGAAGAGTTTCGCCCCCTCCGGGGGCGGAGACCAGCCTCCGGAGGAGGCTGTACTTTTCTAGCCTGGGGTTTCAACCCCAGGTTCTATAACAGGTGCTTGAGCTCCGCCCGGCCGATCGAGCTGACGGCGCTGATGATGAGCGCCGCGGTGCCGCGGCCGATGGAGGGGATGTCGAAGCTCATCGCGGCGAGCCCCTGGTCGTCGGTCCTGCCCGTGAAGAGGATCCGGGGCTCGGAAACGGTGGAGATCATCCTCACCGAGATCTGGGCGCCCACGACCGGCACTCCGCTCTTGCTCGAGCGGGTGCGCAGGGCGATGTGCGCCTGGCAGCCCAGGGCCAGGTTGCTCTCCTCCTCCAGGAAAAGGACGAGCTGCTCCTGGTCGGCCTCGTTGGTCAGGTACTCCAGGATCACCTGGTCGAGCGTGCGCTCCCGGGCCGGAGCCTTGTTCGGAGGGGGAAGCGCCGCCGGAGGGAGCGGCGGAGGGGGCACGACCTGGGATGCCGGCTGGGCTGGCTTGGACGAAGGAGCCGCCCCGGTCGCCGTCGGCGGGCTCTGGCGGGTCATGACGCCGGCGGTGAGCGATTGCAGCTTGGCGTCGAGCTTGCCGTGCTTGATGGCCGCGATCATGGTCCGGTGCTGATGGTCCATCAGGGCGACGATGTCCTTCTCCACCTTGCCCTCGGCCAGCAGGTCGGCATAGTTGGCGCGCTTGCTCGCCAGCACTTGCCCGCCCACGTAGACGAGGCTCTCGATGTACCGGTAGTCGAGCCCCTTGTCCTCCGTCTGGACGTGGAAGACCACCTCGTTGTGGCGGATGTCCGTGTTGTAGCCGGTGATCATCGGGAGGCGACGATTCTAGAACAGGTGGAGCGGGAATCAAGCAAACCCGATTCTGGCTTAGAATGAAGGAGAGGCCCACCGAGCCAGTCCTGACCCTCCCCGGCCATGTCCGGCGGGAGGGCTGGCCGACAGGGTGGTCCGGGAAACCGGGCTGCCTCCCACTCTTGGAAAGGTCGGGCAAGCTGCTTCCGCGGCTCGGGGTGCCTCTGCATTGAGAGAGAAAAACCCCATGAGCCCACTCACCGTCCTCCAGCCCGCACCGAGACCGATTCCCCTTCCGGTTGAATCCGGCACCCGCCTGGTGGACGCGTTCGGCCGCCGCCTGAACTATCTCCGGGTCTCCGTCACCGACCGCTGCAACCTGCGCTGCACGTACTGCCTGCCCGCCGACATGGAGTTCCCCTTCGGTGACAAGGCCTTCCTCTCTCCCAGGGAGATGGAGGTGATCGTCGGCGCGCTCGTCCGGCTGGGCATCCGCCAGGTGCGCCTGACCGGGGGCGAGCCGCTGGTGCGCAAGGACATCCTGGAGATCGTGCGCAGGCTCAAGTCCCTGCCCGGGCTCGAAGACCTCGCCCTCTCGACCAATGGCACCGAGCTGGCGCGCCTCGCGCCCGAGCTCAAAGCAGCAGGGCTCGACCGGGTCAACATCAGCGTCGACAGCCTGGACCCCGAGCGCTTCGAGGCGCTCACCCGGAGAGGGGGACTGAAAGAGGTCTGGAACGGGGTCGAAGCCGCCCTGGAAGCGGGCCTCGACCCCGTGAAGCTCAACTCGGTCCTCCTCGCGGACGGTCTCGAGGATTTCGACCGCCTGGCCGCCCTCACCCTGGACCGCCCCCTCGCCGTCCGCTTCATCGAGCTGATGGCGACCGCCTCCAACAAGCACCTGGAAGGCCAGTTCCTCTCCGCCGACGTGGTGCGCGACCGTCTCGAAGCGCGCTTCGGCAAGCTCACCCCGGTCGAGGACGGCCGGCCCCGAACGGGACCGGCCAAGGCGTTCGGTTTTCCGGGAGCGGTGGGCACGATCGGCTTCATCACCCCCATGTCCCACACCTTCTGCGCGGACTGCAACCGCCTGCGCCTGACCTCGCGAGGCGACCTCCGCCTCTGCCTCTTTGCGGACAAGTACCACCCGCTCCGCCCACTGCTCGCCGAAAAAGACCCAGACGCCGCTTTGGAGGCGGAGATCCTGCGCGTTATCCAGGACAAGCCCGAAGAGCACGGCCTGGCGCGCGGGGACTACGGGAATCTCGTCAGCTTCATGCAGTTCGGCGGCTAGCCGTAATCCACGGCCAGAGGCTCCGCCCGAGCCGCTCGTCCCGTAGATTGCGGGCTGATGCCGTAACCGAAGGGCAATCCTCGTAAGATAAAGACAACAGCTCCTGCTTGAGCCGTTTTTCCGGGACTTGCGCGGCTAAAGCCGTAAAATACGGACTACCACCCAATCCCATAGTCTTCGCCGTGGTCGCTGGAGCCGCCCCAGAAGGTGCCGTGCTCCTGGTCGAGAAGAATGGCGTTGATCGGACCCGAGGTGCGCTCCTCGGCCTCGACCTTGTAGCCCATCTTCCGCAGCTCGGCCCTCACCCAATCAGGTGTGCTGGCGTGAACCACCACCCTCCCCGGCTGCGACTCGTGCTCCCCGAACGAGCTGCGCATCTGGTAGCTCGTGATGTTCGGCCCCTCCGCCGCTTCCTGGACGGTCATGCCGAACTCCACCACGTCGAGGAAGAACTGCAGGAGGTTCTGGTCCTGCGTGTCGCCCCCCTGTACCGCGAAGGCGAGCCAGGGCTTGCCGTTCTTGAGCGCCAGGCTCGGGGTGAGCGTCACCCGGGGGTGCTTCCCCGGGACCAGCACGTTGAAGGGATTCTGCCCCTCGTCCAGCACGAAGCTCTGCATCCTTTGGGAGAGGCCGATGCCCGTGCGGCCCGCGATGAAGGCCGGGACCCAGCCGCCGCTCGGAGTCGCCGACACCACCCAGCCCTCCTCGTCCGCGGCGATGATCGAGGTCGTACCCAGGCGGAAGCCCTCCTCGAAGGACATCGAGGCGACCGGCGGCTGGCTGAATTTCTTCGATTCGTCGGGCGTGCCCCACTTCTCCAGCAGGGGGAGGTAGGGGTTCTTCGTGCGCTGGAACGGGTAGGGGTCGCCGGGCTTGACCGCCGGGTCGTTGCGCTCGGGGTTGATCAGCTTGCGGCGGGATTCGGCGTACTCCTTGGAGAGCAGCCCCAGCACCGGCTCCTCCGGCGGCGTGTAGGTGTCGCCATAGTAGAAGTCGCGGTCGGCGAAGGCCAGGTTCATCGCCTGGTAGATCGTATGGATGTAGCGGGCGCTGTTGAGCCCCATGCCCTTCAAGTCCAGAGGCTCCAGAATGTTCAGCGCCTGGAGCATGGCCGGGCCCTGGGTCCAGACGTTGAGCTTGTAGACGTCGATTCCCTTGTAGGCGGTCTTGACCGGCTCCTCGATCCGCACCTGCCAGTGGGCCAGATCCTCCTTGGTGATCAGGCCGCCGGCCTCCTGGGTACCGCGGGCAAGCTCGGCGCCGATGTCGCCCTTGTAGAAGCGGTCGTAGGCGGCGAGGATCGCGGTTTTTCGATCCTTGCCGGAGGCGAGAGCCTGGCGCTCGGTTTCGACGAGCTTGCGCAGCGTCGCTGCGAGGTCGGGCTGTTTGAACACCTGGCCGGGCTGGGGAGGGTTGCCGCCCGGGAGGAACACGGCCTTGGAGTAAGGCCACTCTTCGATGCGCTTGCGCTCCGCGGTGATCCGGCCGATGACCTGAGCTTCAATCGGATAGCCGTCGGCCATCTCGATCGCGGGAGCGAGCACGTCCGCGAGGCTCAGCTTGCCGTACTCGGCGAGCATGACCAGAAGGCCGCCGGGGGTGCCCGGGGTTACCGCCGAAAGAGGCCCGAACTCCGGCGGGTAGGGCATGTTCTTGCCCTGGAAGAACTCGGGCGTGGCGCCGGTCGGAGCGACGCCGAGGGCGTTGATGGCGATGACCTTCTTCAGTCCGGGATGCCAGAGGAGCACCTGGGTCTCGCCGCCCCAACCGAGGGTGTCCCACATGGTGCAGGTGGCGGCGAGCATGGCAGCGGAAGCGTCGACCGCGTTGCCCCCCTTCTGAAACATCATGGCTCCGGCCGTAGCCGCCAGCGGCTTGCCGGTGATCGCCATCCAATGGCGGGCATGAAGAGGCGGCTTGGCGGTGCGGGCGGCGGCAGAGACAGTAAGCAGAATGGCGAGAGCAGACAGGGTGAGCCGGCGGGTCATGGGTTCCCCTCCTCGGAGAGGGAGTCTACAGGATGGTTTTAGCCCTGGAAGGGCTATACCCGTCTAGCCTGGGGTTTTAACCCCAGGCGCTGGGCGGGTCGCGTGGCGGCGATAGTAGGCATGGGGGTGTCGTCCAGCCTACCCGCCTGGGGTTGAAACCCCAGGCTAGACGGGTGTCG
This sequence comes from Acidobacteriota bacterium, assembly GCA_034667225.1. GTDB lineage: Bacteria > Acidobacteriota > Thermoanaerobaculia > Multivoradales > UBA5704 > DATMER01. Next base: position 240,949 of record JAXDKG010000034.1, read on the forward strand.
CTCCTCCGGAGCGAGATTCAGGAGCCCTGCCGAAGTTGAGTCAGCCTTTCTTCTGCGGCGTGGATCTCCTCGTCCAGCCGCCGAATCTCCTCGTCCCTGCGAGCGATTTCCTCATCCAGCCGGCGGCTTTCCTCCATGGCTTCCCGGAAGCTCGGCAGAGGTTCCCCAGTGGCAAGATCGACCAGCCGCAGGCCTTCCCCTTCCCGGCACAGGCGAAGCCCAGTCGTCCAACTGACCAAGCTGCCATCCGGCTCGGGTGAGATCCGCCGATACCGCCTATCATGGAGCCGGTATCCCTGGAGGGATGGACTCAAATACTCCTCAAGCGGGTCATGGAGGAAGTACTCCTCGACCCCCATCCGCTCGTAGCGGTCCCGCTTCATCCCGATGTCTTCGTCCCGAGTGCTTTCGGACGTGACCTCGATCACAAAGCACGGTGCCTGCCCCTCCTTCCAAAGCAGGTAGGACTTCCGCATCCGCTTCGTAACCCCCTTGACGACGAAGACATCCGGAGCGAGTCGCGCTGTCCGGTCTCCCCGTCTGAAATAGAGCAGCAGGTTGCCGGCGACATACACGTCTGGCATCTCCCGATATCGGTTCTTGAGGGCAGGGATCAGGTAGAGCATTTCCGTCAGATGGACATCCCCCTCCGCGATAGGTTTCCCGTCTGACGAGGGATAGAAGTCTTCGTCGTCGTCCTGCTCAAGTGCCTGCATACGATTATCCCATCACAGAGGCACGCCCAGCCGCAACCTGTCGTGCTCAAACGCAAGACCAGACTGGGTGGAACGCCGGAATGGGACCGTATAGAATGCTCGGGACTCTTTCCGGGCGGCGTCTCCGCTTCCCGGTCACCCCATATCCCAAACTCAACGGGAGGAGATGAAGATGGCTGAGCCCACTGTCGCGGAACCGACCGCGGAACCGACCGCGGCCCAGAGCACCCTGGTCCACTACGAGGTGAAGGACGGCGTCGCCTACCTCACCCTGGATGATCCGCCGGCCAACACCTACACGCACGAGATGATGCGTCAGCTCGACGAAGCCATCTTGAAGGCCCGGTTCGAAAAGGACGTCTACGTGATCGTCCTGCGCGGCAATGGCGACAAGTTCTTCTGCGCCGGCGCCAACATCAACATGCTGAAGTCGTCCGACCCCTTCTTCAAGTACTACTTCTGCCTGCACGCCAACGAGACGCTGAACCGGCTGGAGCAGACCCCCAAGCTGGTCATCGCGGCGCTCGACGGCCACACGGTCGGCGGCGGCCTCGAAATCGCCATGGCGGCCGACATCCTGATCGCGCGCAAGGGCTCGGGCAAGATGGGCCTGCCCGAGATCAACCTCGGCGTGCTCCCCGGCACCGGCGGCACCCAGCGCCTGGCCCGCCGCGTGGGCAAGACGATCTCGATCGACCTCATGATCAGCGGCCGCCTCATCGACTTCGAGGAGGGCCAGAGGCTCGGCATCATCAATTACATCTACGAGGGCGACAACGCCAGCTTCGCCGAGCAGATCCACAAGTACGCCAAGGAGTTCACCCCGCCGAACAAGGCCGCCAAGGCCGCTGGCCGCATCAAGCGGGCGGTGCAGTCCGGCTGGGAAGTGCCGTTCGAAAGCGGCCTCGCCATCGAGCGCGAGTTGCAGCAGCAGCTCTTCGAGAGCCCGGACGCCAAGGAAGGCCTCGACGCCTACGTCGGCAAGCGCAAGCCGGAGTTCCGCGGCTGGTGATGCTGTTGTTCCGTTTGGCGAGGTAACTCCTCGCGCCGTAGGTGCGACACCCGTCTAGCCTGGGGTTTCAACCCCAGGCGGACGCGGACCGGCGGATGAACAAACGGACGGCGTGACGACCCCAGGCGGGGACGGCGGTGACAACGCGATACCGATGCGGACGCCCAGCAGCCTGGGGTTGAAACCCCAGGCTAGACGGGTACGGCCCTTCCCAGGGCCGGTTTCAGGAGAATGGTTTGACCAAGAACGACAACGATATTGTCCTCGCCGCCCCGGTGCGGACTCCGATCGGCAAGTTCCTGGGCGGCCTTTCGTCGCTGACGGCTCCCGACCTCGGGACCGCAGCGGCGAAGGCCGCGTTGGAGCGCGCCGGGCTCGATCCGAAGAACGTGGACCAGGTGATCTTCGGCCACGGACGGCAGGCGGGCAGCGGACCGAACTCCGGCCGCCAGGTCGCCTACCGTTCCGGCGTGCCGGTGGATCGTCCGGCATTTACAGTGAACCAGGCGTGCGCCTCCGGCCTCCAGGCCGTGCTCTCGGCGGCGCGCACGATCCTCACGGGCGAGGCCCGGGTGGTGCTCGCGGGCGGCATGGAGAGCATGTCGAACACGCCGTACCTCCTTCCCCGCGCCCGGACCGGCTATCGCCTGGGCAACGCCGAGATCGTGGACGCCATGTACAAGGACGGCTTCAACTGCCCGCTCTCCGACATGGCCATGGGCGAGACCGCCGAGGAGCTGGCGCAGGAAGTCGGGATCGACCGCACCGCGTCCGACGCCTACGCCCTGGAGAGCCAGCTCCGCTGCGAACGCGCCCGGGCCGAAGGCCGATTCGACAGCGAGATCGCGCCGATCACCGTTCCCGGCAAGAAGGGGGATGTCACGATCTCCAAGGACGAGCACCCCCGGGACGGCGCCACCCTGGATTCCATGATCAAGCTCAAGCCGGTCTTCCGGGAGAACGGCGTGGTGACCGCGGGCAATGCCTCGGGCATCACGGACGGCGCCGCGGCGATCATCGTGGCCTCCCGGGCCGCCGCCATGGAGCTGGGGCTGCCGATCGTGGCCCGCTTGTCGGGATGGCACGTCGTCGGAGTCGAGCCGCGGCTCATGGGCATCGGCCCGGTGCCCGCCGTGCGCAAGCTTTTAGAGAAGGCCGGGCTCGACATGGGAGCCATCGATGAAGTCGAGATCAACGAGGCCTTCGCCGCCCAGGTGCTCGCCTGCAACCGGGAGCTGGGGATCGACCTTGACCGCCTGAACCCGGACGGCGGCGCCATCGCCCTCGGCCATCCGATCGGCGCGACGGGCGCACGCATCCTGGTCACCCTGCTCCATGGGCTGGAAAAGCGGGGCGGCGAGCGGGGGATCGCGACGCTGTGCGTCTCGGGCGGCATGGGCATCGCGGCGCTCGTCGAGAGGGAGGCCGCTTGATCCTGGTCGCCACCGCTTCGGACGAAAAAGCGCTTCCCTACGGCGAGGCGCTCCAGGCCCTGGGTATTGAGGATTTTCGCTACGTGATGCCCGACTCCGTGACTCCCGAGGAGGCACGGACGCTGGCCAGCCAGGCCTCGGGGCTCGTGCTCTGCGGCGGGGTCGACGTGGAGCCGGAGCGCTATGGCGAGCAGGTCCTCAACGACACGGTCGAGGTCTTCCCCGAGCGGGACGCCATGGAGTGGGCCCTGCTCGAAGGGGCTCGCGAGGCGCGCGTGCCGGTCTGGGGAGTCTGCCGCGGCATCCAGGTGCTGAACGTCTTCCTCGGCGGCTCGCTCTGGCAAGATCTCCCGAGGCAGCGGCCCGGCGAGATCGAGCACAGCATCGTCGAGCCCAAGGACCACCTGGCCCATACGGTAACGGTGCTGGAGCCCGGAATGCCGCTCGGCGAGGTGCTCGCGAGGGAGACGGCGCGGGTCAACAGCCGTCACCACCAAGCTATCAAGAGGTTGGCCGAAGGGCTGGTGCCGGTCGCGGAGTCTCCGGACGGGCTGATCGAAGCCGTGATCCTCGACCATCCGGACTGGTGGGTGCGCGGAGTCCAATGGCATCCCGAGAACCTGGTCGCCCTGGCCCAGCAGCGGGCCCTCTGGGAAGATTTCGTCCGGGCGGTCCCTCGATGACCCTCCTGCTCGACCGTGACGGACGCACCGCGACCATCACGATCAACCGTCCCCCGCTGAACATCCTCGACATCCCTACGATCCAGCGGCTTGGGGATGTCCTCTCGGAGCTCGAGGACATGCAGCTCGTCGTGATCCGGGGCGCGGGGGACCGGGCCTTCTCCGCCGGGGTGGCGGTCCAGGACCATACGCCCGATCTGGTCGGGCCGATGCTCGAGAGCCTGCACGGAGCCATCCGCAAGCTGCGCGACCTGTCCGCTGTCACGGTTGCCGCGGTCAAGGGGCACTGTCTGGGAGGAGGGATGGAGCTGGCCCTCGCGTGCGACCTGGTGATCGCCACGGAGGACGCCCGCTTCGGCCAGCCCGAGATCGAGCTCGGCTGTTACCCGCCGGTCGCGGCGGCCCTCTACCCGTCCCTGATCGGACCGGGCCAGACCCTCGACCTGCTCCTCACCGGCCGCACGCTCACCTGCGAAGAGGCCGAGAGGATGGGCCTGATCGCCCGCCGGGTCCCTTCGCTGGACGAGGGGCTCGCGAAGCTGACGGCCGAGATCCTGGCGAAGAGCGCCGCGGTCGTCCGGCTCACGAAGAAGGCTGTGAGAGCCGGAAGGGATCACGGCTTTTCCGAGGCCCTTGCCGAGAGCGAGCGCCTCTACCTCGACGAGCTCTGCCCCACCGCCGACATGGCGGAGGGCATCGCCGCCTTCTTGGAGAAGCGGCAGCCGGTGTGGAAGCACCGGTAGGCTTCATCTATCTTCTGGAGGAGACTTCCAATATGCCCGAAACCATCCTGGTGGAAAAGGAAGGCCGCGTCGCCATCCTCACCGTGAACCGTCCTGACAAGCTGAACGCCCTGAACCAGCAGGTTCGGGACGAGACGCTGCAAGCCCTCGCCGAGATCGAGAAGGACGATTCGATCGGCGTCGTTATCCTCACCGGAGCCGGCGAGAAGTCGTTCATCGCCGGGGCGGACATCGGTGAGTTCGCCGGCCGCACCCCGTTCGACCAGCGCGAGGCCATGGCGAGCCCGCGGGTCTTCGACATCATGGCCAACTTCCCCAAGCCGGTCATCGCCATGATCAACGGCTTCTGCCTGGGCGGCGGCTGCGAGCTGGCCATGTCGTGCGACATGCGGATCGCCTCCGACAAGGCCCGCTTCGGCCAGCCGGAAATCAAGCTCGGCCTGATCCCGGGCGGCGGCGGCACCCAGCGGCTCCCCCGCCTCGTGGGCCTCGGCCATGCCATGCGCCTCATCCTCACCGGCGACATGATCGGCGCCGACGAAGCCAAGGCGATCGGCCTCGTCGAGATGGTCGTCCCCGCCGAAGAGCTGCGCGCCAAGACCCTGGAGCTGGCGAACAAGATCGCCGCCATGAGCCCCCTCACGATCCGGGTCGCCAAGGAAGCCCTGCGCGCCAGCGAGCGGCTCGCCATCGAAGACGGCCTGCCCTACGAGCGCGACCTCTTCTGCCTCTGCTTCTCGACCCAGGACAAAGAGGAAGGCGTCAAGGCCTTCCTGGAGAAGCGCCCCGCCCAATGGACGGGCCGCTGAGGAAAATCATGATTGCCACCACCGCCCCCCACCAGGACCTGCTCTCGCTGCGCGCCGAGTTCCCGATCCTCGAGCGCACGACGTACCTGATCAACAACTCCCTCGGGGCCATGCCCCGGGGGGTCGAGGATGAGCTCGCCGCCTTCGCCCGAGCCTGGGGCGAGCGCGGCGTCCGCGCCTGGCACGAGGGGTGGTGGGAGATGTCCGCGGAGACCGGCGACCTGCTGGCTCCCCTGCTCGGCGTGCGGCCGGGCGGGGTCTCCATGCACCAGAACGTCTCGGTCGCGGCGGCTATCTTCATCTCGGCCATCGACTACCCGGCGGAGCGCAACCGCATCGTCTACACCGAGCTGAACTTCCCTAACGTCATGTACCTGATGGAAGGGGAGCGTCGGAAGGGGGCCGAGGTCGTGATGGTGCCATCGGACGACGGCATCGGCGTCCCCACCGAGCGGTTGTTGGCGGCCATCGACGAGCGCACGCGCCTCGTGCCCATCTCCCACACCCTCTTCCGGAGCGCCTTCGTCCAGGATGCCCAGGCCATCGCGCGCCGTTGCCGCGAAGTCGGCGCGATCCTCCTCCTGGACGTCTACCAGTCGGCCGGCGTCCTCCCCCTGGAGCTGGAAGCCTGGGGCGTGCACGCGGCAACGGGCGGCTCGGTCAAGTGGCTCTGCGGAGGTCCCGGCGCCGGCTACCTCTGGGTCAACCCGGAAATCGCGGAGACGCTCCAGCCGACCATCACCGGCTGGCAGGCGGACGAAGAGCCATTCCTGTTCCGTACCGGCCCAATCCGCTACCGCAAGGAAGCCAACTGGCGCTTCCTGACCGGCACGCCGAACATCCCCGCGCTCTACTCCTGCCGCTCGGGCTACAAGATCGTGGCCGGAGTCGGAGCGCAGCGCATCCGCGAGCGCTCGCTGGCCCTGACCACCTACCTCATGCAGGCGGCCGAGGAAGCGGGCTTCGAAGTCCGCACTCCCCGCGATCCCAAGCACCGGGGCGGCACCGTCTCCATCTGGCACGAGGACGCCGAGCGCCTCTGCCACGAGCTGATCGACCGCGAGATCATCTGCGACTACCGTCCCCGGGCGGGCATCCGTCTCTCGCCGCACTTCTACAACACCGAGGCCGAGTTGGACCACGCAATCGCGACGCTCAGGCAGTTGGCGGGCTGACTGAGCAATGCCGCCACCTTGACTCCCGCGTCTCCATGGGGGACCATGATTCCATGATTACGACGGTCACCCAGAAGAACATGGTTACCATCCCTGCCGAAGTGGGGAGACGGCTCGGGATCAAGCCTGGATGGAGGCTTGACTGGCAATTGATCGAGGGCCGAGAAGAGATCCTCGTCCGGGTGATTCCTGACCGCGGGGAGCGCGCGCGTCGTCTGCTGGGGGCTGGCCGCAAGTTCTCGCCTGACCGTGATGCCGTATCCGAGCTGGTGGCGGAGCGTTCGGCCGAGGGCTGATCCTTGCGCTTCCTGCTCGACACCTCCGCCCTCATCGCACACAACCGCCAAGAGCCCGGGTGGGCTCGTGTCCAGGCGTTGCTCGAGGAGAGCGGCTCCGAAGTTCTGGCCGCAAGCGTCTCCCTCACCGAGTTTGCCCGGCGGTTGCGGGATCTCGGAGCCTCGGATGAAGAGGCTCGCCGCACTGTAGAGGACTACAGGGAGCTCCTGGACGAGATCGTCGCGATCGACGATCGAGTGGCTTTTACGGCCTTCGACATCGGCTGCGCCCTGGTGGAGCGGCTCCCCCTTGCCGACGCCCTGATCGCCGCGGCGGCTCGCGAACGGGGGGCCTGCCTGGTTCACCGTGATCGCCACATGGCGCCCATCCCCTCCAGCCTCCTGGAGCAGATCGACCTCTCGAAGCACCCCGACCCTTGAAATGGCAGTTGGCGTCCTGACCAAGAAAGGAAATGTCACTGTGAAGAGAACGATTCTCGCCGTCCTCTGCCTGCTCGCGCTCGCTCCTCCCCTTCGGGCGCAGGAGGGCAACACCAAGGAGCAGGACATCCGCCGCCTTCTGGAGCTCACCGGATCCACCAAGATGGCCGAACAGATCATGGACCAGATGATGGCCGCGTTCGAGCAGAACGCTCCCGGGATCCCAAAGGCGTTCTGGGACAGGTTCCGTGCGGAGATCAATACCGAGGACCTGCTCAGCATGACCATCCCGATCTACGACAAGAACTTCTCCCACGAAGACATCCGAGGGCTCATCGCCTTCTACCAGACGCCGCTGGGGGCCACGCTCATCGAGAAGCTGCCGATCATCGCGCAGGAGTCCATGGCCGCCGGCATGAAGTGGGGCGAAGAGATCGGCCAGAAAGCGGTGGCCAAGCTTCAGGCGCAGGAGGAGAAGAAGGACCAGCCCTGAAGCTCAGCAGGGGCCGCTTGACCATCAAGATCCTCTCAGCAACTGAGCCGACAATGAGAGGGTTGCGAGCATCGCAAAGAGGAAAATGATGATGAAGCCTAGTGAGGCTGCGGTGCTGGTGCCTCCGCGCTTGGCTAATGCCTGTAAATAAGCCTCCTCTGGCAACCCTTGGCTTCGCAGCTCAGTGATCGCCTCCTGGGTATGTGACAGATACCACCCATTGGCGAACCCGCCACAAACCATTCCGGCAATCAGGCCGAAAAATCTGCCCAGAGACCCTGGTGCCTCGGGCTTACCCAGGAAGCCGACGTAAACGATCTCCTCAAGTAGTGTCTCAAGCAGGACGACCCCATAGAAGATCGCTGCTGTCCGGTACATCTTGCGATAGGGCAGCCACAGCCCAGACAAGAGAAGAGCTGCCCAGTTGAAGCCAGTGGCGTTCCCCGCGTTCCCTGCGTTCCCTGGGCCTTCCAGGACAGACCGCCATTTCTTGAGGTAATAGTCCACATTCCTACCAACAAAGGCTCCGACTTCCTGGTCAGTTAGGTTGCTCATAGGTAACTAGCAAGCCTCCATCATTTGGTGCTCGGAGTCAGGGGCGTTCGCAGCCGTGTACCCGATGTACACCGGCGATTCGTGTCTGAGTGTCAGTATGGAGACAAGTATTTCAGCCCTGCGCTTCAGGATCGGCGGAGCGCCTCCGACATGGTCGCCCCGGGATCAGGGTGTACGAGCGACTCCAACGGCTGTACGAACGATTGCCCCGGCCGTACCAGCGGCTCACCCGTCCGTACGAACGACTCCCCTGTGTGTACCGCCGACTCTCACGTCGGTACGAGCGTCCTCCCCACGTGTACCAGCGACTCTCACGTCCGTACGGGCTTCCTCCCCGTGTGTACCGGCGACTCGTACGCGTGTACCAGAGACTCGTCCATGCGTACGAGTCTCTCCCCCGGCCGTACCAGCCACTCGTCCGTGCGTACCAGCCTCTCTCCCCGGCGTACGAGCTTCCGGTCCCTGTGTACCGACCTCCGGTACGGAGGGACGGATGGCCGGTACACGGAGACGGAAGACTCGTACCAGCGGACGAGCTTGCCCGAACTCGCGCGGAGTTCCGCGTCGGCATTACCTGGGATATCCTACGCCGGAACTTCTTCCGGTCCGAGGATCGTGTCTCCATGCTAGATCGCAAGCTCACCTACGAGGACTACCTGCTCTTCCCGGACGACGGGAACCGCCGGCCGACTACTCGGGATCTCGTGACCAGCCCGTTCTTTCCAGGACTGGAGATCCCTCTCTTCGAGATCTTCCTGTAGACCACATAAGGAAGACGAAGGCCACGGCGGCACCGGGGATCAGGACCGCCGCGGGCCAGCCTCCGAGAAATCCGGCCTTCCGCGAGGCCATCCCGCCGAGGAACGCGATCGCCAGGGACGCCGCGTAGATCAGGAGCGGCAGGAGGCCGGCCAGGATCAGGAGCAGGCGCGCCCAAGTCCGCCGGGGAGGGAAAGCGGCGATCAGGGCCGCGGGAAAGAGCAGCAGGGCGAGCACCGGCGCGAGGAAGAAGGCGAGCAGGAAGAGCCAGCGGAAGGCGAAACCCGGCGCGTAGCGCCAGCCCTCGCGCACGCTCTCTTCCCGCGAGCGGAAGATCCAGCGGCCGGGCCGGCCCCGGAAGAGCAGAAATACCCACAGCGCCATCCCCACCCAGTAGATGTCGCGGCGCAGCCAGACGCGATTGAAGAGGACCAGGTACTCGTCCTCGGAGATCGGCCGGCCGGGCATCCGGTCCATCCGCCGCACTGCCGCGGAGATGGCCTCGGTCCACCGGCCCAGCCGCGCCGCGTCGAGATGGGAGGCGGTGTCGGTCGGCTTGTGGTACACGGGGTCCATGGTCAGCAGCGCGCTGTCCGAGACGGAGAGCGCCGGAATCCCTTGCGCCAGGAAGGCGTCGGAGTCCGCGCCGAGCCGCAGGCGGGCCGAGCGCAGGACGAGTTGCGCCAGCACCGGAAAGCGGGCGTCGGACATCCGGTAGCGCAGGCCCACCGCTTCGCCGCTGCGCAGCAGGGAATGCACCAGCCAGCCCGGCGCCAGGGTCCGCTCTCCCCGGAAGTCCACGGGGAACGAGTGGATCGTCGGCCCCGCGCTGCCTGCCCAGCCCACCATTTCCACGTTCAGGTTGGCGAGGATCCGCTCCCGCCCCGCGGGCGGGAGGGCCGCCACCCAGGCGCGGCTTCCATTCAAGCCCGTCTCCTCGGCATCGAAGAGGACCACCCGCACGGCGTGGTCGAGGGGGGTGCGTGCCAGGTCGGCCGCGGCCGCGATCACCACGCCGCAACCCGAGGCGTCATCCCCGGCCCCGGGGCTCGGCGGCACGGTGTCGTAGTGGGCCGAGAGGACGATCTCGCGGTCGGACTTGCCAGGCAGGACGCCGGTGAGGTTGGCCCAGTCGGGATGGGCCGCTACCGGCACCGCGCGCACCTCCCGCAGACCTGCCCGCTTCATCTCGTCGAGCAGGAGCCGCGCCGCCTTCTGCTGGGTCGGAGCGCCATCCGGCCGCGGCCCGAGGCGGGCCAGATCCGATGCCACCCGATGGGCGAGAGGCTCCTGCGCAGGCGCAGGCACGGCGGCCAACAAGACTCCCAACAGACCGTAAACGAGGGTTCTCATCGAGCCCGTATCCTATTCCGGATCGCTCAGACGCGTTCGAAGCACCTACTTGGGTAGGAAGGTCGAAGAGGACGCTTACATTGAGGGCAGAGTTGAAGTAGACTTCAACTTACTGCACTAGGACGAGGGGTTGGAAGTCTGAGGGTCGCGCACTTGTCACGACACACGCGGGTGTACCTGTCCATCGGAGTGATCACGGCGGCGGTCTCGCTGATCGCCATGCTGCTCGTGGAGCGCCTGGTCGAGGTGTCGGCCGACCCCCAGCTCGCCCGCCAGATCGGATGGAACCTGCTCGCCATCGCCGTGTCGTCCGGCGCCCTGTCCGCGGTCCTCGCCTGGTTCCTGGTCTGGCGCATCCACCTCCCGCTCCGGCGGCTGGCCCGCACCATGTCCTCCATGGCGCGGGCCGGAGAGCTCCAGAGCGATTTCCCGGCCTCGGGCGGCGACGGCGAGGTGAAGCTCATCGAGGAGACCTTCCGCCGGCTGGTGGTGTCGCTGGAGGAGTCGCAACGCGCCCGGGAGCGCTCTTACGTCGAGGCGGTCGGAGCCATCGTGACCGCTGCCGACGCCCGCGACCAGGAGACGACCGGCCACTCGTTCCGCGTCGCCCTGTACGCGGTCGAGCTGGCCCGCAGCCTGGGAGTAGCCGGTGAAGACCTGAAGGCCATCGAGTGGGGGGCGCTCCTCCACGACGTGGGCAAGATGATCGTGCCCGACGACATCCTGCGCAAGGGGAGCCCGCTCGACGAGGACGAGTGGCTCATCATGAGGCAGCACCCGAGCTGGGGCTACGAGATGCTGGCCGAGGTCAGCTTCGTCCAGCCCAAGTCGCTCGATCTCATCTACAGCCATCATGAGCGGTGGGACGGCAACGGCTATCCCCGCGGCCTGGCCCAGAGAGAGATCCCGCTGGGCGCCCGCATCTTTGCGGTGGTGGACACTTACGACGCCATTACCTCGGACCGCCCCTACCGGCGCGCCTGCCCGCACTCCACGGCCATGGCCGAGCTGCAGCGGGTCGCGGGGCAGCAGCTCGATCCCGAGGCGGTCGCGGCCTTCCGCGAGATCCCCGAGGTCGAGCTGCGGCGGCTGCGCCAGCTCTGCAAGCGGGTCCATCCCGGCCTGCAGCTCCCGGCCGACCTGCTCGACCGGCTGAGCGAGCCGGACCTGCGCGCGGGCGCCCTTCCGAATTAGACTCCTGGCGTGCCTGAGCGCCGCGTCCTCCACCCTGACCTCTCGCCCGAGGAGCGCCGCCGCCTGTTCCAGGAGGGGATCGATCTTTTCAATCGGGGGGGGCGGGGCGATTTCTTCCTCGCCCACGAGGCCTGGGAGGAAATCTGGCGCTCCACGACCCCCGAGCCCCGGGAGCTTTTTCAGGGGCTCGTCCAGGTGGCCGCCGGCCTGCACCAGATCCTGGACCTGAAGAGGAAGATCGGCCCGCGCAACACCCTCGCCAAGGCGCGCTCCCACCTGGAGCCCTGCGCTCCGATCCTGTGCGGCCTGGACGTGGCGGGGTTGCTCGCGGCGGTCGGACAGTGGCAGGAGTGGCTGGATCGGGAAGGAGAGAGGCCGGCGGTGCCAGCCATCCGGGTCATCGACGCTGACGCTGTGCGCTGACCCAATCCCGCATTCTCTTCTCCAGCAGGTCGAGCGGCAGTTGGCCTTGGCCGAGGAGGTGGTCGTGGAAGGCGCGGATGTCGAACCCGGCGCCGAGCTCCTTCTCCGCGTAGGCCCGCAGCTCCTTGATCTTCAGCTCGCCGATCTTGTAAACCGGGACCGTTCCGGGATGGGCGATGATGCGGTCCACCTCGTTCTCGATCTCGTGCTCGCTCCTGGCGGAGTTGACCAGGTAATAGTCGATCGCCTGCTGGCGCGACCAGCCCTTGGTGTGCAGGCCGGTGTCGACCACCAGGCGCAGGGCGCGCCAGATCTCATTGCTGAGCCGGCCGAAATTCGAGTAGGGGTCCTGGTAGAGGCCGAGCTCGCTGCCCAGGCTTTCCGCGTAGAGCGCCCAACCCTCGGCGTAGGGGGAATAGACATCCCACTTGCGCCACTCGGGCAGGTCCTCCATTTCCTGGGCGATCGAATACTGGAGGTGGTGGCCCGGCACGGCCTCGTGCAGGGTGAGAGCCTCCATGGCCCACTTGGGGCGGGCCTTGACGTCGTAGGTGTTGACCAGGAACCAGCCCGGAAAGCCGCCGGCGACCGACCCGTTGTTGTAGTAGCCCGCGGGCGCCGACTTCGCGCCGTCGCCCTCCAGGGCCTTGACGCCGTAGGGGAGCCGCGGCAGCCGGCCGAAGAGCTTGATCAGCGCGGGATCGATCCGCTTCGCGATGTCGCGGTAGCCCGCGACCAGGTCCTCGGGCCGGTCGTAGAAGAAGCGCGGGTCGGTGCGCAGGAATTCGGAGAAGTCCGCGAAGCTCCCGTGGAAGCCGGCCGAGGCAATGAGCGTATCCATCTCCTTGCGGATGCGGCTCACCTGCGAGAGGCCGAGCTGGTGGATCTGCTCGGGCGTCAGGTCGGTGGTCGTGTTGGTGCGCAGGGCGAAGGCATACCAGGCCTTACCGTCCGGCAGGTCGCTCATGGCGATCGTCTCCCGGGCGTGCGGGATGTAGGTGTTCGCGAGGTAGTCGCGGAGCTTGCGCAGAGCCGGCTCCACCTGCGCAGTGAAGACCCGGCCGGCCTCGGCCCGGAGCCGCTCGTCGGGGGCCTCCTGGAAGCGCTTCAGGACGGGGCTCTCGGGCCCGAGGAGGCTCCCGACCCGCTCGGGCACGTCGCGCAGGGTCACCTTGGTCGGTGTGACCCCGGCCTCCAATCCCTTGGCGAGCAGGGCGAGGGTCTGGTCCACCACCCTGGGGAAGCCACGCATGCGCGTGAGCATGGCCTCGTAGTCCTGGACGGTGCGGGCCGGCATGAAGTCCAGGAGCTGCACCAGGTCGATGTCGATGCCGCCCATGTGGTCGATGAGCAGGTACGACTGCAGCTCGTGGAAGCGCCGCCCTTCGATCTGCCTCTCCAGTCGCCGGTGGAACAGGTCGTAGTTGACCTGCTCCGCCTCAGTTAGACGCGAGCGGTCAATGGCGGAGAGGGCCGCCAGCTCCTCGCGGATGGTTTCGTACATGCGGGCGGTGCCCGCGGGCGAGTAGTCGGACCAGCGGTCGTTCGGATGGCCGATGTAGGTGGCGAACTCCGGGCCTTCCCGCAGACTGGTGTCCCAGTAGAGATCGAAGAGCTTCTTCAGCCGGGCGCTCTCAGTTTCCTGGGCCGGGACCGGAGCCAGCAGGAGAAGGGCGAGGGCGAGGACTTCTTTCATGGGATTCCGTACCTCTTCCGCTTCTCCCAGAGCGCCTTGCGGCTGATGCCCAGGAGATCGGCCGCCTGTCCTTGATGGCCGCGGGTGTAGGCCAGGGCGTTGCGGATCATTTCCTTCTCCACTTCCAGGAGAGGCCGCGGCCGGCCCTCGGGCGTTCCTTCGGGCGGCGGCGGATCGATCGGGCCGTCCGCGGCCATGATCAGCCCCCGTTCCAGCACGTTGCGGAGCTGCCGGAGGTTGCCCGGCCAGGAGTGGTCGAGCATCCAGGCGCGGGCGCCCGGGGAGAGCTCGAGGTCCGGGCGGCCGAAGCGGACGGCGAGGTCGGCAAGCAGATGGTCGAGGATGGCGGGCAGGTCCCGGCGCCGCTCCCGCAGGGGGGGCAGGAGGAAGGCGAGCACTTCCAGCCGGTAGAAGAGGTCGGGGCGGAAGGTCTCGCGGGCGACCCGCACGGGGAGGTCCTCGGAGCCGATGGCGAGGAAGCGCAGGTCCGCGGTTCGCTCGACGTCGCCAAGTGGGGCGTACCGGCGCTCGGCGACCAGACGGAGCAACTTGGGCTGGGTCGCGAGCGGCAGCTCCTCCACGTGGTCGAGGACGAGCGTTCCCCCCTCGGCGCGGCCGGCCCGGCCGTCGTTCGCCTGTTCGGCTCCGGTGAAGGCGCCGGCCCGGTAGCCGAAGAGCTCGCTCTCGAAAAGGGTGCTGGGGATCGCCCCTACGTCCACCTCGACCAGGGGACCGGCGGAGCGCGGGCTGGCGCCGTGGATGGCCCGGGCCAGGATGGAGCGGCCGGTCCCGGCCTCGCCGAGGATCAGGACCGGCGCGTCGGTGGCGGCGGCGCGCTCGACTCCCTTGAGGCTTTCAGACAGGACAGGGAAGTCCCGAGTCAGCCTCGAAAGGGAGAGAGGAGTCGCTGTCACGAACGGAATTCGTTGGTCACGTCGGGAGCGTCGCCCCAGAGGCGCTCCAGGGAGTAGAAGCGCCTGGGCTCCTCCTGGAAGATGTGGACCACGAAGTCGCCATAGTCGAGGAGCACCCACTGGCCGCGGTTGAAGCCCTCGACGTGGAGCGGGCGCACCTGCCCTTCCCGCATCCGCTCCTGCACCGCGTCCGCGATCGCCTGTACCTGGCGCTCGCTCGTGCCGCTGCAGATCAGGAAGAAGTCGGTGAAGTCGCTGACTTTCTCCAGGTGGAGCACCCGCAGGTCGACTGCCTTGCGGTCCTCCGCGGCGGCCACGGCCTCGCGCACACGGGCTGGAGTGTCGACGATACTGACGAGGGTCTGGGTGGGTTCGTTGGTAGGTTCGGGTCTCATCTGTATAGATCGTACTTTTGCACGTATCGTACCACCGACAGGGGCACGGCTCCCGTCGGCGGCTGCTCTCCGCGGGCGAACATCTCCCGCAGGCGGGTGGACGAAACATCGACCGGCGGCTGGCCCAGGAAGACCACCCGGCCGCTCCGCGCCAGATCGGCCAGATCAGGTGACAGAGACGCCTCTTCCAGGGTCCAGCCCGGCCGCGTGAGGACAACAAGGCGCGCCGCATCCACGATCTCGCGCCAGCGCACCCAATGGTCGAGGTCGGCGTAGGAGTCGCCGCCGATCAGCAGGTGGAGGTCGACCTCCGGCATCGCTCCCCGGAAGTACTCCAGGGTCTCGATCGTGTAGGCGGGACGCTCCAGCGTCAGCTCGAAGGTGGAGGCATAGAGCCCCTCTTCCTCCAGGAGGGCCATCTCGACCATGGCGTAGCGGGCGTGGGCCGGCGCCAGGATTCTCCCCGGCTTGTGGGGCGGCACGGCCGTGGGCAGGTAGATCACCCGCTCGAGCCCAAGAGCCTTTCTGGCAGCCTGGACGGGCTCGATGTGCCCGCGATGGATCGGGTCGAAGCTGCCGCCGAACAGACCCAGTCTCATGGCTGACGCAGCCGCCGGGCGAGCTCCGCGATCAGGGCATGGATCCCCTCGTTGGTCGCGGAGCTGATCTCCATGTGGAAAAGCCCGCGCTCCTTCGCCGCCTGGCGCAGCTCCTCCCGCCGCTCGGGCAGCGCGGAGTCGAGCTTGCTGCCGACGATCAGCCGCGGGCGCTCCATCAGCTCCTCCTTGAAGGCGGCCAGCTCGCGCTCCACGGTGACGAGGTCCGCCGCGGCATCCCCCTCCGGGGTCGAGAGGTCCACCATGTGGAGCAGCACCCGGCAGCGCTCGATGTGGCGGAGGAACTGGATGCCCAGGCCGGCCCCCTCGGCCGCACCCGCGATGAGCCCCGGCAGGTCGGCGATGACGAAGGGCTCTTCCAGCGGGCCTTCCGCCACCACTCCGAGCTGCGGAATGAGGGTGGTGAAGGGGTAGTCCGCGATCTTCGGCTTCGCCGCCGAGACGACACTGATCAGGGTCGACTTGCCGGCATTCGGCAGGCCGACGACGCCGACGTCCGCCAGGAGCTTGAGCTCCAGGCGCAGGCGCCGCTCCTCGGCCTCGCCGCCGGGATCGGCGTTGCGCGGCGCCTGGTTCGTAGCCGTGGCGAAGCGGGCGTTGCCCCGTCCGCCTTTTCCACCCGATACCACGAGCAGGCGCTCGCCGTCGGCGACCACCTCGCCCAGCAGCTCGCCGGTGTCGTCGTTATAAACCACCGTGCCTAGGGGCACTACGATGTCCAGGTCGCCGGCGCTCTTGCCGCTCTTGTTCGAGCCCTCGCCATGGCGGCCGCGGTCGGCCGCGTAGAGCGACTGGAATCGCAGGTGATAGAGCGTGTTCTTGCGGGCTTCGCCGAGCAGGTAGACCGCTCCCCCGTCGCCCCCGTCGCCGCCGGACGGACCGCCCCGCGGCACGAACTTCTCGCGGCGGAACGCCACACATCCGTTCCCACCACGCCCCCCGCGGACATGGATGATGGCTTCGTCAATGAAAATCATTCAGGGTGCGAAAGGAGCCGAGAAGGCCCGGCTCCCCTCCGCTAAGGAAATTACGAGGCGGCGGGCTCGCTGGTCGCGTCTTCCTGGGTAGCCGGTGAAGTCGCAGTCAGGATGTGCACGAACTTCCCGCGGCGCCCCCGGTCCTGGAACTTCACGACGCCGTCCTGCTTGGCGAAGAGGGTGTCGTCCTTACCCCGACCGACGTTCTGGCCGGGCTGGAAGACGGTGCCGCGCTGCCGCACGATGATCGTGCCGCCCGTGACGTTCTGGCCGCCGAAGGCCTTGACGCCGAGGTGCTGCGCGTTCGAGTCGCGGCCGTTGCGGCTGGAGCCCTGTCCCTTTTTATGTGCCATGGCTGATCTAACTCCTTGATGGCCGCCTTACGGCAGCTCGATGCCTTCGATGCGGACCCGCACGAGGTCCTGACGGTGGCCGCGGCTCTTGCGGTAGGTCGACCGCTTCTTCTTCTTGAAGACCCGGATCTTGGGTCCCCGCACCTCGCCGACGAGCGAGGCCTTGACCAGGGCGCCTTCGATCGACGGATTGCCGAACTGCGCGCCGTTGTCGCCGGTCGCCATCAGCACCCGGTCGAAGCGGACTTCGGTGTTCTCGGCATCGCCTGAGCCCGACATGCGCTCGACGTCGATCACGTCGCCGGGCTCGACGCGGTACTGTTTGCCACCGGTTTCGATCACTGCGTACATAGAGATTGCCCTCAGAGTCGTCCCACTTGGACGCGTGGACGGCGGAAAGTAACACAAGAGGCCCGATCGGTCAACCCGACGGGCACGCTTCCTGCTGATATCCTTCTCCCGCATGTTGAAGCTCTTCTCCCTCGCGATCCGCGCGTTCCTCCGCCTGACCGGCGCCCGCCGGCAGGTGCTGGAGGACGGCCCGGTCTCCCTCGTCTACTACAGCATGGGACCCGCCGAGGGCGAGCCCTGGGTGCTGCTCCACGGCCTCGGCGCGGTAGCTGCCACCTGGGCGCCGGTCATGCGCGCCCTGGGCCGGGGATGCCGGGTGATCGTGCCCGAGCTGTCCGCCCTGGGCGGCACCCGAGCGCCGCGCGCCGGCCTGGGTGTGATGCGCGGCGCCTGGACCGTCGCCCGGCTCATCGAGAAGGAGCTCGGCGGCCGTCCCGTCACCCTGTGCGGCATCAGCCTGGGCGGCTGGACCGCGGTCCGCCTGGCCCTCCGCCGCCCCGACCTCGTCTCCCGCCTGGTGCTCATCGATGCCGGCGGCTACCGCGAGCAGGACTGGGACAAGATCCAGGCACTGGTCCGCGTGGAGAACCTGGAGGGCATCGACCGCCTCTACGGCGCCCTCTTCGGCGAGGTCCCCTGGCTCATGCGGGTTTCGCGCAAGGGCTTCCTCCAGACCTACACCTCGCCTTCCGTGACCGACGTCCTGGACGACCTGGAGGAGGTCGACACCTTTCATGACGAGGAGCTCGCCCGGCTGCGGGTGCCGACGGCCCTCATCTGGGGCGAGCGGGACGGCCTTTTCAGCCTGGAGGTGGCCCGGGCCATGGCCGCGGCCCTGCCCAATGTCCACCTGGAGGTGATCCCCGGCTGCGGCCACGCGGTCCACATCGAATGCCCGGACCGTCTGAACCAGGCCATCCAGCGCTTCCGCCGGGCCACCTCGGCTTCAGCTAGAATTCAGGCATGTCCAGCCCCGAGTACCTGATCTGTCTCGAATGCGAGACCCCCTGCTACGTGTTCGAGTGGCACGATGGAGAGCTCACCGAGGTCCTGTGCCAGGCCTGCGGCAACGACGAGCCCGATCAGTTCGCGGTGCCTGAAGACTACGACGCCATGAGTCAGTAGCTTCTACTCGTCCCCGAAAGCGATTCCCAGGGCGCGGGCGGTCTTCAGAAGCGGCCCGCCGAGCCCGCGGGGATCAATGAGCTTGGTTTCCCGCACCGCCTCGTCCAGGTCCACATCCTCGATGCGGCCGTCGGCAAGCCGGATCATCCGGTTGAAGCGCCCTTCCATCGCCACATGGACGGCAGCCTCCCCGAACCGGGTGGCGAGGATGCGGTCGAACGCGACCGGGCTGCCGCCCCGCTGGAGATGCCCGAGCACCGTGACCCGCACGTCGCAACGGGTCAGTGCCTCCAACTCCCGGGCCAGGCGCTCGCCCGCCCCGCCGAGCCGCTTCACCCCCGTGGTCGGGTCCACCGCCACCACCGCCATCTCGCCCCCGCGCGGCATCGCCCCCTCCGCGACCACCAGCACCGAGGACGCCCTCCCCCGTTCCTGGCACCGCACCACCGTCTTCGCCACGGAATGCGGGTCGTAGGGGATCTCGGGGATCAGGATCACGTCCGCCGCTCCGGCGATGCCCGCGTGGAGGGCGATCCAGCCCGCGTGCCGGCCCATGACCTCTAAAAGCATCACCCTGTGGTGGCTCTCGGCCGTGTCCCGCAGCCGGTCGAGCGCCTCGGTCGCAGTGTCGATGGCCGTCCAGAAGCCGAAGGTGTAGTCGGTCGAGGCGAGGTCGTTGTCGATGGTCTTGGGCACGCCGATGACGTTGAGCCCCCGGCGGCCAAGATCGGCGGCGATGCGCAGGGTGCCGTCACCGCCGATGATGATCAGGGCGTCGAGCCCGGCCTTGCGCGCGTTCTCCAGGCACTCGTCCGAGCGGTCGATGGGGCCGTCTTCCCCCGGGCAGGCGAAGGGGTTGTCCCGGTTCGTGGTCCCGAGCACGGTGCCGCCCATCCGGATCAGCTCGCGGACGTCCGGCCCGCAGAGATGGCGGAACCGGCCGTCGAGCAACCCCTTGAAACCGTCCAGGATGCCGATGACCTCCGCTCCGTAAGCCCTTTCAGCCGTACGCACGACCGCCCGGAGCACGGCATTGAGCCCCGGCGCGTCGCCTCCTCCGGTCAAGACTCCGATCCTCTTCATGGCCGTGATTCTATCGTAGGCCCGATATCTGCGTCAGACTGACTAAGCATCTCTCGATCTCACAAGATCCGAGTCAACTTTCTTTACCCGAGGTATTGACATGACCTTAGCTGCTTGGCATCATATCCTCGAAAGCAGCCCGCCGGAGAGCCGGCGGCCCATATAAAGGAGGACCCAAACCATGAACAACGTCACCCGCTGGAACCCCACCACCGCCTACCTGACCAACCGCGAGCCGTTCTTCCGCCTGTTCGACTCGTTCTTCAACAGCGACGCCCAGGGCGAGGAGACCCGCGCTTGGGTGCCCCCGGTCGACATCCAGGAGAATGGCGACGCCTACCTTTTCCATGCCGAGCTGCCCGGCATGAGCAAGGAGGACATCCACATCACGCTGGAGAACAGCGTGCTGCGGGTCAGCGGCGAGCGGAAGTTCGAGAAGGATGCGAAGAAGGAGAACTACCACCGGGTCGAGCGCACCTACGGCACCTTCACCCGGACGTTCACCCTGCCGACCCCGGTGGATCCGGAGAAGGTCCAGGCCGCCTTCGAGAACGGCATCCTGACCATCACCGTTCCCAAGGCCGAGCAGGCCAAGCCGCGACGGATTACGATCAGCTGAAGTTTGAGCCCATCCCCCCTCTCCCCAGCCCTCTCCCCCGTGCCGGGGGAGAGGGGGCCGGAGGAGACTCCCCTGTCCTTGTCAGTCCTTGATCGTCCGTGTTTGTCCGTGTTGTCCGTGATGCTCAGGCAGGGGTTTCGACAACCGTCCGGGGCGATGGCTCGGGCGAGGCCACCACCGGCAGCTCCACCGTCACCACCGTCCCCTCCCCCACGGCGCTTTCCAGCTTGACGCGCCCGCCATGGGCGCGCGCGATCCGGTCGACGATGGCGAGGCCCAGGCCGGTGCCGCCCTTGCGGGTGGAGTAGAAGAGCTCGAATACGCGCTCCCGCTCCTCGGGCGGAATGCCCACGCCGTTGTCGCGGACCGACAGGGCCACGGACGGACCGTGGCGCGACACCGAAAGCTCCAGCACCGGCTTGCGCCCCGACTCCTCCGCGGCATCCATCGCATTGCGGGCCAGGTTGAGCAGGAGCTGGCCGATCTGCTCGGGATCGACCCGCACCCGCGCGCCACCGCTGTGGTCCTCGACCTCCACCCGCGCTCCCCGCTTCTGAATCTCGCCCGCGAGCAGATCGCGCACCCGCTCGAGCGGCCGGACGGCCGGCATCTCCTCCATCTCCAGCGGACGGGGCTTGGCATAGGCCAGGAAGTCGCTCACCAGCCGCTCCAGCCGGCTGATCTCCGAGCGGGTGATCGCCAGCAAACGCTTCCCGGATGCCGGCGATACCGGCGATACTGCCGAGCCCCTCTCCTCCATCTCCTCCTCGAGCATCTGCATGTTGAGGTTGAGCGAGTTGAGCGGGTTGCGGATCTCATGCGCCAGCCCCGAGGCCAGGGTGCCGATGTAGGCCATGCGCTCGGCTTCGAGCGCCTGCAGCTCCAGCCGCCGGGAACGCTGCACCAGCAGCCAGACCGCGCCGTACGCCGTCAGGAGGAGGACGATCGAGAACACGCCGATCCAGGCGGCCTGGCGGACCAGGTCCTGGCGCAGCACCTCGATGCGCTGCGACAGCTCCACCGGGCTGATGCCGATCTGGAGCGTGCCGAACTGGCCGATGGGCACCTGGATGTCCGGCACCTGGTAGACGGTCGCGAACTCCTTCTCCTTGATCTCGACCGGAACGTCGATCTCCCCGAGCTGCAGCTCCGGCGAGCCGGCCGGCGGCGTCTGGGAGCTTCCCTGCACCAACGGCGGCGTGAGCTTGCTGTGCATCTCGAAGACGAGCATGCCGTCCTTGTCCAGGATCTTGACGTCGCGCACGATCTCCCGCTCGCGCAGGTTGGAGTCGATGTAGGCCTGGGTCTCGCGCTCCACGGCCATGGCCGTATAGAGGTCCCGGCCCTGCTCCTCGGTGCGGCGGGCGAGCTGCCTGGCCAGCGTCTCGGCCTCCGCCCGCGTCTCCAGCAGGACGCGCTCGATCTCGCGCTGCGACAGCGAGCGGAAGATCAGCCACCCGAACAGGGCGATGTCGAAGAGGACGAACAGCCCGAAGACCACGGAGGCGATGAACAACCGGCGCGGCAGCGCGTTGGAGACTCGTTCCATACCCCTCAAGGATACACCTGAGGTTTGACCCCGTCCGGGAGTCGCAGTACGATGGCCCCGCCTTCCCAGGAGGCCCCAAAAACATGCGACTCCGATCGGCTCGACCGCTCTTCGCCGTTCTTTCGGTCCTTCTCCTCGTCGCCGGCTGCAAAGGCAACTCGGAAGAGGGAGCCGGTACCACCCCTACCCCCGCGGCAGCCGCCGGCCAAGACCCGGGGCAACCGCGGCGCGGCGGCACCGCCGTCATCGGCTGGAGCGCGGCGGCCACCGGCGTCAACGAGCTGATCACCCAGGGCACGGCGATCACCACCGAGGTGACCCGCCAGCTCTTCCTCCAGCTCGTGCAGGAGCAGGCCGATTTCGAGGAGCACCCGCCGACGTTCAAGCCCCTCCTCGCCAGCTCCTACGAGTTCTCCCCGGATCGCAAGACCCTCACGTTCCACCTGCGCAAGGACGCGGTCTGGAGCGATGGCGTGCCGATCACCGCCGACGACGTGCGCTTCACCTGGCAGGCCCAGCGCCATCCCGACGTCGGCTGGGATTCGGCCTACATGGTCGAGCACATCACGGACGTCGAGGTGGTGGACCCGAAGACCGCGCGCTACCACTTCGCCAAGACCTACGCGAAGCAGCTCCAGGATGCCAACGAGGGCGTCATCCTGCCCAAGCACGCGTGGGAGAAGATTCCGTTCCCGAAGTGGCGCGAAAACAACGACTGGTTCCGCGAGCACCTCGTGGTCAGCGGCCCCTTCACCGTCGGCACCTGGGAGCCGCAGCAGCAGGTGGTCCTGGTGCGCAACCCGCGCTACTTCCGGCAGGACCGCCCCTATCTGGACAAGGTGGTCATCCGCAACATCGCCGACCCGGCCAGCCTGCTCACGCAGCTCTTCAGCGGCGAGGTCGACTTCGTCCCGCAGGTACAGCCCGTGGACATGGAGCGCATCCAGGCGGATCCCCGGCTGCGGGTGATCCCCTACTGGTTCCGGCTCTACGTCTGCGTCATCTGGAACGAGCGCAACCCGCTGTTCGCCGATGCCGACGTGCGCCGCGCCCTGACCCTGGGCATCGACCGCCAGACGATCGTGGACACGCTCTTCCCCCACGGCACCGCGCGCATCGCGGTCTCCCCGATCGTGCAGAGCGTCTGGGCCTTCGACCGGAGCCTCGGCGCGCTGCCCTACGACCCGCAGGAATCGCGCCGCATCCTCGAGTCCAAGGGCTGGAAGGACTCGAACGGCGACGGCATCCTCGACAAGGAGGGCAAGCCCTTCTCCTTCGTGCTCCTGAGCAATGGCGGCAACCAGCAGCGCAACGACGCCGCAGTCATGATCCAGGAGCAGCTCAAGCAGGCCGGCGTCCGGGCAGAGCCCCGGGTCGTGGAGTTCAACACCCTGGTCAACGACGCCACGGGTGGCACGTTCGAGGCCATGGTCTTCGGCTTCAACATTGACACAAGCATGGACATGACGGCCCAGTTCGGCAGCGAGGCGATGGAGGAAGGGAACTTCGGGGCCTACAAGAACCCGGAGTTCGACCGCCTGATGGCCGAGGCCATGGGCAAGCCGGACATCCGGGACGCCAAGCCGATCCTCGACCGCATCCAGCAGATCATCCATCGCGACCAGCCGGCGACGTTCCTCTGGGAGTCGCAGCGGATGAGCGCGATCAACCGCCGGATCCAAGGCGCGCGGCCGAACGTCCTCTTCTCGCTGTTCAACCTGGAGGACTGGTGGGTCGCTGATCTGTGATCCGCTTCGTCCTGCGGCGGCTCGCCGCCTCGCTCCTCCTCCTCTACCTCGTCCTCAGCGCGACCTTCTTCCTGCTCCATCTGGCGCCGGGCTCGCCGGCCGCGCTGCTGGCGGAGGACCAGCGCATCCCTGCCGAGCAGCGGGAGAACCTGCGGCGGATCTACGGGCTCGACCAACCGCTGCCGGTGCAGTACGTCCGCTGGCTGGGCGCGATGGCGCGGGGCGACTGGGGAACCTCCTTCTCCTACCAGCGGCCGGTGACCACACTCGTCTTCGAGGCCGTGCCAGCCACCCTGCTCCTGGCCGCCGCGGCTCTCCTCGTCGAGCAGGGGACGGGGCTCGTCTTCGGCATCGCGGCAGCGCGGCGCCCCGGCTCGGCCGCGGACCACGTGATCCGCGTCGTCTCGCTGCTGCTCTACTCGCTGCCCATCTTCTGGCTCGGGCTGATGGCGATCCTCCTCTTCTCCCTGGTCTGGCCGGTCCTGCCCGCCGGCCATATGCGCTCCCTGGGGGCCGAGGAGATGGGGAGCGGCGCCCGGCTCCTGGACCTGCTTCGCCACCTGATCCTCCCTGCCGCCGTCCTCGGGCTGGCCGAAGCGGGCTCGGTGGTCCGCTACGTCCGCGGCAGCCTGCTGGACGTCCTGGGCCAGGAATACATCCGGGCGGCGCGCGCCAAGGGAATTTCCGAGCGGCGGGTGGTCTGGGTGCACGCCCTGCGCAACGCCCTGCCGCCCCTGATCCAGGTGCTGGCGATCTCCTTCGCAACGCTGCTGAGCGGCGCCCTCATCACCGAGGTCATCTTCTCCTGGCCGGGAATCGGGCGGCTCACCTTCGAGGCGATCCTGAGCCGCGACTACCCGCTGGTCCTCGCCACCACGGCCTTCAGCGCCATCATGGTGCTGCTGGCGAACCTGGGGGCGGACCTGCTCCACGCCCTGGCCGACCCGAGGATCCGCGATGCCAGAGAGTAGACGGCTGCCGGGCAGCCTGCGCGCGGCGATCGGGATCGTCGGCCTCGTCCTGCTGATCGCGGTCGCGGCGCCGCTGCTGGCCCCCTACTCTCCGTCCGAGCAGCTCGATCCGGTGGCGGCGCGCTACCGCCCGCCGGGGACGGTCCTCCAGGCCGTGCACATGGCGAACGACCGCTGGCGGCTGGCCGAGCGGGTAGAGCGGGTGGAGAACGGCCTCGCGGTGGAGCGCCTCGGCCGGCGGGAGATCCTGCCCGCGGCGCAGGTCCTCAACCTGACCACCGGGGGCGTCGCCGACCGCCGCGTCTTCCTCCTGGGCACCGACAAGTTCGGCCGCGACGTCCTGTCCCGGATGATCCACGGCGCCCGGGTGTCGCTCGCCGTGGGGGTGCTCTCGGTGGCGCTGGCCCTGACCCTGGGCGTGGCCATCGGCTCGGCCGCCGCCCTCGGCGGGCCGGTCGCGGACTCACTGCTCATGCGCACGGTGGACGCCATGATCGCGTATCCCTTCCTCTTCCTGATGATCCTGCTGTCCGCGCTCTTCTCCCCGAGCACGGGGATCATGATCCTGCTCCTGGGCTCGACGGGCTGGACGGGGATCAGCCGGCTCACGCGCGCCCAGATCCTGGGACTGAACCGGCGCGAGTTCGTGGTGGCAGCCCGCGCCATCGGCCAGACTCCGATGAAGGTCCTCCTCCGCCACCTGCTCCCCAACGCGCTCACGCCGGTCCTCATCCGGGCCACCCTGATGATCGGCAACCTGATCCTGCTGGAATCCGCGCTCTCGTTCCTCGGCCTGGGGATCCAGCCGCCCACGCCGACCTGGGGGAACATGGTCGCGGAAGGGCGCGAGTCGCTGAGCCAGGGCTGGTGGATCGCCACCTTTCCGGGCGCGCTCCTGGCCGTGACCATCATCGGCTTCAACCTGCTGGCGGACGGCCTGCGGGACTTTCTTGACCCGCGGCTCGATCCGCGGCTAGAGGCTGCTCAGCTCAAGCCGAGAGACCCTGCTATGCTCCCGCCCTCGTGAGCGTCCCCGCGGGCCGCCGGGCCTCCCTCACCGTCTTCGTGACGATCCTCCTGGACCTGATCGGGTTCGGGATGCTCCTCCCGCTTCTGCCGTTCTACGCCCAGAAGCTGCACGCCTCGCCCGCCGAGGTGGGCCTGCTCTTCTCCTCGTACAGCCTGGCCCAGCTCCTGTTCTCGCCGTTCCTCGGCTGGCTCTCGGACCGCGTGGGCCGGCGCCCCGTGATGCTGGCCTCGATCTTCGGCAGCGCCGCCGCGCACCTGATGTTCGCGCTGGCCGGCTCGTTCTCCATGCTGGTCGTGGCGCGCTCGCTGGCCGGGGTGGCCGCGTCGAACTACAGCATCGCCCAGGCCTACATGGCCGACGTCTCGCCGGCCGGCAGCCGGTCGAAGGCCATGGGCCTGGTGGGGGCGGCCTTCGGCATCGGCTTCGTGCTCGGCCCGGCGCTGGGCAGCATCCTCTCCTTGACGCCGTACGGTCCCCGGGCCGTGCCGCTGACCGCCGCGGCCCTGTCGGGGATCAACTTCCTGTTCGCCCTCCTCTGGCTCCCGGAGTCTCTCCCGCGGGAGGTCCGGGAGCGCCGCCAGGCCCAGCCCTGGCTCGATCTCCCCGCCTTCGGCCGCACTTGGCGTAATGCGCCCCTGCGCGGGCTGATGGTCCTGTTCTTCCTGGTGATGTTCTGCTTCTCGCTGTTCGAGGCCACGCTCGCCCTCTACTGCCAGCACCGGCTCCGCTTCGACGAGCACCGGACGTCGCTGCTCTTCGTTTTCGTGGGCGTGGTGCTGGTGGTGGTGCAGGGGGGATTGCTGGGCCGGCTGATCAAGCGCTTCGGCGAGCGGCGGCTGATCCTCGGCGGAATCGCTCTCATGGCGCTGGGCCTGGCCGCCCTGCCGGCCTGGCCGAGCCTCGGCCTGCTGCTGGCGAGCCTGCTGCTGCTCGCCGTGGGCTCGGGCGTGCACAACCCCTCGACGCTCGGCCTGCTGAGCCAGATCACGGACCCCGAGTCCCAGGGCAGCACCATCGGCCTGTCGCGCTCGTTCGGGGCGCTCGCCCGGACGCTCGGCCCGGTCACCGGCACCTGGATCTTCGCCGCGGCCGGTCCCGCCTGGCCGTTCTGGACGGCCGGCGCGTTGATGTTGGTAGCTTTAGTGGTCGCCCGGGGCGTCCTGAGCCGGGTGACGCTTCCTGGCTAACCGTGCTGACCCGCGACTTCGACTACGAGCTGCCCGAGGAGCGCATCGCCCAGGAGCCCGCGCCGCGCGGCGAGAGCCGCCTGCTGGTGCTCGACGCCGAGGGCCCGCAACGGCACTGCCGGGTCCGCGACCTCCCCGGGCTGCTGCGCCCCGGCGATCTGCTCGTCCTCAACGACACTCGGGTGATCCCCGCCCGCCTCTACGGCCTCCGGGGCGAGGGAAAAATGGAAGTCCTCCTGGTCGAGAAGCTCGGGGATCATCCGGAGGGGAGAGATTGGGAAGCCCTGGTCCGCCCCGGCCGCCGCGCCCGTCCCGGCACGGAGATCGTCTTCGAAGGTCTGTCCTGCGAGGTCGTGGACAAACGGGACGACCGCTACCGCCTGCGCTTCTCCGAGCCCGTGGAGCCGCACCTGGACCGTCTGGGTCACATCCCGCTCCCGCCCTATATTCACCGTCCGGACGAGTCCGCGGATCGCGACCGCTACCAGACCGTGTTCGCCCGCACCCCCGGCGCCATCGCGGCTCCCACCGCCGGTCTGCACTTCTCGGAACGGCTCCTGGAGGAGATCGCCGCCGCCGGGATCGGCATCGCCCGGGTGACGCTCCACGTAGGGATCGGCACCTTCAAGCCGGTCTCGGCCGAGCGGGTGGAGGACCACCGCATGGACCGCGAGCGCTACGAGGTCGGGGAGGAGACGGCGGAGGCCATCCGCCGCACGCGGGAGAGCGGCGGCCGGATCGTCGCAGTGGGGACGACCGTGGTGAGGACGCTGGAGTCTTCCGGAGGAGCGGCCGGCAGCGGCTCGACCGAGCTCTTCATTACCCCCGGCTTCCGCTTCCGGGTGGTGGACGTCCTCCTGACCAACTTCCACCTCCCCCGCTCCACGCTGCTGATGCTGGTCTCGGCCTTCGCCGGCCGCGAGTGCGTCCTTGCAGCCTACGAAGAAGCGATCCGCGAGGGCTACCGCTTCTATTCGTACGGCGACGCCATGCTCGTTACATTGAAGGCTTGACGGCCAGGGCAGATATCCCCATCCCGTCCGGCTCCTTGCCGGCGGTGAGGAAGCCCACCCGCTTGCCCTCGGCGAGATCGACGATGGAGATCTGGTCGGCGTTGGCATGAGCGATGTAGGCCCGCTTGCCGTCCGGCGCGATCTCGATCCCGACGGGAGCCGAGCTGTCGCCGAACTGGAGGAGACGGCCAGACTTGTCGGCCACGGTCGTGGCCTCCAGCTTCACCCGCATCTCCAGCGCCGGGCCCGCGGTGAAAAACACCGCCAGGTCGCCGGACTTCGCGAGGCTGACCAGGACCCGCTTGCCATCCGGAGTCGCTTCGGCGCGGATCGGGAAGGCGGCGGCCTCGAGGGTCTTGACGATCTTTAGACTGGAAGCGTCCACGACGGCGACGGTGTCGGCCTCGCGGTTCGTCACCCAGACCTGCCGGCCGTCGGGAGTGACCGCGATCCCCTCGGCACCGGCGCCGGTCTGGATGTCGGCGATCTTCTTCCCCGCTTTCAAGTCGAAGGCCGTGATGGAGCCCGATTGGATGTTCGCCACGAACGCGCGGGAGCCGTCTGGGGTCACGGCCACCATGTGGGAGAGCTCCTGCCCGGTGGGTAATTCCCGGACGGCCTTGCCCGCCTCGACATCCACCTCCAGGAGGGCCTTGCTCGCCTCCGAGGTGACCAACGCGCGATCATTGCCGATGAAGGCCATGCCATGCGGCCGGCGGTATTCGCCAAGGTCGATCGTCTTCACGACCTTCGCGCCGCGGATGTCGATCAGCGTGAGCGACGAGCCCGGCTGCGCGCCCGTGCCGTAATTGGCGATGAGGGCAAGCCGTCCATCCGGAGAGACAGCGACCTCGTGCGGCCCGGTGCCCACGGGCAGAGTAGCGGCCACCTTGCCTGACGCGAGGTCGATCAGGGAGACCGTGGCCTCCGCCTTGTTCGCTACGATCAGGGTGGCGGCGTGGACGCGGCCGGCGACGAAAAGCATCCCCAAAGCGAGGGTGAGAGCGATATGGTTCGTCATCCTGAAGACTCTAGCACCGGGGGAAAAACGGAGGGGCGCGTGGCAGCACGCCCCTCCTGACTACAGACTGCCGACGGACTACTGCGCAGGGTCAGGAGCGACCGTTTCCGTACCCGGAGGCGGCGGCTCCTCCGTCGCCGGCCGGGGCTTGGAACGGAGCGGCCGGAGACCGAACTCGACCAGCTTCTCGCTGCTCAGGCCGTAGTGCTGCCGCACTCCGGTCTGGATGTAGTCGAGCAGCGTCTGCCCGTCGCGGAGCAGCCCCTGCATCTCCACGCTGATGGCCTGCTTGCGGGCGCTGAGCCGGGCCTGCTCCGCGCTCAAGCTCCTCATTCTCGTGGCCTTCGTCCCCAGCTCCCCGTTGTGGTCCAACAGGTGGCTGAGATCGCCGGGGTTCGCGTCCACCGACGTGTTCATCTTCTCCCAACCGTTGATTTTGTTCATGTACAGCGGCACGTATGCCATCTTGTTCTCCTTCCCCGTTCTCGGGTATTTCGAGGCGCCTTAATTGGCTCCGTCGAACTGTTGGTATCGTAGTGGACCATAATTCTGGTTGTCAAGGGGTAATTCTAGATTTTTGTCCCCAGTGGTTCTTGATGGACCTCACGACCCCCTCTCCGAGACCTCGACATCTGGGAACTCAGCGAGTAGACTAACTTAGCTAAGGAGGTGGTTGTCATGGAAGTCTTCAACGTTCATGAAGCCAAGACCAACCTCTCTCGACTTCTCGAGCGAGTCGCGCAAGGCGAAGAGATCATCATCGCGAAGAGCGGCCGGCCTGTCGCGAAGCTGGTACGGCTCGCCGTCGAGCCACGCAAGCCCGGCCGGCTCAAGGGCAGAATCCATATCGGCGCCGACTTCGATGAGCCTCTTCCGGACGAGGTCATGGCAGCCTTCCGTGGGGAAAAAGAGTGAAACTCCTCCTGGACGGCCATGCCTTCCTCTGGTGGCTCGCCGAAGATCCCAAGCTCAGCGCCGGAGCCCGGCAGGCCATAGCCGATCCCGCGTCGATCGTCTACGTCAGCGCCGCAACCATCTGGGAGCTTTCGATCAAGGCTGCTCTGGGGAAGCTCGATCTCGACGATGTCAATCTGGTGGAGCAGATCGAGGAAAACGACTTTGCCGAGCTTTCCATGACGGCGCGGCATTCGTTCGCCGCTGCCAACTTGCCTCGTCATCACGAAGACCCGTTTGATCGCATGCTGATCGCCCAAGGCAAGATTGAGGATCTGACGATCGTCACCCGGGACCCTGCGTTCCGCGCTTACGGGGTCGGCATCCTTCCGACCTGAACCAACCGCCCCGGCTCGCTCAGGCGGCGGTCTGCCGCTGGTACAGGTGCTTCTGGAAATCCGTGAAGACCCGGCCGATGTCCTGCGCCCTTGCCAGGTCGGCCATGGCATCAGCGATGAGAGTCGTCGTACTTCAGCCGCAACAGGAGCGTGAGCTTGTCCCGGTCGAGTTCCTCGACGCCGACGGGCGTAGTGGGAGAGCACGATCGAGAAAAAAATTGCCACTCAGCCGCCTGCCATCCCAGTTACGCCAGACTTATGCCTTACCTGTTGCCGTCGACCTCCACTAAGGGTATACTCACCTCGTTTTCTAGTTGCGGACAACGAGAATGTCTACCATTACAGCCATCCAATTCACGCAGGAGCAAGCGCGTATTCTGACGGGCGTGTCAGTGGAGACTATCCGGCATTGGCGCAGAACAGTCCCCTATCTCGCCGGTAAGCCAGGTAAGTCGGCTCGTTTCACCTTCACTGACGTGGTCGGATTGGCCGTGACCCAGGAGCTAGTCAACTTTGGTGTACGCATTGCCAGCGTCAGCGACGGTGTCGAAGCTCTATTTCAACTCCTCGCCCAGGTAGGTCCCAGCGCACTTGAGACAGGCATTGCGCTAGTTACCACGACGGGAGCGTCGATTGTCCAATCCGAAAAGTTTACCGATCTACAGATCGACCAGTCAGGCTTAGTCGTTCCGCTACACCCGCTAATGGTCCGCATTAGTGAGCACATGCTCCCAACCAGGCCAGCCGCCTCAGACCAGGCTTCGCTGCCATTTCCGCCGCAGATGGCTAGGCGCGGAATATGAACGCCGATCCACTTCACCGCGTTCTCGAGGCCACTGGCTATTTGGCGAAAGGGCAGCCAGAGCCCGGGGTTCAGGTAGGAGCCGACATCCGGCGGCGGCGGGGCCGAGATTTTCGCCCCGACGCTCTTTGGCGCAGCCAATCTGCGCTCACCGTCTACTTCAAATTCGAGCACCAACCACCCAGCGACGAACTCGTTGGTAAGTGGAGGCGAGAGGTCTGGAACGAAGGCTTCGCGCCGTTGCTATGGGTAATTTCCCCAAAACGGATCGATCTCTACAACGGCTTCGGCCGACCTCTCGAAAGGGGCGACGCCGCCAAACATCGGCTTCAGACCTTCCGGAACATCGACTCCGCACTCAACGAGCTCGATGCGTTCGCCGGTCGGCTAGCCATGGAGACGGGCCTATTCTGGCTTCGCCCGTCCCGTGTGAATCGCAAGACTGCCGTGGATCAGGCACTGCTTTCCGATCTCGGCCACCTTGAACGCGATCTCGTAACCGCCAAGCTTGATCGTCCCGCTGCCCAAGCGCTCATCGGTCGCTCAATTTTCACGCAATACCTGATTGACAGAGACATCATTAGCTCTAGCCGCCTTCAGCGCCTTTGCGGTTACGGTGCCCTACCGCCTATTTTGCGCGACAGCTCCGCCACCCAGCGGCTGTTCACTTGGCTCAGCGATACGTTCAACGGTGACATGTTTCCGTCGCCGACCGACAGTGTCTCACCAGAACTCCCCCACCTCAAGAGGGTGGCCGATTTCTTAGAGGCGACGGAACCCGAAACTGGCCAGAGATCGTTATTCCCGTACCAGTTTGACGTTATTCCTGTAGAATTGATCAGCTCAATCTATGAGCAGTTCGCACATTCATCGGAATCGACCTCCACCAATAGAGGTGAGTCGACAAAAGCGGCTCTCCTCAGCGTTTACTACACCCGCCTACCAGTTGTCTCGCTGGTGCTCGATGAGGTCATGAATGGGCTGAGTGGCAAGGAAAGTGTGCTCGATCTCACCTGTGGCTCGGGCGTATTTTTAGTAGAAGCACTGCGAAGACTGGTCCAACTGCGATCCCATGGTGCAGAACCGAGTCGAGACCTCATACGCTCGACATTGTACGAACAGGTCTACGGAGTAGATATCAGTGAGGCTGCGATTCGCGTGGCTGCATTCAGCTTGTATTTAGCGGCGCTCGAACTCGATCCCAATCCACGGCCGCCGCAGGCGCTGAAGTTTCAGCCTCTGATAGGTAAAACGCTGTTTATTGGCGATGCGCGCTCCTTTGAACCGCCCAGCGGGCCAAAGAAGTTTGATGTCATTGTCGGCAATCCTCCTTGGAGTTTCAAGGGCCGAGGGGGCACAGCCGAACGACGCCAGCATTTCAAGCCTAGCAGTCCGGCCCAACCACGCGGCGAAGGTCTCGACTTCGTGCTACGTGCCGCCGAGTTCGCGCACGACAACACACGGTTTGGCATGGTTTTAAGCGCAATGCCCTTTTTCAGCGGCAGCAAAACCGGCGCTACGGCATCTCGGAGTGTGGTCCAACTCCTATCTCCCGTTACGCTCGTCAATCTCTCCAATCTTTCAGGTTGGCTTTTCCCGGATGCGCGCATGCCTGCCGTCGTACTGTTCGCCCGCCATCGTCCGCAGCGAGCTGACCAAATCACTGTTGTTCAAGTCCCATGGTCACCAGCGGGGCCAAAGACGCACACCTTTGAGATCACGCCCAGTGACATCATCACGCTACCCATAGCTGAGTGGGCACGCCAGCCCGTCCAGCTAAAGACCGCGGCCTTCGGACGGCGCCGAGACCTCCTGCTGCTTCAGGAACTCACTGCGGCTTATGAGCAACTTGGGAGCCGGCTCGCGGCGGTCGGGGCGGAACTCCGAGACGGGTTGACTCTGGGCAATCCGGAGAACCAGACTCATGACGCCAGTGAGTTGCGAGAGCTTGAGATTCTCAGCGCCAAAGATCTTCGTCCATTCAGAGTTCCAGAACACCTCCCTCAGTTCGGCCACGACCTCGCGCAATGGCCGCGGACAAGGGAGACCTATAGGGAGCCGTTGCTGCTCGTGAAGGAATTTCTCAGCCAAACGGGCCGGGCCGTGGCAGCAGTTGCGGATAGGGATCTCGTGTTCACCGACGCCTACTTCGGGGCCTCCCTCCCGCCAGAACACCGAGCCAGCGCACACCTGCTTGCAGCCATTCTCAGTTCGGCATTTGCATCATGGTTCTTTATTATGACGGCCTCCGAATTCGGTCTGTGGAAACAGCGACTCTTAGTCCACGACGTGAAGTTGTTGCCGATTCCCGAACTTGAAGGCGCCGTCAGCTCTAAGGCGGGGAGACGCGTTTTCGAGCTGGAGCAGATTTTCAGGCAAAGGGCTCCTGTTGAAGACGATTGGACGGCTCTTGATGAGGCCGTCTTCGATCTTTACGAGTTTGACGAAGCAGATCGCATTGTCGTTCGCGACGGCCTCTTTCGCGCTAGCTGGGAATGGAAGCCGGGGCGAAGTGCCTCCTTGAAAGCAGCGGACACGAGTAACGATCTTTCCAACTACGCTCGAACCTTCCTGTCCACGATCGACGGCTGGCTCTCTGCCCGCAAGCAGCGCCGTATGCGCGCCGAAGTATTCGATCTACCTCTGAACGGTGCGCTTCGGGTCGTTCGGTTCGTCCTGGAAGAGAAGGTCGGGCCCTCAGAACTGGAAATTGTCCGGCCTGATGGCGAATTAGATGACCTGCTCACACGAATTGGGCAGCGGCTCAACGTTAGACTCGCGAGCTCAGTAATTGGACAGCGCGAGCTTCGCGTTCATGGCCGTGCAGAAGTGGTAATTATTAAGCCCGCAGCCCGTCGGCATTGGACGGGAGTGGCTGCGCTCGAGGACGCTGACGCCATCATAGCGGAAAGTATCGCTCGGGCGCCTGCATGAAAATTCCATACGAAGACTCCCTCGCAGTCGGGCTCGAAGTCATAGAGCTTGAGCCCGACGTGGTTGCCGCAATCTTGCTTACACTCCAAGCTGGCTGGGAGTCTGCGTCGACCTCGGCCGATATCCACACCAACACCGGTGAAGTCAAGGTGACTGAACGTTTACGGGACGGCATGCGGAAAGCCTTGAACGTTCTCCCCTGGGGCAAAACGATGATTATCCTCCCGGGTACGGAGTCGCGTTCCCAGCCAACCGTGCTCCTGCCGGACGGCCGGACTGATATCCCGATTCTCTTCATTGAGATCTTCTTGCGCATCCAGGAACACGATCCCCACGCGATTATCGAATGCAAACGGATAGCTGGTGACGACGCGCACCTCTGTCGGGAGTATGTCGTCGAGGGCATCGATCGGTTTCGGACTGGTAAATATGGGAGAAAACACGCCGTCGGCCTGATGGTTGGCTATTTGGTCGCCCAGGATGCAAGTGCCGCCGCAGCCGGGATTAATGCATATCTCAGTCGCCAACGGCGTAAGCCTGAGCATCTCGGACCGTCGGATCTTATATCTGGCACTTGGGCATGGCGGAGCCGCCACCCGCGCGAAGCATCAGCGCCGCCGATCGAATTGCATCACGCGTTCGTAGCTCTTGGACCCGCTCCAACCTTAAGCTGCCCGAGATAGGTGACGGCGACACCGGCTCCATCCTCGACCCGAACGGCTAAACGAGCCCGCGGGTCCATCAACTGGGCGGGCAAAGGCATATGGAAGCCCCGCCAACCGCCTTCTCAGGCGGATCAGGACTTAGCTTCCGCCCTTCGAGCCACCGCCGGACCACTAAAGCAAGCCGGTGAAATCGTCGGGCGCCTTGGCGAAGCGCTTCTTCCACCCGGTTGGGGTCGAGGCGGATGTAGTCGTGAACCAGGATGTTGCGAAACCCTGCGAGCCCCTGCCCGTGCAATGCCGGATCGATCGCCTGAAGAGCAAGCTGCTCTAAAGCAGGGACTCAAGCAGGGGCTCCGACATGGGCTTCAGCAGGGAGTCAGGCAGGGGCTTGAGCAGGGCGCCTTTCAGTCCGTCCGCCCTTCGAGCCACCGCCGAATGGCCAACGCGAAATCATCGAAGTCCCGGGGCGCCGTGCCGAGAGCCTCCTCCACACGGTCGGGATCGAGGCGGAGATAGTCATGGACAAGGATGTTTCTGAAGCCAGCGATACCCCGCAGCCGCTGGTGCAGGCCCTCGTCGAGAATCCCCTGGCCGGCGAGCTGCTCGATGATGTCCTGGTAGCGGTCCGACGCGGTCCCATACTGGGCGCTCAGGATGTGGTTGCCGGTGTCCAGGAGGACTTCGACCCCGAGCTGCAGCCCCCTCTCTACAGCCCACATGTTGCGCAGGTTCCCTCTCAGGGCAGCGCGGTCGAGCTTAGCGAGCTCCCGAAGCTCGGTGACGACCTCCTCGAGCCGCCGGAGGCGTGCCTGGACAGAGTCAGCCCTCAACACCACGCCGGGCCTCCAGCCGTTCTCCGAGGATCTCCCACTGGCGGTCGAGGTACCATTTGAAGTCGAGGTAGCGCATGTTGGCGCGGGTGACGAATTCCGTCTCCAGCTCCGGCGGGTCGGAGTAGAGGCACCGGCCTGTCACCGCCACCTCGCGGACGAGGACGACTGAGGCATCGTTCAGCGGGACGAGGTCGATCTCCCCGCCCGCTTCCCGGGCAGCCCTGGCTTTAAGGTCCAGCAGCTCGTAGAGGGTCAGCCGGCGGCCGGTGAGGATCGCCAGGTCCACGTCACGGACGCTTATCGTCCGGTCCAGGTCGGCCGCGGACCCGAAGAGGAAGACGAGCTTCACCCTCTCATCCGCTGCCAGCGCCCTGGCAGCGCGCTCGGCCCGGTTCCGGGCCTCCTCGGGGGCGAGCTTCGGCATCTCGAACATCTTGAAGACTCTAGCATTCCGGGTCGAAACCGTCCCGAATGTGACTAGGATCGTCAAGAACGCGGTCGAAATCGATTTGAGCCCGGTCAGAACCTTCTGAACGCGTCAAAGATGTCTTGATCTTCGATCCGGCACAGATCCCGGACGAAGCTCTCCCTGAAAAGGATCTTCACTCGGCGCGCTCGAGTAGCTTGAACACCTCGTCCCGGCTGACCAGGGGACTCCGGTCTCCCTCGTCAATCGCACGGACGAGCGCCACATCCTCCAAGGCTTCTTCGAAGACATCGAGAACCAACTCCCTCTGCTCCTCGAGAACCTCGATGATCGCGGTCTTGAGCAACTCCTTGAGACGGCCTTCTTCGATTGATGCCTGAGCCATGGAGTACCTCCCAACCCGTAATGTACCGCGGCTCTACCAGGTGCTGGCTTTGAGGTCCAGCAGCTCGTACAGGGTCAGCCGGCGGTCGGTGAGGATCGCCAGGTCCACGTCACGGACGCTGATCGTCCGGCCCGGTCGGCCGCGGACCCGAAGAGGAAGACGAGCTTCACCCTCTCATCCGCTGCCAGCGCCCTGGCAGCGCGCTCGGCCCGGTTCCGGGCCTCCTCGGGGGCGAGCTTCGGCATCTCGAACATCGTCGAGACTCTAGCATTCCGGCCTGAAATCGTCCTGAATGTGACCAGGATCGTCAAGAACGCGGTCGAAATCGATTTGACCCCGGTCAGAACCGTTCTGCACGCGGTCAAAGTCATTTCCATCGCGTTCAAAACGGTTCGGGACGCGTCCAAAGTCATTTTGCTCGCGGCCAAAACGATTCTGCACGCGGTCAGAGTGGTTTCGACCGCGTTCAAAACGATTCGGGACGCGGTCAAATGGATTTTGGACGCGTCCAAAGTCATTTCGATCGCGTTCAAAGTCGTTCTGCACGCGTCCAAAGTCGTTTCGACCGCGTGCAAAGCCGTTCGGGCCGCGGTCGAAGCCATTCGGAGCCCGTTCGGAGCCTATACAATCCCCCTCATGGCTACCGAGACCCCCACCGCGTCCCCGCCTGCCGCGAAGACGGACGAAGAGACCCGCGAAACCTCGTCCGGCATCCGGATCCCCCGGTTCTACCGGCCGGAGGACGTGGCGGAGATCCCCTACGCGGACCCGGGCGAGTATCCCTACACCCGCGGGCTCTACCCGGAGATGTACCGCAAGCGGCACTGGACGATGCGCCAGTACGCCGGCTATTCCAGCGCCGCGGAGTCCAACAAGCGCTATCGGTATCTCCTCGCCCAGGGGACCACCGGCCTCTCGGTGGCCTTCGACCTGCCTACCCAGATCGGCTACGACTCGGACCACATCATGGCCCGCGGCGAGGTCGGCCGCGTGGGAGTCGCGATCGCCTCGATCGAGGACATGCGCCGGCTGTTCGACCGCATCCCGCTCGACCGCGTCACGACCTCGATGACGATCAACGCCACCGCGGCGATCCTCCTCTCCCTTTATCTGGCCGTCGCCGAGGAGCAGGGAGTCCCATGGGAGAAGGTGGGCGGCACGGTCCAGAACGACATCCTCAAGGAGTATGCGGCCCGCGGCACCTACATCTATCCGCCCAAGCCGTCGCTCAAGCTGGTGACCGACGTCATCGCCTTCTGCGCCGAGCGGGTGCCGAAGTGGAACACGATCTCGATCTCCGGGTATCACATGCGCGAGGCGGGGAGCACGGCGGTCCAGGAGGTGGCGTTCACGCTCGCCAACGGCCTCGCCTATGTCGAAGCGGCCCTCGCCCGCGGGCTCGGCATCGACGAGTTCGCGCCGCGGCTGTCCTTCTTCTTCAATGCCCACAACAACTTCTTGGAAGAGGTAGCCAAGTTCCGCGCCGCCCGCCGGCTGTGGGCCGAGCTGGTCAAGGAGCGCTTCGCGCCCAAGGACCCGCGCTCGCTCTGGATGCGATTCCACACGCAGACCGCGGGCTCGACCCTCACCGCCCAGCAGCCGATGAACAACGTAGTGCGGGTGGCGATCCAGGCGCTCGCCGCGGTCTGCGGCGGTACCCAATCGCTCCACACCAACTCGCTCGACGAGGCCCTGGGCCTGCCCACCGAGGAGGCCGCCCGCGTGGCGCTCCGCACCCAGCAGGTCGTGGCCCTCGAGAGCGGCGTCGCCGACGTGGCCGACCCCCTGGGCGGTTCCTATGTGATCGAGGCCTGGACCGAGGAGATCGTCCAGAAGTCGCGCGACTACATCCGCCGCATGGAGGAGATGGGCGGCGCCCTCGCCGCCCTGGAGCAGGGCTTCCAGCAGCGGGAGATCGCCGACGCCGCCTACCGCTATCAGCTCGCGGTCGAGGAGGGGCGGCAGAAGGTGGTGGGGGTCAACGCCTTTGCCGCGAATGCCGATGAGGAGGAGGCGCCCACCGAGCTCCTGCGCATCGATCCGGCGGCCGAGCGCGACCAGGCCGAGCGCCTGCGGGCTTTGCGCGGCCGCCGCGACGCCGGCCGCGCCGGGACGACCCTCCAGGCCCTGTCCGCCGCGGCCGGCGAGGATCGCAATCTCATGCCCGCGATCCTCGACTGCGTCCGCGCCGAGGTCACCCTGGGCGAGATCGCCGACGCGCTCCGGCAGGTGTACGGGGAGTACCGGGAGGCTTCGCTGGATTGACCGGCCATGCGTAGCCGAACCCTCCACCTCCCCGAGGGGGCCGCTCCCCGGGAAATGCTCGACGCCGCTTCCGCCGAGGCCGGCCGCGCTCCCGACCTCGTGCTCGGCTTCCTGCCTCCGGAGGAGGGCCTCTGCGACACCCTGGCCAGCCTTGCCGCAGCTTGGCCCGCGAGCCTCCGCTTCGGGTGCGAGGCGGTCACCCAGTTCGCCGACCGCGACATGACCACCCGCGGCAGCCTGCAGCTCTTCTGGTTCGATCAACCGGACCATTACGCCGTGGTCGAGGTGATCGAGGACTTCCCCGCCCCCGAGGTCGTGGCCGACCTCGCCCAGCGGCTGGCGGATTCGGATGGCGCGCTCCTGATCGTGGATGGCCTGCGCTTTCCGGCCGAGCGTTTTCTCGGCGATCTGCGCGGCCGGCTCGGAGAACGGACGCCTCTCGTGGCCGGCGGCCTCGCTTCCCAGGAGCTGCCCGTAACCCGTGCCGGCGCCCGGGTCTTCTTCCAGGAGCGGCTCTATTCCGCCGCCTGCCTGGCCGTGGCCTTCCACGGCGTCGAGATGCGCGTCGAGGTGGTGCGCGGATGGAGCCCGGCGAGCCCCGTCTACTCGGTCACGCGCGCCGAGGAGAACGTCGTCCACGAGATCGACGGCGAGGCCGCGGTGGAGTGGTACCGTCGCTTTTTTACCATCGGAGGCACCGCCGGCGGCGAGCTCGCCCCCATGCCCGACACCGCCTGGCGCTTCCCCCTCATCATCGAAGGCCCGGCCCCCGAGCGCCAGGGGCTGTACCGGAGCATGCGCGCCTTCGACGATCCGCCCGGCGCCGTGACCTACTGGGGGAGCGTGCATACCGGGGACCGCGTCCGCCTCGGCATGGGCAACGACCGCTCCCTGGTCGACACCGCCTCGCAGCTCACAGCGGGCCAGGTGCCGGAGGCGGCCATCCTCTATTCCTGCGTCGGCCGCGAGCTCGTGCTGGGCGAGATGGCGCCGGACGAGGTCTCGAACATCCACCGTGCCCTGGGCGGCGCCGCCCTCTCCGGCTTCTTCACGTTCGGCGAGATCGGCCCCACCCCCCGCGGCGGCCTGGCCTTCTACAACCAGACCGCCATCCTCGTCCTGCTTTCCGAGGAGCGCGCCTGATGGACCCCCATGAGCTCGACAACGCGATCCTGAGAAACCTGCTATCTCAGACTACGCGCGCCTACGAGCAGCAGATGTCCGAGCTGTTCGGGGAGAAGGAGCTGGCCCAGGTCACGCTCGCCTCGATCGGCGACGGCGTCCTCGCCACCGACGCCGCCGGCTGCGTCAAGTACATGAACCCCGTGGCCGAGAAGCTGACCGGTTGGGCCCAGAACGAGGCGCTCGGCCGGCCGCTGTCCGAGATCTTCCGCCTCACCGAGGAGGAGAGCGGGCGCACCGTCGAGTCGCTGGTCGACCGCTGCCTGGAGGAGGGACTGAACCTGCGCCTGGCCGAGCGCATCACCCTGGAGCGCCGCGACGGCCGGCGCTACGCGGTGGAGAGCACCTGCGCCCCCATCCGCCACCTCGACGGCCGCATCGTCGGCACCGTGATCGTCTTCCAGGACGTGAGCGACAAGCGCCTGCTCGCCCTGCAGCTCGCGCACCAGGCCACGCACGACGACCTGACCGGCCTGCTCAACCGCCAGGCTTTCGACGGGCATCTTCAGCGCGCTCTGGAGGAGAGCCGGACGCTCGGCTCCGCCCATGCCCTGTGCTATCTCGACCTGGACCAGTTCAAGCTGGTCAACGACACTTGCGGCCATCTGGCCGGCGACGAGCTCCTCTGCCGGATCACGGCCCTGCTCCAGGACAACGTGCGCGAGATCGACCTCGTGGCGCGGCTGGGCGGCGACGAGTTC
Source organism: Acidobacteriota bacterium (assembly GCA_034667225.1). Taxonomy (GTDB): domain Bacteria; phylum Acidobacteriota; class Thermoanaerobaculia; order Multivoradales; family UBA5704; genus DATMER01. The sequence goes on from JAXDKG010000034.1 coordinate 281,148, forward strand.
GCCGTGCTCATGCCGCGGCGCTCCCTTGTCGAGGCCGAGCGCCAGGTGGCGCAGTTCCACCGCACGCTCCAGTCCTACCGCTTCAACTGGCGCGAGAAGACGTTCTCGGTCGGCGCGAGCCTCGGGCTCGTCGCCGTCACCCGCGAGTTCAAGACCGTCGCGCACCTGCTCTCGGCCGCGGACCATGCCTGCTACGTGGCCAAGGAGAAGGGGCGCAACCGCATCCAGCTCTACCAGGAGGACGACGCCGCCTTCATCCGCCGCCAGGGCGAGATGAACTGGGTGGTGCGCATCCAGGAGACCCTGGAGCAGGACCGCTTCTGCCTGTTCTCCCAGAGCATCCTGCCGCTGTCGCCGGCGGCGTCGCGCGGCATCTATTTCGAGGTGCTGCTGCGCATGGTGGAGGAGGACGGCCGCATCCACCTGCCGAGCGACTTCATCCGCGCGGCCGAGCGCTACGGCCTGATGCGGAGCATCGACCGCTGGGTGATCCGCGAGTGCATGCGGACCCTGCGCACCCAGCCGCCGCCGTTCCTGGACCTCCTCAATCTCTGCTCGATCAACCTGTCCGCGGTCTCGCTCGGGGACGAGAGCTTCCTCGACTTTTTGGAGGAGGAGCTGGATTCCTCGGGCGTGCCCGGCACGAAGATCTGCTTCGAGATCACCGAGACCGCGGCGATCGAGAACTTCGCCCAGGCCGAGAAGCTCCTCGCCCGCCTCTCGGGGCGCGGGGTCCGCTTCGCCCTGGACGACTTCGGCAGCGGCATGTCGTCCTACAGCTACCTCAAGGACCTGCCCGTGAGCTTCCTCAAGATCGACGGCAAGTTCATCAAGGACATCGTCACCGATCCGCTGGACCGGGCGATGGTGGAGTCGATCAACCAGGTGGGCCACGTGATGGGGCTGCTCACCGTGGCCGAGGCCGTGACCAGCTACGCCGTGATCGAGCGGCTGCGCACGGTCGGGGTCGACTATGCCCAGGGCAACTGGGTCAGCCCGCCACGGCCTCTGGGGGAGTCCTGCGCTGCCGCCTCGCGGAAATGAGTTAGGATGTGGCCCTCTTACCAGGGAGGCTTCATGTCGGAAACGCTAGCCGCGACCCCGAGCCGCACCGAGGAGGAGACGACTGGATTCGTCCGGGAGCTGGGCTTCAGGGACTCCACCATGATCGTCGCCGGCTCGATGATCGGCTCCGGCATCTTCCTCGTGCCGGCCGAGATCTCCCGCCAGGTGGGCTCCGGCGGATGGCTGCTCATGGTCTGGGCGGTGACGGGCCTGCTCACCATCGCCGCCGCGCTCTCCTATGGCGAACTGGCGTCCATGATGCCCAAGGCCGGCGGCCAGTACGTCTACCTGCGCGAGGCCTACTCGCCGCTCTGGGGCTTCCTCTACGGCTGGACGCTGTTCCTGGTCATCCAGACCGGCACCATCGCCGCCGTGGGGATCGGCTTCGCCCGCTACCTGGGCGTGCTGTTCCCGGCGATCTCGCCCACCACCTGGATCGTCCCGCCGCTCGATCTGCCGTTTGGCTTTGCGCTCAGCCTCTCCGTCCAGCAGTTGGTGGCGATCCTGCTGCTGGTCTTCCTGACCTGGATCAACACGCGCGGCATCCGGCTGGGCAAGTTGATCCAGAACACCTTCACCTCGGCCAAGACCCTGTCGCTCCTGCTGCTGATCCTGGTGGGAGTCACGATCGGGCGCAACGCCGGGGCGATCGCCGCCAACTTCGGCGACAGCTTCTGGACGCCGCGCGACGTGGTCACGATGACGCCCGGGATCTCCTCGGCTCCGGCCGTCGCGGCCACGATGGGAGCCTTCGGCCTGTTCATCGCCTTCTGCGTCGCCCAGGTGGGCTCGCTGTTCTCCGCCGACGCCTGGAACAACATCACCTTCACCGCGGGCGAGGTCAAGAATCCGAAGCGCAACATCCCGCTTTCGCTGGCCGCCGGCACCTCTCTGGTCATCGTGCTCTACCTCCTCGCCAACCTGGCCTATCTCTGCGTGCTGCCGCTGGATGCGATCCGGAACGCGCCCGACGACCGGGTCGCGACCGCGGCGCTGCAGGCGATCTTCGGTCCGGTGGGGGCTTCGATCATGGCCGTGGCCATCATCATCTCTACCTTCGGCTGCAACAACGGCCTGATCCTGGCCGGCGCCCGGGTCTACTACGCCATGGCCCGCGACCGGCTGTTCTTCCGCCGCACCGGCACTCTGAACGAGCGGCACGTGCCCGCCTTCGGCCTCACCCTGCAGTGCGTGTGGGCCTCGCTGCTCGTGCTGGCGCGCACCCGGACGGTCGACGACGCCGGCCAGACGACGTACGGCAACCTCTATGGCACGCTGCTGAACTACGTCGTGTTCGCGGTGCTCATCTTCTACATCCTGACGATCGCCGGGATCTTCGTCCTGCGGCGGACGCAGCCGGACGCGGAGCGGCCCTATCGCGCCTTCGGCTACCCCGTGGTGCCGGCGCTCTACATCGTGGCAGCCGCCGTGATCTCGCTGGTGCTGCTGGTGTACCAGACCCAGACCAGCCTGCCAGGGCTGCTGATCGTGCTGACAGGCTTCCCTGTCTATTTCCTGTGGCGAAGGGCTGGAGAACGTTCATGATCCCAACTTTCTTGGAGGTTTAACATTCATGGCAAACCGACTTCTTGCCAGGAAGCCGCTGGAGATGCTCCTCGCCGAGGCGAAGGATGACAACCGGCTGAAGCGGGTCCTCGGGCCTGTGCAGCTCTCGGCTTTGGGCGTGGGGGCGATCATCGGCGCGGGCATCTTCGTCGCGACCGGCGAGGCGGCCCACAACGTCGCCGGCCCGGCGCTGATGATGTCCTATGTCGTCGCCGGCATCACCTGCATCTTCGCCGCGCTCTGCTATGCGGAGTTCGCCTCGATGGTGCCCGTCGCCGGCTCCGCGTACACCTATGCCTACGCGACTCTCGGCGAGCTGTTCGCATGGATCATCGGCTGGGATCTGGTCCTGGAGTATGCGGTGGGGAGCGCGACCGTGGCCAACGGCTGGTCCGGTTACTTCCAGAGCGTCTTGGCGAAGACCGGAGTTCAGCTGCCCGTGATCTTCCGGGACGCCCCGATCCGCTACGACGCGGTGACCGGAGAATTCGTATCGACCGGTTCGTTCGCCAACCTGACGGCGATCATCATCGTCACCATCGTCACCGCCATCCTCGTCAAGGGGATCTCCGAGAGCGCCAGCTTCAACGCCGCGATGGTCGGGGTCAAGCTGGCCGCCGTGCTGTTCGTCATCGGCGTCGGCGCCTTCTACATCAACGTGGATAACTGGCACCCCTTCGCTCCGTATGGCTGGACTGGCTTCAGCTTTTTCGGCCAGCACGTCGCCGGGCAGACCGACGCGGGCGGCAACCCTGTGGGCATGCTCGCCGGGGCCGCCATCATCTTCTTCGCCTACATCGGCTTCGACTCGGTGTCGACCCACACCGAAGAGGCGAAGAACCCGCAGCGCGACGTCCCCATTGGCATCATCTCCTCGCTGCTCATCTGCACGGTGCTCTACATTGCCGTAGTCGCCGTGCTCACCGGCATGGTCAAGTACAACGAGATCAACGTCGCGGCCGGCGTCAGCGACGCGTTCAAGCAAAAGGGGCTCGGCATCGCAGAGGTGATCATCGCGATCGCCGGTGTGGCAGGCATCACCTCCGTGCTCCTGGTGATGATGCTCTCCGGCCCGCGGGTGTTCCTGGCCATGGCTCGCGACGGATTGCTCCCCAAGGGATTCTTCGGGGACGTCCATCCGAAGTTCCGCACCCCCTGGCGCTCGACGATCCTCGTCGGGGTCTTCGTGTGCATCCTCACCGGCTTCCTGCCTCTCGGCTTCCTCCTCCACCTGACGAACATCGGCACGCTGTTCGCCTTCGTCGTGGTCTGCGCGGCGGTGCTGATCATGAGGAAGAAGTATCCCGACGCCGAGCGGCCTTTCCGTTGCCCCTGGGTCCCGGTAGTGCCCGTCCTCGGCATCCTCTCCTGCCTGATGCTGATGTTCTCGCTGCCGGCGGATAACTGGTGGCGGCTCCTGGGCTGGCTGGCGATCGGATTCGTCATCTACTTCCTGTACGGCCGGCATCACAGCGTGATGGCCATGCACACCCTGCACGAAGCGGCCAAGCACGGGGCCTCGCCGCAGCAGAGCCTGCACAGCCCGCACGACCATCCTGAAGACAAGAAGTAGCCAAGAAGTAGCAGAACGGGGCGGCCTTCGGGCCGCCCTTACTGTTTCTGGACGGGCTTGGCCTTGCGAACCTCGGCGAGCTTGCCCTGGATCTCTCCCAGGGTGCCGGCCGGGAGGAGCAGGACCAGGTCGCGCCCCGCGGCGCGGGCCGGCACGCCCGCGGCCACGGGCGGATAGAGGGTCAGGGTCTCTTCACCCAAATCCTTACCCTTGAGGGTGACCGTCAGCACCGGTTTGCCCGCGATTCCCAACTCACCAGGCAAGAGCAGGCGCTCGGCGCGGGCCTGGACGAGGGCGAACAGGAAGTCGCTCACCGGCAGGTAGGAGATGGTCTCCTCGCCCCGCTTCCAGTCGGGCTCGGCGCGCTGGAGAGTCAGCTTGCCCTGCCCGTCCTGGACGGTCGCGGACTCCACTTCGAAGACGTCGAAGCCCGACAGGGTCTGGGACCGCCACTCCGCGGCCGGACGGGACGCGATCTCCGCCAAGCGGGTGCGCGCCTCGAAGACCTGGCCGCCAACGCGGGCCTGGACCGGCGGGGCGGTAGGCGATTCGACAGGCGCCTCCTCCTTCACTTCCACCGGCGCACCCACCTCGATCCTCACCGGCGGGCCCTGCTTGAACGCGACCTCGACCACCGCCCGCGGTGGACCCATCTGCTGGTTCACGAAACGCTCGGCGGTGAGGCCGCTCAATTCGGCGAAGAGGTCGTCCACCTTCTCCCGGTCGGCGCGGTCCGCGACCGGGCGCTCCAGGCGGAAGGCGTCGCCCTTGGGGACCAGGACGACGCCGGAGCTGAGCGTGATGCGCTGCACCTGGTCGCGGTCGCCGCGGTACATCTGGCGGTCCCGCCAGTCGCCCGGATTCTTCCGGATCTCGTTGAGGATCGAGTCGCTCACCACGAACGCGCCCTTGCGGCCTTCGACCGCCGCGAGGGTGGAGCCGCCCATGGGGTCCGCGGCGCCGATCTTGAGAACGGTCTCGGCCTCGCCGGTCTTGAGCCGTACGGTCGCGCGCGGCTTGTCGAGCCCGGCCTGTTTGGCATCCACGTCGTCCAGGACCCGGGTCTGCTCCAGGTTGGCGAGGGCGTCGAGGAGGCCGTCCACGGCGAAGGCGTCGGCCCTCGCGTTCAACGGCTGGCGGAGGTGCCATTCCGACTCTGGCGTGGTGTCGACCTCCTCTTCATCCTTCTTCTCCGGCTTGGCAGGGGCAGGAAGCTTCACCTTCTCCAGCCGGACCGTGCCCGAGTCGGATTGCAGAGTGACCGCGGTCACGTCCTCCTTCTCGACCTGCAGCACTTTCTTCTCGAGCTTCGCGCGCTCCTCGCTCGACGGGAGCTCGCGCTCGTAGAACCAGATGAAGGTGCCCAGGCCGGCGACCAGGACGAGCAGCACGAGCAGGGTGCGCGGACGCATGCTCTATCTCCTCCGCCGGGACCAGACCACGATGCCGGCGCCCGCGGCCAGGATCGGCAGCAGCAGCAGGGCGATGGCATAGACGGTATAGCCCTGCTCCTGAGTCAGGTTCAGCCGCACCTGCTCGGTCTTGCGCGGCGGGATGGCCAGCAAAGCCTCGCGGGCCACGAGCCAGTTGAGGGCGTTGGAGAGCAGGATCTGGTTCGGCGAGTTCGCCTGGATGAGCTGGTTCGTGGCGAAGTCGGAGTCGCCGAAGACCACCAGCCGCATCTTGCGGCCCTGCGTCTTCTCCGCCTCGACCGCCACGCCCAGGGAGACCGGACCGGCCACGTCGGTATCGCCGCGCTCCACCTCGGCCAGCGCGGAGAGGTTGGTCTCGCCCCAGCCCTCGCCCGTGGTGCGCGCCAGCTCCGTGACCGTGAAGCCCGCGGCGTCCGCTGACGTGTTCCTGCCCACGGAGCGCGCGACCGAGAAGAGCACCGGCAGCTTCGCCTGGGAGAGCGCGTTGGTCACCGGGTGGTCGCCGTAGTCCTCGGTATAGAGAGTGGCCGCGGTGAAGCCCTGGATCGTCTTCGGCGGATCGATCACGATGTCGTTGCCGAGCTTCACGCCGAATTGCCCGAGCCAGCTCTCGAAGCCGGTGGGCGTGAGGCCGGTGCCCTCGATCTGCCCCAGCGTGGGCTCGATGAGAGCCAGAACGCGTCCGCCGCCGTTCAGGTAGGAGGCGAGCGCGCCCAGCTCGGGCTGCAGGAACGGGCTGCGGGGACCGGCGATCACCACCAGGTCCGTGCCCACCGGCACCGCCGTCTTGCCGAGCGCCGACCACTCCTCCACGTCAAAATTATCGGCGCCGAGGAGCTGCTGGATGCCGGCGAGCCCCTCCGGCCCCTGGTCGTCGAGCGAGCGCTCGCCGTGGCCGGTGGTGAAGATCAGCTTGGGCTTCTTGCCCTCGCCGAGCTGGAGGATGGCGCCGGTGAAGAGCTGCTCCCCCTTGAAGCCGGAGAGCTTCGGGGCCTGCCCCATCTGCATCCCCGAGAAGTCCATCTCCGCGAGGTCGTTGCTCGGGATCACCCGCTTGTCCTTGCCGCTCGCCACCACCACGCCGTAGCCTGAGATCTGGTACTGCTGGATGAGCCGCTCGGCCTCCATGCGGTCCCGCTGCGGATCGACGTAGCGCACCTTCACCCGCTGCGACGCGGCGTCGTACTGCGACAGCAGCTCGCGCACGGGCTCGAAGAGCTCGTCAGTGGGCTGCAGGAAGACGATGAAGTCCACGTCCTTCTTGAGGTCGCGGACCACGTTCTCCGACTTCTCCGAGAGCGTGTAGAGGCGGCTCGACGTCCAGTCGAACCGCTTGTGGTACTTGTCGCCGAAATAGTTGACGATCACGAGCAGAGCCGCGATCAGCAGAACTCCAGCGGAAAGGGTCCCCGTCCGCACCAGCCAGCGCCGGTTCACGTTCGCCATCGCAGTCATCTCCACTTCTTGTCTTCCAGCGCCCGGCTCGCCAGGAACAGGAAGAACAGGGTCGAAGACACATAGAAGACCAGCCGGCGGGTATCCACGATCCCGCGCGAGAACTCGTCCAGGTGCTCGCCCAGGCTGAGATAGGAAAAGACCTTCCGCGCGGTCTCGCCGACGAAGATGTCGGTGAACCAGCCGAGCAGGAAGAGCAGGAAGAGCAGGGCCGCCGTGACCATCGCCGATACGAGCTGGCTGCTCGTCATCGACGACGCGAAGGTCCCCACCGCCAGGAACAGGGCGCCGACCAGCAGGATGCCCAGGTAGCCGGCCGCGACTGGCCCCCAGTCGATCTCGCTGTAGTATTCGACGATTCCCGCGTAGACCAGGGTCGGAACCCAGAGCGAGGCGAAGAAGGTGAGCGCGGCCAGGTACTTGCCCGCGATGACCTGGCCCTCGGTCACCGGCGCGGTCATCAGCACCTCGATCGAGCCGCTACGCAGCTCCTCGCTCACCAGGCGCATGGTGAGCACCACGCCCAGGATGAGCAGCATCAGCGTCGTGCTGCCGAAGAAGAAGCCCATCGGCGGCCCGGCGGGCGCCTGCGGATTGCTCAGCAGCGAGGCCAGGTTGCCGAACACCAGCCCGTTGACGAACAGGAAGAAGAACATCACCACGTAAGCGAGCGGCGAGACGAAGTAGGCCCGCAGCTCGCGCATGTACGTCGCCCAGACCGCTCTCATACCGTCACCTCTTGCGGGATCTCAGCCGCCGTGTCATGGGTGGTCAGGCGGACGAAGACGTCCTCCAGGGTGGCGCGCTCGCGGGCCAGCTCCAGCAGCACCCAGCCGCGCTCGACCGCAGCGCGGAAGACCTCTTCGCGCACGTCGACCCCCGCCTTGTGCTCGATGACGAGCCCCTCGCCGAGGTTCAGGACAGCGACGACACCCTCGATCTGCTCGAGCGCCTCGACCGCTTCCGCGGGAGCATCCTTGAACGTGACCCGCAGGCCGGGATTGCCCACCCAGCTCTCCCGCAGGCTCTCGGGCGTGCCCTCGACCACGATGCGCCCGCGGTCGATGATCATGACCCGGTCGCAGAGCAGCTCCACCTCGGGAAGGATGTGGGTCGAGAGCAGCAGCGTCCGTTCGCGGCCCAGCTCGCGGATCAGCTCGCGGATGGCAATGATCTGCTTGGGATCGAGCCCGACCGTGGGCTCGTCCAGGACCAGCACGCGCGGCCGGTGGAGGATGGCGGTGGCGAGCCCCACGCGCTGGCGATAGCCCTTGGAGAGCGTGCCGAGGATCTGGCGCCGCACGTCGGTGAGCAGGCAACGGTCGATGGCGTTGCCGATCGCCTCGCGGGTGTCGGCGCGGGAGAGCCCCTCCAGCCGGGCGCGGTAGGCCAGGTACTCCTCCACCCGCATCTCGTTGTAGAGGGCCACGTTCTCCGGCAGGTAGCCCACCTGGCGGCGGGCCTCGCGGGGGGACTCGAACAGGTCCTTGCCCGCGATCGTCACCTTGCCGCTGGTGGGCGGCAGGAAGCCGGTGATCATGCGGATCGTGGTGGTCTTGCCCGCCCCGTTCGGGCCGAGCATCCCCACGATCTCCCCTTCGCCGACCGCGAAGGATATGCCGTCCACGGCGGTGAAATCGCCATAGCGGCGGACCAGGCTCTGCGCTTCGATCATCGGACGTCGCCTCCTCAGTGTACGGGGGTCTTCAGCAAGACAGGTGCCGGGCGAAAAGCCCAGAAAAACAGGTAGATCGTGCCATTCTGGCGCGTGATGATATTCTTTCGCGTCATGGCGGACAAGGACAAGGCATCCGGAATGAAGTCGGCGTACGAGCTCGCGCTCGAGCGCCTGGAGAAGCAGGGCATCGAAAGGCCACGGGCAGAGGGGCTGAGCGACGAGATGAAGGAGCAGGTGGCGGAGATCCGCCGCCAGACCGAGGCGAAGATGGCCGAGCTCGAGATCCTCCACCGCGACAGCCTGGGCAAAGGCGACCCGGCCAAGCGGCAGGAGGCGGAAGAGGACTACGTCCGCGAGCGCCGCCGCATGGAAGAGGACCGGGACCGGAAGATCGAGAAGCTGCGGGGGTAGGCCGTGGACATCCAGGACCTGCAGAGACGACGGCACGAGATTCTCCGGCTGGCCGACTGCCACGGCGCCACGAACGTGCGGGTCTTCGGCTCGGTGGCGCGAGGGGAAGCGGACGAGCGCAGCGACGTCGACTTCCTCGTCGAAATGCGGAGCGGCAGGAGCCTCCTCGATCTCGGAGGTTTGCTCGTGGATCTTCAGGAGTTGCTGGGTAAACGCGTGGACGTGGTCACGGAGAGAGGCCTCAAAGCCCGTATCCGGGACCGAGTCCTGCGGGAAGCCGTGCCTCTATGAGGGACAGCCGGGAGCGTGTGCTCGACATTCTGGAGGCGATCGAAAGGATCGAGAAGTACGCCGCCAACGGAAGAGAGTCCTTCGACCGGGACGAGCTGGTCCAGGTGTGGATCCTCCACCACCTTCAAGTCCTCGGCGAAGCCGTCAATGCCCTCAGACCATTCCTCCACGAGGAGTTCCCCGAAGTTCCATGGGCTCAGATCGTCGGCATGCGCAATGTTCTCGTCCATCAGTATTTCGAGATCGACACCGACATCGTGTGGACGGTGGTTGAGCGCGAGCTTCCACGTCTCAAAGCACAGTTCCATAGCATGCTGGCCGCATGGGAACCCAAAGACGGTTGAGAAGCCCCCCCTTTCCCCGGATCGAGGGAGAGGGGGAATGGGATCAATCAAAAAGCGCTGTCCAGTGCCACCTGGGTGTTCAACCCGACATCGATGTCCTTGCCCAGGAAGGCGCCCGTTGCCAGGCTGCCGTCCTGGAGCCAGATCATTCCGTTCGGGGCGTAGAGGTTGATCGCGACCGTGTTGCTCGTCCCGATCTCCACGGCCTTGGGCGTCGCCGTCAGCGCGCCGGTCGTGCCGTTGATGCCTGCCACGTAGAAAAGGATCGAGGAGGAGGCGATCGCCGCTCCCGTGGCCGGCCCCACCGTGGTCAGGGTCTTGGTGCTGAGCTTCTGCTGCACCCGGACCTGCGACGAGGCCGAGAAGAGCAGCTTCGCCTCGCGGTCCACCGTGATCGAGCGGAAGTGATAGGTGCCGCCCGTGAAGGTGACCGTCCCCTTTTTCCCCACCACCAGGTCGAGATAGCTGCCCGGAGCGAGCGTGCGGGTGCCGTTGGTGGCCACGTTGATGGTGGTGCTGCCCGGCGTCGCCGTCAGGAAGGCGGGAAGCGTCGGGAACACCGGCAGGGCGAGCGGCGACCTCTGCAGACCGTTGATCGTGCCGCCGTTGGTCAGTTGGTTGTAGGAGACGTCGCTTCCGATTACGGCGCCGGCCGTGACGGTGAGGCTGTCGGCCTCCACGTCCCAGTTGGCGGGGGTGGTAACCGAGCCCGCGATGCTGAGCTCCGCGCCGTTCAGGAACGGCCCGGCTCCAGCCTGGTTCACGATCACGTCGCCCGAGAGCACGTCCGAGCCGGTGCGTAGAGCCACGCTGTTCGTGGCCAGGACCGCCACGCGCTCCAGGGCCTCCCCCACCACCACCGTCACCTGGCCGTTGGCCGTCCCACCCTGGCCGTCGCTCACCGTGTAGCTAAAGGTGACCGTGCCCGTGAAGTTGGCGCCCGGCGTGTAACGGACGGTGTTGTCCGGAAGAAGGACGCCCGGCGAGCCCACGGCAGTGACGGTCAGGGAGTTGCCGTCCGGGTCCGTATCGTTGGCGAGCACCGCGATGATCACGGCCACTCCCTCTCGGGTGGAGCCGCTGTCCGGAGCCGCGACCGGGGCGCCGTTGACATCGTTGACCGTCACCGTCACCAGGCCCGTGGCCACTCCGCCGACGCCGTCCGACACGTTGTAGGTGAAGGAATCGGAGCCGGAGAAGCCCGTCGCGGGAGTGTAGGTGACGGTAGCGCCGTTCGTGGTCACCGCGCCGTGGAACCCCTGGGTGACGGCGCTCACCGACAGAGCACCGCCGTCGATGTCGGCGTCGTTGGCCAGGACGGAGACCGTGACCGGCGTATTCTCGTTAGTGACAGCCGTATCGGGGCCGGCCAGGGGCGGATCATTGACAGGTGTGATGGTCATTGCGACCGACCCCGTGGCCGTGCCGCCGTGGCCGTCCGAGATGGTGTAGGTGAACGAGTCGCTGCCGTTCGCGTTGGCGTTCGGCGTATAGATCACATATTTCCCTTCGAGGCTCGGGCTCTGGTTGATCGCCACGGAGCCCTTCGCGCCCTGAGTCACCGCGGTTACGATCAGGGCATCGCCGTCCACATCGGTGTCGTTGGCCGCCACTGCGAAGTTGAGCGCCGTGTCCTCATTGGCCGTAGCGGAATCGTTTACCGCATCCGGCGTGTCGTTGACCGGAATGATGGTGACGGCGACCGTGGCGGTAGCGGTGCCGCCGCTGCCGTCCGAAACCGTGTAGGTAAAGGAGTCGGCGCCGTTGGCGTTGGCGTTCGGCGTGTATCTGACCGTGCCGCCGCTCTGAATCGCGGTCACGCCTTTGGTGCCCTGGGTGACGGCCGTGATGGTGAGAGCGCCGTCCGGATCGCTGTCGTTCGCCAGGACGGGGGCGACCACGATCGTGTCCTCGTTCGTGGTGACCAAATCGTTCACCGCGACCGGCGGATCGTTGACTCCGCTGACCGTGATCGTGACCGTGGCCGTGTCGGTGCCGCCGTTGCCGTCGGAAGCCGTGTAGGTGAACGTGTCCGTACCGTGGAAATTGAGGTTGGGCGTGTAGGTGATCGTGCCATTCCCCTGGATAGCCGTCGACCCGTTCGTCCCTGGGGTGGCCGAGGTAACGGTGAGCGGATCCCCGTCCAGGTCGACGTCGTTCGCTTTGACCGCCACGTTCACCGGCGTGTCCTCGTTCGTCGTGGCCGAGTCGTTCACTGCGAACGGCGGGTCGTTGACCGGGTTTACCGTGACCGTGACCGTGGCCGTGTCGGTCAGATAGGAGCTGCCCTCCGACCGGTCCCGGATCACGTACATGAACGAGTCGGTGCCCGCGAAGCCAGAGTAGGGGATGTAAGTCACGGTCCCGCCGCCGCTGAGGTATACCGTACCGTTCGTCGCCAGCCAGACGCCGAAGACCTCGATCGTATCGCCATCGGGATCGGTGTCGTTGGCCCCGACGGCGATGACCACAGAGGTGTCTTCATTGGTGGAGGCGGAGTCATCCACCGCGTCCGGCTCCTGGTTTGGGGGTTCCACCACCGCCCCCGTGAAGACGGCGGTGTCGAAGGAGTAGAGATGGTAGTAGCTCCGCCTGACGATCAGGATGTCGCCGGGCTCCGCCTGCATGATGCCGTAGGGTTGCGGAGGCGGTCCGGTCGGCAACGTGCCCGTGAACAGGCCGGTGTTCCCGCCGGTCTCGGTGAGCGTCAGGTATTCCGTGTCCAGATTGTCGGCCACCCTGATCCCGTCGGCGGTCACGAGCACGCTTTCGATGCCGGGAGTGGTATTTCCCGCAGGCCGGCGCATCCAGATCCGGATCGTCGAGCCCACCGTGAAGGAATCGGCATCCTGCCCCTGCTCGTCGGTGAGCCAGAGCTCCGAATCCCGGATCCGCGCCGTCGCGGAGGCACCGTTGCGGGTGGCCGTGACCTTCGAATCGCTGTCGGGTTCCTGCACGAAGTCGCCGAACTGCAGCAACCCGTCTCCCGGAACGGGGAGGGCGAAGTAGCTGAGGAGGACGCCCGTGGGCAGCGCGCCCGTGAACACGCCGGTATCGGGTCCGGTCTCCGTGAGGCTCACGGTCTCGGCGTCGGACCTCGCGTCGCCGTACCTGTGGGAGAAAACCTTGACCGTCAGGGCTTCGGCCGCGGCCGGATTGGCGTTGGCTGCCGGCTCGGCGACCCGAATGTGGATGTCGTCCCCGAACACGTAGCTCGAGGCGGCCTCCCCCTGATCGTCGAGGAGCTGCACGGCAGTCGGCACGATGGCGACGACCGTCGACACCCGGCCGGTGGGATCGTTGGGGTAGTTCGAGGCGTTGTAGACGACCTCAATCATGTCCGCCGGCTCGACGTTCAAGACGGGCAGCGCGCCCTCGAAGATCCCCGTCGAGCCGCCCGTCTCCGTGAGCGGGACGTACTGCCAGTCGGCTCCCAGGACGGACGTGGCGATCACGACGAAGGATTCAGGATATGAGGCGGTATTCGCCCGCGGGGCGATGGCGCGGACGGTCAGGGCTTCGCCCGCGGCAGCGGTAGTCCGGGTCTCCCCCTGGCCGTCCACGATCTCCAGGATCGCCGGCACCATGAGGAGCGAAGCGGCGTCCTGGCCGGCGCTGGCCGTGATCGCGTCGGGCTCCATCGTGACCACGTACTCCCGGCCGGTGCCCAGGATTCCGCTGCTCCAGTTCCACAGCTTCATCGGGATTGAGCCCGAGAAGACTCCGGGGCTCCCGGGCAGCTCGGCGAGGCTCAGCGGCTCGACGTCGTCGGTGATCCGCGACCGGATGGTGGCCGCTGGCGGTGCCTGCCCGGCCGACAGCGGATCGAGGACCCGCACCCGGGCGGTGCTCTCCTCCACCAGGACTGAAACGGGGAGGCCGCCAGCGTCCACGAAGCGGACGGCGGACCGGACCACGGTGGCGCGGTCGGAGCTGGCGGTGCCGTAGACGTCGTGCACCACCTCGATCGCCTCGCCGGGCTGGGCCTGGAGAAGCCGGTCACCGGCGACGGCCGTGCCCGGAACGATCGGGATCGATCCCTTGAACAGGTAGGAGCGCCCGTCCGTCTCCAATGCCCCGAACATCTCCACGTCGCCCGTGGTGAGCGACCGGACCTCCACGCTTCTCACGTCGATATAGGGACTCGTATAGTCCACTGCCGTCTCGACCTCGGCCCGCAGGTCGGAGCCCAGCGCGACCGACTCGGAATCCGCGCCGTCCTCGTCCACCAGCCGGGTGATGGAGACGGTCATGGGGGCCTCGGCAATGGTGAGCTCGTACTGGGCCCGCACGGAGTCGAGCTGGGTGAGGTCCGCCGATGAATCGAGGGAGCCGTTGCCAGGAGTCGGATAGACGCCGCCGAGAATGTGCCGGATTGCGCCTTCGAAAACGCCCGTGTCCGGGCCGGTCTCGTGGAGCGTGATGGTCTCGTAATCTCCTACGAGCACCAGCGAGACCAGGACGCTCAGGTTCTCGACCACGGCCGGATCATGGTTGCGGGAGGCGTCGGTCACCCGCACCGGGAACGCCGAATTCGCCAGCAGGAGATCGGTGGTTCGGCCGTCCCGGGGTCGGATGAAGCTCACCGAGGCGCGGACGACCGTGGCCGTGGCCGACGACGTGCTCGCCGCGGTCGCCAGGTCGAGGTGGGTGGCCGTGACGGTCTCGCCGACGGCGGCCGGGATGTCGACCGAGCCCGCGAAGGTGCGGGTGTGGGCGCCGGTCTCGATCAAAGTCACGACCTGGGAGCCGCCGCCCGAAGCAGTGACCGTCGCCGTGGTCCGGTCCGGCCCGGCGGACAGGTCGGCATAGGCATCCCGCACCCGGACGCGCACCGGTTCTCCCAGAGTGAGGGTAGCCGTGCCGCGGCCCTCGCCGTCCATCAGGCGTACCTCCGAAAGGCCGACCTCGACGGAATCGCTGGCCGAGCCATAGGTGGCGGTGGCGGTGTCCAGGGTGATCCCGGGAGCGTAATACCATCTCGTGTAGAGCTGGTCGGCGTCCGCCCCCTCGTAGTTGTCGAGGCCGTAGTCGGTGGTGAGGACGGCCTCCCCCTCGAACACGCCGGTCTCTCCATCGCTCTCGACGAGGTGGGCGGTGGCGGTGTCCTGGCCGTTGACGGCGCTGAGGTCCACCGAAACGGAATCCCGGCCGGCGGTCGTGTCCGCCGCGGGATCGATCACCCGCAGCAGGACCCGGCTCTTCTCAAGGACGCGGGACGTCGCCTCGCCCCACTCGTCCAGAAACTCGACCGAGGCCGACTGCGCGGAAACAAAGCTTGCGAAAACACACAACACCAGCAACAGCAGAAACATCTGCCGTCTGCCCATGGATGGCTCTCCTCTCCCCGGAATCCGGGGTCTCTGAATGGCTACGTCGATATGAGTGTCGTCAGAGACCCGAAACGTGTCGCTCCGGGGAAAGGTTTCAATTCCGGAGAATCGGCGGCATTCCGCAAATGGCTACTTGTCAGGTTGCCGGGCCGCCTCGTACTGCGCGATGAACGCGTCGGGCGGAGTGCCGGCCACCTCCTCCGCAAGCACGTTCATGGGCAGATCGTCGAGCTTCTTGAAGCGCAGGCAGGACTTGCCCATGTCGAGCTTCTTGCCGGCTTTCTTGAAGCCTTCCCGCAGGCGGGCCTCCTGCTCGGAGCCTTGAACGCAGGTCAGATAGAGCGCGTAATAGTTCTTCTGCGCCGCGATGGCGAGGTAAGCCAGTGGCTGCCCATTGTGCGTCTTGGGATAGCGCTCCAGCGGGACTTCATAAGTGATCACACTCCACCGCATGGACTCGCTGTACCCCTCGGGGAGGTTGTGCCGGACCATCTCGCGCACCGCCTCGACCACTGCGCGGCGGTCCTCGGGGAGCTCTGCCAGATATTGCTGCACGGTCGCGGCGCTGCTCTTCAAGGGGGCGTCTCCTCAGCGGTTGAACGGACGCTCGTTGATCCAGTGGAAGCCGCGCGTCATCAGCAGGAACTTCGGGATCTCCCCCTGGCGCAGGCGCGCCCGGACCTTGTGGCCGTCGAACGTCCCCTGCATCATCAGGAGCCTCGGCTGGGGCCGGTTGTAGGCCAGGGTGGACTTCCAGTTCGGGTCGTCGCGCTTGCCGAACGTGAGCGTCCTCTTCTTCGGGTCGATGTCGACGTTGAAGCGGTCGCGGGTGCCGCTCATGAGCTGGAAGCTCATCCGGTTGCCGCCGGTGAACATCACCCTGCGCCAGCGGTCCGCGTCGGTGACCAGCGGCGGCCGGACCTGGCCGTCCATCATGAGCTCCTCGACGTCCCACAGGCCGTACAGCGGCGACTTGGCTACGTCGTTCCAGTCCTTGGCGGACGTGTAGGAGAACTGCAGCGACGTGAAGGTCAGATAACCGACGAAGAGGACCCCGAGGACCTTCGTACCGTAGTGGAGCCACTTGCGCCGGAAAAGCGGATGGTCCTCGGCGGGCTCGGCAGGACGGTTGAGCACCAGCACGTTGGCCAGGCGCCGCAGGTCGTGGGCCGCGAGGAAGACGGCCATGAGCAGCAGGTGCGCCGAGTAGAGCTTGACCGGCACGTCGTAGCTGAAGTTGAGCATGACCACGTTGGTCATGACGCCGATGCATACCAGCGCGCCGAGCAGCGTGGTGCGCCGGAACACCAGGAGCAGGCCGCCGGTCAGCTCGCCGAGGCCGGTGAACACGTTGTAGGCCACGGAAGCGCCCATGAACGTCCAGAGGAGGCCCATGGGGGACGAGTCGCCGTACGGCTGCATCAGGCGGTCGAACGAGGGCTCGGGGAACTGCGAGGGGATGACCTTGAACGCCCCATACCCGATCATCGCCACCGCGAGCACGAAGCGGACGTAGACCCGCAGCCACTCGTAAAGCCGCACGTAGTTGCGCCGCCTGCGGTCGAGCAGGCTCCAGACGAGCGTCACCGCCGCCGCGATCACCAGGAAGCAGAAGACCTGGACGTAGTTGAAGGTCGTGTCGCCGCTGCCGTTCGGGAATACCGTGATGGCCACGCCGAAGACCTGCTGCCCGACCCAGGGCACGAGCTTGTTCCACATCTGGAAGGTCCACATCCCGATCATCCCGACGTAGGGGATGTAGAACAGGGGGAACGGGAAGCTGTAGAGGACCAGGTACACGAAGGCGAAGCGGAAGAGCAGCCGCTTGACGGGGCTCCAGACCGGAGCCGGCCGCGGCTCTTCCCCCGGTTGGGCTTGCGGAGAGAAGTCGTCATCGACTGCGCGAAGGGCCGGGTTGCTCTGCATCGTGCTCGTCTCCGTGGACAGCCTCCAGTTTACACGGACCCCGCCGCCACCTGTGAGAGAATGAGGACGTCATTCTTCAGACAGCGAGGACGCGATTGAGCGAGCATCCCGAGCCCGAGGAGCTGGATGTCGTCTACGAAGAGGTCCGGGACCTCTATGCCCGGGAGGGGATCGACAGCGTCCTGGGCTGGGAGCGGCTGCGCAGCGTCGCCGGGTGCACGGCCCTCGTCGATCTCGGCCAGGAGATCCGCTACTCCGATCCGGACCGGAGCGCCGCGTTCGTGGCCTGTGCCGAGCTCCTGGCGTCGCGGCTCCGGCCCGGGGAGCTCGGCGAGCGGGAGCTGGAAGACTTCCGCTGCGAGATGGCGCTGGAGCTGGTCTTCTCCTTGATCACCTTGAAGCAGGCCGAAGCCGCCGAGGCGGCGCTCGCGCGGGCGGCCTCGTGCCTTTCCAAGGGCACCCGCGGCAACAGCTTCCTCAAGGGCAAGCTCCTGGACACCTGGGCGGTGCTCCATGGCAGCCGGAACGATTTCGACAAGGCCCGGCAGGCCGCGCGGGCCGCCCTGGCCCACTACGAGCAGGCCGGCGAGCGCCATTTCCAGGGACGGACCCTCTACCGCCTGAGCCTCATCGAGGAGCGCATCGACGACAAGGAGAAGATCGAAGAGAGCCTCCGGCTCGTGAGCGACGCGCTGGCCCGTCTCGACCCGGCGACCGAGCCCGGCCTCTACCTCTGCGCTGTGCATCAGCAGGCGGGCTGCCTCGTCGATCTCCAACGGTACCGGGAAGCGCGGATCCGGCTCTTCGAAAACCTGGACCACCACCGCCGGCATGGCGACGCGGTGGACGACCTCCAGCGCGCCATGCTGGAGGGTCTGAGCAATGCCGGCCTCGGCAGGCACGACGCGGCCGAGCGCGAGCTGATCACGGCCCTCTTCGGTCTCTGCGCTGCCGGCCTCGC
The DNA here is from genome assembly GCA_034667225.1 of Acidobacteriota bacterium. Taxonomy (GTDB): domain Bacteria; phylum Acidobacteriota; class Thermoanaerobaculia; order Multivoradales; family UBA5704; genus DATMER01. The sequence continues at coordinate 299,184 of JAXDKG010000034.1, forward strand.
CGACATGTTCGGGCTCCTCGCTCTCGAGCTGTGCGCCGTCTACTTCGACCAGGGCCGCGGCGCCCATGCGCGGGCCGGAGCCCTCGAGATCATCCCCGTGCTCCAGAGCCAGCCGCTCCCCGCCGGAGGGCAAAAGGCCATGCTCTACCTGGAGATGGCGCTCCAGGACGACCTCGCCGACGCCGACCTCCTGCGCCGGGTGGCGCGCTACCTGCGCGTGCTGCAGCACGACCCGGACGCCCGCTTCGGCCTGAAAGCCTAGTACCTCGTTTCATGTAGGGGCGGCTCTTGTGGCCGCCCTCCGGAAGGGCACCCACAAGAGGTGCCCCTACAGTGGGACGGTTATGCGGCACCCTGTCTGTGTTGACCTACCCGGCGGCAGAGGGGTACCATCAGCTAAAGCGCAAAAACCACGAGCCTATCGACATGTTGCCATCAGCCACCGGGGAGCTCGTCTCGAACCAGCCGAACACGAAACGGAGGCCGGAAATGTCAGAGCACGACGTGGACGAGAGCCATCGGGAGCCATCCAGCAGTGTAGTGATCGGACGTGGCATCAAAATTCTCGGTGAGACCGTCGTGCCGGGAGCCAGCCTGGTCCTGGATGGTGAGATCCTCCCCGGAGTGGCCCACCTGGTCGGCGGCCTTGTGGCCCGATGGGCCTTCGGGCCAGTCGGATGGCTCCTCGTGGCGGCCAACTCATATTCGAAGTCGGTCACCGGCCGGAGCCTGACGGAGCACCTCCAGAGCACCCGCCCGGAAGGGAAGACCGACACCGCTACGTCCGAGGCCTGAGCGGCAGCGTTCGGCGTGCGCCGGAAGATGGCAAATCCCGCGGAAATGCCTCAGGCAGCGCACGAACGGCTCGCGCACGAGATGAGCGGCTCGGGCAATGCGCGAGCGCTTCGCGCACGAGATGAGCCGCTCGCGCTGAGCACGAATTGCAAAAGGCTGTGCTCGAGGCGCTCGCGCTATGGCTTTGCCGCTCATCTCGAGCCCGAGGCGCTCGCGCACGACACGAGACGTTCGCGCTAAGCCCGAAGAGTCCCTCTTGACATCATAGTAGCTTCACTCTATCCTTCTCATTCTCGGCAGCAGCAACAAGGCTGAATCAGCCCGAACGACCCGCCGGGGCAATCCCTGCCGGTCGAGCCGACGCAGTCTCTCGACCGCTCTCCTCAGGGAGGGCGGGGGCTCCCTCTCCCGCGAAGCGGGGGAGGGCCGGGGAGGGGGTTCTTTGAGAGGGATCTCTCGTTCCTGCAAGAAGACGGCTCAATCCGGGGCATCCACTTAAGCCCGGAGGCGCGCTTGACCGGATGCTCCCGTTGTGCTAGAGATGGCCGCAATCGCAATACGGAGGGCCTATCCGAGGTCGCGCCCGCGCACCGAAGCCTCCTACTGTCGGACAACCGGAGGGATAGCGATGAAACTCAAGGTTGGAGCATTGCTTGTATTTTTTCTCGAGCTCTCCGGCTTTAGCACTCCGGCCGTAGCCGGCCAATTCGTGGCAGCGCGAGAGAACGGAGTCAGCAATCAGTACATCGTGGTGCTCAAGGAGAATCTCCCTTCTGTCGGCCTGCGGAGGGTTGGCAGTCCGGACGAACGGGCGAGAGATCTGGCACTATTCGCGGAGAAGTTGGCCCACCGTCGGCAAGTGCGCGTGGAGGAAGTCTGGCGGGGGATTGGTCTCATGCTTGTGACGGCTACCGAGCGAGAGGCCAGGAGCCTCGCGAACGACCCGCGAGTGGCAAGAGTAGAGCAGGATATGACTCTTGAGCTCAGCGCCGTGAAAAACTGTCAAGACCACTCGCAATACTACCTCAATTCTTCGAATAGCTATAATCCTTCATCGCCACAAACGATCCAGTGCTGGGATCCGCGCGCAAATTGCACGGACAACTGGGGATTGGATCGCATCGATCAGCGCAGCGGGAGCGAAAGCCAGCACACATTGGACGGCAAGTTCTATTTTGGAGCGACCGGCCAGGGAGTTCACATCTACCTCATCGACACCGGCATCGCTGCGAACCATAGCGAGTTCTTGCTGCCGGGCGGCGGGTCGAGGATCGGCAATGGCACCAATGTGGCGCCCGATCATCCCGCATGGGACACATACGACGACTGCGGCCATGGCACTCTGGTGGCCAGCACGGCGGCGGGAAGGCGCTTTGGGGTGGCGAAGGGAGCTACATTGCATCCGGTGCGAGTCGGCAAACCCTGCACATCGACAATAGCGCGGCTTTGTGCCGGACTGGACTGGGTTGTTTTAAATCGCCAGCTACCTGCCGTAGTCAATCTGAGTTGGAATTTCCCCATACAAGCCCCGAACGACCCCGCCGAAGACCCGAGCGCTCTCGATTATGCGGTGCATCAAACAATCGCTACCTATGGCATTCCTGTTGTCAACTCTGCGGGGAATTACAACCAGGACGCGGGTAGCTTCAGCCCCACCTGGCTCCCGGAAGTGATCGTGGTTGGAGGCTTGGACTGGCTCAATAACCAGCGTTGGGGCGCCGATGCTCCGAATTGTCACGTTGATCACTGTGGATCGAACTGGGGCCCCTCGGTTGACCTTTTGCTCCGGCTGTGAATATCCTGGGAGCTTTTGCCTCCGGCGAGGGTATTTATTCCTGTGAGAATTCTGGAACGTCGTACGCAGCTCCGTTTGCTGCGGGCGTGGCAGCTCAATACCTGCAGATGAATCCGACGGCGACTCCGGCCATGGTCGAGAATGCTCTGATCACAAGAGCTACGCTGGGAGTTATCCAGGGAACCTTATATGGCTCACCCAACAGGCTGCTCTACACGAATTTTTGAGGCGTAACAGGAGATTGCCTGAGCAGAATACGTGCTTGGCGATTGTCAGCTTCGAAAGGACTTGAGTTGTAAGGGGCTCGGCAATCCCAATCGCCGGCTACGGCGATGCGGTCGCAGACAAACCCACGAACGGCAAAAGCCGGTGGGAAGCAGCCGTTGGGAAATCTCGCCAGAAACCGGTTCGCCAGCTAGTGACGAGCCCTATCGGCTTGTCGTATGGTCGAACAGCGGCGAGGCGAGGGGGCTTTGGCATTCTGGCTGTAACGGGGTCGACGTAAGTCTCTGTGAGCCGTGCACGCTCCACGTGAAGGTGAGCGGCATTGACCCCCGCGCTTCAGCTCTTGCTGTCGTCCCAGCCTTGCACGGCCGCAAGGAGTAACGGCGGGTGCGGGGCGATGATGGGACGATTCTGACAGGAGCACCTTCATGCCGACTCCGGAAGAGACAGACCTGACAGTCCGCGCGGCGGTGTACGACTCGGTGATGTCGCGCTCGAAGCCTTTCACCGCGCGGGAACTCTCGCAGGCGCTCGATCTGCCGCTGGCCGAGGCGAAGGCTTCGCTGGAGCGGCTCGCGTCCGGCAGGGTCCTCGTGCTGCAGCCGGAGAGCCGCGAGGTGCTCATGGCTCCTCCGTTCTCCGCGATCCCGACTCCGTTCGCCGTGCCAGCGGCGGGCCTCGTGTACTTCGGCAATTGCATCTGGGACGCGCTCGGCATTCCGGCGATGCTCGCCTGCGATGCCCGCGTCGAGACGTCGTGCGCCTGCTGCGGCGAGGCCATGAGCATGAGCGTCGAAGGCCGGGCGCTCCAGGCCTCGGAGGGGCTGGTCCACTTCGCCATCCCCGCCCGCAGGTGGTGGGAGGACATCGTCTACAGCTGACGGACCATGCTTCTCTTCCGGTCGGAAGAGCACGTGGACCGGTGGTGCAAGGCGTGGAACCTGCCGCTCGGCGCAATCCTGTCCCTGGACCAGACATGGCGGCTCGCGCAGGCCTGGCACTCGGCGGACCGGCGCGATCCCGCCTGGCGCCGCCGGACGGTCGAGGAGACCGAGGAGGTCTTCCGCCGGCTCGGTCTCGACGGAGCCTTCTGGCAGCTCCGGTGACGCGAGGTCATCCTCTCCCTGACCCAATTACAGCGGCAGCGAGACCGTGACCTCGGTGCCCTGCCCCGGCGTGCTCTCGATCCCGACGTCGCCGCCGTGCGCCAGCACCAGCTTGCGGGCGATCGGGAGGCCGAGGCCGGAGCCGCGCGAGCCGCTTCCCTTCTGAAAACGCTCGAAAACGCCCGGCAGATCCTCCGGCGCGATGCCGGAGCCGCTGTCGCGCACGCGGATCAGCATCCGTTGGGGCTGGGCCTCGACCTCGACCGAGATGTCGCCCTCGGCCGGCGTGTGGCGCAGCGCGTTGGCGAGCAGATTGAGCAGGACCTGGCGGATGCGCACCGGGTCGGCCTCGATGACGGGAAGCCCCGCTGGCACCTCGACGGCGATCGGCCGGGGCAACGCCGCCGCGACGTCGCGGAGGAGGTCGCCCAGGTCGACGGGCTCCTTGCGCAGCTCGAGAGCGCCGGCTTCGGCGTGCGCCAGGGTGCCCAGGTCTTCGACCAGCCGCGAGAGGTGGCGCGTCTCTTCGAGCAGCTCCGCGAGGCGGGCCTCGTCGCGGGGGTACACGCCGTCGAGCAACCCCTCGATCCGGCCCTGCAGGATGGCCAGCGGCGTCCGCAGCTCGTGGGCGACGTCGGCCATGGTCTGCCGCCGCAGGCGGTCCTGCTCGGCGAACGCTCCGGAAACCCGGCTGAAGACGATCCGGAAAGCCACGGCGAGCGCCAGGATCAGGGCGAACGCCACCGCCGCGATCCCGAGCACCTGCTGCGGCGCCCGCCAGAGCAGGGAGACGAGGGTGCTGGCACCGATGGCGGCGAGGACGATCAGGGCGGCGAAGGCGCAGCCCATGCGGCGGACGAAGGGATGCGGTCCGCGCCCGCGCCATCCGCGCCACTCGCGCCGAAAAAACTCCGCGGACGGCGGCCGGCCCCGGCAGGCCCACGGCGGCGGGCCATGCCTCCTCATTCCTCCACCAGCTTGTAACCGATGCCGTAGACCGTCTCCAGATATCGCGGCGCGTGAGGATCGCGCTCGAGCTTGCGGCGGATGTTCTTCACGTGGCTGTCGATGGCGCGATCGTACGCCTCGGCGTCGGTGCCGCGCGCGGCGTCGAGCAGCTGGGCGCGGGTGAACACCCGGCCGGGATGGCGGGCCAGGGTGGCGAGGATCTGGAACTCGGTGGGCGTGAGATCGATCGGCTCGTCGCCGCGGCGCACGCTCATGCGGGCGGCGTCGATGACGAGATCCGACAAACGCAGGAGGTCGCCGTCCACGTGACGCCGCTCGCTCCGTCGCAGCACCGCACGGACACGCGCGACCAGTTCGCGCGGGCTGAACGGCTTGGTGACATAGTCGTCGGCGCCGATCTCCAGCCCGCGCAGCCGGTCGTCCTCCGCGACCCGGGCGGTGAGCATGATGATCGGCACGTCCGATTCTTTCCGCAGGGCACGCGCCACCTCGAGGCCGTCGAGGCCGGGAAGCCCGAGATCGAGCACCACGAGGTCGGGCCGGCGCCCGCGGGCCGTCTCCAGCGCGCGGACGCCGTCTCCGGCGATGATCACGTCGAAGCCGGCGAGCCGCAGGTAATCCCGCGCGATCTCCGCGATCTGCGGCTCGTCGTCGACGACCAGGATCGTGCTCACCGTTCTCCCGAGGCTCCCCATCCGGTCTCGCCGGTTTCGCCGGTATCGCCGGCATTCCGCTCGTGCCGCTCGTGAGCCTGCCGGTGCCACTCGTCGAAGCGGCCGCGCGGCCCGCACCCGCCGCCGTACCCGGCGCGGCGCCAGAACAGGCCGCGGACGACCAGGAACCAGAAGAGGAAGAAGAGCGGGAAGATGAAGAACCCGAAGCCCCACGGCCGGTGCCAGCCGTAATACGGATAAGGATACGGGTACGGGTTCGCCCCCGAGGGGGGAGCGACGATTCTGCCGCTCTGCTCGATGCCGCGCTCCACGCCCGCCTGGTAGGCCGCGAAGCCGACCATGGCGGCGAGCAGCAGCGCGGCGACGATTGCGATCCAACGATAGTTGTTGCTCATGAGAGCATCCTCCTTTCACCAGAGAGGATGCACGGCCATTGTGGAGCGATTGTGGAGACGCGGGCAAGTTGCAGAGAGCCGCCTCGCTGATGTCAAATGAGCGCTGAGCGGCTTCCGAGCGGCGAGGGAGGTTTGCCATGCGCACTTTTGCCCAGAAACCGAAAGCAGCCCTGCAGGCCGTGCCGGCCAGGGCTCGTCCCGGGAAGAGCCGCGAGGTGAGCTCGATCCTGCACGGGAATCAGGCCGTGCAACGGGTACCTGTCAAGGATGACCATAAGAAAGCGGAGCTGGAGTTCCGCAGCAGACCGGCATTCATTACAAAATCGGGATCCAGCTCGACAGGCCCGTCGTCCAAAGAGGGTTACGCTGCCATCCAAGCCCAGTGGACTGTAATGAACTCAGGCTGGGAATCCGCTCCCGAACACATAGACAGGCTGACCATCTACAAAGCGGACAGTTGCTCCGGCTGCAGGGCTGACAAAGACGACATCCTCAGTATGGATGTGACAGTGCCTCCCACCGCTGCCATGAACCAACCCGGTGGAGGTGAATTCAGGTATGAAGCCGTTACCGGCATCACGATCATGAACCTGAAAGCCGGGCTCTATGACGCCTATGTCGATCTCGATGTCCATGACGAAGTGGACGAGATCAACAAGGACAACAACACCCTCTTCACGAACTGGTACGTCGCGCCCAGCAGCGAACCCGAGCCGGAGGACTAGGCTCATCCTTCCTGGATGAGCCCGCAAACTTTCTTTGTCTGCGCCTATTGACACCATAAAGTCTTCATAGTATCCTTCTCATCGTCGACAGCAGCACAGGGGACCTGATCATCCCCAGGAAGAGTCCGGGCAGGGGTGTTCCCTGCCGGAATGCAGCTCAAACCATGTTTTAGGAAGGAGAGTACGACGATGAGAAGCGCGAATTCGTTCGCCGCCAAGGTTACCAGTTGGGAGCTCCTCGCGACCAACCTCCAGCCGCACCTGGCTGTGATGCCGCACCTGCAGGCCTTTTACGAGCAGATGCTGGCCCTGATCCTTCTGGCTCGAGAGCTGGACGGCCAGCAGGAGAGCGCGAGGGCGCAGGCGCGGGAGCTGACCCACCAGCGTCAGGAAGTGGAGAGGGACGGGGAGAACCTGCGGGCCCGGGTCGCGGCCCACCTGCGTGCGACCTTCGGGTTCACCAGCGAGCAGCTCGTCCAGTTCGGCATCAACCCCCGTGCGCGCGTCGGGCGCCGCCGGGAGCCGAGCCTTCCGCTGCCCGAGTAGTAGAGCGGCAGGGCATTACCCAAGGGGGGCCTTCGGGCCCCCCTTTTTTTGAGCACGAGCATCAAGGGTTCTTTGAAAATTAGCAGGACGGCTGGCCTCCGTGTCCAAGGACGCCGCCGTCCGCCCATGTGAAGGAGACCTGGTCTCCCGGGAAGCCGTATTGGCTCCGGGGGGGGGAGATCGGGACGAGGGCGCATGCCCTCCATTCTTCCCTCCTATCTCTCAGAGAGAGGTGCTGAGCCCGGAGCCGTCCTTGTTTCTAATTGAGCGGCGTTGCCTCAATAGAGGGGAGTGGCCCGGCCCAACGGGCCGGCAGAGCAAAGCCCAGGGCTGAGGCCGCAGGCCGATGCCCTGGGGAAGAGGACGATAAACCGGCGCGGCCTGAAGGGCCGCGAGAACCGCTCCCGGAAGCAAGCTTGCTTCCCTGCGCGATTCCTGGCGTGCCCCTCTGGACAGGGCGGTAGAATCAGGCCTCATGAGAAGGAAAGCACGATCGCGACGACTCTCACCCCGTCTGCGGCGGCTTCTAGTTGTGATCGCGGTGGTGCTTGTCGCGGCCGCCCTCCTCTGGATGCTTGTGTTCTTTTCCAGACAGGCCGCCAGCCGCCACCAAGCCGCGGCCCTTGACGGCGTCGTAGAGAAAAAGGAGATCCTCACCCGCGAGTCCAGATTTGGCACCCACTTGACGTACGTTCTGATCATTCGCGACGAGTCCGGAGAGCTGGTCAGGTTTCGAGTGCCCCGGACGATGTACGAGCGCACTGTCGTGGGAATGCCGGCGCGCAAGAAGGCCGGCGAGCCGTTGCCTGTGATAGGCGAAAGGTGAGAGCCCGATGATCCCCGCACTGGCCCTGGAGCCGCGAGGAGATGCGACGAAGCTGCGCCTGTTCGCCGCGGCGATCGACAACATCATCGCCACGATCCTTTTCATTGTCGCCCAGAAATCCATGCCCGGCGACTCGACCGCCCGCCGATGGCTGGCCGCCTCGCTGGTCTATCTGGCCTACTACTTCATTCAAGAGGGGAAGTGGGGCGCCACCCTGGGAAAGCGCATTTTCGGGCTCCAGGTCATACGTCTCGACGGCCGGCCGGCCGGGTGGATGGAGTCCGGGGCACGGACCCTGTCGAGGATCTTCGAGGCGAATCCCTTCCTGCTCGGCCTGCTCCCGGGCGCACTGGCCGTCATCTGGTCGAAGCACAGGCAGCGCCTCGGGGACATGCTGGCCGAAACGATCGTCGTGCGCCGTGCGGTGGCGGCAGCGATGCAACGAGCGCACGCGGGCAAGCTGCAGAGAGCCGCCTCGCTGAGGTCAAATGAGCGCTGAGCGGCTTCCGAGCGAACGGGGGGGTTTAAAGGTATACAGCCAGATTTCTCCCCGGTTCACTCTTCCGGCCACGATCCCTGATTCTCCCAACCCTCGAACTCCTCGCCAAGGCCCGGACTGTCGGAGTACGCCTTGCGGTATTGATCTGAGATTGCTTCGCGGCGCCGACGTGCCAGGTACTCCGCGGCCGCGCGGCGGAGGACGGCCGAGCGCCCCTCGGATTTGACCTCCTCACTGGCATCCAGCCGGGCCAGGAGATCTTCATCGAGCACAACCTTGATAGCTTTCATGTGGATAGTTTAAACGCCTCGAAATCCAACCGGGGGCTGGCGAGCAGAGCTGCCAGAAGATGGGCCATCTTCAACACTCGGCTAAGCCGAGTCTCCATGGCCAGAGGTGAGCCGCGTTTTCTCCGTAGAGGGGAGTGGTAGTCTCCACTGGCCATGGCCCGTACCTCATTCCTCACGCTCGACCCAAACGACCAACGCTGGTTTGATCACCCGGACATCCAGGCGCGAGTGGCTCAGGCGGAACGGGACTTTGCCGAGGGCCGTTCAACTCGAACTCGTACTCTGGAGGAAGCCCAGGCGCTCCTCGACAGTTTGAAGCAGCACCCCGGCCGATAGCATGGCTCGCAAGCAGACGTTCCTCACTGGCGAGTGGTGACGTGATGCGCTACCGCTACTACATCTGCGACGTCTTCACCGACACCCGCTTCGGCGGCAATCAACTGGCGGTGCTGCCCGAGGCCGGCGGCCTCTCGGACAGGCAGATGCAGCAGATCGCCCGGGAGTTCAACTTCTCGGAGAGCACCTTCGTCTTCCCGCCCGAGGCGGGGCATACCCGCAAGGTGCGCATCTTCACGCCCGCGGTCGAGGTCCCCTTTGCCGGACATCCCAACGTCGGAACCGCCTTCGCCCTGGCCATCGCGGGCGAATTCGGTGCGATCGAGGAATCGATCACGGTGACCTTCGAGGAGAAGGCCGGGCTCGTCCCGGTTTCGATTCAGAGGCGCGAGGGCCGCATCTGGTGCGAGCTTTCGGCGCCTCAGCGCCTCTCGCTGGGCAAGATCATCTCAGCCGAGCTGGTGGCGGCGGCGGTTTCGCTCAATCCGGACGCCGTCGTCACCCGCACTCATGAGCCCCGGGTGGCTTCGGTCGGCCTGCCTTTCCTCATGGCCGAGCTCGTGGACCGGGCCGCCCTGGAGCGGGCGCGGGTAAACATGAACGGAATCGACGCCATCGCCGCCGAAGGGGTGACACCCGACATCCACCTGTACACCCGCAGCGCCGACGAGTTCGACATCCGGACACGGATGTTCGCGCCTCTGGACGGGGTTCCGGAGGACCCCGCCACCGGCAGCGCGAATTGCGCGCTGGCCGGATTGCTCAGCCATCACGACGAGGCGGCCGACGGCAGCTTCCAGTGGCGCATCGCCCAGGGCGTGGAGATGGGACGTCCCAGCGTCCTGGAAGCGCGCGCGGAGAAGAGAGACGGCGCCGTCGTGGGGGTATGGATCGGCGGCGCGAGTGTGCTCGTCAGCGAAGGCCTGATCGAAGTCGACTAGCGCTTCGACTTCTTTCCTTTCTGAATCGGCGGCGCGACCGGCTCGGCGGCAGGCGGCGCGGCGGCCGGCCCCTTGGTCAGCTCGCCGAAAAGCACGTCGAGGAAGTTCTTCATGGTCTGCTCGACACGCTCGCGGTCCGGAGCGGCGGCAGGCGGCGCCGCCGGGGCCTCTTCCTTGACGTCCCCCTCGTTGCGCTGGCGGTGCAGGTGCTGCAGGGCCTGCACGAGGCGCATGGGACCGGCGTCGAGGTTCAGTGTCTCCGGGTACGCGGCCAGGAAGAAGGCGGCAGGCGGCAGGCGGATCGCCCGGCAGACGCCCAGGATGTGGGCGATGCGCAGCTCCAGCTTGCCGTCGATGATCCGGCCGAGGTAGCCGGGGCTCAGCCCCATCTGCCTCTCGATGGACCGCTGGGATTGTTCGGACAGGAGGATCGCGCTCTTCAACAGGCGCGCAATGCGGGCAACTTCGGGATCTCTCTCTTTCATGACTCCATAGTGTATCAAACGAATGTCTCGGTGAAGCGTCGAACTGCGCCGTGGCTGCCGCAGACGTAAAGCGCGTCGTCATCCCGGAAACGGAACTCCGGGCCGAACTCGACCAGGACTTCGTCCCCTCTCTCGACCGCCACGACGGAGCAGCCGGTGCGCTCGCGGATGCCCAGCTCCGCCGGGTGGCGCCCCGCGAGGCCGTTGGGCGGGACCTTGAGCACCTTGAGCTGCGGATCGATCAGGAAGGCCTCTTCCCCCAGCAGCTTCTTGGCCAGGATCTGGCCCGAGACCTGGCTGATCGAGAGCGCGAAGTAGGCGCCGGCGCGGTGGATGCGCTCGACGTTTTCCGCCCGGTTGACGCGGGCGATCACCGGCACGTCGGGCGCCAGATCCTTGAGGATCACGGTCGCGAACAGGGTGGAGCTGTCGGTGTCCAGCGCCAGGATGACGGCCTGGGCGTCCCGCACCCCCACCCCTTCCAGGACCCGCAGGTCGAGCACGTCGCCGACGACATCCACTTGCGGGCCGGGGCTGCGGTCGAGGAGCTTGACCTCTTCGCCCACGGCTTCGAGCAGCTCGGCCACTTTGCGGCCGACCTCGCCGCCGCCTCCCACCACGAAGTGCCCCTTGCGCCTCGTGGTGACGTTACCCTCGGCCAGGTCGCTCAGCCGCTCGATGCTGTCGCGGCTACCCACCACCACCAGCGTGCCGCCGGGCTCGATCTGCTCGGTGGGGCCGGAGAGGACTTCCAGCTCACCGCCGACCCATTGGCCGATGACCGTGGCGCCGGTGCGGGAGCCCACGGCCGCCGCGTTCAGGGTCTTGCCGGCGAGGGGGCTGCCGGCGCCGAGGTGGACCTCGGCGACTTCCAGGTTCCGGCCGAGCTGCTGGATGCCGGCGATGCGCGGGCTGATGCGTTGCGAGGCCCGCGCCGCGAGCGCCGCGCCCAGGATGTGCCGCGGCGTGAAGGTGGCGGTCGCCCCCGCGAGCATCATGGGCTTGCGGTGGTAGGGCTCTTCGACCAGGGCCAGGATCGGCCCCGTGTAGCCGCGCTGCCGGGCGGTGAGGATGAGCGCCGCGTTCTCGTCGTCCGTGCCGTTGGCGATGACCGCCCGTGCCTGTTCGAGCCGGGCTGAGCGCAGCGCGCCTTCGCCCAGGGCGCGGTGGACGACCGGCTGCCCCGCCTCGAAGAGCCGCCGCGCCACGTTGTCGTCCGGCTCGATGACGAGGGTGGGCACGTGCGCCGTGGCCAGCTCGGTGAGCAGGGTCTCCACGGCCGGGCCGTAGCGGTAGATCACCGCGTGGCCCTCGAAGTCCGCCGGGGCCTCCTGCGGCAGCCGGGTCTCGAAGCGCTCCTCCAGGAGCGGGATCAGGTAGAGCGGAAAGATCAGGAAGACCAGGAAGACGCCGATGAACTGCACGCCCGAAACGAAGAGGATCATCGCGGGATGTCCCCAGCGGGCATCCGCGCCGTAGCCGGTGGTGGTCAGGGTTTCCGAGGCCCACTCCACGCCCTGCCAGAAGGTCCGGGGCTCGCCTTCCAGGAGCGTCATGCCGAGCATGTAGAGCACGGCCGATCCAAAGACCAGCACGGGGAGCGAGACGAACAGCAGGAGAAGCCGGCGCCGGGATCGCCGCATAACGGTCAGTACGGCATGTCCTCTTCTTCCATGCCGAAGTGGTGGCCGAGCTCGTGGACGAGCGTGTCCCGGATCTCCCGGATGACGTCGCGGCGGTTGTCGCAGGCGCGCAGGATGGGTCCGCGGTAGAGGATGACCCGGTCGGGGAGGGCGCCCATGTAGAAGGTGTCGCGATCGGCGAGGGGCACGCCCTGGTAGAGGCCGAGGAGATCCTCCCCGGGGTCCATGCCCAGGGCTTCCAGATCCTCGGGGTCGGGCTCTTCCTCGATCATGACCGCGACGTTGTCGAGAAGGTCGGCCCATTCTTCCGGGAGGCCGGCCAGGGCCTGCTCCACCAGGGCCTCGAACTCCTCGGGGGGGACGCGCATGTCAGGGATTGTAAAGGACGGAGGGACACGGACGAACACAGACTGACACGGACCGACAAGGACGCGTGAATGTCCGTGTTTCGTCCGTGTTGGTCCGTGATCGTCCGTGTAGACTCCCCCCAATGTCCGTGAGGCTCGACAAGTGGCTCCAGGTGGCCCGCATGTTCAAGACCCGAACCAAGGCCACGCACGCCTGCGACCTGGGGAGGGTGCGGGTCAACGGGCAGAGCGCCAAGCCCCACCGGCAGCTCGCGGTCGGCGACCGGGTCGAGCTAACCCATGGGGACTGGGACCGTGTCCTTATCGTGCAGGATCTCAAGGACAAGCCGGTGCCCAAGGCCGAGGCTCCGAAGCTTTACGAGGACCTGAGCCCGCCGCGTCCGGCCCCGGACCCTCTCGCGCGCCTGATGCGCCGCCCCCTCGTCACCCGCGAGGCGGGCGCAGGCCGGCCTACCAAGAAAGAGCGCCGCGACATGGAGGGCTTCCGGGATGGCGAGCCGGCGCCGGACTTCGATTGGGATGACGATGAGGAGGAGGAAGAGGAGGGAGGGGGCGCCCCTTGAGGGGACGGGGGTGAAGGGGATCAAACACCTGAACAGCTTTTTGACAGCGTCCAACTCCTAAGGTGGTAAAATCAAGGTCATGAGCGACGACCGGACCATATCGCGCAACGATCCACGCCACCCGATCCGGGTGGTGGCTCGTCGTACCGGTCTCAAGCCCGATCTGATCCGGGCGTGGGAGCGGCGCTACGGCGCGGTCTCGCCCGGGAGGTCCGCCACCCGGCGACGCTACTACTCGGATGCCGAGATCGAGCGGCTGTCGCTGCTCGGCCGCGTGGTGCGCGCCGGCCACACGATCAGCCAGGTGGCGCAGCTCCCGAACGAGGAGCTGGAGGAGCTGATCGCCCGCGACTCGCTCAGCCAGCCCGCCACGACCGGCCCCGCCGGACGGACGGATGCGATCCTCGCCTGCTGCCTGTCCGCCGTGCAGCGCCTGGACTCCCGCGATCTCGGGCACCAGATCCGGCGCGCCTCCGTGGAGCTGAGCTCGACCGAATTGCTCGACGACGTGCTGGCGCCGCTCATGCAGCGCATCGGTGACCAATGGAAGCAGGGGGGGTTGCGGCCCTTCCACGAGCACATGGCCTGCGCCGTGGTCCGCTCGTTCCTCGGCAGCACGATGGGCGAGACCAACCACGGCGCGCCCATCTTCCTGGCCGCGACGCCCGCCCGGCAGCGCCACGAGCTCGGCGCGCTGCTGGCCACCACCTCCGCCGTCGCCGAGGGCTGGCGTGTGCTCTACCTGGGACCCGATCTGCCGCCCGAGGAGATCGCCGCCGCCGCCCTCCACCAGGATGCCCGCGTGGTCGCGCTCAGCCTCGTCTACCCCCCGGACGACGCTCTCCTGCGCGACGAGCTGCGGCGCCTGCGCCGGCTGCTCGATCCCCGCACGGAGCTGATCGTCGGCGGCCGGGCCTCCGCCGCCTACACCGACGTCCTCCAGGAGATCGGCGCGTTGCGGCTCGACGACCTCCGCGAGCTGCGCCGCCGGCTCGAAGAGATCCGGATGGAGCCGCGCTCCTTGCCGCCCGGCCCCGAAGCCGCGGCCTCGGTCTGACATTCTGTCCAGTTAGCGTCTTTATTTTCTTCTGAATTTTCTGACAGCGTCCAGTCAATCTCCCAGAAACTCTCCGATCGGCCGCAACGGCTCGGTGTGGTCGCAGAAAATCTTGAGCACCACCATGATCGGCACGGCGAGCAGCGCGCCGGTGATCCCCCAGAGCCAGCCCCAGAAGGTCAGGCCAAGGAAGATGACTACGGGGTTCAGAGTCAGCCGGTGGCCCAGGACCATCGGTGTCACCAGGTAGCTCTCCAGGATGTTCAGTCCCACGAAGGACAGCGGCACCATCATCGCCTGGGTGTTGTTCTCGAAGGTGAGGAAGCCCACCATGGCGAGCACCGCGATCATGATGATCGCCCCCAGGTAGGGGATGTAGTTGGTGATCAGGGCGAGCACTCCCCAGAGAAGGGGGTTGGGCACGCCGAGAAAGCTCAGGATCCCCCACACCGCCAGGCCGAGCGCCACGTTGATGGCCGTGATCGTCACCAGGTAGGAAGAGATGTCGGTCTCGATCTGGCGCGCGATCTCCACCGCCTTCTTCTTGTCCGACAGGCTGGGCAGGACCCGGATCAGCTTGCGCAGGAAGAGGTCGCCCGAGGCGAGCAGGAAGAAGAGCAGGATGACCATGACCACGCCGCCCGCGACCAGATCCGTGGCCTGGCTGAACATGCGCTCGCCCAGGGTCTCGGTCGTGACCTGGACGGTCTGCGGCGTCTGGCCGCCGCCGACCTGGGTGATCTTCTCCACCTGTTCGGTGGCCTTGCTCATGGTCTGTACCGGCTTCTTGAAGTCGCGCAGCTTGCGCTCCAGCCGGCGCATGGTCTGCGGCGCCTTCTGCGCCCACTCGTAGGCCGGCCCCGACAGCTCGTACACCCCCCAGCCGAGGGCGCCCAGCATTCCGAACACGACCAGGGCGGCCCCCAGCGCGTTGGGGATGCGCAGCCGCTTGAGCCCGCGCACGACCGGGCTCAACAGCGAGTTGAGGAGCATGGCCAGGACGATCGGCAGGAAGAAGTCCCGGCCGAAGTAGAGCGTGTAGAAGGCCGCCAGGACCAGCAGCCCGGTCAGCGCGAGCGACCGGATGCCGAATGGACCCTGCATCGAGTCCCGGAGCCGTTTGAGATTGGGCCGAGGGCGTTCTTCGCTCTCGGGTTCTGGCCTTAGCGCTTCGATCATGGGAGGCATTCTAGTCCCGGGCTGAGCAAGCAATGTGCCAAGGGAATACTAGGGGAACAACGGCAACTGCACCATACGGGTCTGGATCAGGTTCGAGGCGGTGACGCCGAGAAGGCGGACCGGGCGGGCCGCGGCCTCGGTCTTGCGCAGCAGGTCGCGGGCGCAGCCGGCGATGGCGGCGGAGTCGTGGACCGGCAGGGCGAAGGTCCGCGAGCGGGTCAGGGTGGTGAAGTCCGAGTAGCGCACCTTGAGCGTCACGGTGCAGGCGGCCAAGCCGCGGCGGAAGAGGCCGTCCGCCACCTCCGCGGCCATGTTGACGAGATGCTCTTCCATCTCCTCGATCCGCCGCAGGTCGACCGCGTAGGTGCTCTCGGTGCCCAGGCTCTTGCGCTCGCTGTGGGTCTCGACCGGCCGGTCGTCGATGCCGCGGGAGAACTCGAAGAGCACCCGGCCGTGCTTGCCGAAGCGGGCGGTCAGCTCCTCCGGCTCGATCTGCCGCAGGTCGGCCACGGTCTGGACGCCGAGCTCGTTCAGGGCCTTTTCGGTAGCCGGCCCGACCCCGTGCAGCCTCCTCACCGGCAACGGATCGAGGAACGCCTGGACCTTGCCCGGCGGCACGACGGTCAAGCCGTCCGGCTTCTGGAAGTCCGAGGCGATCTTGGCGATCAGCTTGTTCGGCCCGACGCCGACGCTCACGGTGAGCCCCCGCTCCTCCAGCACTCGCTTGCGGATCTCCCGCGCCACGGCCGTGGCGCTGCCTGCCTCCCCCAGGTGCTGGGAAACGTCGAGGTAGGCCTCGTCGATGGACACGGCCTGGACGAGAGGCGTGATCTCACGGTAGATGGCGAAGATCTTCTCCGACTCCTTGCTGTAACGCCGGAAATCGGGCGGGATGAAGACGGCGTGAGGGCAGAGGCGAAGGGCCTGGGAGGAGGGCATGGCCGAATGCACGCCATAGCGGCGCACCTCGTAGCTCGCCGCCGCCACCACGCCGCGGCTCTCGGGCCGGCCGCCGATGATCACCGGCTTGCCGCGCAGGGCGGGATCGTCCCGCATGTGCACGGCTGCGTAGAAGCAGTCCATGTCACAGTGAAGGACACGCCGGGAGGGCTTGGGCTCAGGCTCCACAACGCATACAATTCCTCGGTTGGGACCAATGCGCAAGGTCCATCTTTCCGCCTGAGCCGCTGGGGTTCGAGGTACGAAGCTGCTTTTACCGCCGACAGGATGAGCTTTTTCCGCCGCACCGCCCTGCACTGCCTCCTGGCGGCGTTGTTCTTCCTGCCGGCCGGCTGCGCGCCGGTCCAGGTCCGCACGCCCGCGACGCCCCGAGATGTTCCGGCCCGGGAGCACGCGATCCGGGCGGGCGAGACGCAGTCCATGACCCTGGAAGTCGATGCCGGGGAGTATCTCGGCCTGGTCGTCGAGCAGGACCGGGTGGACGTGATGGTCGACTTCTTCGATCCCCAGGGCCGGAAGATCGCGTCCGCGGACGGTCCCGATTACTGGATGTGGGAGGAGGAGATCGCCCTGATCGCCGAGGCCTCCGGCTCCTATCGGCTCGAAGTCCATCCCTTCCTCGAGGATGCGGCGCCGGGGGTGTACCGGGTGCGGGTCGACGGCCCGCGGCCCCCCCGGGATGCGGACCGGACGCGCATCGAGGCTGTGCGCGAGCTGTCCACGGCTCACTCCTTCCCCCAGGGCACGACGGAGCGCCTGGACCATCTGGAGAGGGTGGTCCGGATCTGGAGATCGCTGGGCGACCGGCGCCGCGAGGCGGAAGCCCTGTACCAGGTGACGGAGACCCTGGCCCGCCTCGGGCGTCCAGCCGAGGCGGCCGAGCCCTTCCGCCAGACCGTCGGGCTCTGGAAGGAGCTCGGCTTGCCTGTCCAGCTCGGCTGGACCCTGCTGGAGAGCTCGCGCGTGGAGAGGCGCTTCTTCCAGGGCGAGGAGGCCCGGAGGAACATGGAGGAGGCCCTGAAGCTGGCAGTCCAGGCGGGGAGCACGTTCCTGGAAGTCCGGACCCTCCAGGCCCTCGGGCGCTTCCACGAAAGGGAGCCGATGACGGCGTCTCCCTACCTGAAGCGAGCCATCCTGCTTGCCCGCGAGCACGGCTACCGCAGCCTGGAGATGCGCTGCCTTTACCAGCTCGGTTTCGTCCTCGACAGCCTCGCCGAAAAGCAGGAGGCGCTGCGCCACTACGAGCAGGCGCTGCGGCTCTCCCGCGAGCTCCGGGACGTGGGGCAGGAGGCCAACGCCCTCAACAGCATCGGCTATCTCTACGTCTCGCTGGGCGACCTCGACAGGGGCGTGGAGCACCTGGAGCAGTCCCTCGCGCTCAGCCGCAATGCCAAAGACGTCCGCGGCGAAGCCGCGGCGCTCAACAACCTCGCCCTGGTCTACGAGAGGCGGGACCCTCCGAAGGCCCGCCCCCTCTATGAGAGCGCTCTGGCCCTGGGCCGCGAGACCGGCAACCGGGATATTCAGGCGAAGGCCATCGGCAACCTGGCCCTCCTCGACCTGCAGGAGAAAAACGCCGGGAGCGCCCTCGAGCGCAGCCGCGGCGCCCTGGCCCTGACCGAGGGAAACACGGAAGCCGAGAGCCATCTGCGGTTCGTCATGGGGCAGGCGTACCGGCGGCTCGACGACCTGGAGTCCTCCCGCCGCGAGCTCGAGACAGCCCTCCGGCTGAATCGCGAGCGCGGAGACCGCGTCGACGAGGCCAAGGTCATCGCGCAGCTCGCGTGGACCGAGCGGCAGACCGGAGACCTGCCCGGCGCCCTCGCGCACCTGAAAGAGGGGGTCCGGCTCCTCGAATCCATCCGCGCCGAGGTGGTAGAGGAGAACCTGCGGGCGACCTTCCTCGCCTCCAAGCAGGACACCTACCAGCTCCTGATCGACACCCTCATGGCCCTGCACAAGGCGCAGCCGGGCCGCGGCCATGACGCCGAGGCGCTGCAGGTGAGCGAACAGGCCCGGGCCCGTTCCCTGCTCGACATCCTCGCGGAGGCCGGCGCCGGCGTGCACGAGGAGGCTCTGACCCAGCCCCGGCCGGCCAACCTCGCCGAGATCCGCAGTAAGGTGCTGGATGGCCGCGCGCTCCTGCTGGAGTACTCCCTGGGCGAGGAGCGGAGCTATCTCTGGGCGGTGACGCCGGACTCGCTCCGGAGCTTCGAGCTGCCGCCGCGGTCCCTGATCGAAGAAGTCGCCCGCCGGTGGTATGGCGCGCTCGTCGTCCATCCGCAGGACGAGGGCTACCCGAAAGCTGGAGAGGAGATCCGGAAGGCGGCGGATGAGCTCGCCGCAATGCTGCTCGGGCCGGTCGAAGAGCTGCTCTCGGACCAGCCGCTGCTGGTGGTCGGCGACGGCGCTCTCCAGTACCTGCCCTTCGGAGCGTTGCCCGTCGGGCGCGCGCCCCTGATTCTTCGCCACGAGGTGGTGAGCCTCCCATCCGCTTCGACGCTGGCGGTGCTGCGGCGCGAGCTTGGGGGCCGGAGCCCGGCCCCCAAGACGCTGGCGGTGCTCGCCGACCCCGTGTTCCGGCTGGAAGACTCGCGGGTGGCCCGCAATGCCCACAACATTCGGAGGGGAGACCCGCTCGACCTGCGGGCCGGCGAGATCGATCCGCGGCAGCTTCCCCGGCTCTTCTTCTCGCACAAGGAGGCGGAGGCGATTGCGAAGCTGGTGGCGGAGCCGCAACGCTTCATGGCGCTGGGCTTCGCCGCGACCCGCTCCGTTGCCATTGGCGGCGAGCTGGCCTCGTACCGGATGATCCACTTCGCCACCCATGGGTTGATCGACAGCCGCCGGCCCGAGCTATCCAGCCTCGTGCTTTCGCTGGTGGACGAGCGGGGAAAGCCCCTGAACGGTTTCCTGCGGCTGCACGACATCTACAACCTGGAGCTGAGGGCGGACCTCGTGGTCCTCTCGGCCTGCCAGACGGCGCTGGGCCAGGAGATCCGCGGCGAAGGGCTGATCGGGCTCACCCGGGGCTTCATGTACGCCGGGGCGGCCCGCGTGCTCGCGAGCCTCTGGAGCGTCGACGACCGGGCCACTTCGGTGCTCATGGAGCGCTTCTACCGCCACATGGTCTCCGGCGGCATGAGCCCGGCCGCGGCCCTGCGCCAGGCCCAGATCGAGATGTCGCGCGATCCGCACTGGCATGCCCCGTACTACTGGGCCGGCTTCTCGTTGCAGGGAGAGTGGAAGTGAGGGAGGGCGCAGGCCGAGGCCTGACCCTGGAAGGCTTCGAGGCGCTCCTCTCCATGCTCCATACCGACCGCGAGAAGGCGGGCGAGATCTACGAGGGCATCCGCCGCCGCCTCGTCCGCCTGTTCGAATGGCGCGGCTGCTCCCGGTCCGAGGAGCTCGCCGACGAGACGTTCAACCGGGTGGCCCGCAAGTCCGCGGAGGGGCTCACCCTCCAGAGGAGCGATCCGTACGCCTATTTCTGCGGCGTGGCGCACCATGTCTTTCAGGAGGTGGTGCGCAAGGAAGCGCGGGAGCACAAGGCCCTGGAGAGCGGCGACTGGAGCTCTTCCCCCTCCTCGGAGGACGAGCCCGACTACCGGCTCGACCACCTCCGGACCTGCCTCGAGGACCTGGTGGCCGATCAGCGCCGCCTGTTGCTGCGCTACTACCAGGAAGATCAGCGCATCCGGTCGCGCAAGGATCTCTGCGACGAGCTCGGGATCCCCATGAACGCCCTTCGCATCCGGGTCCACCGCCTCCGCCGGAAGGTGGAGATCTGTGTCCAGGAAAAGCTCCGGAACTAGTCCATGAAACGCTTTCCGGTTTCCGGGCACTCTAGAACGGAAGCGAGACGGGTGGATGATTTTTCCGGGGACATGAGGCCATGAGAAACGACGATCTATTGCGGCAATACCTGCTGGGTGAGCTGTCCGACGAGGACACGGCGCTCCTCGAAGCCCGGCTGATTCAGGACGAAGACCTCTTCGAGAGAGCCGAGGCCGTGGAGGCCGACCTCCTCGAGGAGCATGCCCATGGCGGGCTCTCCGCCGTCCAGCGCGCCCGCATCCGGCGCCACCTGGCCTCCTCGGCCGCGGCCCGCTCGCAGCTCGCCGTGGTCCAGGCGCTCGGCAGGATGGCCGAGCAGGAGAAGCCGGAGCGCCGTGTCCTGACCGGCCCATGGGGACGGACCGCTCTGACCCTTCCCTGGGTCCGCGGCCTCGCTGCGGCCGCCATGCTCGCCATCGCCGTCGGGAGCGTCTGGATGGCCAGGGTGACCGTCCCCCTCCCGGAGGAGGCTGAGCAGGTTGCCGAGGTGACACCGGCGCCCGCCGCTCCGCCGGTCCTGACGCCCACTCCAGCCGTGGAGACCCCTGTACCGGACCAGGTCGCGCAGGTGGAGCCCACTCCGGAACCCGTGCCTGCCGCGACTCCCGCTCCCCCTCCCATTCCGACACCGTTCGCGTTCACACTTGCGCTCACCGCGTTCCGCGGCCCGGAAGATGTCACCAAGGAGCTGCGCATCCCTGCCGGGACCGAGCAGATCACGATCCACCTTCCCCTGAGCCCCGGAGACGAGGCCTCCCCTTCTTTCCAGGTCGTCCTTCGGGACGACGCCGGCACGGAGCTGATCCGGCGGACGGACCTCCTGCCCGTCAAGATCGGCGAGAGCTCGGACCTGGTCCTTCCCGTCGAGGCGAAGCTGCTCCGGCCGGGAAGGTACTCGGTCGAGGTGTACGGCGAGGGCGACGACGCCCTGGGATTTCCCGAGTTTCAGGTCCTCGAGCCCTGACTCGAAATGATTTCGCTGTTCTGATCACTCCACATCAGATGGCTCGCAACCCCCGCGGGGAGGCGGCGAGCCGGGTTCCACGACGCACCGCCCTCCATTCCGGCGGGCGGCCTCATAGGGGGGATCACGATGGCAAAGCCCAAGAAGTACCAGAGCTCTGGCACGGAACCAGACAGCGGCTCGGTACGGGTCGGCACCGGGGGTGGC
Source organism: Acidobacteriota bacterium (assembly GCA_034667225.1). Taxonomy (GTDB): domain Bacteria; phylum Acidobacteriota; class Thermoanaerobaculia; order Multivoradales; family UBA5704; genus DATMER01. The sequence goes on from JAXDKG010000034.1 coordinate 320,569, forward strand.
GGCGGCGGCGGCACGCAGGCCGTCCGTCCCCTGCAGGATCCCAAAGCTTCGAAGAAGACAACGCCTCCGAAGGGAGGCTCTAAAACCTCCAAGGGTGCCTGACCAAAGGCGCCTCCCTCTGGGGCGGGGTCCGCGCGGCGGGTCCGCCCCCTTTTTTTCTGCGAAATGTTTCCGCCCGGGCCGTCACACTCTCTTGAAGGGAGCTTGTCGATGGCCGAACCGATGCCCGCTCTCGCCTCGCCGTCCGCCCGGCGTCCAGCCGCGCGGAAGCGTCTTCCCCACCCCCACCCGGCGCCCCCGCGCCAAGAGGTGGAGGCGGAGCCGGACAGCGAGTCCACGCTCCAGAGGAAAGCCCACGCTCCCCGGGCCGAGAGCTGGACCCCGGCCGCCATCCCCATGGCCCGGCCCGCCGGCCGGGCCCGCCGCAGCTCCAGCCGGCAGAGGACCCCCGCCGAGAGGCTGCTGCGGTATTCGCTACGCTTCGGGTTCTTCGTCAACGGCGCCGCCCTGCTGATCCCGCGCATCTTCCCGACCGCCGGTTTCCAGTCCTGGCACTATGGCGGCGACGACTTCCTGCTCGCCGCCGCCGTCCTTCTGAGTGGCCAGATCCTCTTGATGCTGGGCCGCAACGCTCCGGAGCCGGACTAGCTAGCCGCCAGTCTCCTCACCTAGCCGCTGGCGCCGCCGCCCGCGTGGATGCCGCCCTCGGTCTGGCTCCACGGATCGAGCGCTTCGTTGAGCTCGGCCTCGGGCAGGACCTGGCGCTCGCGGCAGAGCTCGCGCACGGTGCGGCCGGTGCGCATCGACTCCTTGGCGATCTCGGCCGCCGCGTCGTAGCCGATCCTCGGCACCAGCGAGGTCACCATGGCGAGCGAGCGCTCGACCAGCTCCTCGCAGCGCTCCCGGTTGGCCACGATCCCTTCCACGCACTTCTCGGCCAGCAGTGACGAAGAGCTCGCCAGGATCTCGATCGACTGCAGCAGGTTGTAGGCGATCAGCGGCATCATGACGTTCAAGTCGAAGTGTCCCGACATGCCGGCCAGGGTAATCGTGGCGTCGTTGCCCACCACCTGGGCCGCGACCATGAGCACCGACTCGGGGATGACCGGGTTGACCTTGCCCGGCATGATCGAGCTGCCCGGCTGGAGGCTGGGGATCGAGATCTCGCCGATGCCGCAGCGCGGGCCGGACGCCAGCCAGCGGATGTCGTTGGCAATCTTGGTCAGCGACGTGGCGATGGTCTTCAGGGCGCCGGAGGTCTCCACCGCCGCGTCCTTGGCTGCCATGGCCTCGAAGCGGTTCGGCGCCGGCACGAACGGGCAGCCGGTGCGCTCGGCCAGGCGGACGATCACTCTGGGCGCGAACTCAGGGGGCGCGTTGAGCCCTGTGCCCACCGCAGTCCCTCCCAAAGGCAGCTCCGCGAGGCGCGGCTTGACCGCGGCGAGACGATCGAGGGCATACCGGACCTGATGCGCGTAGCCGCTGAACTCCTGGCCGAGGCGGATCGGCACCGCGTCCTGCAGGTGGGTGCGGCCGATCTTGACGACAGGATCGAACTCCTCGGCCTTGCGCCCCAGGGCGTCGGCCAGGCGGCGCAGCGCCGGCTCGAGCTGCTCCTGGATGGCGACGTAGGCCGAGACATGGATGGCGGTCGGGATCACGTCGTTGCTCGACTGCCCGGCGTTGACGTGGTCGTTCGGGTGGACCGGCTTCTTGCTGCCGATCACTCCGCCGAGGATCTCGATGGCCCGGTTCGAGAGCACCTCGTTGACATTCATGTTCGTCGAGGTGGCGGAGCCGGTCTGGAAGATGTCGAGCGGAAACTGGCCATCGAGCTTCCCTTCGGCCACCTCGGCCGCGGCTTGCCGGATGGCCTTGGCCGCGTCGGGGGGGACGATCCCCAGCTCCTCGTTGACCGCCGCGGCCTCACCCTTGATCATGGCGACCGCCGCGAGGAAGCGGCGGGGCAGGGTCAGGCCGGAGACCGGAAAATTGCGCCGTGCCCGTTCGGTCTGGGCGCCGTAATACGCCCCGGCAGGAACCTCAACCTCGCCGAGGCTGTCGTTTTCGATGCGTGTGTCTGACATGCTCTCCCTCCTTGCGGCGCCTATGGTATCGCTCCTGCCTCTCTGCGTGAGCTATAGTCTTTCCATGACCAAGCTGGAGACAGCCGAGCGGCTCCTGTCGGAAATGACGCGTGCCGAGAAGGCGCAGATCCTCCAGTGGGTCGTCCGGGATCTCGGCGATGCCTTCCCGGGCATCGAGAGCCGCCGGGACGTGTGCGGCGGCGAGCCGTGCGTCGTCCGCACCCGCATTCCCGTCTGGCTGCTGGTTCAGGCCAGGCGTCTGGGGAGCAGCGAGTCCGATCTGCTGCAAGCCTACCCAACCCTTCGCGCCGAGGATCTCGCGAACGCCTGGGCCTATGCACGGGCTCATCCGGGCGAGATCGACCAGCAGATCGAAGAGAACGAGGCCGCCTGAGCGGATGGCCCGGCTCTACTCCAACGAGAATTTTCCTCGGCCCGCAGCCGAGGAGCTACGAGGGCTCGGCCACGACATTCTGACGGTTCAGGAAGCAGGAAATGCCGGCTTGGCTCTCCCCGACGAACAGGTTCTTGATTTCGCCAGGGACCAACAACGAGCCGTCGTCACGCTGAACCGGAAGCACTTCATCCGGCTGCACCAGGAACGGCCGGACCATTCAGGAATCATTGTCTGTACCTACGATCCAGACTTTCCCAGACAGGCCCGCCGGATCCATGAGGCCCTGGAGGGACAGAGTTCTCTTGCTGGCAAGCTCATTCGGGTGAATCGTCCGGACGCGCCATGACCGCCCCCCAGATCCTCGCCCTCGTCGCCTCCGCCTTCGGGGCGGGGGTGATGAACGCCATTGCGGGGGGTGGGACGATCCTCACCTTCCCCACCCTCGTCTTCCTCGGAATGCCGGCGATCATGGCGAACGCCACCTCGACCGTGGCCCTGCTGCCCGGGGCCCTGGCCAGCATGGCCGGCTATCGCAAGGAGGTGTCGCAGAACCGAGGCTGGCTCAAGACGCTGTTCCTCCCCAGCCTGCTCGGCGGGACGCTCGGCTCGGTCCTCCTCCTGCGCACTCCCGAAAAGACCTTCCAGCTCCTCGCGCCGATCCTGATCCTGTTCGCCACCGTCCTCTTCATGCTCCGGGGATTCCTGGCCCGACGATTCTCTCCGGGAGCCCCGTCCACAGGACGGTGGGTCGTGGCCGTGCTCCTGCAGTTCGGGGTGGCGGTCTACGGCGGCTATTTCGGGGCGGGGATCGGCATCCTGATGCTGGCCCTTCTGGGCTTCCTCGGGCTGACCGACATCCACGCCATGAACGGGCTCAAGAACTTCTTCGGCGCCTGTATCAACAGCGTGGCCGCGGCGTACTTCGTGCTCCAGGGGGCGGTCTCCTGGCCGGAGGCGCTGATCCTCGCGATCGGCGCGACTCTCGGCGGCTATGGCGGGGCGAGGTTCGCCCGGGTCATCGGGCAGGAGAAGGCGCGGGCCGCGGTGGTGGTGATCGGGCTGCTGGTGACCATTCTGCTCGCGTGGCAGCAGCTACGTCCGTAGCGGCCATCGCTACGGCTCGAGCCACGTCCGCTTGGCTTGCAGCGACTGTCGCTTGGCTTGCAGCCACCACGGCTTGGCTTGTAGGAGCCGCGGCTTGGCTTGTAAGGACCTTGGCTTGGCTTGCAGCGGCCGTGGCTTGGCTTGAAGGGACCGCCGCTTGGCCTTCAGCAACCGTGGCTTGGCTTGTAGGGATCGTGGCTTGGTTTGCAGCCAACGCCGCTCAGCGCCTAGCAATCCGGCTGGCGAGCACCGCCGCGCCGTAGCCGTTGTCGATGTTGACCACTCCGATTCCCGGAGCGCAGGCGTTCAGCATGGTGAGGAGGGCGGCGAGGCCGCCGAAGCTCGCGCCGTAGCCGACGCTCGTCGGAACCGCCACGACCGGCGCGGGGACCAAGCTGGCGACGACCGTCGGCAGGGCGCCGTCCATCCCGGCCACGGCGATGACCACATCCGCCCGGCGGATGGCGGGCAGATTTCCGAGGAGACGGTGGAGGCCCGCGACCCCGACGTCGTAGCAGCGCTCCACTTCGTGCCCGAACCAGCCGGCGCAGACCGCGGCCTCCTCGGCGACGTGCAGGTCCGAGGTGCCGGCGGCGAGAACGGTGATGTTGCCGGGGCGGGATTCGTGCGGCTCGCCGCAGGTCAAAATGCGGGAGCGCTCGTGGTAGGTCGCCTCGGACCGGTTTGCGAGGATCGCTTCCGCCGCATCCGGACGCAGGCGGGTGACGAGCACCCGGCCGTGCGCCTGCATCATCCGGTCGACGATCGCCATGAGGTCGTCCGTGAGCTTGCCCTCGGCGTAGACCGCTTCCGGAAGACCGTTGCGCAGCTCGCGGTGGAGGTCCAGCTTGGCGAAGCCGAGGTCGGCGTAGGGAAGGTCGGCCAGCTCGGCGAGGGCCTGGTCGGGGGAGAGGTCGCCGGAGGCGACCGAGTCGAGGAGCTGCCGGAGCTGCTGCGGATTCACGATCTGGAGTCCGCGCCGCCCCGACGGTAGCCGTTCGGATCGTAGGTCACCCGATGGAATCCAAGGTTCAGCAGGCGAGGCTCGATCCGGTCCCAGATGCCAGCGAGGCGGCCGACTTCGTCCGGGCCGACCTCGACGCGGGCCGCTCCCTCGTCATGCCGGACCCGCACAATTCGGAAGCCAGCCTCGGCGAGAACCTCTTCGGCCGTCTCGATCCGGCGCAGCTTGCCGAGGGTGACGAGCTGACCATGCGGGATGCGCGAGGACAGGCAGGCATTGGCCGGGCGATCCCACGCCGAAAGCCCGAGCAAGAGGGCGATGGCGCGGGTGGCCTCCTTGTCGATCCCATGCGCGAGGAGAGGCGAGTAGATCCCCCGCTCGCGGACCGCCTGGAGCCCGGGCCGGTCGGGGCCGGGGTCGGAGGCATTGGTGCCGTCGCAAACCACGGAGTAGCCGCGCTCGGCTGCCTCCTGGAGCATGCGGTCCATCCGCATTCCCTGGCAGAAGTAGCACCGGTGGCTCGGGTTGGCGACGAACTCGGGATCGTCCAGCTCGCTGTAGGTGACCACCTCGTGCCGGATGCCGATCTCGGCAGCCAGCCGGCGGGCATGGTCGAGCTCGGCGCCCGCGAGCGTCTCGGCCGCGGCCGTGATTGCCAAGGCCCGCTCCCCCACCGCCCGATAGGCGAGCGCCGCCACCACCGCGGAGTCCACGCCGCCCGAGTAGGCCACGAGCACCGATCCACGGGCAGAAAGGTCGGCTACTAGGGCATCGATCATCAGAGCGTCCGCCTCCGGAACATGCCAAGCTTGTTGGCCACTGCGAAGAAGATGCTGTAGACGCAGAAGGCGTAGAGCCCCACGAACGGGGCTGACCTCTGGAAATCGAGCGGCATCATGGCTTTGAGCAGGAGGATCAGCCCGAGCGGGGCCAGGAAGTAGCCGGCCAGGCGTTGGCGCCGGGACTGCGAGTTGGGATCGAGGTCCCGGGTCCGATAGACGTAGATGTTGCCCGCCGCCCAACCCATCGCGACCGCCACGCTGTAATACGGGTAGAAGCCCAGGGCCAGCGTGCCTTCGGGCATGACCAATCGGAACACGGCCAGCAGGTAGACCAGCCAGCACGCCAGGAAGAGCCCGAGCAGGACCAGCTCCCACCGCTTCACGCGGCGGCCCTACCCCTCATAGCTCTCCACCGGCGGACAGAGGCACATCAGGTTCCGGTCGCCCCAGACGTCGTCGATCCTGCCGACATACGGCCAGAACTTGCGCTCCTTGACCCACGGCCTCGGGAAGATCGCCTGCTCGCGCGTGTACGGCCGGTCCCACTCGGACGACATCGCGTCCTCGGCGGTGTGCGGCGCGTTCTTGAGCGCGTTGTTCGCGCGGTCCATCCGCCCCTCTTCGATGGCCCGGATCTCCTCCCGGATCGCGATCATGGCTTCGCAGAACCGGTCCAGCTCCGCCTTGGTCTCGCTCTCCGTCGGCTCGATCATCAGCGTGCCGGCCACGGGGAACGACATGGTCGGCGCGTGGAAGCTGAAGTCCATCAGGCGCTTGGCCACGTCCACGGCCTCGATGCCGGCGCTCGCCTTGAACGGCCGCAGGTCGAGGATGAACTCGTGCGCCACCCGGCCTTTCGACCCGCGGTAGAGCACCGGGTAGTGCTCCTTCAGGCGCGCCGCCATGTAGTTGGCGTTGAGGATCGCGACCTCGGTCGCCTTCTTCAGCCCGTCGGCTCCCATCATTGCGATGTACATCCAGGAGATCGGCAGGATGCTCGCGCTCCCCCAGGGAGCCGCGGACACCGGTCCAATCCCCTTGTCGCCCCCGTCCCCTCTGATATCCGTAAGCGGATGGCCCGGCAGGAACGGCGCCAGGTGCGTGGCCACGCAGATCGGGCCCATGCCCGGACCGCCGCCGCCGTGCGGGATGCAGAAGGTCTTGTGCAGGTTCAGGTGGCAGACGTCCGCGCCATAGTCGCCCGGCCGGCAGAGCCCCACCTGGGCGTTCATGTTCGCGCCATCCAGGTAGACCTGCCCGCCGTGCTCGTGGACGACTTCGCAGATCTCGCGGATCCCCTCCTCGAACACGCCGTGCGTCGAGGGATAGGTCACCATGATCGCGCCGAGCCGGTCTTTGTGCTGCTCTGCCTTGGCCCGCAGGTCGGGGATGTCCACGTTGCCATTGGAATCGCAGGCGACCGGCACGACCTTCATGCCCGCCATGACTGCCGAGGCCGGGTTCGTGCCGTGGGCCGAGACCGGGATCAGGCAGACGTTCCGGTCTTCATCTCCTCGGGAACGGTGATACGCCCGGATGACCATGAGGCCGGCGTACTCTCCCTGCGAACCGGCGTTCGGCTGCAGCGAGCAGGCCGCGAAACCGGTGATCTCGCACAGCCAGCGCTCCAGGGTCCGGAACAGGGTCTTGTATCCCTGAACCTGCGCGGCCGGCGCGAACGGATGGATCTCTCCCAGCTCCGGCCACGTGACCGGGATCATCTCGCTCGTGGCGTTGAGCTTCATCGTGCACGAGCCGAGCGGGATCATGGAGGTCGCCATGGACAGGTCCCGAGCCTCCAGCCGCTTGATGTAGCGCAGCATCTCGTGCTCGGTGTGATAGCGGTTGAAGACCGGATGCGTCAGGATCTCGGACGTCCGGGCGTGGGGCGCAGGGATGTCCATCCCGGCCGCATTGGCCAGGTCTTCCAGGGAGAAGCGGCCCGCCTCGCCGCCATCGAAGAGCGCGATCAGCTCCTCGACGTCGACGACCGATGCCGCTTCGTCGAGTGCGATGCCCACCGTGTGATCGTCCAGCTTGCGCAGGTTGATTCCCCGCTCCTCGGCCGCTTTCAGGATGCTGTCGGCAGAACGATCCCCGAGCTCGACGCGGAGGGTGTCGAAGAACGGCTCGTTCCCCATTTCGTAGCCGAGACGGCGCAGCCCTTCGGCGAGGACGGCGGCCAGGGCATGTACCCGGCGGGCGATCCGGCGCAGCCCCTCGGGGCCGTGATAGACCGCGTACATCCCGGCCATGATGGCCAAGAGCACCTGCGCCGTGCAGATGTTGCTCGTGGCCTTCTCGCGCCGGATGTGCTGCTCGCGGGTCTGGAGCGCCATGCGGTACGCGGTCTTCCCATGACGGTCGCGGGACACGCCGATGACCCGGCCGGGGAGCTGCCGCTTGTGCTCGTCGCGGGCAGCGAGGAAAGCCGCGTGCGGACCGCCGTAGCCCATGGGCACGCCGAAGCGCTGCGAGGAGCCGACCGCGATGTCGGCGCCGATCTCGCCCGGCGGACGGAGCAGGGTCAGGGCCAGCAGGTCGGTGGCCACGACCACCATGGCCTTGGCCTGGTGGGCGCGCTCGGCGATCTCGGAATAGTCCCGAATGCGGCCATCCGTGGCCGGATACTGGAGGAGGATGCCGAAGACGTCCTCAAAGTCGAGCGACTCCGCATCGCCGACCCGCACCTCGACGCCAATGGCTCCGGCGCGGGTCTTGACCACCTCGATCGTCTGCGGGTGGCAATCCGCGGCGACGAAGAAGGTGCCCCGCTTGCCGTCCACGCACATGTGCATGGCCTCGGCCGCGGCGGTCCCCTCGTCCAGGAGCGAAGCGTTGGCGACCGGCAGGCCGGTCAGGTCGGCAACCAGGGTCTGGTAGTTGAGCAGGGCTTCGAGTCGGCCCTGCGAGATCTCGGCCTGGTAGGGGGTGTACTGGGTATACCAGCCCGGGTTCTCCAGGATGTTGCGCTGGATGACGCCGGGCACCAGGCAGCCGTAGTAGCCCATGCCGAGGAAGGAACGGAAGACCCGGTTGTTCGCGGCGATGCCGCGGAGAATCGCGAGAGTCTCCCGCTCTCCGAGCGAGCGGTCGTCCGGAAGATGGGAGAGCGAGAAGCGGCCGCTCAGACGGATGGACTCCGGGACCGTCTCCCCGACCAGCCGCTCCAGAGAGTCGGCGCCGATCGTGTCCAGCATCTCGCGGATGTCCGGATCGTCGGCCTCGCCCGATCCCAGGTGCCGGCGGACGAACGTGTCCGTCGGCTGGAGGGGAGCGGGAATGGTTGGAGCCTGCGTACCGGACCCACCGGCGGCGGCTTCGCCCAGGATCTCGAGATCGTTATGCGTCGCCACTCTTCACGTACTCCTCGTACTGCGCGGCGCTCATGAGCGCCTTGAGGTCCGCGGCCGAAGAGAACCGGACCTTGACGAGCCAGCCATCCGTATGCGGGTCCTCGTTCAGCAGCTCCGGATCGTCCACCACGGAATCGTTGATCTCGACGATCTCGCCGGCCACGGGCGTGTAGACCTCCGCCACCGCCTTGACCGACTCGATGGTCCCGATCTCCTGGTCCGTGTCGAACACCTGCCCGATCTCCGGCAGCTCGACATACACGACCTCGCCCAGCTCCTGCTGCGCGAACTCGGTGATGCCGAGCACGCAGATGTCCTCCTGGACGCTGACCCACTCGTGTTCCTTGGAATAGAGGTATTCGGTCGGATACATCCTCAGTCTCCCTCCAATCTGGCTGGTCCAACCCGGCTCTGGACCGAAATATTCGCTACTTCGGACGACGATAAAACGGTACTTCGACCACCACCGCGGACAAGGGCTTGCCGCGCACGTCGATCTCCAGAGGGGTCCCCGGCGCGGCCAGCTCATTCGGGACATAAGCCATGCCGAGCGCCTTCTCGAACGACGGGCTCCAGGTGCCGCTCGTGACGGCGCCGACGGTCTGGCCCTCCGACTTCACTTCATGCCCCTGGCGGGCGATGCCGCGGCCCTGGACCTCGAAGCCGACCAGCTTGCGCCGCGGCCCCTCGGCCTGTTGCGCGGCGAGCGCCTCGCGGCCCAGGAAATCCCCCTTGTTCAGCTTGACCACCCAGGCGAGCCCGGCCTCCAACGGCGTCGTCGATTCGTCGATCTCGTGCCCGTAGAGCGCCATGGACGCTTCCAGGCGGAGAGTATCGCGAGCCCCGAGCCCCGCCGGAAGAGCCCCGGCTTCCAGAAGCCGGCGCCAGATCGCGGGCGCATCCTCGGGCGCGACGTAGAGCTCGAACCCATCTTCCCCGGTGTAGCCGGTGCGCGAGATGAGCGCCGGACGGCCGGCCACCTCGCCTTGAAGGAAACCGTAGTACTTGAGGTCCATGGCCGCCGCGGGGGCGAGCGGGCGCAGGATCTCCACGGCCTTCGGTCCCTGGAGCGCGATCAACGCCCAGCGGTCGCTCTCGTTCGTCACCTTCACATCTTCCCCGGCCTTTGAGGCGATCCATTCGAAGTCGCGCTCCGCGTTGGAGGCGTTGACTACGACCAGGAACTCCTCGGCGCCGATGCGGTAGATGAGAAGGTCGTCGACGTAGGTGCCCTGGTCGGTGAGCAGGCCGCTGTAGTGGGCGCGCCCCGGCGCGAGCTTGGAAACGTCGTTCGGGGTGAGGCGCTGGAGGAAGGACTCGGCGCCGGGCCCCTGCACCCGGACCTCTCCCATGTGGGAGACGTCGAAGATGCCGGCCGCGGTGCGCACCGCCCGGTGCTCCTCGATGACACCCTGATACTGTACCGGCATCTCCCAGCCGGCGAAGTCCACCAGGCGCGCCCCGGATTCCACGTGGCACTCGTACAAAGGTGTGCGCTTCAGGCTTTCGCTCGTCGCCATCCGGCTCCCCTGACTATGATGATGTCGTTTCCCCCCGATTTTCCCCCGGAGGCGGGCGACCCGAAACGCTATCACAGAGAAACCGCAGGAAATCCTCGGCCCGCGGGTTCCTGAATCGAAAAGGAGATTCAACGATGAGACGGAGATTATCAGTCGCCACCGCCCTTCTTGCCTTCCTGGCCCTTCCCTTCCTGGCTAGCGCCGCCCCGGGGCGCGGCAACCCCGCGGACATCCTGCACAACCCCAAGGCCCTGGCCCGCTTCCTCAAGCTGACTCCGGCCCAGGTCGCGACCGCGAAGCAGCTCGGGCAGACTCTGCACAATACGACCAAGCCGCTCTACGCCCAGATCGAGCCGCTCGAGGAACAGCGCCGCAGCCAGCTCGACGCCGCCAACCCGGACGCCTGCGCCGTCGGCACCACCGTGGTCCAGATCGCTGGGCTGCGGGACCAGATCAGGGAGGCCCGCGAGGACTTCGACGCGGCCTTCTCGGCCATCCTCACCCCGGAGCAGCTCGCCAAGTACGAGGCTCTGAAGGATGCCGTGAAGATCGGCGAGGAAGAGGGCGACTAGCCTGGATGGGGGCGGCCACAAGGGCCGCCCCTGCTTGTCACACCAGCGCCTTTGCCAAATCCCGGTGTTTCGCGGTATCTCTCTATCCGGGGAGAGAGGTGCCGACATGAGACTCCTTCTGATCCGACATGCCATCGCCGAAGAGCGGGAGGATTTCGCCCGCACGGGCAAGGACGACCGCCTGCGCCCGCTCACCGACGAAGGGCGCAAGAAGATGAAGCAGGCCGCCAGGGGCCTCCGCTCCCTGGTTCCGGAGATCGACCTCCTGGCCACCAGCCCCCTGACCCGCGCCGCCCAGACCGGGGCGATCCTCGACTCCGTCTACGGCGGAATCGACGTGGTCGAAATCGACGAGCTGTCGCCCGAGACCACACCTGAGCAGTTCCTCCGCTGGCTGCGGCAGCAGAAGGAGGACCTGATCGGGGCCGTGGGGCACGAGCCCAGCCTCAGCCAGATCCTCGGCTGGCTCCTCACCGGGACCGACCGCCGGCTCTTCGCATTCCGCAAGGGAGGCGCCTGCCTGCTGGAGTTTGGAGACGACGAGCCCGCCGCCGGCACGGCCACGCTTCTCTGGGCCTTGACTCCCGCCCAGCTCCGAATGCTGGCCGACTGACATGGACACGGATCTCCTCCGGCGTCCTCCCGAGGAGGGCGCCCGGCTCATCGCCCTGTCCTGGCTCGACCAGGCTGCCGCGGCCTTCCCTCGGCTGCAAGATCCGGGAGACACGGAAGCCCTCCACGACTTCCGGGTCGGCCTCCGCCGCCTGCGGAGCTGCCTGCGCTCCTACCGTGCCTACCTGGAAGAGAGCCTGCCCAAGAAGCTCCGGCGACGGCTCCGCGATCTGGCCGGCTCCACCGGTCCGGGCCGCGATACCGAGGTCCAGATCGAATGGCTGCGCGGGCGCTCCCGCCACCTGGGTTCCTATCACCGGGCCGGCCTGGCCTGGATCGTCGGCCGGCTGGAGGAGCGGATGCGCGCGGCCAATGAAGAGATGTCCGCTAGTCTCCCCGAGGAGTTCCCCCGCATCGAGAAAGACCTTCGCGACCGCCTCTCAACCTACCGCACGGAAATCCATCTGGCCCTTCCTGCTCCAACCCTTGCGGAGGTCACCGCGGGCATTCTCCGGCGCCAGGCTATGGAGCTGGAGTCCCATCTCGCCCGGGTGGACGGACCCGAGGACGAGCACGAAGCGCACGAGGCCCGGATCAGCGCCAAGCGTCTCCGCTACCTCTTGGAGCCGTTCGATCTGCCGGAGGCAATCAGCCTTGTCAAGAGTATGAAGAAGCTGCAGGACCTCCTCGGGGAGCTCCACGACGCGCACGTCCTGGAGACCGAGCTGTCCGAGTCTCTCCAGATCGCCGCCTCCGAGCGCGTCCGCCGGCTCCTGGAGGTCACGCTGAGCGAAGCGCCGGACGACGCCCTGATCCGCGCCGAGCGCCGCAGGGTCCGGGAATCCGGCCTCCTCGCCCTCGCCCGCCTGAACCGAGCCCGCCGCAACCGCCTGTTCGCTGAATTGGAGGCGGATTGGCTCGAAGGCCGGGCGGCGGGGTTCTTCGAGGAGGCCGCGGCGGTGGCGGACAGCTTGGGCGGAGGCGGCAATTAAGATTCTTTACGGAGTCGTCGGCGAAGGCATGGGGCACGCGGTGCGGTCGCGGGTGGTCCTGGAGCACCTGCTCGCCCGGGGACACGAGATCGAGATCATGGCTTCGGGCCGGGCGGCGGACTTCCTCGCCGCCCGGTTCCGCGGCGTCCGGCGCATCCATGGTTTCCACATCATCTACGGGGAGAACCAGATGAAGCTCGCCGCCACGGTGGGCTCGAACCTCGTTTCCTCCGCGGCAGGCCTCCCGAAGAACGTCTCGGCCTGGTTCGACCTGATCCGCGGGTTTGCCCCCGAGATGGTCATCAGCGACTTCGATTCCTGGACCTACCTCTACGGCAAGGCGCACGGCCTGCCGGTGATCTCGGTCGACAACAACCAGATCGTCCACCGGTGCAGGCACCCGTCTGAAGTGGTCGCTGGCCACGAGCTTGACTTCCAGCTAGCGCGGACCTTCGTCGGGGCCAAGCTCCCCTTCTGCCTGCACTACGTCATCTCGACCTTCTTCCTCCCCGAGATCCGCAAGCCGCAGACGACCCTGGTGCCGCCCATCCTCCGGCCGGATGTTCTGGCCGCGCCTTCAACCCGGGGGGACCACCTCCTGGTCTATCAGACCGCGGAGGGCAACACGGGCCTCGTCCATACCCTCGCCGGAACGGGCATGGAGTGCCGGATCTACGGCATGCGGCGGGGGATTTCAGAGGAACAGGTGGAAGGCAACCTGCGCTACCGGCCCTTCGACGAGGCCGGCTTCATAGCAGACCTGGCGTCGGCACGGGCGGTGATCTGCGGCGGCGGGTTCACGGTGCTGGGCGAGGCCGTCTACCTGCGCAAGCCCATGCTCTCGGTGCCCGTCCGCGGACAGTTCGAACAGGTGCTCAACGCCCGCTGGCTGGAGCGCCTGGGCTTCGGCCGCTACGCCGAATCGCTCCAGGATCCCGCCGTGGTCCACAGCTTCCTGGAGGCCATCCCCTCCTGCGAGGAGAAGCTGGCCAGCTATCGGCAGGATGGCAACGAGCGGCTGTTTGCGGTGGTGGATGAGCTAATAGGCCAAGCCTAAGGTCTGCCCGCCGTCGATCACCAGCACCGAGCCGGTCGTGAAACCGGAAGCCTGGCCCGCGAAGTAGAGAACGGCGCCGGTGATGTCCTCCGGGTCACCGATCCTTCCCTGGGGGATGGTCGCGAGCGCATCCGGCGACGACCAGAGCACCTCGCTGAACTTCGTGCGGATGATCCCCGGCGCGATGGCATTGACCCGGATGTTCTCCTTCGCCAGCTCCATCCCGAGCGCCTTGGTCAGCATGAGGACCGCCGCCTTGCTCACGCAGTAGACGCCCAGGCCCCGGTGAGGGAACATCCCCGCCACCGAGGCAATGTTCACGATCCGGCCGCCGCCCCGCTCCCGCATCCGGGGCACGCAGGCCTTGATGGTATGGACATAGCCCTTCACGTTCACCTCGAAGGTCTTGTCCCATTGCGACTCCTCGGCTTCGAGGATCGGCCCGAAATGAGGGCTCGTGGCCGCGTTGTTCACCAGGATGTCGATACCGCCGTAAGCCTCCTGAGCCCGGGCGGCGAGGTTCTCGCAATCCTGGGCCCGGCCGGTGTGACAGGCCACGGCCAGCGCATCCCCGCCTTGCTGGCGGATCTCTTCGGCCACGGCCTCCACGCCTTCCTGCTTGCGGCTCGCGAGGACCACCCGCGCGCCGGCGGCGGACAGCGCGCTGGCGATTGCAGCACCGATTCCCCGGGAGGCGCCGGTCACCACGGCCACCTGCCCGGTCAGGTCGTTCGGATTCGTTTTCATGGCATCCAAGATATCCTAACGGTCCCCATGAGACCCATCTACTTCGTCAAGTATTACGACAAGGGTTCGACCATCATGGGGGCCGATCAGGTCAGCGAAGCCCTGGGCGCGAGGGGAATCGAGAGCCGCTCCGTCTACCCGAAGGATTTGAAGGACGTCCGCGACTCGATCCTGGTCTTCATCAAGACCTCGAAGCTGCCCGACCTGCTCGGGGCCAGATTCGGAGGACACCGGGGGAACCGCCTCGTCCTCGATGTCCAGGACACGACCGTCTTCAAGCGTTGGATCAAGAACCGCTGGCTCTACCACGGCCTGATCTTCAAGAACCAGCGCCAGCTCCGGGATTTCTCCGTCCGGGGGGCCGTGAACCGGGTCATCTACCACCAGTGGGACCCGCGCTACGTCCCCAACACGCTGGGAGACCGGGAGCTGCGCATCGCCTACCTGGGACTGGGGCGGTCCCTCTCGCTCTGGGGGCAGCTCCCCGGTGTGGACTACTTCGACGGCGATTACTTCCGGCGGGCGCTCGACTACAACTGTCACCTGTCGGTGCGCGAGCCCGGCAAGGAGTTGCTCTACAAGCCCAACTGCAAGGTCTCGACGGCCGCGGTCTGCGAGGCCAACCTGGTCACCACCCGCGACGAGAGCACGCTGGAGCTCTTGGGGCCGGACTATCCCTATTACGCCGAGCCGGAGAGGGAGAGCCTGCTCGCCGCGCTCGACAAGGTCCGGACGACCTTCCGCGGTCCGGAGTGGAATCGCGGTCTGGAGCTGATGCGCGAAGTCCGCGAGCGCACCTCCATGGACCGGGTGATCGACGATTACCTCAGCTTCTTCAAAGAGCTGGCCTGATAGACTCGGCTCCTATAGGAGGAGATCATGGCGGTCGAGATCACGGGCAAGTACATCGGCAATCTGGCTCAGGAAATGACGCACGGCCCTTCCGGGGCGGTCTTGAAGACCGTGCCGCCGGTGGACAACCAGGGGGACGGCAGCTCGTTTTCGCCGACCGACCTCGTAGCCACGGCCCTGGCCGCCTGCATGACCACCCTGATCTCGATCGTGGGAGAGCGCGAAGGGATCGACCTCTCGGAGATGTCGGTGCACATCGAGAAGCACATGTCCAGCAGCCCGCGGCGGATCTCAGGGCTGCCCTCCCGCATCCGCATGCCCGCCGGGCTCACCCCGCAACAGCGCAAGAAGCTGGAGAACGCAGCTTTGACCTGCCCGGTTCACATGAGTCTGCACCCGGATATCGAGCGCGAGGTGGTGTTCGAGTACCCGGATTAGGGCGGTTGTAGCGATGGAGGTTCACATGGAAACCACCCTGGATGAGCTCGGCAGAATCTTGCTTCCCAAAACGGTCCGGGACGACTTCGGCCTTCGGCCCGGTGCGGTGCTGCGGATCGAGGAGCGGGATGCCGGCATCTTCCTGGTACCGGAAGCTCTGGAGACTGAAGACGCTTACCTCGTCCGCAAGGGTGGAGTGCTCGTATTCACCGGGCAGGCCGAGGGGGATCTCGAAACGGCCATCCAGCGGGTCCGGGAGAAGCGCGATGAGCAGGTGGCCGGAATGAAGCTGGAATGAGGGTCCTCTTCGACACCTCCGT
The DNA here is from genome assembly GCA_034667225.1 of Acidobacteriota bacterium. GTDB lineage: Bacteria > Acidobacteriota > Thermoanaerobaculia > Multivoradales > UBA5704 > DATMER01. The sequence continues at coordinate 336,369 of JAXDKG010000034.1, forward strand.
CCTGGTTCCGGCGGTGGTGCAGGCCCATTCCATGCACGCGAAAGCCCTCCCCTGGCTCATGCGGGCCCAGAGCGGAGGAGACCTGCAGCTCGTGCTCTCCTCCCACTCCCTGGCCGAGCTCTACGCTTCTCTGACTCGCTTGCCCGTGAATCCTCGGATCACTCCAGACCGAGCCTGGAAAATCATTGACGGCGTCGTGGCTGCCGCAAGGGAGATCGTCTCCTCTCCCCCGAGGACTATTCGTCTACGATCCAGCGCATCTCCGGAATGGGACTTTCGGGCGGCATCGTCTACGACGCGCTGATCGCCCGAGCGGCCGAAAAGGCCGTGGTGGAGCACCTGGTTACCTTCAATGCCTCTCACTTCCGGCGAGTCTGGCCGGAAGGCGAGCCGCTCCTGGTCACTCCAGACTGAGTGGCCCCTCTTGACGCAGGAGATACAATAGCCGCTCCTTTCCGCGGCCCGCGACGGGCGCGGCGCTCGAGGCCCCAGTTAACATGACTGAGAACCGATTCCCAGACGTCCCCGGCGGATACCCGTTTCCCCAGCTCGAGCAGGAAGTGCTCCGGCTCTGGCGCGAGCGGAACATCTTCCAGAAGAGCCTGCAGAAGCCGGCGCCCCAGGGCGAGTTCGTCTTCTATGACGGTCCCCCGACCGCGAACAACGTGCCCCACGTCGGGCACGTCGTGACCCGCGTCATCAAGGACCTCTTCCCCCGCTTCCGGACCATGCGCGGCTACCGCGTACCCCGCAAGGCGGGTTGGGATACCCATGGTCTTCCGGTCGAGATCGAAGTCGAGAAGCGCCTTGGCTTCACCGGCAAGCAGCAGATCGAGGAGTTCGGCATCGCCGAGTTCAACAAGGCCTGCCTCGAGAGCGTCCATACCTATGAGCGCCAGTGGCGCGCCATGACCGAGCGCGTCGGCTACTGGCTCGACCTCGACCACGCCTACCTCACCTATACCAACGACTACATCGAGTCGGTCTGGTGGTCCCTGGGCGAGCTGTGGAAGCGCGGTCTTCTGGGCGAGGGCTACAAGATCCAGCCCTATTGCGCCCGGTGCGGCACCACCCTGTCCAGCCACGAGGTCGCCCAGAATTACAAGGACGTGGACGACCCGTCCGTCTGGGCCCTCTTCCCAGTCCGCCCCGGCCAGGAGCTGGTTCCCGTAGGCGGCGGCTCGTGGACCACCACCGAGGGGATGAAGCTCGTCGCCTGGACCACCACCCCGTGGACCCTCACCGCCCATGTCGGGCTCGCGGTCCATCCCGACATGGTTTATCGGCTGGTCCAGCACCCGAACAAATCGGACGAGCAGTTCCTCTTCGGCGATGAGCTCGCCAAGCCCGTCCCCGCCATGGTCGAGGTCGAGGGGGAAAAGCGCCTCGTCGATCTGGCCGAGCTGCCGGCGCTCGCCCGCTTCCGCGGCAAGGACCTCGAAGGGCTCCTCTACGACCGGCCATTCCAGACCGATTCCCCCGCGGTCTCCGACGAGCGGGGATGGCAGGTGGTTTTGGGCGACTACGTGACCTCCAGCGAAGGCACCGGCCTCGTCCACACCGCTCCGCCGTTCGGCGAGGACGACTACCGCACCGGCCAGGCCTACGACCTGCCCCTCCTTCTGACCATCGATGCCGAGGGCAATGTCCGCAACATGCCCGGCATCGAAGCGTTCGCCGGAATGTGGTTCAAGGACGCCGATGCCAAGATCCTCCAGGATCTGCGCAGCCGCGGCCTGCTCCTCCACACGGAGCGCTACCGCCACAGCTATCCCTTCTGCTGGCGCTGCGACCGGCCGCTCCTCTACTACGCCACCACGAGCTGGTTCGTGAAGACGACCATCCTCAAGCAGGAGCTGCTCGACCAGAACCGGACCATCAACTGGCAGCCGCCCCACGTGGGCGAGGGCCGCTTCGGCAACTGGCTGGAGAACGTGGTGGATTGGGCGCTCTCGCGGAGGCGTTACTGGGGCACTCCGCTCCCCGCCTGGAAGTGCGAGGTTTGCAACCACACCACCGTCGTGGGCTCCTTCGCCGAGCTGTTCGAACAGGCAGGAAAGGAACCGCCCGCCGATCTCTACGATCCGGAGCAGTTCAACCCGCACCGGCCGTACATCGACGACGTCGCCTGGCCGTGTACCAAATGCGAGGGCGGCACGATGCGCCGGGTGCCCGACGTCATCGACGCCTGGTACGACTCCGGCTCCATGCCGTTCGCCCAGCACCACTACATGGGCAAGCCGCTGCCCGAAATCGACCCGGAGACGGGCAGGGGCTTCCCCGCCGACTTCATCTCCGAAGCGGTGGACCAGACCCGCGGGTGGTTCTACACCCTGCACGCGCTCGGCGTCCTGCTCTTCGGTAAAGCGGCTTATGAGACCTGCATCGTCCTCGGCCACGTCAACGACGAGCAGGGGCGGAAGATGTCCAAGCGCCTGGGCAACGTGGTCGAGCCCATGGGGGTGATCGAGGAGACCGGGGCCGACGCCCTGCGCTGGTACTTCTGCGTCAACAACCCGGAGGTCAACTCCCGCTTCTCCGCCAAGCTGGTGCGTGAGGCCGCGCAGGGTTTCCTCCTCCCGCTCTGGAACGCCCTGTCCTTCTTCACGATCTACGCGAACATGGACGGCTGGCGGCCTTCGGAAAGCCAGCCGCGCTTCGAGGACCGGCCGCCGCTCGACCGCTGGATCCTCCTCCGCCTGGATCGGCTGGTATCGGAAGTCACCGCCGGGCTCGAGGCCTACGACGTCACCGAGCCGGCGCGGAAGATCGAGGCGCTTCTGGATGACCTCACGAACTGGTACATCCGGCGCAGCCGCGACCGCTTCTGGGCAGGCGCGGGAGCGGAGGTGAACAAGGAGAGCGCCTACCAGGCTCTCTATGAGGTGCTGACCACGGTTGCGCGGCTCCTCGCGCCGTTCACGCCCTTCGTGGCCGAGATCATCCACGAGCGGCTGGTCCGCAGCCAGCGTCCGGATGCTGCCGAGAGCGTTCACCTGGAAGATTGGCCGGAGCCCGGCGCCCGAGCGGAAGAGGAGCTGGAAGCCGCCATGGACGCGGTCCTGCGCATCGTCCGCCTCGGTCATGCGGCGCGCAACACGCACTCGCTCAAAACCCGGCAGCCGCTCGCCGCCGTGACCCTGGTCACCGCCAATGAGGCGCTGCCCGGCCTGATCACGCCCTACGCCGACCTGCTCAAGGACGAGCTGAACGTCCGCGACATCCACTGGGCGGCGGACCGGAGCGAGTACGTGCGCCATGAGGTGCGGCCCGTCTTCCCCAAGACCGGCCCGCGCTTCGGCAAGCGGATGTCCGAGGTGAAAAAGGTGCTGGAGAGCGCCGACGGCGACGCCCTGGCCCGCGAGCTGGAGACGGCCGGCAAGGTCACCATCGAGATCTCGGACGGCTCGCACGACCTTTCGCCCGAGGAGGTGGAGGTCCGGCTCATCGAGCGCGAGGGCATGGCCACCCAGGGGGACCGCGAGCTGCTCGTAGCCTTGGACACCCGCCTCACGCCCGAGCTGATCGCCGAAGGATGGGCGCGGGAAGTCGCGCGCAGCATTCAGACCGCCCGCAAAGACGCAGATCTCGATTACGCCGACCGCATCCGGGTGAGCTATGAAGCCGATCCCGAGATCGAGGCAGCCGTCGAGGCGCACCGTGAATGGATCATGGGAGAGACCCTGGCGGTGGAGCTTGCCAAGGCAGACGGCACGGAGCTGAAGTCCGCGCCGGTCGAAGGCCGCAGCTTCGCCTACGCCATCGAGAAGGTCTCCACACAATAGGGAGAGAGAAAGTGGCCGGAATCTTCAAAGCGTACGACGTGCGAGGGCTCTATCCCTCGCAGATCAACGAGGACATGGCCCGCCAGATCGGCCTCGCGTTCCAGTTCGTGCTGGACGAGGAGGACCGCGCGTGGGGCAACACGGTCGTGGTGAGCCGCGACATGCGCTCGCACAGCGAGCCGCTCGCCAAGGCCCTGATCGAGGGGCTCACGCAGTCCGGTCTCGACGTGCTCGATATCGGCCTCGCCACCACGCCCATGAACTACTTCGCGGTCGGCCACACCAAGGCCGCCGGCGGCGTGCAGGTCACGGCGAGCCACAACCCGGCGCAGTACAACGGCCTCAAGTTCAGCCGCCACGAAGCGCGCCCGGTCTCCGGCGACCACGGCATCCCCCTCCTGGAGGAGAAGGTCACCTCCGGCGACCTGCCGAAGGCATCCCGCCCCGGCACGGTGACGAGCGGGAACGTCTTCGATGACTACCAGAAACACATCCTCAGCTTCCTGCGTGGCGAACAGAAGCGGCTGCGGGTCGTCGTGGACGCGGCCAACGGCATGGGCACGATCTACAAGCCCATCCTGGAGGCCACCGGAATCGAGCTGATCCCCCTCTACTTCGAGCTGGACGGCACCTTCCCCAACCACGAGGCCAACCCGCTCAAGGAGGAGAACCTCCACGACCTGATGCGGGCGGTCAAGGAGCACGGCGCCGACCTCGGAGTCTCCTTCGACGGCGATGCCGACCGCGCCGCCTTCGTGGACGAGACGGGCCAAGCGGTGGGGAGCGATCTGATGACGGCTCTCATCGGCGGCGAGCTGCTGGAGCGGGAGCCCGGCAAGGCCGTGCTCTTCGATCTGCGCTCGTCGCGGGCAGTAGCCGAGTACATTGCGGAGAAGGGCGGGATTCCGGTGCGCGAGCGGGTCGGCCATTCCTTCATGAAGGCCACCCTGCGCAAGCGGGAGGGGATCTTCGGCGGCGAGCTGGCCGGCCACTACTACTTCCGCGACCATTTCAACGCCGACAGCTCGATCGGCGCCGTGATCGAGATCCTGAACCTCCTGCGCAAGACGGGCAAGCCGCTCTCCGAGCTGGTCCAGCCGCTGCGCCGCTACGCCAAAAGCCCGGAGATCAACTTCGAGGTCGAGGACAAGCAGGGCAAGATCGAAGAGCTCGCCCGCCGCTACGCCGACGCCGAGATCGACTACCTGGATGGGATCACCTTCCAGTATCCCACCTGGTGGGGCAACGTGCGGCCCTCCAACACCGAGCCGTTTCTGCGGCTGGTGCTGGAGGCTTCCACGCCCGAGGAGCTGGAGCAGCGGAAGAACGAGCTGTTCGGGATTCTGGGGGAGCCGGCGGAGTAAAGGTGACAAACCGACGCGGCCTGGAAGGCCGCTAGAGATCTGCTTGTCGGGCTTGTCGAAGCCGGCTCGGTCTAGTCGAGGCTCTCGCGGCCTTCCAGGCCGCATGGCTGTGAGGCCTGTTGACCCAGGGCATCGGCCTGCGGCCTCAGCCCTGGGCTGGACTCTGCCGGCCCGTTTGGGCCGGGTGGGTTACAAACTAAGTCGATCCTTCGCTGCTCCGCAAGGGCCTCGTCGATCTCAGGATCTTCGACCCAGGTACCGGCGATATCCGTCAGGTCGCGGTGCTTCACTGGCTTGTCGTCTTTCAGTCCCGCATGCGGCCGGCGAGGGTCACGTAGTACAGCAGCGTCATGATCGACGACACCGCCGCAGCCACGTAGGTCAGGGCGGCCGCGTTGAGCACGCGGTTCATCCCCTCCTGCTCCTGCGGCAGGATGATGCCGTTCGCCACCGCCAGCTTCTTGGCCCGCGCCGAGGCGTCGTACTCCACCGGCAGGGTCACGATCTGGAAGAGCACCACCCCCAGGAACAGCAGAATGCCGAAGTAGACCGTCTGCTTCGAGTGCAGGAGCAGAAAGCCCGCCATCACGATGAAGTAGCTCAGCGTGGAGCCGATGTTCGCCATCGGCACCAGGGCCGAGCGCAGCCAGAGCGGCGCATAGTGCTCCGCATGCTGGATCGCATGACCCGCCTCATGGCAGGCGACGCCGATCGCAGACACCGAGTTGGACCCGTAGACCGGCGGTGACAGGGCCAACGTCTTGTTGAGCGGATTGTAATGGTCCGACAGGAAGCCCTGCGCCTGGACGATCTTCACGTCGAGGATCCCCGCCCGCTGGAGCATCTCGTGCGCGGCCTGGGCCCCGGTCAGGCCCCGGGCCGTCCGGACCTTCTGATACTTGTTGAACGCCGACTTCGTCCGAAAGCTGGCCCACAGGGACAGCAGGATGGCCGGAATCATGAAGATGAGGTATGCACCCATGGTGTTGATCTACCCCTCCTTTCGACTCATCAAAACAGCCGGGAGGCCCGGCGGATTCCGCTAGAGTACCCCAGGGAGGTAGGACTTATGAGCATCGCGATCGTGACGGGTGGCAGCCGCGGCATCGGCCGGAGCATCGCCGAGGCGCTCCTGGCGGAAGGATGGAAAGTCTGGACCTGCAGCCGCCACAGCCAGGGATCGGCGGACGGCGCCCAGCACCGGGCCGTGGACGTCCGCGACCAGGGGCAGGTCGACGCCTTCGTGAAGGAGGTCGTGGACGCCGAGGGGCGGATCGACTGCCTGGTCAACAACGCCGGCCTCGGCCACTTCGCGCCCGTGGACGAGATCTCCGGCGACCAGTTCCGCGAGATCATTGAGACCAACCTCAACGGCTGCTTCTACTTCATCAGGGCGTTAGCCCCGGCCATGAAGAAGCAGGGAGCCGGCTGGATCATCAACATCGCCTCGCTCGCCGGCAAGAACCCCTTCGCGGGCGGATCGGCGTACAACGCCAGCAAGTTCGGCTTGCTCGGACTGTCCGAGGCCGCCATGCTCGACCTGCGGCCGCACGGCATCCGGGTTGCGTCGATCATGCCCGGCAGCGTGGCCACGGAGTTCGGGGGCGGGCATGGCGAAGGAAGTTGGAAGCTGCAGCCGGCGGATATCGCGTCGATGGTCGTCCACCTGCTGAGCTATCCGGACAACGCCCTGCCCAGCCGGATCGAGATGCGGCCCAGCCGGCCTCCGAAGTAATACTGGGAGCGTCGGCGCTCCCAGCAACAACAGTTGCCCAGCAAAGCAACGCGGGTTACACTCGCTGCATGCGGCGCAACGTCGTGGCCATGCTTGCGGCCTTCCTCGTCCTCGGAATGGGCGAGGAGCTGTGGGTGCGGTTCGTCCCCAAGTACCTGGAAGTCCTGGGGGCGGGCGCGTGGGCGGTGGCCGGCTACGGCACCCTTCGCGAGCTGCTCGACGCTCTCTACCCCTACCCCGGCGGATGGGCGGCGGACCGGATGGGCAGGCGGCGGGCTCTCGAGCTGTTCGCCCTTCTTGCCGCGGGCGGCTATCTCCTCTACCTCGTGGCTCCGGGCTGGCCCTGGGTCATTGCCGGCACTGTGCTGGTCATGGCCTGGAGCAGCCTGACGCTGCCGGCCATCTTCGCGGTCCTCGGCGACAACCTCCCCTCCTCCCAGCGCGCCATGGGGTTCGGCGTGCAGTCGATCCTGAAGCGGGTGCCGATCATCCTGGCCCCTCCGCTGGGCGGATGGCTGATCTCCCGGCTCGGTTTCCTCGACGGCGTCCGGGCTGGGCTGGCGGTCACGATCCTATTGGCTTTCGTCGGAATTTTCATCCTGCGCCGCTCCTACTTGGAGCCTCCCGTCCCCGCTCCTGACACTGAGCGCCTCGGCAGCCTTTGGCGCTCGATGGACCCAGGGCTCAAGCGGCTTCTGACCGCCGACATCCTCGCCCGGTGGGCGGAGGGCATCCCCAAGGTGTTCATCGTCCTCTTCGTGATGGACGTACTCGGCGCCGGCCCTGCTCGATTCGGTTGGCTGACGAGTCTCCAGATGATCACGGCCACCCTGGTCTACATCCCCGTGGCGCGGATGTCGGACCGGATGGACCGCAAACCGTTCATCCTCCTCACCTTCGCCTTCTTCGCTCTGTTCCCCCTGATCCTGGCCCGGGCCTCGGGAACGCTCGGTCTGGCAGGCGCTTTTGTCGTGGCCGGCCTGCGGGAGACGGGGGAGCCGGCGCGCAAGGCCATGATCCTCGATCTGTCCGCCGCCCATGCCCGGGGACGGTCGGTGGGCGTCTATTACCTGGTGCGCGGGCTCGCCGTGTTCCCGGCCTCGCTCGTGGGCGGATGGCTCTGGACCCTCGACCCGCGCTGGCCTCTCTATGCCGCTTTCGCCGTCGGGGTCGCCGCTTGCGTGCGGCTAGTATTCACCTGATGCGCCCGATGAGATGGCTCGCCCTCGCCTACTCGCTCTCGGACCCGTCCTCCAGCCGGAGGGTGGCGATCTGGCGCCGTCTGCGCCAGCTCGGGTCCGTCTCGCCCGCCGGCTCCCTCCACCTGCTCCCGGACGGGGACGAGGCCCGTGAGGCATTCGCCTGGCTCGCCCAGGAGATCCGCGACGGCGGCGGGCAGGCGCTCGTGCTGGAGGTCGATCACCTGGAGGAGAGCGAGAGGGGCCGGGTCATCGAAGCCTTCCGCTCCGCCCGCGACGAGGATTACCGCAAGATCGCCGAAGAGGCCGAGCAAAGCCCCGACCGGGCCAAAGTGGACAAGCTACGCCGCCGTTTCGACGAGGTCAGCCGCATCGACTGGTTCGCCGCTCCCGAAGGCCCGCGGGCCTACGCGGCCCTTGCCCGGCTCCAGGAAAAGCCGGAGCCCGAGGTCCCCCCGGCCGACTTCTCCCGCTACCGTGGGCGGACCTGGGTCACCCGGCCCCGTCCCCACGTGGACCGTCTCGCCTCGGCCTGGCTCATCCGCCGTTTCGTCGATCCCGAGGCCACGATCCGCTACGGCGACCCGCGGGCGGGGGAAGTCTCCTTCGACATGCCCGGGGCCGAGCTCGGCCACACGGGAAATCTGTGCACCTTCGAAACGATCCTCGCCGCCTTCCGCCTGGACGACCCGGCCCTGCGCGCTCTCGCCGCGATCGTCCACGAGATCGACCTGCGCGACGGGCTTTCCTCTCCTCCCGAGGCCGCCGGGATCGACGGCATCCTGCGCGGTTGGCTGGCGGCGGGATGGCCGGACGAGGAGCTGGAGCGGCACGGGATTGCTCTCTTCGAGGGACTGTACGAGTCGCTGAAATGACGGACGCCGTCCCCTTCTCCGAAGCCGTCCGGGTCTGGCTCCGGGTGGCGGTCCAGAGCTTCGGCGGGCCGGCGGGCCAGATCGCGGTCATGCACCGCATCCTCGTGGACGAGAAGCGCTGGGTCGACGAGCCGCGCTTCCTCCATGCCCTCAACTACTGCATGCTCCTCCCCGGCCCCGAGGCCCAGCAGCTCGCCATCTACCTCGGCTGGCTCCTGAACCGCACGCCGGGCGGCCTCGTCGCCGGCACCCTGTTCGTGCTGCCCGGATTCCTCTCCATCCTTGCCCTGAGCGTGCTCTACGCCGGGTTCCAGGGAACCGCTTTCGTCACCGGCCTCTTCTTTGGCTTGAAACCGGCGGTCATGGCGGTCGTCGTCGAGGCCGTGGTCCGCATCGGCAAGCGGGCGCTGAAGAACCGGGTGATGGTGGGCTTCGCCGCGGCGGCGTTCGTCGGGATCTTCTTCTTCGAGGTGCCGTTCCCGATCATCGTGGTGACAGCCGGCCTGCTTGGATGGCTGGGCGGAAAGTGGATTCCCGCACCCGAGCCGGTAGCGGAGGCTCATGTCCGGACAAAACCGTCCTGGGGACGGTCCTTCCGCGTGCTCGCCGTCTGCCTCACGCTCTGGCTGGTCCCGCTGTTCGCCCTGATCGGCATCTTCGGGAAGGATCATGTCCTGGTACGGGAGGGGATCTTCTTCAGCCAGATGTCGATGGTCACCTTCGGCGGCGCCTACGCGGTGCTCGCCTATGTCGGGCAGCAGGCGGTGGAGACCTACGGCTGGCTCACGGCCGGGGAGATGCTCGACGGCCTCGGGATGGCCGAGACCACGCCGGGGCCGCTCATTCAGGTGGTCCAGTTCGTCGGCTTCCTGGGCGCGTTCCGCCATCCCGGCGGGCTCAACCCGTGGACGGCCGCCATCCTCGGCTCGTTGGTCACCACCTGGGTGACGTACGTCCCCTGCTTCCTGTGGATCCTCCTCGGCGCGCCCTACATCGAGGCGCTGCGGGGGAAGAAGGGGCTGAGCCGCGCCCTCGCCGGGATCACGGCGGCGGTGGTCGGGGTGATTCTGAACCTGGCGGTCTGGTTTTCCATCCATGTCCTCTTCCGGGAGGTGGGCGAGGCGCGGTGGATGGGAATGCGGCTGCTCGTGCCGGTCTGGGAGACGATGGATTGGGCGGCGGTGGTTCTCGCCGCCTTCGCCTTCCTGGCGCTGTTCCGCTTCAAGCTGGGGATGATGACGACTCTCGCGGCCAGCGCGGCGGCCGGTTTGGCCTGGCATTTCCTGAGTTAGCCGCCCAAAAACCTTTTGGGCGACATAGAAACTTTTCGGGCGGCACAAAAATCTTTTGGGCGACGCAGAAAGTTTATGGGCGGCATGGAAGAATTCCGGGCGACCTGGAAAGATTCTGGGCGACACAGAATTCCTCTGCGTCGCTCAAAATAATTTTGGGCGACTCAGAAACTTTCTGTGCCGCCCATTAAGTTTTTGGGCGACATAGAAAAATTCTGTGTCGCCCAAAAAGTTCCTGAGCGACGCAGAGGAATTCCATGTCGCTCAAAAAGTTTTTGGGCGGCACAGAGACGGGCGGAGCGGTGGCGCCCTCTTCCCCGCGCAGGCGGGGGAGAGGGTCGGGGAGAGAGGGGATGGGATCAATCTCAGCTCGTCGCGAGCCGCGCCAATTCCTGGCGGACGACCCGGCGCACCAGCCCTTCGATTTCTTCGCGGGTCATCGGCCCGGAAGGATCGCTGGAGCCGTCGCCATCCGCTTGCACGCCGAGCGCTTTGAGCAGGCGCTCCTGGTTCTCCTTCGGCGCGGCGCGGAAGAAGAGCAGCAGCGGCTCCAGGCCCAGCGCCTCGCCAATGTTGTAGACGTGCCCGACCTTGAGCGTGATGCGGCCCTTGATCAGGCTCCCGATGTAGCCCTGACCCTGGCCCAGGATCTTTTCGAGCTTGCGCTTGGAGATGCGCGACTTGACGATCTCGTCGTCGAGCATTTTGACAAGTGTCTCGACCTCGTCGCGATCTTTCTCCACAATGGAGAGGATTCTACGACATCCGGACGCTCAACTGGCCTTGGCCTTGTCCTGCACGAGCAGGCGCCGCAAAATCTCGGCGTGGCGCTCGGCCTCCTCCGCCCGCCTCTCGTAGCGCTGCTCCGCGCCGTGGTGGAGGCGGGAGCCTTGGCCCATCCGCCTTTCCATCCGGCGCGCCAGGGCCGCGTTCTCCAGCAGCGAGCGGACGGCGGCCCAGAGGGCGGCCTCGACGACGTCGTCCTGTTTGGCGAGGAGCGTCTCCGGGGAGTAGGCATGACCGGTGCGGCAACGGAAGTGCACCACCTCCTCGACCCGGCTCTCACGCAGCGAGCCGCCGCAGTCGGGGCAGGTCAGGTCCGAGGGTGCGCCCAGCTCCTCGTGGTCCTGTCCGTGCTCCAGCTCTTCCTTCATGTTCAGATCCTCCGGTTCCGGCTCCGGCTCCTCGAGCGGCTCGCGGATCAGCTCCACCAGGAGCGGAACGATGCCGGCGAGGGGCAGGACGTAATCGACATCTACATTCGCAATCGCGCTGAGCGGCATGCTCGGGTAGTCGGCCTCTTCGGGGTCCTGGACCACCGACGTGCCGCCGTGCCTCTTCACCACGGCCAGGCCGTTCGTGCCGTCGTCCAGGTTCCCGGTCAGCACCACGCCGATCGCCCGGCGGCCGTATGCCTGGGCTCCCGTGCGGAAGAGGACGTCGATGGACGGCCTCTGCGCGTTTTCGGTGGGAGCGCGGGAGAGCCGGACCAGACCGTCCTGCAGGACCATGTGGTGATCGGGAGGAGCCACGTAGACATGCCCCATCCGAACCGGCTCGCTGTCCGTTGCGTGGACCGCGGGCAGATGTCCTGCCCGGCTCAGGATGACCGGCATGGCACTGCGGCCGTAGGGGGAGATGTGCAGGACGACGAAGATGGCGGCGGGGAAATCGGCGGGAAGCCCTCCGATCACCTCGGAGAGAGCTTGAACGCCTCCCGCGGACGCGCCGATCAGGATGATGTCACGGCTGGCCATTGGTCTCCTTGGTCGAGGATGTCGCGGACGGTCTGCATCAGCACCCCGGGGGGGAACGGCTTCTGCAGGAACGACCGGCCGCGCTGGAGAACGCCGTGGCGGGCGATGGCGTCCTCCGGATAGCCGGAGATGTAGAGCACGCGCAGACCGGGCCTCTCCGCTTCCAATTGGGCGGCGAGCTCGCTGCCGCTCATCCCGGGCATGACGACGTCGCTGATGAGCAGGTGGATCGGACCGTCCCAGGCTCGGGCGGCTTCGATCGCGTGCGCCCCGTCGCAGGCGGCGAGGACGGTGTAGCCCCGCGCCTCCAGGATCTCCTGGGCGGGCTCGCGGATGTTGTCCTCGTCCTCGGTGAGCAGGATGACTTCCGTGCCGCGCGCCATCTCCCGCGCCGGCTCGGACCGGGGGACTGCCTCCTTGGGTTCCTTGGCCTGCGGAAAGTAGACGGTGAACGTGGAGCCCTTGCCGAGCTCCGTCTCGACGTGGATCGCGCCGCCGCTCTGGCTGACGGTCCCATAGATCGTGGCGAGGCCGAGGCCGGTGCCGCGGTCGTAATCCTTGGTGGTGAAAAAAGGCTCGAACAGGTGGGCCCGGACATGCTCGCTCATGCCGGTGCCGGTGTCGGCGACCCGGATGCACACGTAGCGGCCAGGTTGAAGGCCAATACCGACCAGACGGGGATCGCCGTCTGCAAGCTCCTCAGAGCCGACTGAAACCGACAGCAGCCCGCCGTCGGGCATGGCGTCCCGGGCATTGGCCACCAGGTTGAGGATCACCTGCTCGACCTGGCCCAGGTCGGCGTGAACCCAGCCAGGCCCGGAATCAAGGTCCGTCCTCAGCTCGATCTGCTCGCCGACCAAGCGGCGCAGGATCGGCACCAGGCTCTCAATGCGCGAGCTGACGTCGAGGAGCTGCGGCTGGAGCACCTGCTTGCGGCTGAAGGCGAGGAGCTGGCGGGCGAGCAGCGCGCCGCGCTCGCCGGCATTCTGGATCTCTTCGGCGTGCCGCCGCTGGTCTTTTTCGGAGCGCGAGCCGAGGAGCAGCTCGGCATGGAAGGCGATCGCCGCCAGCAGGTTGTTGAACGAATGGGCGATGCCGCCCGCCAGCCGGCCGACCGCCTCCAGCCTCTGGGCATGGCGCAGGCGCTCCTGGCTGACGCGCAGCTCTTCCTCGGCGGCCCTGCGGTCGGTGACGTCGCGCAGCACCCAGCGCAGGAAGAGCGGCCTGCCCGGCGTCTCGTCGGGCTCGGCGGTGAGCGTCACCATGCGCGCCACCGAGCCCAGCCTCACCTCCGCCTCCCGCCGCCCCGGCCTCATCCGCAGCTCCCGCAGGAGCTCGCGGAACCGGGGCCGGTCGTCCTGTGCGATCAGGAGCGGCAACGGCTTGCCCTGCAGGATGGTGCGGGCGGTGTTGAACAGCACGGCGGCGGCCAGATTGGCCTCCTGCACGACCCCGTTCGCATCCGTCACCAGGTAGGCGAACGGCGCCTCGTCAAACAGCTCCCGGTAGCGGTGGCGCTCGACCTCGAGCGCCTCGCGCGCCACCAGCAGCTCCTCGTTCTGCTGCGCGAGCTCGGCCTCGGCGACGTCCAGTTCCTGGAGCGATTCCTGCAGCGCGCCGATCGCCTCCAGGAGCTGCTTGCGCGAGACCGCGTTCGGCTCGGCGACCTGCGCCTGGAGCGACTTCAACTGGCTCTGGAGCCGGCCCGACGGGAGGTCGGTCTGGCGCTTGGTCATCGAATCCTCTCTGACTGCCATAGATCTACCCGGGCTCCGCCTCCTCGATGAGGAGGATCAATCCATCAACGCCCGCCGCAGCACAATACGGTGCGATCCGCACGCGGCAGCGGACCTGTTTTCCCCGGCGGTTGACTCCGTCCAGAGACTGCTCCCGCTCCCGGCCGTCCGCCAGCGCCTCGCGCAATGCCAGCCGCAGCTCCTCGACCGGCAGGCCGATGTCAAGGTTGAGGAAGCTCTGTCCCTGGACCTCGTCTCCCCTCACACCCCAGAAGTCCTGGGCCTTTTCACTCCAGACACGGACATGCAAGGCGCGGTCCATCACCACCACGGCCGCGCGCAGGGTGTTCAGGACGGTCTGGAAGTAGCCGTTGAACTGGTTCAGCTCCTCGGTGCGAAGCTGGAGCCGGTCGTTGAGGTTCCGCAGCTCGTCGTTCGTCGACTGGAGCTCCTCGTTCATCGTCTCCAGCTCTTCGTTGGCCGACTGCAGCTCCTCGTTGGTGGTCTCCAGCTCCTCGACCGTGCTCTGCAGCTCCTCGTTGGTGGTCTCCAGCTCCTCGTTGCCCGACTGCAGCTCTTCGTAGGCGGTCTCCAGCTCCTGGTTGGACCGCTCCAGCTCCACGCGGAGCTGCCGGGCCTGGGTCTGGTCCACGAAGGAGATGCAGGCGCCCAGGATCGTCTCCTTGACGTCGATCAACGGCGCCACCTGCACCTCGAACAGGCGCACCTCCGCGTCCGCTCCCGGGCCGCGCCACTCCACGTCCTTGACGACCACCGGCGCGCGGGTCTCGTAGATCCCCTCGAGATGGGAGCGCAGCTCCACCGGACGGTAGGAGATCTCCAGATCCTGCAGCAGGCGGCCGACGTCGTTCAGCCCGAGGTTGAACAGCTTGCGCGCCATTCCGCTGGCCAGGACCAGGTAGCCGCGGCGGTCCACCACGACCTGCGCCACCGGGCTGGCATCGAGGGCCGACTCGCGCAGGCGCAGGTGGCGGGCGCCGCTCTCGGAGTCGGCCGGCGTCGGGGCCAGCGCCAGCAGCCGGTCGCGCAGGTTGTTCGTCGACGTCCGCGAGAAGACCCGGTGCTTGAGCTCCACCGGCTTGAAGTTGCTGTTGTGGGAGAGCAGGGTCTCGGCCTTGCCCAGGAACAGGTAGCCCGTCCGGTTCACGGCGAAGTGGAAGCGGGCGAGGATCCTGTCCTGCGCCTCCGTGTTGAAGTACATCAGCGTGTTGCGGCAGACCAGCAGGTCCAGGCGGGAGATCGCCGCGTCCTGGATCAGGTCGTGCCGGCCGAAGATCAGGCACCGGCGCAGCTCATTGCGGAACACCTTCCGGCTGGCGGACACGTCGAAGTACTTCTGCAGCAGATCGGGGGGGATCGAGGCGATGCCGCGCTCGTCGTACGTCCCCTGCCGGGCCACGAGCAGCGCTTCCTCATCGGCGTCCGTGGCATAGATCTTGACCCGCTTGCGGAAGTCTTCCTCGCCCACGGCCTCGGTCAGCAGCATGGCCAGCGTGTACGCTTCCTCCCCGGTCGCGCAACCGGCGCTCCAGATGCGGATGGGCGCGTCCGGAGCCTTCTCCCGCACGATGCGCGGCAGGATGTGCTCGCTCAGGAACTGCCAGGCGTCGGGATCGCGGAAGAACGAGGTGACGTTGATCAGCACCGTGTCGAACAGCGGCCCGAATTCGTTGGGCTGGACCTCCAGGTAGTCGGCGTACTGGGCGTAGGACTGGACTCCGACTTCGCGCATCCGCTTCTGGACACGGCGCATGAGGGTGGAGACCTTGTAGGCGCCGAAGTCGAAGCCGCGGCTGGCCTTGAGGTATTCGAGAAGGCGGGTGAACTCCGAAGTGCTGGATTCCGCGGTGGGTGTGGGCTCCGCGTCCATTTGGGCTACTCCCCTCCAAATCCAAGTCATCATGCAAAATCTAGACTCGGTCTCCGATAGTACAGCCTTTCCGGGGGGGGAGGCGTCGAAAAGGGGGCTGAAATTATATATTCCCCCTGGATTCTGGAGATGGAGCCGAAATGACGAGCGATTCGCCTGACACGATGCGCAAGCTGCGCGAGCTGGCCCGGAACCTCTGGTGGTCCTGGCAGCCCGACATCCGCGCCATCTTCCGCGAGCTGGACCCCGACGTGTGGAAATTGGTCTACCACAACCCGGTCGCGCTGCTGCAGAGGGTCCCCGACGAGGAGATCGCCCAGCGGGTGAACGACCTGGAGATGCAGACCCGCATCGACCAGGCCTACCGCCGGCTGAAGCAATACCTTGCCGGGGGGGAGAGCTGGGGGACTACCCATGCCGGCCCGCTCCTGGCTCATCCCGTGGCCTACTTTTCCGCCGAGTTCGGCATCCACCAGTCGCTGCCCATCTACTCCGGCGGCTTGGGCGTGCTCGCCGGCGACCATCTCAAGAGCACGAGCGACCTCGGGGTGCCGGTGGTGGGGGTCGGCCTGCTCTACCACGAGGGCTACGTCCACCAGCTCATCGACGAGGCCGGCTGGCAGCAGGACAGCTACGAGCCGATCGGCTCGGCGGAGCTGCCCGCCGATCCGCTGCTCGGAGCGGACGGCGCGCCGCTGCGGGTGGCGGTCGAGCTGCCGGGCCGCACGGTCCAGTGCCGGCTCTGGCATGTCTGGGTTGGCCGCAGCCGGCTCATCCTCCTCGATGCCCGCGACGAGGCCAATTCCCCCGAGGACCAGGAGCTGACCGCGCGCCTCTACGGCGGCAACGAGGAGACCCGCATCCAGCAGGAGATCCTGCTCGGCGTGGGCGGCTTCCGCGCCCTGGGCGCCGTGGGCGTCCACCCGTCGGTCCTCCATCTGAACGAGGGCCACTCGGCCTTCGCCCTGCTCGAATGGGCGCGGCACAAGGTCGAGCGCGAGGGGCTGGATGCGGCCGACGCCCTGCGCGAGGTGGCGGCGGCGGGCGTGTTCACCACCCACACTCCGGTCGAAGCCGGGCACGACCGCTTCCGCCTCGATCTGGCAGGGCCGCACCTGGAGCCCCTGGCCGCCGGCCTCGGCATGTCTTTGAATGAAGTGCTTGCCCTGGGCTCCGAGCGGCCGGACGATCCCGCTTCGACCTTCTGCCCCACGGTCCTCGCCCTGCGGCTGAGCCGCCGGACCAACGGCGTCTCGGCCCTCCATGGCCGGGTTTCGCGCCGGATGTGGCACCACCTCTACCCGGGCCGGCCGGAAGAGGAAGTCCCCATCGGCCACATCACGAACGGCGTCCATGTGCGCACCTGGATGGCGGCGGACATGCACGGCCTGCTCGTGCACTATCTCGGCCCGAACTGGCTCGACTCGATCTCCCGGCCCGACCTCTATACGAAGATCGACCGCATCCCCGACGCCGAGCTCTGGGAGGTCCACCAGGTGCTCAAGGCAAGACTGTTCACCTTCGTCCGGCGGCGCCTCGCCGACCGCCGCGAGCGCCTCAAGATGCCCGAGCCGAAGCGCGAACCGCTGCTCGCCGACGCCCTGACCCTGGGCTTCGCCCGCCGTTTCGCCACCTACAAGCGGGCGGACATCCTGTTCCACGACCTGAACCGGCTTGATCGGCTGATCAACCACCCGGAGCGCCCGCTGCAGATCGTCTTCGCCGGCAAGGCACACCCGCGGGACACGGGAGGCAAGGCGCTGGCGCAGCGGGTTGCGAACCTGGAGCGCGACGAGCGCTTCGCCGGCAGGATCGTGTTCGTCGAGAACTATTCGATGCACGTGGGCCGGCAGCTCGTCCAGGGGGTGGACGTCTGGCTCAACAACCCGCGCCGGCCGCAGGAAGCCTCGGGCACGAGCGGCGAGAAGTGCATCCTCAACGGCGTGCTCAACTGTTCGATCCTGGACGGCTGGTGGGCCGAGGGCTACGACGGCAGCAACGGCTTCGCGGTCGGCCACGGCGAGATCCATGCGAACCCGGACGTGCACGACCAGCGCGACGCCGAGGCCCTGTTCGAAACCCTGGAGCGCGAGGTGGTTCCCCTCTACTACGACCGCGACGCCGAGGGCATCCCGCGCAACTGGATCCGGCGGGTCAAGCGGGCCATCCGCACCCTGGCGTGGAGATACAACGCGGACCGCATGGTGAAGGATTACGTGGAGCAGTGTTATTTGCCGGCGGCTGGCGCGGAGACTTGCCGGATGCCGGGGGCTTGACCCGTCTGGGGTTGAAACCCCAGGCTAGAAAAGTACAGCCTCCTCCGGAGGCTGGCTTCGCCCACCACCACCCTTCCACCGGAATCTCGCCCCCGGAGGGGGTGACACTCTTCTAGCCTGGGGTTTCAACCCCAGGCGGAGGCGGCACCCGCGCCTGGGCTCCGGGAGTATGATTCCCCCCAGCCGGCTGCCCCATGCCAACCTTCACCCGATTCGTCGAACGCCCGCTCATGGCCCTGCTCCCCGAGCAGGAGCGGTCGGCGCTCGTCCGCTTTGCGGTCGCGGTGCTGTCGGTGGCGGCCGCGACCCTGGCCCGCTGGCCCCTCCTCGATCACCTCGGGCCGAGCGTCCCGTTCCTCCTCTACTTCCCGGCGGTGATCGTCGCCGGCTGGTTCGGCGGGCTGGGCCCTGCGCTGCTCGCGACCTTCCTGTCCGCGGCTGCCGCGCAGTTCTTCCTCATCGAGCCGGTCTTCTCGTTCACGCTCGTTTCCCGGACCGAGTGGCTCCGGCTGAGCCTGTTCATAGGGATCGGGATCTTCATCAGCCTGCTGATCGAAGAGCTGCACCGCTCACGGCGCCGGGTGCAGGCCGCGGCCCTGGAGCGGCTTCTTCACCAGCAGGAGCTCTCCGAAAGCGAGGAGCGCTTCCGCATCATGGCGGACTCGGCGCCCGTCTTCGTCTGGATGTCCGGAGTGGACAGGCTGTGCGACTGGTTCAACCGCCCCTGGCTCGAGTACCGGGGCCGGACGCTGGAAGAGGAGATCGGCCACGGCTGGGAGGAGGGGATCCACCCCGACGACCTGAACAGCTGCTGGGACAACTTCTACGAGGTGTACGAAACCCTGAGCGAGTTCTCGGTGGAGTACCGGCTGCGCCGCCACGACGGCGAGTACCGCTGGATGCTGACCCGGGGTGTACCCCGTGCCGGTCCCGACGGCGAGCACGCGGGCTACATCGGGTCGGTCATCGACATCCACGACCGCCGGCGGGCCGAGCAGGAGCGCCTGAAGCTCACGGAGGAAATGCGCGGAGCCTGGAAGGAGGCGGAAGCCGCCAGCCGCAGCAAGGACGAGTTCCTGGCCACCGTCTCCCACGAGCTGCGCACGCCGCTCAACGCGATCCTCGGCTGGGCCCAGCTCCTCGAGCTCACGCCGGGGGACGGGGAGAAGCAACGGCGCGGGCTCCAGGCCATCCACCGCAACGCCAAGGCCCAGGCGCAGCTCATCGACGACCTCCTGGACCTGTCGCGGATCGTCTCCGGCAACATGCGGCTCGACGTGCGCACGCTCGACCTGGCGCCCGTGCTCGAAAGCGCGATCGAAGCGGTGCGGCCCGCGGCCGAGGCCCGCCAGATCCGGCTGCAGCGGGTGCTCGATCCCCAGGCCGGACCGGTCGTCGGCGACGCCGACCGCCTGCGCCAGGTGGTTTGGAACCTGCTCTCGAATGCGGTCAAGTTCACGCCCAAGGGGGGACGGGTGGAGGTGCGGCTGGAGCGGGTGAATTCGCACGTGGAGATCGTCGTGGCCGACTCAGGGATAGGGATCAGCCCCGAGTTCCTGCCGCACGTCTTCGACCGCTTCCGCCAGTTCGACGGCTCGGCCTCCCGCAACCACGGCGGCCTGGGGCTGGGGCTCGCGATCGTGCGTCACCTGGTCGAGCTGCACGGCGGCAGGGTCGAAGTCCGGAGCTCGGGGCTGGATCAGGGCTCGACCTTCGTCGTCTCGCTCCCGATCTCCATCGCCCAGGTCGACGCGCCGGAGCGGCGGATGCACCCCCGCGCCGTCGAGGAGACCGCAGCCTGCCAGGACGATCCCGCTCTGAACCTGCGCGGCATCCGGGTCCTGATCGTGGACGACGAGCCCGACGCGCGGGAGACTTTGACTGAAATCCTGGAGCACTGCGATGCCGAGGTGCTCGCCGTGGGCTCCGCCGCCGAGGCGATGCGCGAGCTGGAGACATTCAGGCCCCACGTCCTGCTGAGCGACATCGGGATGCCGGGGGAGGACGGCTACGCGCTGATCAGAAGGGTGAGGGATCTGCCGCCCGAGCGCGGCGGCCGCATCCCCGCGGCGGCGCTGACCGCATTCGCCCGCGGCGAGGACCGCCGCAAAGCGCTCCTCGCCGGGTTCCAGATGCACGTGCCGAAGCCGGTCGAGGTCAACGAGCTCGCCACCGTGGTGGCCACGCTCGCCCGGGGTACGCAAGGCAGTGGCTTCAGCGCAGAGCGTCCGCCTTCGCCGCCAGGATGAAGTCGTTCTCGCTCAGCCCTCCGACCGCATGGGTCCAGAGGGTGACCTTCACCTTCCCCCAGGTAAGAAAGATGTCGGGGTGGTGCCCCTCCTGCTCGGCCACCTCGCCGAGACGGTTCACGAAGTCCAAGGCCTGCCGGAAGTCCTTGAACAGGTACTCCTTCTCCAGGTGGTGCTCGTTGACCATCGTCCAACCTTCGAGCTGGCCGTAGAGCCTGCGCAGATCGAGTCCCTTGAGGGCGGGCATCCCCCCCTCGCAGGGCTCGCACTTTTTCGTTGCCAGATCTTCCATCGCTTTCATCTCCCCATCTCTCCACAGAACCGGGACTGCAACCGTTGTGCCGAACAGGTGGCACAGGCCTTGCCTTGTTCTTCCGCAGCGGGCGACCCGGCCTCCGACACGGAGGGGCGGTGATCCCGAAACAGGAGCCTCCATGCAACCGCACGTCTACATTCCCTCGCGCTTCGCACGACTGCGGCTCTCGGACATGCCTCCGGGACAGCGTCGCGCGGTGATCGCCGGGTTGACCGCTTCCGCCCTGCTCTTCCTCGCAGGGTTCGCCTTCGCCGGGTACTTCTGGAGCCTTCAGCGCCAGTTCCCGAGAGCGCCGTTCAAGCAGCCGTCCCGCCTCTACGCCATGCCGACCCATCTGGACACGGGCATGCCGCTCACGGCAGCCGAGCTGATCGGAGAACTGGAGGCCGCCGGATATCGGCGGGGTGGCAAGGGCGACGATACGAAGACCGGATTCTACAGCCAGGAAGGGCCGCGGGTGACCGTCAACCTGCGGCGCTTCCCCACCCCCGAGGGCGAGGCCGGCGGGCACGTTGCAGAGATCACCCTGGGCGGCGGCAAGGTGCGCGGCCTGAAGGCAGACGATCGCAAGACGGAGGGACTCGTCCTGGAGCCGCCGCTGCTGGCCTCTTTCTATGGACCCGACCTCGCCGAGCGCCGGCCGGTCACGCTGGACCAGATGCCCGAGTACGTATCCAAGGCCGTGCTCGCGGCCGAGGACGACAACTTCTTCACCCATCCCGGCGTCTCCGTCACGGGCATCGCCCGCGCCCTACTGGTGAACTTGCGCGGCGGCGAGCTGCAGCAGGGGGGCAGCACGATCACCCAACAACTCGTCAAGAACCTCTACCTGACGAGCAAGCGCTCGCTGGTGCGCAAGGCCAAGGAGGCCTGGATCGCGGTGATGATCGAGGCGCGCTTCAGCAAGGAGAGGATCCTGGAGGCCTACCTCAACGAGATCTACTGGGGCAAGAGCGGGCCGGCCCAGGTGCTCGGCCTCGGCTCCGCCTCCTGGGCCTACTTCGGCAAGCACCCGTCGCAGCTCACCCTGGCCGAGGCGGCCACCCTGGCCGGCATGATCCAGGCGCCGGGCACCTACATGCCCACGGTGCACCCCGGCAAGGCGGTCGAGCGCCGCGACTGGGTGCTCGGGCGCATGGGCGAGCTGGGCTGGGCCACTCCGGAGCAGGTCCGCCAAGCCAAAGCCGAGCCGCTGCAGGTCAAGCCCGAGACCATCAACGCCCGTCCCAACGCCCCCTACTTCGCCGAGCTGGCGGAGCGGGAGGCCGAGAACCGCTTCGACATCGACGACCTGCCCGACCAGGGCTACGTCCTCTTCGCGACCCTGCGCTGGCGCGATCAGAAGCAGGCCGAGAAGGCGGTGCGCAACGGGCTTGCCGAGCTGGAGAAGGGCCTGGAGCGCAGGAACCGCAGCAAGGGTCCGCTCCAGAGCGCGCTCATCTCGGTCGATCCCCGGGACGGCGCGATCCTCGCCTATGTCGGCGGCCGCAGCTACTCGGTGAGCCAGTTCGACCGGGTCGCCCGGGCGCACCGGCAGGCGGGGAGCACGTTCAAACCGGTGGTCTACGCCGCGGCTTTTGAAGAATCGGTGGTCAGCCCCGCCTCGATGCTCAAGGACTCGCCGATCACGGTGAAGGCCAAGGGCCTGGCCTGGAAGCCCCAGAACTACGACCGCGGCTTCCGCGGCATGGTGACGGTGCGCACGGCGCTGGAGCAGAGCCTGAACATCCCGACCGTTCGCCTGGCGCTCCAGGTGGGGCTCACCCGGGTCGTAGACCTGGCCCAGGACATGGGCTTCAAGGCGAAGTTCGAAACCGTGCCCTCGCTCGCGCTGGGGGCCTTCGAGGCGACCCCGTACGAGATGGCGGCAGCCTATGCGACCTTCGCCAACGAGGGAGCGCGGCCGGAGCTGCACGGCCTGGCTGCGGTGCGCGACCGGTTCGGCGAGCAGATCCTCGGGGAAGACGTGCCCGCGCCGCGGCGGGTGATGCCTGCCGAGGCCTCCTTCCTGGTGACCTCGATCCTGCAGGGCGCCATGGACCGCGGAACCGCAAGTGCCGCCCGCGGCTATGGCATCCGCGACCGCCTGGCGGGCAAGACCGGCACCACCAACGACCGGCGGGACAACTGGTTCGCCGGCTACTCGCCGGACCGGGTCTCCGTGGTCTGGGTGGGTTACGACGACAACGTGCGCACCCGGATGTCGGGTGCCAAGGCGGCGCTGCCGATCTGGAGCCATTTCACCGCCGCGGTCCGTCCGCCCCGGGGCTATCTGCCCTTCACTCCGCCGCGCGGGATCGTGACCCAGACGGTCGATCCGACCACGGGCCAGATCGCGACCGAGGCCTGCCCGCTCAAGGTGAGCGAGGTCTTCCCGGAGTGGCAGGCGCCCACGGAGCCCTGCGCCCGGCACCGTCCGGGCATCGGACAGTACGCGGCCTACGGCCCCGGCCAGGAGATTCCGATCGATCCGGTCACCGGCCAGCCGCTCTACGACTACCAGGTCCGCCAGAACGAGGAGGGTCGGATCGAGATCTCGAACTACGGCTACGGCTACGGCCAGGAGCCGCAGGAGGAAACCGTCCCCGGAGCGGAGGTCGGATCTCTCCCCTACGCCGACCAGCCGCTCACGGACGAAGTGGAGTCCGAGCCGCTGCCGAACGGGGAGTGGGACGAGGACGAGACCGAGGTCGAGGAGAGCAGCATCGAGATCCGGCCGGCGCAGCCGCGTCCTGCCCCGGAGACTGAGCCGGTGGAGGTAGAGACCACGCCGGCCGCCGAAACCGAAACGGAAGCCGAGCCCACGCCGCCGGCTCTGCTGGCTCCGCTGCCTGCCGCGGAGACAGCGGAGCCGGAGGCGACGCCGCCTCCTTGAAGCGAGCCCCAAAAGGGGCGTAGGCATAAAGCCTGGGGTTTCAACCCCAGGTAAGCGTATCCCCAAAACCTTCAGAGCCCTGGAAGGGCGTAGGCATGGCCAGGGGCGCCCAGCCCCGTAGAGGGTGGTGGGCTCCCGGGCTCGCGCCCAGGGCCAATGCCTGCGTCCCTTCGGGACTTGGGATGTTTTGTTGGCCGTTCCTGGGGCTGAAGCCCCAGGCTTTATGCCTGCGCCGCTTTTGGGGCTCCCCGCCGGGAGGGGACGAGGCCCTCCCCTACATAGACACACTCGACCGGTACTGACCTTAGCCTCGTCGCTTTACCGAGGTCGTCGGAACGGCTTCGAGCAGGGCACGCAGAGCACGGTTCACGGCCTCGGCATTGGTGAAGACCTTGGCCACATCGTCGTCCAAGACCACTGCCAGTCTCTGGCGCCGCTCAGGATCCGCGAAACGATTGGGTTGAGCTTTCTTGTAGTCGAACTGATATTCGGGGCGCAGCTCGTCGGAAGAGGAGGGGGGCTCAGAGGAGGAAGTTTTCTTCATAGTCCTGTCGCTCTCGGCGGGTTGCCTGGCGTGCGCTGATCAGACGCACGGCCGCGTCGCTCTCGATAAAGCACACCACGAGGAGACGATGGTCGTCCGAATGGCCGATAATGATCTCGCGGTGCTCCGATACGGCATCATCGTCCTCGAAGATCCTGGCAAGCGGGTTGTCGAAAACCGTCCTCGCCTCCTCGAAGCTGACGCCGTGCTTTCTTTCATTCGATTCAGCCTTGAGGTCATCCCATTCGAACTCCACGCGACAAGTAGTATAGCCGTCCCGCCCTACTTGCACTCCACCCGGAGCCGCCGCTTGCTCGCGCGGTGCTCGGCCAGCGAGATCTCCTTGAGCGCGGGGAAGGCCGCGGGCTCGATCCAGCGGCGGCGCAGCTCCGAGCGGCGCTCCAGGACCAGCTTGCGGCCGTCGAGCTTGAAGGACTGGCGGAAGCTTCCCAGGTCGTTCTCCACCGTCTGCTCCTGGCCCGAGGCGGGCGGGCAGCCGTCCTGGGGCAGAGTCACGCTCCAGGTCACCTGCGTCGAGAACGGGTCCGCGACCACCGGCAGCTCGCGGCCATCGAGCACTCCCGGGGCCGGCATGTCGGTGAAGGAGGGGACGGGAAACTGCGGCACCGAGCCCGGCTCGTAGGCCTGCGGCAACACCAGGCGGAGCTTCGCGGTCAGGGTTGCGGAGGGCACGCCCGAATCGTGGGCGGCGAGCTTCGGCTCGTCCAGCTTCACCCCGGGGAGCAGGCTCCCCAGGCTCTCCAGCACGATGCGGTCGATCTCCTCCGGACGGCGCGTCTGGAGAAGGTCCAGGTATGCCCATCCGGCCATGCCGAGAAGCTCCAGCCGGGCCTCGCCCGTGGCCTCGCCGTCCGGGGAGAGCGATACGTCCACGGAGAACCGCCGCCCCTCGGACTCCTGACGGATCGGCGTACGCACCAGCTCACCCCGTCCGCCGCGGATCACCAGGGCCTCCTGGTCCTGAGTCGAGGGGGAGAGCCACGAGAGCGCGCCCAGCGGCTGGGTAGGGTCGATGAAGAGGTAGCCGCCGGAGACCGGGTCCGTCTCCTTGAGCCCCAGGTCGTCGGCGGAGACCGCTACGATGACGTGATTGAACTGGTTGGGGCTCGGGAACTCGCGGTCCACCCGGCTGTTCCCGCCGGCGAGGATGAGGACCGGCCAGGCCTCGATGCCCACCTCGCGCAGCAGGTCGACGAGCAGGAACGCCTTGTCCTTGCAATCTCCCCAGCGGCGCTCGAGGACTTCCTGCGGCGTGTGGGGGCGATAGCCGCCGATGCCCACCTCGACTGCCACGTAGCGCACCTGCTTGCGGGCGAAGGCGAGGAGGGCCTCCAGCTTCTCGCGACGGCCGGCGACGCCCGCGGTCAGCTCCCGCGCCTTGGCGCGCACCGGCTCCGTGCCTCGCGGTACCTGGGCGGTCAGCCCCTCGTACCACATACCCACCTTCTCCCAGCCAGCCGTGTCCCCCCAGGCGTAGCGCAAAATGGCGCCCGACGAGGCGGACGAGGGCGCCAGGTCCGGGGGCGACAGCCGGGGGAGAGAGCGGCCCGTAACCTGCACGCCGCCCGCGGTCTCCTTCGCCTCCACGCCGGGGAGCGAGCCGTCCAGGCGCCAGCGCCAGCCCGCACCGCCGCCTTTGACTTCGACGCGCAGCGACTCGGTCGGGCTGGAGGGCCAGCCGAGGCTTACGGCCCCGGCGGGAAAGTAGGGACGCTCCTTGACTTCATAGTCCAGCGAGAGGATGGAGCCCACGGGCGCGTTCGGGAAGCTCACCGAGCGGTACTTGGTCGAGCTGTGCAGCGCGCCCGCCCCAGCAATCTCGTGCGTATCGAGCGCCCGGCGCGCCACGTTCTCCACCTTGCCGTCCGGCCGGAGCACCGAGGCCGAGAGCGACTCGAGCTCGCGGTTCTCATCCAGCTCGATCGCGTAGTGTGACCAATTCGAGAAGTCGCCGTCGTCGTCCATCCGCACCCGCAGCCGCTCGCGCTCCAGGACGGAGCCGTCCGATCGGATCTCGATCTGGACTACCCGGTCGAGAATCGTGGCGGCATTTGCCGTCCCACCGAGGAAGACGCTAACGGCGAGCCAGGACCAACGCTTGCGCATCGCTCTTCTCCGCGGCGCCGAACAGGGCGCGCGCCTCTTCGTACATTTGCATGCTGGGGAGCTGGCGCTGGGTCACATCCAGTTGCCGGCGGTAGACCAGCGAACGCTCGGCGTCGTTCAAGTCGAGCCCGACGGTCAGCGCGCCCACCCTGTTCTTGATGCCGGCCAGCTTCGGCTGCGATTCGACCTTCCACCCCTCGGGCCAGCGCAGGCGCAGCTCCACCTCGTCGCGGTCGGGAAAGAGGAACAGCACGGGAGAGCGCCGCTTGGAGGCGTCCTGTACGAACGGCTGCCGGGTCGGTCCCAGCGGGCGGCTCGGCGCCAGCGTGGTCTCGTCGCCGAGCACGTCCTCCTCGCGCTGCTTCATGGTCCAGAAGACCCGCGCCGTCTGCTCGTCCGGCTTCTCCTCGAAGCGGACCCCATCGATCAGGAAGCCGGGATATTCCTCGCCGAGCCACTTCTTCCAGGCTTCCAGCGTGGCCGCTTCGTCATCCTTCCAATCGATCTTCTCCCAGGCGTGGTGGCCGGTGAAGGTGACCTCGCCCTTGCCCGACAGCCGGCCGTCGGCGTCGAGGTCCAGGTCCACCACGGCGCGCCGGGCGTTCTGGTCGTGCGGCGGCTCGGGCAGCACGATCCCCTCCGGCTTCTTCGCGTCGTGGATCAGGGCCGGCGTCCCCTCGTAGCCATACTGGAGATGGCCGAAGGCGAGCGCCCGGTCCGTCGGGTCCAGATAGGTCCGCTGCCCGTCCAGGTCGAGCGCGACCAGCATGGTGTCGAACCAGAGCGGGTTGGGGACCTGGGGATCGATCTGGCCGTGCGCGCGGTCCGCGGCCCAGACCACCTTGGCGTTGAGCTTGACCGCGTTCAACAGGGATTGGAGAAGGAGGGCCTTCTCCGCGGGGTCGCCGCGCTTCTGGCTCAGGGTCTTCTCCACGGACGAGCCTTCGACGAGGAAGATACCGGGCTGGTCCACCGTCTCGATCTCGTCGCGGACGAAGCGGTAGAGGGCCTCGGCCTTCTGACGCTCCCCCGAGGTACCGCCGGCAGTAGCGACCTCCTTGGCCTTTTTCGCCACGCCGCCGTCCTTGCGCCGGGCCTTGCCGTAGGACTCCTCCAGCATCGCGCAGACGCTCGGCCAGCTATCCAGGAGCTTCTCGTAGACGTCCCGATCCTGGTAGGCGGCGGGCACGATCATCATCTGGGTGGCGAGGTCGGCGAACGGCAGTCCGAAGGGATCGTCCGGCACGGAAGGGAGATTCTCCCCCCAGACGCGGAGCTCGGTGCCGCGAGAGCTCTTCTTGGTCTCGTTCTTGAGGCCGACCTTGAACGGATCGCGGTTCCAGCCCTGCGTCTGGATCTCGCGCGGGATCTTGAAGACCATCTCCGAGTAGACGACCGGCAGCTCCTCCGAGAAGTACCAGGGCTCCAGGAAGTAGATCGATTCCATGCGCAGCTCGTACTGGTAGTCGAGGATCGCGCCGACGTCGACGCTCGGGAAGGTCACGGTCGTGACCCGGCGCCCGTAGCGCTTCGACGTCTTGCGCTCGAAGCGGGCGTTGCTCCCCAGGGGGATCTCCCTGCCGTCGGGCAGCACCGTGCGCCCCTTGAACCCGGAGAGCCGGATGAAGTCGTTGTGCGCGACCGCGACCTCCGCGAGGTCCTTGCCCTGTTCGGTGAGGATCTTCCTGCGCTCCTGGACGAGCAGGCGCGACGAGATCGCGCCCTGGGAGTCGTAGCCCCACATCAGGAACTCGGCCCTTTTGAACAGGACCACGGCCGGCGCGTTCGGCTCCCCGGCGACTGAGGTGAGCGCGCGCTCCTTCTCAGTGATGGGCGGAAACGAATCCGCCGCCGCGGGTCCGGCCGCTCCGACCAGGACTAAAACGAGCGGAAAAACGACGCGAAGCTTCATAGGTCCTCCGTACAGCGTGCCTGCCTCGGGAAAAGCGTTTCATCAGCGTATTGCAAAAACGACCCGGATTTCCGCGCTTGAGGGAGTTTTCCTGGGGGAGCCTCCCCCGTACGTGAGTGGCACGGCCCTTGAAACAAGAGAGAGGTGGGACGGATCGGCGGCGCGATCGATGTCAAACGAGGGTGCTCTCTGGACGCCGCCGATCCCCATCCTTCCCAGACACCCATCCAGAGTGGACCCTAGAAAAGGAGACGCCCCATGGCGATTGAAGAAACCCGGCTTGCGAACAGGTGGGCTGGTTTGAACCGTGAGAAGCTCGGCCAGGTGTTCAACCGCGAGAAGCTGGACGGTATGCGCGAGAAGCTGGGCAGTGTGACCAGTGTCAACGTCGGTCAGACCGAGCGCTGGGCGTCGGTGCTGGGCGGAGCGGCTTTGGCGGCGCTGGCCCTGCGGGGCGGACGCCGTTCCAAGGGCGTCGCCGGCCTCGCGGCTCTGGCGGGTCTGCCGCTGATCCTGCGCGGCGCCACCGGCCACTGCCCTGTCTACCAGAAGATGGGGATCGACCGCACCGAGGGATCGACCTCCGGCAAGGGCACTGCCCTCGCCTCCGAGCGGGTCCTCGTGGACGAAGAGCCCTCGGCCGAGACCAACGTCATTCCTACCTTCTGATTCCGGTCCCCCTCTCCCCCGGCACGGGGGAGAGGGATGGGGAGAGGGGGGATGGGATCAATAAAGAAGACCGGCAGGGTCGCCTCAAGGAGAGGGCGCCCTGCCGGCCGCAGAACCTTCAACCCAACGGTTTACTCCAGAGAATCCAGCTCGAACTCCAGCTCGACGTCCTCGCCGGCAGCCACGGTGAACTCCTGCTCCTCGGCCTGACGGCCAGGGCGCACCACCGCGATCCGATGCTCGCCCGGCTCGAGCCGCAGCCCGTTGCGGGACCGCTGCAGATCCATCGCGGTGCCCACGAAGCGGCCGTCGAGATAGACCGATGCGTCGGAGGGCTCGATCTCGAGGCGCAGGTGGCCGGTGCCATCCTCTGACGCGCCCCGATCCTCCCTGCCGTTCTCTCTGCGATCCTCCCCGCGGTCGCCCTCGTACCGGTCGCGCTCTTCCATCCGGCGGCGGGCGCGGTCACGCCAGTCGTCCATACCGTCGTCTCCCCGCCGCGCGATCTCTTCGCGCCGCTCTTCCTCGGAGCGGACGCGCTCGTCGCGGCGGTCGTGCGTCTTCGTGGCGAGGTTCTCGGGACGCACCGACTCACCCGGCTCCAGGCGGTCGCCCATGCTGATCACCTGTCCGGAACGGATGGTGACCTGCCGTGCGATCGTCTTGTAGCCCTCGCGGAAGAGGACCACGTCGTAGACACCCCGATCCAGCCACAGGTACTGCGGGAAGCCATCGAAGTCGTCCGCCGTGCCGGTGTAGCGGCCGTCGATCCAGACCTCGGTCTTGCCCGGGCTGACATCGATGTCCAGGGCGCCCGCGGTGCCATAGCGGTCGGAGTAACGGTCTCCGTACGGATTGCGGCTGTAGGGGCCATACCCATACCCGTAGTAGTCATCCCACCACCAGCCGCCCCAGCCCCAGCCCCAGTAGGGGCCGAAGTAGGGGTAGTAGCGGGGGCCGTAACCGTACCCGCCGCCGTAATAACCGCCGCCGTAATATCCACCGTGATAGCCGCCCCCTCCGTTCCAGTTGTCGCGGCCGCCCCCCGAAGGGTTGTGCGGACGCTGCCGGCCGGAGGAGTTGTCGCTGCCGCCCCCGGTCCGGGGAACGGCCACGCGCGGCTCGGAGCCGCCCGCGGAGGACGGCGGCGGCGAGTAGGAGGGCGGAGGAGAGGAGGGAGCCCGCCCGCCTCCGTCCCGGGGCTGAGCGGACCGCCCCGCATCGGAGGAGTCGTTCGGCCGGCTCCGCTCGCCTCTATCGGCGGCACGGGCAGACAGAGGTGCGCCTGCCGCGATCAGCAGCAGCGCAGCCAGGAGAGGGATCGAGCCAGCGTCACGGAACTGTGCGGCCGCTCGTCGAAGGGATCTCATCGCGATTCTCCTTTTGCAGCTCCGCGCCGAGCTCGGCCCAGGCGCGGTGAAGACCTTCAATGTAATGGTACCGGAGCACCTCTTCCCACAGCTTCGGGAGATTGACCGGCCCCTTTTGCAAGGCATGAACCAGCCATGCCAGCCATCTCTGCCGGCTCGCGGGAGGGAGGGGAGGAGGGCCGTCCGGCCCGACCCCGAGGAAGGGTCCGAGCTCCGGATGGAGGCGGTAGAAGACCACCGCGCAATAGCCCGCTTTCTCCTGCCGCGAGGCGAAACGGTCGAAATCCGTGGGGTGATCATGGGCCACCGTGGCCGAGGGTTCGTACACGAGCCGTAACCCCCGTCTTTTCAAACGATAAGCGAGCTCAATGTCTTCCCACGCGGCGTACGGGAAGCGCAGATCGAACGGCTCGGCCAGGAGCAGGTCGCGGCGGAGCGAAAGGTTCGACGTGTAGAGGAAGTTGAACGGCACGTCTTCCCGATCCTTGATCAGGGCATATCCGAACTGCAGCCCGTACTCGTTGATGTACCTCAGGAAGGGGGTGAGACGCATCCGCTTGTGCCATCCGGTGTAGCCGATGACGGCCAGATGGGAGTCGTCGCCACGCGTCCGATGGGCCTCGCGATGGGTCGCCAACCATCCTGGGGAAGGGACAGTGTCGTCCCCCAGAAAGGCCACCCATTCGCCGGAGGCGACGGCCACGCCGGTGTTGCGCGCAGCGGCCGGTCCGCGGTTCTCCTGGACGAGAACTCGCAGGGTCACGTTGAAGCTACGGCTGCGCAGCCAATCGGCGGTGCCGTCGGTGGAGCCGTCGTCCACCACGACCACTTCGAAGGAGGGCGGCCGGTCCTGAAACTCCAGGGCCTGGATGACCTCGGCCAGCACTTCGAGGCGGTTGTGGGTGGGGATCACCACCGAGAAGTCGAAGGCCATGGGGGGAAGCTTAATGCACGGACACACGGACGAACACGGACCTACACAGACTCACACGGACCCGGAGGGTGCCGGAAGTCGCCAGGTCCGTGTTGGTCCGTGCCGGTCCGTGATCGTCCGTGAGTCCGTGCCCTTACCGGGCCCGCCGGATCAGCCTCAGGATCAGCAGCAACACGACCGCCCCGATAAAGGCGACGATGATCGTGCCAACCAGCCCTCCTCCTGGGGCGCTCCAGCCCATCTGGCCGAAGATCCAGCCTCCGATGAAGGCGCCGATGATGCCGATTACGATGTCGCCGAGGAGGCCGAAGCCGCCTCCGACGACGAACGAGGCCAGAACTCCGGCCACCAGTCCGACGATCAGCCAGGTCAGGATATCCATCTCTCACCTCCCTCGAAGGTTGGGCCTGCGAGGGAGGATGATAGCAGCCTATTCCCGACTAGCTCGCCATGCGCGCCGCGGCCTGGCGTCCGCGGACGATCAGGTAGGTGCCGGGCAGGACGGCTTCCTTGCCGTGGACCATCGGGATGGTCTTCACCGGCACGTGCGGCTCCTCTTTGAGGAGCTCCCAATGCCGCTCCGCGAAGAGCTCGGCGCGCTCGCGGCCGTCGAAGCCCACCGGGACCGCGCCGTTCTCCACGACGCGCTCGACCAGCGGCGGCAGGCCGAACTTGCCCTTGATCGGCAGCGCGCGCAGGGCGCCCAGGGCCTTCGAGGTCAGCTCGATCTGGTAGAGCACGCCGCGCTCCCCCAGCAGGATCCGCAAGCTCTCCACGAAGCTCGGCCGGTCCACCTTCTGGATGACGTGCATCACGGTCCGGATGTAGACGTTCACGTCACCGAACTCGGCATGGAACGCCTCGGCCTGATCCGGACGCGTGGCGTCCAGCACCCGGAACTCGACGTTCTTCTCTTCCGTGGTCTCGAGGCGGGCCAGCTCCACGGCCGAGGGCGCGACGTCCACGCCGATCACCTTGTCGAAGTACTTGGACAAATAGCGGGACTGGCGGCCGTTGCCGCAGCCGAGGTCCAGGATCGGGACACTGCGGTCCATGAACGGGAGGAAGCGGGGCAGATCCTCGGCCACGGCCACCTCGGCCGCAGCATCCCAGGCCACCTCGCCGTCGGCGCCGGTCCGGTCGACCGTCTTCCAGAAGCTCTCCCAGTGCCGGTCATACTCGCGGGGATCGCCGTTCTTGAGCCGCAGGCGGATGAAGTTGGAGTACAGCTTGAAGGTGTCGGTCAGTCCCATGATCGCGTCTCCCATAAAAAAGACAAATAAAAAGCCGGGCAGGGCGCAAGCGCCGCTACTCCGGTCCAGAAGCTCTATGTCAGGACTGCTAAGAAGTGTTTGCCGGGTTCTGGACAGTAGTGCAGGGAAACAGGAAAAGCGGGACAGTGTTCAAGCGAGGTCCATGATCTCCCCCAACTCGCTGCGCACGAGGGGGAGGTCGGCGGGGAGCCAGGCTTCGAAGCCGGGGGTCGCGAAGAGGTGCTCGTCCCCGGGATAGGTGGGGACGACGTAGAGGGGGAAGCGCTCGAAAATCTCGCGGTCGGAGCGGCGGCGGCGGCGCTGGATCGCGGCCCGGCGCTCGGCGGCATCGTTCAGGTGCCCCAGGACCCAGTGGATCGCCCGGAGCTGGGCGATGGTCCGCTCGTCGGTCAGCCGCGGGCCGTCCGCTGGAGGCGGGGGCGGAGCGGCACGCAGGCGCTCTATCATCTTGCTGATGAATTTCAGCGGGCCATGCTCGCGGATCTTGAGAAGGATGTTGCCTGGGGTGATGGGGACACGGGCGGGCGGATTCGTATTGCCGGCGGTGTTTGCGATCCAGCCGGCGTAGGGGTCTACCCGGAGTGTGCCCGTGCCCGGGTTGTTCCCCACCAGCAGCCAATGGGTGCGCGCCGTCAGGGTCAGCATCAGGGCGGGCATGATCTGCTCCCAGATCCCCGGCTCGTAGTTCTTGTAGGCGGTGAGAAAGGCGTTGCGCTCGAAGAGGAAACCGCGGTTGAACAGGCCGAGGAGGTCGCTCGTGGCGCTGGAGCGGTGGCGCACCACCGCGTCGGGCGCGAAAAGCACCCGCTCGCCTCCGGACCAGAGCCGCCAGCCGAGGTCCACGTCCTCCAGGTAGGCGAAGTAGCTCTCGTCGAAGCCGCCGGCCTCCAGGAACGAGCTGCGCCGGATCATCAGGTTGCCGCCGCAGGCGAAGAGCAGCTCCTCCCCCGCCTTCGGCACCCGCGCGAGATTGAGCGGACGGCGGAAGTCGAGCTGGAAGGCGTGGCCATCGAAGGTCATCACGCCGCGGCCGAAATCGAGGCGCTCCCCCTCCCAGTCCACGATCTTTCCGGAGACGGCGGCGACATCATCCGGAGCCGAGCGCAAGGCATCCACCAGGGCCGCGAGCCAGCCGGGCTCCGGGCGGGTATCGTTGTTGAGCAGGGCCAGGGCGTCGGCGTCGGACGCCTCGGCGGCCAAGCGGTTGTTGCCGGCGCAGAAGCCGAGGTTCACCGGGCTGGCGATCAGGCGGACCTTGGGCCACGCCTTTCTGAGCCAATCCGCAGTGCCGTCCGTGGAGCCGTTGTCCAGGACTACGATCTCCCACTCGACCCCGGGATCCTTCTGGGCGGCGAGCGCGGGCAGGCAGATCTCCAGGTGGCTGCGGCCGTTCCAGGAGAGAAGGACTACAGCGACCTTCTTCAACGAGCGAGCCTCCACAGGCGAAGCCGTCGCTTCAATCGGAACGGCAGCGGGTCCGGAGGGGTGATGGTCGCCGGCCGGTAGGAGAAGCGATCCTTGGTCTCGTCACGCCTGGGCTCCCGGCAGAAGCGGAGGAGCGGCGCGAGGGCGCGGTCCCAGGTGAAGGCCTGCAGCAGCTCGCGCGCTCCTTCGTTGCGGCTCTCCGTGGACAGCGCTTCGCGCAGGGCGTTGCCGAGGGCCTCCGGGTCCCGCGGCGGAACGACCCAACCGGCCTGGTGCTCCTTCAGAAGACGGCTCATGGTGCCGCCCTCGCTGGTGATCACCGGGCAGCCGGCGGCCAGGGCATCGAGGAACCGGGTGCGCAGCGAAAGCCGGGTCTCCAGGCTCGGCGTGTGGGGAGCTACCAGGAGGTCCACATCCCGGAGCAGGTCGTAGCGCCGCTCGGCCGGCACCCAGTCCAAAGTCTGCACGCGGCTCCCCCACCAGCCGAGCTTCCGGCAGCGGGCCTCCACTTCGCCCAGAAGGCGTTGCGGCGTGCTGTCCGCGTTCGGGTTGCGGATCAGGAGGAGGGTCCAGGCACCTTCAAGCTCCGTCAAAGAATCGAGGAGAGTCCACGGGTCGTACCAGTCATAAAGGCCGCCGAAGAGGAGCCGCCGCTCGCCACTTTCGCGCGGAGGGAGGACCGGCTGGTGGGGAGGCAGCTCGTCCGGCACGCCGAAAGGGACCGGCGCGATCAGGTTTTCGACATCAAGCCGCTCGGGGTTGATCCGGCCGAGAGCGGTCAGGAAGCCGAGATAGAACGTCCTCTGTTCCTCGGACGAGCAGAGGAAGAAGTCGCCCCGCGACATCTGGAGCACCCACGTGGCGTGGTCATTCCGATAGGGATCAAGGCCAAGGGTCGCGGCGTAGCTCAGGTTCTCGACGAGCCAGGGATCGTAGAGGTCGATCGCGACGGGCAACTGAGGCAACTCCAGCACCACATCGTTGGCGAGCTGGCCCTGGGCCACGGCGGCATCGCAACCCTGGAGGATCTCCGCCAGCCGGCCGCGCTCGAAGCGGCGGATCTCCACGCCGGTCAGCGACAGCTCGGCGGCCTCCTCGGGCTCGGCCGGGGAGACGAGAACGATGTCGATCCCGCGCTCGGTCAGCCGGCGGGCCAGCTCGAAGTAGCGGATGCCGATGCCGGCCATCCGAGGACGGATCGGCTCGCTGGAGACGAGAGCGATGCGACTCATGCAGCCAACCCCGCGGAGCGAAGCGAAGCCAGCCCCGGGAGGGGCTGTACCCGTCTAGCCTGGGGTTTCAACCCCAGGCGGCAGCGGGCGCTTCGGCTTCGCCTGGGGTTGAAACCCCAGGCTAGACGGGTTCCGCCCTTCCAGGGCGGCTCCACCCAACCCCCGGAGTAACCCCTCATCGCAACGACTGCTTCCGCTCCTGCACCCACTGGTGGAGGCGCCAGGCGCGGGTGGTTTCCATCTGGCGGATCGTGCCGTTCAGACGCTCGATCTCGGCGTAGGTGCGGCGCAGCTGGAAGATCTGCTCGTGAAGGTTGTCGCGCAGCTTGCGCTCCTGGTCGTAGAGCCGCTGCAGGTCGGAGCGCAGGCGTCCGTTATCCTGCCGCTGCGCGTCGAGCTCGCCGTTGAGCGCGTGGTAGCGCTCCTCCAGGGCGAAGCGCTCCCGCGACAGGGCGTCATGCGCCCGCGCCAAGCCGTCCAGATCGGCCCGCATCTGGAGAAGCTCGCCTTCGCGGCCGGACAGCTCGCGCCGGGCGGCAGCCCGGTCCTCGCGCTCGTTCACCAGCTCGTTGCGCAGGGTGTCCACGGCTCGGGCGAGGACGTCCGGCCCGATCCGCGAAGCGTGCTTGGACAGCACCCGCGCCTTCACCGCCAGGAAGTCGCCGCGCTCCCGCGGGCGCTCCCCGAAAATGTGATGGCCGCCTCCCCGGAAGTGGCGGTACTCGCAGGTAACCTTTCGGGCGTGATGGAACGGCGTCCGTGCCGAGAGCCGGATCAGGTAGTCCCAATCCTCGAAGAACGGCAGGCTGGGATCGAACGGTCCCGTCTCGGCGAAGAGGCGCCGGTCGATCAGCAGGGTGTTGAAGGGGATGTAGTTGTCCACCAGGAGCACGTCGGGATCGTAATCGCGGCTGTACGGGAGGCGCCGATCGCGGCAGATCCAGCGGCCTGCCTGTTCGTCCAGCTCATAGATGGCCACGGCCGCATCCGTATACGCGACCCGCACCCCCGGCGCCTGGACCATGCCGGCCAGGGTGGCCAGGTGCTCGGGCGCGGCGAGATCGTCGTCGTCCAGGAAAGCCACGAAGTCGCCGGTCACTGCAGCGATACCGGCCTCGGCCGCGCCCGCTCTCCCGCGGTTCTGCTCCAGATCGATCCGCATCACGGGCAGCGGGTAGTCGGGAGGAATGGCAGGCGGATCGCCGCCGTCGTTGACCAGGACCACCTCGGCATTCCGGTAGTGCCCCTCGGCCAAGCTCGCCAGCGCCTCGGCCAGCAGGTCGGGACGGTTGCGGGTGCGGACGATCACCGAGACCTTCGGCCCCTCGCGCACCTCCGCAACCTCCGGGAACCCGCCGAGATGCCGGATGAGCTGCGCCGGGCTGCGGGTGGTGAAGTCGTCGACGCGGAGGCGGCGGTAGCCCTCGGCGAGCTTCACCTCGGGCCCCAGGCTCAGGGTGCGGAAGCGGCGCAGGCCGAGCGCCGCGTTCAAGTATGGATGCCGCTCCTCCTGGCTCGTGTAGACCGCCATGGCCGACTCCAGCACTCCCTGCTCGGCCGTGACGTCCACGAGCAGGTCGGGATGGCCGGGGTGGTTGACCTCGTAGAGGAGGATGCGCAGGCCGCGCAGGGCCTCGACCATCTCGTCACGGTCTCCGTCCCGGACCGGCATCAGCAGCCGGTGGACCGCGGCGAAGGCGGCTTGGTGGTCGCGGGTCACTTCCAGAGGATGCGGGATGAGCAGGAGGTCCGGGCGCTGGGACAGAAGCGCCTCGCGGAGACCCTGCTCCGCTTCCCGAAGATGACGGGCGAGCGAGCCGTCGGGGATTCCAAGGCTGTCGCACCCCTCGGCGCCGAGCGTGCGCACGGCCTCCTCCGCTTCCTGTCGGCGGCGCTCCCGGTACGCGTCCCGGTCCTCGATCTCCTCGGCGCCTCCGCTGCCGTCGGTCAGGAAGAGGACGCGCACCACGGCCCCTGACGCTGCAAGCTGGGCGGCCAGGCCGCCGCAGCCGAGCACCTCGTCGTCGTAATGCGGAGCCGCGATCAGGACGCGCTCGGCGCGCACCCGCTCGGTCCAGCCGGGAGGCTGCATGTTCTCGTTCACTGAATGTATCCCAGGCTGCGCAGGCGCCGCTCGGTCTCGGGATCGGCGGCCCGGCGCTTCACGGTCTTCTCCGGTTGTCGCCAGAGGGTCAGCCCCGGTGGAATGGACACGGCTTTCCCCGGGTCTCCCTCGATCCGGAAACCCTTGGCGAACCATTCGGCGGTCAGATCGAAGGTGAGGCGGTTGCCGGACATCTCGACCCGGTCGGCATCTCCGAGGAAGTAAGGGACCCAGCGCTGCGGTGCCCGTTGAAATATGATCGTACCATTGAGGCGGGAGCCGGGTGCGGCACCCTCCGTGAGCACCCAGAGGCCGGGCAGGAACTCCTCCAGATTGCGGTGGATGGCCGGGGCCAGCTCGGCGGCTGTCTTCTCGTCACCGGGGAGGAGATTGCGGTGCTCCTCCGGGTCGCGGGTGAGGTCGTACAGCTCCAAGCGGTGGAAGCGCGCCTGGTTGATCCCGTGGAGGTGGGACTCCACGGGATTCGGCGGCTGGAACGGCTCGCTCCGGTTGTAGAGCATCAGCTTGCGGCCGTTCAGGACGACGGCGGCGTGCAGGGGTCCGCTCGACAGGTGCTGGGCGAAGGCGGCTTTCCGAGGAACATCCCCCTTGCCTGTGAGGGCGGGCAGCAGGCTCACCCCGTCCCACTCGGGATCGGCCTTCATGCCCACGGCGTCGGCCAGGGTGGGCATGACGTCCACGAGCTGGACCGTGCCCTTGACCCGCGTGCCCGGCTGGATGCGGCCATCCCAGCGGAAGATCAGCGGTACGTGGATCTGCTCCTCGTACAGGCTCTGGCCGTGCTTCCAGCCGCCATGGTCGTACAGCTCCTCGCCATGATCGGCGGTCAGCACGATCAGGGTGTTGGCGAGGACCTCCGGATCGAGCGCCGCCAGCAGCTCGCCGATGTGCCGGTCGACGTAGCTCACCTCGGAATCGTAGAGCGCCCGGATGTGGGGCACGTCCCGCACCGGGTTGGGGAGCTGGAGCTGGCCGGTATAGATGCCGTGAATCCAGCCGCCGTCCACCGGGCCGGGATAATCGGGCAGGAACGGCGAGCGCCCGCCGAGGCGGTCGATGTCCGGGTTGGAGTACGGGTCGTGCGGGTCGATGTAATGCACGTAGGCGAAGAACGGCCGGTCCTGGCTCGCCTTCAGCCAGGGGACCGCGCGGGCGTTCAGGTCGTCGGCGTGCTTCAACATCCACTTGATGTCGGCCGGCGGCGCGAACCAGGTGCGGAAGCCGCGGTCGAAGCCGGCGCCGGTGTGGAGGGTCGGGTTCGCGACGAAGCCGGCGGTCTGATAGCCGATCCGGCCCATGCGCTCGGCCATGGGCTCGACTTCGGCCGGGATGCCGAAGGAGGACATGTCCGCGCTCAGCAGCTCGCCGGGTTGGCGGCCGGTCATGAAGGACACCACGGAGGGCAGCGTCCAGGGCGCCTGGCTGTACGCCTCCTCGACTACGGCGCCGGGCTGGGCGAGCCGGCTCTGGATCTCGGGCGTGGTGTTGCGCCGGTAGCCGTAGGAGGTGACGTGATCGCGGCGCAGGGTGTCCACCACGATGAAGAGGACGTTGGGGCGCTCGGTCCGGTTTTCTCGTCCGGAGGGCGGCGAGGAGAGGGAGACCGGCCCCCAGGCGACCAGGTTGTCCACGATATGCCGGATGGGCAGGCCGAGCAGGTCGGCGGACAGCTCCAGGGTGATCTCGCGGCCGGCGTAGCGGGAGAGGTCGGCCCCGAGGTCGAGCCAGCGGGGCTCCGGCTGCCGTGCCACGCGGACGGAATCGAGCACCTCCCGCGTCTTGCCGTCCCGGGCTTCGAGCCGGATTTCCAGGATTTCGACCACCTTCCACGCCGCGGGGAGGAGCTGGGCTCCGGCATGGATCTCGGCGCCTTCGGGCACCACGCCGCGCCAGCGCCAGGTGCCGGCCGGAGTGAGGACCACCGGCCGCCGCTCCTGGTCGATCTCCACGTCCGCGACCTCGGGCTTCTGTGGGAACGAGAGCCCGTCGACGGCCTCGGAGCTGACCTCGAAGTCGCCGGTGCCCACGGCCGGACGCAGGAGGAAGCCCTCCGGCTCCCGGGCACAGCCGAAGGCCAGCGCGAGGAGGAGCAGGGCTCTAGGTGAGGTCATGGTCACCCATGGAGTAGGTGAAGCCGCCGACCAACCGGCCGCGGTAGCCCACGAACCGGCGCTCGGCCTCCGGGACGAGACCGAGCCCTCCGGGATTGGACCAGAACTTCCAGGTCCGGAGCCCGGAGGCTCGCAGGTCAGCTGCGATGGCAAGCATCTCCTCGTGGGAAGCGAGCCAAAGCTCGGCCGCCCAGGCCTCCTCCCCCACGAAGGCGAAGACCGCGAAGCCCTTCTGAAGCCGGTAGAAGCGGTAATAGCGCCGGGGCCGGCCCCAGTAGCGCCACCTCAGGAAGTCATCCGTCCGCCGGACGCCGAGCACGCCGGCGCGTTCCCAGGCCTTCCCCGCCCAATCGCCGCCCGAGTCGCTCGTCTCGATGCGGACGGGAGCCGCCTCGGGGATCGGGCCGGCGAGCGTCTCGATCTCGGTCAGGGGGTGATAGCCGAAGACCCGCTGCCCGAGCTTGAAGTGCCTCTCGCTCGGGAAGCCGAAGATCCAGGGGGTGTCCTGTTCCCGCGGCAGATCGTCGAGCAGAGCGCGGCCGAGGTCCACGAGCGCTGGACGGAGGCCGCCGCGCTTCGGGCTGCCCACGAAGTCCACGAGCTGCCAGATACCGGCGTCGCCTCCCTGCCAGCGGGCGGGCAGGCAGAGCGCTCCCGCGTGGGCCACGACCTCGCCGTCCTGGACCGCCACGAAGCTGCGCGCCTCCCCCGGGAGATGGCGGTACTTCCACTCCCACTCGTCCGGCTCCAGGGTGTGGCCGAAGCGGTCGGCGAAGAGCGCGGAGAGGGAAGGGAGGTCTTCCGGTTGAGTCGTTCTGATCTTCACGGGCGGGGATTCCTCCCCACTGGAAACAGCGTGGCGAGCCCGACCAGACCCAG
Source organism: Acidobacteriota bacterium (assembly GCA_034667225.1). Classification (GTDB taxonomy): domain Bacteria; phylum Acidobacteriota; class Thermoanaerobaculia; order Multivoradales; family UBA5704; genus DATMER01. The sequence goes on from JAXDKG010000034.1 coordinate 376,321, forward strand.
GACCGACAGCCAGGCACCCGCCACCAGACCGGCGGGCCTGTATCGCAGCTCCAGGCTGCCCGCGCCGGGTCCCAGCTCGATTCCCATCAGCGCGCCCTCGACCGGGACGACCGGCACCGGCTTTCCCCCAGCCAGAGCGCGCCAGCCGCGGTCCCAGGTCTCGGCCACGACCAGCGTCGAGCGGACGGGGGTCCACCAGGCGATCTTCCAGAAGCCGGGACGGGTCATCCTCTCGTCTACGAGCGCTCCCCCGCCCTCCGTCCAACGCACCAGAGGCAGAGCGCCGGGCCGCTCATAGACGCGGGCGTCCGCCCCCTGGTACGCCAGCCGCCACCCCGGCCGCACCTCGTGTGGATCGGCCACCACCCACCGGACGCCAAGCCGGTCCAGCCATGGATCGTCCCACCGCTGGATCGGCTCGAAGTAGACCGGGTTTCCCGGCGCGAACGAGCGGTAGACCGCCTCGTAGCGCTCCAGCTTGACCGGATCGTCCCCGCGCGGATCGAAGAGGCCGTAGGCCAGCGCGGCATTGGGCCGCAGCGCCTGATCGACCCCCGCCACCCTCCCCTCCTGGGCCTGCAGGAAGCGGACGGCGCCGGTCTCCGGGTAGAGCCGGTCGAGAGGGATCGCCCGCAGGATGCCACCGTGGGCGAGAAGCAGGTCGATCACGGCCACCACGGGGAGAAGAGGAAGCCAGGCCCAGCGCCGCTCTCGCGGCCAGCGGAGCGAGAGGGTCAGGACGAGGGCCACGGCCGCGGCACTCAGGGTCCAGCCGAGCTGCGCATTCGGAACCGTCAGCCAAGCCGCGCCGAGGAGCACGCCCACCAGGGCCGCCCCGGCCGCGATCCCCCTCCCCTTTCCCTCCAACCAGCGGTCACAACCGGCGCCGGCAAGGAGGGCCAGGCCCAGCTCGATCCCGAAGATCAGGCGATGATGCGCGGCCTTCCCGAGCACCGGAAGAGCCCCGAGGACGTCCCGCACGCCGGGCATGTAGTAGGCCGCCAGAAAGGAGAAGGCCAGAACTGCGGCGACAGCGAGCCAGCGGCGGTCCCGCACCCGGACAAGCCCCGCCGCGGCCAGAGGCAGGGCCAGCGCTCCCACATACACAGCCGTGGCCGAGTAGTTGAACGGTCCCGACCAGTTCCCCTCCGCCGGATGACCATAGAGCTGTGGCAACACCAGCCGGAGCGGCTGCTGGAGAAGGAGGCCGAGCGGCGGATAGCCTCCGCCCGTGGCAGCCCACTTGCTCGTCGCAGGCAGAAGCAGGACGAAAGGCAGGATCTGAACCGCCGCGATCAGCGCCCCGCCGATCCATCCCGCCGCAAAGCGGAGCCAGGTCGATCCTGAGGCTCCGCGGACGAGAAGGTAGATCGTGGCGAGGAGAGCTGTGTGGGCACAGGTCTCGGGATGGCCTCCCAGAAGCTGCAGGCCGGCGGTGAGTGCAAGGAGAGGAACATCCTTCCTCTCGACGCTCCAAAGCACCCACGGCACCAGAGCCAAAGCATTCCCCATCGGAAACAACAGAAAGCTCACCATCATCCCAGATAGCGAGAACATCAGCGCCGTAAGCAAAGCCGCCGGCCGCGAAAGCCCCAGCTCGCGCCCGAGCACCCAGGCTCCGCAGCCGGCGATCACCAGGCGCAACCAGGGGAGCAGCACGAAACCAAGCTGGAGCGGCAAGGCGGCGAAGAGCAGATGCAGGGGAAAGAGCGGTGCGGACTGACCGTTGCTCCAGAACGGCGCGCCCGAGAACTGATGCGGATTCCAGAGCGGAAGATGGCCGGCGCGCAGCTCGCGGCGGGCGAAGAGCTGCCAGGGCTGGATCTGGAACGTCACGTCCTGGAGCACCGGGTTGCCCTCGGCCGGATCGCCCGTCCCCTGCCAGGGAGGCACCGCCGCGAGCGTCGCGGCCGGGCTGGGGATGCCGTTCGGAATCGCCAGCGCCGGAGCCAGCAGAGCCATGCCCGCGATCGCCAATGCGCCCCAGGCCAGACCGACATCCTTGCGCAGGAGCAGGAGCCCCGCCACTCCTAAGACAGCCAGGAGCGGTATCGCGGGGTTCACCTCCCCCCCGAATGGCGGATCCGCATCCGGACCACGTCGCGAAGCATCGCGAGAGACGAGCGGACCGGATCGACACGGGAGTCGGGCGAATCTACCCAGATGACCCCCACCTCGATCACCCTGTAGCCATGCCGCCGCGCCAGCCAGACCAGCTCCACGTCGTAGGCGAAGCCGTCGATCGTCAGCTCGGCGCCGATCTCGCGCGCGGCCTCTCCCTGCAAGAGCTTAAAGCCACACTGCGTGTCATACAGGCCGTGCACCCCAACGAGCCGGATGAGCCGGTTGAAGGTCTTGCCCATCACCTCGCGGTAGAACGGCTGATGCTGGCGGATGTCGGCGCCGGCCACGGCGCGGCTCCCCAGCACCACCGGCGCCTCGGGCAGCCTGCGCTGGAGCTTTTCCAGCTGCTCGATGGGCGTCGAAGCGTCGGCGTCCGAAAGCAGCACCTCGGCGCCGCGCGAGGCGAGCACCCCGGTCTTGATCGCCGCGCCCTTGCCGCGGTTCTGCTCGTGCCGGATCACCCGCACGCCGCGGTCCGCGAAAGCCTCCGCCACCTGCACCGTGTGGTCGCGGCTGCCATCGTCCACCACGAGCACCTCATAGGAAAGACCCCGCTGCGAGAGGTAATCCACCGTCCGCTCGAGCGTCGAGCCGAGCCGCTCCGCCTCGTTGTAGGCGGGGATGACCACCGAAATGTCGCACCGCATCGGCGGGATTGTATGCTGACTTCGTGACCGGCCTTCTCGTCCTCAAAGCGCTCGGCGACGACAGCGCGGAATCGCCCGAGTTCCAATACCTGCTCTCGCTCTGCCTGCTCCACGCCCGGCAGGCGTTCGGAAGCGCAGAGCTGGCCGTCGGAGAGCCGCCCGCGGGCGAGTTCGGAGCGGTTCTTCTCCTCTCCAACGCCAATGTCCTCCTCACCCGGCGCACCCTGGAGGTCATGCGGGAGAAGCTGCTCGAAGGCGCCGCCGAGGTCCGCCCCTACCGGCTCGCGGACGTCGGCCTCAGGTTTCCCGTCTACACCCTGCGCGGCTACGAGCGGCTGGAGCGCGCCTTCCTCGAAGGAGGACCCGGGAACGCCCCGCCGCCCCCGCCTTCGGTCACCCTGCTCACCTGGGACGAATACCGGCAGCGCTCCGGCAAGGCCCCTGTCCTCGCGGGGCTCTGCCACGAGTTCATCGATTATTACGGCGAGGTCCGGGACGACGTCCTGCAGTTTCTCCCCGAGGGGACGCGCGAGGTGCTGGAAGTGGGCTGCGGCCGAGGGGTGACCGGCCGGCTGATCCAGGAGCGTCTAGGCTGCCGCGTGACCGGCGTGGAGCTGAACCCGGTCGTAGCGCGGGAAGCCGCCCGGCATCTCCATCGGGTGATCCAGGGAGACGTCCAAACCTTGGATCTCGACGGCCGCTACGATGTCGTAATGGCCCTCGAGCTGGTCGAGCACCTGGTGGACAGCGAGAGCTTCCTGGCGCGGGTGAGGGGATTGTTGGCCCCTGGAGGTCGGGCGGTCTTCTCGATCCCCAACGTCGGCCACTGGTCGATCGTGGAAGACCTGCTAGCCGGCCGCTGGGACTACCTGCCCATCGGCCTCCTCTGCTACACGCACTACCGCTTCTTCACCCACCGCAGCCTGGGAGACTGGCTGCGGCGCTCCGGCATCGAGCGCTTCGAGCTCATTCCCCAGAAGACGGAGCTCCCCGAGCGCTTCGGCGGGCTGGCCGCTTTTGAGATGGATGCCGAAAGCCTGGCGACCAAGGGGTTCTATGTGATCGTGTACGGCTGAGCGGACTAGCGGAGCGGCTCGAGAAGACCTCCGCGGGAGCCTTTCCGTCCGGCGTGGGTTTGAGGAGCGGGCTTCTACGTGATCCTGCACGGCTGGCTCGGCTCCAAGCCTCTTGGATCCGATTTAATCCCCTTGAATCCGATTTAAGCCGCTTAAATCGGCCGGAAGGTCCTTAAGATCCGCCCTAAGCCTCTTAGATCCGATCTAAGCCCCTTAAAATCGCGGCAAGCTTCTTAGATCCGATTCAAGCCTCTTAAATCCGATGCAAGCCTCTTAAATCGGCCGGAAGGTCCTTAGATCCGCCCTAAGCCTCTTAGATCCGATCTAAGCCCCTTAAAAATCGCGGCAAGCTCCTTAGATCCGATTCAAGCCTCTTAAATCGGCCGGAAGGTCCTTGGATCCGCCCTAAGCTTCTTAGATCCGATTTGAGCCCCTTGAATCGGCCCGAGAATCCTTAGGTCCGCCCAAGGCCCTCAAGTCTCCCGGAAAATCGTGTCATGCGGAGCCGACCGCTCCTCATCCGGCCGGCCATTCGAGTAGTAGTAGAACGAAACCGACTTGCGCGACCGCCCCTCGGGGCAGGCGAGCGGCTCCGGATGGCCGTGGAACGAGAAATCCGTCGTGCTGAAGACCACCGTCCGGTTGAAGACCGGCAGCACCTTCGCCTCGCAGCGGGACACGTCCCGGTTCCACAGCTCCAAGTGGCCGCCGTACTCCTCCCGCCAATCCTTGTTCAGATAGACGAGCAAGTTCAGCCGGCGGTCCAGCTTGAGCAGCGGATGCCAGTTGAAGTCCACGTGGACCTTGAGGAACCCGCCGGGCTCGATCTGGTGCGGCCCGGCCCCGCCGTAGTAAGGATCGGAGACCAGCCCCTCGATGCCGGTGAGCGCCCCCAGGAACTGGAGCAGCGGCGCCGAGTTCATCTCGTAGAGGAAGAGCTGGATGCGAGGTCGCAGGGCGTTCTCGTGCCAGTAGCCCAGCTTCTTCTCCGTAGGGTTGTCGAACTTGCGCCAGGCGATCTCGTCCGCCCGCGGGAAATCGTCCAGCACCTCCTCCAGGATGTCGTTCGGGAAGAGGTTGTCCAGGACGATATGGGGGAACGGCCGCGCGTTGACGAATTGCTCGCGCAGCGCGGCCGGATCGGCGTTCAGTCGGAACCTCATCGTGCGATCTCCTTCTCCAAAGCCTTCGCGTGCGCCCAGCGCACTCCCTCGTCCAACCGGGGGATGACCTCCTCGGGCCGGAAGCGGCGGCTCGCCCGCCAGCCGCTGCGCCGCGCCCGGCGCCACGCCCCCGCATCCGAAAGCAGCTCCTCCGCGGCTTCGGCGAACGCCTGCGCGTCGCCCGGAGACACCAGCTTCACCGCTCCGTCAGCGATATCGACAGTCGAAGAGATGCGCGAGGCCACGGCCGGGACCCGGGATGCCATCGCCTCCAGCAGCGGAAGGCCGAAGCCCTCCTCTTCTCGGGACGGAAAGAGAAGGAGGTCGCACTCGCGCAGCTCGCGGGCGATCTCGGCGGGCGCCACACCGGTGAGGAAGCGATCTGGCTCGAGCAGCCGCCGCTCCTCCTCGGTCAGCTCCATCACCGAGATCCGCAGCACGCGGCAAGCGTATCCCCGTTCGCGCAGCCGGCGCACTGCCTCCAGCGCCGTGGGCACCCCCTTCACCTCCGCGCCGAAGATACCGGGGATCGCGATCCACGGCTCCCGCCGGGGGCGGAGACGGAAGGCGGGGCGGAACAGCGGGTCGAGCGGCGGGGGCACCACGAAGCCCTCGCGGCCGAAGCGGTCCCGCACCAGATCGGCCAGGTGGGGCGAGACGGTGAGCGTCGGCAACGGCAGCGAATAGGCCGCCTCGATCCGGGGCAGGATCGGCGCGAGATGGACGAGACCGCCCTCATACCCCTGGCAGAAGTGGGCCAGCGGACCCAGGGCGAGCTGTTGCGAGCGCTCGATCGTCGTCCAGTAGGTGGCGATGACCAGGTCCTGGGAGGGGATGCGCGGCACGTCGACACCGATGTTCACGTAGGCGGCGTCGATCCGGATCCAGTCCGGTTTCGAGCCTTCCGCCAGGACGGTCAGCTCGTGCCCGAGCTCCTGCAACATGCCGGCGTGCTGGAAGATGACCTTGTTGCCGCCGTTCAGCTCCGGGTAGGGCAGGACGTAGGTGATGCGCACGTCAGAGCCTTCCCCGGACGAGCTCGCGGCCTTTTCCATCGGTGACCTGCACGGTCCAGCTCCCCTCCAGTCGGCCAGCGATCTCCTCCGGCAATCTCCAGAGGCATGAAGCCGAAACCCGCTCGGCAGCGGCAGGGAACCCGGCCGGATTGGGCGAAACCTCCACCCAGGAGCCGCCCTCGACAGGGACTTCCTTCATTAGCGGAAGCTCCGGAGCAGGACGCTCCTTCCTTCTTTCCAGGAACCAGGTGAACCCGGAGCCATAGTGGAGTCGCCGGAAGCGGTGGGCCGATTCCTCGAACCACTGCTGCGACCGGGGCTCGTTCGCCGCGCTCCGGTTGTAGAGATGCACCGCCTCTGCGCCGGGCACGTACTCCGAGCGCAGCCCGAGACGCCGCGCCCGGAGCAGCCAGTCGGTCTCCTCGAAAAACAGTCGGAAGCCCTCGTCGAACGGCCCCACCCGCTCCCAGGCGTCGCGCCGGATGGCGAGCAGGCTGCCGCTCAACGAGTAGCTTTCCAGCGGAGCGCGCGCCTCCCAATGCCGCCGCGCGTGGCGCCGCCATCGAGGCCGGGACCGGAGCAGCTCCTCCCGCCGGCCCCGCGCCTCGGCCGGGGGGAGGAGCATCCTCCGTCCGCGATCCCAATAGAACGCCGGCCCGGCGACGGCCGCGCGCTGGAGCCTGTCCAGCAGGGCAGGGATGCAGCCGGGGAGGACCAGGACGTCAGGATTCATCAGAACGAGCGCGTCAGCCGTGGAACGGGCGACGCCCAGGTTCACGCCGCCGGCATAGCCGAGGTTCGTCCCGGGATCGATCCGCTGAACGGGGAGGCTTTCGAGGAGGGCGCGGCCCGCGGCGTCGCTGCCGTTGTCCACCAGCAGCCACTCCGTTTCAATCCCAAGGGAGTCGGCACGCAGAGCTTCGACCGCCTCCGCCGCGAGCTCGGGCGTATGGTAATGGACCAGGATCAGCGCCAGGCGCATCAGGACGGGCGGTTGAGAGCGAACGTGCACCCGCGGCAGATGAAATCTTTGGGCGCTTCCTCGAGGCCGTAGATCCAGCGCCGCATGAGGGCCAGCTTGGGGCCGGTCAGCACCTCGTGGACGCTCTCCTGGTTCAGGTCGCCCACGACATATTTCTCGTCGTAGTCCTCGCAGCAGAGGAGGCAATGCCCGCGGGGGGTGATGTGAATGTGCTGGAGCGGACGCGAGCCAACGTTGTCGCAGCCGCACAGGTGCTGGTTGGGGGCCGCTGGGCGATGGCCGATCTGCACGTGGCCCGTGCGGTCCATGACCTCGAAGTACTTCACCGCGAAGCGGCTGCCCGCAAAGCGCCGGGAGATCTCGTCGAAGTCCCGCAGGTGATTCTCGTCGCCGGTGCCCAGGACCACCATGTCCATGGTCTCCCCGACCGGCCGGTCCTTGGCATAGTCGAGGTTCTTGAGGACGACGCCGAGATGATCGCCGCCGCGCTCCTTCTTGTAGCGTTCGCGGTCGAGCGTCGAGATGTTGATCGAAAGGAAGCGCAGCCCGCCCATCTCCACGAGCTGATCGACCCGGGAGGGGGTCAGGCCGGTGCCGTTCGTGAGCACCGCGGGACGCAGGCCGGCGGCCTTGATCGCCCGCACCTGGTCCACGAACCGCTTGTCGGCGGTGGGCTCGTTGTAGTTGATCATGAACACGGCTTCGATCGTGTCCCGCCAGACCGACAGCTCGCCCAGGATGCGCTCGTAGAGGTCCATGGGCATGAAGTGGTCCGCGCGCGGAGCGACCGAGACCGGGCAGAAGTAGCACGACTGGTTGCAGACCGTGTGCGCTTCGAGCGAGACGTACTTGAGCAGGAACTGGCGCTCCGGCTCCGAATCGGCAGGCACCAGCCATCCGGCGTCAGCCAGGCCCGCGCGCTCGGAAGAGAGACTCCCGCCGGCCACCAAAGAGCGCAGCTCGGCATAGCCGGGCTCGCCCTCCACGATCGTGCGGTCGGTCAGGGGGTTGTAGATCCGGTCCGGACCCACGTGGAGGAACGGGTTCACCTGAAGCTCCGTGGTATTCCAGGGGCGCCAGGGACGGGGGGCGGAATTGAGGATCGTCAGGCTTTCACTCTTCATTGGGAGCTCGCAACTACCCTGTGTACGGACGAACCGCTCCGGGTGTCGAGGCCTTCAATATATACACTGAGCTACCGATTGACCAAGCGTGCGTCGGAAAAGGGCAGTGCAGCGCCCAAGGGCGCTGCTTCTACCTTCGTTGCCAAACCTGCTCAGGGGAATGGGATGGTGGAAAACGGCCTGTTTGCGTTATCACTTTGTATGGCGTCGTGGCCTACGCTAAACCGACCTTCGGCCTCGATCACTACAGTAACCCACGCTTGGGCATCGTCGTCACCGTAGATGGGAATTACCTCCACTTGCTGCAGGTTGAGTAAGATCCAGCCGAAGTCATACGGGGACATCAGTTCGGCTTCAATGTCGATACGGTTCGCCTCATTCGGGATCAGAATTTCCTGCTCACAGGTCGGGTCGCCGATGTGGCAGGCCTCCACTACCACCGGGTGCTCTTCTTCATCGAAGATCAGGATCTGCGCCGCTTCGAGCGGATACCAGGTGGGCTGGCCAGGGTTGTTACAATTGTAGGCGGAGTCGCTCTCGTCGGCCTCCCGCCAGACCAGGAAGTCCGTATGGCCGGAGAAGGGGCCGCCGTTCAGGAAGCGGGCTATTAACGTGGTCGGCAGGGGCTCGCGGGAGTCCTTATCCGCAGAAGCGGCTTTGTAACGGCCGTAAAAGGTGTGGGGCAAGAAGCAGGTCGGGCAGGACTCGATATGAACCAGCGTCTCGCTCTGGGCGTGGTTGCCGGTCACTGGGTCGGGGTAGACGTAGAAGTAGTCGCCCCAGAGCACGTTCTGGTGGGTCACGAACGGAGCATAGAACGCCCAGTCGGAGGGGAAGAACGGGTTGCAGGCGTCCACGGTGTCGACCGTGACGTAGCCGCGCAGGATGTTGGTGTCGGGCTGCTTCGAACCGGCGCAGTTGTGGGTCGCCGGGGACTCATTGCCCTGTAACCAGGCCTGCAGGTGGTTGCGGAACAAAACGCTCACCGCGCTCGGGGGATACGGCAGCTTGTTGGTGCAGGAAGGAAAGTCGATGTCCTCAGACAACAGGCCCTTCGGGCTGAAGGTATCGAAACTATCCTGACCAAAGGAGGCCGTGCGGGGCAAGTTGCCGTTGACGAAGAGGTCCTGCAGGTTGATGGTCTGGACGTCATAGCCGGTCAAATACACGTCGAAGTTGAGGGCCGGGACCGACTGGTCGGTCCATACCGTGACGTGCGCCAGCACGGCGGTCGCTGCGGCGTTGTTGATCGAGAACAGGGTGGTCACGCCGTTCTTGTTCGCAATGTCCACCTCGAAGTACGGGAGCAGCAGGGTCGCAGCCGGCACGTCGTCAATCGTGCCAATCAGCGCGAACACCTGGCTCCCAACACCTAACAGGCCCGCAAGTACAAGGCCCAGGCAAAGCTTTCTGATCCTCATGGAAAGTTACCTCCCGAGCTGGAAGATCCAACTTCTACGACGCGAGCAGACGGGTGCCACGCTCCGAGGATTGGCATCACCTCCCTTTTTCAAGCTTTAAGGAAGAATAGGCCGCACATCTTTCTTTAGCAATGCTATTAAGAAAGAGAACTATGCGGAGAGCTGCACGTCGAGATCCCAGGCGTGGTCGGCCCGGATCAGACCAGCGGTATAGGTGGGGCTGTTTACCGTGAACGCGAGCGGGACGAAGCGGGCGCCGTCCGAAGACGGCGCCCGCCGGGGATCAGTCGGGCGCCTGCTGACCCTGAACCGGGATGATGATGGTGTTCGGGGCGTTGGCGTTGTCGAGCTGGATGGCGTCGAAGCCGACGGCATACCGGCCCGAAGCGTCCATCACGGCCGTCACCCAGGTCTGAGCCGCGGTGTCACCGTAGATCGGCGTCACGGCGGTGTGCTGAAGGTTCAGCCAGGCCCAGCCGAAGTCGAAGGGCGCCAGAAGGCCGGTCTCGACATCGACACGGTTGGCCTCGTTCGGAATCGTGACTTCCTGCTCGCAGGTCGGGTCGCCCGAGGGGCAGGTCTCGTTCGTGACCGGCTGTTCCTGCTCGTCGAAGATCACGATCTGAGTGGCCTCGAGCGGGTACCAGCTGGCCGGACCCTGCGCGGAGCAGGCGTAGGCGGAGTCGGTCTGGTTGGCTTCGCGCCAGACGAGGAAGTCCGTGCCGCCACTGAACGGACCGCCGTTGATGAAGCGGGCAGCCATCGTCGTCGGCAGGGGCTCGCGGGCGTCATCGGCCGTAGCGCCGTTGTAACGGCCATAGAAGGTGTGGTCGCCCGGCACGAAGCAGGTCGGGCAGGACTCGATGTGAACCAGCGTCTCGCCTTCGGCGAAGTTGCCGGTGACCGGGTCGGGGTTGACGTAGAAGTAGTCGCCCCACAGCACGTTCTGGTCCGTCACGAACGGTGCGTAGAACGCCCAATCCGAGGGGAAGAACAGGTTGCAGGCGTTCACGGTGTCGACCGTGATGTAGCCGCGCAGGATGTTGGTGTCGGGCTGCTTCGAGCCAGCGCAGTTGCCGGTCGCCGGGGACTGAAGGCCCTGGAACCAGGCCTGCAGATGGGCGCGGAACGAGGCGCTCACCCCGGGCCGCGCATACGGCAGCACGGTGCAGGAAGCGAAGTTGATGTCCTGGGACACCGGGCCCTGCGGGCTGATGGTGTCCTTCGGATCCTGGCCGTCGGAAGCCGTGACCGGCAGGTTGCCGGAGAAGAAGATGTCGCGCAGGTTGATGGTCTGGACGTCATAGCCGGTCAGGTACACGTCGAAGTCGAGGGCCGGAACCGACTGGTCGGTCCAGACCGTGACGTGCGCCAGGACGGCGGTCGCCGAGGCGTTG